>NZ_JAGQBP010000009.1:0-29629 GCF_024345695.1 Synechococcus sp. L2F | reverse complement strand
TGCGGACTCCTTCAGCCACCGAAGCGCCGGGGACGCCGAGGGCGAGATAGGTTTCGCGAAGGCCGTTGAGGCAACGATCTTCCAGGACGGAAGCGTCGCCGGTGAAGACGGCGTAGGTGACGTAGCGAAGGATGATCTCCATGTCGCGCAGGCAGGCAGCCATGCGGCGATGGGTGTAGGCGTTGCCACCGGGGGCGATCAGAGCAGGCTGTTGATCGAAGAGATCGCGAGCAGCGTTGGTGACGAGGCTGGAGGCGTTGGAGGTGATGCGGTTGACAGCATCCATGCGCTTGTTGCTGTCAGCGACAACCGACGCCAGGGCGTCGATCTGGGCGCTGCTGAGGAATTCGCCGCGGGCATCAGCCTGAGCAACGACCTTGGTGAAGGCGTCGAACATGTAAATGAGCTCCTGTTCTCGACGGGTGGGGTCGGGAGGGTGGGTGTGCAAAGCGAGAGCGCCAAAGGCGTTCACGCGAGCCAGAAAGGTGTGTCTTGCGCTGAACACCGTTGTTTGACCGGTGCCAGCGGACCCCCGACTTGGCCTACGTATTTTTGGCCCAACGCCTAATCTTGTGAGCGATGCTTAACAAATGGTCATTGCCTGCTGATATCCATTGCGGGGCAAGGCTTTTGCGTGGTGAAGCCAGGCATTCTGTGCTCAGGCTGAGGTGGCAGGCCCCAGTGAATGTATCTGAGCGAACAGAAACCTGGTGAAAATCCCATGTGTGGGATCACTTTGATGCCCACGAGTTGTGGGAATCCTGCTCGAGCGCTGCAAGTTCAACGTTGAGGGGATCAACGCGTCCAGTCCGATTCCGTGCTGGTCAAGTGCGTCCAGTTCAGCTCGGTTCGGATTGACACTGGCCAGCCCAGCTCCGCGCTGCCCGACCGCACCCCTGAAGTCACCCCCTTGATCGGTCCAGGCCGAAGGAGAGTTGTTGGTTGTGGCCATGCTGCAGCTCCCAGTTGAGCTGCTCCCAGGGGCGCATGACCCTGGAGCGCTGAGTGTGGCCTGTAGACGAAGTCAAGCGGAGCTCATGGGTGTTGTGGTCCCTCTGCCATTGGTCTGATGGCAACTGGGCCTCGGTTGGTGTCGAGAACAGTTCCGTCTTCAGGAACGCATCGCGGAACCGTTCGTTCAACGACTCGGCAGCCGTTCTGCCAAGGCGACCCTGGCTCGATCTAGGCCGTTCCCGTACCGCTGCCCTCGCTCCAGCGTCTGAGGGCATGAGCAATGAACTCCGGCCCGTTGTCACTGCGGATGAAGGCCTGAGCTGGGTAGAGCCTGATGAGCTTCTCCAGCACCGCCACCACATCTATGGCCTTGCAACGCCGTCCCAGACGGATCGCCTGGCACAGGCGGCTGTCCTCGTCGATCACGTTCAGGAACTTGAGCCGCCTTCCATCAGCGGTGGCATCGAACTGGACGTCCATGGCCCACACCTGATGGGGATGCTCACCCTGGTGAGGCCGCACGGAGCCTTCGGCGGGTCGTGCACGCTTCTGCTTGCGAGGAGTGGGGCGCTGCAGGCCTATCTCCCGCCACAGCCGTTGCACTCACTTGTGATTCACCATCCAGGCCTCACGCAGAAGGCGATAGGCCATGCGGCTGTCCCAGCGGATGTGTTCGGCCGCGATCCTTAGGGGACGCCGCCGGAGCTTGCTCTCCTCCAGATCGATGGCCTTGCCGCCATGGCGCTGCGTGCTGCTGTGCTGGCCAGCCACCCGACAGACGAAGCGTTCAGATGCCCGGTATCGCTCCTGCAGGACCACGACGGCCCTGCGCCGGAGTTCCGGGCTCAGATGTTGCTCTCGGCAAGGTCTTTGCGCATTGCCTTCTCCAGCTCTGCCTCAGCCAGAAGCTTCCACTGCTTCGGGGAAGGCCTTCGGGCTGGAGCGTGCGGAGGATCTGTTCGGGTGAAGGCCTGGTGTGTTTCATGGTCGAGTCCCCGGCTCAAGTCGGGCTGGCTGAAGACTCTCCTTCACCCTGGACTGGCTTCCGGGGTTCACGCCGCCCCGTTCAAATCCAGGTCAGTGCTGCCATAAAAAAACCTCCCATGGAGGAGGTTTGATGAGAAGAGGCCCAGGAAGGGCCCCAGGCTTCAGGCGCTAGGCGGCGTGGGTTGTCCCCGCCGGAATCAATCCGATGCGATATCGCCGCCGCTGACGGAGACGTTGGTGACCTTGCCGCCAAGGCGGTTCACGAGCCGAAGCGTGTCATTCATGCGGGTGTAGGGAACCTGCATGACGCAATCAGAGCTGCGCACATAGTCGTTGTTGACGATGCCGGTGACGCTGATGGTGACTTGGCGGTTGCTGCTGAAGCTGCTGCCGCGGGTGCCTGCGGAGACCTTCATGGCTGGGATGGCGAGGGGATGGAGAAAAAGATCAGTTCACTGGTGTGAGGCTGGCAACCTTGCCACCCTGGCGGTGAATCTGCTGCTGGTACTCCAGCAGTTTGTCGAACGGAATGAAGCGCACACGGTTGCTGCGCTTGTGCAGTTTGTAGTTGTTGAAACCAGTGATCTCAACGCGATAGGTGCGGCCTTGCTGGCCAGCACCCACGCCCATGCGGGTGACGCCATCGTCTTCCACCTTGCGGAAAGCCGAACCGCAGGCATTCGGGCTCACCACCGGAATGGGGGCTTCCTTGTGAATGGAGGGGTTGAGACGGGATTGGTTCTTGGCCAGATCACCTTTCACAGAAGCGGCCACGCCGCGGGTGAGCTGGAGGAGGTAGGAGAACTGAAGGCCCTGCTGCCCGGCGGAGTAATTCCAGCCGTGGAGGTAAGGGACCTGATCTTCTCCGAAACGCTCCTGGTACTCGGCGCTGTCGATGTAGGAATCGATTTCGGCGTCGAAGCCCTGCTCCTGCAGGATGGTGAAGTGCTCAAGCATTTCGGCCTTGTTCTGGGGAGCGCGCCCGAGAAGATGCTTGAAGTTGAGTTCGATGAACCGGTAGGGGTTGGTGCTTTCGAAGAAGCGCTTGCGGTAGAGGCTGCTCTTGGCGATCTGGCGGACCAGCTCGCGCACACTCAGATAGCCGCGACGGAACAGGGATTCAGGACCCTCAAGGCGATCGCTCTTGAGGACGTATTGGAAGCCGAGAACCTGCTGGTAAACAGCCCGAATCAATGTGGCCTTGTCGGATTCGGTGGCGTTCAGCCAGTTTTCCTTGTTTTGCGAGGTCGAAAAACGGTCAATGCCCAGATAGGCAGCGTTGACGAGTGTCATGGGCGTGCGAGCCGGGGGTGGGGAGACAGGGCATGTCGGGAGGGTGCCGTACACGGCGCGGCACTCGCGGACGGGTCTGGCATTAGCGGGATCCTATGGGGGGACTACAACCTCCAGCGCCTGGTTCCAGAATCGTTACAAAGCAGAGATCTGGCGCCATCAGCCAACGCCGATACCATCCGGCCATGCCTTGGTCTGTTGTGTGAAGCCATGACGTCCCTGCCTGCGGCGGATTCCTGGTCCCATCGCATGAGCCTTCAGCTCCAGTCGCTCAGTGTGATCTGCGAAACGCTCACCCTCCGTCTGCTGGAGCTGGAAGAGCGCATGGGCCGCTGGGATGAGCAGAAGCGGTGCCTGGAAGAGCAGGCTTCGGTGCAAGCCGGCAGCGCCGCCGCTCTGGTGGATGTGCTGGAAGCCACCGGCCAACGGCTTGCCTCTCTGGAGTCGCTGCTGGAGGGGACACAGGGGGTAGTTGCTGAAGCCAATGCCGCGCCGCCGCGTTTGCAGGTGCTGCATGCCCAGCCCAGGCGCCGCGCGCAGGTCGAAGGGCGCCCGTTGGAAGAGTCGTTGCTCGAAGCATCGCCGCCCGAGCCTGGCGACAGGGACAATCTGGCCGCTGCTGAGGCTGCTGGCGCCATGAGCGGGGCCAAGGTGTTCGGCCTCCATGCTCAGGAGCCGTCGCTGGCGAAGGCGCGTTCCATGCCGGCAGCCTTGGAGCGCCCTGAACGTCCCAGCGAAGCTGACGATGTGTTTCCCGAGGACGAGGAACAACCCTTCATGGATGAACTGACGGCCTGAAGCGGGCTGCCTGGGCAAGCCATCTGAAGATGAACGATGGGCCTGGGCCATGGGCGCCCAAGCCATGCTCACGCTTGGGACTCAGCCCCCGGAACCGGTGCTCAGCATGGCGCCAGCCGTTGTGAGCAGCACCCTCACCAGTTCGAGAGCGCCGAGGCCTCCGGCCAGCAGCCAGAGATTCATCGCAAGGCGTGGTGGTTGGCCGTTCTTCCAGGTGGGCGACACCTGAACGGGAACCGGGCCGGGAGCCATCACGTCGGTGCCCATCACCATGTGGGGGGTGCTGCCCCAGGAGCGGGTGCCGCGGAAGGGCCCTGCAGGCGCTCGTTTGGACTGGGCGTCCCTCCAGTAAGCGGTGTAACGGGGGGCTTGCTGGTTGAACGGCAGCTCACCGCCGGGGTTGCCAGGCAGCACACGTCCCAATTGCTGGGGAACGTCCATCTCGCCGAAACGATCGAGATACTCATTCGACTCCAGCAGGGCATCGACACAGCCTTCAAGCCCGCGCTGCGCAATCAGAATGGAGAGAGCGAGCCGTTCCCCATCCCCATTCACTTTGCGGCCGAGAACGCGGCCCACGATCTGATCCACCATCGCGTAATTGCTGTTGCAGCGATAGAAGCCTTCACGGAATCGTGGCGATAGAAGAAGACCGCGAATGAAGAGTCGTGTTGTGATCTGGCCGTTGCGAAACTGCGATTCCAGGGCGGCGTCGCGGTCGACTTTGAAGGCGTGGAAGAAGATCTGGCGGTAGGAGCGCTCGATCAAAGCGTCCATGTCCTGAGGGCTGCGGCGCAGACCTTCGGGGGAGCGGCGGGGATCCTCCTCACTGCCGACGGAATAGCTTTTGACGCGGGCATTTTGCGCGATCTGGCTGTATTCGAGCAGGGGCAGAGGCATGCGTAAGTGTTGTGCTGGTGGTAGAAGCTAGAGGCTCTCGTCGCGATCTTGGTGAATGAAAAGCATCCACACATACTCCTTTACAAAATAAGAGTTCATGACATTCTCTTCATGAAGAAGTCTTGAAGTTGGTGGGGCAGGCTGTGCCGCCCGCCCCGGTCATGCCTCAGGCGGCGAACCAATCGGCTGGGATCTCTGCGCTGTAATCGTGGGTTCGCTGAAACTCGAAGGGGCCAGCCACTGATCCCCACAGCTGCTGGTGGGTTTCCGGATCGTGGCCGCGGTCGATCGTGCGCATCCCGCGGGGATCGAGCTCAAAGCTGCTCACCAGGTAGGCCACGCTCCCCTTGCGTTCCACCAGGCAACCACAGCCGTGCTCCACCTCGCCCACGAAACCTTCTCCCTGCTGGCGAACCACGTACGAGCAGCCCTTGAGCAGGCGCAGGTCGTCGTTCTGGATCGTCGCCATCCGCTCCGGCTCCTCCACAGCCCCCCAGAACCGCTTCTCCTCCACCAACGCGTGGTTATGGATGCGCACCGAGCCATCCGGTGACGCCTCAGCCCGCAGGATGCGGATCCGGTAGGGCTGCCGAGGTGCGAAGGCATACGACTGCTCCAGCAGCAAGGCACCTTCTCCGAGCTGCGGCACGGGACGGAAGGCCACCAGGATGTGGGCGTAGATCGGTGGGTTCTCAAACGCCTGGTGCTGGTTGCTGAAGCCGGCGCTCAGCATCTCCACCAGACGGCGCAGGGTCGTGGTCATGAGCGGATCCTATGAGCGGAGCCTGCGCTGGCAGTTTCTGGCCGGAGCCTTTGCTGGAAGCCTGTAGTGGATGCCGAAGAACGTTGCGGTGCAGCATGCCCCAGCCCCAGCCCCAGCCTCAGCCTCAGCCGCCCAGCAACCGCAGGCGGAACGCCGCCACCTGGGCCACCAGATCCGGCTGGTTGATGGAGAAAGGGTGGTCACTCAGGGCGTCCAGGATGGCCGCGAGCCTCTCCGCCTCGCTCAGGTCCGGGGAGGGGTCGGCCGCCAGAGAGGCCTGCCAGGCCTGATCAAACGACATGCCAAAGCTGTCGGCGTTGTTGAACAGTTGATTCGAGTCCCACTCGGGGGGGGTGCGCATCATGAAAGCTGCGTCGGGGAGGGCAATGGAAGTTTTGGCAAGCCCCGGCCTGGTGACCGCCGCCGATGCCGGAATCGACCCGGAGTTTCAGCGGCTGAGCACGAAGCCAGGCAGAACTACACAGCGCACGGTGCCCGAAAATCGCGGCACGCAAAGGCTGTAGGCCAGAAATGGTGGATGCCAGGACCCAGATTTGAACTGGGGACACGGCGATTTTCAGTCGCCTGCTCTACCAACTGAGCTATCCCGGCAGGCTGCGGCCGCAGCGCTCCCGGATCTTAGATCACGGCGCGTGGCGCCTTCTTGCTGGCGTGCGGGCCAGACAGAGCAGCCCCGCCACCTGGAATCCCCCCTGTCCCAGGGCCAAAGCGGCGGCTTGCGCCGTCGCGCCGGTGGTGAGGATGTCGTCCACCAGCAGCACCTGCTGCTTCCTCCAGGTGGGGGCCGGCAAGTCGCCGCAGGCGCGCAGGCCTTGCTCGGCCAACCGCTCGCCTTCGGCACTGAGGCAGAACGAGCCAGCTTGGTTGCGCTCCCTCAGCTGGCGATTGAGGTGGTGCTGCCCGAGGGTGGCGTGGCGGCGGCGCAGCAGCGCGGCCTCCGGCAGGGGGAGTCCGGCGCAGATCTGTTCCGGCAGGGGATTCGCCCGGCGCTTCCAGCTCGGCACTGCCACCAGCAGCCCGTCACGGCAGAGTGCGTCCGGCAGGGTGGCGCCCAGGCTGCGCGCCAGGGCGGAAATCATGGCCGGATCAGGGCGCTTGCGCAGTCCCAGCAGCTCGCGGCGGAAGGCGCCGTCATAGGCGCCCAGGCTCCACCAGGGCAGCGGCTCGGTTCCTTGCAGCCCGATGCCGGTGAACTCCAGGTGCTCCTGACACGGCAGGCACAGAAGCCTCGCCTGCTCTCGGCTGGGCAACGGTTGGCGGCAGCGTGGGCAGACCGAGATGGTGAGCAGCTCACAGCAGCCGCTCAAAAACGACCGGAACATGGCGTGTGGGCGGGGAGTGGCAGGACTCCCACCTGCCGTGTCTCCTCAGCCTTCCCAACCGGCGCCATTGTGATCCCTGCGGCTCAGACGCCGCTCAGCCCGGCTGTGAGGGCATGGCCCGCAGCATGGCGACGAGGGTCCGGTGAGCGTCCTCACTGTCCGTGAGCGGGTGATCGAAGGGTACGGAGATGGTGGCGCCATCCACGTCGAGCTCCATGGCTTCCGGCAGCACCTGAAGCATGTGGGCCGCCTGGGCGTCTGCCACTCCGCCGTAGTGACGGGCGTAGGCCAGTACGGCCTCGGCGTGGTCGTTGTTCATGTGGGCGCAGATGCGTGCGCTGACGGCTGGGGTGAGGGGATCGGCGGGCATCGACGCGCAAAGGAGTGGGACGAAGCGCGATTCTGGCTGCCCTGCTCGCCCCTGCGCCTCTAGCCGGCCCCGAAGCGTTGCCAGAGAAGCAGCCCCAGCCGCACGCCGCTGAAGGCCACATAGCCCGCCAGAACAACGAACAGCCCCATGGAGATGACGGTGCGCAGTCGTTCGTTCATCGCAGGCAGGCAGACGGTTCCATGGCCATCATCCTCGGCCAGCCAGCCATTGCCGCCAGCCTCGCTGGGCCAGCAAGGCTGAGCCGAAAGCGCAGCTCACACCCGGTCGGCAGCGCACCGGGACTCCCAACAGCTGCTCACGCAGCTGACACCACTGGGGGTTGCGGGCCCCACCCCCCAGCGTCACCACCTGCTGCACGGCCGGCGCGCCGAGCTCCTGAAGCTTCCGCCAGCCCTGTGCCTCGATACGGCTGAGGCCCTCCAGCAGGGCCTGCAGGTACCGCACATCGCTGACCGGCCGGGGCTCCAGCACCGGCTCCAGGGTGGGATCGTCAACCGGGAAACGTTCACCCGCCGACGGCAGCGGCAGCAGATCCAGCCCGCTGGGGCGGCGTGTGTCGATCTGACGGCTCAGCTGCCGCAATTGCTGATCGGTGAAGAAGCGCCTCAGCACCACGCCGCCCGCATTTGAGGCTCCTCCCACCAGCCAGCGCCCAGCCACGCGATGGCAGCTCACCCCGGCCGCCTGGATCGGGTGCGCCACGAACTGCTTCAGCACCAACGTGCTCCCCAGCACGGCAACCCCTTCGTGATCCCGTGGTGCCGCCGCCAGCACGGCCGCGTTGGCGTCGGTGGTGCCTGCGATCACCAGGCAGCCAGGCGGCAGACCCAGTGCGGCGGCCGCTGGGGCATGCAACGGGCCCAGAGCGGTGCCACTGGCCACAATCTCCGGCAGCGCGCCCGACCAGTGCTGCTCGCCGATGGCGCCCGCCCAGAGGCCTGGTTCCAGCTGCCAGCCGAGCTTGAGATTGTTGCCTTCCTCCCCCCAGCGCCAGTTCCCCAGCAGCCAGCCCATTACCCAGTCGGCCTGATGGCGGAGCAGAAGGACTGGTTCCTGCAGCGCGTCGTGGACCTCCAGAAGCCGCAGCGCCCTCGCCAGGCTGCCGGAGCTGCTGCGGGCCGGTGATCCGGGCTGCACCAGTGCGACCAGGCTGGCGGCTTGCTCAGGGCAGGCCAGCGCATAGGACAGCGCCTCCCCCAGTGGTTCACCATCGGGGCGGCAGGCCAGCAGGGTGCCGGAGGTGCCATCCACACTGAGGGCCGCCACCTGCTGCCGCCAGGCTGCCGGCAGGGATTGAACCAGGGCCATCAGTCCGGAGCGCCAACCGCCGGGCTGTTCAAACGGCTGTGGGTAGGGCAAGGCCCGCTCGCCTCCAGCCACCGGCAGTCCTGCCGCATCGACGAGGGCAAGGCGCAGGCCGCTGGTGCCCAGGTCAATCCCCAGGCAGAACGGGGCTTGCGGTCCCGCCCCGGACATGGCGGAGACCTCCAGTCAGGCGGCGCTTCCGGCTGGAATGCGATCGGCCGTGGCCTGCCTCAGCTTGGCCGCCATGGCGTCAACGTTCTCCCAGGGGAGGTTGAGGTCGCTGCGGCCGAAGTGGCCGTAGGCCGCCACGTCCTGATAGAAACGACCACCGCGCTCCTGGGGAAGGGTGCGCAACCCGAAGACGTCGATGATCGCCCCGGGCCGCAGGTCGAAATGCTCCTGCACCAGGGCGGTGAGTGCCTCATCGCCGAGCAGGCCTGAGCCGAAGCTCTCCACCAGGATGCTCACCGGGCGGGCCACACCGATCGCGTAGCTCAGCTGCACTTCCACGCGGCGGGCAAGCCCTGCCGCCACGAGGCTTTTGGCCGCGAAGCGGGCGGCATAGGCCGCGGAGCGGTCCACCTTGGTGGGGTCCTTGCCGGAGAAGGCACCGCCGCCATGGCGGGCAGAGCCGCCATATGTATCCACGATGATCTTGCGGCCGGTGAGTCCGGCATCCCCCTGCGGCCCGCCCACCACGAATTTCCCGGTGGGGTTGACCAGGAAGCGGGTGCTGCTGCGGGACGGGCGGATGTAGAGATCGGCAGTGGCCGGCTCCACCACGTGCGTCCACAGGTCGTCGGCGATGCGCTCGCGCAGGGTGGTTTCGTCGCTCACCACCGCGCCATCGGCAAAGGTGATCTCCGCCAGGTGCTGGGTCGAGATCAGCAGGGTGTCGATGGCCACGGGGCGGCCATGCTCGTACACCACACTCACCTGGGTCTTGCCATCGGGAAGCAGGTAAGGAAGCGTCCCCTCGTGGCGCACCATGGCGAGGCGCCTGGAGAGGCGATGCGCCAGGCTGATCGGCAGCGGCATCAGCTCCGGCGTTTCATCGCAGGCGAAGCCGAACATGATTCCCTGGTCGCCGGCACCCACCAGATCGAGCGGGTCGCCATCGTGGTCATCGGCTTCATTGACTCCCTGGGCGATGTCGGGAGATTGCTGATCGAGAGCGATCAGAACGGCGCAGCTGTGGGCGTCGAAGCCGCCGGCCCGCGCTCCGCTGTAGCCGATCCGTTCGATCACCCCTCGCACCAGGCTGGTGAAATCCACCTTCGCGTTGGTGGTGACCTCCCCCGTCACCAGGCAGAGCCCGGTGTTGACAACCGTTTCACAGGCCACACGGCTGGTGGGGTCGGAGCTGAGCAGGGCATCGAGCACCGCGTCGCTGATCTGGTCGCAGATCTTGTCGGGATGCCCTTCGGTGACCGATTCGGACGTGAAGACGTATCGCGCCATGCCGGTGGAAAAGGGATCTAGAGGGGTGAGCCTATTCCCTGAATCCTCAGGGGTTCGTACTCAGGTAGCGGATCCGTTGGTGCCCGGTGCCTCCAGCACAGTGAGCTCCGACCAATGGTGGATGCGGGGGTAGCGGGCGTTGAGCGCCGGTGGTGTGAGCCAGCCGGAGAGATACCCCAAGGCCACGGCAACTCCTGCGGCCTCAGCCATGGATAGATCGCTGTCGGCGTCGCCGATCAGGGCGCAGGCCGCAGGTTCCACACCGAGCTGCCTGCAGAACCCATGCACGGCGCCCGGGTCGGGCTTGGCGGGCTTGTGATCGGCACTCCAGATGCCACGAATGTGGTGCTGAAGTTGATGGGCCCTCAGAAAGCGCTCGATACCTGTGGGTTGATCGTTGCTGATCACCCCGATCACCACGCCCGCAGTGTCGAGCTCAGCCAGCAGCCGCTCCAGGCCCTGGGTAGGCAAAGCCACAGCAGCGGCCTGATCCTCCCCCGGCGCAGCATCGGTGCAAAAGAACACCTCCTCGCTGTGGCGGAGGGCTTCCGGCCAGCCCAGTCCCACCAGGCAGAACACCGTGGCGGTGGAGATGAGGTTGTGGCTGCGGCTGGCCACCGCAGTGGTTCCGGCAGGGTGGAGACGATCGCCCGTGAGCCCATAAGCCCGCTCCAGCAGTTCACGCAGCTCAAGGCGGCGCTCAGGCGCCACCCGTGCCTCGCAGAGATCGATGCGGGTGCGGGCCAGCCTGGTCAGCAATGGCTCGCTATGGCTGAGGGTTCCGTCCTTGTCGAACAGAACGGCCTCCAACTGGCCAATCGGTTCACCGCGCAGGGCCAGGACGGCCATGGATGCACCCGGGGGGAGAGGCGTGGATCAGTCGAGGTCGAGGGTGACGCCCATCGGCTCACTCTCTTCCGCCTGTTCCAGCAACATCTGCTTGTAGCGGGCGGCCATCTCCTCGGCCTTGTCGAACACCTTCTGGGGATCGGTGAGCATGTCGCCGGGTTCGGGTTCGAGCGCCTTGGTGGAGAGGGAGATCCGACCACGTTCTGCATCGAGGTCGATGATCATCACCTTCATCTGATCGTTGACATTGAGCACCGTGTGGGGTGTTTCGATGTGCTCGTGGCTGATCTCGGAGATGTGCAGCAGGCCGCTGACGCCGCCGATGTCGATGAAGGCGCCGTAGGGCTTGATGCCACGCACGGTGCCGATCACCACTTCGCCGACCTCGAGGCGGTTCATCTTGCGTTCCACCAGGGCGCGGCGATGGCTGAGCACCAGACGGTTCCGCTCTTCGTCCACCTCCAGGAACTTCAGGGGCAGGAAGTCGGCGACGAGATCTTCCTTCGGCTTGCGGGTGCTGATGTGGCTGCCGGGGATGAAGCCACGCAGGCCTTCCACCCGCACCAGGGCACCGCCACGGTTGGTGGCAAACACTTCGCTGTAGATCGTGGCGTCTTCCTTCTGGAGCTGACGCACGCGCTCCCAGGCCCGCTGGTACTCAATGCGGCGGATGGAGAGGGTGAGCTGGCCGTCTTCGTTCTCCTCGCTGAGGATGAAGAATTCGCGAACCTCACCGGGCTCCAGCACGTCGCTGAGGTTCTCGACGCGGTTGATCGAGACCTCCTGGAGAGGCATGAAGGCAGCCGTCTTGGCGCCGATGTCGATCATGGCGCCCTTTGGCTCCATGGCGAACACAGTGCCGTTCACCACGTCGCCGGGTTTGAAGTTGTAGTCGTACTTGCTGAGAAGAGAGGCGAACTCCTCCAGGGTGAAACCGGCCCCATCGGCGTCGCGGCTTGCAGCCCGGCTCGAGGGGTCGTCAGCGGTGGGAACCTCTTCCGGAATGTCGAGGTCCAGATCAGCGGCGATGGTGTCGATGAGTTCGAGGTCGGCCTCGGCGCTGCTGATGTCGGAAGGGGTCACGGTCATGAAGGAGTGGCGGTCTGCCTGTGGCAGAGCGAAGGTTCGGCCTGGCTGCCCGCCGACAGCGCAAACCCAATCTCCGACTATACGAATCGGCGCGACCGTCAGTTCAAGATGGCCAGTGCCGGGCTGGATCCGTCGTTGCGGCGCTTGGCGGGACGCCGGCTCAGCCCTTCGAGGGCGGAAACGAAATCGCTGATCCCCTGGAACTGGCGGTACACCGAGGCGAAGCGCACGTAGGCCACTTCACTCATCTCGCCGAGCTGCTGGAGCACGAGCTCGCCGATCTCGGCACTGCTGACCTCACGACCGCCGCGTTGCTGGAGCTGCAGCTCGATCTCGTCGATCACGGTTTCCAACCGGGCTGGCTCCAGGCCGGTTTTTTCGCAAGCGCGGATCAGGCCGTGCAGCAGCTTCTCGCGGCTGAACAGCTCCCGCTGGCCGTTGCGCTTCACCACGGTGACCGGAACCGTTTCAACCCTCTCGTAGGTGGTGAAGCGGGCTTCGCAGTTGAGGCACTCTCTGCGACGGCGCACACTCCTGCCTCCATCTGCGGATCGGGATTCGAGGACCCGGCTGTCGGTGTGTTGGCAGGAGGGACATTGCATCCCTTTTTTCGCCGCAAGTTGCGCTTATCAATTGTAAGCAGACATTCATTCAATGAAAAGGGTTCTCGCCCTCAGGTTTCCCCCCCCCCCCCTCTCTCCGGCCCGTCGGCATGAAAAAGCCCCCGCCGGGGCGGGGGCAGAGCTGGACAGGGATCACTTGCCGATCTTCGGGGGATCGCGGAAGGCGATGGCGAAGAACAGGGTGGCGATCGCCAGGGTCAGGATCAGGATGTAGGCGAAGCTCTCCATCGAGGTTCTCGGGCGAAGGGACGATCAGCTGAGCGTGCTGCCGGCCGGGGGCACGAAGCCCTCGGGGATCCGACGGGTGGAGCGGTCACCGAGTTTCTGGAAGAGGCCGAATTCGACCTGCTCGCCAAGATCAGGATCGATGCCTGCGAACACATCGCGGTAGAGGGTGCGAGCCCCGTGCCAGATGTGGCCGAAGAAGAAGAGCAGCGCGAAGGTGGCGTGCCCGAAGGTGAACCAGCCGCGCGGGGAGCTGCGGAAGGTGCCATCGGAGTGATAGGTGTCGCGATCGAATTCGAAGGCTTCACCCAGCTGGGCCTTGCGTGCCAGGCGCTTCACGTCTGCAGGGTCCGTGAAGGTCTGACCGTCGAGAGCACCGCCGTAGACGGTGGCGGTGACGCCGGTCTGCTCGAAGGAGTACTTCGCTTCGGCGCGGCGGAAGGGGATGTCAGCCCGCACAATGCCTGCGCTGTCTTCAAGGACCACGGGGAAGTTCTCGAAGAAGTTGGGCAGACGGCGAACCTGGAGATCGCGCCCTTCTTTGTCGGTGAAGCTGATATGACCCAGCCAGCTGGTGGGCAGGCCGTCACCGTTCACCATCGGGCCGACGCGGAACAGACCTCCCTTGGCAGGACTGTTGCCGACGTAGTCAAAGAAGGCAAGCTTCTCAGGGATGGAGGCGTAAGCCTCCTTCTTGCTGGCTCCGGCCTCCATGGCCGTGGCCACGCGCCGGTTGATCTCGGTTTTGAAGTAGCCCTGATCCCACTGGTAGCGGGTGGGACCGAACAACTCGACTGGGGTGGCCGCAGAGCCGTACCACATCGTGCCAGCCACGATGAAGGCTGCAAAGAAAACGGCTGCGATCGCGCTGGCGAGCACCGTTTCGATGTTGCCCATCCGCAGAGCCTTGTAAAGACGCTCCGGGGGGCGCGTGGTGATGTGGAAGATGCCGGCGATGATCCCAACGATGCCGGCGGCGATGTGGTGAGCCACAATTCCACCGGGGTTGAAGGGGTTGAATCCTTCGGGCCCCCATGAGGGCTGAACGGGCTCAAGGTGCCCGGTGAGGCCGTAGGCATCGGATACCCACATTCCTGGGCCGAAGACGCCTGTGAGGTGAAAGGCTCCGAAGCCGAAGCAACCGAGGCCGGCCAGCAGGAGGTGGATGCCGAAGATCTTGGGCAGATCCAGGGCGGGCTCGCCGGTGCGAGGGTCCTGCCAGATCTCAAGATCCCAGTAGGTCCAGTGCCAGATGGCGGCAAGGAACAGCAGGCCACTGAAAATGATGTGAGCGGCGGCTACGCCTTCGAAGCTCCAGAAGCCAGGGTCGACACCGGTTTCACCGGTGATGCTCCAGCCTCCCCAGCTGCCTGTGACCCCGAGGCGGGCCATGAAGGGCATCACAAACATGCCCTGGCGCCACATGGGGTTGAGCACCGGGTCGGAGGGATCGAAGATGGCGAGCTCGTAAAGCGCCATGGAGCCGGCCCAGCCGGCAACAAGAGCGGTGTGCATGAGGTGCACGGCCAGAAGGCGGCCCGGGTCGTTGATCACGACCGTGTGCACCCGATACCAGGGCAATCCCATGGGGGTTAGGTCCGGGGAAACAAACGGCTGCAAGGGTGTGACCCGAGCAGCGGACGATCAGATGGATCGTTCCGTGCTGGCGATCGTAAGGGTTTCCTTCCGTTGCGGAGAGGCCACCAAGGGAGCTGAAACGAGCCGTGATACGGGGTCTGGCCCTGTCGCGATTGTGCAGTTACATTTCGCAACCTTGGGAGCACAATGGCGTGGTTTGAGCCGTTCCTCCATGCCCGTGATCCGCTTTGTTCGTGAAGGCCGTGATGTCAGCTGTTATCCCGGCGAAAACCTGCGGGAGGTGGCCCTGCGCGAAGGGGTGGAGATCTATGGCCTGAAGGGGAAATTGGGCAATTGCGGCGGCTGCGGCCAGTGCATCACCTGTTTTGTGGCGGTTGAGGAGCCGGCAACGTCTGCGGCCGCCCTCTCCCCACGCACCGCTGTGGAGGAGCGGAAGCTGCTCAAGCGTCCTGGGAACTGGCGCCTGGCTTGCCAGGCGCTGGTGCAGCGCTCGCTGATCGTGGTGACCCGCCCCCAGGTCGCCTTGCCGGACGGTGACCGGCTGCTTGCGGAGGCCCATCAGCAGCCGCTGCCGGAGGGCCCCACCAGCTGGCCCGTGGTCGAAGCGCCGTTGGACGACGAGGACGAGGGCTCCACGACCGCAACGACGGGTGAAGGGCTTCCTGAAGCGTCTGGCAATGGTGATACGGTCCGCTGAGTCCTCCATGCCTTGATGGAAACCAACGATCTCGGTTTCGTGGCCAGCCTGTTGTTCGTGCTGGTCCCGGCCATTTTCCTGATCATCCTCTACATCCAGACCAACAGCCGCCAGCAAGGCTGAGCCCGCAGCTGGCGCTTTTTCACCCCAGAGCAACCTCAGGTTTGCCCTGGGGTGATTTTCTGGCAGAGAGAAACCCGTTTTTTCGTCCCCCTGCATCGCTCCCTCCGCTCACAGCTTTCGGGCAAGGTGAGCGCAACGCATGAGCGCAACCCAGTGGTTTGCTCACGCCTTTTGCCGCAGGAATGGTTTTCCCCAGAGCTGGCCGTTGGTTCTGCTTGCTAGAGATCCAGTCAGGTGGTCGTTCTTCAGGCCGTGAAGCCAGCTGCCTCCACGCAACTGCCTTTACGCCATTCCCTGACAACTGCACCACAGGCTCCGGCTGAAACGGGCCAGAGCTTTCGGATTCAGGCGCGGCGTTCGGGTTCGCGCACCAGCAGCACCGGCGCGGGAGCGTGCACCCGGATGAAGTCGCTTACCGAGGTCCCAAGCAGCCGATCGATGTCCACCAGTGCCTTGGCCACCAGCGGGCGACGATCCTGAGAGGCAATCACCAGCAGATCGGCCTCGATCTCCTTGGCTGCTGCGCACACTTCCCGGCCCACATCGTTGCCATCGCGGTGCACCCCCTTGAGCTCCACGCCAAAGCTGCGCGCGCGCTGCTTGGCCTTCTCCAGCACCTCGTCTGCCGGGGTTTTTCCGCCTCGGCTGGGAGCCAGTTGCTGGCGGCTCACGTGCACACCGGTGAGCGTGTCCCCGGGAATCTCCTTCACCAGCTCACAGGCGATCTTGAGGGCGTCATCGCCCACGCCGGTGCCATCGATGGTCACCATCACCCTGTTGACATGCCGGACGTAAAGGTCGTCGCGGACCAGCAGCATGGGCCGCGTGGACAGCTGGAAGACGTATTGGCTCGAGCTGTTGCCCAGGATCGACTGCAGCCGTCCAAGGCCGCGCGACCCCATCACGATCAGGTCGGCATCCAGCTCATCGGCCACCTTCAGCACAGTCTGCTTGGCATCCCCCTGACGGATGATCGTGTTCACATCGGTGGGATTGAGGCCCAGGCGTTGAACGGCCTCCGCCATCAACCCGCCGGCACGCTGCCAGTGCTCCTGCACGGTTTCCCCCGACTGCTCGGGCACCACATGGAGCAGGTTGAGCCGTGCCTGCCGGAAGGCCGGGAGGTCGCGCAGCATGCGCACCATTTCCTCCACATGACCTTTGCCGGAATCGGCGATCAGAAGGTTGCGAAACACGGGGGCGTCACGGTTCAAAATCAGCCTATGGCCGCCTCCGGGGCCAGCAGCTCCGCCCTGTCGAGGTCGTAATGGACGATCGTGATCCGACCTGGCCCTGGCGTCTGACCCGGCGCGTGTTGCCTCAGCACACGGATCACGCAGGGGTGATGTGGCACGGGGCCTACCTCCGCTGGTTGGAGGAGGCGCGGGTGGAGGCGCTGGCAGCGGTGGGCTTGCCCTACCGGGTGCTCTCCGACCGGGGCCTTGAGCTGCCGGTGGTTTCGCTCACCATCGACTACCGCCGCCCGCTCCAGCACGGCGACTGCGTGGACATCGAGAGCATGGTGGGTGATGCGCAGGGGCTGCGACTGCCCTGGTGCAGCAGGTTCGTGGGCATGGAAGGGCATGTGGCTGCCACCGCGCGGGTGGAGCTTGTGCTGGTGGAATCCAGGCCCCATCCGGCCGGGGGCGTTCCACAGCGGCGGCTGCGACGCCAACCGCCCGCCGATCTGGCGGAGGCGCTTGCAGCCCTGCGGCGGGGCCCTCGGACCGCCATGCCATAGTACAAGTGTACTGAACTTTTGTCGGCGGAATGGGAGAGCTTGTTGCCGTCAGCTTTCCTCGGGGCTCTGGCGCTGTGCGAAGCCCATGGCCCAAGGGCTTCGTTTCTGGCAATCCCACGTCTGAGATGGGGCTGCCATGGCCAGAGCGGCGTCGGCGGTGGTGGTTGCTATGGGCTGGCTGCCCGGGTCTGGGAATCCGGCGGCTGGAGGGGCTGGAGCAGCGGTTCGGCTCTCTGGAAGAGGCCTGGAAGGCGCCGGCCGCGGATCTTGCCGCTGTGCAGGGGTTGGGTGCAGGGTTGCGGGCCGCTGTGGAGGCCTATCGGCAGCGGCACGGCGCCGATCCGGTCGCCGCCGGCAAGCCGGCGCCGGCGGCGATGCGCCGGGTGCTGCTTCCCGGGGATCCCGCCAATCCGCGGGCGTTCACTGCCCTGGAACGGCCACCCCTGGCGATCTACTGGCAGGGGCAGGGCGCCTTATGGCCGGTGCTGCGCCGTCGTGAGGCAGTGGCTGTGGTGGGCACCCGCAACCCCTCCCTGCACGGTCTGGCGATGGCGGAGGCGGTGGGTGCTGCCCTTGCCGCGGCAGGCTGGCCTGTGGTGAGCGGCCTCGCCGATGGCATCGATGCCGCCGCCCATCGAGGGTGTCTGGCTCAGGATGGCAAGCCAGTGGCGGTGCTCGGCACGCCGCTAAGGCGGGCTTATCCCCGCCATCACGGGCCCCTTCAGCAGTTTGTGGCCGCCCGGGGGCTGCTGATCACCGAGCAACCCCCGGGCGCCTCGGTTCAGCGTGGCCATTTTGCCGCCCGCAACCGCCTGCAGGTGGCCCTAGCAAAGGCGGTGGTAGTGATCGAGTGCCCCTTCAAAAGTGGCGCTCTCCATTCCGCGGCGCTGGCCTGGGAGCAGGGTCTGCCGCTCTGGGTGGTGCCGGCCGATGCGGCCAAGGTGTCTGCCCAGGGCAGCAACCGCTTGCTGCTGCAAGGTGCCACACCGTTGCTGCAGCCTGGGGATCTTGTGCACCAGCTGGGCCCCGGCCCGCTGTTGCAGGCGCAGAGCTCCGCTGAGGGAGCCACGGGCTTGCCATCTTGCCGGGTGGGGGCACTGACGTTTGTGCAGCGGAATCTGCTCGCCGCACTGGGCAGCGGGGCCTCGCTTGAGCACCTTTGCCAGTCTCTTGGAGAGCCACCAGCGCATCTCTCCAGCCTGCTTCTGGATCTGGAGTTGGCGGGGCTGATCAGCGCCGAGCCTGGGCTGTACTGGCGGCCCGCCCACGGCAGCTTTGCTTAGCCTTTCCGCATCGGCCAAACGCATTCCCATCGCAGTTCCAGCCTCGCCACAGGCGTTCTCCCCCGTGGAAACCCCATCCACAGGCTCCCCAGGGCCGATTCGGCTCAGCGGCAAGGAACTCTGGCCTTGGCGCCGCGAACAACTTCGCCTCGGCGGAGTTGCCGCAGATTTCGATTGGCTGCTGGATCTCGCCGGCGGAGTGGATGGCCGCTGCCGCCATCGCCTGCGGCTTGAGCCTGAGCTCAGCGTGGATCTGCGATGCAGCCTCGGCGAGATCGAGCGCCTCTGGCGCCGTCATCTGAGCGAGCACATCCCCCTTCAATACCTGGTGGGCTTATGCCCCTGGCGCGATCTGGAGCTTGTTGTGGGGCCCGGGGCCCTGATTCCCCGCCAGGAAACCGAATGGCTGGTGGAACTGGCCTTGGAGCTTGCCGGCGCCCTCGCCCCCGGCTGGCCGCGCCGCTGGGCCGATCTTGGCTGCGGTTCCGGTTGCCTGGCAGTGGCGCTGGCGCTGGCTTTCCCAGAGGCTCAGGGATGGGCAGTGGATTGCTCCCCGGAGGCGCTTCACCACACGCACAACAATCTCCAGCGCGCCCGCGTCCAAGGCCGGGTCGCACAGCTGGAAGGGTCCTGGTGGGACCCCCTGCAGGCCGTCTGGGGGCAGCTCGATCTGGTGGTGAGCAATCCCCCCTACATCCCCTCAGCCGAGGTGAGCCAGCTCGATCCCGTGGTGCGCTGGCATGAACCCCATCTCGCCCTCGATGGCGGTGCCGATGGCCTTGATGCAGTTCGCTTGATTGCCGCCGGAGCTCTCCAGGCACTGGCCCCCGGGGGCTGGCTGCTGCTTGAGCACCACCACGACCAATCCTCCGCCGTGTGCGCTCTGCTCAGCGCGGCCGGGCTGGAAGCGGTTGTTGCCCACAAGGATCTGGAAGGGCATTTCCGCTTTGCCCAGGGCCGGCGTCCGCCCATTCCCCACTGATGGATTCGTTGCCTACTCCTGGTTCCTCTCTGCCGCTCACCCTCGGGCCAGCGGCTCTGGCTCAGCACCTGGTCGGTGGCGGAGCAGCGGTGTTTCCCACCGACACCCTTCCCGCCCTGGCCACCCAACCACTTGTGGCCGCCCAGATCTGGCGTCTCAAGCAGCGCCCTGAAGGCAAGCCGCTCATCCTCATGGGGGCAGATCCAGAGCTGTTGTTTGCGGCGTTGCACCAACCTCTGCAGCCGTCCTGGCTGGAGATGGCGGCGCGCTGCTGGCCAGGCGCGGTCACCCTCGTGCTGCCGGCGAGCGGCCCGATCGTTGAGGCCCTGCAGCCCAGTGCGCCCAAGCAGGGAATCTCCCTGGGCCTGCGCATTCCAGCCTGTGCCCCGGCTTTGGATCTGCTGCGGCGCACCGGCCCTCTGGCCACCACAAGCGCCAACCGCTCAGGGGAGCCGCCTTGCCGCACCCCTGTCGAGGTGGCTGCGGTGTTCGGCGGGTTGCCGATCCTGGCTCCGCTGCCATGGCCGTCGATGGAGGGCCAGGCCAGCACGGTGCTTCGCTGGCATCCGGACGATCGCTGGGAAGTGCTGCGGCGTGGGGCTGTGATGCCCATCAACGGCGCGCCATGATGCCGCCATGCTCTGGCTGATCCTGCTGATCGTGTTCCTGCTCACGGGATTCGACGCACTCCTGGAGCCGGTGCTGCGCGCCTTCACGCCGCTCCTCTCCTTGAGCGGCTGGATCTGGCTGCCGCTGATCGCTGGCGGCTGGTTGCTGGCGGGCCGGCGCTCCTGAAAGACGGCGTCTGCTGAGGGGCTTCCCCGTGTGTTGCTTGTCTTGCCTCCTGAGCCGCTGACGTCCTGCAGGGCATAGAGCAAAACAGCATCAAGCGGCAAGGAGCAATGCTGTTGCACAGCACCGGGAAGGCCGGCACGCCGCCGGAACCTGCTGGCCAGAAGGCAACAGCCGTGAGCTTGAGGGCAAAGAGAAGCCGGCTAACGGATTTGAACCGATGGCCTTCGCTTTACAAAAGCGCTGCTCTACCGCTGAGCTAAGCCGGCACGCGTTGAGCTTATCTCTCCCCCAGAGCCCACAGCAGCAGCTGGCTCCGGTTGTTGCAGCCGGTTTTTGCCAGCAAGTGCGACACGTGGCTTTCCACGGTGCGGTGGCTCAAGGTAAGGGCGGCGGCAATGCCTTTGTTGCTTCTCCCATCTTTCAACATGTGCAGCACGCGCCTCTCGGCAGGGGTGAGCACGGGTGAAGTCAGTGTGGCTTCGCTGGTGGCAGGCAAGGGATCCATCGCTGAAGTGGGGCTCATGCCAGGGTTCCCACGCAACCGCAGCTTCGCCCTCGTTGCTGGCCCTGGTTCCCACTTCACTCCGGCGTAGCCCATGGCCAGCGGCTGAAGCCGCTGGCTTGCTCAGGCGGAGGCGGCAGCCGTGCCAGGCGGTGGAGGTAACGGTGTGGGGCGGGCCCGCTTGATCGGCAGGTTGGCCACCAGAGCAGTCACGCGGTCTTCGGTTTCCAGGCTCACATCGCCTTCCTCCAGATCGATTTCCACGTAGCGCGACACCACTTCAAGGATTTCCCGGCGCATCTGCTCCAGCAATTCAGGATTCAGATCACTGCGATCGTGAGCCAGCACCAACTGCAGCCTCTGCTTGGCGGTGGCAGCGCTGGCCGGTTGACGTCCAAGCAGCTTGTCGATGAGTTCGCGGAGCGTCATCGGTGATCAGAAGATCTTGGTTTGCATCAAGCGGCCGATCTTGGCCCTCAGCCCTGGTGCTTTCTTGGTGGGATCCACCAGTGGAACGTCCTCGCCCCGCAGGCGCCTGGCCACGTTCATGTAGGCCTGGCCTGCGGGGGAGCGGCTGCCATTGAGGGTGAGCGGTTCGCCGCGGTTGGTCGACACGATCACCTGCTCGTCCTCCAGCACCAGGCCCACCAGCGGCAGGGCGAGGATGTCGGTCACGTCGTCGACGGCCAGCATCTCCTGATTGGCCATCATCTTTGGCCGCACCCGGTTCAGCACCAGCTGCACCGGCTGGATTTCCCGCGTCTGCAGCAGGCCGATCACCCGGTCAGCGTCCCGCACCGCGGACACTTCCGGCGTGGTCACGATCAGGGCTTCGCGGGAGGCGGCCGCCGCATTCTTGAAGCCGTCCTCGATGCCGGCCGGGCAGTCGATCAGTACGAAATCAAAGCGCTCCTCCAGCATGGCCACGATCTTCTTCATGTCGTCGGGCGTGAGCCACTCGAGCATGCGTGGGTTGCCTGCGGGCAGCAGCGATAAATTCGGCTCCTGCTTGTGCTTCACCAGAGCCTGCTCCAGGCGGCAGGTTTCCGCGAGCACTTCCTGCGCCGTGTAGACGATCCGGTTTTCGAGGCCGAGCAGCAGATCCAGATTGCGCAGACCGAAATCGGCATCCAACACGGCGGTTCTGGCGCCTTGTTTGGCCAGGGCGATGCCGAGGTTGGCGGTGAGGGTGGTCTTGCCGACCCCCCCCTTGCCGGAGCAGATGAGGATCGTGCGGCTCGAGGCGGAGGTCACGGCGCTGCCAGGGATGCCTGCAGGTTACGTCCACTTGTGGTCGGCACCCTCCGTACCCGTTGCTGCTGCGGGCGAGACGCTCCTGAGCCCAGTAAAACGGTGCACGTGCTGTCACCTGTCCGATGCCGGATCCGCTCCCCCATCACCAGAGGCTTCTGGTCATGCCCGACGACGGCGCTGAAGCGGTGGTGGCGCTCATTGAAGGGGCCAGGGAGCAACTGCTGCTGAAGCAGTTCAAGCTGGAATCGGAAGCGGTGGAAGCGGCCTTGCTGCGGGCCCATCAACGTGGTGTGCAGGTGCGGGTGATGCTCAATCCTCACACTTCCGGCGGCGATCGTTGGAACGATGCCGCCTACCAGCGCCTGTGTGACTGGGGCATGGAGGTGAACTGGACGAGCGAAGCCTTCCCTGTGACCCACGAGAAATCGATGGTGGTGGACCGCGAGCAGGCCCTGATCGCCACCTTCAACCTGAGTGACAAGTACTTCACCCAGACCCGCGACTATGGCGTGGTGAGCTGTGCCAAAGCTGTGGTGGAGCAGGTGATTGCTGGCTTCGAGGCTGACTGGAACCGCACCTTCTTCTCCCCTGATCTGGCGGTCGGCCTGCTGTGGAGCAGTCTGCACAGCCGCGGCCAGATGGCGCGGATCGTGGATGCTGCCAACAACACGCTGTGGATCCAGCATCCCAAGTTCGTGGATGCGGTGATCCTCGATCGGATCATTTCGGCCCGCGAAAGGGGGGTGAAGGTGCGCGTGCTCTGCGGAGGAAAGCACGGCATCAGTGACTGGGACATTTATGACACCTTCTCATCGCTGCGGGTGATGCAACGCTTCGGTGTGAAGGTGCGGCGGCAGAAACATCTCAAGCTGCACGCCAAGCTGATCCTCATGGATGGTATTGCCGCCCAGACCGGATCCATGAACATCGACCGCAGCGCCTTCGATCTGCGCCGGGAGTTGGGCATCGAGTGTGATGCCCCGGCCGTGGTGGAACGGCTCAAGGCCACGTTCGCAGCCGACTGGGAGCAGGCCAGCCCCTATGCCGCCCCCGACCCGCTCAATCCAAGCCTGCACGAACTGGGTGAACTCCCCCCTGATCCCCACTTCGTGCACGATTGATGCCTGCGTCTGCTCCCGAACCGCACCCGATTCCGTGCCCTGCCGGGCTGGCGCCACCCCCCGGCCTCCGTCAGCTGTTCATCGGCATGCTGCAGGTCGCGCTCTCCTCCTTTGGCGGTGGCCTTTCGGCCTGGAGCCAGCGCATCGTGGTGGAGCAGCGCCGCTGGATGTCCGACCAGGACTTCCTCACCGGCCTCACCGTGGCGCGCCTGTTCCCCGGGCCCAACCAGATCAACATGGCCGTTTACATCGGCGCCAGTTTTCACGGGCTCGTCGGAGCGCTGGTGGCTCTTGCCGGCATGTTGGTGGTGCCATTCACGCTGCTGATGCTGCTCGGCCTCGTGTATTTCCAGGTGCATGAGATCCCGGCCGTGGATCGGGTGCTGGCCGGGGTCGTTGCAGCGGCGGCCGGCATGGCCCTGTCGATGGGCTTCAAGATCCTGCACACCTACTGGCGAGATCGGGTTGCCCTGCTACTGGCTGCGCTCACCTTTGTGGCGATGGCCGTGTTCCATGTGCGGCTGATTCCGATGGTGCTGGTGGCGGGTCCACTGGCCATGGTCTGGTACTGGCCCCGCAGCAGCGCCCAGGAGCCGTCATGAGCTCGCCGTTGGTCTTGCTTTCCTGCGCGACCCCTCCCACCACTCAGCTGGGTGACTTCCTTCAACTGATCTGGACCTTCCTTTCTCTTTCGTTGTTTTCGCTGGGAGGCGGCAACACCCTGCTGGCGGAGTATCACCACATCAGTGTGGAGCAGTTCTGCTGGCTCACCGATTCCCAGTTCTCGGATATCTACGCGCTGGCGGAGGCGGCCCCGGGCCCCAGCTCAATGATTGTGGGGTTGCTGGGCATGGGGGCGGCCTGGAAGGAAGGGCCATGGATGGCGCTCGTGAGTGCCTACGCCGCTGAGCTGGCCATTCTCATTCCATCCACGCTGCTGATGGTGGTCGCCTGCCTCAGCTGGAAACGCCTGGAGCATTCCCCCTGGCGGGTGGCATTTGAGCGCGGTCTTGGGCCGATCACCCTGGGCATTCTCTTCGTGGTGGGCTTCAAGATCCTCAACACGGCCAACCACGGGGTTCCGGGTTATCTCGTTTCGATTGTGGTGTGCTTCCTCATGCTGCGCACGCGCCTTTCGCCGCTGTGGTTCATGGGGGTGGCGGGCCTTTTGGGCGGGCTGGGGATCATCAACCGCTGATGAGCTTGCTGTTCGTCAGTGCTGTCGCCGAACACATGCCAGCCAAGCGATCTTCAGGCCTCCGTCACCGGCCAGAACGGTTCCGCCGGATCGATCCGAATGCTTCCTGCCACCAGTGTGGCCTGCTCGCAGAAGCCCAGCGGTGGTTGATCTTCGGGCCCGCGGGCCACGGCATCGGCGATCCGCAACTGCAGAGGCCGCAGGTGCAAGGCCACGATCCTGGAGTTCGTATCCCCTTCGCAGCCCGCATGGGCAATGCCCCGCAGCCGTCCCCACACGAGCACATGACCCGCGGCGCGTACACGGGCGCCCGGGTTCACATCCCCCAGCACCAGCAGCGATCCCCCCACCTCCACGTGGTCCCCGGCGCGCAGTGTGCCGCGATGCAGGCTGAGTTCGTCGCTGCCGGGCAGCCCTGCGACGGTGCCGCTCGCCTGGCTGTCGCTGTTCCCCGCCGCGCATGACCCCTCTTCCGAGCTGCGGCTGGAGACAACGGCAAGTCCGATCGCCGCCGCCGCCACCAGCGTTTCCTCGCACCGCCCCTCCACCCTGCAAAGCTTCAGGCCATGGCTGCGGAACAACCCCTGGAGCTCGCGCAGCTGCGGCAGATCCAGCTGCCAGGTTCCGCTCTGCAGCACCACCGGCCCCTGCGGTGGTCTGTGCCCCAGAGCGAGGCGCACGTTCTGAAAGGCAGTGGCTGCTCCGTCAGGGGAGGCCGGCAGCAGCATCTGATGGGCGAGGCCGGGCGCTGAAGCCGCAATCAGAACGGCAGCCATCGGTGCGGGCGAAGGAGGACAACTTACCCAGGAGGTCTCGATTCAGCCGATCGCCGGAGCGCTTGCCTCAGCTGCGCGTTGACCTCAGCCGGATGGATCAGCCAACACAGCTCCACCGGTTTGACCAGGCTGCTCACCAATGGCGATCGCTCCTCAAGCGCTTCGAGCGTGTGACCGTCCCATAGCCGCAGCCCACCTTTGTATGGGTGATACCCACGGCTCTGGCGCTGATCGAGCCCGCAACACACCCGTGGGTCGAGGCCGGCGGCGGCAGCGTCGCGCTGGGCCAGTGCCAGCAGCTCCAACCGGCCCTGCGCTGGCAGGGCGCTCACGTCAAGGGCCTTCAAGAGCCTGCGCTCCAGCAGGCGAGCGCTCAGCTGCCTCAGGGGCTCAGGTCCGTCCTCGGCCCAGCGGAGCAGGTGGTACCCGGTGCGTACGTCATCGTTGGCCAGATACGTGGAGACATCCAGCGCCGCCGGTTCCCACAGCCAGCGGGCCATCACCGCATCGGCAAACACCTGATCGGGGCGAGCGTCGCGGGCGGCCAGGATCAGCTGCCGCAGCAGCCAGTTGCAGACCACGTTGAGGCGGTGGTTGTACACACTGCGGTGCATCAGATTGCGCACCACCAGGTAGTGCTCCACTGCCATCAGGCCTTTGGGATGGATGGCAAGGCTGCGGTCGGGGGCCAGGGTCAGGGCGGCCAGCAGGCGGTCGAGGTCCAGCTGTCCGAAGCAGGTTCCGGTGCTGTGGCTGTCCCGCAGCAGGTAGTCGAGGCGGTCACAGTCGAGCTGGCTGCTCACCAGCGCCGCGATCGAGGGATGCGGGTGGCTGCCCTCTTCCAGCAGGCTGGCCACAGCCTCGGCGGTGCCGGGAGCGAACTGCTCCATCGGGCCACGCAGATCCGGGTGCTCGCGCACCAGCCGGGCCGACCAGCGCTCGTGCCTTAACCCATACATCTCCTCGCCCGAGTGGCTGAGCGGGCCATGGCCCACGTCGTGCAGCAAGGCCGCGGCATACAGAACGCCCTGGGCTTCGAGCAGATCGGGAGCCTGGGGAGTGAGTTCCGCCAGGGCGCGACGGACCAGATGGAGCACCCCGAGGGAATGGGTGAAGCGGCTGGATTCAGCTCCGTGGAAAGTCAGAAAGGCGGGCCCCAGCTGGCGGATGCGGCGCAGCCGTTGAAACGGCACGGTATCGACCAGTTCCATGGCCAGCGCTTCGGCTGGATTGTCACGGTCGAGGCGAATGGCCCCATGCAGGGGATCGTGATACGTGCGGGTGCGTTTCATTCAGGCCAACTCCCCGGCGAGCTTCGCGGCCGCTTCCGCCAGCCAGGTGTCGTCCTCTCCGCCGGGGTTGAGCGGTTCCGGCTTGGGCAGGGGCTGATCGGGGGTGATGCCCAGGCTTTGGATGTCGCGGCCGCTGGGGGTCACGTAGCGGGCCACGGTCACCGTGAGGCCACTGCCGTCGCCCAGCCCGATCAGTGTCTGAATCAGCCCTTTCCCGAAGGTGCGGCTACCCAACAGCTCCGAACGTCCATCGTCCTGGAGAGCCCCGGCCAGGATCTCACTGGCACTGGCTGTGCCGCCATTCACCAGCGTGAGCATCGGCCCGCGGAACAGTTGGCCGGGAGGGGCCTGCCTCTCTTCGCTCAGGCCGCTGCGGGTGCGGGTTTCCACGATCCGCTGGCCATCCAGCAAGGCGCCGGCTACGGCAACTCCGGCATCCACCAGTCCGCCGGAGTTGTTGCGCAGGTCCATCACAAGCCCTTCCACGCCATGGCTGTCGAAGGCAGTGAGGGTGTCGCGCACCTGTTCGGGCACCTGCTCGCTGAACTGGCTGATGCGCAGATACCCAAGCCGGTGGCCCTGCGCATTGAACTCGCGCTGCCGCACGGGTTGCAGGTCAACGGTTCTGCGTTCCAGCAGCAGCTGCCGTTCCACGCCTTCGGGTGAGCGCACCAGCAGCTGAACCCGGCTTCCAGCCGGCCCCCGCAGCCGTGCCGCTGTGGCCTCCAGACCGAGTGAGGCGCAGCTTTGCCCCTCCACTTCAAGCAGCGCACTGCCGGTGCCGATGGCCGCCTCGGCAGCTGGTGAGCCATCCAGGGGCGCAATCACCACGATGGTCTGGTCGTTGCCCACCGTCCCAAGCTGCAGGCCCACCCCGCTGACGCTCCCCTTGGTGCTTGAACGAAGAGCGGCGTAGTCAGATGGGCTGAGGAACCGTGTGTAGGGGTCACCCAGCGGGGCCAGCATGGCGGAGATGGCGTCGTAGGCCTCACCACTGCTTTCGATCCTCTGTTCAAGGGCCTGCTGGCGCAACTGGCGCCAGTGCACAGCCTCGAAGCGCTCGGGGTCCACATAGCTCTGGTTCACGAGGCGCCAGGCCTCCACCACCAGTTGCTGCGCGTCGTTGAGGGCCTGCACGGGGGGCGGGTACCCCAGCAGAATCAGGGCCAAAGAGGCCGCCGACACCAAGGCCCATGCCCTCTGTTTCAGAGGCCTGCCTGCAATCACGACCGGTCCACGGCAATCGGTAGACTCTCGCAACCCACCGTCCCCTGCTGCATGGCGAACTCGTCTCCGGCTGCCAAGTCGTCCCCTGTGTACGACTGGTTTGAGGAGCGTCTGGAGATCCAGGCGATCGCAGACGATATCTCCTCCAAATACGTGCCGCCCCACGTCAACATTTTCTATTGCCTCGGCGGCATCACCCTGGTGTGCTTTCTGATCCAGTTTGCCACCGGCTTCGCGATGACCTTTTATTACAAGCCCACCGTGGCTGAGGCGTATGCCTCGGTTCAGTACCTCATGACGGATGTCAGCTTCGGTTGGCTGATCCGCTCCGTGCATCGCTGGAGCGCCAGCATGATGGTGCTGATGCTCATTCTTCACGTGTTCCGCGTGTATCTCACTGGCGGCTTCAAGCGTCCCCGTGAGCTCACCTGGATCACGGGCGTCACCATGGCTGTCATCACAGTTTCTTTCGGGGTCACCGGCTATTCCCTCCCTTGGGATCAGGTGGGTTATTGGGCCGTCAAGATTGTTTCCGGTGTTCCTGCCGCCGTCCCTGTAGTTGGCGACTTCATGGTTGAGCTGCTCCGTGGTGGTGAAAGCGTCGGTCAGTCCACCCTTACCCGCTTCTACAGCCTTCACACCTTCGTGATGCCCTGGCTGCTTGCGGTCTTCATGCTCATGCACTTCCTGATGATCCGTAAGCAAGGCATTTCCGGTCCCTTGTGATCTCTGCCTGTTTCTTGCCCCTGCTCTCTGCTTTCCGCCGCCCTCACTAGGTCCCCTCCATGCACATCCTCAAGAAGCCTGATCTGAGCGATCCCAAGCTCCGCGCCAAGCTCGCCAAGGGCATGGGGCACAACTACTACGGCGAGCCCGCTTGGCCCAACGATCTCCTCTACATCTTCCCAGTGGTGATCCTTGGCACCATTGCGTGCGTTGTTGGGCTCGCTGTCCTCGATCCAGCCATGCTGGGCGACAAAGCCGATCCATTTGCCACTCCTCTGGAAATTCTCCCCGAGTGGTACCTCTATCCCGTCTTCCAGATTCTGAGGGTTGTCCCCAACAAGCTGCTCGGCATCGCTCTTCAAACGATGGTGCCCCTCGGCTTGATGCTCATTCCTTTTATTGAGAGCTTCAACAAGTTCCAGAACCCTTTCCGCCGCCCTGTGGCCATGGGTGCCTTCCTTTTTGGTACTGCTTTCACGATTTACCTGGGCATCGGTGCCGCCATGCCGATTGACAAGTCCCTCACCCTAGGTCTGTTCTGAGCCTCTTCCGAGCTCAGCCAATACTCCCCCGCCGCGGCACCAGCCGCGGCTTTTTTTATGGGAGAACGGTCCGCTGGCAGGTCCTGGGCCTTCATCTCTCTTGAGGCAGGCCAGCAACTGCTATCGCCTCTGTTGCCTCGGTTTTGCTCTGGCCTGGGCAGACATGGGTTTGCCTCTCGGTAGCGCGTCTGTAGCGACAGCCACACTCTGCTGCTCGAAGGCCTCCCAGGGGCAGAGGTCTGATTGAGGCTAAGGCTGCTCACGGCTTTGAACGCACCTTCCTGAGCACACTGGCCCTCCCTATGGCTGCGGGCTTCTGGGCCTTATCCGTCCGTCGCGTTCAGCAAGCCGGCCCCCGGGTGGTGAGAAGCGGAGTAGCGGAGCGGGGATTGGAAGCTGGAATGCGATGGGGCTTGGAACGGCTACGTCCGAAGAGCTTGTGCTCGGCCTCTGGTGCGAACCGGGCTTCTCTCAGCTCTGCCAGGAGGGGCTGCGCTGGAGAGGTCTGAGCGGAGTCGTTGCCTTTTTGTGGCACCTGCTGTCTTCTCTCGTGGCTTCGAGCGCGGCCAGCGCAACCGTGAGCCAGGGGGCCGCGTGACTGTTACAAAAGTTCACAGTGGACGGTTCGGCCCGTTTCGCAATGGCTCCTGAGGCTCGTTGAGAGCAGTGGCTGCAACGCAGTCCCACCCCTCTAGTAGCAGGCGAAAGCCTTGCGAGCACAGACTTTCCGGTGCTTGCGGCGAGCAATAGCGAGCAGCTGGCACGATTCGCGCCATGGGCGGAGGCCTTG
>NZ_JAGQBP010000008.1:0-44943 GCF_024345695.1 Synechococcus sp. L2F | reverse complement strand
CTGAATTCGAAACCTTCTACACGAAGAACATTCTTCTGAATGAAGGTCTGCGTGCCTGGATGGCACCGGCTGACCAGCCGCATGAAAACTTCGTCTTCCCTGAAGAGGTTCTGCCCCGTGGTAACGCCCTCTGAGCCCTAAGTCAATCAGACAGTTCCAGAGGATCAATTCAAATTTGGCGCCCTTCGGGGCGCCTTTTTTGTTGGGTCCCCAACTGTTGCCGATCTCTCAGGTTTTCTTCTAAGATCAATGGGTTGTGTCAGCAGTGCCGTGGGGCGAGGCTTCGGGGTTTTCTCCCTTGTTTCGCTCCGAAGGCGTCACCGGCTGGCGTTATCCCCCAAGGGAGGAGGTGCTTGTGAGCCAAAGTTCCATGTGCAAGGGTCTGTTGATCGCGGAGAACGCCGTCTGATGCCAGGCAGCTTGATCTGAGTTCATTCGGTTCCGCGCCAGAGCGGACCCGGCGATGCCCCCATTCAGCAATCGGCTGAATGGGGGCATCGTTCATTCTGGAGACAGGGTATTGATTGAAGAGCAGCCTTTCTATGGGGAAAGACTTTTCATTTTCGATCGGGTTCTTTGTTCCAGGGAAGTCACTTTTTGGATTCCCGCTCCAGCTTCAATGATCCCACCAGGCGAGCAAGGCGCTCCTGGGCATCGGCATGATCCACTGCGCCTCTGGCCATTAACACGATGCCCCCATCAACATCGACAACCCCATAGCCGGGCGAAAGATCGGGGATCATTTCAAGGATGCGCACCAGCTCTTTGCGATCACCATCAGACACCCTGAGATTCCTGTTGAGCATCTCAAGATCTGCAGCAATCCAGTCAACCTCCTGGGGCTTTCCTTGCCTGTCGAGATAGCGCCAACTGCGGGGAAAACGCACCAGCACCTCCCGCTCAGCAAGCAAAGGAACCAGCGGGGTGGTGGCTGAAACGGTTGCCGTTGGGGGGATCTGCTGGAGAACGCGCCGGGCGGCCTGGCCATGGGCCCAGAGCTGGGCTGGGTTGGAGTAAATCCAGGGCTGCACGCTGTCGGGAATGACGAACGAGAGGCTGCGATTGGGGTTGCTGCTGATCGTCAGCAGGATCGACAGCCCGATTGCCCCGATCCAAACGGCATGAAACTTCGGTCGACGGAAGGTGTCCTGATGGTGCTCCCACCAGAGCACGGCCCCTGCAAACAAGCCCGGGACCACCAGCAGCGCGTAGCGCACATTGATGGCCAGTGGTGGTGGCTTCCCGTCCGCCAGCAGCAACCCTAGAAATGGCAACCCCATCAGCAGCCAGCTGTCCAGGGAGATCAAGGGGATGAACAGCAGCGGCAGACTCTGGGCGAGCAGGTAGCGAAGCGTGTGCCCAGGTTCGCTGAACAGTTCCATGATCAGCGCCATCGGCGTTGAAAGGATCCTTCCCGCCACCTCCAGGCTGCTGGCGCGATCCTGGTCACCGAGAAAGTGGCCGAAGTTCTCCACCATGAACCGGCGTGAATTGTCTTCGCTGAACAGAGGCATCAACACATTGGTGACGATCAGGACCCAGCTGACCCCCACCCCACCAATCAGGAGCGCCAAAGGCCACTCTTCCCTGCGTCGTCGCAGCAGCATCCACAGACTCACCCCCACCAGCAGCACGCCGGTGTCCTCCCGGATCAACGGAATCAGCAGGGTGCAGAGCGCCACCAGCCACCAGCTCCGTCGGCGCAATCCCCAGATCAGCAGAAAAAAGGCCAGGGGCAACTGGCAGAGATCCGTGAAGTTGCCCCAGGTGGGGCCGAGTACGGCATTGGCTCCGAAAAAGGAGCAGGCCAGCAGAGCGGCCAGCCGATCGTTGTTGCTCCCCAGGATCTCGAGGGCAAACCGATGCAGCGCCAGACCTGCCGCCGTCATCAGCCCCACCTGAACCAGGGGCAAGGCTGCCGCTCCCAGCAGACCCACCAAGGGAGCCCAGAGCAGCAGCACCGGGGTGAAGTGCTGCCCCAGGCGGTGATAGCCCAGGCTGGGCAACTGGCCGTCGTGGACCACGCTGGCGGAAAGCTGGGAGGAGAGGGTGCTCTCGAAGGGGTGGCCCCGCAGGCTGTTCCAGAGCACCTGCAGAAAGATGCCCTGGTCGTAGGAAGCGGCGAGAACCTGGAGGCGCCATGCCTGCAGGGCCAGGCCAACCACGGCAAACAGCACGGCGGCAGTCAGAACCGCGCGGCTCCAGGAGCGTCGTTCAGGGGCGAGGGTCATCGGATTGAGACGCGAGTGTGCAGCGCCAGAGGCGCCAGTCCTGCTCGCCCAGCCCACTCAGGCGGCAGCGGACGCCGGGCTGGAGAAGCATGGGCGGAGGGGGGGCGGAGGCTTTCTCAATGAACAGGAACGGGCTCGGAGAACCGGGGCTTGCCCGGGACGGCAACCGTTCGATTGGCCGTTGGGCATACCAGCTCAGGCTTGGACGTCGCCCGGATTGTCCGGCCATGTAGATCGGCATCGGGCGATGGTCCGGCTCGGTCGCCGCACCCCTGACCAGGCTGGCCACGGGGCGAACGTCGTCATGTTCGTTCAATTCCCAGTTCCAGAGGGAACTATGGAAGAGCAGCAGCAGGGAGAGGCACCAGCCCGCGAGCAGCAGGACCAGGCCGCGGCGGCGCTGCCGTTCGGCCGGGCGCAGCAGCAGCAGCCCCCCCCCAAGCAGCCCTACGCCCGCCGGCAGAACAAGAAGACTGGTCCCACTCGGCAGTCCGGTCCGGGCTGTTGCGGCTGCCAGGGCCAGCAGGATCAGGCCGCCACCCAGCCAGGACCACAGGATTGGAACGAGCTGGAGAGGCGGACGGGTCTGCCGAGCCTGCAGCATCTGCGCCAGCAGCGGCCCGCAGATCAGGGCGAACGGCAGCCAGAGCGGGTGGCTGTACCAGGGGAGCTGGGTGCGCAGCGGCAGGATCGACCCGGCGATCACCAGCTGCAGCACCAGGCACCAGCGCCCCCAGCTGCGGTGGCGCTGCCGCCAGGCGATCACCACCGCCAGGGGCCAGAGCGGCAGCCAGGGCCAGCCACCTTCCAGCACCTCGATCACCGGCACCCGCCAGCCCAGCTGGCTGCCTTCGCCCGCATCCAGCAGCACCCGCGTCACGCCGTCGCCGCCCCAGAGCCAGAGCGCATCGCTGCCGCGCATGAGCGCATGCCAGCCGTGCCAGGCCAGCCCGGGCAGCAGGCCCACGCCAAGGGCCGCCAGCAGCGGCGCCAGCGAACGGCGCGGCCGCTCCGGATCGAGCACCAGGGCGGCCAGGCCGGCGGCCAGCACCGGCAACAGGATCGGGGCCTTCAACATCAGCAGTGCACTGCCCGCCAGGCCGGCGACCAGCCCGCAGCGCCAACCCGCTCCAGTGCGGCCGGAACGGCTGCGCAACAGTGCCCACCAGAGCAGCCCCATGGCGGTGAGCTGCGCGCCGTCCAGCATCGCCAGCCGCCCGTGGCGCGCCACCGGCAGCAGGGTGAGCAGGATCGCCGCGGTCGCCAGTGCGGCACGGTTGTCGCCCGGCCGCAGCTGAAGCTGCACCAGGCCCCCCACCGGCACCACCAGGGAGGAAAGCAGTGCCGGCACCAGCCGCACCACCCATTCCGGCGGTAGCGCCTCCGCCGGCGCCTGGCTGAGCTGGCGCCAGAGGCCGATGGCGGCGGCGATCAGCACATGCAGCCCGGGCGGCTTGTTGAGGTAGGGGCTGCCCCAGATCGTGGGCAGCCAGCCTTCCGGCAGCCCCCTGTTGGCGATCTCCAGCGACACCCGCGCCACGATCCCCTCATCCCAGTCGCGCAGGGGCAGGTTGCCGAGACCCACGACAGCCAGCACCACGGCGGCCAGCCAGAGCAGCAGCAGGCCCCGCCAGGGAATGGCGCGGGGCGGGGTCTGGGGGTGCAGGACGGTCATGGGGCTCAGCCTGCCGGCCGCTCGGCCCCGGGAGCCAGCGGAATCACGAAACCGGGCCCGCTCTGGCAGCCCGGTGGCTGGTCGCAGACCCAGCGTTTCAAGCGCGTTTTGGCCTCGCCTTCGGGGAAGGGCGCATAGCTTTCGATCACCGCATAACTGCCGGCCAGGGCATCGGCGCCGTTGGCTCGCCAGGCTGCCGCATCACGCCGCATCAGCCGCTTGGGACTAACCAGCCATCCCTTGCGGTTGGCGAGATAAAGAACAGTGGGGTCGGAACCGCTCATCACCACGACTCTGGCCCCGGGCGGTGTGCGCGCCTGGATCTGCTGCGCCAGCTCCCACACCGGGGATCCGGCCACCCGCTCCCGACTCCAGTAATCCACAGCCAGCACCGTGAGGCTCACCACGACCAGCAGCGTGAGCAGTGCCCAGGCCCCCTGCCGCCCCCAGACACCGGCCTGGCGCCGCAGCCGCACCCAGCCCAGGCCCATCAGTGGGCAGGCGAACAGCATCAGCGGCAGTTGGTAATACTCATGCACGCCGCTGGATTCAGGTGCCAGAGCTCCGGCCAGCAGCACGGCCACCAGCCCCACCGGCAGCACGTGCGCCTGTGGCCCCGGCAGGGCGTCGGGGGGGGCAGCGGCGCCTCGATTGGCAGCGGCGTCGCCATTCCCGCGCGGCAGCAGGCCGAGCACCAGCAACGGCACCCCCAGCACCGCCAGGTTGCGCACGGCCACCCTCAGGCCAAGGCCGAGCCAGTAGCCAGGCGCGAAAAGGTCGGCCCAGCTGTAACGGTTGGCCTCGCCGCCCCAGAAGCCGAAGCTGAGGCCGCTGGCCTGCCCCAGTTTGTGGGCATGCCAGTACCAGGCCGCCGTCACCACCACCGCCGACAGGGCAAACACCCAGCTGCCTGATCGCCGGAGGATCCTCCACTGGTGGGCCTGGCCCCATAGCCATAGCAACGGCAGGCCCAGCCACACGAACGGCAGAACTTTGATCAGACAGGCGGCGGTGAAGCCCAGCCAGGAGATTCCCAGGGCTGCCAGCCTGCCGGTGCGCAGCCAGGCCAGAAAGCGCTCCAGGGCCAGAGCCGCCAGCAGCATCAGCGTCGCCTCCGGCTGCACCGTGCGCCCGTAGAACACCGAAATCGGCAACACCGCATAGAACAGTCCGCCCCACCAGCCGGCCCGCTCCCCCAGCAGCTGGCGGCCGATCCGCACCACCAGCACGATCGTGAGCAGGCTGCAGAGCACGGAGAGGCCCCGCGCCAGCCATTCCTGCACCCCGAACAGGCGGTAGAGCAGGGCAACGCTGTAGGGATATAAGGGAAATTCCGCTTCCACCACGCCGCTGCCGGCGCCGCCCCAGTCGATCTGGGGTGTGAGCAGGTTCATGCCCTGCTCGGCGAAGTTTCGAGCCATCGCCGCCGTGTCTGCCTGCCTCCAGCTGTGGATCCCGAGGACCGGGGCCTGGATCTGGATCAGCCGCAACCCGGCCCCCACCAGCAGTGGCAACCACAACGGCAGGGCCGCGCCGGGCTTGGAAGGGGAAGCTGGCGCCGCAGGGGCCATCAGCAGAGTTCAGGCGTGGGCAGGAGGCTACCGGCCCTCTTTGGCGCCGGCCTCGATGCGCGCCTCCACCGAGGCGATCGCCGCCTCGACGGCGGCGCGGGTGCCAGGGAGGCGGCGCAGATCGCCGCCGAGGACGCCGGCCACATGGATCAGCCCGTCCAGCACCGGTTCGTCGTGGCGCAGGCGCGCCGCCTCGGCCACCGCCGCCGCCTGCCAGGGGCGCCAATCGGCCAGCAGCACCACGGAGCGGTAGGCGCTCGGCCACGGGTTGGCCGGTTCCACCGCCTCCAGCTGTTTGAACCAGCCTTCCGCCGCGGCGGGCCGGTTGAGCAGCACGTCCAGCAGCGCCAGTGCCCAGAGCGCCTCGCGGTCGTTGGGGTTGGCGCTGAGGCGGGCCTCCGCCCAGCGGCGCACACGTGCTTGGTAAAGGAAATGCCCGTCCAGCTGGTGTTCCGGTCCGATCGCGTCGAACACGGCACCCAGGCCGGCCGGGCCCTGCTCCAGGCCGCGGGCAAGTGTGATGAAGCGGCGATCGAACGGCACGGCCGCGGGCGCAGCGGCGCGACGTTGCCAGAGTTCGAGCTGGCGGCCCTTGGTCCACGGCCAGCTGCCCACGCGCTCGAAGCGGCCATCGCTGCGCACGCTGCGGCTCAGCTGCCTGGATTCCTTGCGCTTGGTGCCCTGGTCGCCGCTGGCCAGCAGTAGCCACTGGGCCTGCTGCAGCACCAGGGCATGCTCCCGTTTCTGTTTCCCGCTTTCCCGCCCGAGGATCTGCCCGCCCCCCAGGCGTCCGAAGGTGCTCACGTTGTGCTGGTTGACCTCAGCGGTGCTGGGGATCACCAGCACGGTGGTGGGAGCTGTGCCCACGCGTTGACGCACCGCCTCGATCGCCTCAGGCACCGGGGACTCCGCGCGCCGCTCCAGCTCGCCGACACGCTCTGAGGCGGTTGTGGCACCCGTTCCCAGCAGGCCTACCCCCAGCAGCACGGCCCCCAGCCAGGGTCCGAAGCGGGCACGGGCCGCCTGCAGCAGCACCCACCAACCCCGTGCCAGCAGCAGCACCAGCAGCGGCAGCACCGGCGCGATGTAACGCGGATCCTTGTTCGGGCTGAGGCTGGTGACCAACCAGCCGGCGAGGGCGCAACCCAGCAGCCACCCCCAGCCGGAGCCCGTGCCACCGGATTCCGTAGGCGGCCCTGAGTCCTGATCGGGCGGCTCAGCAGCAGCATCAGCAGGGCGTCTGCGCTGCCAAAGGGCCAGTGCCCCTCCGGCTGCACCGACAGCGAGCATCGGCGCACCGAGCTGGGCCGGGAAGAGCCTTGGATACCAGAAGAGGCTGGCCAGGCTCAGGGGCGATGGATCCCCTTCGGCGGCGCCCGATTCGATCACCGCCCGGTTGGTCCCGCCGAGGGTGGTGATCCAGTTGTGCTTCAGCCAGGGCAGGGCCACGGTCAGCACCAGGGCCAGGGCGGCCAGGGTCTGCAGGCGGCGCTGCGGCTGGCCCAGCCCGGTGCCCGCCGCCCACAGGCATGGCAGCAGCAGCACCAGCAGGGCGCTCTGCTTCACCATCACCGCGGTGGCCACCGCCGCTGCCGCCACCAGCGCCTGGCTCCAGCGTCCGCCCCTCGGGGCGGGGGCGTACCAGCACCCCAGCCGCCAGAGGGCAAGCATGGCGGTGGCGGTGAGTGGAAGGTCGAGGGTGAAATCCACCCGCAGCGCTGCCAGGGCCGGCGCCAGGCACACGAGCGCGGCGGCCAGCAGGCCGAAGCGCGGCCCGCCCAGCTGCCGGCCCCAGCAGGCCACCACCGCCAGCAACAGCAGCTGCCAGATAGCAAGCGCCCAGCTGGCCTGATCGGGGCTGTCGCCGCTGAAGGCCATCACGCTGCCATTGACCAGGCTGGCCAGCGGGGGAATCTTCGGGGAGAGATCGAGCAGGGCGCTCCACCCCTGCCAGCCGCCGCCGGCCAGCAGTCCCAAGGCGCGGCCATGGTCCACGGCGCTGTTGAGGTATTCGGCCTGATCCCAGGCAGGCAGCCGCTGGTCGAGCTGCAACCAGAGCCGGTCGGCGAAGGTGCCCGCCAGCCAGATCACGCCCAGACCCAGCCACCACAGCCAGGGGCGAGAAGAACGGAAAGCCAGGGTCTGCGGGCCGGGCCCCTCACTCTGGACCGGCCGGTGCTCGCCCGATGGCGGCCTGGCAAGCCATGGCGCTCACTGTCCATTGTCATTTCTGTCACATCCGGCCTGGTGGCTGCTTGAACTGCCGTGAAGATGTGGTCGGCGCATTGCGCCCCCTTTTGTGTGAGGACACAATGAAACTCTTCCAGCAACTGCTGCTGGCACCTGCCGCTCTGGGGCTTCTCTCCCCGATGGCCGTGTCTGCTGCAGAGCTCAACCTCGACGGCGTCAACCAGTACGCCTCTGAGGAGCAAGTCACCAGCATCAACCAGTTCTCCGACGTTCAGCCCACTGAGTGGGCCTACCAGGCGCTCTCGAACCTGATCGAGCGCTACGGCTGCGTCGCTGGCTATCCCGACGGCACCTTCCGCGGCAAGAAAGCCCTCAGCCGCTGGGAAGCCGCTGCTCTGCTCAACGCCTGCCTCGACCGCATCACCGAGGTGACCGACGAGCTGCGCCGCCTGCTCAAGGAATTCGAAGCTGAACTGGCCGTGCTCAAGGGCCGGGTTGATGGCCTCGAAGCCAAAGTCGGCGAGCTGGAAGCCAGCCAGTTCTCCACCACCACCAAGCTGAACGGTAAGGCCACCTTCGTGGTCGGCGCCAACTCCTACAGCGGCTCCAGCGACGGTCTTGTGGACGCAGCCCGCGCTCTGCAAGGCGCCACGGCCTTCAACTACGACATCCAGCTCAACTTCGATACCAGCTTCACCGGCAAGGACCTGCTGCGCACCCGCCTGCGCGCCGGCAACTTTGCTGACGGCCCCTGGGCCGGCGGTCCGGTCGTTGGCCTGAACGCTCTTGAAGCTGCCTTCGAGGAGAACTGCGGCTCCGGCGCTGATTGCGGCGACGTGGTCGCGATCAACCGCCTCTTCTATCAATTCCCCATCGGCACCGGCTTCACCGCCACCGTTGGTGGCCGTGTCCGTCAGGACGACATGCTGGCCGTCTGGCCCAGCGTGTACCCCGCTGACACCGTCCTCGACATCTTCACCTACGCCGGTGCTCCTGGCGCTTACAGCCTGAACCTGGGTGCAGGTGCCGGTCTGTGGTGGAAGAGCGGTGGCTGGACCATCAGCGCCAACTACGTCTCTGCCAACGGTGACGTGGGCAACCCGAGCGAAGGTGGCATCGGCACCTCTGGCGCAGCCCAAACGGGTACTGCCCAGATTGCTTACACCCAGCCCAACTGGGGCCTGGCTGTGGCCTACGTCTACACCACCCCTGAGGGTGGTCAGGCTGGCCTCTACAGCGGCAATGGCACCCCTCTGGCCGTCACCGGCTTCGGGCTCTCCACCTCGGTGAGCTCGGTGGGCATCAGCGGTTACTGGCAGCCCTCCAACTCCGGCTGGATCCCTTCGATCAGCGCCGGTTGGGGCATCAACGGCCACAGCGCTGACTCTGCTTCCGCCGGTTCTCTCGAGAGTGTGATCGACGGTGCTCAGACCCAGTCTTGGTACGTCGGTCTTCAGTGGAGCGATGTGTTCATCAAGGGCAACTCCCTCGGTATGGCCGTCGGTCAGCCCACCTTCCTCACGAAGTCGGGCGACAACGACACCCTGTCACCCAATGACGGCAACTATGCCTGGGAGTGGTGGTACAAGTTCCAGGTCACCGATAACATCAGCGTGACTCCTGCGATCTACTACCTGAGCGCTCCTCTCGGTCAAGATCAGAAGTTCAACAACGAATCGTTCAGCAACTTCGGCGGTATCGTCAAGACCACCTTCAAGTTCTGATTCTGCCTTCCTTCACTTGAATCGTCTCCTCTGAGCCCCTCACACATTGCTCAGGCGACTACGTCGATTCAAGTGAACCTTGACGAAGCATTCAGTTCTTTCGCCCCGCCATCTGGTGGGGCTTTTTGTTGGCTGGATTCCAGGCTGGGCCCCACTTCAGGGGAGGCATGGAATGTCGCCTGGAATACATGCTCGGGTAGCTCAAGCCAGGCTATACGCGTTGTCAGTTCATACAATTTGCAGGCTTCACTACAGAAGCATCCCCTCAATTGGTGTGAGGACTCTCATGAATCGCATTCAGCACTTGTTGCTGGCTCCTGCCGCTCTTGGCCTGCTCGCCCCCGTGGCAGCTTCGGCCTCAGAGCTGAACATGGATGGCGTCAATCGCTATGCCAATGTCAAGGAACAGGTCACCAGCATCAATCAGTTTTCTGATGTTCAGCCCACCGAGTGGGCCTATCAGGCGCTCTCGAACCTGATCGAGCGCTACGGCTGCGTCGCTGGCTATCCCGACGGCACCTTCCGCGGCAAGCAGGCCCTCAGCCGCTGGGAAGCCGCCGCTCTGCTCAATGCCTGCCTCGATCGCATCACCGAGGTGACCGACGAGCTGCGCCGCCTGCTCAAGGAATTCGAAGCCGAACTGGCCGTTCTCAAGGGCCGGGTGGATGGCCTCGAAGCCAAAGTGGGTGAGCTGGAAGCTACCCAGTTCTCCACCACCACCAAGCTCCAGGGTCAGGCCACCTTCGTGCTGGGTGCTGTCAACGCCGGTGGCAACAGCACGAGTGGGCGCTTCAGGACATCCTCAATCACCAGTGGAAATGACAGCGAGAACTACAACGCTCGCTTCGGTGCTACCTCGTTCAACTATGACGTTCGCCTGAACTTAATCACCAGCTTCACGGGCAAAGATCAGCTCTATACCCGCCTGCGCTCCGGCAACTTCAACAACGCCTTTAATGGCAACGGTCTCAACCTCACCGCTCTGGACATCGCCAGCAACGGCTTTGGTCAGACGAGCTGCACCGGCAACCGGAACTGCTCCGATGTGGTCGGCATCGACCGTCTCTGGTATCGCTTCCCTGTTGGTCGCGACGTAGCGATCACCGTTGGTCCCAAGGCCCGGAACACCGAAATGCTGGCGGTCACCCCGTCGGTGTACGGCAAGGGCGACAAGATCCTTGATCTCTTCACCCTTCACGGTGCTCCCGGCGTCTACAACAAGGCCACTGGCGCTGCTGCTGCTATCACCTGGCGGCAGAACGTTCCCAAGGGCAAAGGTCGCTTCAGCGCCGGCGCCAGCTATGTGGCGCAGCAGGGTGATTCGGGCACTTCGTTCGATGGCAACCCCTTCAGCTGCTCCAGCGATGAAGGTGGTATCGGCACCGATTGCGCCCGCGGCAACTTCCTCGCCCAGCTGAACTACACCACCCCACAGTGGAACATCTCAGCGGCTTACCGCTACGGCCAACAGGCCACCAACTTCCGTCGCGGCACCAACTTCGCCGCTTCCAACAGCTGGTTCCTGGCCAACGGTGATTCCAACAGCGTGGCAGTCAACGCCTATTGGCAGCCCAAGAAGAGCGGTTTCATCCCCTCCATCAGCATTGGTTGGGGTCTCAACAGCCTCTCCGGCAACGAGACCCAAGCCAGCGGCGTTGAGTTCGCTACCCCCTTCGTGAGCGAGTCGCAAAGCTGGTTCGTCGGCCTGGAATGGTCTGATGTGTTCGCCAAGGGCAACGCCGCCGGTATGGCGGTGGGTCAGCCGGTGTTCGCCACCCAGCTGAAGTCCGGCACGACCTCGGGCCTGGAAACCACCCCGAACGACGGCAACTTCGTCTGGGAATGGTGGTACAAGTTCCAGGTGACCGACAACATCTCCGTCACCCCGGCGATCTTCTACCTCAGCCGCCCGCTCGGCCAGCAAACCGGCGCCGACCAGAACTTCAACGTGTTCGGCGGCCTCGTGCAGACCACCTTCCGTTTCTGAAGACCGGCACTCGGTTCAACCTGCCCTCACACACCACCTCACGGCCTCCCGGAAACGGGGGGCCTTTTTTCGCGTTTCCGCCCTCGGCGTGGAGATGATGGCTCCGCTACCGGGCTGTTGGATGGCCGCTTCCCCCACCTCCGCAAACCCTTATGCCGTGCTCGGCGTTGGCGTTCAGGCCAGCGCGGCGGAGATCAAGGCGGCTTATCGCCAGTTGGTGAAGCAGCACCATCCCGATGCGGGAGGCGATGCGGCCACGATCGTGGCGCTCAATGCCGCCTGGGAGGTGCTGGGAGACCATGAGCGTCGCCGGCTTTACGACAGCACCCACAGCCCGGCCCTCGGGGATGGAGGGCCGCCGCCAGCGCGAGGTGCGCGTGTGCAGACCCCAGCCGCAGGCAGCAGGGGTGCGGCCCGTGACGGGGAGTTGCTGGTGTGGCTGCAACGGGTGTATGCGCCGATCGATCGTCTGCTGGGGCAGGTGATCCTGGCCTTCCCGGGTGAGCTGCGCGCCCTCGCGGCCGATCCCTACGACGACGTGCTGATGGAGGCGTTCTGCGCCTTCCTGGAGCAAAGCAAGGCCAAGCTCGACAGAGTACAGATGCTCTACAGGTCCATGGCCTGCCCGTCGGCGGCCAAGGGTTTTGGCCTCAGCCTCTACCACTGCCTGAGCCAGGTGGAAGATGCCTTGGCGGAACTGGAGCGCTACACGCTCGGCTACGTGGACAGCTACCTCCACGACGGTCGCGAGATGCTACGGGAGGCCAAGCAACGCCGCTCCCTCATGAAGGAGGAGCGGCGCCGGCTGGATCTCTGAACCGGCTGGATCTCTGAAACGGTTCAGCAGGCTTCGAGCTGATCGAGCCGCAGCCATACGTCGGGAACAGGCAGGCGCCAGCGCAGTTGGGCGTAATCGCCTTTCACGGCGAGCACTTCGCCGGGACCCTCGAACAGGTAGGCCGGTGGCTGGGGATCGCTGGCCGCCGCTTCCAGGCTGCTGGCATAGCGCGCCGCGCTCACCTTGACCAGGCTGCCTTTCTTGATCGGTGCGGGCTTCGTCGGTGCGGGTGCAGTGTCAGCCATCACGACAGTGATCGATGCGCGCAGGTTAGTGCCCCTCTTCGGTCGCCTTTGCCACCGGTGCCAGCCCTACCGTTGATCAACGTGCGTCCTCCCTGCTGTGCGGCTGTTTCTGCTCGGATGTACCGGCTTCATCGGTCGTGAACTGGTGCCCCTGCTGCAGCGGGAAGGGCACAGCTGCACGCTGCTCAGCCGTCAGCCGGCCAGCGCCAGCGCCAGCGCCAGTGGCCTAGGGCCTCCGGATGTGGCCCGGCTGCAGGGGGATCCTGCCGAGCCGGCCACCTGGAGGCGCCCCGAAGTGCTCGAGGCTCTGGCGGCTGCCGAAGGGGTGGTGAACCTGGCCGGTGAGCCGATCGCCGACCACCGCTGGACCCCGCAACACCTCCAGCGCCTGCTCGACAGCAGGCTGGTGACCACCACAGAGCTGGTTGAGGCCATGGGCCATCTGGGCACCCCGCCCCGAGTGCTGGTGAACGGTTCAGCCGTGGGCTACTACGGCACCAGCCCGAGCGGTAGTTTCACCGAAGCCTCACCACCGGCGGCTGATTTCCTCGGCCAGCTCTGCGCCCAGTGGGAGGCAGCGGCTGATCGAGCCGCAGTGGGCATCCGCGTGGTGAAGTTGCGCATCGGCATCGTGCTCGGCGCTGGCGGCGGCGCCCTCGGCAAGATGCTGCCGGTGTTCCGCACCGGCTTCGGGGGGCCCGTGGGTTCGGGCCGCCAATGGATGAGCTGGATCGAGCGCACCGACCTCTGCCGGTTGATCGCCGCCGCCCTGGTGGACCCGGCCTATGTGGGGGCTTACAACGCCGTGGCGCCCACGCCGGTGACCATGCAGTCGTTCGCCACCAGCCTCGGGGACGTGCTGGGTCGCCCGAGCCTGCTGCCGGTGCCCGCCCCGGTTCTGCAGCTCATGCTCGGCGATGGCGCCAAGGTGGTGCTGGAGGGCCAGCATGTGGTGCCCGAACGCCTGCAGCAGCAGGGATTCAGCTTCCAGTATCCGGATGTTGCCGCTGCGCTCGCCGCTGCCACCAGCCCAGGATCCCGCTGAGCACGGCCGCCGCCATCAGCAGCCCGATCGCCGGGGTGAACAGGGGCTCCCACAGCAGCTGAAACAGCTTCAGGGGGGCGTCGACGCTGCGGCTGTGCAGGGCGATCGCCAGGCCGAACCACACTGCTCCGGCGATCACCAGAAACACATTGGCCACCAGGAGGCTGTCGAGCCAGCCCTTCAGGCGAACGCTCAGGGATTGCGGCTCAGACATCGCTTAACACCGCATGGATCTCTCGGGCCATCCTGGCAGCGCCCCCGGGACCCCCGATGCGCTCGTGGCCATTGCGGCGACAGCGTTCTGAAAAGGCTGGATCCGCAAGAGCGGTGAGCAGGCCGGTGGCCAGTTCCGCCGTGCCGGCCAGGCTGTCTTCCGAACCGGGCTCGCCATCGCTGCAGGCCAGGGACGAGCCCAGCAGCCGGCGTTGCGCCTCGGCGAAGCTGACCGTGAATTGCGGTCCGTGGCCCACCAGCTGCAGCACCGGTTTGCCCAGACCCACGGCCTGTTCGGCTGCCGTGCCTGTCATCGAGAGCAGCAGATCGCTCTGCTGAACCACCGCCGCGAAGCCTCCCCATACCAGGTGCAGCACGAGCGGGCCCCGTTCCAGCCGATCGCCCTGCAGGGTCCACCCCAGCGGGGCGGCGCAGCGGCCCACCAGCTCCCGGTGAAGATCCTTCACCAGCGCCGCCACCAGCTCCAGCCGCTGCTGTTGCTGCCAGGACGGCGGCAGCCGCATCAGCACTTTCAGCATGAGCTCCAGATTGCGCAGCGCTTCCGGCAGCCGGCTTCCAGGTAGAAGCCCCAGCAGCCTGGCCCCGGAGCTGCTGTGCGGCTCCAACGGCTGCAGCGGGGGCGCTGGCTCCCGCGCCCGGTCCAGGAAGGGGTTGCCGAGGAAGTGCACCGGGCGGCCCAGCTGGGCCGTGAGGTCAGTGGCGGTGAGGCTATCGCGGCTGTACACCCGCTGGAAGCGGCCGCTGCGCAAGCACCAGCCGCAGGGCCAAGGCAGGCGCAGACGCCCTTCGTAATGGCTGGAGTAGGCCACCAGATAGGTGACCACCGGCCGGCAGCTCAGCCAGGCCGCCACCACCGGCAGCACATCGCCGATCACCACGACCAGATCGAAGTGCCGCGCCTGGCAGAGGAAAAGGGCAAGGCGCCTGAGCACGTAGCTCACCTGCCCCTGCAGCAATTCCGTGAGGCGGCCCGCCAGGCTTGTGTAGCCCAGCCCGCCGGTGCTGTAGGTGCGGGTGCGGCCCAGCACCTGTATCCCCGCCTGCCGGTAAGCGTTCCCGTGGCCCACCAGGGGCAGCGCCGCCACTTCGGCCCCGTGCGCCACCAGTTCCTGGCCGATCAGGCTGCCGCTGAGATCTTCCCCATGCCCATTGCTGATCAGCAGGACGCGTTTCGGGACCATGGCTGGGGCCGGCACCGTCCCGATCACCCCTTCAGCCAGGCGTTGACTTTCTCCAGCGAGGTCCAACCGGGCCGACGGTGCAGGCCATCGGCGATCGATTCCTGCAGCTCCTCACCCAGCTCCGGAGCCACCGCCGTGACCCTGAGCACCATGTCGATGTGCTCGCGCACGCCTTTGGCGCCGGTTTCGAGCATGGCCACCGAAAGGTTCACGCGCGACTGAGGATCCTGCGGATTGAGCTTCACGGCCGTACGCGCCGACCGCAGCGCCGCCACGGGCTGATCGTCGAGCAGCTGCAGCCAGGCCAGGCAGGTCCAGCCTGCGGCCAGCCGTGGGGCGGCGGCCGTGATCGCCTGGAACTCGGGGATCAGCTCGGCGGGCTCGGCACCTTCCTGATAGCGGCGGATGGCCTGCTCGAAGGCGGATTCGGTGGAAGCGTCCGTGGCCATCGTGGACACTGCGGCGAGGTAGAGCCCCTCAGATTCCCACGGCATGGAGCAGTGGCTCAGCTCCGCAGGAGGCCTGCAGGTCGTGGTGCCGGAGGTCGGTTCAGAGTGCTGGGGTCAGGCCGTGCCATCAAGCCGCTGGCTCAGACCGCGAAGGAGCTGCCGCAGCCACAGGTCTGGCTGGCGTTGGGGTTCGTGAAGTTGAAGCCACCACCGATCAGAGCGGAGCTGAAATCCAGCTGCATGCCATAGATGTACAGAAGGCTCTTTGGATCACACACCACGCGGAAGCTGGGGGCTCCATTGGGTTCGTAGGTATACACCTCATCGTCGGCGCGGATGCCGGCGGCTTCGATGAAATCCATGGTGTAGCTCATGCCGCTGCAGCCACCGGAGCGCACGCCCACCCGCAGCAGCTTCTCCTCACCCTGTTGCCGCATCAACGTGGCCAGCTGCAGCATGGCCGGGGCGGTGATCAGGATCCCCTTGCCATCGCGGCCGGTGTGGGTGAGGGGAGCGGCTGGGGCCGCTGGGGTGGAGCTGGTCATGGGCGGAGCCTGGGGGAAAGGGAAACGTCGTGCGATCACTCTATGGAGGGTGGCCGGTTTTCGAAGCCACGTCCCGCTGACGCCCGGGCCGCCGCAGCCCTGGCGGGAGCGGCCATCCGAACGCCGCCGCCCACTCCGGCTCCATAGAGTCGCCGGGTACGGGAGGTCAAGGGTGCGGGTCGCCATCGTGGGTTCGGGTCTGGCCGGTCTGGCGGCTGCAGTGGATCTCTGCGACGCCGGCCATCAGGTGGACCTCTACGAGGCGCGGGCTTTCGTGGGCGGCAAGGTGGGCAGCTGGGAAGACGCGGGTGGCAACCACATCGAGATGGGGCTGCACGTGTTCTTCTTCAACTACGCCAACCTCTTCGCCTTGATGCGCAAGGTGGGGGCCTTCGAGAACCTGCTGCCCAAGGAGCACACCCATCTGTTCGTCAACAAGGGCGGCGACCTCCGCGCGCTCGATTTCCGTTTCCCCGTAGGGGCTCCCTTCAACGGCCTCAAGGCCTTCTTCACCACACCCCAGCTCGACTGGATCGACAAGCTGCGCAACGCCCTGGCCCTGGGCACCAGCCCGATCGTGCGGGGCCTGGTGGATCCCGACGGTGCCATGGGGGTGATCCGGGCACTGGATCGCATGAGCTTCCGCGACTGGTTCGTCGGCCATGGCGGCAGCCCGAAGAGCATCGAGCGGATGTGGGATCCGATCGCCTACGCGCTCGGTTTCATCGACTGCGCCTCGATCTCGGCCCGGTGCATGCTCACCATCTTTCTGATGTTCGCCACCCGCACCGAGGCCTCCAAGCTCAACCTGCTGAAGGGCTCGCCGCACCGTTGGCTGCATCAGCCGATCCTCGACTACATCGTTGCCCGCGGCGCCAGGCTCCACCTGCGTCACCGGGTGCTGGAGCTCTGCACCAGCGACGGAGCCAACGCTGAGGGGCAGAACAGCCCTGCCACGGCGGCGCCGCAGGTCACGGGTCTGCGGTTGGGCACGCCCGAGGGAGAGATCCACGTGGAAGCCGATGCCTACCTGGCCGCCTGCGATGTGCCGGGCATCCAGAAACTGCTGCCCAGCGCCTGGCGCCGCTACGAGCAGTTCGACAACATCTACAGGCTGGAGGCCGTGCCGGTGGCCACCGTGCAGCTGCGCTACGACGGCTGGGTGACCGAACTGGGGGACGGCGAAGCCCAGACTGCCGCCCGCTCCGATCTTCAGCACCCCAGCGGGCTGAACAACCTGCTTTACACCGCAGACGCCGACTTCAGCTGCTTCGCCGATCTGGCCCTGGCCAGCCCTGCCGACTACCGCCGCGAAGGCCAGGGCTCCCTGCTGCAGTGCGTGCTCACTCCGGGAGATCCCTGGATCGCCAAGAGCAACGAGACGATCGTGGCGGCCGTCGATGCCCAGGTGCGGGAGTTGTTTCCGTCCGCCAGCCAACTCACGCTGCTGTGGAGCAATGTGGTCAAACTGGCCCAATCGCTCTACCGGGAGGCTCCTGGCATGGAACCGTTCAGGCCTGAGCAACGCACGCCGGTGAGCAACTTCTTCCTGGCCGGCAGCTACACCAAGCAGGATTACATCGATTCGATGGAGGGGGCCACCATGAGCGGTCGCCTGGCAGCCGGGGTGATTCTTGGTCAGCCGGTGGCGATGGCGTCCATCGGCGCGGCGGCCTGACGATCATGGGCCGTTGGCTGGAGCACAGCGTCACCACGGAGATCAAGGCCCCGGTGCAGCGGGTCTGGGAGGTGTGGAGTGATTTGGAGGCCATGCCCCGCTGGATGCGCTGGATCGAGTCGGTGGTCACCCTCGACGATCCGGACATCACCGATTGGACCCTGGCAGCCCAGGGCTTCCGCTTCCACTGGAAGGCCCGCATCTCCCAGCGTGTCGAGGCCCAGCAACTGCACTGGGAATCGGTGGGGGGGCTTCCCACAAAAGGCGCCGTTCGCTTTTATCCTCAGGGCGATTCGCTCACTGTCGTCAGACTGACGGTGAGCTACGAACTCCCTGGGGTGCTCGCACCACTGATGGAGCCTTCCATCCTTGGCGGCATCGTCACCAAGGAATTGCAGGCCAATCTCGATCGCTTCAGGGATCTTGTTGAGCGTGGAAACGATGGCCAGTCCTGATCAGCTTTCCGCTTCCGGTCCCTGCTTCGGGGCTTGCCGTTTGTCCAATAAGCCTGGAAAGACGTTCCTGGCTTCGGCAGCCCTGCTGCTGCTTTCCAGCCTGATGGGGTGCGGCGGCGCCCCCGAGGCGAGTGCGCCGCCTCCGCCGCCTCCCGCCCCGGCACCAGCGGCCCAACCCGCCGATGCCGCAGCCGCCCCTGGTGCTGCGGCCGCTCCCACGGCCGGAGCAGGCGTACTCGCCGGCCTCACCCCCCTGCCCAGCAGGCAACAGGTGCTGGCGGCTGCTCCAGCCGATCGCGCTGATCCCTTCGCCCCGGTGATCCGGCCCCGGCCCACGGGAGCGGCCGCTGCTGCCGGCGGCGATCCCTCCCGGCCGGCCGCTCCGGCGCCCCTGCGCCTCCCCGATGATTTTCGCTTCAGCGGCGTGATTGACATTTCGGGTGTGCCCCAGGCCCTGGTTCAGCGCTCTGAACAGAGCGGCACCGTGGTGGTCGGTGACCAAGGCGGTCGCTCCACGCGCCTTCTTCCCAACGGCTGGGTTGTCACCTCCATCGATGTCCAGAACGGCAGCCTGCGCATGCGGCAGGGCAAGCAGACGATCAGCGCAGCGCTCAGGCCCTCCTGAACGGTCCGCTGATCCCTGCCACGCAGGCGCGCACCAGCCCCTGAAGGTCATGGGGGTCAGCTTCCGCATCGACCCGGCCCAGCAGCTCCAGGCAGCGGGCACTGGTCTGCGGACCGATCGAGATCAGGGCGACCCCCTCCAGAACCTCCTGCCACGCGTCGCCGAAGCTGTGCTGCAGCAGAGCGCAGGTGTGCTGGACGGTCTTGCCGCTGCTGAACGTGAGGGCATCCACCTGGCCGGCCCGCAGGGCGGCTGCCGTCGCCAGGGGCAGTTCCTGCGGACAGCGCGATTCGTAGGCCGGTACCTCGACCACGCGGGCGCCGGCGGCGGCAAAGGCGTCGCCCAGGATGGTGCGGCCGCCGCTTTGCACCCTTGGCAGCAGCAGCCGCAAGCCCCAGCCTGAAACGGGGAAATGCTCGATCAGGCTGTCGGCCACGAAGGCCGGCGGCACGAAATCGGCCGGGGTACCGAGCCGTTCCAGCCGGCTGGCTGTTGAGGCCCCCACGGCGGCGATCTTCACGCCCCGGGGCCGGTCCGCCAGGTTGCTGCCGATCCGCTCCAGCCGCGCCTCCACCGCCTCCACGCCGTTGGCGCTGGAGAACACCAGCCAATGGAAGTCTTCGAGTTCGGCCAGGGCGTCGTCCAGGGGGCCCCAACTGTCTGGTGGGCCGATCACCAGCGCCGGCAGGTCGAGCACCCGGGCGCCGGCTGCCTCGAACAACCGGCGTGCTTCACCCAGCTGGCTGGCCGCGCGGGTGACGACCACGCAGCGCTGCTGCAGCGGCGGCGACGTCATGGGCGGCGGTGTCAGCGGCTCCGGCACGGCTCAGCCCTCCAGCTTCACGATGGCGCCGGCCTGCTGACGCAGCCGGTCGGCTTCTTCAGCGCGGCCCTGCTGGCGCAACAGGCTGATGGCTGTGCGGAAACTGCCGCGTGCCGCCTCGATGTTGCCACCCAGCAGCTGGGCGGCTGCCAGGTTCTGGTGGGTTTCGGCGTGGTCAGGGGCGAGCTGGCGGGCCGCCTCGTAGGCCTCCAGGGCACCGGCGATGTCTCCCTGGCGCCGGCGGACCAGACCAAGGTTGTACCAACCCAGCGCCACCTCGGGACACAGTCGCACCGCCGCGTCACAGAGACGGTTGGCCTCCTCCAGCGCACCGCGTTGCACCAGAAGGGCAGCAAGGTTCAGCCGCGCCGCCAGGCTGAGGCGGGGGTTGAGGCCGAGGGCCAGGGCCTCCTGGTAGAGCTGCTCGGACCGCGCCGGTGTGGTGCTGGCGTGGCCGATGCCCAGATGCAGCAGCAGCTCGTAGCGCTCCACGCGGGCCGAGGCGGGGCAGTGGGCGAGGGCCGCCTCCAGCAGGGCGAGGCCCCGCTCCCGGTTCCCTTCACTGATCTCCAGGCCGCCCAGTTTGGCGCTGGCATAGGGATCGTTGGGCGTCGCGATCAGCTCCTGCTCCATCGCCTGGCGCAGGCGCTCTGCCTTGCGGCCGGCCAGCAGCAGATCGGGGCGGTAGCCGTCATGCACCAGGCAGGGCTGGGAGCAATCGGCGATGCGCCAGTGGGGTTCGGCCGTCAGCACCGCCGCCACGCTGTCGTCGACCATCGCGTGATACGCCTTGCTCCAGCGGATGCCTGGATGGCGGCGGAACAGGCGGCTCACGTTCGAATAGGGCGACTGCCGGGCGCCCCGCTCGTAGCGCAGCAGGTTGATCAGCAGCACGTCCGGCTGGGCCATCAGCGCCTTGAGGGCCGGCCGCGCTTCCGGCAGCAGCTGCTCATCGGCGTCCAGCACCAGCACCCAGTCGCCCTGCACCAGTTCCAGGGCCGCGTTGCGCGCCGGGGCGAAGTCGCCCGGCCAGGGCAGCGCATGCACGGTCGCCCCCTGCTGCCGGGCGATGGCCACCGTGTCGTCGCTGGAGCCGGTGTCCACCACCACCATCTCCTGCACGAAGCCCGCCACCGAGTCGAGGCAGGCCGCCAGCCGCTCGGCCTCGTCCCGCACGATCATCGACAGGCTGAGCATGGGAGCGGCTCGGGTCTGGGGGCGAGGCTAGTGCCCCTCCCTTACGGGTTCAGTCGGTGAAGCCCCCCTCCAGGGCGCTTCGCGGCAGGCCCAACTGCTCCAGCAGCTGGGCCTGGGCCAGGGGTATCTGGGCCAGGCTCAAGCCGGCCGGGAGGTCGGGCGGCAGCAGCGGCTGCAGAGTTTCCCAGAGGTAGGGGCTGCCGTAGACCGCCAGGCCTGCCAGGCGGGAGGCCGCCAGCAGTTGCCGCAACACGGCGGCCCAGTTTTCCTCGCCGCCTGCGCTGCCCCGGAAGGGATTGCCCCGCACGAACAGCTGGAGCAGCACCGGCCCCTGGGGCAGCCGCTCGATCGCCAGCGGCGCTTCCGGGTCGGCGCGCCAGGGACTCGGGGCGCGGCCATCAATCAGCACCGGCGCGTAGCCCTTGCCCAGCGGGCGCTGCAGCGCCGGCGCCAGTACGGGCAGGAAGGGATTGGCCAGGGCGCTGTCGACCCGGATCAGGTTGACACCGGGCCCCGGCGGCAGGCCGCTGGGCCCCTGGCTGCCGGTGCTGAGCTGCACCAGCTCTCGGCTGAGCTCCAGATCCTCTGCCGTTTCCAGTTGAGCCACCGCGTGGGCGAGCTGCAGCAGGGGCCTGGCTGCCATCGGGTTGTCAGCGGCTGAGGCCGGCGGGCGCAGGCGGGCCAGTGCGGCGTCACGCCGGCGCAGGCTCTGCGTGAGTCGCGCCAGGCTGATCCGGCCACTGCTGAGGGCTGCCACCAGCGCATCGATCGCGGTGTGGGCATCGGCCGGCATGAGCAGCAGGTCGGCTCCGGCTTCAAAGGCCAGCACTGCCGCTTCCCCCGCTCCCCAGCGCGCCGCGATCGCCTCCATCACCAGGGCGTCGGTCACCACCAGACCACCGAAGCCGAGATCCACGCGCAGCAGGCCCTCCAGCACCCGGGCCGAGAGGGTGGCGGGACGCTCGGGGTCCAGGTCGCTCAGCTGGAGGTGCGCGGTCATCACCGCGCCCACACCGGCGGCGATGGCGGCGCGGAAGGGCGGCAGCTCGATCGCCTCCAACCGCTGGCGGTCGTGGGGGAGCACCGGCAGAGCCAGGTGCGAATCCACCAGGGTGTCGCCGTGGCCGGGGAAGTGCTTGGCACAGCAGAGCACTCCTTCCGCCTGCGCCGCCGCCACAAAGGCGGCGGCCAGGGCTCCTGCCGTGGCTGGATCCTCCCCCCAGGCCCGCACGTTGATCACCGGATTGGCGCGATTGTTGTTGACATCGCAGACGGGGGCCAGCAGCCAGTTCAGGCCCAGGGCGCGCGCCTGGCGGGCTGTGCAGCGGCCATAGCGGCCAGCCAGCAGCAGCGCCTGCTCCGGGGCGCTGGCGAACAGGCGACCGAGTGCCAGGGGAGGAACCAGCCAGGTGGCGCCCTCGAACCGCTGCCCGACCCCCTCTTCCACATCGGCGCAGAGCAGGAGGGGATGGCGGGCCCAGCCGCTGAGCTGCTCGGTGCGCAGGCGCAGTTCCGCGGCGCTGCCGCCCAGCAGGATCACGCCGCCCACACCGGCGGCAAGCAGGTCCTGCAGCTCGCCGTTGGGAAGCTCCCAGCGGGGATAGCGGCGCTGGCCGTCGCTGAGATGGCCGCTGCCGCGCACCACCAGCAGGCGGGCGACCTGCTCCCGCAGGCCGGGGGAAGGGGCCTCAGTCACCCCGGTCGTCGGCGTCGCTGCCGCCGGACACCGCATCGCCGCTGATCGGTTCCTGATCGCTGCCTGGGGGCACCTCGCCCCGCCGCTCCCGTTCGCGTCCCAGTTCATTGAGCAGACCGAGCACTGCGGTGCCCCGCTCCAGGCCCCGGTCGAGATGGAACACCACCTCAGGCGTGCGGCGCATCTTCAGGCGACGGCCCAGCTCGCCTTTCACGTAGGCGCTGGCGGAGCGCAGGCCCTCCATGGCTTGTTCGCGATCGGCGTCGCTGCCGTAGATGCTCACGAAGATCTTGCAGTGCTGAAGATCGCCGGCCACGTCCACATTGGTGACGCTCACCATGCCCAGCGACACCCGCTCGTCCTTGATGCCGTTCACGAGCAGCTCGCTGATCTCACGCCGGATCAGAGCTGCGACCCGCTCGACCCGTCGGGTCTGTGCCATTGCTAAGCCAGTGGTGCTGAGCCAACCATCGCACGCAGCACCAGCGAAAGGCTCACCAGCCCACTCACCAGCGCCCCCACCAGCGCCACGGCGGTGACCGGGTTGCTGCGCCGCCGGGCCAGCGGTTCAAGCACCGAGTTGAACACCCCGAGGCTGAAGGCGATCAGATAACGCGGGTAGCGCGTGACGTTGAGGAAGAACTCTTTCATTGGGCAGGCCTTGGAACGATGGTGAGGAGCAGGGGGCGCGGGGTGCGGGGCAGTGAGGCGCGGGCCTGGGCCTGGCTCAGGGGGGTGCTGAAGCCGAAGCCGACGCACCCATCTGCACGCGGGTCTCGTTTCGATGGCTACTCTGCCGCCACCGGGTCAGGGCCGCCGATGCTGGAACTTCACCAGTTCAGACATTCCGCCTTCTGCGAGAAGGTGCGGCTGATTCTGGCCGCCAAACGGCTGGACTACACCGTGGTCGAGGTCACGCCGGGCTTCGGCCAGCTGGCCCTGTTCCGCCTCTCTGGCCAGCGCCAGGTGCCGGTGCTGGTGGACGGCACTGAGGTGATTGCCGATTCCTCCGCGATCGCTCTGCATCTGGAGGCCCACTACCCCACGCCCTCACTGCTGCCGGTGGACCCCCGCGCCCGCGCCCAGGTGCTGCTGCTCGAAGACTGGGCCGATACGGCGCTGGCGGCCGGAGGCCGCATGGCCCTGCTGCAGGCGATGGGCACCGACAGCGTGGTGCGTGGCGCCCTGTTGCCCGACGCCACCCCGGCTCCCCTGCGCTCCCTGCTGGGTGCCCTGCCGACGGATCTGTTCGCCGGCGTCGGCGAGGTGATGGGCCGCTCGGAGCGCCAGCAACTGCAGACCAACCTTGAGCAACTGGCGGCGCTGGTGAGCCGCCACCCTTACCTGATCGGCGATCAGCTCTCGCTGGCCGATCTGGCGGTGGCGGCCCAGTTGTCGTTGCTGCTGTTTCCCGCCAGCGCCGGTGCGCCACTGGCGGGCCGCGGCGTCGCCGGTGTGGCGGACCATCCCCTGCTGGAAGGGCTGTTCCGCTGGCGTGACGCCATCTACGCCGAGGTGGGGCGGCAGCCTGAACCGGTCAACTCACCTGACCCTCAGACGCCGGCAGCGGCGTCGTAGGAATCCGCTGCAGATCCAGGCTGAAGCGGTGGGTGCTGAGCGGCACGGCCGCCAGCCCGTCCTCCGGCGAGGGGTAGGTGGCCTGCCACTGCAGCGCGTGTAAGCGGTCAGGCTGGCCGCCCCCTGCGCTGCTCGCGGTGCCGCTGGGCGCTGGGCTGAGCTCCTTCCTGGCGGGCGCTGGCTTTGGCATGAGCGCAGCCAGCTCGTAGCGGGTGAGGGTTTCCACCCGGCTGATCCGGGTGCCGCCGGGGCTATGCACCACCTGCAGGGCCAGCTCATCGGCGATGAAACGGTCGCCAGCTGCCGCCTCGGTCCGCCGCCCCACCACCGTGGATTCCAGTGACAGATCGCCGCGCAGAGTGGCGAGCTGCCGGTTGGGGTTGGCCGGGTCGTTGGCCACGGTCAGCAACTGGGGTCCCAGCAGCGCCTTGCCAACCTGGGCGGCATTGAAGGCCCGATCCCCCACCAGCTCGCCGCGCCGGTTGCGCGCGAAGCGCACCCGATACGTCAGTGGAGCAGTGCTGCCGGGCGCCACCTCCTCGCTGCGCACCTCCCACGTGCCTTCAAAGACGTCGGGGTACACCAGGTCGCGGCGGCCGGGGCGCGGCAACGGCGCCGGCAGGTTCCAGTCGGGCCACATGGCCAGCCGTTCCGCCAGCACTCCACCCCCGGCAGGGTTCAAACCCGTCCCCGCGTCCAGCCCCAAGGCAGCACCCGGGGGCCAGATCGCCAGCAGCACCGCCAGGATGGGGCCCATCAGTGCGGCTGCCATGTCCGATCCCCTGCTGCGCGAACTCGATCATTACGTGGTGCTGGAGCCGTACGTTGCGGAAACCTGTCTCACGGCTGCTGAAACGCTGCGTTGGCTGGAGACCACCCTGGCCGCCATGGCCACACCACCGGCCGAGCTCGCCCACCTGCCCAGTGATGCGGCCCGCGCCCAGCGCCTGCTCGACACCGCCTGCGAGCTGGAGGTGGAGCCGGGCGTGGCTGTGCAATGGTTCGCGGTGCGGCTGGAGGCACCCAGCCGCCCGGACTGAGTCCCCCGGTTCAGGAGGCCGGATCTGACGGACCCTCAGGTGCTTCTGGCGGCAGCGGCGGCTCCTTGAGCACAGCGGGAAGGGCCGCCAGCAGCTGGTCGGCCACGGCCTGCGGCGCGCGGCCGTCCTGCAGCACCTGCAGATCGGCCTCGGCATAGAGCGGCCGGCGCTGCTGCAGCAACTCCCGCAGCCGAGCGCCTGAATCCAGGCTCTGCATCAGCGGGCGGGGGGTGGGATCGGCGGCGAGCCTCTCCAGCAGCAGTCCTTCAGGGGCATCGAGCCACACCACCACGCCTTGCCGCAGCTGTCCCCAGTTGGCCGGCCTTGTGACCACCCCACCGCCGGTGGCCACCACCAGCGAGTGCCAGCTGGCGATGCTGCCGAGCACCTGCGTTTCCAGCTGTCTGAACCCTTCTTCTCCATCGGTTTCGAACATCGCGGCGATCGAGCGTCCGGCCGCTGCCTCGATCACCTGGTCGGCGTCGATGAAGCGGTAGCCGAGCGCTTCGGCCAGGGGCCGGCCGACGGAACTCTTGCCCGCCCCCATCATCCCGATCAGGTAGATGTTCATGCCGCTGAGCCGTTTCCTCAGGGCCTGGTGCGGATGCGCAGGGGCGGCGGACATGGTGGGGAGATGGAACGATGCAGGGAGGAGATCCCTAGGATGACTCCTGAGGCTTTCCGGTGATGACGGCACCTGCCACCAGATCCCAGCGCCATGGCCGCGGCCGCGGCTGCGTGATCACCCGCAGGGCCACCTTCAGTGCCAGCCATCTGTATTCGCTGCCTGAACTCACGCCCGAGCAGAACCAGGAGCGCTTCGGCCGCTGCAGCCTGGCTCCCGGCCATGGCCACAACTACGAATTGATCGTGGCGATGGCTGGCCCGCTCGATGGTGACGGCATGGTGCTCAACCTCTCCGAGGTCAAGCACGCCATCCGGCGTGAAGTCACCGATGCGCTCGATTTCCGGTTCCTCAACGCGTGCTGGCCGGAGTTCGATCTGCGCCGGCCCGAGGGCCGCCTGCCCACCACCGAAGCCCTCTGCCAGGTGATCTGGCAGCGGCTGGCTCCCCACCTCCCCGTGGTGGGTCTGCGCCTCTACGAGCAATCCAACCTCTGGGCCGATGTCCTCGGCGATTCCATGGAAGCCTTCCTCTCGATCCGCACCCACTTCGCCGCAGCCCACCGTCTGGCCCGGCCAGAGCTCTCGATGGCTGAAAACGAAGCCATCTACGGCAAGTGCGCCCGCCCGCACGGCCATGGCCACAACTACCTGCTCGACATCACCGTGCGCGGCGCGATCGATCCCCGCACCGGCATGGTCTGCGATCTGGCCGAGCTGCAGCGGTTGGTGAATGACCTGGTGGTGGAGCCCTTCGACCACACCTTCCTCAACAAGGATGTGCCCCATTTCGCCGACTGCGTGCCCACCGCCGAGAACATCGCGCTGCACATCGCCGATCTGCTGAGCGCTCCCGTTTCCGCCACCGGTGCCACGCTCCACAAGGTGCGGCTGCAGGAGAGCCCCAACAACGCTGCCGAGGTCTATGCCGAGGTGCCGCAGCTGGAGATGCGCCCGCTGGCGCTCGAAGCCCTCGCCTGCGCCTGAGCCACTCCGCCGCCACCCTCCCGCTGCCCCAGCTGCGGTTGGTGCTGGCGATCAGCCTTGATGGCCGCCTGGCTCCCGCCGGCGGCGGTGCTGCCCAGCTCGGCGGTTCCGGCGATCGCGCCGTGCTGGAAGAGTCCCTCGCCTGGGCTGATGGCTGCCTGATCGGAGCCCGCACCTTGCGTGTGCACGGCAGCACCTGTCTGATCCGCGAGCCTGGCTTGCTGGCCCGGCGCGCCGCCCAGGGCCGTTCACCGCAGCCGCTGGCCGTGGTGGCGAGCCGCAGCGGCCAGCTCGAGCCCGCGTTGCCGTTTTTCAGCCAGCCGCTGAGCCGTTGGCTGCTGCAGGCCGCCGGCCCAGCTCAGCCGCTGCCGCTGTTACCTGCCGGCTTTGAGCGCCGGCTGCAGCTGGATCACTGGCCCGCCTGTCTGGCGGAGCTGCGCGCCCTGGGGCTGGAGCGTCTGGTGCTGCTCGGGGGTGCCGAACTGGCGGGAGCCTTGCTGGCTGCCCAGCTGGTGGACGAGCTGCACCTCACCCTGTGCCCGCTCCTGCTGGGCGGGACCCACAGCTGGCTGCCGGCGTCGGCGCTCGCCGCGGCTTCGGCCTGGGAGCTGCTGGAGCACCGCGACCTCGGTGGCGGGGAACTGCTGCTGCGCTACCGGCGCACAGATCCCCTGGCCCCCCGTCAGGGGGAACCCTGAGAGCTGAAGCGGCGCCCGAGATCTTCCAGCGACACATCCTTCAGGCTCTCGGGCGGCAGGCCCAGCAGCTTGGCGGCGCAGCGCTTCGCCACCACCTCGCTGTCGTCGCCGAAGCGGCCGCCCACCATTTCGGTGATCACGCCGAGGGTGCGACCGGTGGCTTCCGATTCCCGGATCAGGCAGGTGCTCACGGGCCCCGCCAGCTGGCGGCAGGGTTGGCGCAGGCTCTGCTCCAGCCTGGTCTCGCCCCCTGCGCCCAGGCGCACACACAAATCGGCCAGTCGGTTCTCCAGCTGGGGACGCATCAGCAGCAGCAGGGGTTGCAGCAGGCTCGCCTGCGCCGGCTGGCCGCTGCCAGCGGTGGCAACGAGCAGGCCCAGCCCCAACAGCCTGGCCAGGGGATGACCCTTGAGGGTTCGGTGGCGCACCGTCATCCGGCTCCTGTGGTTAGTTTTGCGTCCGGCGCGATGCACGAGCGTGGTCCGGCGGCATGGCTGAACTTGAGACCCGCTGGCACCCCTCCACGGCCGGGCTCAGCGAAATCCAGTGGCAGGAACTCTGCGGCGCTGCCGGGATCCCGTTCTTCAGCTGGCGCTGGCTGCATGGTCTGGAGGCCTCCGGCAGCATCGTTCCCCGTCAAGGATGGCAACCCTGCCACCTGGGGGTGTGGCGCGGCGACGCGCTGGTGGCCCTGGCGCCGCTCTACCTGAAGGGCCACAGCTACGGGGAGTTCGTTTTCGATCAATCCTTCGCGCAGCTCGCAGGACAGATGGGCCTGCGCTACTACCCCAAGCTGGTGGGGATGAGCCCGGTGAGCCCGGTGCAGGGGTACCGCTTTCACATGGCCCCCGGCGAAGACGAGGCCGCGCTCACCCGCCTGATGCTCGAGGAGATCGATCACTTCTGCCGGGAGCAGCGGCTGTTGAGCTGCAACCTGCTGTACGTCGATCCGAGCTGGCAACCGCTGGCGGAGGCCGCTGGCTGGGCTACCTGGCTCAACCAGCAGAGCCTCTGGAGCAACCCCGGTTTCGCCAGCTTCGACGACTATCTGCTCGGCTTCAATGCCAACCAGCGGCGCAACATCCGCCGTGAGCGCCGCGCCGTTGCAGACGCCGGCCTCACGGTGAGCCCACTGGTGGGGGAGGAGATCCCGGCAGTGATGCTGGCGCGCATGCATGGCTTCTATGAGCAGCACTGCGCCCGCTGGGGGGCCTGGGGCAGCAAATACCTCACCGAGGAGTTCTTCCGCTACGCGGCCGAACACCTCCGCCACGACCTTGTCCTGTTCAGCGCCCACCGCGGCGATCCGCTGGTGCCGGTGGCGATGTCCCTGTGCGTGCGCAGTCAGGAAGGGCTGTGGGGCCGCTACTGGGGCAGCAACGAGGAGATCGAGAACCTGCACTTCGATGTCTGCTACTACGCCCCGATCGAGTGGGCGATCGGTCAGGGTCTGCGCTGGTTCGATCCCGGTGCGGGCGGCAGCCACAAGCGCCGCCGCGGCTTCGTGGCTCAGCCGCGGGCCAGCCTGCACCGCTGGAGCGACCCCCGCTTCGACCGCCTCGTGCGCCAGTGGCTGCCGCAGGCCAACGCCCAGCTGCTGGAGGAGATCGAAGCCGTCAACGCGGAGCTGCCGTTCTGTCGGCGGGAGTTGCCCCTGGCAGCGGCCTGATTCCTACGATCAGCCGATGAACACTCTCCTCAGCGAGCGTGACAGCCTCGATGAACGGCTGTCGCAGCGCTCCATCGCCCTCGATCCCGCCGGCTACTTCCTGATCAAGGTGGATGCCGTGGCCGGTGAGTTGGTGGCCGAGCACTACAGCAACGGCATCGATGATCGCGGCCTCGCCACCGACCCCGACACCGGTGAGGTGCTGAGCTGCCGCGGCAACGGGTCACGCACGCCAGTGGCCACCTACCGGGGCCGGAGCGCCAAGGAACTCGGCATCCGGCTCACTGAAAGCACGGAACCGTTGCCGCTCAGTCGCCTCGACCACGCCCTCTATATCGGGCGCGAACTGCAGAAGGCGGAAGCCTGCCTCCACAGCGGGCTTCCGTATGTTCAGGATTGAAGCCCTGGGGGGAAGCCTGCCGGAGTTCAGGCGGGCTGCAGCTCCTTCTCCACGCTGGTGGCGGGAGGGAGTTCGGGCGGCAGTGTCTTGAGCTGCTCCTGGATCTCCATCGTCACCACGCTGCGATATTCCAGGAAGTGCTCGTTGTGGGCCAGCACCACCAGGAACTGCTCAAGCTGGCTCGGATTGCGACGGGCGATGTCGAGCATGTAGCGCCAGAAGCGGGTGCGGGTGTTGCGCCTGATGCCTTGCCTCCACACCACGATGCTCAGGGCGCGCACGTCACTCATGGCGGGAAGTTTGGGCAACCCTGTCGACGGTCGCAGGAACTGATGCCAGCGCGGCGCCCCTACCTTGAGGTAGTAGCTGTGCACCCGGTCCATGTAGGCATTGGGCTCGTAGAGCGCGCAGAACGCATCGACGTATTCATTGGCGATGTCACGGATCGGCCGGGTGGGCAGGAAGTTGAGCAGGTTTGTCTGGTTCACGCCCTTGGCGGCGGCTTTGTCCTGAATCAGACGGCCTTCCTTCTCCAGCCGGTGCCACAGCCCGGTGTTCGGCAGGGCCTGGAGCATGCCCATCATCGCGGCGGGGATACCGGTGCGAGTCACGAACTCCACGATGCGCTGGCCGGCACCGGTCTTTTCACCATCGAAACCGATGATGAAGCCAGCCATCACCCGGATGCCATACGAGGTGATCCTGTCGACGGACTCCTCCAGGGAACTCCGGGTGTTCTGGAGTTTTCGCGCCGTTTCAAGGCTGGCTTCGTCCGGTGTTTCGATGCCCAGGAACACGCTGTCGAAGCGGCTCTCCGCCATCATCTGCATCATCTCCTCGTCGGAGGCGAGATCGACAGAGGCTTCAGTGGCAAAGCTGAAGGGATAGTCGTGTTCGATCTGCCACTGCTTGAGTGCAGGCAGCAACAATTTGGCGTTGCGTTTGTTGCCGATGAAGTTGTCATCCACCAGGAAGATCGAACGCCGCCAGCCCAGGTCGTAGAGGAACTGAAGTTCGGCGATCAGTTGTTCCGGGGTCTTGGTGCGTGGCTTGCGCCCATACAGCACGATGATGTCGCAGAACTCGCATTGGAATGGGCAGCCCCGCGAGAACTGCACCGACATGGAGTCGTAAGCATCCAGCTCAAGCAGGTCAAAGCGCGGGATCGGCGTGCCGGTCACATCCGGCTTCTCGCCGTTGGAGCTGAACCGGCCACTGGAGGCGCCGCTTTCGATCGCCTCGATGAACATCGGCAGGGTGATCTCCCCCTCGTCAAGCACCTTGAAGTCGGCGAGATCGAGCTCAGGTGCATCGGGTGTGGAGCTGGCGAAGGGGCCGCCCACGGCCACCGGCAGGCCCCGCTGCTTGGCTTTGGCAATCTGGGTGGCCATGTCGGCCTTCTGCACGATCATCCCCGAGATGATCACCAGCTCGGCCCAGGCCCACTCCGCCTCGGTCACCTCGCGCACGTTGCGGTCGGCCAGCTTGAACTCCCAGTGCTGCGGCAACAGGGCCGCGACAGTCACCATGCCGAGTGGGGGAAGCAGAACCTTCCGATTGACGAGCTCGAGGATCTTCTCGTAGCTCCAGAAGGTCTTGGGAAATTCCGGGTAGATGAGCAGGGCGCGCATGCCGTTCCGGGTGAGGGGGAGACACGAAACCCACGCCGCTGGAGGCGGCAGGGAACTGCCGTGAGTAGCAGCCACCCTAGGGGCTCCTCAAGGAAGAAGGCTTGCTTCTGCTCTAATGGGTGGACGATTTCGCATCCATCGCCATGGGCATTGCGCTGTATCTGGGTCTCGTGGCTGGTGGTCTGGTCACCGCCTTTGCGCTTACCACCGTGCTGCGCGGCATCAAGCTGATCTGAGGCGACACCACAGCCTTCAGCAGCTCAAGGCAGTCAGCGGCTCTGAGGCCCCTCAGGCCTCCTGGAGCAGCAGCCGTCCCCGACCTCGGGCCAGTTCCAGCACGGCAAGTGTGAGTCCCACCGACCCCATCAGGGCGAATGTGGCGGGCAGTCCCACCCGCAGGCTGAGGGCCGCGGCCAGCAGACCGCTCAGGCCCCCACCCCCAAGAAAGGCGATCTGAGCCAGCCCGGCCATGCGGCCGCGCAGCACCACCGGGGCAGCCACCTGCGTGATCAGGCTGCTCCCTGCCAGCAGGCAGGCGGTACCGGCACCGATCAGGAAGGTGGTGAGCAGGTGGAAGCCGCTGCCCAGCGGCGCGGCCATCAGCAATTGGCCCAGGGCCGTGAGCAGTGTGGCGCCACCCAGCAGCAGGGAAGGGCGGCGGCTGAGCCAGGCGCTGTGGCGCTGCAGCAGCAATCCTCCACTGATGCTGCCGGCCGCCAGCACGCTGGTGAACAGGCCGAGGTCCTGCGGGCTGGGCCCGAGCACCTCCGCGGCGATCAACGGGGCCAGCCCCGGATGGAAGAACACCGCCAGGCAGGCCAGGCCGGTGAACACGAGCACGTGGCGCAGCGGCGACCCGCACTCCCGCCAGGCGGTTCCCAGGCTGGAGGCCGAACCACCGCCACTGCGCTGCTCCGCGTCCCGGTGCGGCGCCAGTAGCCACACCACCGTGGCGATCGGCAACAGATAGGACGCGGCATCAATCGTGAGCGTGACCGCCGGGCCGCTCAGGGCGAGCAACATCCCTCCCACCGGAGGACCCACCAGCTTCCCCACGTTGAACACCACCGCGAAACTGGTCAGATAAGGGGCCAGCTGCTGTGGCTCCTCCACCAGCAGGGCGCAGTACTTCTGGCGCGCCGTGAGCTCAAAGGCGCTGGCGAGCCCCACCACGAGCGTGCTCAGCATCAACAGCGCCACCTGGGCCGTGCCGGTGAGCAGGGGAATGGTGATCGCCCCGAGGGCAGCGCCGCCCACCAGCCCCCACTGGGACAGCACCAGGATCTGCTCACTGCCGAGGCGGTCGGTGAGCACCCCGGCCGGGCCGCTCACCAGCAGGCTGGGCAGGGCCAGCGCCGCGAAATTGATGGCCAGCAGCAGAGGGTTGCGCGTGCCGTCCATCAGGATCCAGGCCTTGGCCGTGAGGCCGGCGAAGGATCCGGCCGTGCTCACCCCTGAAGCGATCAGAAAGGTGGTGCGTTGATGCCGCCGGATCCAGCCCTTCAATCGCTGCTTCCGCGCGAGGCTCGGGCCTGAAGCACCATCGCCGCCGAGCCCACCACTTCCCCTTCCAGGTCGTAGGGATGGGCCGCGGTGATCCGCACCGGCACCATCTGGCCCGGGGAGGCGGTCAGGCCGCCCTCGCCCGGCTTCACCCGCACATCGCCATCCACGTCGGGCGCGAAGCGGGCGCAGCGGCCGATCAGTTCGCCGGTGGCAGGGTTCTCCTGCTCAATCAGCACATCGACGATCCTCCCCACCCAGGCGCCGTTGCGTTCGGCGGCGATCGGCTGCTGCGCTTCCATCAGCCGGTTGCGGCGCTCCTGGGCCACGGCGGCGGGCACGGCATCGGGCAGATCGGCGGCCGCCGTTCCCTCCTCGGGCGAAAAGGTGAACACCCCCACGTGATCGAAGCGCTGCAGGGTCACGAAGTGGAGCAGGTGCTCGAAGTGCTCCTCGGTTTCGCCTGGGAAGCCCACGATGAAGGTGGTGCGCAGCACCGCCTCGGGCAGCAGCTCGCGGATGCGATCCAGCAGGTCGCCGTTCACGTTCGCCTGCCAGGGGCGGTTCATGGCTCGGAGCACGTCCGGATGGCTGTGCTGCAGGGGTAGATCCAGGTAGGGCAGCACGTTGGCCACTTCCCGGTAGGCGGCGAGCACCGGGGGTGTCAGGCCCGTGGGGTAGGCGTAGTGCACGCGGATCCAGGGAATCTCCACCTCGCCCAGGGCGCGCAGCAGCTCCGCCAGCTGCGGACGCCCGTAGAGGTCGAGGCCGTAATTGGTGGTGATCTGGCTGATCAGGATCAGCTCCTTCACCCCCTGAGCCGCCAGTTGCTGCGCTTCCGCCACGATCGACTCGATCGTGCGGGAGCGCTGATCGCCGCGCAGCTTGGGAATGATGCAGAAGGCGCAGCGGTAGTCGCAGCCTTCGGCCACCTTCAGGTAAGCCACCGCCTCCGAGGTGGTGCGATACCGGGGCAGGTGCTCATCGGCCACAAAGGTGGGGGTGGCGCTCACCCGGTTCACCCGTTCGCCTGCCTCCACCCGCCGCAGCACCTCCACGATGTGCTGATAGTCGCCGGTGCCCACGATCGCCCTGGCTTCCGGCAGGGCATCCAGCAGTTCCTCCTGGAAGTGCTGGGCCAGACAGCCCGCGATGATCAGCTCCTTGCCCTGCTCGGCCAGCTCCACCAGGGTGCGTACTGATTCCTCCCGGGCGTCCTGGATGAAGCTGCAGGTGTTCACCACCACCACCGAGGCCTCGCTCTCATCGGCGCTGACGCCATAGCCGGCTTCTGCCAGCAGGCCGAGCATGTGCTCGGTGTCCACCCGGTTCTTTTCGCAGCCGAGGTGCGCGAAGGCCACGGTGGGCGGACGGCTGGCCTCCACAGGAGCGCCGGCCGGCGAATCCGGAGCGAGGGAAGGGGCGGAACCGACCAGCGAGGAATCGATGCCGGCCCTGACGGCGGCTTGGCGCATGGGGGAGGGAAGACCGGGGCCGTCGAAGGGCCAATGGAACACCCTATGGGAGACGAGCCGTTCGCCGGCACACGCCCCGCGCCCAGATGGGCGGGTGGTGACCTCCGGCCCGCGGGTGGGCGCCCCGAAACGGAAGCTGCCACAATCGCTGCAGCGAGCGTCAGTCCTTTGACCCCCTCCCGTCTTACCAGCCGACTCAGTAGCCGTCGCCGCGGTGAAGCCGGCAGCCGCTGGGCGCGGGTGGCCATTGCCGTGCTGGCCACGGTCGGTGTGATTGATACCGGTGCCATCACCCTCAAGCGCTGGGGCCTGATCGGCCCCCTCAGCTGTCCTGGGGGTGGGGATGGCTGCGACAAGGTGCTCAGCAGCGTCTGGGGCAGCCTGTTCGGCCAACCCCTCTCCCTGTTCGGTTTTCTGGCCTACGCGGCCTTGCTGCTGCTGGCGGTGGTGCCGCTGGTGGTGCGCGGCGAGCGTGGCAGCGACCTGCAGAGCCGCAGCTGGTGGGGCCTGTTCCTGCTGAGCGGCGCCATGTCGGTGTTCAGCCTCGTGCTGATGGGCCTGCTGATCTTCAAGATCCAGGCCTTCTGTTTCTTCTGCGTGCTCTCCGCGCTGCTGAGTGTTTCAGCCTTGGTGCTCAGCCTGATCGGTGGTGATTGGGAGGATCCTGGCCAGCTGGTGTTCCGCGGTGTGCTGGTGCTGCTGGTGGTGGGTCTGGCGGGCCTCGGCTGGGCCGCCTCCGTCGACCGTCCGGCTGCCCTCAGCACCCAGGGCATGCCCCCCGAAGTGGTCAGGCCCAGCACGGCGGCCACAATCGCTCTCGCCAAGCACCTGAAGGCGGAGGGAGCGGTGATGTATTCGGCCTATTGGTGCCCCCACTGCCACGAGCAGAAGGAGCTGTTCGGCAAGGAGGCGACCAACTCGCTCACCATCATTGAGTGCGCCCCCGATGGCGCCAACAGCCAGACCGCCCTCTGCAAGGAGAAGAACGTGCAGGGCTTCCCCTCCTGGGAGATCCGCGGCCAGATCACATCCGGCGTGAAGCCGCTCGCCGGCCTTGCCAATGCCTCTGGCTACACCGGACCGACTGACTTTTGATCCTGACTTCTGAGCGGTGGCTCCGCCCACCAACTGCTGAGCTGTCCCCAAAGCAAAGCTCCCCTTGCTGTCCCTGAAGCTCGAGGTGCTGAGGCCAGGGGGCTGAACAGCTAGGAGCCAAGGGCCAGGGCCTTCTCCAGTGGCGCCGTGCTGATTGTCTGCCCCTGCTGCTGCACGGTGTGGCGTTGCCAGAAGGGTTGGGAGCCGGGGCAATCGGTGCGGAAATGCCCCCCCCTGCTTTCGGTGCGAAAGAGGGCGGCCTCCATCAACAGCTCTCCCAGTTCCAGCTGCCGCAGCAGATCCTGCAGCGGTCGGATCAGCCCCAGCTGATCAGCGGGAAGTTCCAGCTGATCTGAAGGCGCCAGCTGCGCCACCTCGGCCAGCAGAGCCAGCCTCTCCATCGCGCTGCGTTGCTCCTGGATCGCCGCCAGGCCCTGACGCAGGGCCGTGCCGCGTCGCTCAACGCCGGCCACCCGCCAACAGCGGCGTCGCAGCGACGCCACCTGAGCGGCAATCGTTTCAGCGGTCACACCGCGGCTGAGCCCGGGACTCATGCCGGTGGGCCCGGCCCCGTTGCCCCCGAAGCTTCCCACAGGGCTGGAGAACAACATCGCCCCCGGAGCTCCACTTCGTGCAGTAGCAGGGCGCGGTGCCGTGAAGGTGTTGTTCAGCTGGATCCGGCTCAACTGGCGGGCGAACACCAGACATTCCATCAGCGAGTTGCTCGCGAGTCGGTTGGCCCCATGCACTCCCGTACAGGCCACTTCCCCCACGGCATACAGGCCAGGAAGGCTTGTGGCGGCGTTGAGGTCAGTGCTGACGCCTCCCATCCAGTAGTGGGCCGCGGGAGCGATCGGGATCGGTGCATCGGCCGGTTCAAGGCCCAGTTGGCGGCAACGGGCCAGGATCGTGGGGAACTGCTTCTCCATCCGTGCGCCGCCGATGGGGCGCAGATCGAGCCAGAGGTGGTCCACACCTTGCTCGTGCATCGTGCGCACCAGCGCCCGGCTGACCTGGTCGCGAGGCGCCAGATCCCCGCCCGCCAGGGCGCGCACCGGGCTGCGGCCCTGCCTGTCGAGCAGCTTGGCGCCTTCACCCCGCACGGCCTCAGAGATCAGGAAGTGAGGAGCGCCGGGGAGCATCAGCGCCGTGGGGTGGAACTGAACGAACTCGAGGTCACGCACCTGGGCTCCCGCCCTCCAGGCCATGCCCACGCCGTCGCCGGTGGCCTGGCTGGGATTGGTGGTTTTCTCGAACAGATGTCCGCCGCCGCCACTGGCCAACACCACGGCCCCTGCACGCAGCCAGCGCACCTGGTCACCCTCCAGCACCTGCAGCCCCTGGCAACGGCCGGCTTCGACCCAGAGCTGCAGCGCCATCACCCCCTGGCAACGCACCAGCAGGGCACGCCGCTCAACCGCCCGCTCCAACGCATCCACCAGGGCGCCGCCGGTACGGTCCTGGGCGTGCAGCACGCGGCGATGGCTGTGGGCTGCTTCAAGTGTTGTGCTGAGGCTGGCGCCATCCCGATCAAAATCCATCCCCAGCTGGAGCAAGCGTTCCACGCAGCGGGGGGCTTCATGAACGAGCAACTCCACGGCCGCAGGATCACAGAGCCCTGCACCGGCCTTGAGTGTGTCCTCCCGGTGGCTGGCAAAGCTGTCCTCGGGGCGTGTCACGGCGGCGATACCCCCCTGCGCCCAGCGGCTTGCCGAGCGCGGGCCCCGCTCTTTGCTGAGCAGCAGCACCCTCAGTTCACTCGGCAGCTCCAGGCAGGCCATCAGGCCAGCAGCGCCCCCGCCGACCACCACCACATCCCAGGTGGTCGCCAGCGGTGGCTGGGAAGACGACGGCCTGGGGGTCGATGCAGTCAACGGAACGACAAAAAAGCCGCCGGATGAACCCCGGCGGCCAGATGGGAATCAGAAGAGAGCTGGATCAGCGGTAGACACCATTGTTGATGCGGTCAAAGCCTTCGTTGAGGGCAATGGAAGGAGGAGTGATTGTGAAGTTATCGCGGTACTTCTCAAACAGCTCCTTCTGGCGCTCCGTGAGGTCAAGGCTGAGCACGTCGTCAATGGATTCGTAAGGGCCGCCCAGCACGATCTTGCCGGCCAGCGTGGGGTACATCCCAGGGAATTGCTGGAAGCTACGGACCGGAGAGTTGTTGAGGTCCACCTTCCCGACGGCAGCGGCGATCTTGTCGTCCGCCACGTTGCGCGGGGCATCAGCGAAGGCCGCAGGGGGCAGAGCCATGGCCATCAGCAGGCCCGCAAGAAGCACACCACTCATCAGCCAGGCAACCACCCGTTTCATCGAAAATCTCCTGTTGAGGCAGCCGGTCGGCACCGCGGCAACGCTACAGCGGCCCACTGCGATCCCTGCACCGCAGCCCCCTGGCTTTTGCAGTTCTTCAATCGGCCCATGAACGGGCGGGAGGCTTCACTCCAGATCAGACCTCCCTGGCCTTGGCCCTGCTTGAAAGGCCCAGACGGAGCCGCTCAGCAGGTGGGATCAGATCAGTCCGCTCAGGTGCGGGCTCAACAGCGCTGCACCCAGGAAAATCGCATCTACCGCGAGGGTCGTGATCAAGGCGGCTGCCGCCACCCGACCACTGGCTCCCTGCGGCCACCAGCGCCGCCCAAGCAGGATCAGCCCGGTGGCGATCGTGGCGATTTCGATCAGCGCCAGCGGCTGCAACACGAGCTCCGCGGCTTTGCGCAGCAGCTCGGGCGCCTGCTCGGCTGGTGCCTGAAGCACCTGGGGCCAGAGGGGCATCACGCCCGTGAGCAGCATGGCGCCATCTGTGCAGGCCGTTCCCAGCAGGGAGGCGAGGTAGAAAGCCCCGGCGCTGCGCCAGCGGGTCGAGAGTCCGGCCCAGGCGATTGGCAAAGCGAAGGCTTCGACCGGCAGATGCCAGGCCGGGTGCAGACGGAACCACCCCCAGAACAGACAACCAGCCAGCCAGCTGCCGCTGAAGCCCACCAGCACGCCGCCCAGTTCGCGCCACTGGCCCTGGCCGCGCCAGCCGAGCAACAGCCCGGCGCTCAGCAGCACGGTTGTGAAGGCGGTGGCGCTGGTGGGATGCAACCGCACCCATGGCGCCTGCAGAAACACCGGCAGGGCCACGAGCATCCCCACGGCGACCGGCAGGAGCCAGCGCAGCTCGCGCGTGGCAGGGGAGTGCTTCGCTGGCCAGGTGCCCCTCGATGACCGTGGTAGAGCCAGAACCACCTCGGGGGATCGCTCCAGGGTTGAGACGCGGGCAAGGTAGAGCGAAACCCCGGGCACCTGTACGTATGAAGAAAGGTTGCCAACCTTAGGGGATTGCTGGGTGGCTGGCGGGAGCCGCCCGCCATAAGGTCACGTCATGTCCTGACGACCGTCCCCATGCCTCCTGTCCTTCCGTCCCAGGCACCGGGACTGCTGGAGGCCTGCTGGCAGGCCCTTGTGCTGGGTGTGGTCCAGGGACTGACCGAATTCCTGCCGATCAGCAGCACCGCCCACCTGAAGGTCGTGCCCGTGCTGCTGGGTTGGGGTGATCCCGGCGTCGCCGTCACGGCCGTGATCCAGCTCGGCAGCATTACCGCCGTGGTGCTCTACTTTCGCCGCGATCTGCTGGATGTGGCGGTGGGGATGTCCCGGGCCTTCCGCCATGGGCAATGGCGTGATCCGTCCGCCCGACTTGGACTGGCCATGGCCGTTGGAACCTTGCCGATCGTGGCCGCCGGCAGCGCCATCAAGCGCTTCTGGAGCGGCTACGAAACCTCCGTGCTGCGCAGCATCCCCTCGATTGCGATCGTCTCGATCGTGATGGCGCTGTTGCTGGCCTGTGCCGAAGTGGTCGGCCGTCGCCGCAAGGAACTGCCCCAGGTGCGTCCCGTTGATGGCCTGGTGGTCGGGCTTGCCCAGATGCTCGCCATCATCCCCGGCGTGTCCCGATCCGGCAGCACCCTCACGGCCTCGCTGTTCGATGGCTGGCAGCGCCCTGCCGCCGCGCGCTTCTCATTTTTACTCGGCATACCGGCGATCACCCTGGCCGGGCTGGTCGAGCTGAAGTCGGCGTTTGCCGCCAGCGCCTCGCTGGGCCCGCTGCCTTTGCTGGTCGGAATCCTCTCTGCGGCGGTGGTGTCCTGGCTGGCGATCGCCTGGTTGCTCCGTTTCCTTCAGGCCCACAGCACCTGGGTGTTCGTGGCCTACCGGCTCGTTTTCGGCGTCGCACTGCTGGTCTGGGCTCGTCAGGCGGCCCCGGCCTTGCTCAATTGACGGCAGCCGGCAGGAGCGTTGCTGCACAGAGCAACCCCGCGTGCCCAGCAGAGCCCTCGCGACCTGGCCCACCAGCCCCGCCTGCTGGGTTCCACACTGGAGCCTGATGCCCACCGCCCGATGTGGAACGAACCATCCGCCGGCCTGGCGTTGGCCGATGCCACCCCGGGCCGTCAGCCCCAGCCCGCCGTTGTGGCCACTGTGGAGCCCGGTTCGATCGGCGAAGACCTGGGCTTCCAACCCGGTGATCGGCTGCTGAGCATCAATGGAGTGCGTCCACGCGACCTGATCGATCTGCAGGTACTGGTGGGCGAAGAGGAGCTGGTGCTTGAAGTGGAGGATCCTGGCGGCGAGCGTCATCGGGTGGAGCTGGAGAAGGAGGCTGATGAGGGGCTTGGGCTCGGCTTCACCGAGGCGCTGTTTGATGGCCTGCGGCAGTGCAACAACCACTGCCCCTTCTGCTTCATCGACCAGCAGCCGCCGGGGCGTCGCGGCAGCCTCTACCTCAAGGACGACGATTACCGCCTCAGCTTTCTCTACGGCTCTTACCTCACCCTCACCAACCTCACTGCCGCCGATTGGGAGCGGATCGAACAGCAGCGGCTGTCGCCGTTGTTCGTCTCCGTCCACGCCACCGATCCGGCTCTGCGCAGCCGCCTGTTGGTGAATCCACGTGCGGGCTTGCTGCTGGAACAGCTCGTCTGGTTCGCCGAACGTCGCCTGCAGATCCATGCCCAGGTGGTCGTCTGCCCTGGCCTGAACGATGGCCCTGCCCTCGAGCGCACCCTCAAGGATCTGGCGGGGTTTGCGTCGGGGTCCTGGCCTGCCGTGCTCTCTGCCGCAGTCGTGCCCGTTGGCCTCACCCGCTTCCGCCCCAGTGGTGATGGCCTCAGGCCTGTTGATCCTGCCTGTGCCGGGAGGGTGATCGCCCTGGTGGAGCGGCTGCAGCAGGGTTTCCAGCAGCAGCTCGACACTCGTTTCGCCTGGCTGTCCGATGAGTGGTACCTGATGGCCGGTCAGCCGCTGCCGGAGCGCCTCAACTACGAGGATCTGCCGCAGCAGGAAAATGGCGTCGGCAGCATTCGCGCCTTCCTCGAAGCGCTGGATCGGGCCACCACCTCCCTGCCGAAGCGCCTCGCCGTTCCACGGCGTGTCAGTTGGGTGGTGGGTGGACTTGTGGCCGGTGCGCTCTCGCCTGTGGTGGAGCGGCTCAACGCAGTGCAGGGGTTGACGTTGCAGTTGTTCGGCTTGCCCAGCCCCTACTGGGGGCAGGATCTGGTGGTCACCGGCCTCTTAACGGGTTCAGATGTGTTGGCGGGGCTGGCCGGGGCGGATCTCGGCGACATGCTTCTGCTACCCGGGGTGATGCTGCGGCAGGGAGAGCCGGTGTTCCTCGACGACCTCCCCCTTTTTGCGATCAAAGACCGTCTGGGGGTGCCGATCCGGGTCGTGGATGGGGCAGATGATTTCGTGTCTGCCTGCGTCGGCGCTCTTGCCCATCCTCCTTAAACTCAGCTGGTTATCAGGTCTCACGACGCGTGCGCCCCTCCCTCCTTGCTTCGTGTGCTCTGGCAGGGATGGTGTTCCTTCCGCTGGGCGCCCGTCCATCGCTCGCACAGAGCACCTCAGTCCTTCCTTCTGGCCCAGACACCACTGCTCAGAAACCCACCACCACCGCTGAGCCAAGCTCCAAGGCTGCGGGCACTGCTCCGTCTCCTGCCCAGCCTTCCACTGCCGGCTCTGGCGCCCTGCCCACGGCTACCGAGCTGAAGGGGGAGCGCCCGCTGTCCGATCCCTCGGTGCTTGCACCGGCTGCTCGCCAGTTGCCCGAAGCGCTGCAACCGTTGGTTGCCCCCCCGCCGCTTGCACTCCCGGATCTTCCTTCCCAAGTGAGAATCCAGCAGCTCCGTCCATTGGGCCTGCAGGAGGTGGAAACCCTGGCAGAGGTGAACAACCCCAACCTCAAGGCAGTGGCGTCACAGGTTGAGCAGGCGCAGTCCAATCTCAGGGCTCAGATATCGGCCTGGTATCCCACAATCAACCTCACCACCCAGAACAACTTCCCGTCACTCCGTAATAACTACAGCTTCCAGAACTCCGCCACCGGACTGTTTGCTCCTACCGGTGCCACCATTGGTGCCCGGATCGGTGCCTCGATGAATATCGGCATCAATTGGGATCTGATCAATCCGCAGCGGGTTCCCCAGATTTCCGCAGCACGCGATTCCTTCGAGAAAGCGCAGAACCAATACCTGATTGCCCTACGAGATCTTCGTTTGCAGGCTGCCCAGGCTTATTTCGACCTTCAGCTCAGCGACGAGGGTGTGAGGATCGGTCAGGAGTCTGTGCGGGCTTCCCTCGTCAGCCTTAAGGATGCTCGTGCACGGTTCCAAGCGGGTGTCTCTACCAAGCTGGATGTGCTTCAGGCTGAAACCCAGCTTGCCCGCGACCAGCAGCTACTCACCAACCAGTTGTCTTCCCAGTCGATTGCCCGCCGCAGCCTGGCCGCTCTGCTCGACCTCCCTCAAGACATCACCCCGACGGCCAAGGAGCCTGCGCGGGTTCTTGCCACCTGGATTCCCTCGTTGCAGGAGAGCATCGTGGCGGCTTTTGCGTTCCGCGAGGAGCTCGATCAAGTGTTGCTCGACATCTCGATTGCGAACAGCAATGCCAACGCTTCTCTCGGCGCAACGCAGCCATTCTTAAGCATCGTCAATAACTTTGGCTGGGATCGCAGCAATGGTCAGACCAACGTTCCGGAGGGTCAGTCGATCAACTTCGACAATTTCTCCTACTCCATTGACAACGCCATTGGTCTGAATCTTCGCTGGACGCTCTTCGATGGCGGACGCGCTGCCGCCGAGTTCCGTCAGCAGAAGCAGGCTGCAGAGCAGAACCGCTTCAATTTCGCCAGCCGGAGGGATGCCATCCGTTTTGAGGTGGAAACCAGTTTCTATCAGCTGCTGCAGAACAACCGCGACATCACCACCACGTCCCGGGAGGTGATCTCTTCCCGTGAAGCGCTGCGGTTGGCCAGGCTGCGGTTTCAAGCCGGCGTCACCACCCAGCGGGAAGTGGTCGACAGCCAGCGCGACCTCACCCAGGCAGAGGTGAGGTACGCCACCGCCGTCACCGACTACAACAAGCGCTTGGCGGAACTGCGCCGTCGTACGGGCCTTGATCAGGTGGCCTTCTGCAAGCCTCCGGCATTAAAGGCGGTCAAGCCGGCCGTCGATCCCGCCACCCAGATTCCAATCGATCCCCAGCCGCTCCAACCTGCCTGTCAGGCGGAAGTCCGAGGACCCGGTGGCGCATCACCGCTTTCCCCCTGATCGCCACTTCCCTTTTGGCTGACTTGGTTCCGTTGATAGGGTCACGGTGTCGTCGCCGACCACCCGGATGACCCAAGCAGCGACGGCGCGGCCAGGCCTTTCGTTCGTCACCACCATTCGGTTGGGTCTGTTCCAGGGATCGCTCGGTTTTCTCGCGGTTGTGTTTGCCGGACTGCTGAACCGGATCATGCTCAGCGAACTGGGCTTCCCCGGTTTGTTGGTGGGCGGAGCACTGGCTTTCGAGCAGTTCGTTGCCCCGTCGCGCATCCTTTTCGGCCAGATTTCCGATCGCCACGCCATCGCTGGCCGGCATCGCACGCCTTACATCTGGGCGGGCAGCGCTTGTTTCTGCGCTCTGGCGGTGTTGGTGGTTCCCTTGATCTTCCGCCTGGCGGAGGCCATGGACAGCGCTGACGGCCAGGCGGTTCTGCTGGGGGTGGTGCTGTTGTGCGGGCTGTTTGCCTTCTATGGGCTGGCGGTGTCGATGGCCACCACCCCTTATCTCGCCCTGGTGATCGACCGCACCCAGGAGCAGGAACGCCCCCGGGCCGTGAGCATCATCTGGTGCATGCTCACCATCGGCATTGTGATCGGTGCCATTGCCATTTCTTTGAGCCTCCGCGGCCTCGATGGCATCACAGATCGGGCCACCCTCGAAACGGTTCTCGGGCCATTCATGCTGCGATCGGCCGGGCTGGTGTTCCTGCTCACGCTCGTGGCCACCTGGGGGATCGAGCCCGCCCGGGCTGGTGAATCACTGAGCAGCGCCGCCGATCGCGACGACGCCATCACCCTGTCGCGGGCCTGGCGTCTGATCCGATCAAGCGCGCAGGTGGCGATCTTCTTCACCTTCCTGATTCTTTTCACCCTGGCCCTGTTCCTCCAGGACCCGATCCTGGAGAGCTATGGAGCTGATGTGTTCGGCATGCCCATCGCCGCCACCGCGTCGCTCAATGCGCTCTGGGGGTCCGGCACATTGGTGGGTCTGATCCTGGCCGGTTTGTGGATCGTGCCGCGTCTGGGCAAATTCGCGGCGGCCCGCCTTGGCTGTCGGCTGATCCTGATCTCCTTATTGCTCCTGCTGCTGGCCGGCTTCACCGCCCGTGTGGCAGTTCTGCAAGGGCTGATGATCCTGTTCGGCCTGGCTTCCGGCATCGGAACCAACAGTGCGCTCTGCCTGATGCTTGATCTCACCCTGCCCGAGGCGGCCGGCACTTTTGTCGGGGTGTGGGGCCTGGCCCAGGCATTGTCCCGGGCCATCGCCAAGTTGCTCGGTGGTGGCCTGCTCGACCTTGGTCGAGCACTCTTCCCTTTGCAGGGACCCTTCCCCCCCTTCGCTCTTGTGCTGGGCATCGAGGCACTGGTCGCACTGGCTGCCTTGCTGATGCTCAGCCGCGTCAATCTGCACCGGTTCCGCGAGGACACCAGCCGCAGCCTCACCCAGGTGCTTGCCATGGAGCTCGGATGACCTTTGCCCACGCGTTGCCGGCGGATGCGCTGCGGCTCAACTCCCTGCTTGATGCGGTGGCAGAGCGGCAACGCAACGATTTTGGCCATATGGCATTCGAAGCCAAGGCCGATGGCAGCTTGATCACCGCCTGCGATCGCTGGAGTGACGAGACCCTTGTGCAGGGCCTGGCTGAGCTCTATCCCGGCGAAGGGGTGCTGAGCGAGGAGGGGAGGCATCTTGTCCCTGCCACAGAGGCGTTCTGGGTGGTGGATCCCCTTGATGGCACCACCAACTTCGCCGCGGGCATCCCTTACTGGGCCATTTCGATGGCCCGCTTCGAGGCGGGAGTTCCCGTGTTGGCCCTCCTTGATGTCCCTCCGCTGCGACAACGCATCGTGGCGGTGCGGGGCCAGGGAGCGTGGCGTAACGGCAAACGTCTCTTGCCGCCGTCCACCCAGCAGCTGCAGACCGGTTGTGCGTCCCTGTGCAGCCGGTCGATCGGCGTGCTGCAGAAGCTCCCCGACCGCAGGTTTCCCGGCAAGATCCGCCTGCTCGGTGTGGCCAGCTTGAACCTCGTCAGCGTGGCAATGGGCCAGACCGTCTCAGCTCTGGAGGCCACGCCCAAGATCTGGGATCTGGCCGCGGCCTGGCTTGTGCTTACAGAGCTGGGCTGCTCTCTGCAGTGGCTGCAACGCAGTCCCACCCCTCTAGTAGCAGGCGAAAGCCTTGCGAGCACAGACTTTCCGGTGCTTGCGGCGAGCAATAGCGAGCAGCTGGCACGATTCGCGCCATGGGCGGAGGCCTTG
>NZ_JAGQBP010000007.1:0-49122 GCF_024345695.1 Synechococcus sp. L2F | reverse complement strand
CTGAATTCGAAACCTTCTACACGAAGAACATTCTTCTGAATGAAGGTCTGCGTGCCTGGATGGCACCGGCTGACCAGCCGCATGAAAACTTCGTCTTCCCTGAAGAGGTTCTGCCCCGTGGTAACGCTCTCTAGTCCTTCTCTTACGGCCGTCGGCGGCAAAGACCTGGACTCCACCGGTTATGCCTGGTGGGCCGGCAATGCACGCCTGATCAACCTGTCCGGTCGTCTGCTCGGGGCCCACGTGGCCCACGCTGGCCTGATGGTGTTCTGGGCCGGCGCCATGATGCTGTTTGAGGTGAGCCACTTCACCTTCGACAAACCGATGTACGAACAGGGTCTGATCCTGTTCCCGCACGTGGCCACCCTTGGCTATGGCGTCGGTCCCGGCGGTGAGGTCACCAGCCTCTACCCCTTCTTCGTTGTCGGTGTTCTGCACCTGATCAGCTCGGCCGTTCTCGGCCTGGGCGGTCTTTACCACGCCCTGCGCGGCCCTGAGATCCTGGAGAACTACTCCTCGTTTTTCTCCCAGGACTGGCGGGATAAGAACCAGATGACCAACATCATTGGCTACCACCTCATCCTGTTGGGTGTGGGGTGTCTGCTGCTGGTGTTCAAGGCGATGTTCTTCGGCGGTGTCTATGACACCTGGGCCCCCGGCGGCGGCGATGTGCGCATCATCACCAACCCCACCCTCAGCCCTGGTGTGATCTTCGGTTATCTGTTCCGCGCCCCCTTCGGTGGCGAGGGTTGGATCATCGGGGTGAACTCGATGGAAGACATCATCGGCGGCCACATCTGGCTCGGCCTCATCTGCATCTTCGGTGGCATCTGGCACGTCATCACCAAGCCGTTCGGCTGGGTGCGTCGCGCCTTCATCTGGAACGGTGAGGCCTACCTGAGCTACAGCCTTGGCGCCTTGAGCTTCATGAGCTTCATCGCCTCGGCCTACATCTGGTTCAACAACACCGCTTACCCCTCTGAGTTCTACGGCCCCACCAACGCCGAGTCCTCGCAGGCCCAGAGCTTCACCTTCCTGGTGCGTGACCAACGCCTGGGTGCCAACATCGGTTCAGCCATGGGTCCCACCGGCCTTGGCAAATACTTGATGCGCTCCCCAACCGGCGAGATCATCTTCGGTGGAGAAACCATGCGCTTCTGGGACTTCCGCGGCCCTTGGCTGGAGCCCCTGCGTGGTCCCAACGGGCTCAGCCTCGACAAGCTCCAGAACGACATTCAGCCCTGGCAAGTGCGCCGGGCCGCTGAATACATGACCCACGCTCCGAATGCGTCCCTCAACTCCGTGGGCGGCATCATCACCGAACCCAACTCGGTGAACTTCGTGAACGTGCGTCAGTGGCTGTCTGCCACCCAGTTCGTGCTCGCCTTCTTCTTCTTGGTGGGTCACCTCTGGCATGCAGGCCGAGCCCGCGCCGCGGCGGCTGGCTTCGAGAAAGGCATCGACCGCAAGGCCGAGCCCACCCTGGCCATGCCCGACCTCGACTGAGCTCCATGGCTTCTCCGAGCACCACTGGTTGCTCTCTCCGCCCCCGGCTTCCACGGGGGCTTTTTCATGGGCTGCCTGACCAGAAAGACTTGGTGATGCTTTCCGGCCAGGCGGACACATTCGAGAGATGCCGGCTTACCCGGCTCTTCGTAGCTTTGGGGACCACCGGGAGTTTCCCTTGTCCATCCGCCTAGCCGCCGGCCGCATGGTTGCCGTAGCAGCCCTTCCCCTTGCGCTTTTGCCGTTCGTAGCTGTTCAGCCTGCAGCCGCCAAGAATGCCTCCATCGACTACCCCCGCCAGGGCGTGGTCTGCGACCGGGCCACAAAGATGTGCTTCGACAGCACCGGGGTGTCTGTGACCCTCACCAGGGAGTATTTCGGCCGCAGCGCCGAACGGGAGCTGATTCGCAAGCTGTCGGGCAGCAACCGCCCCACCCAGTTCCAGTTGAGCAACGGCGATGTCTGCGATGTGCGGCGGCAGACCTGCTGGGACGACGGCTGGGATGGCAAGAACATCAGCAGGGCTCTGAGCAAGCAGCTGTTTGGCAACAACGGCGCTTGGCGCAACCCGGGATCAGGCAACACCAGCAACAACTGGAACAACAACAGCGGCTGGAACAACAGCGGTGGCGGTGGCTGGAACAACAACAGTGGCAACAACGGCAGCTGGAACAACGGCAATAACTGGAACAACAACAACTGGCAGCAAGGCCAGGGCAACACCGCCTGCGAGCTGCGTCAGGGTAACCGCCGCCTCTTCAACGGCAGCTGCGTCCTCAATCGGCGTGAATCGTCGAACGGCATGGCCTACAACGTGGAGCTTGGGGATGGGCGCCGCTACAGCTTCTTCAACCGGCAGGGCAACCTGGTGCTCCGAGACGCCACTGGTGTCTGGCCGGTGCAGGTGAGCAACCGCAACGGCAACGTGAGCTTCCGCTGGGCCGACCTGCGGCTGGAAGCCCAGGACAGCCGTTGGAACAACCAGGGGCAGCAAGGTGGTTTTGAGGACGTCAACCCCACAGGGGCATTCCTTCAGAACCTGTTCAACAACCTGTTCCGCTGACCCGCGGGGCTGTTTCATCCTTCAACCAGCGGCGCAATAGCGGCAGGCTGAGGCCGATCACATTGCTGACGCAGCCCTCGATCGTCTCCACCAGCAGGCCGCCGCGGCCTTCAAGAGCAAACCCACCCGCGCAACCGAGCGGTTCACCGCTGGCCACATAGGCCTCGATCTCAGCGGCCTCAAGCTGAGCAAAGCGCACGCGGGTGGTGACAGCCGCCAGGCGGGGGGCTCCGCTGCCCAGCAGGCAATGGCCCGTGTGCAGCTCGCCCCAGCCTCCGGACATGCGCTGCCAGCGCTCGATCGCCTGCAGGGCATCCCTGGGTTTGCCCTGGATCTCGCCCTTAAACACGAACAACGAATCGCAGCCCAGCACAAGCTCCGGGCAGGGGTCGGCCGGGGCGCTGTCGGCCAGGACGGTGGCCACGGCCTCAGCCTTGGCTCTGGCCAGGCAGACGGCCAGCTCGCAGGGATCCGTCGCCTTGATCGTGGCTTCATCGAAGCCACTCGCCAAGACGCGATGGGGGATCTGGGCCCGATCCAGTAGCAGGCGGCGGGCCGGAGAGGCGGAAGCAAGCACCAACGGAACGGTGGACACGGCGGCAGCGCAGGACAACAGGAGGGCGAACCAGGGGTACTGCGCCGGCCTTCGGCTGGAACCGCCGCAGGCTGGAGCAGGGATTGGAGAGAATCAACGCATGGACCCCATCCTGGACAACCCTCGCTCCCTGGCTCGCGCCGCCAGCGCCATGCGCTGCCTGCCATTTCGCCTCGGTCTGTACCGCCTGCTGGAGCAGGAGGCGATCAGCAGCGTGGCGCTGTGGGCCCGCACCGACGCGGAAACGCTCTGCAGCACCAGGCTGACACCCGACGACACTGAAACCCTGTTCATCTGGCTGATCCGGCTCGGCGTGCTGCGCCGCGAAGTGGATGGTCAGGGCCTCACCGAACGGGTAAGGCTCACGCCCATGGGTCGTCAGTTGCTGGCGGGTTGGAGCCAGGAGATTCCGCGCGCCGGCTGGAAGGAACAGCTGCGCCATGCGATCAGCCGCTACCGGCCGCGCCTGTGACAGCACCGGCTGCGGGTTCCGGCCCTGTGCCGCCGGCGTTGATGGTGCTGGGCACCAGCAGCGGCGCCGGCAAATCCCTCATGACGGCGGCGCTCTGCCGGGTGCTGCGACGCCGCGGCGAAACACCGGTGCCCTTCAAGGGGCAGAACATGAGTCTCAACGCCTGGGTGGATGAGGACGGCGGCGAAATGGCCTACAGCCAGGCGCTGCAGGCCTGGGCCGCGGGCCTGGAGCCGCGGGTGGCGATGAATCCGGTGCTGCTCAAGCCGCAGGGCGACAGCACCAGCGAGGTGATCCACATGGGCCGCGCGGTGGGCACGGCCCGCGCCGAGCACTACTACCGCGACTGGTTCCGCCCCGGTTGGCAGGCGATTCGCCAGGGGCTGGAAGACCTGCGCTTCAGCCATCCCGGCGGGCGGCTGGTGCTGGAGGGGGCCGGCAGCCCGGTGGAGGTGAACCTGCAGGCGCGGGATCTCACCAATCTGCGCCTGGCGCAGTTCCTGCGCGCCCGCTGCCTGCTGGTGGCCGACATCGAGCGCGGCGGTGTGTTCGCCCAGATCGTCGGCACCCTGGCCCTGCTCAGACCGGTGGAGCGCCCGCTGATCCGGGGGATCCTGATCAATCGCTTCCGCGGGCGGCGGCAGCTGTTCGATGCAGGGCGCCAGTGGCTGGAACAGGAAACGGGGATTCCGGTGCTGGGCGTGATGCCCTGGCTCGATGAACTCTTCCCACCGGAAGATTCGCTCGATCTGCTGGAACGGCGGGCCCGCAAACCCGAGGCGGAGCTGGAGATCGCCGTGGTGCGGCTGCCGTCGATCAGCAACTTCTCCGACTTCGATCCGCTGGAGGCCGAGCCGAGTGTGCGCCTGCGCTGGGTGCGGCCGGGGGATCCACTCGGTCAGCCCGCAGCAGTGATCCTGCCCGGCAGCAAGCAGACCCTGCGGGATCTGGCCGCGCTCAAGGAGAGCCCACTGGCCGACGCGCTGCTGCGCTTCGTGGCTGGCGGCGGCCACCTGTTCGGGCTCTGCGGCGGCCTGCAGATGCTGGGAGAACGACTGGAGGATCCCCACACGCTGGAGGGAAGCGCCAGCGCGGATGGCGAGGAGGGGCTCAGGGGGCTGGGGCTGCTGCCGCTGGCCACCTGCTTCATGGCAGGGAAAACCCTGCGACAGCGTCGCGAGTTCGCCTGTTGGCCCGCAGCGGGCACACCGCTGGAAGGCTTCGAGCTGCATCAGGGCCGTACCCACTGCCTCGATCCGGCCAACTGTGAGCCGCTGGCGGCTGGTGAATCAGGTGCCGGGTTGGGCTGGTGGTCGGGCAGGGTCGCCGGCTCCTACCTGCACGGTCTGTTCGAGAACGGCCGCTGGCGGCGGCAGTGGCTCAATCAGCTGCGCGAGGCGCGCGGCTTCTCCGCCCTGCCGCTGGATGTGCCGCACCACGGCCTGCAGCGCGAAGACTTGCTCGATCGCCTGGCGGAGGCCTTCGAAGCGGAGGTGAACCTGGCCCCGCTGCTGGTCTAGGGAAACTCTGGCCAACAGGGATTTGACGGGCAGCCGTGCCCAGAGATCCCCGGTAGTGGCCCCTCTCTGCGATGAGGGCGTGGTCGATACTCGTTGAAGCGGCTTGTCTCCTTCTGGTGGTCTGGAGATATCCCTGTGAGCGGCTCCTTTGGACGCCCGAATTCCCTTGTTCATGGTGTCGCGAGCAACTGGCGCCGTGCCAGGAACGGGTTAGTCAGTGCAGCCAGCACATTGATCTTGCAGCTGTTCTTGGTCATTCCCCGCAGCCAGGTCTTCTGAAAGCCAAACGGCTGCATCAGGTGAATCCGCAACACATCGCCAGCAGATATGGCGGGCGGCTTCCTTTCCTGCCGCTCTTGGGGTAGCGGGGCTCAACCAGATGGATCAGCGCCTGCCAGGGCACGACCGGCTCCATGTCGGCCAGAAACGTCTCGCCTTAGGCGCGCTTCTTTGCCGTGATCTGCTCGCAGTCTCCGAATCCAAGCGGCTTGCCGCCCGTGAACCCAGTGCTGACCTGCAATCACAGGGTCATCCTCCTGTGAATGGGGCGGACTTTTCCGAGTCTCCTTAGTCGTAGGCCTTGATGCACAACAATGGACAGCGCTAACGATGAGCAAACAACGGCATTGACGAACGGGAATGACATCGGGTGATCTGCAGCGGAGCGCTGGATAGAACACACAGTTGTCCATAGCCGATCGCAGATCTACACAGCCATCAATGCCGATTGGCTCTAAATTCAAAGCCTCATCACAGTGCAGACATGACAGCCAAACCCAAGCAGGATTTCTTCCTGTTTCTAGTTGGCGGTGCCTTTTTCGCCGCTGGCATCTTTCTGTTCACCAATCAGGTGATGGTGGGATCGGCGTTGCGGTTCTCCGGCAGCGGTTTCGGAGGTCGCACCTTTGGCGGTGGATTCGGTGGCGGCTTCAGTGGGGTGGTGGCCCAGGGGGTGGGTGAGGGCTTCGGTCTGCTGGTGTTGCTGCTGGGCATCGGCGTCTGTCTGCTGTTCTCCGGCACCTACCGCCGGGCCGGCTGGTTTCTGGTCTGGGCGTCTTCAGCGGCCGTGGGGGTGGGGGTGCTGCACAGCCTGTTCATCAGCTTCCGCCCCACCACGCTCTGGAGCCTGGCCACGATGGTGGTGATGATCGCCGCCGGCGGTGGTCTGATGTTCCGCTCCCTCTCCAGCTATGCCGGCGAGGGGAGCAGCCGCAGAACCCACGCCGATGGGCTCGGTGCTTCTGGTGATTCCAGCTCCAGCGCCGACGACCTTGCCGCCGCCGAACGGGAACTGGAACGTCTGCGCCGGGAGCTGGAGCGTGCTGGCAAGCGCTGAATGCCAGCACGGCTATGGGTCAACCACCCCGACAGAAATCCTGCTGCCAAGCCGCATCCACTGGAGGCCGGATCAACTGGTGGCACGATCAACTCGAAGCAGAGGTGTAGAAGCGCAGGGCATAGCGCCAGATGGCGCGGCTGATCATGAGGCAGGCGGCGGCCACCGCCACGCTGGCGACCATCCAGCTGCCGGATGCCCGCCCCAGCACCGCCTCGGCCGGCACCGTGGTGAGGAAGGCAACGGGCAGCACGAAGGTGAAGAAGGCCCTCAGGCCTGCCGGGTACACGCTCACCGGATAGCGGCCGGCCACGAGGGTGCTGCGCAGCACTTCGGTGGCGTTCCAGACCTTCACGAACCAGATGCTGGTGGCGGCGATCACGAACCAGAGGCTGTAAAGGATGGCGGCGCTGGCCAGCAGCAGCACCGCAGCGGCGGCGACCGTGTCCGGCCCCAGCACCGCACCGGCGCGCAGGGCGGCCACCAGGATCAGGCCGGCACCCATCACCATGCCCGGCAGCCCCCAGGGGGAGAAGGTGCGCAGGGATAACCAGAACTGGCTGTCGATGGGTTTGAGCAGCACGAAATCGAGGGTGCCGTTCTGCACGTGGGTGACGATCGTGGACAGGTTGGGCTGGAACAGGGTGCTGGTGAGGCCTTCCAGCAGGGTGTAGAAGCCCAGCACCACCAGCGCCGCGTTCCAGCTCCAGCCGCCCAGGTTCTGGCCTGGCCCGTAGAGCAGCGAGAGCACGAACAGGCTGCCGGCCAGGTTGCCCACTTCGGCGAGCAGCTCCAACACGAAGTTGGCGGGGTATTCCATTTCCGCCGCCAGCGAGGCGCTCCAGAACTGGGCCAGGGTGCGCAGGTAGCGGTGCATCAGGCCCCCATGGCCGAATACCGCCGGATGCCGACGCGCCAGAGCAGTAGAAACAGCAGCAGGAACAGGCCGCTCCAGAGCGCCAGGCCCAGGAAGCCCGCCGCCAGGTTGACCTCCGCTCCCATCAGCACGCGGGCGGGAAAGGCGATCGTGTAAGGGAACGGGGTGGCCAGCGCGAAGGCGCGCACGCCCGGCGGAAAGGTTTCCAGCGGCGCCACCAGGCCCGAGAGGAACAGATAGGGAATCAGCAGCAGCCGCTCCAGCGCCAGCGCCCGCTCGCTCCAGAAGCAGGCCATGGCGATCACCCCCTGCAGCAGAAAGCGCAGGATGAACGCTGACACGGTGGCCAGCACCCCCCAGAACACGTCAGCGGGATGGGGCCACCACAACAGGCTCGGCTGCAGCAGGAACAGCAGCGCCAGCAGGGCCGCCACGAACGGCACACGGGTGACCTGCTCGGCCACGTGGGCGGCCAGGTAGCGCCAGAACGGATGCAGCGGTTGGAGCAGGTAGGGCGAGAGCCGTCCTTGCAGGTTGTCTTCCTCGAAGACATGAATCACCCACACCACCGTGAACTGGCGCACGACGAAGGCCGCCAGGAAATAGCGGGTGAGCATCGCCGGCGTGAAGCCTGCCGCCGCGCCGGCTCCTGAGCCGCTCCAGACGCCGAGCATGATCAGCGGCAGCACCCCGGAAAGCGCCCACAAGGCGATTTCGGCGCGGTATTCGAGCATGTACGCGTACTGCGTGCTGAGCAGCACCCGCGCCAGCGGCAGCACAGGCCTGGCGCGGGGTTCAGGCGGCACTGTCATCCACCGTCCCCCGCTCGAACAGCCCGCCGATGATCTGCTCGATCGGCGGGTCGCTCACTTCCAGGTCCACCACGGCGAACCGCTCCAGCAGCTGGGCCACGCTGCCGGTGAGCTGGGCCGCCGGCACCCGCAGGCAGACCTGATTCCCCTGCAGGGATTCCACGGTTCCATGGGCGGCGAAGGCGGAGGCGGGCTGGGGCACATTCAGCTCCAGCCGCACCAGCCGGTAGGGCGCCAGCTGCTCGCTCAACCCCTCCAGGCGGCCGTCATAGAAGAGCCGGCCCTGATGAATCAGCAACACCCGCTCGCACAGAGCGGTGATATCGCCCATGTAGTGGCTGGTGAGCAGCACGGTGGCGCCGGTGCGCCGGTTGTAGTCGGCGAGGAAATCCCGCACCCGAGCCTGGGCGTTCACATCGAGCCCGAGCGTGGGTTCATCGAGGAACAGCACGGCGGGACGGTGCAGCAGGGCCGCCAGCAGCTCGGCCTTCATGCGCTGGCCCAGTGACAGCTTGCGCACCGGGCGGGTCAGCTCCTCCCCCAGTTCGAGCATGTCGGCCAGTTCGGCGATGCGGCGGCGCGCTTCGGGCGGGGTGAGGCCGTAGACCGCTGCGTTGACCCGAAACGAATCGAGCGGCGGCAGATCCCAGATCAGCTGCTGCTTCTGGCCCATCACCAGGGTGATCTGGTGCAGGAAGGCGGCCTGGCGCCGTTTCGGCTCATGCCCCGCCACCCGCACCGTGCCGGCGGTGGGATGGATCAGGCCGGTGAGCATCTTCAAGGTGGTGGTCTTGCCGGCGCCGTTCGGCCCCAGAAACCCGACCATCTCCCCGGGCGCGATCGCGAACGACACCCCGCTCACGGCGGGCACATCACGATGGCGGCGGCGCACGAAGTGGCGCAGGGTGCCGGCCATGCCGGGTTGCTTGTCGGCCACCCGGTAGGTCTTGCTGAGCTGCTGGACCTCGATGATCACCGGCAGGCTCCGATCACTGGCCGACTCCAGCGGCTGGCTGAGGGGCCGCGTGCCGCTGGGATCGGCACTGCAGAACAGATGGCCGCCAGCGTGGGAGTGGCAGGCGTTGACGCCACGGAGGTGAGAGCGGCAGCGGAGGTTTCACTGCAGGGTCAGGCGTCTTCGGGCAGCAGCACCGTGGTGTGCAGGCTGTCCTTGCCCAGATCACTGGTGATCACCCACACCTGCAGCCCACGGCCGAGGTTGAACACGCTGCGCAGCCCCCCCTGCTGGCGATAAGCGGCCAGGGTGTTGTCGCGGGCATCGCGGGCGTCCACATCGCCCCAGTCACCGCGGCGGTGGCGAGCCACCAGGCGCTGCAGGGTTTCGGCATCCACCCATTCGCGCACGACGGGGTCGACATCGACAGGACCGATGGCGAGGCGGGCGGACAAGGGCGGATCCACAGGAGGGCGAAGGCTGTTCAGCGTAAGGGGGCTGGAGGGGCTACCAAGGGGGGAGTGCGGCAGATTGGGGATGGGGTGTGGCCTGGCGGACTGGCAGGATCCTTCCTCGCAACTGGACTGCCGGCAACAGGAGAGGGCCACCAAGAGGTGGTGGACAGAGGATCGGGAGGCCAGCGGGGCACTCGGCTGAAGATGAAGGCATCTTTCGTTTGTTTACGGGATCAGAAGTTGGCCGTCTTTTTTTGTTCTGCTCTTAAAGTTGTGCGAGCCAACAGGTGCTGATTCAGGGATTCTGACACCAAAGATTCCGACCCAGAGCTTCTGCCTGAAGAAGTCTGAGCCAGGAGTTCTGATTGAAGAATTCTCATCAATGGCGTCGGGTCCAGGGATTCGGATCTGTTGCTTTCTCCCTTCGCTGACCGTTTCACCATGGCACTGCTTCAGGCGCCCTCGCTGGGAATCGAGAGGTTCGAGAACGACAGGAACAAACAGAGTTGGTCACAGGCCTCCGACGACGACAACACCACGATCATCCGGGCGGTGTATCAGCAGGTGCTTGGTCACCAGTATGTGATGGCCAATGAGCGGCTCACCGGGGCCGAATCCCTGTTTCGCAATGGTTTCCTGAGTGTTCGCGAGCTGGTGCGCACCGTGGCGAAGAGCGGGCTGTACCGCGAGCGCTTCTTCGAGAACTGCAACCCCTACCGCTTCATCGAGCTGAACCACAAGCACCTGCTCGGCCGCGCGCCGCAGAACCGCGCCGAGATGCTTCACCACTTCACAATCCTGCAGGAGGAGGGTTTCGATGCCGAAATCGACTCCTACATCGATGGCGATGAATACCAGCAACGCTTCGGGCAGGACACGGTTCCCTACCTGCACGGCTGGGATTATTCGGCAGGGCATGAAGGCCGGCAGTTCTCCTGGCTGATGCAGCTGGCCCGTGGCGCTGCGGCCTCAGTGAAGGGCGATCCCTCCGGCACCCAGTTCCGCCTCGGCAAGGCACTGCACCAGGACCGGGCCGTGCCGGTGCGCGGCTCCATGGGTCGGGTGGTGATCGTGTCCACCGAAGGACCTTTCAAGGCACAGGTGAGCTCCGCCACCAACCTGCTCAACGACGACGACTGGGGCAGCGCGCGCCGGGCACCGTCGCAGGAGCACCGGGCGGAAGCACTGCGGGTGTCAGCCGGGGACCGCTCCACCAGCGGCAGCGGTGCCCGGGTGGTGACCATCTCCGCCACCGGCATCGCCGACAACGGTTATGTGCGCACCAGCGCCTACGTGCTGCGGGTGCCCTACTCCCGCATGAACGAAGCCCTGCGACGGGTGCAGCGCCTCGGTGGCCGCGTCACCGATGTGACTGTGAGCTGAGGCCCCAGCCCCGGGCCGCTGCCGGGAGCGGGTGGGGCTGCGGCCCTGCCCGCTCCCGGCAGCTCATGGGGCACCCCGGCCAGGCATCGCCGGCGCAGCCGCCGGTGTTGGAGCTGGCACGGCTGCCGGTGATGGGGCTTCAGGTGATGCCGGTTCCGGAGACACCTTCGAAGCACCGGCGGGCCGGCGGGGCTGGGGGCTGCCCACCCCGAGCGATTCCAGCAACTGGTTGATACGACGGGTCAGCAGACGCACTTCCTCAAGCGTGTCCACGAGCGGTGGGTGGGCTTCACGCATCAAGCCCAGGGCTTCCTCGGTGGCCTGGCGGGCCGCGCTGCCAGTGGTGTCAATGCGCCGGGCGGTGCTCTCGTACACCTGCAGGGTCTGGCGAGTGGTGGCAGCGGTACGGCCTGTCTCCAGCTCCAGCCGCCGGCTCAGGCGCTGGAGGTCGAGCAACGTGCTGCGGAAGCTGCCCACGGCCCCGGGCACATCACGCTCCGCCATCCGCGCCGTGCCTTCGAGGGCGCGATTGAGCTTGATCCGGGTGGTGCCGATCTCCTCCAGCAGCTGGGCCAGATCGGCCGACGGACGGAAAGGAATCAGCAGGTCGCGCCGCGGCGTTTCTTCTCCAGGGGAAAGGACGTCGGGGGTGAGGGCGATCTGGCTGGCACCGATCAAGCCCTCCTGGTAACGCTCGGCGTGGCTGCCAGGGCCGATCAACCGCCGATAGCGGTCGGCGATGCGCAGGTCGACGGCCACCGTGCCATCGCCAGCCAGCGTGACCCGTTCCACCCGCCCCACCCGGTAGCCCGCCACCGTGACATTCACCCCCGGCCAGATGCCGCTGGCATCGGTGGTGCGGAAGCGCACCCCGAAGCTGCTGGTGAGCCAGCTCTGCTGCTGGACGGCGGCTCCCACCATCCACACGCCCAGCACCACCGCCCCCACGGGCACGGCCCAGCTCAGCGCTGTGGCCAGCCCCTCCAGCGGTCCATCGAACCGCCGGCGGGGTGGGGCGGTATCGCTCGCCGGCGGTTCGGCTGGCGGCTGAGCCTGTGGCTGCAGTGGCACCTGTGGCGGCAATGGGGTCTGGGGTGGCTCCTGTGATGCCGGCTGGGGGGTGGATGAACTCATGGCAAGCCCAGGGCCGCGGGGGGGAGGACGGTCAGCCAGAGGGCTTCCAGCGCCACCACGCCGAGCGCGCAGCACACGATCGCCAGACTGATCAGGTTGGGCAGGCGCTCCGGATGGCGGCGGCTCTGCTTGCCGATGGCATGGGCCAGGCAGGCGGAAGCGGCCGCGAACACGGCCGTGCGAACCATGGCGGACCCCAGTCGCTCCGGCGTGAGCGTGCCCAGGAAGAGCGGCAACTGTTCGCTCAGATCCGGCCGGGGAGAGAGCAACACACTGGCCAGCACCACCGCCAGCAGGAAGTAGGGCAGCAGCAGCAGAGAACCCAGCATCGCCGTGGCCACACGGGCCCCGAGCAGGTGGCGGCCCACGGAGGGCTGGATCCGGCCGGCGAGCTGCACCCGCTGCGGCACGCAGCACCCGATCCAGATCAGGTTGACCACCAGCGGCGCCACGATCTGCACATTGGCCAGCGTGGTGGTTTCGAGCGCGAAGGGCGTGCTGAGGCGCAGCGGCTCCAGCAGCCACTGCGTCACGAAGGCGCCGATGGCGCCGCCCAGCACCACCGCCAGCGGCGCCGCCCCCACCACATCCCGCCGTAATTGCTGCAGCATCCAGGGGCGCAAGCGTCTGGGAGCCTAGGCACAGCTGGCGGATCGGCTGAGCCTCGCCCATGCTTTCGACACCGCCTCCCGGTTGATCCCATGCCCCCCTCGCTCAACCGCCGCCAGTTCCTGGCCCTGGGCGGCCTGGGGCTGGCTGGTCTGGCCTGCGGTGCCCTGCGCGGCGTGGCCGCGGAAACAGCCAGCCGCCTGCCGGCCGGGCTGAGCCTGCCGCCCCGCGGTGATCTGCGCGTGGTGCTGATCGGCGATCTGAACGCCAGCTACGGCTCCACCACCTACATCGAGCAGGTGCACCGGGGGGTGGCCCTGATCCCGGCGCTGCAGGCCGATCTGGTGCTCTGCGCCGGCGACATGGTGGCGGGCCAGAAGGCCAGCTTGAGCAGCGCGCAGCTGCAGGCGATGTGGGCCGGCTTCGATCGCTCCGTGCTGGTGCCGTTGCGCCGCGCCGGCCTGCCGTTTGCGCCGGCAATGGGAAATCACGATGCCTCCAGCCTGCGCCAGGGGGCCGGCTACCTGTTCGCCCGCGATCGGGCCGAGGCGGAACGGTTCTGGGCGCGGCAGAAACAGGCGCTCGGTCTGACGTTCGTGGACGGCAGCGGCTTTCCGTTCTTCTATTCGTTCCGTCAGCAGGATCTGTTCGTGCTGGTGTGGGACGCCTCGTCGGCGGTGGTGCCGGCGGAACAGGTGCGCTGGGCCGACCGCAGCCTCGGTTCCGCTGCGGCCCGTGCGGCGCGGCGGCGGCTGGTGGTGGGGCACCTGCCCCTGCAGGCGGTGGCCCAGGGGCGCGACAGCGCCGGCAACGTGCTGCGTGATGCCACCAGCCTGCGTCAACTGATGGAACGCCACGACGTGGAGGCCTACATCAGCGGCCATCACCACGCCTTCTTCCCCGGCCGGTTGGGGGAGCTGGATGTGATCGCCCTGGGGGCGCTGGGCAGCGGTCCACGCCGCCTGCTGCAGAGCAGCGCCGCTCCCTTTCAGGCGCTCACCGTGCTCGATCTGCCGCGCCGCGGCGGCCGGCCGCTGAGCACCACGATCAACCTGCGCACGCTGCGGACGGTGGCGCCACAGACGCTGCCGCGTCAGCTGGTGGACCGCCAGGGGCGGGTGCTGCCTCGAGCAAGTTGATGCGGTAGAGCACGTCTTCGAGCGCATCGGCGGCGCTGATCGCTGCGTAGCGCTGGGGGGTGTCGGGTCCGCAGCAGCAGGGCAACGGCTGCAACACCGTGCTGGGCCGGGCATGGCAGAACTGCACCACGCTCAGGCGGCCTGCGGCAGCCACTGCTGGGGCTTCGGCGGCAGCGGCCGGCAGGGCGGGGGCGATCACCCGGTGCCAGCCGGCTGGGATGTGGCCGTTGCTGAGCCGCTCCAGCATCAGGCCGCTGTTGATGATCACCCGGCCATCCGGCGGCAGGGCCTCGACCCACTCCCCCTCCACCAGCACCTGCAGCCCCGGGGCAGTGGCCCGCGGCAGGGCCGTGATCAGGTTGATGTCGGCGTGGGGGGCGGCCCAGAGGTGAGGGCCTGAAGGCGCTTCGGCCATCGGTGGGTAGCGGATGGCGCGGGTGAGGGTGGGGGCGTCTTCGACGACGGCATCGAAGAAACCTTCAGCGGCACCCAGACCCACGGCGATCACCCGCAGGAAGCGGCGTTGCAGCTCGGCGATTGCCGCATGGAACTCCTGCAGCACCACGCTCAGCCCGGGCACCACCGCTTCGGGCAGCAACGGCTCCGGATAATGCAGCGGGAAGCGGCGCCGCAACGGGTGCGCCAGCGGCAGCGGCGCCGCCCAGTTGAGCATCTCCTTCCAATCGGCATGGCTGTGGCCGGCGGCTGTTTCCACCAGCAGGCCCGTGTAGCCCGTCTGGCCGCTGGAACCGCTGGCCACGAAGCGTTGCTTGACCGCCGGCTCGAGCGCGAAGAAGCGGCCCAGCAGGCCGTAGGCGGCATCGAGCAGATCGACGGAGAGATCGGCGCGCGCATACACAAAGCCGGTGGCCAGGCTGCACCGCACTCCCTCCACCACCGCGGCTCGGGCGGCACGGCTGCCCTGTTCAAAGGCCAGCAGATCGACGTCGAGGATGGCGCTGTTCATCACACGGATTGTGATGGCCCTGGTGGTGTCATGCCGCCGCCGCTTCCTGGCCGGCGTCCGGTCCGCCGGCGAGCGGAGCACTGGCTGGTCCGCTCGCCAGTGCCAGGCCCTGGGCGCGGGCCAGCCCCACATCGACGCCGATGTGCTGATCGGGGCGGCCGGTGATCAGCAGCGCGCGCCGCTGGCGGGTGGCGATCTGCCACAGCCAGCGGCTCAGCAGGGTGATGCGGTTTTCGGTATCGGGGATGAAGGCCAGGTGGGCCAGCCCCCACAGCAGCCAGCCCGGAAAGCCCGTGACCCGCACGCCGCGCAGGTCCGCCACTGCATACATCGGCCCGATCACGGCCATGCTGCCCAGATCCATCCAGCGGAACGGGGCGCTGGCCTGGCCCGCCAGCTGGTTGAGGATGTCCTTCGCCACCCAGGCGCCCATCTGCACCGCCGGACCGGCCATGCCAGGCAGGGGGGCGCCGTCGCTGGTGTGGCTGTAATGGCAGAGATCACCGATCACCCGCACTTCCGGGTGGCCGGGCAGGCTGAAATCAGGCTCCACCTGCACCCGCCCGCCCCGGTCCACACTGCAGCCGCTCTTCTCGGCCAGCAGGGCACCGAGGCGGGAGGCGCGTACACCGGCGGTCCAGCAGATCGTGGCCGCCTCCAGCGGTTCGTTGCCCTCTTCTCCTTTGAGCCGCACCTTGCCCGGCTCGATCGCCGCCACCATCGTGTTCAGCCGCAGCTCCACGCCCTGACGGCGCAGATAGCCGGCTGCCGCGGCTGACAGGCTCGGATGCATCACCGGCAGCACCCGGTCGACCGCATCCACCAGCAGCACGCGGCAGGCCTCGGGTCGCAACTGCTTGAAATCGCGACGGATGGCGGAATGCATCAGCTCGATCAAGGAGCCGGCCAGCTCACAGCCGGCCGGGCCGGCCCCCACCACCACGGCGGTCTGCAGGAAGCGGCGGCGCTGGGGATCGGGGGTCTGCTCCGCCTCCTCCAGGGCCATCAGCAGGCGCCGGCGGATCTCCTGGGCGTGCTCAAGGATCTTCATCGGCGGCGCCAGCGGCCGCCACTCCTCATGGCCGAAGTAGGCGGAACCTGAGCCGCAGGCCAGCACCAACTGGTCGTAGGCGTAGTGATGGCCGTTGAACAGCAGCGTGCGGGCGTCGAGGTCCACATCGGTGACCTCCCCCAGCAGCACCTGCACGTTGGCCGCCTGGCCCACCATCTGGCGCAGCGGTGACGCAATATCCGCCGCCGACACAAGGCCCGAAGCCACCTGATACAGCAGCGGCTGGAACAGGTTGAAATTGCGCTTGTCGATCAGGGTGACCCGCACCGGCCGGTTGGCCAGCGCCTGGCACACCCTCAGACCGGCAAAGCCACCACCCACCACCACCACATGGGGGACCCCGGCGAGTCGGGCGGCAGGGGGATCGAGTTCGAGGAAGAAGCGTTCCGGCGCCATGGATCCGGCCGCTCCGAAGAGATGTCAAGTTTCTTGTAGCGGGCCTGCAGGCCCATGGCTGTGCCCGTTGCTGCATCGGACCCCTGCCGGTGGCGGCGACGGGACAGCGGGGAGAAGTTACGGCAGGGTGGAGGCATGATCCGCACACTGCTCAACATCCTCTGGTTCGTGCTGGGGGGCTTCCTGATGGGGGTCGGCTGGTGGCTGGCCGGCCTGGTGGCGGCGATCACGATCGTGGGGCTGCCCTGGGCGCGCGCCTGCTTCGTGATCGGCAACTTCTCCTTCTGGCCGTTCGGCCAGGAGGCCGTGAGCCGCCGCGAGCTCACCGGTCGCACGGATTTCGGCACCGGCCCGCTGGGCCTGGTGGGCAACATCGTGTGGTTCGTGCTGGCGGGCTGGTGGCTGGCCCTCGGCCATCTCAGCTCAGCCCTGGCCTGCTTCGTGACGATCATCGGCATTCCCTTCGGCATCCAGCACATCAAGCTGGCCCTGATCGCCCTGGCGCCGATCGGCATGCAGGTGGTGCCCAGCGGCTCCAGGCATTGAGGGAGCTGCGATCAGGCCGGCCAGGCGGATTGCGGCTGTGGCCGCGGCGCTGGCGGCCGAGTTGACTGCGCAGGCCATCTGAGACGTATCAGCGCAGGGCGTCCAGTTCGCCGCGCAGGTGCAGGTCGGCGAGGGCGTCGTAGCCGCCGATGCAGGCCCCATCGATGAACACGAGCGGCAGGGTGTTGATGCCGGTGTGCTCCAGCAGGGCCTGGCGCTGGTCGTCGCTGGTGACGGTGTGGACCCGGTGGGCGATGCCGAGCGTGCGCAGCATGCGCTGGGCGCGGGCGGAATAGGGGCAGCCGGGCAGAACGGCGATCTCCACCCGGGAGTCGCCCTGTAGGTGGGGATCTGATGCAGGCGGCGCGGCGGGCGCGGCGACTGGGGGCGCCTCCGCTGCGTATGGGCCTGGCGCAGGGGCAGCCATGGCCGCTTGCGCCGGGGCGGCCGCTCGCGACATGGCCTCGGCCATGGCGGCGGCATGGGCGGCGGCGGCTGGCTCCGGCGCCGGCTCCGGCGCGCCGGCCAGGAAGCCCACCAGCAGATCAGCGCCTTTGAGCACCACCGTGCCGTGCTCCAGGTGGCCGCCCCACACCTGGCAATCGGAATCGGACAGGCTCAGGTGCAGGTGCACTCCCTGGGGCGAGAGCGTGCCCTGCAGGGTGATGATCTCCAGATCGCCTTCCAGCACCGACGGTTGCGAGCGGCCCGGGCACTGAAAGGCCACACGCGAGAGGTTGCCCACCACCCCCAGCACGAAGCCGGCGGCGTTCTGCTCCACGGCCAGCTGCTCGAGGCTGGCGCGCAGATCGCTGCCGGGTTCGAGGTGCAGCGGCAACGGATGCATGGGCAAAGACGACGGCTCAGGGGGTCAGGTTACGGGTGAGCCCGACAGCTCAGCTGCCAGGCAGCACCTGGCGGTAGCCGTTGGCGCTCACCACCCGCAGCGGCGTGTCGAACAGGGCGCTGAGCGGAGCATCCTGCAGCAGCGTGGCGGCTGGGCCATCGCCCACCACCGTCCCCTGGCGAAGCAGCACGCAGCGGCTGATCTCCGGAATGATCGCGTCGATCTGGTGGGTGACGAGCAGCAGGGTGGTGCCGGCCCGGGACAGGCCACGCAGGATCTCCAGCAACTGGTGGCGGGCCTGGAGATCGAGGCCGTTGGTGGGCTCATCGAGCACCAGCACCTCCGGTTCATGCACCAGCGCGCGGGCCAGCAGCAGCCGGCGGCGCTGGCCATCGGAGAGCTGGGCGTAGGGACGCTCCTCCAGATGTGCCAGCCCCAGCTGCTCCATCAGCGTGCGCACGCGCTCGCGCTGGGCGGCGTTGGCCACCTGGCTGCGGCCGATGCCGACCGAACCGAAGAAACCGGAGAGCACCACATCAGCGGCAGGCACCCGGCCCACGTAGCCGGCCTGCAGGTCTTGCGACACCAGGCCGATGCGACGACGCAGCTGCCACAGGTTCACCGTTTCGCTGCCGAACAGCCGCAGCCGCGAGCCCGGCTTCACCACCGGATAGAGCTCACGGCTGAGCAACTTGATCAGGGAGCTCTTGCCGGAGCCGTTGGGACCCATCACCACGGCATGCTCGCCGCGATGGAACTGCACGCTGAGGTTCTCGAACACCTTGCGCGGACCAAGCCAGGCCTCCACCGCCTGGACCTCGAAGTAAGGGCTGGGGGAGGCAGAACTGGCCATCGCTGCAAGGTAAGGCCAGGCAGAGGGGGCTTGGGCTGGGCCTGAACGCACTGTTTCGACTGGGGGCGAAGTGGCCATCAGGTGTGGAAGTCATGAACACCTTGTGATGGCTGCGCGGCCTTGCGCTCCGGCAGCCTCCAGAGTGGTGAGTGATGCATCACCCCACGCCTCACACCATTGCCGCCCTGATCTGGGCAGGAATGCTGGCCGTCAAGGCTGTGGGCATGGCGCGCCGCTGGCAGCGGCACAGGGCACAGGCGCTCAGCCGTGCATTTGGGCGGGAGTTGCGGCGGCGGGAGCTGGTGGCAGCAGCAGGTCGGAGCCAGAACTCACACAGCTGAGTGGCGAGGTGCGGCCAGTGGCGCTCAGCCGTGCTGGGCTGAGCCCGCTGCAGGCAGCTGGAGGGATTGCTGACGGGCACCTTGGCGCTCCCAGCGCGCCCGATCACCTGGCCGATCAGACGGCGGCCGACCGGAATGTCGTGAGGCCCACAATGGTTGGAACGAGGGATCGGATGGTGGCTTCAGCAGTAGCCGCGGCACTTTCTGATGAATGCTGCACCGCATTGCGCGCGGTCCAGGCGATCACCTTTGATGTACAGGGCACCTGCGTTGATTTCTACCGCCCGCTGCTTCGCCTGGGAGACAGCATCAACCAGGCGAAGTCCCTCTCGATCGACTGGGCAGTGATGTCGTCGGGATGGCGCGCGCTCTACCGAGAGGTGCTCGATGCCGTGATCTACGGGCATCGGCCCTGGCTTCCGGTCGTGGAGATCTACCGCGAAACACTCGATGTGCTGTTGGAGGATCGCGGCCTTGCCAGCCACTTTTCCACTACGGAGCGCGATCAGCTCAATGGGATCTGGTCGAGATTGGAACCCTGGCCGGACACGGTTGAAGGATTACGCCGCCTTCGTCAGAGCTACGTCACCTCCACGTTGTCGAATGCGGGCATGGCCACGATGGTGTCGATCGTTAAGCGGGCAGGGCTTCCTTTCGATGCCGTGCTGACAGCCGAACTGGTGCAGGCCTACAAACCCGCTGCCGCTGTTTATCAGCTGGCGGTCGATTCTCTCGGCTACAGGCCCTGTCAGATCCTCATGGTGGCTTGCCACAAATACGACCTCAAAGCAGCACGTGCCTTCGGCATGCGCACAGCCTTCATTGCCCGCCCGCTTGAATTCGGTCCCGGTGTTGACACCGACGTGACCCCCGAGAGCTGGATCGATGTGCCTGTCAGCAGCCTGACCGAGCTCGCAGACGTGCTGGAGATCGTGACCGCTCCCGGTGTTGAGGCCGCCTCCACTTGAGAACGGATCACCCGTGGGGAGGTGGCTGAATCCGCCGCCCCTGCGAGCTGCAATCCTTGCCTCAGGAGGGCGGAAGTCGCCCACGCGGATGGGGGAAAACCAGCACGGGCGTGGGCTCAACCGGTCCGCCACGCACCTCTGTTGAGCCGGCCCCACGCACCGCCGCTCCGCCGGCTCCGCGCTCAGCCCAGCTGCGCCAGCACTGCCGCCGCCGCTTCCTCGCCGCTGCGCACGGCTCCGTCGAAGAAGCCGGGCCAGCGCTCGGCCACTTCGGTGCCGGCCCAGTACACCGCCCCGTGGGGCCGGCGCATGGCATCGCCGCAGCGGCTCCAGAGCCCCGGTGGCATCCAGGCGGCGTAGGCACCGCCCACAAAGGGCACGGCAGGCCAGTCTTTTTCCACATAGGCCACGGGTTCGAGCGCCTGTGGGCCGAGATAGGTGGCCAGATCGCCCAGCACCGCCTGCCTTCGCGCCTCGGCATCCAGCGGTGCCCAGCGCGCATGGCGGTGACCCACCACGAAGGCCGCCAGCACGCCGGTGCCGCTTTCAGGGTCGGAGCTGTCGGCGCAGAGCTCCACCCAGGGGCGATCACCGATCGCGATGCCCGACAGCCCCTGCTGGCGCCACCACGGCGTTCGGTACACCACCAGCACCTTGGCGCAGGCGCCCATCTCCATGCGCTGCTGCAGCTCCAGCCGATCAGCGGGCAGCTCCGGGCTGAAGCGCAGCTGGGCGGCCTGGGCCGGTGGCATCGCCACGATCGCCGCACGGCAGGGATACACCGCCTTGTCGGTGTGGACCACGACGGGATGGGCGGCCGTGGGGCCGCTGCCTGCCGCATCGGCTTGATCCGGGACTCCGCTCGCCGCCTGAACAGGGCCGCCTGGCTCCAGCTGGCTCACGGCCCGCACCGGTTCCCCCAGCCGCACGACGCCTTTCCCTAAGTCCGCCGCCAGCAGCGCTGGCAGCTGGCCGGCTCCGCCATGCAGCAGCTCTTCCTCCGGGTGCTCGCCCTGGGCGGCGGTGCGCTGGCCCCAGAGCACGTGCAGCAGCGACACCTGCTCCGGTTCCGCCGGACCAAGGAAGCCCACGGCCCGACAGAAGTAGGCGAAATACCAGGCGGCGAAGGGGGTATGGGTATTGGCGTCGATCCACTCCTGGAAGCTGAGCTGATCGAGCTCGGCGGCGGCCGGATGGTGGTGCGGGTGGCCTTCGGGAAGCTCCTCCACCAGCGCCTGGAAGCGCTCCAGTGCCGCCATGGCGTCGTCCCAGTCGGCGCTGGGCACGGCTGGCGGCTGGCCTTCCGGGAACCCCTGGAAGAAGCCGGCGAAGGTGCAGCGCGTGCTGCCGAACACCAGCACCGTCTCTCCGTCGTGGGGGGACTCGAAGCGGCGGATGCTGTGGCGCTCCAGCAGCGCCAGGAAGCGGGTCTGGGTGGGCCCGACCCACTGGCCGCCCAGATCGATCCAGGGGCTAGGGGCCGGCGCCGCCACTGCGGAACCCGGGCCGGAGAGGTCCACCCGTTGGCCGGTCATGCGGCCACCCAGTTCCGCTGCGGCCTCGATCAGATGAACGGAGCGGCCGGCCGCCTGCAGTTCCCGAGCCGCCACCAGCCCCGACAGGCCACCGCCCACCACCACCACATCGACGGGATCGAACGTGTTCAGGCTCATCTGTTCAACATCGCAACGGGGCGCAGGGGACGCCGGTGCGGCGGTTACCACCAGCGCTCTTGTAGCCGATAGTCTCCAGAGCCCGCGGTGCCGCTCGACGCGCCCATGGCCACCTTCCTCGTCACCGGTGCCAACCGCGGCATCGGCACCGAATACTGCCGCCAGCTGAAGGCCCGCGGTGACACGGTGATCGCCGCCTGCCGCACAGCTTCGGCCGAGCTCTCCGCCCTGGGGGTGCGGATCGAGCAGGACGTGGACATCACCTCCGATGCCGCCGTGGCCGGCTTGCTGCAACGGCTCGACGGGCTGGCGATCGATGGACTGATCCACAACGCCGGCATCCTGGAGCGCACGAGCCTGGAGGATCTCGATCCGATCAGCCTGCGCCGTCAGTTCGAGGTGAATGCGGTGGCACCGCTGCGTCTCACCCGCGCCCTGCTGCCCCAGCTGCCGGCGGGCGCCAAGGTGATCCTGATGACCAGCCGCATGGGTTCGATCGCCGACAACAGCTCCGGCGGTTCCTACGGCTACCGGATGTCGAAGGTGGCGCTCTGCATGGCGGGCAAGTCGCTGGCGATTGACCTGGCACCACGCGGCATCGCGGTGGCCATCCTTCATCCCGGCCTGGTGCGCACGCGCATGACGGGCTTCACGGCGCAGGGCATCAGCGTCGAGCAGTCGGTGCAGGGGCTGCTGGCCCGCATCGATGCGCTCAACCTCGCCACCTCCGGCAGCTTCTGGCACGCCAACGGCGAGCTGCTGCCCTGGTGAGCGGCTGTGGCGTAAGCGGCTTTGGGGTGAGCTGATGGCGCTGCCGGCCTGTGGGACAGTGAAGGGCCCTTCGATCCAGCGCGTGCCGAACGCCAGCGGCTCTTCCAAATCGGTGCTGGCCAGCCTGCTGGTGGTGCTCGCGGTGATCGGTGGCCTGGCCCTGCTGGGGTGGTTCGGGGTGGTGCTGCTGGATCTCAAGCACCTGAACACCTCGGGCTTCACCCTGCCCTGAGGCGGAGCCAGATCGCCGCAGGGACCACTTGCCCCGAGCGAGCGCTGGCGGATCCGCTCAGAACTTGCGCAGCTCTCGCCGCACCTTGAGCGGGTCGCCCGACTGCTGCACGTTGGTGAGCAGCAGCGGCAGGGTGAACAGCACCACGGCAATGGCGATCGCCACACCCGGGGAGATCGTGGACGCGCGGACCGGCGGAACCTCGCTGGAGTGGGTCGGGCTGTGGCGATGCCGCCGCCGCAATGGCCTGGTGGACCTTCCCATCGCTGGAACCTGCCGGCCTGCTGGGGATTCAGTGTGACGGGGTGCCGCAAGGCGCCGGTGGACGGCGAGACGCTGGTGCCAGATTCAAGGGCTGCCTCGTTTGGCTGAACAGGTGGCCGACCCTGAGGCCCTCTGATCGCCGTCTGCCCATGGTGGGCCCGCTCACCGGGCAGGGATGAAAGGATGCCCGCCACACCGCGGAGCGCCTGCCATGGATCTTCCAGCCCTGCTGCTCGCCAACGGGGGGCATCAGATCGAAGCGGCCGAAACGCTCATCCAGGCGGGTCGCTTCATCGTGATCCTCTTCGCCGCCCGCGCCCTGGCCGAGCTGATGGTGCGGTTCGGCCTGCCGGCCATCCTCGGTGAGCTGGTGGCCGGGGTGCTGATCGGCGTGTCGGGGTTGCATCTGATCCTGGCGCCGGAGCTGGCCAGTGCGCTCAACGGCACCGCCCAGGGCGCGATCGCCTCGCTGGCCCACGTGGAGCCGGTCCAGGTGCAGGAGATCTACGACCACAGCTTCAGCAACCTTCAGTCGGTGGGCAAGATCGGCCTGTTCGCCCTGCTGTTCCTCACCGGCCTCGAAAGCGAGCTGGAGGAGCTGATGGCCGTGGGGGTGCAAGCCATCACCGTGGCGCTCACCGGGGTGGTGCTGCCTTTTGTTCTGGGCACCTTCGGGCTCCATGCCCTGTTCGGTGTGCCCCTGCTGCCGGCGATCTTCGCCGGCGCCGCCATGACCGCCACCAGCATCGGCATCACCGCCAGCGTGCTGGGCGAGCTCAAGTTTCTGCGCACCCGCGACGGCCAGACCGTGATCGGCGCGGCTGTGCTCGATGACATCCTCGGCATCGTGATCCTGGCGGTGGTGGTGGCGCTGGCCGGCGGCGAAGGCTTCGCCCTGGCGCCGGTGCTGAAGCTGGTGGCAGCAGCTGCGGTGTTCGTGGCGGTGGCCCTGCTGCTGAGCCGCACCGCCGCGCCCGCCTTCGACTGGCTGCTCGACCGCCTGCGCGCCCCGGGTGAAGTGGTGGTGGCGGCCTTCCTGGCGCTTTCGCTGGCCTGTTTCGCGGCCCAGGCCTTCGGGCTGGAGGCCGCCCTCGGCGCCTTCGCCGGCGGGCTGATCCTGAGTTCCTCCCGCCACCGGCATGCGATCGAGCAGGCGGTGAAGCCCCTGGTGGCGCTGTTCGCCACCGTGTTCTTCGTGCTGATCGGCAGCGGCCTCGATCTGGCCGTGCTCAACCCCTTCGATGCAGCCAACCATGAGGGGCTGGTGATGGCCGGCTTCCTGCTGGTGGCGGCGGTGGTGAGCAAGGTGGCGGCAGGCTGGAGCTACCTCAGCAAGGAGCCCACCAACCGGCTGGCGGTAGGGCTGGGCATGATGCCGCGCGGCGAAGTGGGCCTGATCTTCCTCGGCCTCGGCACCCAGACCGGAGTGCTGGGTCCGTCGCTGGAGGCGGCGATCCTGTTGATGGTGATGGGCACCACCTTCCTGGCACCGGTGCTGCTGCGTGTGGTGCTGGCCACTCCCCCAGAGGCCGTGGGGCTCACCCCCTGACGCCGCTCCCGCACTGCACCCCTACGCCGCGGGGCCGCAGCAGCGACCATGAGCGCGCACCAGGGTGGCCGAGAGAAGTTCACCCTTGAGCGGCTTGCCGAGCACTTCGTTCATGCCGGCCTGCAGGGCCGCCGCCCGATCTTCCACGGTGGTGAAGGCGGTGACGGCAACGATCCAGGGCCGCTCCGCGCCACCGGTGGCGGAGCGGATGCGGCGGGCGGCCTCCAGGCCATCCAGCCGCGGCATCTGCACATCCATCAGGATCAGGTCCGGGTCGAACTGGCGCTGCCGTTCGAGCGCCTCCTGGCCATCGACGGCGGACTCGGGTTCATAGCCCAGGCGCCGCAGCATCAGCTCACAGAGCCGCCGGTTCACGGCGCTGTCGTCGGCCAGCAGGATGCGCAGGGGATGGCAGGCCGCGAAGCTGCTGCCTTCCGGCTGGGCCGGCGGCGAAGACGAGGGACCTGACGGAGGTGTGGCGGCCGGGGGTTCCAGGGCAGTTGGAGAGGCCGCAGCTTCCAGAGCAGACCCTGTGGCAAGGGGGTCCAGCGCAGACGCAGCGGCGTCCGCCTCCGGAGCGGGCGTTGAGGCCATCGTTTCCACCGGCAGGCTGAAGCTCACGGCGGTGCCTTGGCCGGGGTGGCTCTCCACCTGGATCGTGCCGCCGAGGGCTTCCACCAGCTGCCGGCTGATGGCCAGGCCCAGGCCGGTGCCGGCGTGGGGCGTGTGGGTGGAGCTGGTGAGCTGGGAAAACGGCCGGAACAGGAGCTCGATCTGATCGGCGGCCATGCCGACCCCGGTGTCCACAACGGAGAAGCTCAAGGCGGTTGCCGGTTGCTCTCCTTTGGGGGCGGTGCCCTTTGCTGTGACCTCCCCAGTGACCTCAGACGCCTGAACGGAGACCACCACACGGCCGGAGTCGGTGAACTTGATCGCATTGCCGATCAGGATGAGCAGGATCTGGCGCAGGCGCTGGCCGTCGGTGCGGATCAGTGGCGGCACTTCTGCGCCCACCACCAACGACAGGTCGATCGCCTTGGCTCTGGCCAGGCTCAGACAGGTGGCGATCACCTCCTCCATCAGCGCAGGCACTGCGCACGGCGCCAGCTCGACCACCAGATCTCCCGCTTCGATCCGGGCGAAGTCGAGCGCCTGATTGAGCAGGGCAAGCAGGGATTCGCCCGAGCTGGTCACGATCTCCAGGCACTCCCGCTGCTGAGCGGACAACTCCGTGTCCAGCACGAGGCCCGTCATGCCGATGACGCCATTGAGTGGGGTGCGGATCTCGTGGCTGAGGGTGGCGAGAAAGGTGCTCTTGGCCCGATCGGCGGAAGCCATGGCTTCAAACGCTCGGGCACGGGCCTTGAGGGAACGGCGATGGAAGCCGGCCGCCAGCAGCGAAAAGCCGGCGCTGCCCAGCAGACCAAGCCCGAAGGTGAGCTGCAGCGGAAGTTTCTTGCGCTGCAGTTGCGCCAGCGAGAAATCGATGCCCACCAGGCCCACCTGCTTCCCATTGCTGTTGCGGATCGGGGCAAAGCCGCTCATGAAGGTGCCGAAGTGGTCCGTGTAGGGCCCGGCGCTGATCTGGATCAAGCCGGTTCGGGCCGCCTGCAGCGCATCCGCCGAGGGGTCGAGGTAGAGCTCACCAACGGTGAGAGGGCTGACGAAGTCCCTCGGATTCTTGATGTAATAGGTGCTGTCAAGCGTGAAGCGCAGGCCTTCCGGCGAGTTGACCAACACATAGGCGTAGAAGATCTCGGGCACCAGCCGGCGCAGCTTCAGCAGCGGAGCACTGGCGCGGCGGTAATCGGCGTTGCCCGTCTGCTCGGGACTGGTGATCGCAGCCACCAAGGCAGGATCCATCTCGCCGGCAGCGATGCTCACCAGATGGCGAAGGCTTTCGCGCACCTCCTGGCGCAGCAGCCTGGTGGCACTCCAGTAGTTGAAACTGAGGGCAACCGCGGCCACGCCAAAGATCGTGGCGGCCAGTAGAACGCTCTCGCGGCGAATGCGTTGGCGGCTCCAACCGGATGTGGCGAGCTGAGGCTGGCGTTGAGCCGACCGGAAAACACCGTACATGCGGGAGAACCAGCCAGCCAGATGCCCTCACGGCCCGTCGTCTCTCTGGTCTACAACGGCGGCCCCTCAGGCGCGCCTGCGCGAGGGCCTGGCGTTGCGCCATGAGGAGATGTGAACCCTCCCAGGGCGCACGATCCCTGTTCCCTACGTTTGCAGTGGTGATCAGGCTTTCCATGCGCGCGAATGTGGCTCCCCGCGAAGCAGCCCGCCTGGAGGCCTTGAAGAACTACCGCATCCTGGATACGGAGGCTGAATCGTCGTACGACGCCATCACCTACCTCGCCGCCCAGCTTTGCGACGTGCCGATCGCGTTGATCAGCCTGGTGGATGAGGAACGCCAGTGGTTCAAATCCAAGGTGGGCCTGGAGGTGAGCGAAACGAGCCGTGATGTGTCGTTCTGCGCGCACGCCATTCTCGGCGAGCAAACCCTCGTCGTGCGCGATGCCCGCGAAGATGAGCGCTTCCGCGATAACCCACTGGTGTGCAGCGAGCCGAACATCGTGTTTTACATGGGGGTACCGCTGAGCACACCGGAAGGCGCCAAGATCGGCACCCTCTGCGTGATCGACCGCCAACCCCGTGAACTCAGCGCCGCGCAGGTGCACGCGCTTGAAGTGCTGGCCCATCAGGTGGTGCTGCAGCTGGAGCTCAAGCGGGTGTCCGATCAGCTGGCAGCGGCCCTCGAGCGCATCAATGTGATGGAGGAGCTGATTCCGATCTGCTCCTACTGCAAGGGCATCCGCAACGACAGCGGCTACTGGCAGAGCGTGGAGGCCTTCATCAAGAGCCACGACAACGTGGAGTTCTCCCACGGTGTCTGCAACGCCTGCATGGCCCGCTTCTTCCCAGAAGTGGAGCCCATCCCGGGGGATCCTGCCGGGGATGCACCGGAAAGCTGAATGTGGGTGAGCCGAACCTGCGGCGCGGTCTAGACAACCTGTAGGGCGCCGGCGGCTGCGAGCTCCAGCTGGGCAAGGCCGCGCCTGTGAATCTCGCTGGCGTAGTCGGTCCAGGTGCCTTGGCCCCAGTAGCGGAAGCAGCTGGTTTCCAGCAACAACAGGTGCAGCAGGGCCTGCTGGTAAGGCTCGGTGGCGGTGACACCGGGATCCCTCGCCAGCTGAGGGGCAAACAGCTGGTGGAACTGAGCGCTCAGGCTGGTCATTGGTTCGAGCACATTGGCGTAGCCCTCCACCCAGCTGAGGTTGTTGGTCCAGGAGGCGCCGGCCATCGAAAAGGAGGAATCCTGGGCCTGGAGCTCGGCGATCGCAGCTTCAGTGGCAGCAGGGCTGGGCGGGCCGCTCAGCTGTTGCCAGAGCTTGTGCTGCTGCACCGCCTGAATCTGGGGGAACTGCTCGGAGGTCACCCCAGCCGCCTCCAGCAACTCCAGGTATTCCGTGCCGTTGATGGCCACCGTGTCCGCCTCGCTGCCCTTGGCACTGATGGTGCGGTGGGCCTGAAGGAAGGCGGGCGGGAACTCATTCATCATCACGCCACCGTTCTCGCCATCGGCGATCTGTGACACCAACGAAGGCACCGTGCTGCCTCCCAGCACCTGCCGGCCCAGCCCCATCGCTTCATAGCAGGGCTGCATCTGACCCACCAGCTTCGTGTCGGAGCCCTGGGTTTTGATCAATGCCGTGATCGACAGTTCCTCCCCGCTGGAGTTGCGCGCCACCAGCAGATTGGGAAGCACCTTCTGCTCCTGGCTCAGGCCGCTGCCATCACGCCGTTCCACGCTGTGCTCCTGCACCAGCAGCCAGCGGTAGCCGCATTCCTTGAGCGCCTTCACCAGCTCATAGAGGGTGTCGGGATGGTTGGGCAGGTGCATCTCCGGTGGGGAGAATCCCTTCACGCGCTGCAGTGCCTCAGGGCCGAACAGGGCCTTGAACTGGTGCTGCCAGGCGAGGATCTGCAGCCTGAGATCAGGAATCGGGGTGGAGGGCGCCACTGCGTGGCTCCAGAAGGTGCCGAGCCACTCCACATGGGGCTGGAGGCTGGGGTCGCAGGCGAGCTTCTGCAGCGCCTCGATCACATCGACGCGGCCCATCTGACCCAGGCCCCAGAGCAGATTGCCGGAATAATCCAACATGATCCGTGGGTTGCAGCCCTCTGCAATCAGCTGGGGGAGGATGTCTGCCAGACGCCTGTAGCACTGGGCAAAGGGTTCGGCGTTGTGGTTATCGCCTTCGCCCGGATGCTCCAGCATGTATTGAAGGTGGGAGATCAGCTCACCACCGGTACCCGCTGGAATCGTGGGTTGGTGCATGTGCAAGGCGCAGGCGAAGCCTGAGCGGATCTGCCCCAGGTTCAGGTTGCTGCGTGGCAGGAACACCGGGCCGGAATCCTGCACCAGGGCAAGGATCTCGGCTTCTGAGCCGGCGATCGGCGGCAGGGTTGGGTGGCTCATTGTGATGGCTGCCGGCAGGGTCATCATCGTCGCGGCGGCCCGGGCTCGCCCCGGATGGCTCACGGATTGGTCGGGCACTGTCCATCCGCTGTCCATCCGCTGTCCTTCCGCTGGTCTTGCGCTGTTCTTCCCCTGCTCACGCACTGGTCGGTCGCCAGCTGGTTCCTCGTCCCCCCGCGCCAAGCTGGATCCGTCTGCGGCCGGCAATAGCGATGAGCGTGGAGGTGGCCCTGGCGATGGCGGAGCAGCAGGGCCGCTGGCTGCTGCAGCTGCGCGACGACATCGAGGGCATCGTGTACCCCGGCACCTGGGGATTGTTCGGCGGCCACCTGGATCCGGGTGAAACCCCGGAGCAGGCCCTGCGGCGCGAATTGCGCGAGGAGATCCGCTGGGAGGCGCAAGACCTCGCTTTCTGGTTTCTGCACCGCAACCCACAACGCGACGCCCACTTCTTCCGCACCACCATCACGCTGCCCCTGGATGCGCTCGATCTGCGTGAGGGGCAGGATCTGACGCTGGCGTCCCTGGAGGAGCTGCGCACCGGTTCGATCTGGAGCCCCCGCCGCAGGGAAACGCGCCCGCTGGCCCCCTCGCTGCAGCGGGCGGTGGAGAAGCTGGTGGAGGAGGGCTGGGTGCCATGAAACGACCTGGCCCTGAGCGGCTGCGTTGGGTGGGTGCTTCGTGGTCCAAAACTGCCAGGGCCAGAGCGGCATTGGCTGTGGCTCTGGTCACCGCTGTGGCGGGCCTGTGGCTGCATCGCTCGGATGAAGGCAGTGACAGAGGCACCTCCAGCTCCGCCGATCAGGAGCTGGCGGCCGAAGTGCAGCGCCGTTATGACGAGATGAAGCTGCAGCAGTTTCCCGGCCAGCCGGAGATCTCCGTGGGCGAATGGGTGACCCGCCCGAACGACCGGCCTGCGGTGCTGGTGGATGTGCGCGAACCGCACGAACGGCGCGTGTCGATGTTGCCGGGGGCGATCAGCAGCGAAGAGTTCGAGCGCAACAGCGCCCGCTATCGTTCCTGGCTCGTAGTGCCGTATTGCACCATCGGCGTGCGCAGCGGCCATTACACCAGAACGCTCAGAGAGCGAGGGTTCGAGGCCCGCAACCTGGCTGGCAGTGCGCTGGCCTGGGCCCATGCGGGCCTGCCGTTCGAGGCCGATGGCAAGGCCACCCGCAGGGTGCATGTGTATGACGCTGGCTGGAATTTGCTGCCGCGAGGATATGAGCCCGTCGTCTACGGATTCCTAGCACTGCCGGGCGATGTTAGGCGTCCTGGTCTACCTAATAAGATGACCCGCTGATGCGCTCGTCTAGGGCAACCACAGCATCTGCCCTTTTGCCCAGGCGGAGAGGGAGCGGCAGGTGCCCCTGCCAAACACTGGGTGTGTCGCTCAAGCCATGCATGGGCGCTGCTGTGTCCTAAAGCTGGGATCAAGAGCCTGACCCTTGCGTGCCGCTGGCGTGGTTTCTCCTCGCTTGCCCAAGGTGCCCACGGGATCATGATGCCTACGGGAGAGCACTGGTCGGAGCCGCAGTGCTGAAACTTGCTCGGAATTCTCGATCCAACTCAACGAGTGCTGGGGAGCGCCAGAGTCGAAGTCAAGCCTCGCGATACCAATGAAACCATGCTCTTCGTGAACGATCACCGCCAACCGGATGGCATCTAAAAATGCATCGAATGAACGGAAGAAGCGTGAGAAAGCCCAGCACTGGCACTGGGCATTAGGATTGTCAGACAGAACTGCAATTGAGAGCCTTTCTGATCATATTCGAATCTGATCATATTCGAATCATATTCGAGTGCAAGCGAGTTGAGATAAAGGCACTTGAAAGGAATTCAGGTAGAATCGAAATGCCCCAAGGCTTCCAACAAGCCAACTGAAGCCACCATGGCATCAGTCATGAAAAAGACCGAGCTCAAATGCCCTGCCTAAGTTCCTGACCGCAGGTGATAGTTTTTGGAATTCTGCCGACAGCTCACTCGGAACAGCCATCACCTCCTCTTCAGGGGCGCCAATGTCCTGATTGTGTTGATACACGAGCTGGCAGTTTGCAAAAAAGCCGTCTACGAGTGAAAGACATGAAGGAAATTGCAGAGAGGATGCGCTTGAATGTGAACCATGTTTTCCTGAAGTCATGGCCTGCGGATGTAAACTATGGAACTTGACGCAAGCCCAATCTTAGGGCTTTCCGGGCTTGAAAGCCAGGTTGATACAGCTCTTCACGCAAGTAGCAATCGCCACAATTGCACCGCTGACTCAAATACTGCTCCTTCGCCTGTATCAAGAAGGAAGGAGCTATATCAGGGAAGTTGTGGTCAAAAAGTGGCAAGCGATACCTAAGTGCCCTTAGCAGGTTCGCGTTGGCCCTTCTCGGTTCAGATTCAGCAAGGTTCGGTCTAATTCCAGCTCTTTGGGGCCATTTACCCTGCTTGATTCGGTTCTCCATTGTCGTCCAGAGGAGCACACCCTTCGCTGGTCATGTCCTATCCAACAACTGATGATGGGCCAAGAACAGCATCGCTGAGCAGCGAACACGTTCACCTTGCAGCTGTTCTTGGTCATTCCCCGCAGCCGGGTCTTCTGAAGGCCAAACGGCGGCCTCCTTTCATGCCGCTCTTGGGGTAGCGGGGCTCAACCAGATGGATCAGCGCCTGCCAGGGCACGACCTGCTCCATGTCGGCCAGAAACGTCTCGCCTTAGGTGCGCTTCTTTGCCGTGATCGGCTCGTAGTCTCCGAATCCAAGCGGCTTGCCGCCCGTGAACCCAGTGCTTACCTGCAATCACAGGGTCATCCTCCTGTGAATGGGGCGGATGTTCCTGAGTCTCTCTGTAGCAATCCACGTCCCGATTGCTCCTCCTCCCCCTCGCCACGCCATGCCTGAGGCCCCGCCGAATTCAGAGCCCGTGGTAGCGATTCAGTGGCCAGATGGCAGCACTACCAGCGCACCGGTGGGCAGTGATTGGCTGCAGGCAGCCGCCGCGGCCGGGGTGGTGATTCCTACCGGCTGTCTGGGTGGTAGCTGCGGGGCCTGCGAAATCGATGTCAACGGCGAGGTGCTGAGGGCCTGCATCGCCACCGTTCACGCCTGCGGCAGCGGCGTCCTGCAGGTGGAGCTGGCAGTCGATCCCTATTGGTGATCTTCTGCGGCAATCAAGCCGCCGCCCAGCAGCACCTCTCCGGCGTAGAACACCGCCGCCTGTCCGGGGGTGATCGAAAACTGCTCCTCGGCGAACTCCAGGCGGGCACGGCTGGGCCGGCCGGCGGCCGTGTCGGCGGCGGTGGCAGCCAGGGGAGTGAGCCGGGCCGCCACCGGAGCACTGCGGTAGCGCACCTGCACCTCCAGATCCAGCGGCGCCTGGGGCGGATCGATTGACACCCAGTTGATCGCCCCGACCACACAGCCACCCCGGCCGGCCTCAGCCCGCGGCGCCACCACCACCCGGTTCATGGCGGCATCGAGGCGCACCACATGCAGCGGTTCGCTCCAGGCCACCCCCAGTCCTTTGCGCTGGCCGATGGTGAAGTGCTCGATGCCGTCATGCTGGCCCAGCACCCGCCCATCGCTCAGCACAATCTCCCCCTGGCGCGGCGGCAGATAGGCATCCAGAAACGCCTTCATCGAGCCATGGTGATCGGCAAGGCAGAGGTCCTGGGATTCAGGCTTCCTGGCCGTGCGCAGCCCGTACCGCTCCGCCTCCAGCCGCGTGTCAGCCTTGGTGAGCTCCCCGAGCGGGAACACCAGCCGGCTGAGCACCTGCTGGGGCAGGTCGTAGAGGAAGTAGCTCTGATCCTTGCGCGCATCCAGGCCGCGCAGCAGCTGGGTACGGCCGCTCGGTTCGGGAGCGTGCCGCAGGCGGGCGTAGTGGCCGGTGGCGATCCGGGCAATGCCGCGTTCGCGCTCCGCCCACTCCAGCATCGGCGAGAACTTCACCTCGCGGTTGCAGCGGGAGCAGGGCAGGGGCGTGACCCCAGCGGCATAGCCCTCCACCAGAAACCCGACGATCTGCTCCTCAAAGCGGGCGCGCGAATCCACCACGTGATGCGGAATCGCCAGCTGTTCGCAGATCCCGGCCGCGTCCACCAGCCCTTCGGCACAGCAGGCTCCCTTGCCGCTCATCAACCAGAGGGTGAGCCCCTCCACCTGCCAGCCGGCCTCCACCAGCAGCGCCGCGGTGAGGGAGCTGTCGACGCCACCGGAGAGCCCCACGGCCACCCGATGTTCCCCGGGCCAGCCGCGCAGGCGGCCGATCACAGCAGCGGCGGGGGCGGCAGGGGTGGCAGCAAGAGCGGCTGCGGTGGCAGAAGGCCCGTCAGGGGCGCCGGAGGTGGCGGGGGGAGGAAAGGCCAAGGGGAGCGGTGCCGCCGTCGCGAGTGCGCAGCGTCGGGGCCTCTCCATCATGAAGCGACGCGCCCAGCACGGTTGGGCCCCACCCTTCGAGTGCTGCCATGAGCTGTTGGCCCGCCCGTGACGCCGCCCACCTGCTGGTGGAATCCGCGCCGATGGCGGCGTTGGAGGAACGCCTGTTCGCCAGCGGGCTGCCGGTGGAGGCGTTGATGGAGAAAGCCGCCCTGGCGATCAGCCGGGCACTGCTGGCGCGGCCCGAGCTGCTGCGGGATGGCGTGCTCGTGCTGGCAGGGCCGGGCCACAACGGCGGCGATGCTCTGGTGGTGGCACGGGAGCTGTACCTGGCCGGTGTCGCCGTGCGGATCTGGAGCCCGTTTGAGCGCCACAAACCCCTTACCGAAGCCCATCTGCGCCATGCGGCCTGGCTGGGCATCGAACGCCTCGCGGCGCCACCCGATCCGGCGGCGACCGAGCTGTGGGTCGACGGCCTGTTCGGCATCGGCCAGCACCGGCCGCCGGAGCCCCGCATCGCCACCTTGCTGGAGCAGCGCCAGCGGCTGATGGGCGGTCGGCTGGTGGCGATCGATGTGCCCACCGGCCTCTGCGCCGACAGCGGCCGGCCCCTGGGCCCGGTGGCCGCCTGCGCCGCCATCACGTACTGCCTGGGCTTGCTCAAGCAGGGGCTGGTGCAGGACACGGCCCTGGCCTGGGTGGGCCAGCTGGAGCGCCTCGATCTCGGCCTGCCGGCGGCACTGCTGGCGGACCTGCCCGCCGATCAACCACTGGCACTGCTCGGCAGCGACCGGGCCACCGCTCCCTGGCCCCAGCGGCCCCAGGCGGCCGGCAAGTACGCCCGAGGGCGCCTGCTGGTGGTGAGCGGCAGCGCCGCCTACCCCGGAGCAGGCCAGCTCAGCCTGCTGGGGGCCAGTGCCAGCGGCTGCGGCAGCCTGCGGGCAGCCCTGCCCCGCGCCCTGGCGGAGCAGATCTGGCTGGTGCAGCCCCACGTCGTGATCAGCGCCGCACTTGAGGAGCGGGTCGGCGGCGGGCTGGCATTGGCGGGTCTGGCGAATCCCGGGCTGCTGGAGCGGCTGGACACTGTGCTGGTGGGGCCCGGCATCGGAGGCGATCACTGGGGCGACAGCGGGGCTGGTGGCGAAGCGTGCCTGAGGATGGAGCACGGCTCTGCTGCAACGGCGGGCGGCGAGGAGAAGGGCTGGGAGGCGCTGGGTCGCTTTCCCGGGCTGGTGGTGCTCGACGCCGACGGGCTCAACCGCCTGGCGGCCGGCGCCGCCGGTGCGCCAGAGGAGTGGCTGCGGGGCCGGGCCGGAACCACCTGGCTCACGCCCCACCAGGGCGAGTTCGCCCGGCTGTTCCCCGACCTGGCCGGTGAAACGCCGCTGCGGGCCGCCGCCACCGCCGCCCAGCGGTGCGGTGTGAGCCTGGCCCTCAAGGGGGCCCGCACCGTGGTGGCCGCTGCCGATGGGCGGCGCTGGCAAGTGCTCCAGGCGGCCACCGCCGTCGCCCGGGCCGGCCTGGGGGATGTGCTGGCGGGGTACGCCGCCGGGCGAGGCGCATGCGCCGCCGCCGGGGACGGGGTGCTGTTGGCAGCGGCGGTGCTGGAGCATGCCGAGGCGGGCCTGACCTGTGCCCGGCAGCGAGGGGCAGGGCAGACCACGCCCCAGGAAGTGGCCGCCACCTTGGGATCTGCCGCTTGAATCAGGCGACAAATGAACGAATCGATCAATCAAACCGGCCCAATGTTTCCTTTTGCACGCAGAAAGTTGAAAGGTTGCTGAAATCACAGCCCCTTTCAAAAAACTGAGCGGATAGTGACGCCAATCAGCGGGCACAGGCTCCTCCATGACAGCCTCCAGCCTCCAGGGCGAAAAAAGCAGTCGGAGCCGCGGTGGGGATCCGATCAGCTGGTATCTCACCTCCATTGGCCGAGAACCTCTGCTCACCCCTGCCGAAGAGATCGAACTGGGCAATCAGGTGCAGGCGATGATGCAGCTCACCCAATCCGGTGAGCCCGACCATCCCACCGACCAGGAACGTCAGCTGATCCGGATCGGTCGCCGCTCCAAGCAGCGGATGATGAAAGCCAACCTGAGGCTCGTGGTCAGCGTGGCCAAGAAATATCAGGGCAAAGGGCTGGAGCTGCTCGATCTGATCCAGGAAGGTTCGCTCGGTCTGGAGCGGGCGGTGGAGAAGTTCGATCCCACGCGCGGCTACAAGTTCTCCACGTATGCCTTCTGGTGGATCCGCCAGAGCATGACCCGCGCGATCGCCTGCCAGTCGCGCACGATCCGCCTGCCAGTGCATCTCAGCGAACGGCTCACCGCCATCCGCCGCGTGAGCCTTGATCTGGCCCACAAGCTCGGCGCCATGCCCAGCCGCCGCGAAATCGCCGAGGCCATGGCGATGCCGCTCGAAGAGCTTGATGCCCTGCTGGGCCAGGCCCTCACCACCTCCAGCCTGGATGCGCCCGTGAACGGCGAAGAGGGCCGCAGTTTCCTCGGGGATCTGATCGCCGATCCCGCCAACGAGCAACCGCTCGATGTGGTGGAGCGTGGCATGCACCACGAACAGCTCAACCGCTGGCTCAGCCATCTCTCCGAACAGGAGCGCCAGGTGCTCGAACTCCGGTTCGGACTGCATGGCGACGAGCGCCACACCCTCGCCGAGATCGGCCGTCAGCTCGACGTTTCCCGTGAACGGGTGCGGCAGGTGGAACTGAAGGCGCTGCGCAAGCTGCGCAGCCTCACCCACCGGCTGCCCAGCCGCCTCTGAGGGCCAGCCCCTGCGGCCTCCCCTCGTTTACCACCCGGCCTACTCCGCGCCGCTGCCGAGCAGCCATCGTTTTCCGATGGCCAAATTCCGGCTGCTGCACGACCTGCTGCGCGCACGGGATCTGGCCCGGGACAGCCAGCTGCACCAGCCGCTGCCAGCGCCGCGTCGCTGGATCGAACAGGTGCATCCCCGCACGTATCACCAGGCGTTTGCCCGCAATCAGCTGAGTGCGGCCCAGCAGCGGCGCATCGGCCTGCCGGCCACGGCACCACTGGTGCGCCGCACATGGTTGGCGGTAGGAGGCACCGTGCTCACCGCCCGGCTGGCCCTGCGCCATGGCGTGGCCTGCCATCTGGCCGGCGGCACCCACCACGCCTTCGCCACCCAGGGCAGCGGCTTCTGCATCTTCAACGACTACGCCGTCGCTGCCCGGGTGCTGCTGGCGGAAGGGGCGGTGCGTCAGCTGCTGGTGGTGGATCTGGACGTGCATCAGGGCGATGCCACGGCGGCGCTGTTCGCCGAAGAGCCACGCGTGTTCACCTTCTCGGTGCACTGCGCCAGCAACTTTCCCCTGCACAAGCAAGCCAGCGACCTGGATCTGCCACTCGCTGACGGCCTCGAGGATCAGGCCTACCTGGAGACGGTGGGGGAGCACCTGCCCGTCCTGCTCGAGCGGCTCCGGCCGGATCTCGTGCTCTACAACGCCGGTGTGGACCCGCACCGCGACGATCGGCTGGGCAGGCTTTGTCTCAGCAGCGAGGGCTTGCTGCAGCGCGACCGCCTGGTGTTCGACGCCTGCCTCAGGCGAGGGGTCCCCGTGGCCAGTGTGATCGGCGGCGGCTACGACAGCCTGCCGGAGCTGGTGGAGCGCCATGGGCTGGTGTTCCGCGCCGCTGCTGAGCAGGCCCGCCTGCACGGGCTGTGAGCCCAGCAGGCCGCCACTGCACCTCTGTGTTGGGGCTGGCGAGCCCTCAGCGCCTCAGTCTTCAGCCCAGATGTAGCGGGTGAGTTCGGCAGGATCGGGCTCGGGCGCCGCGAGGGCGAAGCTGACCGCATCGGCCACCTCCGCGTCGATCTCCTTCTCGATCTCCTTCAGCTCATCGGCGCTGGCGAGGCCGTGGGACGTGAGGTGAGCGGCGAGGGCCTTGATCGGATCGCGCTGCGCCCAGAAGTCCTTCTCCGCCTCGCTGCGGAGCTCGTCGGGGTCGGCCAGGGAGTGGCCGCGGAAGCGATAGGTGAGGCACTCCAGCAGGGTGGGGCCTTCGCCCGCCCTGGCCCGCTCCACCGCCCGCTGAGCCGCAGCGCGAACCGCCAGCACATCCATGCCGTCGACTTCCTCGCCAGCCATGCCGAAGGCGGCGGCTTTGCGCCAGATCTCCGGATCGCTGGTGGCACGGTCGTGGGCCATGCCGATCGCCCACTTGTTGTTCTCCACCACGAACAGGATCGGCAGCTTCCAGAGCGCCGCCATGTTCAGGCACTCGAAGAACTGGCCGTTGTTGCAGGTGCCATCGCCGAAGAAGGCGGCGGTGACCGCATCGCTGCTGGCATCACCGAGCGCGTCGCGCTTGTAGCGGCTGGTGAACGCCGCCCCCAGGGCCACCGGGATGCCTTCGCCGATGAAGGCATAGCCGCCCAGCAGGTGATGCTCCCTGGAGAACAGGTGCATGGAGCCACCCCGGCCCTTGCTGCAGCCGGTGGCCTTGCCGAACAGCTCACTCATCACCTCACGGGCCGGCACGCCGCAGCTGAGCGCATGAACGTGATCCCGATAGGTGCTGCAGAACCAGTCGTGCTGGGCACGCATCGCCTTGATCACGCCCGTGCTCACGGCCTCCTGGCCGTTGTAGAGGTGCACGAAGCCGAACATCTTGCCGCGGTAGTACATCTCCGCGCACTTGTCTTCGAACCGTCGACCCAGGGTCATGTCCCGGTAGAGGACCAGACCGTCGGCACGGCTCACCGATGTGGGGCCAGCCGTGTAAAGGGATGCGAGCCTTTCCGAATGGCTGCTGACAGGCTCGGCCGCCGGCGGGGCCGGGACAGCGATCTCCTGGGTCATGGCAGGGACAGCGGAACTTCTGACCGCTGACTGTACGGGGTCTGTTCCGCCCGCAGAGTCAAATTGGTTGCCTCTGCCTACACTCCCTGCCAAGCCCGTGCCGCGGGATTGCGAGTCGCCAGGGTTGGAACTGCCGATCGACCATTTCCAACTTCTGGGGGTGAGACCGGCCACTGATGCCCAGACGGTCTTGCACACCTTGCAGCAGCGGCTCGACCGGCCGCCGGAGCAGGGTTTCACCGCCGCAGCCCTGGAGGCCCGTGCCGTGCTGCTGCGCGAAAGCGCTGATGTGCTCAGCGATCCGGAGCGACGCCAGGCCTACGAAGCCGAGCTCATGGCGCTCGACACCGAGGACGGCGCCCTGACACCGGGCCTGGACGTGCCGCCTTCCCGCGAGATGGGGGCCTTGCTGCTGCTCTGGGAAGCGGGGCTGGCCATCGATGCTTTCGATGCAGCCCGTCGCTGCCTGCAACCGCCGCAGGCGCCGGCACTGGGCAGCCACCGCGAGGCCGATCTCACCCTGCTGGCGGGGGAAGCCTGCCGCATGGGTGCCAGAGAGCTGCAGGGGCGCCGTCAGTTCGAGCGGGCGGCCCAGCTGCTTCAGGAGGGCATCACCTTGATGCGGCGCACGGGCCGCCAACCGGAGCAGCAACGGCAGATGGAACACGACCTGGCCGATCTGCTGCCGTTTCGGGTGCTCGATCTGCTGCGGCGTGATCTGAGCGCCACCGACGAGCGCGCCGAAGGTCTGAACCTGCTGGAGATGCTGGTGGAGCGGCGCGGCGGACTGGAGGGCGACGGAGATCCAGCCCTACCCAGGAAAGACTTCCAGGACTTCTTCAAGCAGATCCGCCACTACCTGACGGTCCAGGAGCAGGTCGACCTGTTCAGCCGCTGGGCCAGCGGCAACGCCACCACCCCCGGCTCCGCCACCGCCGAATTCCTGGCCTGCCTGGCGCTCACCGCCTCCGGCTTCGCCCAGCGCAAGCCAGAACGCATCGCCGCCGCCCAGCTGCGGCTGGAGGCCAGCGGTCAACCGGGCCTGCAGCCCTTCCTGGCCTGCCAGCATCTGCTGCTGGGGCGGGTGGCTACGGCGGAGGCCTGCTTCAGCCAGGGCGCTGATCCCGCCCTGCGCGCCTGGGCGGCCGAGCATGGGAGCGAACCGCTGGCTCAGCTCTGCGCCTACTGCTGCGACTGGCTGCGGCGCGATGTTCTCGCCGGATACCGCGACATCGAAATCGACCCTGATCTGGAGGCTTACTTCGCCGATCGCGACGTGCAGGCCTATGTGGAGCAGCTCGACCGGCGCCAGAACCGGGAGCTGCAGGGCCGGAGCCATGCCGGTACGGAAGCCATGTCTGCTGCTCCGCTCACCACAGATCCGGTCCTCGACTCTCTGGCGTCCCGTGGCACGGCAGCTTCTTCTGAAGACCCGATGCGCTGGCCGGATCCACTGGAGCCCGCCGCTGACCCGGCCAGCCTGCCGCTCGAGAGCTCAGACCCCTTCCGCACAGCGACAACCACCCCGGCGCGGTCCAGTGCCGCCCCCCGCCCCAGGCGCGCTCCCCTTGGCGCCGCCGGCTGGAAAGCTCTGCCCGGCTGGGGCCGCATGGCCGCGGCCGCCGTTCTGGTCAGCGCCTTCGTCGCCGCTGGCCTGGCAGGAATGATGGCCCTGCGGCCCTTGTCGCCCGCCAGCCCCGACAAGCAGCCCAAACCAGGAGTGGGCGCCACCGGCACCTCCCCCCCGCCAGCAGACACCCCCGCCAAGAGTCCCCCCGCGGCCAAGCCCCAGCCAGCCCGGGCGGCTGGCCCAGTGCCGCTCACCAGCGCCGAGCCGGATGAAAGCCAGCTGCGCGCCCTGCTGGAAACCTGGCTGCAGACCAAAGCCGCAGCCCTCGATGGCCGAACCCCCGCCATCCCGCCCGCAGACCTGGCCCGGGAAAGGCTGGTGCGCGAACTGGCCGCCGAGCTACGCCGCAACCGTGCCCGGGGCGTGAGCCGTGAGCAGGTGACGACCGAGATCCAGGGCCTCCGCATCGACACCCGCACCCCCCGCCGGATCGCCGCCGCCGTGGACATCCGCTACAGCGACACGGCGCTCGACGCCCAGGGCAAGGTGGTCGATCGCACCCCTGCCACCAACTTTCGCAACCTCTACATCTTCGGCCGCGAGGGCGAGGTGTGGAAGGTGGTGGGCTTCCGCCCGCTCTCCTGAGCCGCAGCTGAGCCCTTGAGCCTGAGCTGAGGCTGGGGGCGTGCAAGCGGCGCCGCCGAAGCAGCGGCGGAAGGCCGGCCGGCATGTTTTTACGATCGGGTCACGATCCGCCGGTGCTTCGCCCCATGTTCGACGAACTTTCCCAGCGTTTCGAAGACGCGGTCAAGAGCCTGCGGGGCCAGGACAAGATCACCGAGAGCAACGTGGATGGGGCGCTGCAGCAGGTGCGCCGGGCCCTGCTGGAGGCCGATGTCAGCCTCGATGTGGTCAAGGGCTTCATCGCCGATGTGCGCGAGCGCGCCATCGGTGCCGAGGTGGTGCGGGGGGTGAGCCCGGATCAGCAGTTCATCCAGCTGGTGCATCAGGCACTGGTGGAGGTGATGGGCGGGGAGAACGCACCGCTGGCCCGTGCCGATCAGGCCCCCACGGTGGTGCTGATGGCCGGTCTGCAGGGGGCGGGCAAGACCACCGCCACCGCCAAGCTGGGCCTCCACCTCAAGGAACAGGGCCGGCGCGCGCTGCTGGTGGCCGCCGACGTCTACCGGCCCGCCGCCATCGATCAGCTGCAGACCCTCGGCAAGCAGATCGGCGTGGAGGTGTTCAGCCTGGGGGCCGACGCCCGGCCGGAGGACATCGCTGCCGCCGGTGTGGCCAAGGCGCGTGCCGAAGGCTTCGACACCGTGCTGGTGGACACCGCCGGCCGGCTGCAGATCGACACCGCGATGATGGAGGAGATGGTGCGGATCCGCACCGTGGCAGCGCCCGATGAGGTGCTGCTGGTGGTGGATTCGATGATCGGCCAGGAGGCCGCCGACCTCACCCGCGCCTTTCACGAGCAGGTGGGCATCACCGGAGCCGTGCTCACCAAACTCGACGGCGACTCCCGCGGGGGTGCGGCGCTCTCGATCCGCAAGGTGAGCGGCGCGCCGATCAAGTTCATCGGCACCGGCGAAAAGGTGGAAGCCCTGCAGCCGTTCCACCCGGAGCGGATGGCCAGCCGCATCCTCGGTATGGGCGATGTGCTCACCCTGGTGGAGAAAGCCCAGAAGGAGGTGGAGATCGCCGATGTGGAGCGTATGCAGAAGAAGCTGCAGGAAGCCTCCTTCGACTTCAGCGACTTCGTTCAGCAGATGCGCATGATCAAGCGCATGGGATCTCTGGGCGGCCTGATGAAGCTGATCCCGGGAATGAACAAGATCGACGACGGCATGCTCAAGCAGGGCGAGGCCCAGCTCAAGCGGATCGAGGCGATGATCGGCTCAATGACCGAGGACGAACGCAAGCAACCCCAATTGCTGGCGGCCCAACCCTCACGGCGGCGGCGCATCGCCGCAGGCAGCGGTCACACCCCGGCGGATGTCGACAAGGTGCTGGCTGATTTCCAGAAGATGCGCGGCTTCATGCAGCAGATGACCCGCGGCGGAGGCATGCCGGGCATGCCAGGGATGGGCGGCGGCATGCCCGGATTCCCCGGAATGGGGGGCGGCATGCCAGGCATGGGCGGCTTCCCCGGCATGGGCGGAGGGATGCCGGCCGCTGCCGGTGGGGGCACTGCTGGGGGGGCGCGCAAAGCCAACCGGCCGCCGAAAAAGCGCAAAGGCTTCGGCCAGCTGTGAGCAGCAGCCGGCCGCGCCTGTGGGCTGTGAGGGCTGTTGTACCGTTATGGACTGCCATCTTCACGACTGCGCCACGATGATCAAGCTCCGCCTGAAGCGGTTCGGCAAGAAGCGGGAAGCGAGCTTCCGCTTGGTTGCCACCAACAGCACATCACGTCGTGATGGGCGGCCGCTGGAGGAACTGGGCTTCTACAACCCCCGCACGAAAGAAACCCGCCTCGACACCGAGGCGATCCGTGTGCGTCTGGGCCAGGGCGCCCAACCCACCGACACGGTGCGTTCGCTGCTGGAAAAAGGCGGCCTGATCGAGAAAACGATCCGTCCGGGCGAAACCGTCGGCAAGGCCAACCAGGCCGCTGCCCGCGAAGCTGCAGCCAAGCAGGCTGAGAAGGAAGCGGCAGAAGCCAAGGCCGCCGCTGCAGAAGCTGCCGCCAAGGAAGCCGCTGAAGCTGCTGCCAAAGTGGCAGAGGCTGCTGAAGCCGCTGCTGCCGCCGCCGCCGAACCTGAACCCACTGCTGCTTCTGCGGCCGCTTGAGGGCGCGCCCCATGACCGGGGCCGACACCTCCTCTTCGCGCACGCTCATCGCGCTGCCGAATCCATCGTCAGCCCTGGCTCTGGCTGGCGAAGCAGAAGCCACCCTGCACCACATCGAGGCGCTCACCGGCGTCTCCATGGTGCTGCGGGGTCTTGATCTGTCGATTCAGGGGCGCAGCAGCCAGCGCGAGCGGGCCGCCGCCCTCGTTGATTTGCTGAGGCCCCTCTGGCAAGAGGGCCAGGCCGTCGGGGCCGTGGATGTGCAAACTGCACTGGTGGCACTCGACACCGGCCGCAGCGCCGAACATCGCGACCTGGGCAATGTGGTGCTGGCCCGCAGCCAGGCCGGCAAGCTGCTGCGTCCGCGCACCCTGCGCCAGCGCAGCTATGTCGAGGCGATGGAGCGCCACGACCTCACCTTGGCGCTCGGTCCAGCGGGCACCGGCAAAACGTTCCTGGCCACCGTCCAGGCGGTGCGGATGCTGACTGAGCGGCGGGTGGAACGGCTGATCCTCACCCGGCCTGCCGTGGAAGCAGGCGAACGGCTGGGCTTCCTCCCCGGCGATCTGCAGCAGAAGGTGGACCCCTACCTCCGTCCCCTCTACGACGCGCTGCACAGCCTGCTGGGGGCGGAACGCACCAGCGCGCTGCTGGAAAAAGGGGTGATCGAGGTGGCTCCGCTGGCCTACATGCGAGGCCGAACGCTGGCCGACGCCTTCGTGATCCTCGATGAAGCCCAGAACACCACAACAGCCCAGATGCGCATGGTGCTGACGCGGCTGGGGGAGAACTCCCGCATGGTGGTCACGGGTGATCCCACCCAGATGGATCTGCCGGCGGGCCAGCTCAGCGGCCTGATCGAGGCGGCCCAGGTGCTTCAGGGGGTCGAAGGCGTGGCGATCTGCGAGCTCACGGCGGCCGATGTGGTGCGCCACCCCCTGGTGCAGCGGCTGGTGACCGCCTATGCCAACCGCGATGCCAACGGGCCGGCACCCACAGCGCAACAGCGATTCGACGGCCAGCAACGCCGCCGGGGACCATGAACAGCACAGAACGGCTCCGCATTCCCGCCGAAATCGCATTGGCGGCCCTTGTGGCCTATGTGCTCGGCTTCTGGTTCACCAGCCTGTTCCCTGGCTATCTGCCCAAGATCGGCGGCCTCTGGTCGGCCATCTCGGCGATCGTGGTCACCCAGTCCACCCGCAAGGAAACGACCTCCTCCGCCTCCCTGCGCATTCTTGGATCGGCAATCGGCGCGATCACCAGCGCCATCTACCTGACGCTGCTGCCCTTTCACCCGCTCGGCATGGCCCTGGCGATCTTCGCCACGGTTCTGCTCTGCGCCGTCGTCAACATTCCCAGCCACGGCCGCCTGGCTGCGATCACGGTGATCGTGGTGATGGTCACCGGCAGCCTGGATCCGAAGCTGAGCCCAGGCCTGAACGCCTTGCTGCGCTTCGTTGAATCCTGCATCGGCACGGGCGTGGCGATGCTGGGCGTCCGGCTCTGGCCAGGTCCCGTCGAGAAAGACTGAAGCGACCGTTCAGACGGCATGGGGAGATCCGCACCCCTCAGCAGGCGTGGACGCTCCCAATGACCGAAACCCGCTGGCAGGATGGATGGAGTTTCGTTCCACTGGAGCGCAATGCCGGCCAGCAGCAATTTTCAGCAAGCCATTCGTGAGGCCCAGTCGAGCGCCCTTGTTGGCCCCAATGTGGTCAACAAGGCTCTCCCCTATGTGGGCGGCGGCATGGTGCTCACCGCCGGGGGTGTGGTGGGTGGCCTGTCGATGATCGGCACCCCGCTGTTCATGCCCCTGTTCTGGGTGGCCCTGATCGGCAACTTCATCCTGTTCTTCGTCGCCCAGAACGTGGCGATGAAGGGCAACAACAGCACGGCGCTGCCGATCCTGGCGATCTACAGCCTGATCACAGGGTTCACGCTCAGCGGCATCGTGGCCATGGCCATCGGCACCGCCGGGATCGGCGCCATCGGCACGGCCGCCCTGGCCACCGGCATCACCTTCGTAGTGGCCTCAATGGTGGGCCGCCGCATGAGCGACAACCTGGGCCAGGCCCTGGGCGGTGTGGTGGGCCTGGGCATCCTCGGCCTGATCATCGCCATGGTGGTGCAGATCGTGGGCGGGATCTTCATTCCGGGCTTCGGTGGCAACGGCTTTGAGCTGCTGATCGCCGGCTTCGGCACCGTGCTGTTCGTGGGAGCCGCCTTCCTCGACTTCTACACGATGCCCCGCACCTACAACGACGACCAGTACCTGGCCGGCGCCCTGGGGATGTACCTCACCTATATCAACCTGTTCATCTTCATTCTGCGCCTGATCATTGCCCTTAACGGCGGCGGCCGGCGCGACTGAACACTGCAAAGTGTTGTGATCTGCCAGGGGGTTACCCCTGGCTTTTTCATGCTGACTTGCTCCGGATGAACCAACAAGGCGAGCCAAGACCTCCTCTAGGTGTGCAATTTTCTGCGCGAGAACGAGTATGCATTTCATCAAGCGAATCCAATAGCATGAGCTCCGATCCCATGAACTAGCTGCACAGAATCCACACCGTTTGCTGATCTGATGAATTCTCACCCTGCTAGAAATCCGATCCTCGTCATTCAGCAGGGGAAACCTGATGCGATGCATCCGCCAATCAGAGATACCTTTGTCCAGAAGCTACGCACAAATCGACAGAAAGCCAGCCCGAAGTGTCTTGTCGTTGTCAAGAAGAAGCGCCCTCGTATCAGCAGAATGAAAAAGGCGATCAAGCAGCAGCTCGCCCATCTGGAGCGTAACCTTGCCAGCATTGATTCCCTGATCGCATGTTGTGGCAACCTTCAGGTATGAGGGACAGTGTAGGTTGCTTCCCGGATCAAACAGTGAGCCATCTGCTAACCATGCATATCGGCCTCCGAATAGCAACCATTCTCAGGCCAGCGATGTGTCAGCACCATGCCTTCCAGTAAGCCAGGTTCCTTGCCACATCGTTTTCTGATGGTGGCCGCTGCCTCTGTGCTATTGGCTCCAGCATCCTTGCCTGCAGGATCAGCGACACAGGCCATGCAGATTCAAACGGAGCTCCTGCAACACTGCGGCGAGCCCATACAGGTGGAAGGCTACATCCTCGCCCCCGGGGATGTACTGGAACTGAGAATGCTCCATTCCTCGGCACAGCCCCTGGGTGGCAGCCTGGAAATACTCAGCGATGGCACTGCCTCGCTGGCCCTCATTGGCTCAGCCAAGCTCAGCGGCCTCACTCTGAGTCAAGCAGAGAGGTGGTTAACCCAACTCTATAAACAGGTGCTATTGCGGCCCGAGCTCACGCTGCGAATTGTTCGGATAAGCCCGTGCTTGCGTCGGGGTTAGGAGAGATTCAGAATTCAAGCAAGGTCATTGGCGCCAAGCGGGAGATGGTGCGAAAGACAATGACTCACTATGATCTAACCGAGCCTTTCCTTCGTGATATCAACGATTGGGAAGCCCGGCAGCATCACCCCATGAAGCGCGGATCTGCGCCAGGTGGCGTTTCACCTCAGCCTCAGAACGCCGAGCATAGGCGCAGAGGGCAAGCCGATCTAGCTCAACTTCGTTGAAATCCCACGCATCAACAGTCAGTATCAGGACAATCTCTGTTCTACCGGAACACCTTCCTGACCGCTCGAATCTTCACGCCATCACCGGATGATGAGCCGAAGATTGACGATGGCAACCTTTTCGCCGAGACAATCACCATGACTGTGAGCTTGGCGGTCCGAGCTCTGGGGTACGTCCCTCTGCGGGGAAGCAACCACCCTCTGATGGACATCACTCGTATCGCAAAGGGGCCTAAGCACTGGTGCACCGAGGAGCGACGCTCAGATCATTCTCATCCGCCTCAATAGCACTCTGTAGCGCCAAACCCCCGCCATCGCCTACAACCAATGGGTGTGGTGTCCACTACCTTCAACTCAATTTTGCGTGAGAGTGACACCATGGTAAAGAATCGAAACCCCTCAGACAACGCGGTGGACACCCGGAACTAGGCAAGCCTGCCCAGAGGGCAGTTCATGGTGATCCATTCTTCTAATGACAACATCAACCCACGGTTCTGACAAGCGCTCAGCTAGCGTCTCCTACCTAGGGTCGTCTGTAACGCAGAGGTCATGATGCAAAGCAATGCGATGGCCACTTTGCGGGTCATCTGTGTCATTACGCTCTTCCCGTTGGTCTGGATCACCCTGGCCATGATCAATGGCAGTGAGCGCCATGGGGTGAGCCAATTGGTTGACGTCCCCGCTAGGCCATTACCGGCAAAGCGCAAGCTCGTTGCAGATCATGCTGCGGCTATTCACGATTCGGTGCTGTCAGCACTGCTGCTGAATTCGTCCAGTTCCTCTCTCCCCAAGGAGCCAGCGTCGAATCGAAAGAAGGGCCCTTTCCTTCAGTCATCAAGCCCGAAAGAAGGCCTTGGTCAGAATCCATCCTCAAGCCCAGCGGCCGTGCCATCTGAACGAAGCGACAACGTCCTGGTTGCGTCTTCAAGAGCAAGGGAAGAAGGGCTCCGTGAACAGATTCGAGTTCCCCGGCCGGGCGTATCGATCGGATTCAGCAAGGCTGATCTGCTGGGCGGTCCGCTCTCCCTCGCCTCCTCACGCGAAGTCGTGATGCCGGTTCTTGCTAGGGCTCAACGTGCACACTGGGCAAGCAGCGGTGATCCACTAGCGCCGCTGCCCGCCGAGTGGCGCACTCCCATGCGTCAGGCGGTAAACCAGCTCGTTTCTACCAGCAAACAGAAACTCACCGAACTCACTGCACAAGTTGTTCATCTTCCCTCAACCAGAGTTACCCTGATAGAACAGGTGCCTGTGGTAATCCACCACGACGGTACTGCCACTTTGCTGCGTGCGCCCCACAGTCGTGCAGCAATCAAAGACATTGAAGACTGGGCTGCACAACAGCCTGTACCGAATCAAGGCGCTCTATCCATCGCATTGGTAACCATCCACCCGTTGCTGCAATCGCTGCCATCCCCACCAAAGGCAGTGAATTCCCGGATTGATTCAAGGCTGCCACCTCCAGTCTCAGCGACCCAGGCCAGCTCTGTCAGGCCGCTCCAAGGGACTAGCTTTCCCATACCACCGCCCCTCCCAACAGAGGGCCAACGGCTGGCAAAATGAATTGGGGCCCGCCACGTGGCCATGCGAAGCCGCCGCCGACAAGCTCCCAGCAGCGCCTTTTCGCTCCATCACGCAGTTTCCAACCCCACGCCAGAACTCGACCCATTCGCCACGTCATCAACGGGAAAAAGGTTGGCAGCCTGCTTGTGCTTTCCTAGCGGTGATCCCTCACGAGGTGGTTCATTCCTGCGGCCAAACAACACGCTGTTGGGGGATGGAGCCACCTGGATGTGGCCTGCTCGAAATCACCAAACCCGAGCTAACTGTTGCCCATGAGCCCCACCCATCCATCCCTGCTATCCCAGGACCCTTGCTTCGCAGTCGGAGTGGCTTTCCAGAGTTTCAACCAATCAATGATCCACAGGACATCATTTTCCGCAGATGTCCACAAGGGCGGAACGAGCGCCGTCCGCAGATTCAGAAACCACTGCAGTTCCCGGTGCCAGGCGAATAGCTCCTCAACCGCCTGCTCCGCGGCAATGAAACGCCCAAGCAAGGCCGAGGCGAAGCGAGGCCGTGGGGCAAGACTTGATCAAGGCAGTGGAACAGCCAGGGGAACGGCCAATGTGGCGCCGCCCTGCCCCCGGCATCGCCTGTCGCAGGGCGATGCAGAGGTCGTCCTCGAGGCCAGATGACGCTGCTGCGCGGCGTCGACGGCTGCCGGGCCGGCTGGTTGTGCGTGGAGCTGGGGCAGCAAGAACGGCTGGTGCGGGTGCGGCTCTGCCGCAGCGCCGTCGAGCTGTTCAAGGGGGCTGAACCAGCCATCACCGCCATCGATATGCCGATCGGACTGGGCGACAACGGGCCACGTCCCTGCGACCGGGCGGCACGGCGCTTCCTGCGCCAGCGGGGTAGCAGTGTGTTTCCTGCACCGGTGCGGGCCGTGCTCGCGGCCACCACCTACGTAGAGGCCTGTGAACTCTCGCTGGCCGCGCAGGGGCGCAAGCTCAGCAAGCAGAGCTTTTTCCTGCTGCCGAAGATCCGCGAGCTCGATGGGGTGTTGCGGGCGAATGCGCAGCTGGCCGCTGCCACGGTGGAGGCGCACCCTGAGGTGTGCTTCGCTCGCTGGAACGGCGACACGCCGATGCTCCATGCCAAGAAGACGGCTGCCGGCCGCGCCGAGCGGCTCGCCCTGGTGGAGGGTTGCTTCCCTGGCACCGTCAGCCGCGTGCGGAGCCGATTTCTGAAGCGGGAGGTGGCCGACGACGACATCCTTGATGCCCTAGCCACTCTGCACACCGCCAGCCGTCTCGCCGACGGTTCAGCCGTGGCCTTTGGTGACGCTGACGTCAGAGACAGTGCCGGCCTGCCGATGCGGATCTGGGGATGAGCCAGGCCCAGAACCACATACCCACCCCGCAGACCTGCGCCTAACCCCATCCACCTCTCGCTGCTTCCTGCCAAAAAAAAAGCCCCCGCAATCTGCGGGGGCTGCTGATCGATCAATGTTCCTCAACCTGTCTTCAATGAAAACCTGTTGAAGAACGTAGGGGATCAGCCGATCGCCGGAGCGGTCAGGGCCACAGGGGTGGCTTCGGCAGACGCCAGGTCGAGCGGGAAGTTGTGCGCATTG
>NZ_JAGQBP010000006.1:0-111816 GCF_024345695.1 Synechococcus sp. L2F | reverse complement strand
ATCGCCAACAACTACATCGACTACGCCATCAACGCCCTCGTCTGATCCCTCGCGGATTCAACGATGCAACCGAGGATTCTCTCCTCGCTTGCCATCGGCGCAACGGAGGCCTCACGGCCTCCTTTTTCATGCGCCTGCCTGAATCTGCCTGGCTGATGCTGGCAGGCTCAGGCAGGGCCACCGGACACCGGTCCGGTTGTTCTTCCGGCAAAGGCAGGCCACCCGCCTGCCTTTGCGAACCCGACACACAGCGGCCATGGATGTCGCCGGATCCACCATCGACACACCCCTCTCAGACCCTGCCGCCACGGGCGGTGGCGCACCGATTTCGGAAGCGGAGGCCCTGCGGCGGCTCCGCCAGAGCGAAGACCAGTCGTTGCAGTATTACGCCGCCTGGTGGCTGGGTCGCATGCGAAGCCGCCACCCCGACGCCGTGCCCCTGTTGTGCGTGGCCCTGAGGCAGCGCCAGCCCCGCCAGCTGGACGCCGGGGTGGAGCACAATGCCGTCGCCCGCAACGCCGCCCGCGCCCTGGGCAAGCTCGGCTCTGCCGACGCCGTCACCGACCTGATCGAAGCGCTCGACGATGAGGACGACGGGCTGCGCGAAGCCGCGGCCCGGGCCCTCGGTGAGCTGGGAGCCACCGCCGCGGTGGAGACTCTCTGCCGACGGCTCGCCAGCGGTCCCGCCGTGGCCGGGGCCGTGCAGCCGGCCAGCAGTCGGCTGCAGGAACCCTGCGAAGCGCTGCTGGAAGCCCTTGGGTCGCTTGGGCAGGCCACGCCCACCGTGCTGGCGGTGATCGAGCCGTTCGTGGCGCATGAGCGGCCGTTGATCCGCAGCGCCGCCTGCCGCGCTCTGCTGCAGCTCACGGGCGACCATCGCTGGGGCGAGCAGCTGGTGGAACTGCTTGATCATCCCCAGCTGCAGGTGCGGCGCGCCGCCTTGATGGATCTGGGAGCTGCCGGCTGGCGGCCTGCGCTGGAGCCGATTCGCTGCACCCTGGCCGAAAACAGCCTCAAGCTGATCGCTTTGCGCGGGCTGGCGGAAAACCTGCAGCCGCCCGCCATGTCCGATCCCGCCACCACCGCTGTGCTGGCAGTGATGGACGACCTGCTCTGACCATGTCATCTGCTGATCCGAGCGTTCTGATTCGCAACCTCAAGGAGGCCGACAGCCCCGTCGGGCTGCTGCAGGCCACCCGCGCCCTGGCGACGGCCTGCCATCCAGAGGCTGCTGTCCATCTGGTGGAGGTGCTGGGCTTCAACAATCCCGGGGCAGCGGTGGCGGCGGTGGAGGGATTGGTCGCCCTCGGCACCGCTGCCGTGGAGCCCCTGCTGACCAACATCGACGGCTACAACTACGGCGCCAGGGCCTGGGCCGTGCGCGCCCTCTCCGGCATCGGTGATCCCCGCGGCCTGGCGGTGCTGGAGGAGGCCCTTGCCGAAGACATCGGGCCGAGCGTGCGGCGTGCGGCGGCCCGCGGGCTCGGCCAGCTGCGGTTGGAGAGCCTGCCGCAGGAGGAGCGCAGCGCCATCTGGCAGCGCTGTCTCACGGGGCTGCTGGCTGGAGCGGCCGATCCGGAATGGGTGGTGCGCTATGCCGTCGTGGTGAGCCTGGAGCAACTGCTGCCCCATCCTCTTGCGGCTGAACAGCGCGTGCGTGGGCTGGCGCAGCTGGAGGGACTGGCCGCGCCGGCTTCGGAAGACACCTTGGTGGTGCGTCTGCGCGCCAGGCTGGCGCTCGACAATCTGTCTGGCTGATGGCGATGGCTCCCACCCGTGTCCTGTTTGTCTGCCTCGGCAACATCTGCCGCTCCCCGGCGGCGGAAGGGGTGTTCCTCAGCCAACTGGAGCAGGCCGGGCTCTCGCACGCCTTTGCTGTGGATTCCGCCGGCACGGGCGGTTGGCATGTGGGCCATCCCGCCGATGCGCGCATGCGCGCCGCTGCCGAGCGGCGCGGCATCCTGCTCACCAGCCGGGCCCGCCAGCTCGAACGGGGCGATCTGGACCGGTTCGACCACATCCTCACGATGGATGAGGACAACCTGGCCGCCGTGCGTGCCCTGGCCGGCGACGGGAACCACAGAGCCACGGTCACCCCACTCACCACCTACTGCCGCCGCCACAGCGCCAGCCACGTGCCCGATCCCTATTACGGCGGCAGTCAGGGATTCGAGCAGGTGCTCGACCTTCTGGATGACGCCTGCGCCGGACTGTTGGCACACCTCGAAGCCAGTGGCGGCGAGGGTGGCTCTGCCAGTGGAGGCGCCGCCGCCGGTGGACACGGACCTGGCGGTGGAGCTGGAAACGGAGCCGGCGCGGCTTAGGCCGGATCCGGCCAGGCCTCTTCCGGCACCCGCTCGCGAAACAGTTCGGTCAGCCGTTCGATCACCGCTTCGATCGCCATACCATCGGTGATCAGCTCCACCGCATCCTCGGCCTGGAGCAGGGGCGCAACAGCCCGGGTCGAATCGAGCCGGTCGCGTTCGGCGATCTGCGCCTCCAGCTCCGCGCCTGCTGGTACAGCGAAGCCCCGCTCCGCCAGATCGAGCGCCCGGCGACGCGCCCGCTCCGCCACGGTGGCCGTGAGGAACACCTTCAGCTCGGCGTCCGGGAATACAGCTGTGCCGATGTCGCGGCCTTCGGCCACCAGGCCGCCGCGCTCCCCCATGCCCTGCTGCTGGCGCGTGAGCGCCTCACGCACACAGGCATGGGCCGCCACCACGGACACCTGAGCGGTGACGTCCGGACTACGGATCGCCGTGGTGATATCGATGCCGTTGATGGTGACGCACGGTTCGCCGCCGGGGCCGTTGTCGAGGCGAAGCTCCAGGGCCTCGAGCAGGGGAGCCACAGCCGCGGCATCGGCAGGATCGGCCCCCTGGCGCTGCACCCACCAGGTGACGGCGCGGTACATGGCGCCGGTGTCGAGATAGATCAGCCCCAGCCGCCGGGCGAAGGCGCGGGTCACTGTGCTCTTGCCGGCGCCAGCAGGGCCGTCGATGGCGACGATCGGGAGACGGGTCATCAGAACGGTGTGATCGATCAGGCGGCTGGGCCCGCAACGGACGGCCACGGCGAGCAGAGCCATGGCGCGGAGCTGGGTCACCGGCGCCAGGGTCTGGGGGACCACCAGCTCGGCGTACTCCACCGCAAGGGCGGCAGCCTCGAGACCTTGGCACACCGCCTGCTGCACCACGGCGGCGCTGCGTTCGCCTGCGGCCACCAGGGCCCGGCCGGCTTCCAGCGCCCGGGGCAGGGCTGCAGCCTGCAGGCGTTGGGGAGAGGAGAGATAACGGTTGCGGGAGCTGCCAGCCACGCCATCGGCTTCACGCCAGGTAGGACAGCCGCGGATCTGCAGCGGCAGCCCGAGATCGGCCACCACCCGACGCAGCACCACCAGCTGTTGCCAGTCTTTTTCGCCGAGCCAGAGCTGCTCAGGGCGGATCAGACCCAGCAAACGGCAGACCACCGTGGCCACCCCTTCGAAGTGGCCCGGGCGGTGCCGGGCGCAGAGGCCGGCAAGCAAGGCCGGCGGCGGGCACACACGGGTGAGGCCTGCGTCACCACCGGGGAAGAGCTCTTCGGCCGTGGGCACGAACAACGCCGTTGCTCCGGCCGCCTCAGCCAGAGCACGATCGGCCTCCAATGTGCGGGGGTACGACTGGAAGTCCTCGCCCGGGCCGAACTGGAGCGGGTTGACGAACAGGCTCACCAGCACACGTGGCTGGTGGCGGCGGCCATCCGGCGCGAGCACCGGCCGGCCGGCCCGCTCGATCAGGCTGAGATGGCCGGGGTGAAGCGCCCCCATGGTGGGCACGAAGTGGAGGGGCACGTTCCGGGTGGAGGGGGTGCCGCACCAATGCTGCAGCTCCCGGCGAGTTCTCAGCAGGCGCACCGGCTCCACAAGCGAAAGGCCCCAACCGAGGGATTCTCGGATGGGGCCTGTGCACCCCTCAGAAGGGGTGTTGAAGAGGAAGACCTACCGCAGGACTTCCAGGCGGACCGGGGCGAGGCCGCTGGCCACCAGGCCCAGGTGCTGGGCGGCTCCATGGGCGAGGTCAATGACGCGGCCGCCGGTGAAGGGGCCTCGGTCATTGATGCGCACCACTGCCGTGCGGCCGTTGTTGAGGTTGGTGACCCGCACCTTGGTGCCGAAGGGGAGGGTGCGGTGGGCGGCCGTCATGGTGCCGGGGCGGAACACCTCGCCGTTGGCGGTGCGATTGCCGAAGAAGCCGGGGCCGTACCAGCTGGCTTTGCCGCTGCTCACGTTGACGACGCGCGGGGCGCGGGGAGCTGGGGCGACAGGGGCGGGAACAACCGGGCGCACTTCGGGTTCGGGAGCGACTTCGCTCTGCACTTCCCGGATGGCCACGTCAGTGCTGGTTTCGAGCTGGACCGTGGGCTGGCTCACCTGGGCCGAAGCCAGCAGGGGGGACTTGTGGGAAAGGGTCGAATCAGCCAGAGCCGGTACGGCGAGGCTGCTGCCGGAGAGCAGAAAGGCGATGGCGCCAAGGAAAAAGGAAGGTTGCATAACGCTCGGAACGCCCCTGGGTGAAAGAAATCGCCAATGAGAATTGGGAAATTTCTTTGGCTCTCCGCGCCAGGTAACGACCTGGAGCATCGAGCAGACGAGGGGAATTCCTGGGCAGAAGTAACGGCCCGGCAAAGTTAGGCTGTCTTTTCAGTGCAGTTCGGCCAGGAATACGCCGAAGAAAATGATCAGGAACAATCATCAAAGCCGACATCCCTGTCACTGTCTGCACTTCCTGACCACCACCGCCCAGGCAATGATCAGCGAACCCGATCACCCCGATCAGCGCCGCTGATGGTTTCCTGTGCCAATCGACCCAGCGTCTACCGGAAATGGCGCCCGCCGGTCGCGAGCGGCACCGCATTCAGCGCAATCTGTCCCGCTGCATCGGAGGATCGGAGCGGAGATCGCCCGCCCTGAAGGACCTGAGCCATGGACTACCGCAGTGCAGGGGTGGATGTGGTCGCCGGTCGCGCCTTCGTTGAGCGCATCCGCAGCAGCGTGGATTCGACCCGCCGGCCTGAGGTGGTGGGGAACCTCGGCGGCTTTGGAGGGCTGTGCCGGCTGCCGGCCGGGCTGAAGAAGCCGCTTCTCGTCTCCGGCACCGATGGCGTGGGCACCAAGCTGGAACTGGCGCAGGCCCATGGCCGTCACCACGACGTGGGCATCGACCTGGTGGCCATGTGCGTGAACGACGTGGTCACCAGCGGCGCCGAGCCTCTGTTCTTTCTCGACTACATCGCTACCGGCAAGCTGAGTCCTGAGGCCATGGCGGCCGTGGTGGAAGGCATCGCCGACGGTTGCCGTCAGAGCGGCTGTGCCCTGCTGGGTGGGGAAACCGCCGAGATGCCCGGCTTCTACCCCAGCGGTCGCTACGACCTGGCGGGGTTCTGCGTGGCGGTCGTGGAAGAGGACGCACTCATCGATGGGCGGCAGGTCAGCGCCGGTGATCGCCTCATCGCCCTGGGCAGCAGTGGCGTCCACAGCAACGGTTTCAGCCTGGTGCGACGGGTACTGGAGGCGGCAGGGGCCAGCAGTGAAACGCGGCTGCCCGGCAGCGGCGCGTCGGTGATCGAGGCCCTGCTGACGCCCACCCAGCTGTATCCCGCCGCAGTGAAGGCCCTGCTGACTGCTGGGGTACCGCTCCGGGCAATGGCCCACATCACCGGCGGCGGACTGCCGGAAAACCTGCCACGCGCCCTGCCGGCACACCTGCACGCAGTGATCGATCCCGCCAGCTGGGAGCGGCCTGCGCTGTTCTGCTGGCTGCAGGAACAGGGCAGCATCCCGGAAGAAGACCTCTGGAACACCTTCAACCTGGGGGTGGGATTCGTGCTGGTGGTACCGCCAGCGGCCCTTCCTGATGCGCTTGCCGTGTGCGCCGCCATCGGCCAGGCGGCCTGGCCATTGGGAGTAGTGGCAGAGGGCTCTGCAAGCAACCGTCCACTTGGGGGGTTGCCGTACTGACACCGCCTGCCAGAAATGACAAATTGGATTCGGCTTATCCGCGATCGGTCGTCGAGCAGGTGACACGATTCGCTTCACATGCTCCCCAGGCCTTCTGGAGCCAGCAGGAGCCACGTCTTCGTCGATAACTCCCTTTGTCCATGATTCCCAACCCCGGTCGCATCACCCGTCGCCGCAGCTCCGCTCCTCCTCTGGCTCCCGTGCCGCCTCGTCGCCACGGCGAAAGCTTCTCTCGACCCCCGATCCGCCCCACCTTTCTCACCCTGAGGGACTACGGCAAGGTGTATGTGGCGGATCTACCGCGCCTCTCGGATGGCCAGCTGGGCCACGTGCTCAAGGAAGCCCGCGACATCCTCGAGAGTCTCAACAACCGCCTCAAGGAACTTGAACTGCAGGCCTCGCTCAGCCCGCTGGAGCAGGAAACCGTGATCCGGGCCGGCACCAAACGGGATGTGACCGAGCGCTTCATTCAGGCCCTTACCGAAGAGCTCGAGCAGCGCCGCAACAACCCCGCCCTGCGCGCCGCCGTGGGCGAATCCCTGGCCCGTACCTTCCTGGAGATGGCTCGCCATCGGCTGCCAGGTTCAACCTTCGATTCCCTCCTGCAGGAGGCGATGGCCGCCTGCGGCGGCGACGACGGCTCCGCTCTGGCTGAAGCGGACGACATCGCCGACGAGGACGAATCGGAGGAACGCTCCGCCCCGGTGCTGGTGCGCGTCACCCGGCCTGCCGCCATGCCGGTGGTGCTCACACCCGATGCCTCCCCGGCGTAAGCCCCCAGGGCGCCTGTTCATCCATCGCCCGCCGTTCTGGAGCGCTTGGGTTCAGGCGCTCTGAAAGGGATTGGCCGGCATGCGCACCGGCAGGGCCAGTGCCAGCCCATCAAGCTCGTGGCGTTCAGCAGCGCTGAGCTGCCAGGCCAGCGCTGACGCTGCTCCATCCACCTGTGCCGGCGTGCGCAGGCCGGGGATCGGCATGGCTCCGTGGGCGCGGCACCAGTTCAGCGCCACTTCCGCCACCTGGGCCCCACGGGCATGGGCCATCGCCCGCATCGCCTCGAGCAACGGGGTGATACGCGGCCATAAGCGGCGGTACAACACACCCCTCGGGCCTACCGGCCAGCTCTCGCCAGCCCGGTGGCGATCGCTGAGCAGCCCCAGGGCGAGCGGGCTGTAAGCGATCAGCTCGACGCCGAGCTCGCGGCAACAGTCCGCCACGCCCCCCGGCGCCAGGGCCTCAGGTGCCAGCAGCGAGATCTGCACCTGCAGGCTCGCCAGCCGCACCCCCCGCTCGGCCAGGTGCCGGTGCACGCGGCGCAGGCGCTGCGGGCCCATGTTCGACACCCCCAGGCTGGTGGCAGCGCCGGCCAACACCCGATCCGCCAGTCCGTCGAGCAGGGGCCCCTCCTGCCAGGGCGCGTAGCGGGCGGTGCTCCAGTGCAGTTGCACCCGGTCGAGCTTGCCTCGCAGGCGCTCGCTTGATGCATCGAAGGCACGCCCGAAACCGCCGCGGCCCAGCCGCCAGGGGAAGGGGGCCAGTTTGGTGGCCAGGCACAACGCCTGCCGCTCGCCGGGTGGCAGGGCCGCAGCGAAGCGGCCGAGCAGGGTTTCGCTGCGGCCCGTGAACCGGCCGGTGCCGTAGGAGTCGGCGGTGTCGAAGAACCGGAAGCCCTGGGCCACCGCCCGCTGAAACGTGGCCTCCAGCTCGGCGTCGTGCCGCTCGGGCTGGTAGCCCCACAGAAACTGGTTGCCCCAGGCCCAGGTGCCCACGCCGATGGCTGGGACCACCGTTGCAGCCGCAGCTGGCTCGAGGGAAGAACTCCGCTCCCGCATGGCTCCACGTGCTCCACGGCCTAGTGGCCATGATCGTGGTTCGTTGCTGTTCAGTGTCATGCAGCCAGGCAGCCGGTTGCCCGAGCCCAGCCCCGAGCCTCCCGTGGCCGTGGCTGATTCCACCCCTGCCGAACCGGTGCTGTGCCAGCACTGCGGGCGCACCGCCAGCAACGGGATCGCCTGCCAGGGGTCCTGCGTGGCCGATTCCGGCTACTGATCCACGCGTTGGCCGGCGCTTCTGCTCCGGCCGCTCCCCCGGATCAGCACAGACAATGGGGTTCATCCCGCCCCTGAGCCGTGCAAACTCCTTTGAACGTGGCGGGCCGATGGGCGGCCCGTCTCTCCTTGGCGTTACTCGCCGCCGCCCCGCTGGGCGGTTCCTTCCCTTCGGTCGTCCGAGCCGCTGAGCCGGGCGACGATTTCGGCCGGCTGCGCAAAGCACCCGACACCTGCCGCGCCAACCTGGCGGAGGCGCCGGCAGTGGCCTGCACGTCGATCCAGCTGGAACAACGCGCCCGTGGGTCGCTCAGCATCCGCTTCTTCCTGCCGGAAGCGGAGGCAGTGAGCCACCAGCTCACGTTTGCGGGGGTGTTGACGCCGGGCAGCCAGCCGCTGCAATGCCGTCAGGGCCGTTGCCGCCTGCAGGGGCCGATCGAAACGGAGATCGGCAGCATCAGCGAAAGCGGCTTCGACGGCCGTGGGCTGGCGACCAGCTTGCCGAAGGCCTGGCCGGTGCGGGGCCGCTGCAAGGTGGAGCAACTGCAACTGAGCTGCGAAGGCACATCCTTCAGCGGAGAGCGCTGGCAAGCGCAGGCCAGCTTCTGACGACGCTGCTACCGCGCCAGTGACCTGCACTCTCCCGAAGCCCCGGGCACCCACGCCTCATGGCGGGGCGAGGAGCTAACGGTTGACTGAATAAAGAGGCGGCACCCAGATTCGAACTGGGGGTAAAGGATTTGCAATCCTCTGCCTTACCACTTGGCCATGCCGCCGCATGGGGGAGCAAACTCCCTGGACCGGATCGTATCAGCCACGGCATGCCCTCCCGTCTGCTGGTCCTGAGCAACGGGCATGGGGAGGATCTGATCGCGCTCAAGGTGATCGAGGCCCTGCAGCAGCGGCAGCCGGGCCTGGACGTGTGCGTTCTGCCCCTGGTGGGAGAAGGGCAGTGCTTTGCCGCGGCCGAAGCCGCCGGCGCCCTGCAGCGCATCGGCCCCCGCCAACGGCTGCCCAGCGGCGGCTTCAGCAACCAGAGTCTCTCCGGGCTGGTTCAGGACCTCGTCGCCGGCCTGCCCCAGCTCAGCTGGGGCCACCTGCAGACGGTGCGCCGCTGGGGGCGCACCCACCAGCCCCTGCTCGCTGTGGGAGACCTGCTCCCCCTGGCCCTGGCCTGGAGCAGCGGGGCACCGTTCGCCTTCATCGGCACCCCCAAGAGCGACTACACCTGGCGCAGCGGCCCGGGCCACAACGGCCTGGCCGATGGCTATCACCGCTGCAAAGGCAGCGAGTGGGATCCCTGGGAATGGGCGCTGATGGGCTCGCGGCGCTGCCGGCTGGTGGCGGTCCGTGATGGGCTCACCGCCCGGGGGCTGCGCCGCCATGGGGTGCCGGCCCTGGCTCCGGGCAACCCGATGATGGATGGGCTGGCACCCACGGCCCTGCCGGCGGCTCTGGCCTCCAGCCGGCGGCTGGTGCTGCTGTGCGGCAGTCGTCTGCCGGAAGCGATCCGCAACTTCGAGCGGCTTCTTTCTGCCCTTCAGGGGCTGGCGGCAGAGCACGACACGCTGGTGTTCTGCCCGATCGGTGCCACCCCGGCGCCGGAGCAGCTCGGGCCAGCGCTGCGTGCGCATGGCTTCCAGCCTGTAGCCGTGCCCGGCGGCAGCGGCGCCGATCAGGCCTGGCGGCGGGGCGCGATGGTGCTGTTGCTGGGCCGGGGTTGCTTTCCGCGCTGGGCGGGGTGGGGAGAGCTGGGCCTGGCCACGGCGGGCACGGCCACCGAACAACTCGTGGGGCTCGGCCTGCCAGCCCTGTCTTTGCCGGGTCCTGGCCCGCAGTTCAAGCGGGCCTTCGCGCGCCGGCAGAGCCGGCTGCTGGGGGGAGCGGTGCAGGTGTGCGCCAGCCCTGGCGCATTGACCCGTCGCCTGAGGGAGCTGCTGCAGGATCCAGCCGGCATCCGCCGGCTGGGCCAGATCGGCCGGCGCCGCATGGGCAGCGCCGGCGGCAGCGAGCGACTGGCGGCCCTGCTCGAACGCCAGCTGCTGGCAGGGGGCCGGGGCTGAGGCGAGGATGGGGTCAACTCCCTACGCACCCCCCTGATGCCAGTTCCGCCCAATCGGGCCTATGCGGTGGCCACCGGCAACCTGGCCACCCTGCTGGGCATCAGCATCTCCTCCGCCCGGCGGCGGGTGGATCTGCAGGCGGCACGGGAGGAGGTGCGTGATGCCGCCGGCAGAGTGGTGATCGCCGAGCGGCTGATCGAGGCGGCGCGCGCCGATGCCCTCAGCCAGGGCCGGCTGCTGGATGAGCTGCTGGTGGCCAAGCCTTCGGAATCCAATTTCCTCGACGAGGACTGAACGTCACCGGCGCTGGGCGGATAGGGCTTCAGCGACCTTGGTCGTGGGGCGCCTCAACGGCTTTGTACGGGCAGCCCTTCATCGGCCCTGGGCGTTCGAACCCTCAGCGACCCTGGGCCGAATGCTCGAACACGGAGCCGAAGCGGCTGCGGTCGAGGTCGGCGAACACCGGGATGCAGGCAAAGCAACGCTGCGCCAGCTCGAGGCGCTCTTCGCGTTCCAGGATCGCGCTCAGGCGGCGGTAGGCGGGCAGCAGGTAGCGGGCATCGTTGGCCGCATAGGCCAGCTGGGCCTCATCGAGCTCCTCCACCCGTCCCCAGTCGCTGCTCTGGGCCTGCTTGTCGAGCTCCACACCCACGAGCTCCTGCACCACCTCCTTGAGGCCATGGCGGGAGCTGTAGGTGCGGGCCAGGCGGCTGGCCACCTTGGTGCAGAACAGCGGCGCCACAGCGATGCCGAGCCCTTCCCCCAGGGCCGCCACATCGAAGCGGGCGAAATGGAACACCTTCTCGATCGTGGGGCTTTCCATCAGCTGCTGCAGACGCGGCGCCGCCTTCTGGCCGCGGGCGATGCGGATGCAGCAGACGTTGTCCTCGTCGTCGGCGATCTGTACCAGACAGAGGCGGTCACGACCGTGCACCAGCCCCATGGCTTCGGTATCCACCGCCAGGGCGGGCGCGGCGGCATACAGCCCCAGCCATTCCTCGTCGAGGTCGCCATCGAAGACGGCGAAGCGGGCGGGTGCGGAGGCGGAGGAACCCATCGAAGGCGAAGCGACGGTCGTCATCGTCGCCCGCCGGGGGACTGGGAGAGAATGGCAGCCACACACGGCCCGCTCCCCATGCCCCCTGCCCTGGGCTCCACCCTGCTGCTCACCGTTCTGCTGGCGATCGGGCTGGTGTTCTTCCTGCGGGCCGCCAGCAAGGACCGCACCACGGTGGTGGAGGTGCACTCGCCCCGCCCGCCGGTGGAGGTGCTGGAGGGCCTGAGCCAATGGTTGCTGCAGCGCGGCTGGCGCACCGACAGCGGCGATGCCGAGCGGCGGGTGCTTCGCTTCCAGGGCACCGTGGCCGCCAGCACCAATCTGGCGCTGCTGCTGTCCCTGCTGGCGGCGGTGGGGGGGGCCTGCCTCGGCCTGGTGCTGCGTCAGCTGTTGCCGGTGCTGGGCGGCTGGCCGCTGCTGCTGGTGGCGGCAGGCCCACTGGCGGGGGTGGTCTACCGGCGGCGGGCCAACCGGCAGGAGCAGGTCGAGTTGCGTCTGATCAGCGGCGATGAGGCCTCCGGCAGCAGCCTGCAGCTGCGGGCCCACCGCGATGAACTGATCGCCCTGGAACTGGAGATGGGCCCCCGCCTGCAGCTGGCCAGCGACGGTGCCCTGCTCAGCTCCCCGATCTGATCCCCATGCACTGCCTCGCCCCGACGCGCTGGCCCGGATCGCTGCTGCCCCGGTTCGGCCTGCTGGCGCTGGTGATCACCACCACGCTGCCGGTGCCGGCGGCCCTGGCCGGCCATGATCCTCTCACCGGTCCCCGCACCCGGCTCAGCAAAGACTGGGTGGGCACCCGCACGCTCCCCCCCGGCACGCCGGTCCTGGTGCTGGCGGGCCACGCCGACTCCCAGGGCATCGCCGGCGCCGGCACACCGGGTGAGGCCGTGGGCCTGTTCGGGGCGGCCCCGATGCAGGCGGAGATCCGCGACGAGCTCTTCTGGAACCTGGCGGTGGCCCAGGAGGTGGCACGGCTCGGCCAGCAGCGTGGTCTGGCGATCGGCTTCTACGACCCCCCGCTCCGCACGATCGCCAACGGCGACGATCCCCGCACCAACTGGAGTGTGGGCCGCGAGCACGTGCGCCGCGGCGGCTATGCGGTCGAGATCCACTTCGATGCCTACGGCCCCGATGGATTCGGCTCCGGCCTGATCCCCCCGTTGCAGCAGCCGCTCAGCCGCCTCGACGAAGCACTGGCCGGTGCCTTCGGCGGGTTTCCGGCCCGCTTCCGCCAGGGGCTGGGGGCGCCCCGGCGCGGCATCGCCATCCTTGAGATCGGCAAGCTGGAAGGGCCCCTGGAAGCCGGGCTGCGCGACCCCTACCGGCGCCAGGCCACTCTGGAGGCCATCGCCGCCCGGGTGGTGCAGGCCATTGAGACGGGTCTCACGCCCAGTCCTGGCGGGCCCGGGACGGCTCCGCTCAGTCCACAGCCTGTCGGGGTCGGCAGCGTTCCTCCAGCGATGGATCGCTGAGCCACTCCTGCGGGCGGGTGAACAGCTCGGTGAGCAGCGCTTCGCGGCTGCCAGGCTCCGGCACATACCCGTATTCCCAGCGCACCAGCGGCGGCAGCGACATCAGGATCGACTCGGTGCGGCCGTTGGTTTGCAGGCCGAAGATCGTGCCGCGGTCGAACACCAGGTTGAACTCCACGTAGCGCCCGCGCCGGTAGAGCTGGAACTGCCGCTCTCGCTCGCCGTAGGGAAGGCCATTGCGCTTCTCCACGATCGGGATGAAGCTGGGCAGGAAGGCATTGCCGCAGGCTCCGGCCAGGCGGAACAGCTGCTCCCAGCCGTGGCTGCAGGGCCCCAGGGCCTTGCTGACGGCAGCGGCAGGGCCGGCTGGATCCTGCCCCTTGTAGAGGATGCCGCCCGGATCCTGGTAGTCGTAGAAGATGCCGCCGATGCCGCGGGTCTCGCCTCGGTGCTTCAGGTGGAAGTATTCGTCGCACCACGGTTTGAACACCGTGTAATAGGCCGGGTCGACGCTGTCGCAGGCAGCCTTGAGCGTGCCGTGGAAATGGCGCGCGTCCTCCAGGAACGGGTAGTAGGGGGTGAGGTCGGCGCCGCCGCCGAACCACCACACAGGGCCGGCCTCGAAATAGCGGTAGTTGAGGTGGACGGTGGGAACGTAGGGGTTGCGGGGGTGGAGCACCATTGAGGTGCCGGTGGCGAACCAGTGCTGCCCCTTGGCCTCGGGCCGCTGGTTGAGGATTGACGGGGGAAGGTTGTCACCCTCCACCTCGGAGAAGTTCACACCGCCCTGCTCGAACACACGGCCCTCGCGCATCACCCGCGAGCGACCGCCCCCGCCTTCGGGGCGCTCCCAGCTTTCCTCCTTGAAGGTTCCCTCGCCGTCCAGGGCTTGCAGTCCCGCGCAGATGCTGTCCTGCAGGCCCATCAGCAACTGTCTGGCGCGCTGGCGTGAATCCGCGGGGGGTGGCGTCGCCGTGCCCTCTGGCCCGGGGGCCGTCGCTGTGCCCACGGGGCCGGGGGACTGGGTTCCCACCGGCTCCGGCCCGCCCTGCCTGGCCACTCCCTGCTCCGCCACCAATCCCTTCGCCGCAAACGGCGCCCGATACCTGAACACCATTCCAGCCTGTCGCCCCGCCAGACAAGCCTTCGAGAGGGTCTGTCATGGGAGCGGCGCCTAAGATCACCCTCTTTGCCCAGTCAGCCGGATGGCCACCGCCGATCAGGCACGCGAAGCCCTTCAGGCCCTCTGCGACGCGGGCACCGGCCGCAGCCTGCTGGAACTGGCCTGGATCAGCCAGGTGCGCACCCAGGACAACCGCGCCCTGTTCCGACTCGCCCTTCCCGGCTACGCCACCAGCCAGCGCGAGCAGATCGCCAGCGCCGCGAGGGCAGCCCTGCTGGCGCTTGATGGCATCGACGACGTCCAGATCGAGCTGGCCCAGCCCGCCTCAAGCGCGGGGCACGGCCATGGCCATGGCGCCTCGGCGGCCCCGGGGCAGCTGCCCGAGCGCCAGGGCATCCCCGGGGTGAAGCGGGTGATCGCCGTCAGCAGCGGCAAGGGCGGTGTCGGCAAGAGCACGGTGGCCGTCAACCTGGCCTGCGCCCTGGCCGCCAGCGGCCTGAAGGTGGGCCTGCTGGACGCCGACATCTACGGCCCCAATGCCCCCACCATGCTGGGCGTGGCCGACCGCACCCCTGAGGTGAGCGGCAGCGGCGACCAGCAGGTGCTCACACCGATCGACACCTGCGGCATCGGCCTGGTGTCGATGGGCTTGCTGATCCAGGAAAACCAGCCGGTGGTGTGGCGTGGACCGATGCTCAACGGCATCATCCGCCAGTTTCTGTATCAGGTGAACTGGGGCGAACGCGACGTGCTGGTGGTCGACCTGCCACCCGGCACCGGCGACGCCCAGCTCACCCTCGCCCAGGCCGTGCCCATGGCCGGCGTGGTGATCGTCACCACACCCCAGAAGGTGTCGCTGCAGGATGCGCGCCGCGGCCTGGCGATGTTCCTGCAGATGGGGGTGAAGGTGCTGGGCGTGGTGGAGAACATGAGTGTGTTCATTCCTCCCGACAGGCCGGAGACCCGCTACGCGATCTTCGGCAGCGGTGGCGGCGCCGCCCTGGCCGCCGAAGCCGAGGTGCCCCTGCTGGCGGAACTTCCCCTGGAGATGAGCGTGATGGAGGCCGGTGATCAGGGGTTGCCGGTGGTGGTGGCCCGGCCGGATTCCGCCATGGGCCAGGCCTTCCGCGCCCTGGCGCAAAGCCTCTCCAGCCCGAGCCTGACCCCGGCCTGAGCGTGATGGGCTTGCCCAAAGGGCGGCAGAGCATGTTCTCGGCGCGGCGGCCCCAACGGCGATCGCCGTTTCAGGAGATCGATCTGGTGCTGTGGGGCATCCCCCTGGCCATGACCTTCCTGGCCGGCATCCTGATCGCCAGCACCCAGCGCCAGGCCGAATTCGCCGACTGGTATCAGCACTGGATCACCGGAGGGGTGGGCCTGGTGCTGGCGGCCCTGCTGTCTCGGGTGCCGCTGGAGCGGCTCAGGGCGCTGCTGCTGCCCATCTACGGCCTCACCGTGGTGAGCCTCATCAGCGTGCGATTGATCGGCACCTACGCCCTCGGGGCGCAGCGCTGGATCAACATCGGCGGCTTTCACGTGCAGCCTTCGGAGTTCGCCAAGCTCGGCGCGATCCTGCTGCTCGCCGGTGTGCTGTCGCGCTACCCGATCGAGCGACCGGTGGATCTGATCAGGCCCACCGGGGTGTTCCTGATTCCCTGGACCCTGGTGTTCCTGGAACCCAACCTGGGCACCTCTTTGGTGTTCGCCGCCGTTCTGCTGGTGATGATGTTCTGGGCCGGCATGCCGCTGGGCTGGGTGGTGCTGCTGCTGTCACCGCTGGTGGCAGCGATCCTGGCCGGCACACTCCCACCGGCGCTCGGGATCTGGGTGCCGCTCATGGGCCTGATCGCCTACCGCTCTTTGCCGTGGCGCTGGATCGGCGTGGCGATCACCCTGGCGGTGCAGGGGCTGTTTGCGGCCATCACCCCTTACCTCTGGATGCATGGGCTGAAGGCCTACCAACGCGACCGGCTGGTGCTGTTTCTCGATCCATCCAAGGATCCCCTCGGTGGGGGGTACCACCTGCTTCAGAGCAAGATCGGCATCGGCTCCGGCGGGCTCTGGGGCACCGGCCTGATGCACGGTCAGCTGACCAAACTGCGTTTCATCCCCGAGCAGCACACGGATTTCATCTTCAGCGCCCTCGGCGAGGAGCTCGGTTTCGTGGGCGCGATGCTGCTGCTGCTCGGCTTCGGTGTGCTGATGTGGCGCCTGCTGCAGATCGCCGGCAAGGCCCGCACCGATTTCGAGTCGTTGGTGGTGATCGGCGTGGGCGCCATGGTTCTGTTCCAGGTGGTGGTTAACATCAACATGACCATCGGGCTGGGGCCGGTCACCGGCATCCCCCTCCCTTGGATGAGCTACGGGCGTTCCTCCCTGCTGGTGAACTTCCTGGCGCTGGGGCTTTGCGCCTCGGTGAACCGCCACAGCCGCCACCAGCAGAGCCACTGGTGACCTCCCCGAGCCTGGCGCAGATCAGGCAGAGGCTGGCCAAAGGGGTGCCGCCCGGGCGCGCCGACGAGGACGGCGTGCGCCGGCAATGGTGGGCGGCCCTGGCCACCTTGCAGAACGACTTCCTGCCAGCGCTCCAGCCGCTTCGCGGCGTTTGGCTGGCCTCGCCCCTGCCGGCTCTCTACGAGCCAGCGTTGCTGCAACAGCTGCAGGGATGGGTCTGGACCCCGGCGGCGGTGGGGTCGTTGCTGCAGCCGCCGGTTGCACTGCTTCCGGATCCGCGCGGGGCCGTCCCGGCGGCGGCGGAAGGGAAGGCCGCCGCCTTCGAACGCCTGATCTTGCGGGACGACGACGGCACCGATCCGCTGTTGTTGCTGATCACCCCCGACCTGCAGGTGGCCATGGCCCTGGAGGGGGAGCCCCCGCGCCGCCGCTTTGTGCTGCGCTTCGATCCCGCCACCCTCTCGGCCGCCCTGCAACTGGTGGACCAGCGGCTGCAGGACACGGCTCCGCAGGCGGGTCTGCAATTGCGCAGCGCTCTGCAGCGGCTGGGCCAGCTGCGCAGCGACGAGGGCATGGCCTTGCGCTTCTGGCCGCGGCTGGGGGAACAGCTGGCCGCCATGGCGCCGAGTGTCACGCTTCAGCCGCTGGTGGCTACGGGAGCCGGCAACGATCACCAGGCCGAACGCTCCAGCGAGCTAGCCCTGCTGGAAGCCCTCACCCATGAGGTGCGCACGCCCCTGGCCACGATCCGCACCCTCATCCGCTCCCTGCTGCGGCGCCGCGACCTGCCCGCCGTAGTGGAGCAGCGGCTGCAGCAGATCGACAGCGAATGCAGCGAACAGATCGATCGCTTCGGTCTGATCTTCCATGCCGCCGAGCTGCAGCGTCAGCCGCGGCAGCAGCAACAGCTCGCCCGCACCGATCTGGCGGCCCTGCTGCACCAGCTGGCAGGGCTCTGGCAGCGGCAGCTGGAACGGCGCGGCCTGACGCTGCAGCTTGAGGTGGCCGAGGCGATGCCGCCGGTGCTCAGCGATCCGAGCCGCCTGGAAACGATGCTGGGCGGCCTGATCGACCGGTTCAGCCGCAGCCTGCCGGGGGGCACCACCGTGCGGATCCGCCTGCAACCGGCGGGATCACGGCTGAAATTGCAGCTGAGCTGCGATGAAGCCGGCGGCGGCCGTGAGCCTGACGGAGACAAGTCCGGGGGGCGGGGATCCACCGCCACCGTCGGACCGGTGCTGCGCTGGGATCCGCTCACCGGCAGCCTGCAGCTCAGCCGGCAGGCCACTCAGGACCTCTTCCGCAGCCTGGGGGGCCGGTTGACCGAACGCTCCGGCAGCGGCCTGACCGTGTTCTTTCCCCTCGCCAACCAGGGGGCGACCGCGCCTCCGCCACGCGAACCCGCCTGACTTTGTTGACGGGTGTGAAGACCAGGCACCGAGAGACGGTCTGGCTGAAATGACAGTGCTAGCTTCCAGCCGAAATGGTCGGCGGACGGCTTCTGAGCACCCCTCAGACCCCTGCAGACTCCCCTCCCCCCACAGCCATGACAGCAACGGCGCTGAGCGGTCAACTTCCCAAGTACATCGGCAGCACCGGCGGTCTGCTCAACTCGGCTGAAACTGAGGAGAAGTACGCGATCACCTGGACCAGCTCCAAATCCCAGCCCTTCGAGCTGCCCACCGGTGGTGCCGCCGAGATGAACGAAGGGGAGAACATCATGTATTTCGCCCGCAAGGAACAGTGCCTCGCCCTCGGTACGCAGCTGCGCACCAAGTTCAAACCCAGAATTGAGGATTACAAGGTTTACCGTATCTTCCCCGGCGGTGACACCGAGTATCTGCACCCGAAAGATGGTGTGTTCCCCGAGAAGGTCAACGAAGGCCGCCCAATGGTGAACCACAACGCCCGCCGCATCGGCCAGAACCCCGACCCTTCCTCGATCAAGTTCTCGGGCCGCAACACCTTCGACAGCTGAAGTTCTGACCTGCGCTGATCCCTCGCGCAAACAACACTTAGAAAGGCGGGGCCGGTGGCCCCGTTTTTTTTGCCCGGCCGTAGGCCCGATGCCCTTTCCCGATCGCGACGCCTTTCTCGCTCAGGCCAGCTCAGGCCGCACCTTCATCCCCCTGTGGGACCGCTGGCCAGCCGACCTCGAAACGCCTCTCACCACCTGGTTGAAGGTGGGCACCACAAGCAGCCATGGGGTGCTGCTGGAGTCGGTTGAGGGCGGCGAGCGGGTGGGGCGGTGGAGCTTCGTTGCCACCGATCCCCTCTGGACGCTCACGGTGCGTGGTGCCAGCGCCGAGCGCCTCTGGCGTGATGGGCGCTGCGAGCCGCTGGAAGGCAACCCCTTCGAGCTGTTGCGCGACGGCCTGGCCGGACTCCATACCAGCCCGATCCCCGGCCTGCCGCCGGTGGGGCAGCTGTTCGGCTTCTGGGGCTACGAGCTGATTCGCTGGATCGAACCCAGCGTGCCGGTGCATCCCTGCGATCCGCATGGCCCGCCCGATGGCTGCTGGATGCTGGCCGACAGCCTGCTGGTGTTCGACCAGGTGAAGCGGCAGATCACGGCTGTGGCCTACGCCGACCTGAGCCAGGGGGGCGATCCCGAGCAGGCCTACGCGGCGGCAGTGGAGCGCATCTCGGCGCTGGAAGCCCGCATGCATGCTCCGCTGCCCAGCAGCGTCCTACCGCTGCGCTGGGAATCGGAGCCCACCAGGACGCTCCCCACCACCAGCAACCGCAGCCGGGAGGATTTCGAGTCCGCCGTGCGGGCCTCCCGCGAACACATCGCCGCCGGCGATGTGTTCCAGCTGGTGCTCAGCCAGCGGCTGGAAACCCGCATGCACCGCGATCCGTTCGACATCTACAGAAGCCTGCGGATGGTGAACCCCTCCCCTTACATGGCCTTCTTCAACTTCGGCGGCTGGCACCTGATCGGCTCGAGCCCCGAGGTGATGGTGAAGGCCGAGCCGATGGCGGCAGGGGTGAAGGCCTCGCTGCGGCCGATCGCCGGCACGCGGCGCCGCGGCGCCGATGAAAGCGAAGACCAGCAGCTCGAGCGCGACCTGCTGGCCGATCCCAAGGAACGGGCCGAGCATGTGATGCTCGTGGATCTCGGTCGCAACGACCTGGGCCGGGTCTGCGCACCCGGCAGCGTCAAGGTCACGGAGCTGATGGTGATTGAGCGCTATTCCCACGTGATGCACATCGTCAGCCAGGTGGAGGGCGTGCTCGCCGCTGGCAAGGACATCTGGGACCTGCTCAAGGCCTCCTTCCCCGCCGGCACCGTGAGTGGCGCCCCGAAGATCAGGGCGATGCAGCTGATTCATGCCCTTGAACCCGATGCCCGAGGCCCGTACTCCGGCGTCTACGGCGCCATGGACCTGAGCGGTGCGCTCAACACCGCGATCACGATCCGCACGATGGTGGTGCTGCCCCACCCGGACGGCGGCTGGCGGGTGCAGGTGCAGGCGGGAGCCGGCCTGGTGGCGGATTCCCAGCCCGCCAGTGAGTACGAGGAAACCTTGAACAAGGCGCGCGGCCTGCTCAAGGCGCTGGCCTGCCTCGGCGAGGAACGGCCATGAGCGCCTCCCTGCTGACCAAAGGGTTCGAGGTGGAACTGTTCACCGGCCGCTCCGACGGCCGTGTGGTGGGGGTGGCGGCTGAGGCCGCCGCGGCCCTCAGCGGCTTCGTGACCGAACCGGATCACCGCAATCTCGAATACATCACCGAACCGGACGCCGATTACTCCCGCCAGCTGGCGCTGCTGCTGGAGCCCCGCCGACGGTTGCGGCACTGGCTGCAGGACCGCGGCCTCACCCTGCTGCCGGGCAGCACCTTGAGCCTGGGGGACAGCCGGCGCTTCGAGCGCTCCGACCCCAGCAACCCGTACCACGGCTTCATCGCCTCGGCCTACGGCACCCGGGTGGTGACCGCGAGCGTGCACATCAACCTGGGCCTCACGTCGATGGATCCCCTGTTCGCCGCCTGCCGGCTGCTGCGCTGCGAGGCGGCGCTGCTGCTGGCCCTGAGTGCGAGCAGCCCCTTCCTCGATGGCGTCGCCACCGGCGCCCATTCGCAGCGATGGCTGCAGTTTCCGCTCACCCCCGAGCAGGTACCCCTGTTTCTCGATCACGGGCACTACATCCGTTGGATGGAAGAGCAGCTGGCGGCGGGAACGATGCGCAACATCCGCCACCTCTGGACCTCCGTGCGGCCCAACGGCGACGACCGTCCCCACCGGCTTAACCGGGTGGAGATCCGGATCTGTGATCTGATCAGCGATCCCCGGCTGCTGCTGGCGATCACCGCCTTCGCCGAGCTGCGCCTGTGGCAGCTGCTCGACGCCCCCGACGCCCACGACCCCCTGCTCGCCAGCCGTCTCAGCCCCGACGCCCTGGCGGAGCTGGCCGATGCCAACGATCAGGCCGCCGCGCGCCTGAGCCTCGACAGTGAGTTGCGCGACTGGCGCAGCGGCGAAACGATCACGGCTCGCGCCTGGCTGCGGCGGGAGATCGATGCGCTGTGGCCCCTGGCCGAACGCAGCGGCCTCGCCCCCTGGCTGCTGCCGCTGGAGGCGGTGCTGCGGGACGGCAACCAGGCGATCCGCTGGCTGGCGCTGCACCGGCAGGGCGAATCGATCGAGGCGATCCTCAGCCGCGAGGTGGTCTGGATGGAAGAGCAGGAACGCACGTGGGATCCGGCACCGCTCAACACAGAAGCCCTGCACCCTTTGGGATGATCATGGGAGCGTCCTCTGCTGGCTCCGTCCTCATGCGGCAGTCCCTGTCCGCCCCTGCACCCATGCGCGAAGACGGCGTCATGGAGGCCGGCCTGGCGCAGCCTGCCCCGCGGGTGACCCGTCTGCTCGGTGAGCGGCTGGAGCTGGTTGAAGACCTCTGGAAAACCGTGCTGCGCAGCGAGTGCCCGCCCGAGCAGGCGGAACGGCTGCTGCGCATGAAGGATCTCAGCGATCCCGCCAACGCCCTGACGGCCAGCGCCACCAGCGCAGCGATCGTGCAGCTGATCAGGGACATGGACCTGGCGGAGGCGATCGCCGCGGCCCGCGCCTTTTCTCTCTACTTCCAGCTGGTCAACATCCTCGAGCAGCACATCGAGGAAGACAGCTACCTGGCCAGCCTCCAGGAGGGCACCACCAACCCCATCCCCGATCCGTTCGCGCCGCCGCTCGCCAGCCAGACCGATCCGGCCACCTTCCGCGAGCTGTTCACCCGCCTGCGGGGGCTGAACGTGCCTCCTGCCCAGCTGGAAAACCTGCTGCGCGAACTGGACATCCGCCTGGTGTTCACTGCCCACCCCACCGAGATCGTGCGCCACACCGTGCGGCACAAGCAGCGGCGGGTGGCGAGCCTGATCCACCGGCTACAAGTGAACAGCCCCAGCGATCTGCACGACGAGCGCAGCCTCAGGCTGCAGCTGGAGGAGGAGATCCGGCTGTGGTGGCGCACCGATGAGCTGCACCAGTTCAAGCCGTCGGTGCTCGACGAAGTCGACTACGCCCTGCATTACTTCCAGCAGGTGCTGTTCGACGCCATGCCGCTGCTGCGCCAGCGCATCCACAGCGCCCTGGGCTGCAGCTACCCGGATGTGGAGCCCCCCCGCGACGCCTTCTGCACCTTCGGCTCCTGGGTGGGAGCTGATCGCGACGGCAACCCCTCGGTCACGCCGGACATCACCTGGCGCACTGCCTGCTATCAGCGGCAGCTGATGATCGAGCGCTACATCAGCGCCGTCCAGGACCTGCGCGATCAACTCAGCATCTCGATGCAGTGGAGCCAGGTGAGCGCTCCGCTGCTGGAATCCCTGGAGATGGATCGGCTGCGCTTCCCCGAGATCTACGACGAACGGGCTGCCCGCTACCGGCTGGAGCCCTACCGGCTGAAGCTGAGCTACACCCTGGAGCGGTTGCGCCTCACCCACCGCCGCAACCAGCAGTTGGCGGAGGCGGGCTGGGAGGCCCCCTGCGATGCCGGCTCCTTCCCGCCGGCTCTCACCATCGGCACCGGGCCGATCGCCAGCGCCCCGCAAGACCTCCACTACGCCTCCGTGGATGAATTGCGCACCGATCTGGAGCTGCTGCGCGACAGCCTCGAAACCACCGGGCTCAGCTGTGAGCCGCTGCGCAAGCTGCTGAGCCAGGTGCACATCTTCGGCTTCAGCCTCGCCACCCTCGACATCCGCCAGGAGAGCACCCGCCACAGCGATGCCCTCGACGAACTGAGCCGTTACCTCCAGCTGCCGGTGCCCTACGGCGAGATGGCCGAGGACGAGCGCGTCGCCTGGTTGCTGCAGGAGCTGCAGACGCGGCGGCCGCTGCTGCCCGCCGCCGCCGTCTGGAGCCCGGCCACGGCCGAAACCTTCGCGGTGTTCCGCATGCTTGAGCGGCTGCAGCGGGAGTTCGGCACGCGCATCTGCCGCAGCTACGTGATCTCGATGTCGCACACGGCCTCGGATCTGCTGGAGGTGCTGCTGCTCGCCAAGGAGGCCGGGCTGGTCGATCCCAAGGCGGTGCGCACCTCGCTGCTGGTGGTGCCCCTGTTCGAAACGGTCGAAGACCTCCAGCACGCCCCGGCCGTGATGGAGCGGCTGTTCAGCGAACCCTTCTACCTGCAGCTGCTCGCCAGCAATGGCGAAGCCGACAGGGCCCTGCAGGAAGTGATGCTCGGCTACTCCGACAGCAACAAGGATTCCGGCTTTCTCTCCAGCAACTGGGAGATCCACAAGGCCCAGATCGGCCTGCAGCGGCTGGCGCTGCAGCACGGGGTGGCGCTGCGCATCTTCCATGGCCGCGGCGGCTCGGTGGGACGCGGCGGCGGCCCCGCCTACCAGGCGATCCTGGCCCAGCCGAGCGGAACGATGAATGGCCGCATCAAGATCACCGAGCAGGGCGAGGTGCTCGCCTCGAAGTATTCCCTGCCCGAGCTGGCGCTCTACAACCTCGAGACGATGACCACCGCCGTGCTGCAGAACAGCCTGGTGAGCAGCAGCCTCGATGACACCCCCGCCTGGAACGAGCTGATGGGCCGCCTCGGCGCCCGCTCCCGTCAGCACTACCGCAAGCTGGTGCATGAAAACCCCGACCTCGTGGAGTTCTTCCAGCAGGTCACCCCGATCGAGGAGATCAGCAAGCTGCAGATCTCCAGCCGGCCGGCCCGCCGCAAGAGCGGCGCCAAGGATCTGTCCAGCCTGCGGGCCATCCCGTGGGTGTTCGGCTGGACCCAGAGCCGCTTCCTGCTGCCGAGCTGGTTCGGTGTGGGGGCGGCGCTACAGGAGGAGCTGGAGCACGACCCCGACCAGCTGGAGCTGCTGAAGCTGCTCTACCAGCGCTGGCCCTTTTTCCGGATGCTGATCTCCAAGGTGGAGATGACCCTCTCGAAGGTGGATCTCGACCTGGCCCATCACTACGTGCAGGCTCTGGGCCGGCCCAGCCACCGCGACGCCTTCGAGCGCATCTTCGAGGTGATCGCCGCCGAGTTCACGCTCACCCGGGATCTGGTGCTGAAGATCTCCGGCCACACCCGCCTGCTGGATGGTGATCCGGCCCTGCAGCTCTCGGTCGACCTGCGCAACCGCACGATCATTCCGCTGGGCTTCCTGCAGGTGGCCCTGCTGCGCCGCCTGCGCGACCAGCATCGCCAGCCGCCGATGAGTGAAGTGGCCAGCGATGCCGCCACCGATGGGCGCACCTACAGCCGCAGTGAGCTGCTGCGCGGCGCCCTGCTCACGATCAATGGCATCGCCGCCGGCATGCGCAACACGGGTTGAACGCTGCTTGATCCCGTTTCGCAACCAACCGGCCGTGCCGCGTCTCCCTGATGGGTACGTCCTGGAGAGTGAGCCCTCCCCCCACCCCAGTGAGCTGAACCTCCTGCTGATGGCCTGCGGCGAACCGCAGCGCAGTGAGGCCAAGCTGGCGCAGGTGCTCCTGCGCAGCGCCTGGCAGCTGAGCGTGCGCAACCCCGCCGGCGAGCTGGTGGGCTTCGTGCGCGCCACCAGCGATCAGGCGCTGAACGCCAACCTCTGGGACCTGGCAGCCACCCCCGGCGACGAACAGCAGCAAGCGGTGCTGACCGTGCTGGTGCATGCCGCCCTCTCCCGCCTGCGCCGTGAGCTCAGCGGTTGCAGCATCTCGGTGGCGGCCCCACCGGAGGCCTTGCCAGCCTTGCGCCGCTATGGGTTTCTGGTGGATCCCGGTGGCATCCGCGCCATGGGTCTGGGCCTCAAGGCGGAGGTGGAGGCGCCGGCCCCCGCCGGCGACGGGGCATCATCGCGGCCAATGGCCGAGTGACACCCGCCACTGGTGTGAGGGAGGGTCGCCTTAGTGAATGAGTGAAGCGAGCATGGAGGGATTCGAACCCCCGACCCTCAGAACCGGAATCTGATGCTCTATCCAGCTGAGCTACATGCCCGTGTACGGCGCTGTGGGCCGGATCACGTGGGTCAACAGACAAAACCTGTTGACCTTGATGGGAAGACAACGCCCTCACCACTCGGCCTACCTTAGCCGCAAGCCGCCCCAGACCCATTCGGCTGCATCGCCTGGAGCTGCTGCACTTCCGCAATTACGCCCGGCTGGAGCTGGAGATCGAAGCCCCACGGCTGTTGGTGATCGGAGCCAATGGCGAAGGCAAGTCGAATCTGCTGGAAGCGGTGGAACTGCTCGGCAGCCTGCGCTCGCATCGCACCGGCAGCGACCTCGACCTGATCCAGCACGGCGAAACCCACGCCAGCGTGCGCGGCTTCTGCCATGAACCGGCGGCGCCGAACCACCAGGGTGCGGCCAGCGCCAGCGACGCCCTGGAACTGGAGCTGCGCCAGCGGGGCGGACGCACAGCACGCCGCAACGGCAAGACCCTGAGCCGCCAGCACGATCTGATCGGTCCGCTGCGCTGCGTCGGCTTCAGTGCCCTCGATCTGCACCTGGTACGCGGCGAACCGGCCCTGCGGCGCCAATGGCTCGACCGGGTGGTGCTGCAGCTCGAGCCCGTCTACACCGAGCTGCTGAGCCGCTACGCCCGCTTGCTGCGGCAGCGCAGCCGCCTCTGGCGCGGCGGCCTCTCAGGGCCGGAGCGGGAGGCCCTGCTCGATGCCTTCGACCTGCAGATGGCGGTGGTGGGCACCCGACTGCACCGGCGCCGGCGCCGGGCGCTGGCACGCCTGCAACCGCTCGCGGCCGCCTGGCAGGCCCGGCTGAGTGGGGGCCGGGAACGGCTGGAGCTGCGCTATCAGCCCGGCAGCGTGCTGGAGGGAGAGGAGGAGGAGGCCCTGTGGCGGGAGGCCCTGATCGAGCAGCTCCAGCGTCAACGCCAGGAGGAACGCAGGCTGGGCCAGTGTCAGGTGGGGCCGCACCGCGACGAAGTGGGGCTGTTGCTCGACGATCAGGCGGCACGCCGCTACGGCTCGGCCGGCCAGCAGCGCACCCTGGTGCTGGCACTGAAGCTGGCCGAGCTGGAGCTGGTGCAGCAGCTCTGCGGCGATCCGCCCCTGCTGCTGCTCGACGACGTGCTCGCCGAGCTCGACCCCACCCGCCAGCAGGTTTTGCTTGAAGCCGTGGGCGAGGCGCATCAGTGCCTGGTGAGCGCCACCCATCTGGAAGGTTTCAGCGATCGCTGGGCCGCAGGCTCGCAGCGGGTGGGGATCGTGGCGGGGGCGATCCACTCCCCCCCTTGAACCTGGCACTAGGATGCATTGCTGTTTGTACAGATTCGATGACCCAGACCCTGCCCTGCCTCCACCCCAACCCGGGATGGAACGGAGCCCAAAGCCTCAAGAGCCCTAAGCACCCCGCCTCTCCTGCCCCGGCTGAACCCGTGGCCAGCTCACCTGAAACCATGGTGGGCAAACACTGCATCCTCGAGCTCTACGACTGCAACCCGCAGAAGCTCGATGACGAAGCCTTCCTCAGGACCGCCATCACCACAGCAGCGAAACGTGCTGGCGCCACTCTCCTGAACCTCATCACCCATCGGTTCGAACCGCAGGGCGTTACGGGGCTTGCTCTTCTGGCCGAATCCCACATCTCGATTCACACGTGGCCGGAATCCGGTTACGCGGCTGTGGACGTGTTCACCTGCGGTGACCACACCATGCCCGAGCGGGCCTGTGACGTGCTTGGCCAGGAGCTCGGAGCCACACGCCGGAAGTTGAAGAGCTTCCGGCGCGAAACGCCCGCCTCGATCGCCGACGGAATCCGCGAACCGGTGCCCGCCGCCTGATCCGTTCCGGGGCACACCAAGAGGGCCATGCAAGGTGGGCGGGCATTTAGTGCCCTGCCCACCTTTTTCGCGTCTGGCCATGCTCTGACACAGGCCTGGCCAGTAGATCGGCCTGTGCTCTGGCCATCGTCTTGCCGTGGCTCGGCCTGGGTGTGGGCGCTGCCTGGAAACTGACCGTGCGTTTGCCTGGTCCCGTTCAGCCCCGGCCCATTGCGGCGCCCGGCAGCTGGCGGTTCAGCTTGCCGCTCACCAACCCTTCCAGGTCCAGGCTCACAGCGGTGAAGCCCAGCCCCAGGAACGTGTCCACCAATTCCTGTCGCGGCAGGCGGGTCACGAAGGAATCGAGCTGATCGGCGGGCACTTCGATGCGGGCCGTCTCCCCCTGCACCCGCACCCGCAGCTCACGCACCCCGCGGCGGTGCAACCACTCTTCGGCACGCGCCAGCCGTTCCAGGCGCAGCGCTGTGATCGGCTCTCCGTAGGGAAATCTTGAGGAGAGGCAAGGCTGGGCAGGTTTGTCCCACCAGGGGAAACCGAGCGCTCGCGAGATCTGACGCACGCCCGCCTTGTCGATACCGAGCTCCGCCAGCGGTGAAATCACCCCATGCTCCCGGGCCGCCTCGATCCCGGGGCGATGATCCCTGAGGTCATCGAGGTTGACACCATCCACCACCTGCAGGCTGCGGCCGGCGGCGATCTGCTCCGCCAGCACACCGTGCAGCTCCTTCTTGCACGCGTAGCAGCGGTTGACGGGGTTGCGGAAGTAGGCGGGATCCTGCAGCTCTGCGGTGGCCAGCTCCTGGTGGCGGATGCCCATCCAGGCCGCCTGCTGGCGGGCCTCCTGGAGCAGATGGGGGGCCAAGGCGGGGGAAACACCCGTCACCGCCAGGGCCTCCTCGCCCAGCTGCTCGGCCGCCACCGCTGCCACCAGGGCGCTGTCCACACCGCCGGAATAGGCCACCACCACAGCCCCGAAACCCTGCAATCGGGCGCGCAACCGCTCCAGCTGGGTGCACAGCTCGGCAGGCAGGCACTCCAGCAGGCGGTGCAGGGCCGGGGCAGCAGCGCCTCCGGCAGCCTGAAACGGCAGTGCTGGTGAAGGCATTCCAGTCGCTGCCGATCGTTAGCATCTGATCGTAGAAGCCTGAGCCATGGCAGCGACCACAAGCAACGGCCGGGGCATAGGGATCCGCACGGCCGCAGGCAGCAGTGAGCGCAGCCACGGCCAGTTGCACGTCTACGACGGCGAAGGCAAGGGCAAAAGCCAGGCGGCCCTCGGGGTGGTGCTGCGCACCATCGGTCTGGGAATCTGCGAACAGAAACGCACGCGGGTGTTGCTGCTGCGCTTTCTGAAAGGCCCGGGACGCTCCTACGACGAGGATGCGGCCATTGAAGCCCTGCAACAGGGCTTTCCCCATCTGATCGATCAGGTGCGCACCGGCCGCGGCGATTTCTTCACCGCCGGAGAGGCCACGGCCTTCGACCGGCAGGAAGCGCAGCGCGGCTGGGACATCGCCAGAGGCGCCATCGCCAGCGCGCTCTATTCCGTGGTGGTGCTGGATGAGCTCAACCCGGTGCTCGACCTGGGCCTGCTGGAGGCAGGTGAGGTAGTGCGCACCCTGGCGGCCAAACCGGCAGGGATGGAAGTGATCGTCACCGGCCGGGGGGCGCCGGCCCAGTTGGTGCAACTGGCCGACCTGCACTCGGAGATGCGGGCCCACCACCACGAGGATCAGGGCGGCCGGCTCACCGGAATCGAGATCTACACCGGCGAGGGCAAGGGCAAATCCACCAGTGCCCTGGGCAAGGCGCTGCAGGCGATCGGGCGTGGCATCAGCCAGGACAAGAGCCACCGGGTGCTGATCCTGCAATGGCTCAAAGGCGGCAGTGGCTATACCGAAGATGCGGCCATTGCCGCGCTGCGGGAAAGCTATCCCCATCTGGTGGATCACCTGCGCTCAGGCCGCGATGCGATCGTGTGGCGCGGCCAGCAGCAGCCGATTGATTATGTGGAAGCAGAGCGGGCCTGGGAGATCGCCCGGGCAGCGATCGCCAGTGGTCTCTACAAAACCGTGATCCTCGATGAACTGAATCCCACTGTGGATCTGGAATTGCTGCCGGTGGAGCCGATCGTTCAGACCCTGCTACGCAAGCCGGCCGAAACGGAAGTGATCATTACGGGCCGCTGCAAGAACCCACCGGCCTATTTCGATCTGGCCAGTGTGCATTCAGAGATGGTCTGCCACAAGCACTACGCCGAGCGCGGCGTGGACCTCAAGCGCGGCGTGGATTATTGATTCGAGCGTTTCTTTGCTTCTCTGACTTGGATCTTCCAGGATCCCGCAACTTCAGCACAAACATGCCTGGGCCATGTGTACGCGCATCTGTGGGTGGCGCCTCTCTGGAGAGTGTATCCCTGGCTCGAGCTCTTCTGAATTGCGCATCCCCTGATTGGACATCCTTGGCTTGCGTCTCCCTGGCTTGTGCATGCCTGGCTTGTGCATGCCTGGCTTGCGCACTCAGACTTCACCCAATTTGCTCCATCCTGTTTGATTGATTATCGCGCAGACGACTGTACGCACCGACTCCCGCACAAGCACAAGCACAAGCACAAGCACAAGCACAAGCACGTTCGCTCATTCCTTTCGGCTTCTGTCGACATCGAGCGGCAGCGGCAGGCGCCCCTCCTCGATTTCCTCTTCGATCAGATCCACCTCCCGGTTGGCAATGAAGCGGCCGAGCAATAGGCCCATCAACAGAGACACATACAACGTGCTGCTGAGGCTCAGCAGAATGGCCAGCCGTTCGCCGAGGGGATTGCTGGGCAACACATCGCCATAGCCCAGGCCGCCGAGGGTCACAAAGCTGAAATAGGTGAGTCGGTCGAGCAGGAAGTCGTTGTGGGCTTCTACGCCCAGGTTGAAGCTGCCCGGGTGAATCACCTGAATGGCCGTGGCCAGGATTCCACCGGTGAGGCCAAGATGCACATAGCCCGCCGCCGCGCCGGCCAGCACCTTCAGGTTCACACGCGGCACCCGGGCCAGCACCAGGACGAACCGCACCGTTGTGGTGAGGAAGAACACCGTGAGCATCAGCAGCGCCACCACCCTCAGCTGCTGGTTTGGCCAGCCCCCAACCAGCAATGGCACCCAGGTGCCGAGCGCCGCCAACAGTCCGAGCAGCCGGTAGAGCTGAACGCGCAGCAGCTCCGACGAGGAGGGCCGGATCGCCGGCAGAAGCCGGATCGACTGGAGCACCAGCAGCGACACCATCACCGGCAGCAGGAAGCGGGCGAAGCCCACCCCGCGGATCGTGGCCACCGGCATGAGAAACACCGGCAGCAGAGTCAGCAGGAGGAAGGGAACGAACTGCTGTTCAAGGAGCAGCAGACGCCGTTCCTCCTGTCGCCGGCCGTCACGCTCGTGCTCCGTCAGTGCCGCCCTTGCCACTGGGGGCATGCGGGGGTCAGTAGAGCGGAACGGAAGGATCGACCTCCTCGCTCCAGGCCTTGATGCCTCCCGTCACGTTGACCCCCTCGATGCCATGCCGTTTGAGCGCGATCAGGGCCTTGGCCGAGCGGCCGCCGAGCTTGCAGTGCACATAGAGGCGCTTGCCTGCGGCCAACTCGCGCACCTGCTCGATCGCCTGCCCGCTTTCGATCTGATCGAGGGGAACGAGCACGCCACCAGGCATCACCGCGATCTCCGCCTCCGGCGGGTTACGCACATCGAGCAGCACCACATCGGTGGGCTGGCTGTCGAGCAAGGCTTTGAGCTCCTGCACGCTCACGGAGGGCACACTGCCCGCTTCCTCCTGGCCGGGTGCCGAGCCACCGACACCACAGAACTCCTGATAATCGATCAGTTTGTCGATCACCGGACGCTCAGGGCTGGGGCGCAGCTTCAGTTCGCGGAAGGTCATCTTCAGGGCATCGAACAGCATCAGGCGACCGCTGAGCGTGGTGCCGATGCCCACGATGATCTTCACCGCTTCGGTGGCCTGGATCATGCCGATGATGCCGGGAAGCACGCCCACCACCCCGCCTTCGGCGCAGGACGGCACCATGCCCGGCGGCGGCGGTTCGGGGAACAGATCTCGGTAGTTGGGCCCGCCCTGATAGTTGAACACCGTGGCCTGGCCCTCGAAGCGGAAGATCGAGCCGTAGACGTTGGGCTTGTCGAGCAGCACGCAGGCGTCGTTCACCAGATAACGGGTGGGGAAGTTATCGGTGCCATCGCAGATCACGTCGTAGGGGGCGATGATCTCGAGCGCGTTTTCGCTGGTGAGCGCCGTTTCGTAGAGATCAACCTGGCAGTGGGGATTGATCTCGTGGATGCGATGCCGCGCCGATTCGATCTTCGGCTTGCCCACCCAGCTGGTGCCGTGAATCACCTGGCGCTGCAGGTTGCTGCTATCCACCACGTCGAAATCGACGATGCCGAGGCGACCGACGCCGGCGGCGGCCAGATAGAGCAGAAGGGGAGAACCAAGGCCACCGGTGCCTACGCAGAGCACCGAGGAGGCCTTCAGGCGCTTCTGTCCCTCCATGCCCACCTCGGGCAGGATCAGGTGGCGTGAGAAGCGGGCCACCTCATCAGGTGTGAGCTGGACGCCGCTGGTGTCGGGAGGAAGCATGGGCAGAAGGCCGGTGGCCAGAACAGCCGCTTGGGCGGCACATGCCTCAGTCTCCCAAACCCCCGGGCCTTGCCTCATCCTCCGAAGCCAGCGGCAGCGGCTCGGCCGCCCTGCCATCGCCGGTCTCCGTCAGCCACCAGCCCCGCAACTCCTGGTGCAGGCCTGAGGCGATCAGCAGCACGGTGGGGGGCATCGCCAGCTCCAGATCCAGCGCCGAAGGCACCGCCGCGCTGGTGGGATGGCTGTGCGCGGCGCCGATCACCGAGAGGCCACGGCTGCGCGCCCACTTCTGTGCCTGCAGCTGCTCGCGCGGATCGAGGGCGAAACGCCGATGACGCTCCGGTTCCGGTTCCCACACATTCAGGCACGGCCACGCCGTGGTGATCCGCCAGCGGTGGTCTGCGTGGCCTGTCGGAATCGGGCCGATCAACAGAGCGCAGCCCTCCTGAGGGTGGGCCGCCCGCACGATCGCCTCCAGCACCGTCAGGGCGCGCCGATCGATCACCAGCTGTTCTGGCCAAGAGCCACCCATGCCGATACGTTATGGGCCGTCACCGCACCCCGCTCATTCAATGAACGAAACAATCACCGAGCAGGACGTGCAACCGACCAGCCATGTGCCCGCTTCTGAGAGCTCCGACGCTGGAGCGAGCTTCAACGCCCGTTACGGCGAGATCCTCACCAAGGTGAACCAGACCCTCGAGCAGGTGGACTGGAATCAGGCCGGCAAGGCGGGCAAGGCGCTCGGCATCCTGCTGGCCGTGATCGTGGCCCAGATCCTGATCAAGGGAGTCCTCGACACGATCAACCTGCTGCCTGTGGTTCCCGGCCTGCTCGAACTGCTCGGTTTGGTGGTGGTGGGCAGCTGGAGCTGGAAGAACCTCACCACCAGCGAAAAGCGCTCCGCCGTGGTGGAGCGCCTGCGCAGCCTGCGCCAGGAGTATCTGGGCTGAGGACTAGAGCAACCGGTCAATCAACGCCTGCGCCTGTCGCCAGTAACCGCCACCGAACAGGTTGGCGTGATTGAGCAGGTGGTACAGGTCGTAGACAAGCCGCCGGCGCGCTTCGCCCGGCGGCAACGGCCATTCACGCCCATAGCCCAGGAAGAAGTCCGCCGGAAAGCCTCCGAACAACCGCGCCATGGCCAGGTCCACTTCCCTGTCGCCGCGGTAGACGGCCGGATCAAACAGAGCCGGCAGCGACGAATCTTGCAGCAGCGCCGCATTGCCGCTCCACAGATCCCCGTGCACGAGGCAGGGATCAGGGCCGTGGTCGTCGAGCCAGCCGGGCAGGTCTGCCAGCAGTTGCTGGCTGCCCGGTAGCTGTTTTCCCTTCGCCGCCGCCAGCTCCAGCTGCACGCCCAGACGCCGCTCTGCGAAGAAGCGACCCCAGTGATCCCCCCAACCGTTGCGCTGGGGGTTCGAGCCGATGAAGTTGTCGTGCGGCCAGCCGAAACGCAACGACGGGCCAGCGGCGCTGCGCCGGTGCAGGCAGGCGAGGGCAGCACCGAAATCACTCCAGGCCTGGGAGCTGCCGCCATGGGCCAGCGTCAGCCACGGCAGCAACAGCACCGCTTCCCCCTCCACCACGGCGCAGTGCAGCGGTTGCGGCACCACCAGGTCGGCGCCGGCGGCGGCCGCAAGGGCCTTGAGACCGTCCGCTTCGGCCTGAAGCAGGGGCAACGCTGTCGCGCCGTTGGTTTTGGCGAAGAAGCGGCGGCCATCGGCAAGCTGCAGCTGCCAGGCCCGGTGGATGCAGCCACCGCCCACCGGCTGGCGGGACAGCAGTGGGGCCTGCAGGTGCTGCCGCACCCAGGCCGCCAGCGAATCGTCCGTCACAGCCGCCCCGTCAGCATTGTCAGCATGCCTGCAATTCTGTGGCGGGGCAGCGAAGGTGGGCACGCAAGCCGATGCGGCCAAAGGCCAGTGCGACGTGGCCGTGCTCGGCGCCGGAATCGCCGGCCTCACGGCAGCGGCCCTGCTGGCGCGCCAGGGCCTGGACGTGCAGCTGCTGGAAGCCCATCACCAGAGCGGCGGCTGCGCCGGCACCTTCCGCCGCCGGGGCTATGTGTTCGATGTGGGGGCCACCCAGGTGGCCGGCCTGGAGCCGGGCGGCATTCACGCGCGGATCTTCGAGCAGCTGGGCGTGGAGGCGCCGGCAGCCACCCCTCTGGACCCCGGTTGCGTCGTGGATCTGGCCGATGGCCAGCCGGCAGTGCGGCTCTGGCGTGATCCCGAGCGCTGGCGGCAGGAACGGCAGCGGCATTTCCCGGGCTCGGAGCGCTTCTGGAGCCTGTGCGCAGCCATCCACCAGGCCAACTGGGGCTTCGCTGGACGGGAACCGGTACTGCCCCCCCGCAGCCTCTGGGATCTGGGCCAGCTGCTGGGGGCCCTGCGCCCCGCCAACCTGGCCAGCGGTGTGCTGGTGGGAAGCACGATCGCCGATCTGCTGAGGCTCACGGGCTGCGCAAACGACGCGCGGCTGCGGCGCTTTCTCGATCTGCAGCTGCGTCTCTATTCCCAGGAGCCGGCCCACCGCACTGCCGCGCTCTACGGCGCCAGCGTGCTGGCGATGGCACAGGAGCCTCTGGGCCTGTTCCACCTGGCGCCCTCGATGCAGGCCTTGAGCGATGCGCTGGAGCTGGGGCTGGCCCGCGCCGGCGGCAGCCTGCGCTTGCGGCACCGGGCGAGCGAGCTGCGGCAGCACGGCAGCGGCTGGAGGGTGCATGGCACAGGACCAGGCGGGAGCAGCTGGCAGCTGCTCGCCCGTGAACTGGTCTGCAGCCTTCCCCCCCAGTCGTTGCCGGATCTGTTGCCAGGGGATGCCCTGCCGGCCGGTTACGGAGCGCGGCTGCGGCACCTGGAGGATCCCAGCGGTGCGCTGGTGCTGTACGCGGCCGTGGAGCGCAGCGCCCTGCCCGCCGACTGCCCCGCTCATCTGCAGCTCGACTGGGCCGACCCTGGCTCCCTGTTCGTGTCGGTGAGCCGGGAGGGGGATGGCCGGGCGCCGGCGGGGGAGGCCACCGTGATCGCCAGCGTGTTCACTCCGGCCCGGCCCTGGTTCGAGGGCGACGAAGCCGCCTACCACTCCCGCAAACAGACGGCGATGGCGAGCCTCCAGGCAGGGCTGAATCGGTTGCTCGGTCTCACGCCGGCGCACTACCGCCACGCGGAACTGTCCACACCACGCAGCTTCGCCCGCTGGACCGGGCGGCCCTTCGGCTTCGTGGGCGGCCTGGGCCAGCATCCCTCCCGTTTCGGCCCCTTCGGGCTGGCCAGCCGCACACCCCTGCCTGGCTTCTGGCTCTGCGGCGATGCCATCTACCCCGGCGAAGGCACCGCGGGCGTGAGCCTGTCGGCGCAGATGGTGAGCCGGCAACTGCTGGCTCGGCGGGGGATCGCTGCCTAGAGGAACTCCGGCCGCAGGCGCTGGCCGGCCGCCAGTGCCTCGCGCAGATCGGCCCATCGCTCCTGCTGCAGCAACCCCTCCAACTGATCGAGTGATCGCCGGTAGGAGGCCAGGGCCGCCAGGAGCTGCTCCCGGTTGCAACGGGCCATCAGGGCACCCAGTTCCGGGTTGCCGCCCCCCACACGTGTGGTGTCGGCAAAGCCACTGGAGGCCAGCGCACGCACCAGCGCCCTGGCCTCAGTGTCCACCTGCTCGTAGCCGGCTTGCCCATCGCCAGGGGCCGGTGCCGCCACGGCGCCCCGATCCGCCGCCTGCAGCAGGGCGGCACCCACCAGCACCGGCAGGTGGGAAATCAGCGCCACGGCGCGGTCGTGGGCCTGGGGGTCGCACAACAGCCATCGGGCCTCCACGGCTTCCGAGAGGGTGCGCACGAGCTCCAGAGCTGCCGGGTCGGTGTCTGGCGTGGGCGTCACCACCCAGGGGCGACCGCGGAACAGGTGGCGCACCCCCGCTTCCACCCCGGCCTCCGCGGTGCCGGCCATCGGGTGGCTGGCAACGAAACGGGGCACGATCCCCTGCCAGGTGCGCAGCACGGGTGCCTTGACCGAGCCCACATCTGTGATCACCGCGTCCGGCGGCAGGGCAGCCAGCAACGCCGGGTCCGGCGCCAGCAGCTGATCGAGCGGCAGCGCCAGCACCACGAGCCGGCAGCCCGCCAGCACGGAGGGATCGGTGCTGACCCGGCCAGCCAGTCCACGCTGGCGAGCCCGCTCCGCCGTGCTCTCCCGCCGTACAAGCCCGCGCACATCCCAGCCGCGGGCACGCAGATCGAGGCCGAGGGAGCCGCCGATCAGGCCCAGCCCCACCAGCCCCACCACTCCGGCCGTGCCGTCGGGGTGCATCGTCTGGGCTGTCATGGCTGCCACGGTCCACTCGGAGCAGCTTCCTACGATTCGCGGATGTTGGAAGCCCGCGCCCACCAGCAACTCAAGCAACTCCTGCGGCAGGAGGGTGGCGTGGGCTGGCCGCATCACCTCACGCTCAGCCGGGTGGTGGGGCGCAGCCTGCGGCGCGGCGATCACTGCTGCCTGCAGCTTGCGCCTGGCAGCGATCCGGGCTGGCTGGTAGCCCTGCTCGTGCCGATGGCCCTGGCGACGGCACCGCTGGTGCTGGTGGTGAGCGAGCCGATGCGCCGGCGCTTGCTGCAGGTCGAGCTGCCCCGGCTGCGGGCCGCCGGGCTCACGCTGCCGTGCTGGGAAGGGGAGACACCGCCCCGCGACAGCACCCTCTGGCTGATGAACCATCAGCAGTTGGTGAAGGCCTGGCAGAGCGGCACCCTTGGAGATCGCCACCTGGTGATTCCCGAGGAGGAGATCCTCGAAGCACGGCTGCGCACGGCGCTGGATCAGCAGCTCGCTCCTCAGCATTGGGACCAGATCCGCCTCAGCCTGCCGGCGGCGGACGCGAGCCTGCTGGAGCTGCACCAGCGGCTCGGCCGCCGGATCCTCAGCCACCCGGGCACCCCCTCGGCCCAGGTGCCCCTGCCGCCCGAAGACGAAGCGCCCCTGCGGCAGTTGCTGTCGCTGCTGGGGCCGCTGCCGCGTCCATGGCCCGAGTGGATGGCGGCCAGCGGCCCGGGCTGGACGAGCTGGGCCACCGTGGACCGCCAGCTGCTGCAGTGGGACCTCCACCGGGTGCCGCTCGAACCGCTGGAGGTGATGCAGGGACTGCTGGATGGCCGGGCCCTGGTGCTGGTTGGCCAGCGCGGAGCGCCTGTGCAGCTGGCGGGGTTCACCCCCCAGGTGCGGGTGGATCTGGCCGATCCGCTCCTTTCCGACCCTTTGCCGCTCTACGCGCCCCTGCGCCAGCCCCTGCCCAACAGCCCCCAGTACGGCGAGCATCTGCTCGATCACTGCCGCCGTCTGGTGCTGGGCCAGGCTGGTCTGACGATCGTGCTCGTCGATGAGGCTGGCCTGCGCCTGCCGCTGGCGGCGGCGCTGGCGGCCGAGTTCGGCACGCGGGTGTGCCATCAGGACACAGCCCCGGAGAGCAATGGTGTGATCTGCTGCGGCTGGAGCTGGTGGCTGGAGCATCAGGAGCGATTGCCGGTGCCCTGCCAGGTGGTGGTCGGTCCACTGCCGATCGCCAGCCTGGAAGACCCGCTCACCGCCGCCCGGGTGATGCGGCTGCGCCAGCAGGGACGCGACTGGTTCCGCGAACTGCTGCTGCCCGAAGCGCTTGATCGACTGCAGCGCGGCCTGGCCAGCCTCAGGCGCGGAGGGGCGGGGCGACTGGCCGTGCTGGATGGCCGGGTCCGCAGCCGCAGCTGGGGGCGGCAGGTGTTGCGCGCCCTGGAACCCTGGGTGGCCCTGAATCGCCTGCTCCCGGGCTGAGCCGCCAGCTGCAGATACGCCCGGTGGCCACCTCTACGCTGCACCGCAGTGGGAGCAGAACGGTCATGGGTGAAGCAAGGCGGAGGGCGCAACAGGGTCTGCCACCACGCCAGAAGGCCAAGCCATCCGCAGCCAAGGACGCTTCACCACGCCTGGTGGAATGGTTTCCGCTCACGCGCGACCAGGCCGATCGCTTCGTGAAGCTCACCACCCGCGGCGCCTGGGTCGGCATTGGCTCACTGGTCCTCTTCTGGGTGGTCGTGCGCTTCATCGGCCCGGCCGCCGGCTGGTGGCAACTGTCCGACACCCCCTGAGACATCGCCCTGACATCCACCCCCTGGCCGCCGCAGGCGTTCCTGCTGAGCGCCGCATGTGTACCCGCTGAGCACCACAGACGTCACCGCCTGCTGACGCGCCACTATGAACGGTCGCAACAATCGGAAGAAAACCTTATGATCGGGCGGACCAACGGTTCCGCATGATGTTTACCCGTCTGGCTGAGCAATACCGCTCGCTGGCTCAGGATCTCGTCATGAGCCTTCAGGCTCTTGCCAGCAGCCTGCAGCGCAAAGGGCTGGTGGCTACCTGCTACGTCTGCGGAGACGGCCAGGAGCGGCAAGGCGCTTCCTTCGTCGCAGACCTGGGGGATACCCACACCATCCGCTTTCTGGTGTCTGACTGCGGCATCAGCTGGGTGGAATCGCGCAATGGTCACGAGCTGGTACGGCTGGACGGGGCCGATGCGATCCAGGAACTGCAACGGGTGACCGCGTTCCTGCAACAGGTTCCCGCCGACGGCAACGCCATAAAGACTGCGGACCATCGGCAGGCTGTGCTGATCAGCGCAACGTCCCAACCCTTTGAGGAATTGGTGGGGTGACCAGCTCGGCTGAGCGGGTGAGCCGCTGGCGTTCTGGGGGCAGTCGGCCCACGGGTGTACGCCTCTGCTCAACTTCTGAGCTGCAGAGCTGCTCATGTACTGACCGAAAGGCTGGTTCTTCGGAAGGCTGAATTGAGCCCAGTGCTGAGGCGCAGGACGCCTCAGCACTGGACCGGTGAGCTGGACAGCTGGCTGGGAATCGGAGGGAGCGTTCCAGCTGCGGCCAGCTTTCAGGCCGATGGCTGGCCTGCCCTGGCTCTCGTTGCCGTCGAGACTTCACCTGGATTTCCGCACCACACTGGGGCGATCCGGGCTCTCTGTCGATGCCCGAATCACCCTTTCAATCCCCCGCCTCGCTGATACGGCTGGAATGGTGGGGCTGGGCCTGCGGCCTGGCCTGCCCTCATCGCGCAGCCAGACCAGCCACCTCCACGGCGTCATCCGCGTCGGAGCCGTCGGCCTCAGCCTCAGCCGCAGCCAGCTTTGCCGCCGCCGCCGCCAGGGGCTTGACGGAATTGGCCGTCACATCGGCGCCTTCGGTGAGCTTGCGGCGCACGATCGCTTCGATCGCCTCCTTCTGGGTGGGGTTCTGCTCCAACCAGGTGATGGTGTTGTCGCGCCCCTGGCCGATGTTGTCGCCCTCGTAGCTGTACCAGGCACCCTTGCGGACCACCACGGCCGTTTCCTCGGCCAGATCCAGCAGACAGCCCAGGGTGCTGATGCCGCGGCCAAAGAGGATGTCGAACTCAGCGATGCGGAAGGGGGGCGCCACTTTGTTCTTCGCCACCTTCACCTTGGCCCGGATGCCGTACTCCTCGGTGCCACGCTTGAGGGTCTGAATGCGGCGGATATCGAGGCGAACCGAGGCATAGAACTTGAGCGCGTTGCCTCCCGTGGTGGTTTCCGGGTTGCCGTAGGTCACCCCGATCTTTTGCCGCAACTGGTTCAGGAAAATCACCGTGCAGCCGGATTTGCCGATGTTGCCGGTGATCTTGCGCATGGCCTGACTCATCAGACGGGCCTGACTGCCCACCGCCAGGTCGCCCATCTCCCCTTCGATCTCCGCCCGTGGGGTGAGCGCCGCCACCGAGTCGACCACAACGATGTCGACGGCCGCAGAACGCACCAGCTGATCCACGATCTCGAGCGCCATTTCGCCGGTGTCCGGCTGGGAGACCAGCAGGTTCTCCACATCGACCCCGAGGGCCGCCGCATAGACCGGATCCAGGGCATGCTCGGCGTCGACGAAGGCCGCCACGCCACCACGGCGCTGGGCTTCGGCGATCGCATGCAGCGTGAGCGTGGTTTTCCCCGAACTCTCGGGGCCGTAGATCTCCACCACCCGGCCCTTGGGATAGCCGCCACCGAGGGCAAGATCAAGAGTGAGCGCGCCGGTGGAAACGGTTTCGACCCGCATGCGGGAAGCATCCCCGAGGCGCATGATCGAACCCTTGCCGAAGTTGCGCTCGATCTGACCGAGTACGAGGTCAAGGGCCTTGTCGCGGGCGGCGGCGGCGGAACCGAGGGCGGCGGCCGACGATCCGGCGGCGGCGGAGCGGGGATGAGCGGCCCTGAGGTCGGTGCTCTTGGGGTCGGCAGGCATGGTCAACGGTGGGTGGGAGAACAGGCCGCTGATCGAGACGTCCGAAGCGGGACATCCTGCGGCCTCAAAGGCACAGGTGCCACCGAATCGGGTGGACGTATCAGGCCGGCGCGCCGGACAGGAATTAGTACAGGCGTACGCTAGCGGATCAGGGCCAGGTCGCCAAGGGGGCCGCGAACCGCTCCGGGCGGAGCAGGGCGATGCCCGGCGGCAGGCCGGTCAGATCAGCCGCGCGCACGTACCCCCACGACACCAGAAAGCAGCGCACGGAGGTCAATCCCGGCGTGGCCCGCACCTGCTCCAGGGTGGGGCGCCTGTCTTCGATGAACCAGATCGGCCTGTTCAGCGACCGCAACTGGAGCAGAACCTCCGGCTTCGGCCCCTGCTCATGACCGAACAGCTGCCAGGGCTCAAGGCCCTCGGCAGAAAGCAGCTCAGCGGCGAAGGCCGCCCCCTTGGTGGTCAGCACCGCCCAATCGGCCGCCTCGCCGCGCAGGGCCCGCAGCCGCTCCGGCACGCCGGGGTAGGGGCGGTGCAGTGCAAGCCAGGCGCTGCGGTCGGTGGCGATGGCCTCGCGGCGCACGAGCTCCAGCACCTCCTGCAGCTGGGAGGGCTGCCACTCCCAGCGCTCCAGAGCACGGTCCAGAGCACCGCCGTAGTCAGCCAGGGTGTCGCTGAGCCGATGGTCGTCGCGGCCCAGCTCAGCGGCCAGCAGCACCATCTCCCAGCCCTTGTGGATCAGGGGCCGCAGCTGGGCGAAGCCGGGCGGCGCCGACACGGGCAGCTGAAGGTCGGGGCGCAGCCGCAGAGCAGCCCGGCGGGCGCTCCACCAGTACTCGGCCATGCCGTCGACCAGCACCCCGTCAAAATCGAACACCAGCAGGGGGCTGGAGGACACAGGGGAGCTCAAAGGAGTGTCAGAACTGGGCCGCTAGGATTCGAACCTAGGAATGGCGGGACCAAAACCCGCTGCCTTACCACTTGGCGACGGCCCAACGCGCAGTTGTGGGGTGGTCCGAGGAAGAGGGCCCGCAGGCCGCCAACGCAGTGGAACACCCGACGCCCGGGATCCAGATAGTTACCCACAGCGAGCCGTCCTTCGTCAATCTCCCGCTGTGCCGACAGGGATCACGGCAGCTGATGGCAGCGCTCAGCGCGGGAACACACGCAACCGCAGCTCCCCGCCGCTGCCGAACTCGGCACAGCGCAATCCATAGCGGCGCACCTGCTCCGCCTGAATCTGGCGGACGCGGGCGCTGCGGGGCAGCAACTCCACCGGGCAGCCGCGGGGCACCACCACCTGCTCCACAGCCAGACGGCATTCCTCCATGGCGCTGTAGGCGTCGTCCGGCAGTACCTGCAGCGGCGCCACCCTATCCGGCTGGCGCCGCCGCAGCAGCCGCTCGAGACCTCGCTGGATCTGATGCAGGCTGTCGGACTTGATCACCAGGATCGGCACGCCGTGGAGCTGGGCCTGCCGCCGCACCTCCGGGTCCTGGCCCAGCTGGTTGCGCACGGTGAGCACCGCATCCGCCTGCTCCAGATCAACAACCTGCTCAACGGCATAGCGGCGGCTGCGCACCGCCTGATCCAGCAGCGCAGCGCTGATGCCGCAGCTGAACAGGCGCAGGGTCGTCGCTGCCGGCTCCACCGCTGGGCGCCGGTGCGGTGCGGGCATGGATGGGTCGGGCAGAGGCACCGGCGCCAGGGGCGGGGCCGGATCCGGCCGCCGTAGCTCGCGGCGTGGCGCTGGTGGCTCCGCGCGCGTCAAGCGGGGTGGGGCCGGAGGAGTGGCCGCGTCTTCGAGCCGCACGCGGCCGGAAGCATCGCATTCGCGCACCTGGGGGCGGGCAGGCTGCCCCCGAAGCTGGAAATCCACCGTGCGGGCCACGTCACGGTGCACCAGCCAGCGGCTGCGGCTGTGCATCTCCACCGCCAGCGGGAAGGTGGGGTCGGCGCAGCGCTCCAGCACGGTCTTCTGGGAGCCGCGCCGCCGCGCTTCCTCATCACCGAGCGTGACCGACTGAATGCCGCCGATCAGGTCGCAGAGGGTGGGGTTCTTGATCAGGTTGGCCAACTCATTGCCGTGGGCCGTGGCCACCAGCTGCACCCCCCGTTCGGCGATCGTGCGGGCCGCCTGAGCCTCCAGCAACGTGCCGATCTCATCGATCACGATGACTTCCGGCATGTGGTTCTCCACCGCCTCGATCATCACCTGATGCTGCAGCTCGGGGCGCGCCACCTGCATGCGGCGGGCCCGGCCGATGGCGGGGTGGGGAATGTCACCGTCGCCGGCGATCTCGTTGCTCGTGTCGATCACCACCACGCGGCGTTCCAGGTCGTCCGCCAGCACACGGGCAATCTCCCGCAGGGCCGTGGTCTTGCCGACACCGGGACGCCCCATCAGCAGCAGCGACTGACCGGAATCCAGCAGATCCCGCACCATCGCCACCGTGCCGTACACAGCGCGGCCCACCCGGCAGGTGAGACCCACCACATCGCCGGTGCGGTTGCGGATGGCGCTGATGCGGTGCAGGGTGCGCTCGATGCCCGCCCGGTTGTCGCCGCCGAAATGGCCGAGCCGTTCCACCACGGCCGCCAGGTCCGAGCGGTCGATCGGCTGATCGGTGAGGGCAATGGCGCGCCCGGGGTAGCGGGCCTCAGGACAACGACCAAGATCCAGCACCACCTCGAGCAGCTGGTCGCGGCTCTCCGCGGCGGCGAAGGCCTCGCGCACCCGCTCCGGCAGCACCGCCAGCAGCGCTTCGAGATCGTCGGTCACCCGTTGCGGCGAAAGGGCGACCTCAGGGGCGCCGGCGTGAGCCAGGGCGAGGGGGGCAGCGTCGGGAGCTTGCATGACCCATCACTCCAGGACTGCCGTTCTAGCCATCAGGAAGCCAGCCACGGGCCGACCAGCGCCCGGGCCCTTGCCAGCGCCTCGGTCCAGAGGTCCACATCGTCGAGCAGCCGTGTGCCCCGCCGCTCGGCCTCCACCAGCAGCGGCTGCAGCTGACGGCGCGCCATCCCGCCGAAGGCCACACCGGCGCTGAGGCGCCGCGCCTCCGCCGCCGAGCCCGCCAGACGACGCAGCAGCTCCAGGGTGTGGCCGTTGGTGCCACCCGCCAGTTGCAGGGGCCCCGGTGGTGCCCAGGGCCGCAGCGCCGCCAGCAGCCGCACCGCGGCATGGGCCGTGCCGTCCCCCACATCGCCGCTCATCGGCCGGCCATCGAGCTGCCAGAGGGGCCGCAACCCCGCCGCTCTAAGGCGCGCGAACCGCTGCCAGAGCTCCGCCGCCAGACCCTCCACCCCTGGACGTTCCATGCCTGCAGATTCCGCACCTGAACCGTCCACGCCGTCAGCCACCGCCTGCCTGCGGCCGTTGGAGGGCGCTTCCCAGCCGCAACTCACCGACAGGCGCTGCAGGGGCAGTCGCGCAGCCACCACCTGGTCGAGACGCTGAGCGAAAGCGGCGCCTCGGCCCGGCTGGGTGTGAATCTCCACCGCATCCGGCCGCAGCGCTGCCAGCAGAGGGGTCACAGCCTGCGCCGGCAGCGCATGCTCCCTGGCCGCGATCAGGCCGAGGGGGCAGGCCGGCAGGCAGCGGCCGCAGCCGTAGCAGCGCTCGTCGATCACACCGCCGCTCTCGCCGATGGCCAGGGCCGGGCACACCCGCGCGCAGGGTCGTGGGCAGGACGGCGGACAACGCTCCGGATCGAAGTGGGCCTTGCGGAAATGGGGGTCGGCGCCATCGCTGAGGCTCAGCATCAGCCAGGGGGGACAGCCGCCAGCGGAGCGCTCCAGACCCCAGGCGATGCCGCGCCGCGCTGCCACCACCACAGCGGGATCGGCAGCCACATCGATCGCCTGAACACCCGCCAGGGTGTAGATGCCGCAGAGATCGACGATCGCAGCCAGATCCTGGTTGCTGGCGCCGCAGATCAACTTGACCCAGCGGCCGGAGCGCAGCGCCTGCTCAGGCGGCAACGCACTGATCGAGCGGATGCCAGCGCAGCGACCTCGAGCCACCCATTTCCGCCACGATGCGCAGGCGCGGCTCCCTCTGGGTGAGCCCGCACAGGGCCGAGAGCTCTGCGGCGGAGAGCACCTGGGCTTCCAGCAGCCAGAGCAGGATCGGTTTGGTGCCTTCCAGCAGGGGGCCGAGCTGGGGCATCACCTGTTGGACCTCACCGACGGCAGCGGCATTGCCAACGCTGTGGTGGCCAAGGTGCGGCGGACGGATGCCATGCGACTGGAGCAGGAACACTTCGGGATCACCGAGGCCGCGGGCTGAAGTCATTTGTGCGCGGTAGCCGGCGGCGCGCAGACGCCGCATCAGCCGTGTCTCCGCACCACCTTCCAGGGGGGCATAGAGGGCCAGGGCACCAGCCTTCTCCAGATCCTCCCGAAAGCGACGGCCGGTAAGAAGGAGCGGCATGGAGGGCAATGCCAGGAACGGCGGCAGTCTGGCAGGACGCTTTCAGGAATAGGGGGTCGGACCATGCGGTACTGTGGATTCTTGTGCATGTGTTCTGTGCCCGTCCGCTAGCCGGGCCTCCGGAACCTTGCGCGGATCCACCGCTGTCGGTGGATCCTCCCGGCCAGTTCGGCAACGAGCAGCTCTGCTGCCTCACCGCCGACGGGAAACTCGCCGTCCTCCGGCTACGGCCCGACGGAAAAGTCCCAGCCTGCTGTTTCGCCCACCGCTAGCCCCCGGCCCTGCCTGCCCGTCAGGCCATGGCCGGATGCTCCGTTTCCACGGGATCCAGTCAAGCGGATCCAGCGCGTTCATCGATTCAGCCTCCAGGCGGCCCGTCATCTCCGGATGGTCTCGGCCGTGGTCCTGCTGGCGTTCTTCCCCCCCATGTCCATCGGCATCCTCGGCAAGAAATTGGGCATGTCCCAGTTCTTCGCCCCCGACGGCAAGTCCATCCCGGTCACCGTGATCGAGGCGGGCCCCTGCCGCATCACCCAACTCAAAACCCCTGCCACCGACGGCTACACCGCCGCTCAGATCGGCTTTGGCGACATTCGCGAGAAGCTCGTCAACCGCCCGGCTGCGGGTCACCTGGCCAAATCCGGCAGTGAGCCCCTGCGGCACCTCACCGAATACCGGCTCGATTCTGTCGAAGGCCTCGAACTCGGTGGCACGATCACGGTCGAAGGCTTCGAGCCCGGCCAGAAAGTCGATGTCAGCGGTGACACGATCGGCCGCGGTTTCAGTGGTTACCAGAAGCGCCACGGCTTCAGCCGCGGTCCGATGACGCACGGTTCCAAGAACCACCGCGAACCCGGATCCACCGGCGCCGGCACCACCCCCGGTCGGGTCTACCCCGGCAAACGGATGGCAGGCCGCTACGGCGGCAAGCAGATCACCACCAAGGGTCTCATCATTCTCAAGGTGGATGTCGAGCGCAACCTGCTGGTGGTGAAGGGTTCGGTGCCCGGCAAGCCCGGCGCCCTGCTCAACATCCGACCCGCTCGGCGGGTCGGTGACAAGGTCGCGAACTGAGGATGTCAGCCATGGTCAACTGTGTCGTTCGTGATTGGCAGGGCAAGGAAGCCGGCAAGGCCAGCCTTGATCTGAGGGTCGCCAAGGAAGCCTCGGCCGGCGGCCTGCTGCAGCGCGCGGTCGTGCGCCAGCTCGCCCACGCCCGCCAGGGCACGGCCAGCAGCCTCACCCGCGCCGAAGTGCGTGGTGGCGGCCGCAAGCCCTACAAACAGAAAGGAACGGGTCGTGCGCGCCAAGGCTCGATCCGCACCCCGCTCCGCCCCGGTGGCGGCGTGGTGTTCGGGCCCAAGCCCCGCACCTACAGCCTGGCGATGAACCGCAAGGAACGTCGCCTGGCGCTGCGCACCGCCCTGATCAGCCGGGCCGCCGACATGGTGGTGGTGCAAGGCTTCGGCGCGGCGCTGGAGCAGCCGAAAACCCGCGAAATCGTCGCTGCTCTGCAGCGCTGGGACATCCCCGCCGGCGCCAAGGTGCTGCTGGTGCTGGATGCCCCCACCGATGTGGTCCGCCTGTCGGTCCGCAACCTCGAAAACGTGAAACTGATCGCCGCCGATCAGCTGAATGTCTTCGACTTGCTCAACGCCAGGAAGCTGGTGCTCAGCGAGGAAGCTCTCGCCAAGATCCAGGAGGTCTACGGAGATGACTGAACGTTTCGCCAACCGGCTGGCGGATGTGATCCGGCGCCCGCTGATCACCGAGAAAGCCACCCGCGCGCTCGAACTCAACCAGTACACCTTTGAGGTGGACCCCAGGGCTGCCAAGCCCGACATCAAGGCCGCCGTCGAGCACCTCTTCGATGTGCGCGTCATCGGCGTGAGCACCATGAATCCCCCTCGCCGTGCCCGGCGGGTCGGACGCTTCGCCGGCAAGCGCGCCCAGGTGAAAAAGGCGGTGGTGCGGCTCGCCGCAGGCAATGCCATCCAGCTGTTCCCCGAGGCCTGAGGGTTCTGAATCGTTATGGCAATCCGCAACTACCGTCCCTACACCCCCGGCACCCGCACCCGGGTCGCCAGCGACTTCAGCGAAGTCACTGAGCGCAAGCCCGAACGCAGCCTGGTGGTGGCCAAGCACCGCCGCAAAGGCCGCAACAACCGGGGCGTGATCACCTGCCGCCACCGTGGCGGTGGCCACAAGCGCCTCTATCGCCTGGTGGATTTCCGCCGCGACAAGCACGGCGTGGAGGCCCGCGTGGCCGCCATCCACTACGACCCGCACCGCAACGCGCGTCTGGCTCTGCTCTTCTACACCGATGGTGAGAAGCGCTACATCCTTGCTCCTGCAGGCATTGAAGTCGGCCAAACGGTGGTGTCCGGCCCCGGATCCCCGATTGAAACCGGCAATGCCCTGCCGCTCTCCTCAATTCCTCTGGGCTCCGCTGTCCACAACGTCGAGCTCTACGCCGGACGCGGTGGCCAGATGGTGCGCACCGCCGGCGCCAGCGCCCAGGTGATGGCCAAGGAAGGCGATTACGTCGCCCTCAAGCTGCCGTCCACCGAGGTTCGTCTCGTGCGCCGGGAGTGTTACGCCACCCTCGGTGAAGTGGGCAACGCTGAAGTTCGCAACACGAGCCTCGGCAAAGCCGGTCGCAAGCGCTGGCTGGGGCGTCGCCCCGAAGTGCGCGGCAGTGTGATGAACCCCTGCGACCACCCCCACGGTGGTGGTGAGGGCCGCGCACCGATCGGCCGCTCCGGCCCGGTCACCCCCTGGGGCAAACCGGCCCTGGGCCTCAAAACCCGGAAGCGGAACAAACCCAGCAATCGGTTTGTCCTGCGGAAACGTCGCCGCACCTCCAAACGGAGCCGTGGCGGACGGGATTCCTGATGGTCAACACTGTTTTGCTGTCTGCTTAAACCGCCATGGGACGTTCACTCAAAAAAGGACCATTCGTCGCCGACCACCTGCTGCGCAAGGTCGAAGCGCAGAACAGCGCTGGCGACAAAACCGTGATCAAAACCTGGTCGCGGGCTTCCACCATCCTGCCGATGATGATCGGCCACACGATTGCCGTTCACAACGGCAAGAGCCACGTGCCGGTGTATGTCACCGAGCAGATGGTGGGCCACAAGCTGGGGGAATTCGCCCCCACCCGCACCTTCCGGGGTCACATCAAAGACAAAAAAGGTGCCCGTTAAGGAGCGACACACCATGGCCAACCCTTCCCCCAGCTCAGAAGCCCGCGCCCACGGCCGCTACATCCGCGGATCCGTTTCCAAGGTGCGCCGGGTGCTCGACCAGATCCGCGGCCGCTCCTATCGCGAGGCGCTGATCCTGCTCGAGTTCATGCCTTACCGCTCCACCGGACCGATCACCAAGGTGCTCCGTTCGGCGGTCGCCAATGCGGAACACAACCTTGGTCTTGATCCCGCTTCCCTGGTGATCAGCACCGCGATCGCCGACATGGGTCCTTCCCTGAAGCGATTCCGTCCCCGCGCCCAGGGGCGGGCTTACGCGATCAAGAAACAAACCTGCCACATCAGCATTGCTGTGGCGTCCACTTCCGCCTGACCCCCGAGGACACCGCCCGATGGGACACAAGATCCATCCAACCGGATTGCGCCTGGGGATCACCCAGGACCACCGCTCCCGCTGGTATGCCCCCAGCAAGACCTATCCGATTCTTCTCCAGGAAGACGATCGGATTCGTCGCTTCATCCACAAGAAATACGCCAGCGCCGGCATCTCCGACGTGCTGATCGCCCGCAAGGCCGATCAACTCGAAGTGGAGCTCAAAACGGCACGCCCCGGCGTGCTGGTCGGCCGCCAGGGCAGCGGCATCGAAGAGCTTCGTGCCGGCATCCAGACCACGCTCGGCGACCGCCAGCGCCAGGTGCGCATCAATGTCGTTGAGGTGGAGCGGGTCGACGCTGACGCCTACCTGCTGGCCGAATACATCGCTCAGCAACTGGAAAAGCGGGTCGCCTTCCGCCGCGTCATGCGGATGACGGTGCAGCGCGCCCAGCGGGCCGGTGTGCTCGGGCTGAAAATCCAGGTGAGCGGTCGTCTCAACGGCGCCGAAATCGCCCGGACGGAATGGACCCGCGAAGGTCGCGTGCCCCTGCACACGCTGCGCGCCGACATCGATTACGCCACCAAGGTGGCCACCACCACCTACGGGGTGCTGGGCATCAAGGTCTGGGTGTTCAAAGGAGAGGTGCTTCCTGGGCAGAAGGAGCAACTGCCCGCTGGTGGAGCACCCAGGCGCCGGAGCAGCCGGCGGCCCCAACAGTTCGAAGACCGCTCGAACGAGGAGTGATCAGGAGGCCTGAACCATGCTGAGTCCCAAACGCGTCAAATTCCGCAAACAACAGCGAGGTCGCATGCGCGGCGTCGCCACCCGGGGCAACACGATTGCCTTCGGTGAGTTTGCCCTCCAGGCCCAGGAATGTGGCTGGATCACTTCTCGCCAGATCGAAGCCAGTCGTCGGGCGATGACCCGCTATGTCAAGCGGGGAGGAAAGATCTGGATCCGGATCTTCCCCGACAAGCCGGTCACCATGCGCCCCGCCGAAACCCGTATGGGTTCCGGTAAAGGCAACCCTGAATTCTGGGTGGCGGTGATCAAGCCCGGCCGGATTCTCTTTGAGATGGGCGGGCCTGAAATCACCCCGGCCATCGCCAAGGAGGCCATGCGCCTGGCGCAGTACAAGCTGCCGGTCAAGACGAAGTTCCTCGCCTTGGCCGACCAGGAGCCGGAAGCTTCCCCCGAACCCTCTCTCGCCCTGGAGTCCTGAACATGGCACGTCCTGCCATCGCCGAGGTGCGAACCCTCACCGATGCCGAATTGGTCGAACAGATCGGCGGTTGCCGCCGTGAACTGTTCAACCTTCGCTTCCAGCGGGCCACCCGCCGGCTGGAGCAACCGCACCTGTTCAAGCAGAGCCGCACCAAGCTGGCTCAGCTGTTGACGGTGCAGCAGGAGCGGCAACGCTCCGCTCCCTCCGCCTCCTGATCCCCCACCACCCCATGGCACTCAAGGAAAGGGTCGGCACCGTCGTCAGCGACAAGATGGAAAAAACGGTGGTGGTCGCGGTGGAGAACCGCTTCCCCCATCCCATCTATCAAAAGACCGTCAGCCGCACCACCCGCTACAAGGCCCACGACGAAGACAACCGTTGTCGGGTCGGTGATCGCGTCCGCATCACCGAAACCCGTCCCCTCAGCCGCACCAAGCGCTGGGCGGTGGCGGAAGTTCTCACCCCATCCGGCGCGAGCTGAGGAGGTCACACCATGATTCAGCAGGAAACCTTCCTCAATGTCGCTGACAACAGCGGCGCCAAGCGCATCCAGTGCATCCGTGTGCTGGGCACCAACCGCCGGTATGCCCACGTCGGCGATGTGATCGTCGCTGCCGTCAAAGACGCCATGCCCAACATGGGGGTGAAGAAGTCGGACGTCGTCAAGGCTGTGGTGGTGCGCACCCGCGCCACGCTGCGCCGCGACACGGGCAACTCGATCCGCTTCGACGACAACGCCGCCGTGATCCTCGGCAACGACAACAACCCGAAGGGCACGCGTGTGTTCGGTCCGGTCGCCCGTGAACTGCGCGAGCGCAACTTCACCAAGATCGTGTCACTCGCCCCGGAGGTGATCTGAAATGGCCGCCGCAACACCCCAGCCACGGCCCGCCAAGCGGGTCAAGATGCGCATCCGCAAAGGCGACACCGTCAAGGTGATCGCTGGCAAGGACAAGGGAAAAACCGGTGAAGTCCTGCGCACCCTTCCTTACGAGAACCGCGTGGTGGTGCAGGGGATCAACCTGCGCACCCGTCACGTGAAGCCCACCCAGGAAGGCGAAACCGGCCGGATCGTCACGGAAGAAGCCTCTGTGCATGCTTCGAATGTGATGGTGTTCTCCACCAGCCAGAACGTTCCCAGCCGTGTCGCCATTGCCATCCAGGCCGACGGCACCAAGAAGCGCCGCCTCACCAAGACCGGCGAACTGCTCGATTGAGCACATCCTCGATTCGGTGGCCTCGGCCATGGAGTCACCTCCCCCGCCCGTCCCTGCACTCCCCGTTCCTGTCCGCCTTCTGACAACGCCCAGAAGCGAATTTCCCCCACCCCGCCATGTCACTCAAACAGCGCTACCGGGAGACGATCCAGCCCAAGCTGCTGAAGGATCTCAGCCTCTCCAACATTCATGAGGTTCCCAAGGTGATGAAAGTCACCGTGAACCGAGGTCTCGGCGAGGCCGCCCAGAACGCCAAGGCCCTTGAGGCTTCGATCGCTGAACTGGCCACGATCACCGGTCAGAAGGTGGTGGTGACCCGTGCCAAGAAGGCCATCGCCAGCTTCAAGATCCGCCAGGGCATGCCGATCGGCGTCGCCGTCACCCTTCGTGGTGACCGGATGTATGCCTTCCTCGAGCGCCTGATCCATCTGGCCTTGCCCCGCATCCGCGATTTCCGCGGTGTGAGCCCCAAGAGTTTCGATGGACGGGGGAATTACACCCTTGGAGTCCGGGAACAGATCATCTTTCCGGAAATCTCCTACGACAAGATCGATGCCATCCGGGGCATGGACATCACCATCGTGACCAGTGCCCGTAACGACGAAGAGGGCCGGGCCCTCCTCCGCGAGATGGGAATGCCGTTCCGCAGCAACTGAGCCCTCTTCGGACCCCCAACATGGCCAACCACGACCCGATTTCAGACATGCTCACCCGCATTCGTAATGCGAGTGAGAAAAAGCATCAGACCACCAAGGTGCCTGCTTCCCGCCTGTCGCACAGCATCGCCAAAGTGCTGCAGCAGGAAGGGTTCATTGCCCAGATCAGCGAAGAAGGTGAAGGGGTGCAAAGGCATCTCGTTCTTGAGCTGAAATACAGCGGCAAGCATCGTCAGCCCACGATCCGCTCCGTCAAGCGCGTCAGCAAGCCGGGTCTGCGGATCTACAAGAACACACGTCAACTCCCCAAGGTGCTGGGTGGTCTCGGCGTCGCGATCATTTCCACCTCCAAGGGTGTGATGAGCGACCGTGACGCCCGTAAGCAGGGTGTCGGCGGTGAAGTCCTCTGCTACATCTACTGAAAAGGGAGTTGATTCATGTCACGTATTGGTAAAGCACCGATCCCGATCCCCGACAAGGTGACCGTGAGCCTCAACGGCCTCTCGGTCCATGTCAAGGGGCCCAAAGGCGAACTGAACCGCACCCTCCCTGAAGGTGTCCAGATTCGCCAGGAAGACAACACGCTCGTTGTTGCCCCTTCCACAGCCACCCGCCGCTCACGGGAGCGCCACGGACTCTGCCGTACGCTGGTGGCCAACATGGTCGAAGGGGTGAGCAAAGGCTTCACCCGCAAGCTCGAAATCGTGGGCGTGGGCTACCGGGCCCAGGTTCAGGGTACGAAGCTCGTGGTGAGCGCCGGCTACAGCCACCCGGTCGAAGTGGTGCCCCCCGAAGGCATCGTCTTCACCGTGGAGGGCAACACCCAGGTGCTGGTCTCCGGTTTCGACAAGGAACTGGTCGGCAACGAAGCGGCCAAGGTCCGCGCCATTCGTCCTCCTGAGCCCTACAAGGGCAAGGGCATCAAGTACGAGGGCGAGCGCATTCTGCGCAAGGCCGGCAAAACCGGTAAGAAATGAGGCCTGCCTGAGCGTCCCACCCCTCCACTCCCATGTCCACCGTTTCCCGCAAAGCCCAGACCCAGAAGCGTCACCGCCGTCTGCGTCGCCATCTCACCGGATCCGCCGCCCGTCCGCGGCTGGCTGTGTTCCGCTCCAACAATCACATCTACGCCCAGGTCATCGACGACGACGCACAGAGCACGCTCTGTGCCGCTTCGACGCTCGACAAAGATCTGCGCACCAGCCTGACCGCCAGCTCCACCTGCGATGCCTCCGTGGCCGTGGGTCAACTGGTGGCCCAACGTGCCCTCGCCAAAGGCATTCAACAGGTGGTGTTCGATCGTGGCGGCAACCTCTATCACGGCCGTGTCAAGGCCCTTGCCGACGCTGCCCGTGAAGCGGGCCTTCAGTTCTGAACCGGATCCAACCATGACCGAAATCAACGAAACGATCCAGTCCAGCGACGTGCCAGCGGCGGCTGAAGGCCAGCCCGAACAGCGGCGCGGTGGCGGTGGCGGCAAAGGCGGCGATCGTCGCGGCGGCAGCGGCGGTGGTCGCCGTGGTGAAGGGCGGCGCGGCGGTCAGGAGCGCGACTCCGAATGGCAGGAGCGTGTGGTCCAGATCCGCCGGGTCTCCAAAACCGTCAAAGGCGGTAAGAAGATGAGCTTCCGCGCCATCATCGTGGTCGGCAACGAACGCGGTCAGGTGGGTGTGGGCGTCGGTAAGGCCGGCGATGTCATCGGTGCCGTCCGCAAGGGCGTAGCCGACGGCAAGAAGCACCTCGTCAAGGTTCCGCTCACCCGCACCAGCTCGATTCCCACCGAGAGCCGTGGGGTCGATGGCGCTGCCAGCGTGCTCATGCGCCCGGCCGCCCCGGGCACCGGCGTGATCGCAGGCGGCTCCATCCGCACCGTGCTTGAGCTCGCGGGCATCAAGAACGTGCTGGCGAAGCGCCTGGGCAGCAAGACGCCCCTCAACAATGCCCGCGCCGCCATCGAGGCGCTGCAGGCGCTCCGCACCCACAAGGAAACCGCCAAGGAACGGGGCATCTCCCTCGAGCAGATTTACTCCTGAGCCCCATGACCCACACTCTCCAGTCCCTCAAGCCCCAGGCCGGTGCCCGGCGCCGCAAGCTCCGCAAAGGTCGCGGCATCGCCGCCGGTCAGGGTGCCAGCTGCGGCTTCGGCATGCGCGGACAGAAGTCCCGCTCCGGCAGCCCCACCCGCCCCGGCTTTGAAGGCGGCCAGATGCCGCTCTACCGGCGGGTCCCCAAGCTCAAGCACTTCCCACTGGTGAACCCCAAGTCGTTCACCGTGCTGAACGTGGCCAAGCTGTCGGGCCTCAAGGCCGGCAGCACCGTCAACCTGGATGTTCTGGTGAAAGAAGGGCTGGTCACCAGCCCCAAGCACCCTCTGAAGATCCTCGGCGACGGCGATCTCAGTGTGAAACTGACCGTTCAGGCTGCTGCTTTCACTGCGTCTGCCCGTGAAAAGATCGAAGCCGCTGGTGGAACCTGCGAGCTCACCTGACCCCATCTCCACGCCCCGCCAGCCATGCTGGTGGGGTTTCCTGGTCTCAGAGCCGTCTGCCACCGTCCTGCGGAACGGCAGGCGGCTTTCGTGTCACTCCGCAGCGTCTCCTTTCTGCCTCCCCACCGCCTGAGAACACACCATGCTCCTTAGCCGGGGGCGCAATCCCAGCGCCGGCGAAATCCTCACCCAGCTGATCCAGTCCAAGGGTCTCCGTGACCGGGTGCTCACCACGCTTGGCTTGCTGCTGTTGGTGCGCCTGGGGATTTACATCCCCGTTCCCGGCATCGACCGGGTGGCCTTCCAGCAGTTCATCCAGCAAGGCGGCCAGCTGATCGGCTTCCTCGACATCTTCACGGGTGGGGGCATCTCCACCCTTGGTGTGTTCGCGCTTGGCATCCTGCCGTTCATCAACGCCTCGATCATTCTTCAGCTCCTCACGGCGGCGGTGCCCCAGCTGGAGGACCTCCAGAAGAACGAAGGGGAAGCCGGCCGGCGCAAGATCGCTCAGATCACACGCTATGTGGCACTGGGTTGGGGGATCCTGCAGAGCACGGTCTTCGCCCTGATCCTGCGGCAATACGCCATCCCGGGAGTGTCCGCTCCTGTGTTCGTCATCCAGACCTCCCTCGCACTTGTGGCGGGATCGATGGTGGTGATGTGGATCAGCGAAGTGATCACCGAGCGGGGGATCGGCCAGGGAGCGTCGCTGGTGATCTTTGTGAACATTGTGGCCACGCTGCCGCGTGCCCTTGGCTCCACCGTGGAGCTGGCCCAGAGCGGCGACCGGGCCACCGTGGGCGGAATCGTGGTGCTGGTGCTGATTTTCCTGGTCACGATCGTTGGCATCATTTTCGTGCAGGAAGGCAGCCGTCGCATCCCGATCGTGAGCGCCAAGCGCCAGGTCGGGCAAAACACCCCCCTTTCCGCGCGTCAGAGCTACCTGCCCTTGAAGCTCAATGCCGGTGGGGTGATGCCGATCATCTTTGCGTCAGCCGTGGTGTTCCTGCCCCTCACCATCGCCAACCTCACCCGCGCCCCCTGGCTGATCCAGCTGGCCGGCTACCTCAGCCCCAACAGCAGCACGCCATGGCTTTATGCCCTGCTGTTCTTCGCGTTGATCATCGGCTTTTCGCTGTTCTACGCCACCCTCACGATCAATCCGGTCGACATCGCCACCAACCTCAAGCGCAGCGGTGTAGCCGTTCCGGGTGTGCGTCCCGGCTCTGCCACTGCCATTTATCTCAGTGGCGTGCAGAACCGGCTCACCATCCTCGGGGGTCTCTTTCTCGGTGCGGTGGCAATCATTCCCTCGGCTGTGGAGGGCGCCACGCAGGTGCGCACCTTCCAGGGTCTGGGGGCCACCTCCCTGCTGATCCTGGTGGGCGTTGCGATCGACACCGCCAAGCAGGTCCAGACCTACGTGATCTCGCAGCGCTACGAGGGGATGGTGCGCCAGTGACGCGCCCCACCCCTTCCGGGGCTCCCCAGGTCATCGCCACTCCCCCGCCCCTTCTCTGGTTTCCGCTCATCCGCCCCCTTCCATGAAGCAGCGCATTCTTTTTCTCGGCCCCCCAGGAGCCGGCAAGGGCACCCAGGCCGAGCGTCTCGCGGCCAGCCACAACCTCCTGCACCTCTCCACCGGCGAGTTGTTGCGCGCCGAAGTGGCTGCGGGCAGTGCGCTCGGCCAGGAAGCGGAGGCCGTGATGGCCCGTGGCGAACTGGTCAGCGACACCTTGGTGCTGGCGATCGTTCGTGCCCGTCTGACCTGCTGCAACGGCGGCTGGCTGCTCGATGGTTTCCCACGCAACCTGGCCCAGGCCGAAGCCCTCCAGCAACTGCTGGAGGAGATCGGCCAACCGATCGAATTGGTGGTGCTCCTGGCCCTCGATGACGAAACCCTCGTGGAGCGCCTGCTCGCACGCGGCCGCGCCGACGACAACGAAGCTGTGATCCGCAACCGTCTTGTCGTCTACAGCGATCAGACGGAGCCTTTGATCGCGTACTACCGCGCCAAGGGGCTGCTCAGTTCCGTCGAGGCCAGTGGCACGGTCGAGGCGATTGCCGAGCGAATCTCCGCTGTTGTGGGTTGAGCGCTGTGGTACGTTGTCTGTTTGGAAATTTGGAGCACCGCTGCTCATGAAGGTGCGTGCCTCGGTCAAGAAAATGTGTGACAAGTGCCGGGTGATCCGCCGCCATGGCCGGGTCATGGTGATCTGCACCAACCCCAAACACAAACAGCGCCAGGGCTGACCTGCGCTGTTCCCGCCTCATTCATCTGCGCCCTCTTGGGCGCACCACCCAGCCCACCGTGGCTGGGCTCCACTCTGCCCAACTGAATCGTTTCTTCGTGGCTCGGATTGCCGGTGTCGATATCCCTCGTGACAAGAGGGTTGAGATTTCTCTCACTTACGTCTATGGCATCGGCTTGACCCGTGCCCAGAAGATCCTGGCCAAGGCCGGTGTCAGCCCGGACATCCGGGTGAAAGACCTTGACGACGCTGACGTGCAGAAACTGCGCGCCGCAGCGGAATCCTTCACCCTCGAAGGCGACCTGCGCCGTCAGGAGGGCATGGCGCTCAAGCGTCTGCAGGACATCGGCTGCGTTCGTGGCCGCCGCCATCGCATGGGCCTGCCGGTCCGTGGGCAGCGCACCCGCACCAACGCACGCACCCGCCGCGGCGCGCGCAAAACCGTGGCCGGCAAGAAGAAGTAATCCTCTCGCCCAGCGCCTCACCGGCGTCAGTCCTTCCCAGTCCCCTACCCCAGGCCCCTGTCCATGGCGAAGCCAGCCAAGAAATCCGGCGCAAAGAAAACCAAGCGGAATGTGCCCAACGGCGTGGCACACATCCAGAGCACCTTCAACAACACCATCGTGTCGATCACCGACACCGCTGGCGAGGTGATTTCCTGGTCGTCTGCCGGGGCCAGTGGCTTCAAGGGAGCCCGCAAGGGCACCCCGTTCGCCGCCCAGACGGCCGCCGAAGCTGCCGGCCGCCGCGCCCTCGAGCAGGGCATGCGGCAGATCGAAGTGCTGGTGCGCGGGCCTGGATCTGGCCGTGAAACCGCCATTCGTGCTCTGCAGGTGGCAGGTCTTGAGATCACCCTGATCCGTGATGTCACCCCGCTGCCTCACAACGGTTGCCGGCGCTCCAAGCGCCGCCGGGTCTGAGTCGCTTCACTTCCAAGCCCTCGGGCATTCCTCTTCACCACCTTCAGGCCGTGCATCAGTATCAGATCGATCGCGTCGAGCATCAGATCGGCGAAGACCGCTCCCAGACGGGCGTCTTTGTGATCGGGCCTCTCGATCGCGGCCAGGCCATCACCCTGGGCAACGCCCTGCGTCGGGTGCTCATGGGTGGGATGGAAGGCAGTGCGATCACGGCCGTGCGCATCGCCGGCGTGAACCATGAATACGCCACGGTGCCGGGTGTCCGCGAAGACGTTCTCGACATTCTGCTGAACTGCAAGGAAGTGGTCGTCAGCAGCCGCAGCCGCGATCTTGAGATCGGCCGGCTTGTGGCCACCGGCCCCGCCACCGTTACCGCCGGTGACCTGCAATTCTCCTCGCAGGTTCAGGTGATCGACCTTGAACGGCCGATCGCCACCGTCGCGGAAGGCCACAGCCTCGAGCTTGAAGTGCACGTGGAGCGGGGTGTGGGCTATCGCCCCGTCGACCGTCACAACGAAGACACCAGCGCCATCGACCTGCTCCAGATCGATGCCGTGTTCATGCCGGTGCGGCGGGTGAACTACACCGTCGACGAAACCGCTGTGGGCGAAGGCGGCTCGGCGCGGGAGCGGCTGCGACTCGAGATCCACACCAGCGGCGCGATCACCCCCGACGACGCCATGGCCCAGGCCGCCAATCAGTTGATTGCCTTGTTCCAGCCGCTGGCCAGCCTCACCATCGACGACGAGCCGGGCGTGGAGCCGGAGCCCTCTGCGGAAAGCCAGATCCCTCTGGAAGAACTCAACCTGTCCGTGAGGGCTTACAACTGCCTGAAGCGTGCCCAGGTGAACTCGGTTTCCGATCTCATGGGCTTCAGCTACGAAGACCTCCTCGAGATCAAGAACTTCGGTTCCAAATCGGCCGACGAGGTGATCGAAGCCCTTGAGCGCATCGGCATTTCTCTGCCCCAGAGCCGCACCACGGCCTAGACCCCGCTTCCCTGCGCGATCTCTCCCCTTCGACGTACACCACCCCGGAACCATGCGCCACCAATGCCGAGTCCCCCTTCTTGGTCGCCCAGCTGACCAACGCAAGGCACTGCTGCGCGGACTCACCACCCAGTTGATTCGCGAAGGCCGCGTCACCACCACCAAGGCCCGGGCCAAGGCCCTGCGTGACGAGACCGAGCGCATGATCACCCTGGCCAAGGAGGGCACCCTGGCGGCCCGCCGCCGGGCCATGGGCTACATCTTCGACAAGCAACTTGTCCACTCGCTCTTCGACAAGGCCCAGGAGCGTTACGGCGACCGCCAAGGTGGCTACACCCGCATCATCCGCACGGTGCCCCGGCGCGGCGACAACGCCGAGATGGCCATCATCGAGCTGGTCTGACAACGCCGCGCCGCATCGCCCTCTGTCTTCAGTACGAGGGCTCCTGCTATCACGGCTGGCAACGGCAGCCTCATCAGTCCAGTGTTCAGAGCACCCTGGACCAGGCCATTGCTGCGCTTGAGCCCCCACCGTCACCCTCCACAGTTGCGGCAGGCCGCACCGATGCAGGTGTTCATGCCGCAGGTCAGGTGGTGCATTTCGATGCCACAGGCCCGATTCCTGCCGAGCGCTGGCCCGCCGCGCTGAACGGACGCTTACCTGCGACCATCCGCGTGCTTGCTGCCTCTGAGCAGACTCAGAGCTGGCACGCCTGCTTCTCCGCCACCTACCGGCGCTACCGCTACACCCTCTACAACGGGCGCACTCCCAACCTCTTCCTGGCGCCATTCACCTGGCATCGCTACCGCCACCGGCTCGATGAGAACCGGATGCGTGCCGCGCTGGAAGGAATGCTCGGCACCCACAACTTCGCCGCTTTCCAGCGGGCCGGGAGCAGCCGCCCCCATGCCCGCACCACCGTTCAGGACGTGAGCCTGGAACGCGACGGCGACCTGATCACCGTGGAGATCCAGGCCAGTGGCTTCCTGTACGGCATGGTGCGCCTGGTGCTGGGCCAGCTTGTGGCTCTCGGCGAGGGCCGGCTCAGCCTCGAGCAGTTCGAGCACCGTTGGCGCACCGGTGCGCGCGCTGAGGTGAAGGAAGCGGCTCCGCCCCAGGGCCTTTGCCTGCTGCGGGTTGGGTACCCACAGCCAATCTTCCCCATGAGCGCATGGTATGATTGCCAACCGCGATTCAGGTTGAGAAGCCAGGATCCGCCGGAGTTTTCGCCTCTTTCGCCCAGCTCCTGAAACCAAGTCCAGCGGGCCTTTCGCGGCCGCCTCCAAGGGATTCACCCAGGAGCTGGAGAAGGCGACGGTCTAGGCTCCGGATCAGCGATGGGCTCAACGTTCTCTCCATGCGGAGACAACAGGGCCACCTCCCTCCTGTCCAGCCCCCCCATTCAGCGGGATGGCGCAATCCCTCCGTCCGGCCTGCCGGTGCAATGAACAAGACCTCCGTCCCCTCTCCTGATTCCCTTGATCGCCAGTGGTACCTGGTTGATGCAGAGAATCAAACGCTCGGCCGTCTGGCCAGCGAGGTGGCCAGCGTGCTGCGCGGCAAGAACAGCCCTTCCTTCACCCCTCACCTTGATACCGGCGATTTCGTCGTGGTCGTCAACGCCGACAAGGTGCGTGTGAGCGGCAACAAGCCCGAGCAGAAGATCTACCGGCGCCATTCCGGCCGCCCCGGCGGCATGAAAACCGAAACCTTCGCCGCCCTGCAGGCTCGCCTCCCTGAGCGCATCGTTGAGAAGGCGATCAAGGGGATGCTGCCCCACAACGCCCTCGGTCGGCAGATGTTCCGCAAGCTGAAGGTCTACAAGGGTGCCGAGCATCCGCACGCCGCTCAGCAGCCCCAGCCCCTGGCCCTCGATCCTTCCGCTTCCGCCCGATGAGCACCTCTACCAATCGCGTCGTCTACTGGGGAACCGGCCGCCGCAAGACAGCCGTCGCCCGTGTGCGCGTGGTGCCCGGCACCGGCGCCATCACGATCAATGGCCGCCCCGGCGACAACTACCTGAACTACAACCCCAGCTACCTCGCTGCGGTCAAAGCACCCCTCGACACCCTGGGGCTGTCCACCGACTACGACCTGTTGGTCAATGTCAAAGGCGGCGGCCTCACTGGGCAAGCCGATGCGATCAAGCAGGGGGCTGCCCGTGCGCTTTGTGATCTCTCCCCAGACAACCGCAAACCGCTGAAGACCGAAGGCCACCTGAGCCGCGACCCCCGGGCCAAGGAGCGTCGCAAATACGGCCTCAAGAAAGCCCGCAAGGCTCCCCAGTTCTCCAAGCGCTGATCCACGTCATGCCCAAGAGCGACATCCATCCCACCTGGTACCCCGATGCCAAGGTGATCTGCAACGGAGAGGTGGTGATGACCACCGGCTCCACTCATCCCGAGCTCAACGTCGACGTGTGGAGCGGCAATCACCCCTTTTACACAGGCACCCAGAAGATCCTCGACACCGAAGGTCGCGTCGACCGCTTCATGCGCAAGTACGGCATGGCCAGCACCGACAGCGCCAAGAAGGCCACAGCACCGGCGGCCGAAGCAGTCAGCGAAACCCCTGCAGCCGACGCTTGAGACCCTGCCGGTCTGGCCTCCCACCCGGCACCGTGCTGATTTCACACCCACGGCCGGATGCTCCAGGGCATCCGGCTTTTTGCTGAGCGCGCCACCCGCTGCCATGGACCCTGCCTTCCTCGCCGAACGTCTGGAAGCCGTCCGTCTGACCTTCACCACCCTGGAGCGGCAACTCGCCGATCCGGCGGTGGCCGCCGATCCGGCCCAGCTGCAGCACCTGGCCCGCGAACGGTCACGGCTCGAACCGCTGGTGCTCGATTACGCCTGCTGGAACGAGCTGCGGCGAGAGTGGACCCAGACCCGCCAACTGCTGAAGGAGAGCCGCGGCGATGCTGAACTGGAGCTGATGGCCCAGGAAGAGCTGGCGAGCCTGACGGCCCGGATCGGTGCCACCGAGGAACGCCTCACCCTCGCCTTGCTGCCAAGCGATCCCCGCGATGAGCGCAGCGTGATGCTGGAGATCCGCGCCGGCGCCGGCGGCGACGAAGCCTCGCTCTGGGCCGGGGACCTGGCCCGGATGTACGAACGCCATGCCCAGATGCTCGGCTGGCAGGTGCAGCCCGTCAGCGCGTCTGAAGCCGATCTCGGTGGCTACAAGGAGGTGATCCTCTCGATCCGTGGGGATGGGGTGTACAGCCAGCTGAAGTACGAAGCCGGCGTGCACCGGGTGCAGCGGGTTCCCGCCACCGAGTCGCAGGGGCGGGTGCACACCTCCACCGCCACCGTGGCCGTCATGCCCGAAGCGGATCCAGTGGAAGTGCAGCTTGACCCCGGCGACCTGGAGATCAGCACGGCCCGCTCAGGGGGCGCCGGCGGACAGAACGTCAACAAGGTGGAGACCGCCGTCGATCTCCTCCACAAACCCACCGGCATTCGCGTCTTCTGTACCCAGGAGCGCTCCCAGCTTCAGAACCGGGAGCGGGCTCTGGCGATCCTGCGGGCGAAGCTGCTGGAGCGTGAACTGGCGGCCGCGGCCGCAGCCGAAAGTTCGCAGCGACGGGCCCAGGTCGGCAGCGGCGACCGCAGCGAAAAGATCCGCACCTACAACGTGAAAGACAACCGGGTGACCGATCACCGGCTCGGCCGAAACTTCGCGCTCGAGGCGGTGCTGCAGGGCCAGTTGGGCGAAGTGATTGCGGCCTGCATCGCCGCCGATCAACGCCGGCAACTGGAGCAGCTGGCGGCTGACGCAGCGGCGTGAACACTGATGGGCTGCTTGGCCCATCAGCGGGAGGTCCGTTGTCTGGCGCCGGCTTCAGGCCCCGATCACATACTTGGCCCACTCGCGACGGCCGGAGCGGATCTGGCGTGTGGCCTCGAAGTAGAGGGTGCTCACGGGCCGCCGCGGCACCCTTGCCAGTGGCATGGAGGCCTCGCGCGGGGTGCGGTTGCCCTTGCGAACGTTGCAGCGCAGACAGGCGGTGGTCACGTTTTCCCAGCTGTCGCCCCCTCCTCTGCTGCGGGGGATCACGTGATCGATCGACAGCTGATCGCCCTGATAGCCGCAGTATTGGCAGGAATGGCCGTCGCGCTGAAAGACATTGCGGCGGGTCAGGGGCAGCTCCTTGAAGGGCACGCGCACGAACTGGCGCAGCCGGATCACCGATGGCAGCAGCAGATCGTCCCGCAGGATGCGGCTGCTGTCGTGTTCGAGGCCTTCCGCCTTCCCCTTCAGCACCATCACCGTGGCACGACGCCAGGTCGTGATGTTCAACGGCTCATAGGAGGCGTTCAGTACGAGAACCTGTCTCACGACGCTCTGTCGAGGGGAGGCATGCCAGACCTCCTGCGTGGCGGCATGCTAATGGGAGTTTCTGGTCCTGCTTCAGATCCGCTCCAGGTTCGCTCTACGCGGCTCCCTGCCACGCCCTCGCCCGGATGATTCCCGCTTCCGACGCTCCTTCCTTCCCCTCCGCCACTCCCTCCACCACCGACGCCCCGCTCGCTTGCGGTCTGCATCCCACCCAGCGAGCATGGGTGGAGGTGGATGCTGCGGCAATCCAGCGCAACGCCAGCCGGTTGCAGCGCTTTCTCAGCCCCGGCTGCGCGTTGATGGCCGTTGTCAAGGCCGATGGCTATGGCCATGGCGCCCTGCCCGTGGCGCAGGCGGCGCTGGCCGGCGGTGCCAGCTCACTCGGGGTGGCCACCCTGCAGGAAGGTGTGGATCTGCGGCAGCGGGGAGTTAAGGCACCGATCCTGGTGATGGGCAATCTGGTGGGCGCCGAAGAGCTTCACAGCTGCCTGCACTGGCAGCTGATGCCCACGATCAGCACGCTGGAGGAGGCCAGCTTGAGCCACCGCCTGGCGGCAGGCACCGGTCGCCGTATGGCGGTGCATCTCAAGCTCGACACCGGCATGGCCCGGCTGGGGGTCGACTGGCGCGTGGGTGCCCAGCTGCTGGAGTCGCTGCATGACCTCGACCACCTCGAGGTGGCCGGGCTGTATTCCCATCTCGCTGATGCCGATGCCCCTGACGCCGGCGGCTCCGATCTGACGCGCCAGCAGCAGGAGCGGTTCGAATGCGTGCTGTGCCAGGCCGCGAACCGCGGGCTGGCCACCGGCCTGCGTCATCTCGCCAACTCCGCCGGCAGCCTGCGCGGGCCTTCCCTCCACTACGACCTGGTGCGGGTCGGCCTGGCGCTCTACGGCCATGCGCCTGCCCCCCATCTGGCCACGCAGGTGCAGCTGGAGCCGGCCATGGGGGTTCGTGCCCGGGTCACCCTGCTGCGCGATGTCCCAGCCGGCGTGGGGGTGAGCTACGGCCACCAATGGTGCGCGCCGCGGCCCAGCCGCCTGGCGGTGGTGGCGATCGGTTACGCCGATGGCGTGCCGCGCTCCCTCTCCAGCCGCATGGAGGTGCTGTTCGCGGGCCACCGGCTGCGCCAGGTGGGTGCGATCACCATGGATCAGCTGTTGATCGATGCCACCGACGAACCCGAGCTGCGCGTGGGATCGGTGGTGACGTTGCTGGGCTGCGACGGGGACATTCGCATCGGTCCGGAGCACTGGGCCGCCACCTGCGGCACCATCCCCTGGGAGATCCTCTGCGGCTTCAAGCATCGGTTACCGCGGCTCCGTCCCGAGGAGGCCTGTCACAGGCGCTGATAAGCTTTGCCAGCCCCTGGAGAGGTGGCTGAGTGGTTGAAAGCGGCTCCCTGCTAAGGAGTTACAGGAGGCAACTTCTGTCGAGGGTTCGAATCCCTCCCTCTCCGTTCCCTGGTTCTGCAGCTCCCGCGCCGCTTCTGGCTTACTGAAGCGTGGGCCTGATTCGGCGCTGTTGCTCAGTGGCGGCCGCTGCATCGGCAGGCCACACCTCTGGATCCAGCGCGCTGGCTTTCAGCAGGCCGGCAGCCAGCTGGGGCAAGAGGCGGGAATCCTGCGCCCGCTCGCGCCCCTCGCTGAACACCACCAGCAGGAAGGGCCGATGGCCCTCCATTTCCACATAGGCAGCATCGTGGCGGGCCTGACTCATCCAGCCCGCCTTGCTCCAGAGCCGGGCGGACAACGGCAGCCCTTCACCGAGAAAGCCATCCACCTGATTCTCCGGATCCGCCGCCCGCAGCGCTGGATCGAGCGAGCGCCGCAGCAGCTCGCGCATGCGGGCGCTCGCCAGGGGCGAAACGAAGGCGCCCGCCATGGCGGCATGCAGCAGGCGGGCAGTGGCATCGCTGCTCAGCCGGTTGCGGTTGGCGCGATCGGGTCCGTAGAACTGGCGCTCACGCCCGTAAGGACCATCGCCCCAGGTCTTCTGACAGAGGTTGCAGGCCTCCATCTCGGGCCAGCCCAAGCGGGCGAACCAGCGGTTCACCAGCTGACGTTGCGCCATCCAGGCGTCCAGAGCGGCCGGAGGCAGGTCCGGACCGCTGGTGGTGCCGGTCAGCATGTCCACCACATAGCCGGTGGCGTCGTTGCTCGAGTCACGGATCATGTCCGCGAGGGAGCGCCGCAGTTCCGGCGACTCCTCCAGCAACTGGCGCTGCAGCCAGGCTTCCGCCGCCGCCAGATAGAAGAGCTTCACCACGCTGGCGGGGTAGACGGAGCGGCCGCCCGCCCAGCTCGCTCCGGCCGGCGGCAGGGCCCAGAACGTCGCCGGATCAAGCCCATCGGCCTGGCCGATCAAGGAGGTCTCGTACCGCAGCCAGGTGACGGCCAGCTGATCGGCAAGACCGGGCCGGGCCTGCCCTTCCAGTTCGCGGAGCCGCTCCTGCAGGATCGTGCCCATGGCCCCATCCGGGCGGTAGAACGCCATCGATGTCGGCCACAGCAATGGTGAGATTAGGCACTCCCGCAGCGGCGGAACTGCTGGTAACAGGCAGCCGCTGGCGCCTGCTGGCCCCGCTGGACGGGTACAGCCGCCCCAGCGGGGCGGGACTCGCCACCCAGGCCGCGGCAGGGCGCTGCCTGGAGGTGCTCCAGGCAGCAACGCCGCCGGAGGGAAGGCTGCGGGTGCGGCTGCTCGAAGACGGCTACGGCTGCTGGCTGGACGCGGGTGAACTGGCCGGCAGGGCGGAAGCGGCAGCCCGTCCGTTGCCGCGGCTGCTGACGGCGGCAGCGATCCAGGCCCGGCTGCCTGAGGTGCTGGCATTTGCGGCCGGCGCTGCCGCCCACCCCAACCACTACCTCTGGGGAGGCACCACCGGCCCCCACTACGACTGCTCCGGGTTCATCCAGAGCGCGTTTGCCCAGGCGGGGATCTGGATTCCTCGTGACGCCTATCAACAGGAACGGTTCTGCCAGCCGGTGGCGGTGAGCCCCTCCACCCTGACGCTGCTGCGACCGGGGGACCTGATCTTCTTCGGCCGTCCGCAACGCTGCACCCATGTGGGACTGCACCTGGGCTCCGGGCGCTATCTGCACAGCTCCGGACGCGACCACGGCCGCAACGGTCTGGGCATCGACCAGCTGGCCCCCTGGGACACGCATCCGGTGGCCAGCCACTACCGCCGGGAACTGCGGGGCGCCGGCAGGGTGGTCCACTGCCATGACGGCAGCCCACTCCCGTAAGTTGCAGGCTCACCTCTTTCCGCCAGCCCCATGAGCGCGCCCCTCCGGCTGGAGCTCTCGGTGGTGATCCCCCTCTACAACGAGGAAGAAAGCCTGCCACCGCTGGTGGAGCAGGTGCTACGCGCCGTGCGTCCCCTGGGGCGGCCCTTCGAACTGGTGCTCGTCGACGACGGCTCCACCGACCGCACCGCCGAGGTGCTGACCGGGCTGGCCGCGCGCGTGCCGGAGCTGGTGGCCGTGCTGCTGCGGCGGAACTACGGCCAGACCGCTGCGATGGCGGCGGGTTTCGATGCCAGCACCGGCGCCATGATCGTGACCCTCGACGGAGACCTGCAGAACGATCCGGCCGATATCCCACTGCTGCTGGAGCGGCTGGAGGACGGCTACGACCTGGTGAGCGGCTGGCGGCACCTGCGCAAGGACGCTGCCGTGCAACGGCTGCTGCCGTCGTTGATCGCCAACCGGCTGATCGCGCGGGTGACCGGGGTGCGCCTGCACGATTACGGCTGCTCGCTCAAGGCTTACCGCCGTGAAGTGGTGGCCGACATGAACCTCTACGGCGAGCTGCATCGCTTCCTTCCGGCGCTCGCGTTCATCGAGGGCGCCCGAATCGCCGAGGTGAAGGTGAACCACCATCCACGGCGCTTCGGCAGCAGCAAATACGGCATCGATCGCACCTTCCGGGTGCTGATGGATCTGCTCACGGTCTGGTTCATGAAGCGGTTCCTCACCCGTCCCATGCACGTGTTCGGGTTCGGGGGGCTGGCCTCCCTGGCGGTGGGCCTGCTGATCAGCCTCTACCTGCTGGGCGAGAAGGTTTTCCTCGATGCCGATATCGGCAATCGTCCCCTGCTGCTGGTGGCGGTGCTGGCGATCGTGGCCGGCATCCAGTTGTTCTGCTTCGGGCTGCTGGCGGAGCTGCAGATGCGCACCTATCACGAAAGCCAGGGGCGGCCCATCTACCGGGTGCGGCAGACCCTCAAGGGGCCCCGTGGCGCTGAGCTGGCCGCAGCGGTGGGCCCGGCCTGAGCGATGGGTTTGTCCCTGCCGGATTGAACTTTTATGTCGCCCTGTGCAGGCTTCTGAGCCTGGCCGAAAGCGATCCTTACAGTACCGGCGGTTGCTGTATTGGCCCACGCCATGACTGGAGAATTCGTAGCTGCCTGGCTGCCGTCGGTGTTCGTGCCTCTGGTGGGAATCCTCGGTCCTGCTGTCGCCATGGCCCTGCTGTTCAACGTGATCGAAGCCCGCGACTGAACCGGTGCACGGGTCAACGCCCGCCGGTCTTTCGCTCCGCCCGTTCGCCTCCCCTTCGCTCGCTTCACCTCATGACCGTCCACCCCGTCGCCGACCCCACCGTCGGCAACCTGGCCACCCCGATCAACAGCAGCTACTTCACCAAGGCGTTCCTGAACGCGCTGCCCGCCTACCGTCCGGCGTTGTCCCCCAACCGGCGTGGCCTTGAAGTGGGCATGGCCCACGGTTTCTTCCTCTATGGGCCTTTCGCCCTCACCGGGCCGCTGCGTCTCACCGAGTACGCCAGCACCGCCGGCCTGCTGGCCACGATCGGTCTGGTTTCGATCCTCACGGTCTGCCTGTCGATCTACGGCACCGCCGGCACCGGCCCCAACGTGCAGCCCCCCGACGCCACGATCGACAATCCCCCCGCAGACCTCTTCACCAAGGCCGGTTGGGCTGAGTTCGCCAGCGGCTTCTGGCTCGGTGGCTGCGGCGGCGCCGCCTTCGCCTGGTTCCTGGCCGGTACCGCTCTGGTGGCTCCGCTCACCAATCTCGCCGGTGGCGTCTGGAGTGTGAACTGATGCGCTGAGTCTTCAGCGTTCACCTTGAAGCCCCGCCCAGGCGGGGCTTTTTCATGGCCGGAACCAAGGTTGGCATCAGGTCGGCACTGGCTCCGATGCAGGAGCAGCAGCGCCAGCAACCTGGCACGTGCCGAAACGGCACCGGAGCGGGGGCAGTTTCTGTAAGGATTGTTGAACGACAGGCTTGAGTTGCGGGATCGGGTCCATGTCGGTGTCTGGTCCGTTTCTGCGCCGGCCGGTGCTCACCTTGGTGGTGACCCTGCTGATCCTGCTGGCGGGAGCGATCTCCCTGCCAGCCCTGCAGGTGGAGAACCTGCCACCGATCGCACCCATCCGGGTGAGCGTGCGCGCCAGCTATCCCGGCGGCGGCGCCCTCGCCGTGGAGCAGGGCGTCACCACCCCACTGGAGCGCCAGCTCAACGGCCTCGAGCGCCTCGAAAGCATCCGTTCCAGCAGCTCGGCGAACGGCAGCACGATCACGCTCACCTTTGAGGGCGGCAATCCCGAGCTCAACCAGATCAACGCCCAGAACGAAGCCACTCTGGCGAACCGTCAGCTGCCCCCGCAGGTGTCGCGGCTGGGGGTGCAGGTGCGCCGCAGCTCCGACGACCTGCTGATGGTGCTGGGCTTCAGCGCCAAGGAAGGCATGTACACGCCGTCGTTCCTGAGCGGCTGGGTGGATCAACAGCTGCGTGATTCTCTCCAGCGGGTTCCGGGCGTGGGCAACGTCACCGCGTTCGGCGGGGGGGATCTCGCCTTCCGGCTGTGGCTGGATCCGGTGGAGCTGGAAAAGCGTCAGCTCACCATTCTTGATGTGGAGCGCGCCCTGGCCGAGCAGAACGTGTTGGCTGCTCTCGGTCAGGTGGGCGACGCCCCCAGCCCCCCCGGCCAGCAGATCACCCTGCCACTGGAGATGGAAGGGCGCCTGCGCAGCGTGCGCGAGCTGGAGCAACTGGTGGTGAGCCGGACCGCCGATGGTGGCGTCGTGCTGCTCAAGGACGTGGGGCGGGTGGATCTCGACCTCGAGAGTTTTGAGAGCACCGGCATGAACCTGAAAGGGGATCCGGTGGTGGCCGTGCAGATCTTCCAGCGCGATGGCAGCAACGCCCTGGCAGTGAGCGATGCCGTCAATGCCAGCCTTGATCGGCTGGCCGATCAGTTTCCACCCGGGGTGGAGGTGCAGCGGATCGTCGATGTGGCCGACACCGTGCGGGAAAGCATCGACCTCACCACCGCCAGCCTGCGGGACGCTGTGGTGTTGGTGCTGGTGGTGCTGCTGCTGGCCCTCGGCAACAGCCGGCTGGCGGTTGTCACGGCCGTGGCCGTGCCGGTGGCCCTGATCGGCAGCCTCAGCCTCCTGTGGGTCACCGGCAGCTCGATCAACACGCTGAGCCTGTTCGGCATGGTGCTGGCCACCGGACTTGTGGTGGATGACGCGATCGTGGTGAGTGAAGACATCAGCCGGCGACTCGAGCAGGGCGAATCACCGGCGATGGCCGCACGCAACGCCATGGAGGAGCTGGGCGGAGCTGTGATCGCCACCTCGCTGGTGCTGGTGGCGGTGTTTCTGCCGGTGCTGGCCATGGCCGGCAGCGTCGGCCGGCTCTACCAACCGATCGCGATCACGATCAGCGCCACGATCTTGTTCTCCACGATCAATGCGCTCACCTTCACACCGGTGGCGGCGGCCTGGCTGCTTGCCCATGGCTGGCAGGAGCCGGCCCGGCTCAGAAGGTTGCTGCACAAGCCGCAGGTGTGGCTGGAGCGCCTCGGCCATCACTACGGTCGTGCCCTCGAGCGCAGCTTTCGTCGCCGGCGCCTCGTGCTGCTGGGGCTGGTGGGGGGCATCGTGCTGGCGGTCTGGGGCCTGGGGCAACTGCCCACCGGATTCATCCCCCAGGAAGACGAGGGCCAGATCCGGGGCGTGGTGATGTTGCCGGGTGGTGCCTCGATCCAGGCCACAGAAGCCGTGCTGGAAAAGGTGCGGGAACGGGTGGTGGAAGAGCCGATGGTTCGGATCGCCAACTTCTATGCCGGGCGTTCCTTCGGCGACAGCGCCCCCAACCGCGGCATCTTCTTCATCCGGCTCAAGGAGATGAGCGAACGGGGCACCAGCCGTGAAAACAGCAACGTGGCGGTGGCCCGACGGCTGGAACGGCGGCTGCGGGCAGAGATCACAGACGCGGCGGTGCAGGTGAGCGTGCCGCCAACGGTGCGCGGCTTCGGTGGCGAAGGGGGTCTGGAGCTGGAAATGCTCGACGTCAGTGCGGGACGGCTTGACCTGGCGGCGTTCGAGCAGGAAACCCGCCGCTTCATCGCAGCCGCCAATGCCAGCGGCGACTTTGAGCGGGTCAGCACGCGCTTCAGCGCGGACGCCCCACTGCTTCGGCTACTGCCCGACCGGCTGCGCATGGCCTCGCTGGGGGTTGAGCTCAACACCGTGGTCAACACGCTGGGCTCCAGCTTCGGAAGCCGCTACGTGAACGACACCTTCGAGAGTGACCGTGTGCGCCGTGTGGTGGTGCAGCTCGACGGGAGCAGTCGGAACACAGCAGATGATGTGCTTGCCCTGCAGGTGCGCAGCAGCGCCGGTGACCTGATCCCCTTGCGTGAGGTTGTGCGCATCGAGCAGTCCACGGGCCCCACCACCATCAACCGCAGCCGGCTGTCGCGGTCCATCACGATTCAGGCCGTGCCGCGCTCCGGGCTCAGCACCGGGCAGGCGATCGCTCGCCTCGAAGCCATCCAACAGGACATGGGGAACGCCTTGACGGATCTGGAGTGGGTGGGGCTGGCGCGCGAGGAACAGCAGGCGGGCGGCAAAACGCTGACGCTGTTCGTGTTCGGCGTGGTGGTGGTCTACCTGGTGTTGGCCGGTCTCTACGAGAGCTTTCTCGACCCCCTGATCATCCTTGTGACCGTGCCACTCGCCATGCTCGGGGCGCTCGTTGGCCTGGCCAGCCGAGGATTGTTCCTGGATGTGTATGCCCAGGTGGGCTTGCTGGTGCTGGTGAGCCTGGCAGCGAAGAACGGGATCTTGATCGTGGAATTCGCCAACCAGCGGCTCCAGCAGGGAGTTGGCCTGAGAGAAGCGATCGAAGAAGCGGCCATCAGTCGCCTGCGACCGATTCTCCTCACCGCGGTGTCCTCATTGGTTGGTTTTCTGCCGCTGGTGTTCGCCACCGGCGCCGGATCAGCAAGCCGGATCAGCATCGGCACCGTGGTGTTCTCCGGCTTGTTGGTGTCCACGCTGCTCACCCTGTTCGTGGTGCCGGTGATGTACCTGGAGATGAAGCTGCTGGAGGGAAGAAAGTGGTGGCCCCAGCGAAAACTCACATCAGCGGCGACCGATTCCCGGCAAGGCTGAGAGCAAGGGATTGGTCTTGAGACCCCAGGCGCCTGGATGGTCCGGGGCTGGAGACTCATGACCCTGAGGTGGACCCCGAAAACTGAACCAGCCCTGAAAAGAACTTCCCGGCCGGCCAGACTTGGCCAGGAGAAGCCCCGACTTTCGCACTTCTGTCTTGGCGCGATACTGCCTGGATCTTTCCAAGCAAGACCAGTAGAAGACCGAGCTGATGGGAAGCAAGCTGATCGTGCACCAGGCTGATACAAACAAGGCTGTCAAGATGCGGAGCTGAACAAACGCAGACCGGACATCCGCCACGCTCATTCGAAACCCGCCTCGGCTCTCCCACTCAACGCTCCTCCATCACGAGACCAACGAACGTCCGGCCCGACTTGCTGCAGATGAATCCAGATGCATGCAACTGAGTGGAGCCGCGTGCGGCTGAAGGCTGCTGGGTCCATGGTCCTCAGTGCGTGGCGGGTCGCCCCTCCCATCGACCCTCACAGTGCTTGGTCATCCCAGGACAGCGCTGGACCACACCGCACTGAACTCAACGGATCTGAACTGAGCTGAACTGGACTGGACTGAACACATGGGGCTTTGCCAGGACGAGGCCGTAGCGCTGTCGGTCAGGCTGCTCTCCACCATGGCCAGCCGTGCGCAACTGCGGAAGTGAGGCGCATGAAAAAACCCCCGGGTAGACCCGGGGGTGAAAGAGGATCGTCCCTCGAAGATCAGGCTGGCCGCAGGGTCAGCCGAATTTGCCGGAGGTGGATGCGATCAAGAAGGCTGCGTATGTGAGCACGTAGCCAACGGAGAAGTGCGCCAGACCGACCACACGGGCCTGAACGATCGAGAGAGCGACAGGCTTGTCACGCCAGCCCACCAGGTTGGCGAGCGGGGTGCGCTGGTGTGCCCAGACGATGGTTTCGATCAGCTCCTGCCAGTAACCGCGCCAGGAGATCAGGAACATGAAGCCGGTGGCCCACACCAGGTGACCGAAGAGGAACATCCAGGACCAGACGGCCAGGTTGTTCGACCCGAACGGGTTGTACCCGTTGATCAGCTGGGAGCTGTTGAGCCAGAGGTAGTCGCGGAACCAGCCCATCAGATAGGTGCTGGATTCGTTGAACTGAGCCACGTTGCCCTGCCAGATCGCCAGGTGCTTCCAGTGCCAGTAGAAGGTGACCCAACCCACCGTGTTCAGAGCCCAGAACACCGACAGGTAGAAGGCGTCCCAAGCAGAGATGTCACAGGTGCCGCCACGGCCGGGGCCGTCGCAGGGGAAGGAGTAGCCGAAGTCCTTTTTATCGGGCATCAGCTTGGAACCACGGGCGTCCAGAGCACCTTTGACCAGAATCAAGGTGGTGGTGTGCAGGCCAAGCGCGATGGCGTGGTGCACAAGGAAGTCGCCAGGGCCGATGGGCAGGAACACATCGGTGTTGCCGTTGATGGCATCGAGCCAGAAGTGATCACCAGGGATGTTGGCCGAAGCCAGGCTGGCGGCACTGCTGGGGTTCGAGAGCAGCACATCCATTCCGTACATGGCTTTGCCGGAGGCAGCCTGCACGAACTGGGCAAACACGGGCTCCACCAGGATCTGCTTCTCGGGGGTTCCGAACGCCACGACCACGTCGTTGTGGACGTAGAGGCCGAGGGTGTGGAAACCGAGGAACAGGGAGACCCAGCTGAGGTGGCTGATCAGAGCTTCCTTGTGATCAAGCATCCGAGCCAGAACATTGTTCTTGTTGGCTTCGGGGTCGTAATCACGAATGAAGAAGATCGCACCGTGAGCGAAGGCACCGACCATCAGGAAGATGGCGATGTACTGGTGGTGGGTATAGAGAGCAGCCTGCGTCGTGTAGTCCTTGGCGATGAACGCATAGGACGGCATGGCATACATGTGCTGCGCCACCAGGCTCGTGACCACACCCAGCGAAGCCAGGGCCAGACCGAGCTGGAAGTGGAGCGAGTTGTTGACGGTGTCGTAGAGGCCCTTGTGCCCAGCGCCGAGGTCACCAGGGGTGCCCTTGGGGGGGTTGTGAGCATCAAGGATCTCGCGGATCGAGTGACCGATTCCGAAGTTGGTCCGGTACATGTGACCGGCGATCACGAAGATGCAGCCGATCGCCAGATGGTGATGGGCAATGTCCGTGAGCCAGAGCGCCTCAGTCTGGGGGTGGAAGCCGCCCAGGAAGGTGAGGATCGCGGTGCCGGATCCCTCAGCGGTACCGAACACCTGGTTGACGGTGTCGGGGTTCTCGGCATACACACCCCAGTTGCCGGTGAAGAACGGAGCAAGACCGGCGGGGTGGGGCAGCACGTTGAGGAAGTTGTCCCAGCCGACGTGCTGACCGCGGGCTTCGGGAATCGCCACGTGGACCAGGTGACCGGTCCAGGCGATGGAGCTGAAGCCGAACAGAACAGCCAGGTGGTGGTTCAGACGGGATTCAGCGTTCTTGAACCAGGCCAGGGAAGGCCGGAACTTGGGCTGAAGGTGAAGCCAGCCAGCGAACAGGGCCCAGGCCGACAGGATCATCATGAAGATGGAACCCTGATAAAGCTCGGCGTTGGTCTTCATTCCGATCGTGTACCACCAGTGGTACAGGCCGGAATAAGCGATGTTCACAGGAGAGGTGGCACCCGCCTGAGTGAAGGCGGTGATGGCCCCTTGGCCGAAGTGAGGATCCCAGATCGCGTGAGCGATGGGACGGACATGCAGCGGATCGGCGACCCACTGCTCGAAGTTGCCCTGCCAGGCGATATGGAACAGGTTGCCGGAAACCCAGAGGCCAATGATGGCCAGATGACCGAAGTGGGTGGAGAAGAGCTTCTGGTAAAGCTTCTCCTCGGTCATCCCGTCATGGCTCTCGAAGTCGTGAGCCGTGGCGATGCCGTACCAGATACGGCGGGTCGTCGGGTCCTGTGCCAGACCCTGGCTGAACGAAGGAAATTTCGTTGCCATTGGGAAAGGTCAGGTGTGAGGTCAGCCGACCGCGATGAGTCGGGACAGGAAGAAGGCCCAGGTGGTAGCGATACCGCCCAGAAGGTAGTGAGCAACGCCCACGGCACGACCCTGAGTGATGCTCAGAGCACGTGGCTGGATGGCCGGAGCCACTTTCAGCTTGTTGTGAGCCCAGACGATGGACTCAATCAGCTCTTGCCAGTAGCCGCGGCCGCTGAACAGGAACATCAGGCTGAAAGCCCAGACGAAGTGAGCACCCAGGAACATCAGGCCATAAGCACTGGAAGAGGTGCCGTAGCTGTTGATGACCTGAGCGGCCTGCGCCCAGAGGAAATCCCGCAACCAGCCATTGATGGTGATGGCGCTCTGAGCGAAGTTGCCATTGGTGATGTGCTGAACGCTGCCGTCCGCATTCACCGTGCCCCACACATCGCTCTGCATCTTCCAGCTGAAGTGGAAGATCACGATCGAGATGGAGTTGTACATCCAGAAGAGGCCGAGGAACACATGGTCCCAAGCCGAAACCTGGCAGGTACCGCCACGGCCGGGGCCGTCGCAGGGGAAGCGGAAGCCCAGGTTCGCCTTATCGGGGATGAGCCTGGAGCTGCGGCTGTAAAGCACACCCTTCAGCAGGATCAGCACGGTGACGTGGATCGTGAAGGCGTGGATGTGGTGGACCATGAAGTCGGCCGTTCCCAGGGGGATCGGGCCGGCAGCCACCTTGCCACCCACAGCAACAACAGCGCCATTGAACACTTCGCTCACACCGGCCAGCGCGTTGGGCGCGGTGGTGCCGGCTGCAGCGGCGTGCAGGCCCTGAATCCATTGAGCGAAGATGGGCTTCAGCTGAATGGCGGTGTCACTGAACATGTCCTGGGGACGGCCCAGGGCACGCATGGTGTCGTTGTGGATATAGAGGCCGAAGCTGTGGAAGCCAAGCCAGATGCACACCCAGTTGAGGTGGCTGATCAGGGCATCACGAGCTTTCAGAACCCGGTCAAGCACGTTATCGATGTGCTGGGCAGGGTCGTAGTCACGGATCAGGGCAATGGCAGCGTGAGCGCCAGCACCCACCACCAGGAATCCGCCGATCCACATGTGATGTGTGAACAGCGAGAGCTGGGTGGCGTAGTCGATGCCGATGTAGGGATAGGGGGGCATCGAATACATGTGGTGCGCCACGATGATCGTGAGCGAACCGAACAGCGCGAGGTTGACCGCCAGCTGGGCATGCCAGGAGGTGGTCATGAACTCGAACAGGCCGTCGTGACCCTTGGGTGCGGGGAACAGCAGGGGATCGCCCTTCTGACCCTCAAGGATCTCCTTGATGCTGTGGCCGATGCCCCAGTTGGTGCGGTACTGGTGGCCGGCAACGATGAACAGGACAGCGATCGCCAGGTGGTGATGCGCGATGTCGGTCATCCAGAGGCTGCCCGTGACGGGATTCAACCCACCTTTGAAGGTGAGGAAATCGCTGTAGGCGGCCCAGTTGCCCGTGAAGAAGGCGGAAAGGCCCGCTCCGAAACCGGGGAACAGCTGAGCGATCAGGTCCTGGTTGAGGAATTCGTGGGGGAGGGGAATGTCCGCCACCGAGGCGATGGTCTTGCCATTGAGCACCAGCGGCTTGCCGGCATCCATGGCATCCATCAGGGCCGTGGTCGGCAGGGACACGTGCAGGAGGTGACCCGTCCAGGACAGGGACCCCAGCCCGAGCAGACCGGCCAGATGGTGGTTGAGCATCGACTCAACGTTCTGGAACCACTCCAGCTTGGGGGCTGCCTTGTGGTAGTGGAAGACACCGGCGTTGAGCATCAGACCGGCCATCACCAGGGCGCCGATTGCCGTGCAGAGCAACTGGAACTCACTGGTGAAACCCCAGGCTCTCCACACGTGGAAAAGACCTGAGGTGATCTGGATGCCGTGGAAGCCGGCGCCCACATCGGCGTTGAGAATTTCCTGGCCGAAAATGGGCCAGACCACCTGAGCACTCGGTTTGACGTGCAGAGGGTCGGCCAGCCAGCCGGTGTAGTTGGAGAAGCGGGCACCGTGATAGAAGGCGCCGCTCAGCCAGATGAAGATGACGGCCAGATGGCCGAAGTGAGCGCTGAAGATCTTCCGGGAGACCTCTTCAAGGTCGCTCGTGTGGCTGTCGAAATCGTGAGCGTTGGCGTGGAGGTTCCAAACCCAGGTGGTGGTTTTGGGACCTTTGGCGAGGGTGCGATCGAAGTGCCCGGGCTTACCGAGAACATCGAAGTCGACGGGAACGGGGTTCCGGTCAACCATGGCCTTCGCCGTTTTCCCACGCTCTGGTGGGCTGATGGTCATCGAGACGTTCCTCGAGGGACGGGGTCGAGGTGGAGGTGGAGGTCCACCGCTCCGGCCGGGTGCAGGCACCTGGCCGGCGGGCCGAACAGCACCGCGGATCGGAATCCGCCATGCCGTTGACTCCAGAGGGCAGGGGCGTGGCGAAAGCCAAAACCCGTTGCCACGACTGGGGCAAGGGCCCCGATGAGGGGACCGCTGGCGAGAGTATAGGGGCGAGCTTCTGGCCGTTTGCCGAGGAAGTAACAAAGGTTCAATCCCCTGGCTCTCCTGTCTGGGACTGGGCTCTCCCGCCCGATTCTTGTCATTGAAATGCCGGGGATAAGCCCCCATTTGTTATCCGGCAATTCCGGATGTTGGAGCGTTGATTCAAGTCCTCAGGGCGGCATCGATTCTGCGCTCACCAATGGGCCAGCAGAATGCCCAGGCCGTCGTCAGGGCAGGAGCAACGAGATGGTCATGGCGAGCCTGCCTGCCCGGAAGCTGCCGCACTTGCGGGGTTCACGCGCCTTGGGGCGGACCATCAGCGCCGGCCTGCTGTGCCTCACCGTGTTGCTCAGCGGAGGCTGGGGCTGGAGAAACGCCGGCTCACCTCCGCCTACCGCTGCACCGGCTCCGCTTGCCAGCGGCACCGTGCGCGAAGTCGCGCCGCCCCGCCCGACTGAGCAACTCAAGGAGGTGCTCAGCGCCCATCGCCCGCAGCTGACGATCGTTGCGCCGGCGCCGGACACCGTTCTTCCCGCCGACCCCTGGACCCTGGAGCTGCGTGTGGCTGACTGGCCGCTGGCGGGGACCAACCCAGACGCTCCCGGCCCCCATCTGGTGGTGCAGCGCGACCAGGAGACACCGATCCGGGTCGGTGCGACGCCTGCCAGCCGCAGCGAGGAGGACTCCGCCGATCCGCGCACAGTGAAGGTGCCGATGGAGCCGCTCACCCCGGGCAGCCATCGGATCAGCGTCTACGCCGCCTACCCCTGGGGTGAAGCGGTGAAAGCGCCCGGCGCCAGCACCCAGATCCGGTTGCACCGCGCCGCCGCCAACCCCCTGGGGGTGCCACAACCCGCCAGCCCCCAGCTGATTCCGGCCATTCCTTTCGACCTGATCCAGGCAGAACCGGTGCTGATCGACTGGCTGCTGTTCGATGCCCCCCTGCAACACCTGCGCGACGGCGACGACAGCTGGCGGTTGCGGATCACCCTCAACGGCGACAGCTTCCTGGTGGACCGTCAGACCCCGATCTGGCTGAAGGGACTGACCAGCGGGGAAAACGCCATCCAGCTGGAACTGCTTGATGGGAGGGGCGACCCGCTCAATGCACCCTTCAACTGCCTGGTGACGGCGGTGACACTCACGGCTGGGGCTCCATCGCGCTGGCCCTCCACTCCCCTCAATGACGCTGAGCTGAAGCAGGCCCTGCTGGGCGGAGCGGTCGGAACCTCCCCAGCAAAGCCGGCGCCGCCCAATCCGCCGGCGCCACCAGGGAAGCCATTTCCACTGGGGCAGTCATCTGCTTCTGGGCAATCGTCTGCTCCTGGGCCGCAGGATCCGGGCGACAGCTCGGGCGCCAGCGCCAGAACTGCGGAGGAGGAAGCAGAGGCGGAGGCGGAGGAGCCGGAACCTGCCAGCCTCGCCGCTCCTTCTGACACTGCTGCGCTCTCCGCTGCCGACCTAGCAGACGGGGAGCAGGTGGGGCCAGCATCCATCGCCGAGAAGGACGCCCCCCCACCTGAACCTGAGCTCGAGAGCCAACCTGAACGTCAGGCCAAAGCCGAAATCGAAACTCAGCTCAAAACGGGTAACGAACCTGGGCCCGAAATCGAACCAGAACACGAGCCGGAAGACCCGCCAGCTCTTGGAGATGGGATTGTCTCCATCCCTGGTGCACCTCGCGAAAGCGATGCCGACGACGGACCGACAGCCGGCCCCTCCGCCGGTGCGGGCGAATCGCCGGCGATCGGGCGTGCCAGGTTCGGCGCATGAACGACCCCACGCCTGATGCCTTGCCCTTGCCCTGCCGGGGACTCAGCCTCAGTCCTGCCGGCCAGCCCCTGCTTCAGCGGCTGCACCAGGCCGGGCTGGTGCAGGACATCGCCAGCCCCGAGGAAGCCGGCGGCACCTATCTGAGGCGGGAGTGGGGCAGCAGCCGCTCCTTCGTGGCTGTGGGTGCCTGCGGCGCCATCACCCGGCTGATCGCGCCACTGCTGCAGGGCAAAAACCAGGACCCGGCGGTGGTAGTGGTGGATCCGGCCGGACGCTTCGCCATCCCGCTGCTGGGCGGCCATGGAGCCGGGGCAGAGCGTCTGAGCCTGCAAGTGGCGGCTCTGCTGGGCGGCCAGGCCGTGCTGACTGGCGCCAGCAGCGGCAGCGGCCGCCTCGCCCTCGATGGCTTCGGCAGCGCGTGGGGATGGCGGCGCGGCAGCGGCGACTGGAATGGCCTGATGCAGGCAGCGGCCAGGGGGGAGCAGCCACTGGTGCAGCAGACCAGCGGCTCCCCTCTCTGGCGCGAGCTTGAGGCGGCCCAGCAGCTCAGCGGCGTGCCCGACCCGGCAGCTCCTGTGCTGGTGATCAGCGATCAAGTGGGCCTGGGCTGTCGCTGGCACCCTCCCAGCCTCTGGTTGGGGGTGGGCTGCGAGCGCGGCACCAGCTTCACCCTGCTGGAGCGAGCGGTGCTGACGGCGCTGCAGGAGGCTGGGTTGGCGCCGGAGGCCGTCGCCGGTCTGTGCAGCGCCGACCGCAAAGGGGATGAGCCGGCACTGCTGGCACTGGCCGCTGAGCGCCAGTGGCCGCTGCGGCTGTTCAGTGCCGCCGAGCTCGCCGTTGTGCCGGTGCCGACCCCTTCGGCGGCCGTGGCGCGGGAGATGGCCACAGCCAGCGTGGCGGAGGCGGCAGCGCTGCTGGCCGCCGGACCCGGGGGCTGCCTGCGCCAGGCCAAACGCATCGAACGCTGCCGCAGCGACGAACGCGGAGCCGCCACGGTGGCGGTCGCGGCCGCCGCGGAGCAGTGGGCGCCGCGGCGGGGCCAGCTGCATCTGATCGGCAGCGGGCCAGGCGAGCTGGCCCTGCTCACTCCCGATGCCCGTGCCGCACTGGCGGCGAGCACGGTCTGGGTGGGCTACGGCCTGTACCTCGACCTGCTGGAACCACTGCGTCGGCCTGATCAGCTGCGCTGCGACGGCCAGCTCACCCTGGAGCGGGAACGGTGCAGCCAGGCGCTGGAGCTGGCGACGCAAGGCCTGACGGTGGCACTGGTGTCATCGGGCGACAGTGGCATCTATGGCATGGCCGGGCTGGCGCTGGAGCTGTGGCTGGCCCTGCCGGCCGAGGCCCGACCCGGCTTCACGGTGCACCCGGGCATTTCCGCGCTGCAGCTGGCGGCCGCCCGCGCCGGAGCCCCCTTGATGCACGATTTCTGCACCATCAGCCTCAGCGATCGGCTCACGCCATGGGAGACGATCGAAACCCGCCTGCGCGGGGCAGCTGCGGGGGATTTCGTGGTGGCCCTCTACAACCCGCGGTCGCGCGGACGCGACTGGCAACTGGCCCGGGCCTGCGCCCTGCTGCTCGAACAGCGGGGCGGCGACACGCCGGTGGCCCTGGCCCGGCAGCTGGGGCGGCAGGACGAGCAGGTGAGCCTGCACCGATTGGCGGACCTGCCGGTGGCGGAGGTGGACATGCTCACGCTGGTGCTGATCGGCAACAGCACCACACGGGTTCAGGACGGCCGCATGGTGACCCCCCGCGGTTACCCCGGGGCTGATCTGGCCTGAGCCACGGTTGATCTTGCCCTTGACGGTGCCAACGCGGCGAAATCCGCGGACGCTGTGAAGTTGAAAGTCGGGATGACAGGATTCGAACCTGCGGCCCCTTCGTCCCGAACGAAGTGCGCTACCAAGCTGCGCTACATCCCGATGGGGAGAGGATAGGCGATCGCCGCTCCGGGGCCCCTAAATTCATGGGCTGTTCAGGCGTGGGTCCGTGTCGCAGCTCAAACCCGACTGGCTGCGCGTCAAAGCCCCGCAACGGGAGCGCATCGGCGCGGTTGCCGACCTGTTGGTCGACCTGAAGCTGAACACGGTCTGCCAGGAAGCCAGTTGCCCCAACATCGGCGAGTGCTTCGCCGGTGGCACGGCCACGTTCCTGATCATGGGGCCGGGCTGCACCCGCGCCTGCCCTTACTGCGACATCGATTTCGACCGCAGCGTGCGGGCGCTGGATCCCACCGAACCGGAACGGCTGGGGGAGGCCGTGGCCCGGCTGGGTCTGCAGCATGTGGTGATCACATCGGTGAACCGCGACGACCTCGACGACGGGGGCGCCAGCCAGTTTGTGGCCTGCATCGCCGCCGTGCGTCAGCGCTCCCCCGGCACCACCATCGAGCTGTTGATCCCCGACCTCTGCGGCAACTGGGAGGCCCTGGCCGCTGTTATGGCAGGTAAGCCCGAGGTGTTGAACCACAACATCGAAACGGTGCCGCGTCTGTACCGGCAGGTGCGTCCTCAGGGCGAGTACAGCCGCTCGCTGGAACTCCTGGCGCGGGTTCACGACCAATGGCCAGCCACTTACACCAAATCGGGCCTGATGGTGGGCCTGGGCGAAACCGACGCCGAAGTGCTCGACGTGCTCGCCGACCTGCGCCAGCACCACGTCGACATCGTGACGATCGGCCAGTACCTCTCTCCAGGGCCGATACACCTGGCCGTTCAGCGTTTCGTGGAGCCTGCCACCTTTGCAGCCTTCCGCCAGCAGGGGGAAGGGGAGCTGGGATTCCTGCAGGTGGTGAGCTCACCGCTCACCCGCAGCAGCTACCACGCCGGGGAGGTGCGGCGGCTGATGCGGGAACATCCACGCGGCGACGGCAACCTCGGCAAGGAAACCGGGGCTGGCGGCACAGCACAGCCCCTCGCGGCAACGCGGAGCTAGTGGAGCCCTAGGCGGGCACCGTGACGCGGCCCTCAGCCAGACCGACGGTGGCCAGCTCACTGGGGGGAACGAGCACCTTGAAGCGGGGACGCCACTGAGGCCAGTTGGCAAGCACCTCGGCGGCCCGGCGGCTGCCGGTGAGCTCGAGATGGGTCTCCAGCAATGGCTTGAGCAGTTGCTCCTGCTCGGGGGTGTCCAGCGGAACCATCGAGACGATCTCCGGGTTGAGCCGGGCGGCGAGTCCGTCGTGCTCGTCGAGCAGGAACGCCACGCCACCGGTCATCCCGGCGGCCACGTTGCGGCCGGTGCTGCCGAGAATCACCACCACGCCTCCGGTCATGTATTCGCAGGCGTGATCGCCGCTGCCTTCGACCACAGCGACCGCGCCGCTGTTGCGTACGGCGAAGCGCTCACCCGCCCGGCCCAGCGCAAACAACTCGCCGCCGGTGGCGCCGTAGAGGCAGGTGTTGCCCAGGATCACCTGGGCGCCGGGATCGGCCGCGCCGGCAGGGGGCACCACCACGAGCCGCCCGCCGTTGATGCCCTTGCCGACGTAATCGTTGGCATCACCCACCAGGGTGAGCTGCATGCCGCGCAACAGGAAGGCACCAAAGCTTTGGCCGGCCCCGCCCTCAAAGCGGAGATCGAGCAGACCGTTGAACCCCTTGTTGCCGTGAAGCGCGGCGATTTCGCCTGCAATCCGCGCTCCCACACTGCGGTCGGTGGTGAGGATCCGCAGCTGGCGCTGGATCTTGCCATGGCCTTCGATCGCCGCCAGCACTTCAGCGTCCTCCAAGAGGCTGTCTTCGAGGATGGGGCCATTGCCGTGGGCGGCCGCCTCGTGCTGCAGCCAGGAACGGTCGCCGGCGTGGGGAACCGTATCCAGCAGGCAGGAGAGATCCACCGAGCTGGTCTTGACCAGCTGCACCGCCCGGCGCTGGAGCAGGTCGTTGCGGCCGATCAGATCCTCCAGCCGCGCCACGCCCAGGACGCTGAGCAACTGGCGCACCTCCTCGGCCACGTAGGCGAAGAAATTCACCACGTGTTCGGGGATGCCAGTGAAGCGCTTGCGCAGCGCCTCCTTCTGGCTGGCCACACCCACGGGGCAATTGTTGGTATGGCAGACGCGGGCCATGATGCAGCCCTCGGCAATCATGGCCACCGAGCCGAAGCCGAATTCCTCGGCACCGAGCAGGGCGGCCATCACCACGTCCCAACCGGTCTTGAGGCCGCCGTCGGCACGCAGCAGCACCCGGTCGCGCAGCCCGTTGGCCAGCAGGCTGCGGTGCACTTCCGACAGACCCAGCTCCCAGGGGCTGCCGGCGTGCTTGATCGAACTGAGCGGTGAGGCACCCGTGCCTCCGTCGTGGCCGGAGATCTGGATCACATCGGCATTGGCCTTGGCCACACCGGCGGCGATCGTGCCGATGCCGATCTCAGACACGAGCTTCACCGACACCTTCGCGGCAGGATGCACCTGGTGAAGGTCGTGGATCAGCTGGGCCAGATCCTCAATGGAATAGATGTCGTGGTGCGGCGGCGGTGAGATCAGGGCGACACCGGGTTTGCTGTTGCGCAGCCAGGCGATGTAGGCATCCACCTTGGGGCCGGGCAGCTGGCCGCCCTCGCCGGGCTTGGCTCCCTGGGCCACCTTGATCTCCAGCTGGGTGCCGCTGCGCAGATACTCAGGCGTGACACCGAAGCGGCCGGAAGCGATCTGCTTGATGGCGGAGCAGGCTGTGTCGCCGTTGCGCAGGCCACCGATGGTGGGGAGGGTGGGGGAATGGCCGCCGGCGTCGACGTCGTGGAGCGGGTGATAGCGGGCGGGATCCTCGCCCCCTTCGCCGCTGTTGCTCTTGCCGCCGATGCGGTTCATCGCCACCGCCAGCACTTCGTGGGCCTCACGCGAGAGGGCCCCGAGGCTCATGCCACCGGTGCAGAAACGGGAGCAGATGCTTTCGGCGCTCTCCACCTGATCAAGGGGCAGCGGCTGGGGGGCGGGGGTGAGCTCAAGCAGGTCGCGCAGGGAGGTGACCGGACGGTTCTCCAGCAGGGTGCGGTAGGTGGAGAAGTGGTCGTAGCCGGGGCCCGCTGCCACGGCGGCATGGAGGGCCTTGGCCATCTCCGGGCTGTTGAGATGGAATTCGCCGCCGGTGCGGTATTGAACGAAGCCCATGAACTCCAGCTTGGTGCGATGGAGTTCGGGGAAGGCCTTGGCGTGGAAGGTGAGGGTTTCGCTGGCGAGATCCGCCAGGGTGAGGCCCGCCACTCGGCTGGTGGTGCCTCGGAATGCCAGCTCGATCAGGTCGGCGCCGATGCCGATCGCCTCAAAGATCTGAGCCCCGTGATAGCTGGCCAGCATCGAGATGCCGATCTTGGAGAGGATCTTGCGAAGGCCGGCTTCCAGGGCCTGGCGCACATTCGCCTGGGCCGCAGCGGCATCAATGGCGGGCAGCCGACCCCGCTCGATCAGAGAGATGGTCTTGGGCAGCTGCAGCCAGTGGCGCGTGGTTTCCCAGGTGAGCCAGGGGCACACAGCACTGGCACCGAAGCCGATCAGGCAGGCCAGGTGATGGGTGCTCCAGCACTGAGCGGTGTCCACCACCAGAGAGCAATGCAGCCGCAGGCCCAGACCCAGCAGGTGGTGGTGCACCGCACCCACGGCCAGCAGAGGCGGGATATAGGAGGTGGTGGGCGAAAGACCAGATCCGCAGCGGTCGGAGAGCACCAGGATTTCGGCCTGGTTTCGCACGGCCTGCTCCGCCTCCTGGCAGAGCCTCTGCACCGCATCGCCGAGGCCGGCCGGCCCCGCTTCCACCGGCAACAGGGTGGAGAGGGTGATGGTGGCCAGGCCCTGCTCCGGCAGTGCCTTGAGCTCCGCCTCATTGAGCAGCGGCGACTGCAGATGCAGCACCGAGGCAGAACCGGGCTCGGGCCGCAGCGGTGAGCCCCGGCGGCCGAGGTGCATCTCCAGGCTCATCACCAACTCTTCCCGCAGGGGATCGATCGGCGGGTTGGTGACCTGGGCGAAGCGTTGCTTGAAGTAGTCGTAAAGGAGGTGGGGCTTGGAGGACAGCACCGCCAGGGGGATGTCGTCACCCATGCAATACGTGGGCTCCTTGCCCTGGCCAGCCATGTCCTCGATCACCAGATCGAAGTCTTCGGCGGTGAAGCCGAAAGCGGTCTGGTGCTGGAGCAGGTCGAGGGCCCCCAGGCTCGTCTCGGTGATCCAGGGCCGGCTGTCGAGCGCGCGGCGGTGCTCCAGCAGCCAGGCGCCGTAGGGATGGCGGGCCGCCACTTCCTCCTTCACCTGCCAGTTGCGCAACAGGCGGCCCTGCTCGAGATCGACGGCGAGCATCTGACCGGGGCCGAGACGGCCCTTTTCGATGATGCGGCTTTCGTCGATCTCCAGGACGCCGGTTTCCGATCCCATCGCCACCAGGCCGTCGCTGGTGATGCAGTAGCGGGCGGGGCGCAGACCGTTGCGATCGAGCGTGGCACCCACGCTGCGGCCATCGCTGAACACCAGCAGGGCCGGGCCATCCCAGGGTTCCTGCACACAGGCTGAATAGTCGTAGAAGGCCTGAATCGCTGGCCGTGATTCCAGCTCCGGTTGCTGCCGGAACGCCTCGGGCACGAGCGTGAGCAGGCTGTCGGTGATCGGCCGACCGCTGCGCACCATGAGCTCGAGCATGGCGTCGAGGTTGGCGGAATCGCTGAAGGCGGCGTTGACCACCGGCTTGAGGTCGTTGGCGGCGTCGCCCCAGATCGCATCGAGGTGCGACTGGGCAGCGTGAGCCCAGTTGATGTTGCCCAGCAGGGTGTTGATCTCACCGTTGTGACCCAGCAGGCGCATCGGCTGCGCCAGGGGCCAGCGCGGCAACGTGTTGGTGCTGAAGCGGCGGTGGTACACGGCGAAGCTCACCGCGAAGCGGGGGTCGCGCAGGTCGGCGTAGAACGCCGGCAGCACCTCGGAGCGCACCATGCCCTTGTAGACGACCGTGCGGCTGCTGAAGGAGGCGAAGTAGAGATCGCTGGGGCCGGGGCCCCAGGCTTCCCTCACCAGATCCCCGACGCGGCGGCGGCAACGGAAGAGCAGGGCTTCGAGCGCATCGCCAGCCACCTCGCCTTCCACGAGCCACTGCTCGATGGCGGGGGCCGTCTGGCGGGCCAGTGGGCCGAGCACCTCAGGCGCTACAGGCACCTCACGCCAGCCGATGCTGCGCAGGCCCAGGCCGGCGGCCGCCTGCTCACAGAAGGCGCGTGCCACAGCTCGGCGCTCCGCCTCGGCGGGCAGGAACAGCATCGCCAGACCGCGGGGCCGACCCTGTTCGCTGCGGGCGGCGGGCCAGACCGCTTCCAGGTAGGGCCAGGGGATGCCACAGAGGATGCCGGCACCATCCCCGGAATCGCCGTCGCCACCGCAGCCACCGCGGTGCTCCATGCAGTGGAGACCATGCAGGGCCTGGGCGAGCAGAGCATGGCTCGCCTCGCCGCTGAGCTGGGCCAGAAAGCCAACGCCGCAGGCATCGCGCTCGCCCGCCACGGCCTCAGGCGCCGGACTGTCGCAATGGGGCCAGACGGGACGGGAGAAGTGAGGCATAACCCAGGAGAGACCTGCGGTGACCGGCGGCAAACCCGAACTGCGGGATTGACCGCTCCTTGAGGAAGGGGAACTCTAGAGACAGGCCCACGGGGTTAGCGTTCACCACCAACGGAAGCTGGCCTGATGCCGAGGCCTTCGCCATTGCCGCTGTTCCGCCGTCGTGCCAGGCGGGAAGCCGTTGCTGGGTCTGGCGCCATCCAGGTGAGCGGCGGCCTGAGGCGTGTGCTGCTGCTGGGCAGCGCGTTCGTCAGCGGCAGCCTTTGCGCCGCATCGCTGCTCATCGCTCCGGGAGCGGGGGCGCAGAACCGGTGGCCGCCGCCCGTTCCGCCGCCCCCGGCCCGCGAACCTCAGCGCCTGCCGCAACGCTTCGGCACAGCATCCACCGCTGAGACCGGCCAGCGCCTGGAGATCAACGGCCGCCGGCAGACGGCTCGCTGGGAGCAGCGGGGCTCCGCCAGCCGGGGGGATCTGGAGCTGTGGCTGCCCCTGGAAGTGCTGGAGGGCCAGCTGGGCTTCACCAGCCGCTCGTCCACACAGGGAGGCCTGGAACTCGAGTGGTTCGGCCGCACGCTGCTGGTGCCTGCCGGGGCTCAGCGCAGCCTCGACGACGAGGTGGCCGTGGATGTGAGCCGCCTGCTGCTGGATGCCGGCGTGAGCTGGCAGCGGCAGGAGCGAGGCACTCTGCGGCTGGAACTGCCGGCGGCCACGCTGGAGCAGATCCGGGTGTCCTCGCCGGGGGCGATCGCCAGCTCGGGCGTACGGCGTGTGGTGCTCGATCTCAGCGGCCCGACATTCGTGCGGCGAGAGGCTGGCGAACTGCAGATGGCGCTGCGCAGCACCCCGGCCCAGCTGGCCCAGCTGCAATCCCTCGGCCTGCAGGCGCGACCCGGCAGCGACGGCCTGACGATCGCCTTGCCGGCCAGCGGACCCGGGGCCGTGCTCACCCTGGGCGGGCCGGCCCGCGTGGTGCTTGATCTGACCGGTGCAGCTCCAGGTCCGGTGCGCGCCACCGCGCCAAGCACCGCCCAGCTGCAGGCCCTGCTCAACAAGGGCATCACCGTGGAGCGACAGGTGCGCGCCCTCGGCAACCGACGCATGCTGGTGAACAGCGTGCGGCTCGATCCCCGCCGCAGCCCCGTGGAGCTGCGCCTGCTCACCAGCGCCGAGGGGATGGAAGGCCTCACCTCCCTTCCTCAGCTGGCAGGGCAGGAACAGGCCCTGGTGGCCATCAACGGCGGGTTCTTCAACCGGGTGCGGCGTCTGCCCCTGGGAGCCCTCAAAGACGACGGGCGCTGGCTTTCAGGACCGATCCTCAACCGGGGGGCCGTGGGCTGGCAGGACGGCGCCGTACCGCAGTTCGGCTGGCTGAGCCTCACGGAATGGGTGAGTGACGGCAGCGGCCAGCGCCTGCCGGTGATGGCCCTCAACAGTGGCTATGTGCAGCGAGGCCTGGCGCGCTACACCGCTGAATGGGGGCGAAGCTATCGGGCGATCAGCGGCGGGGAAACGGCCCTGCTGGTCAACGGCAACGTGGTGCGGCAGCAGTTCAACAGTGCCCAGCTGGAACAGGGCATCGCGCTTGGCCCCGAGGACGTGCTGCTGGTGGGGCGGGGCGGGGTTGTGCCGCCGTGGGACGTGGGCAGCCGGTTGAGCCTGAGCAGCCAGCCGACCCATCCGCTCGGCCAGAGCCGCTCGGTGCTCGGGGGTGGTCCGCTGCTGCTGCTGAACGGGCGCACCGTGCTCAATGGCAGCGCCGAAGGCTTCAGCGCCGCTTTCCTGCAGCAGGGGGCGCCCCGCACGGTGATCGCCAGCGATGGCTCTCAGATCTGGCTCCTCACCCTCCAGGGGGTCGAGCATGCGGGGCCCACCCTGCGGGAAACGGCCCAGCTGCTGCAGCAGCTGGGCCTGCGCGATGCGCTCAACCTCGATGGCGGCAGCTCCACCGGCCTGATGCTCTCCGGCACCCTGTCGGTGCAGGGCCGAGGGGTGGCCGCCCGCATCCACAACGGCCTGGGTCTGGTGCCTCGTGACCCCTCTCGCGCCGCCGACGCCTCAGAGGGCTCCACAGCCAGCTCCCCCTGAGACCGCTGCCTAACGGCGAGCTGTTACGTAACGGTGGGCTGCTGCTGAACGCGGGCTTACCGCATACCCGCGGGCTCCGGACTGGAACCTGCATGCGGCGCGGAAGCCTCCCATGGCCGGACAGCTCGGCAGGGTCGGGGCGCTGCCAGAGTGAAGGCCACCACGCCATCCTTGCTGAGTTCTCCCAATGCCCCGAGGCCTCACCGTGCAGCTGACGCCGGCAGCCGCCGCCGAACTCGGTCGCCAGGCCGCTGTGGCCGGCACGCCGGGGCTGATGCACCTCGATCTGGTGGAGGGCACCTGCGAGCAGTGGGTGATCCGCCTGCGTCCGGGGCATCTGGCCGGCACCCCTGTGGCCCGTGCCGATGGCCTCACCCTGCATGCACCCGCCGACCAGATCGGCCAGCTGGCCGGCCTGAGCCTTGATTACCGCGGCGATCTCAGCGGTGGCGGGTTTCTGATCCGGCCGGGCGAGGGGGTGGCGTGCTGCCCGTGCGGAGCCGCCTTCAGCCGTCAAGGGCGTCGGGGTGCCACGACAAAGTAAGGTGGCGGATTGTGGAAAACGGTCGGACGTCCGACCCATCTCTCCGGCCCTCAATGCCCACGATCCAGCAGCTGATCCGCTCCGAGCGGCAACGCCTCACCCGCAAGACCAAATCCCCAGCGCTGCGGGCCTGCCCCGAGCGCCGTGGTGTGTGCACCCGCGTGTACACCTCCACGCCGAAGAAGCCCAACTCGGCGCTTCGCAAGGTGGCCCGCGTGCGGCTCACCTCCGGCTTTGAGGTCACCGCCTACATCCCCGGCATCGGCCACAACCTGCAGGAGCACTCCGTCGTGCTGATCCGCGGCGGTCGGGTCAAGGATCTGCCCGGGGTCCGCTACCACATCATCCGCGGCACCCTCGACACCTCCGGTGTGAAGGATCGCCGCCAGAGCCGCTCCAAGTACGGCGCCAAGGCTCCCAAGGCCTGAGTCCTGCCTCTTCGTTTCCCTTTCCCGCTTCCCTCTCCTCAGGTTTATGTCACGCCGCAACGCTGCCGAGAAGCGCCCGGTTCTCCCCGACCCCCAGTTCAACAGCAGGCTGGCAACCATGGTTGTGGCCCGGCTGATGAAGCACGGCAAAAAGTCCACCGCACAGCGGATTCTTTCTGATGCCTTCGGGCTGATCAGCGAGCGCACCGGCGCCGACGCGCTGGAAGTGTTCGAAACCGCCGTGCGCAATGCCACCCCCCTGGTTGAAGTGCGCGCCCGCCGCGTTGGTGGCGCCACCTACCAGGTGCCGATGGAAGTGCGGCAGGAGCGGGGCACCGCCATGGCTCTCCGCTGGCTGGTCAACTTCTCGCGCGCCCGCAACGGCCGCAGCATGGCCCAGAAGCTGGCAGGTGAACTCATGGACGCGGCCAACGAAGCCGGCAGCGCGGTGCGCAAGCGCGAGGAAACCCACAAGATGGCAGAAGCGAACAAAGCCTTCGCCCACTACCGCTACTGAGTTCACCGGCTCTGCCTGGATCGCGGAATCCCGGCACACCAGAGCTAACCCTTACACTTACTCCGCATTTTTGTCGATCACCCTTCGGAGACCTCAGCTCGTGGCCCGCGCCTACCCCCTGGAACGCGTCAGAAATATCGGGATTGCCGCCCACATCGACGCGGGCAAAACCACCACCACCGAGCGGATTCTCTTCTACTCAGGTGTCGTCCACAAGATGGGCGAGGTGCACGATGGCGCCGCCGTCACCGACTGGATGGAGCAGGAGCGGGAGCGCGGCATCACCATCACTGCGGCGGCCATTTCCACCAGCTGGAAGGACAACCGCATCAATATCATCGATACCCCCGGCCACGTCGACTTCACGATTGAAGTGGAGCGGTCGATGCGGGTTCTCGATGGGGTGGTGGCTGTGTTCTGCGCCGTGGGTGGCGTCCAGCCCCAGTCCGAAACCGTGTGGCGGCAGGCCGATCGCTACAACGTGCCCCGCATCGTGTTCGTCAACAAGATGGACCGCACGGGTGCCAACTTCCTGAAGGTCTACGACCAGATCAAGGACCGCCTCAAGGCCAACGCGGCACCGATCCAGCTGCCGATCGGAGCAGAAGGAGAACTCAAGGGCATCATCGACCTGGTGCGCCAGAAGGCGATCATCTACACGAACGATCTCGGCACCGACATCCTCGAGGGAGACATCCCCGACGACATGAAGGAAGAAGCCGCACTCTGGCGCGGCAAGCTCATGGAATCGGTGGCCGAAACCGATGAGGAGCTCCTCGACAGTTACCTTGAAAACGGCGAACTCACCGACGAGCAGCTGGTCAAGGGCATTCGCGTCGGCGTGGTGAAGCACGGCCTGGTGCCGATGCTCTGCGGATCCGCCTTCAAGAACAAAGGGGTGCAACTGGTGCTCGACGCAGTCGTCGACTACCTACCCGCACCGGTGGACGTTCCGCCGATCACCGGCCTGCTGCCCGATGGCACCGAGTCCAACCGTCCCTGCGACGACAATGCTCCCTTCAGCGCACTGGCCTTCAAGGTGATGGCCGACCCCTACGGCAAACTCACCTTCGTGAGGATGTACTCGGGGGTGCTGCAGAAGGGCAGCTATGTGATGAACAGCACCAAAGACAAGAAGGAGCGGATCTCCCGCCTGATCCTGCTCAAAGCAGACGATCGCGAAGAAGTTGACGAACTGCGCGCTGGTGATCTCGGGGCCGTTCTCGGCCTCAAGGACACCACCACCGGCGACACGCTCTGCGTGGAGAGTGCGCCCATCATTCTGGAATCCCTGTTCATCCCAGAACCGGTGATCTCGGTGGCGGTGGAGCCGAAGACCAAGGGCGACATGGAGAAACTCTCCAAAGCACTGCAATCCCTCTCTGAGGAAGATCCCACCTTCCGCGTTTCCACCGACCCCGAAACGGGCCAGACCGTAATCGCCGGCATGGGCGAGCTTCACCTGGAAATCCTGGTGGATCGCATGCTGCGGGAGTTCAAGGTGGAAGCCAACATCGGCGCTCCGCAGGTGTCTTACCGCGAAACGATCCGCGGCAAGGCCAAAGGTGAAGGCAAGTTCGCCCGCCAGACCGGCGGTAAAGGCCAGTACGGCCATGTGGTGATCGAAATGGAGCCGGGTGAGCCCGGTTCCGGCTTTGAGTTCGTCAACAAGATCGTCGGCGGCATCGTGCCGAAGGAATACATCGGTCCTGCCGAAAACGGCATGAAGGAAACCTGCCAGTCCGGCGTGATTGCCGGTTTCCCGATGATCGATGTGAAGGTCACCATGGTGGACGGGTCCTACCACGATGTCGACTCTTCGGAGATGGCTTTCAAGATCGCTGGTTCGATGGCCTTCAAGGACGGCGTCAAGAAGTGCAATCCTGTACTCCTTGAGCCGATGATGAAGGTGGAAGTCGAAATCCCCGAGGACTACCTCGGTTCGGTGATCGGCGACCTCTCCTCACGTCGCGGGCAGGTCGAAGGCCAGTCCATCGACAACGGACAATCCAAAGTCCAAACCAAGGTGCCCCTGGCCGAGATGTTCGGCTACGCCACCCAGCTCCGATCCATGACCCAGGGTCGGGGTATTTTCTCGATGGAGTTCAGCCATTACGAGGAAGTTCCTCGCAATGTGGCTGAGGCCATCATCTCCAAGAATCAGGGCAATTCCTGATCTCTCACCCCCAACCAACACCCCCGATTCTTTCCTTCAATGGCTCGCGAGAAGTTTCAGAGGAACAAACCTCACGTCAACATCGGCACCATCGGCCACGTTGACCACGGCAAAACCACCCTCACCGCCGCCATCACCAACGTGCTGGCATCCCTTGGCCAAGCGAAAGCTCAGGCCTATGACGACATCGACGGTGCTCCTGAGGAGAAGGAACGGGGCATCACCATCAATACCGCCCACGTCGAGTACGAGACAGAAGGCCGTCACTACGCCCACGTCGACTGCCCGGGTCACGCGGACTACGTCAAGAACATGATCACTGGTGCCGCCCAGATGGACGGCGCCATCCTGGTGGTGGCCGCCACCGATGGCCCCATGGCCCAGACCAAGGAGCACATCCTGCTGGCCAAGCAGGTGGGCGTGCCCGCCCTGGTGGTGTTCCTGAACAAGAAGGACATGGTCGACGACGAGGAAATCCTCGAGCTCGTCGAACTGGAAATGCGTGAGCTGCTCAGCAGCTACGACTTCCCGGGTGACGACATCCCCATCGTGGCCGGCTCCGCTCTGAAGGCTCTCGAGTTCATCCAAGGGGGCGGCAAAGGCAACCGGGGTGACAACGAATGGGTCGACAAGATCCTTGACCTCATGGACGCGGTGGATGAATCCATCCCCGAACCCGAGCGCGAAATCGACAAGCCCTTCCTGATGGCTGTCGAAGACGTGTTCTCGATCACCGGTCGTGGCACCGTGGCCACTGGCCGGATCGAGCGCGGCAAGGTGAAAGTGGGCGAAACCGTTCAGATCGTCGGCATCAAGGACACCCGCGAAACCACCGTCACCGGGGTCGAGATGTTCCGCAAGCTGCTCGACGAAGGCATGGCGGGCGACAACGTCGGTCTGCTGCTGCGCGGCATTCAGAAGGAAGACATCGAACGCGGGATGGTGCTGGTCAAGCCCAACTCGATCAAGCCCCACACCAAGTTCGAAGGTGAGGTCTACGTCCTGAAGAAGGAAGAAGGCGGCCGTCACACCCCCTTCTTCGCCGGCTATCGCCCGCAGTTCTACATCCGCACCACCGACGTGACCGGCCAGATCACGGCCTTCACCGCCGACGACGGCACCAACGTGGAGATGGTGATGCCCGGTGACCGCATCAAGATGTCCGCCGAGCTGATCTGCCCGGTGGCGATTGAGCAGGGCATGCGCTTCGCCATCCGCGAAGGCGGCCGCACCATTGGTGCGGGCGTGGTGTCCAAGATCGTGGAATGATCCTGATCTAGGGTCTTGGCCTTGGGGGGCGTGCCTGCGCGCAGGCTTCTCCCCCCTCGGCTTGCCCCTTCCGGCTTTCAGGCCACTCGCACCTCGGCAATTCAGGCTTCAAGCCTGATTCATCGTTTTCTGCACCGGCAGCGTTCTTGCTGGCGGATGCCTCACCCGCATTTCCCCATGTCCACCGCCATCGCTCAGCAGAAGATCCGCATCCGTCTCAAGGCGTTCGACCGCCGCATGCTGGATCTTTCCTGCGAAAAAATCATCGAAACCGCCGATCACACCGCCGCCACGGCTATCGGCCCCATCCCCCTGCCCACCAAGCGCAAGATCTACTGCGTTCTGCGCTCACCCCACGTGGACAAAGACTCCCGTGAGCACTTCGAAACCCGCACCCACCGCCGCATCATCGACATCTACAGCCCTTCCTCGAAAACGATCGACGCGTTGATGAAGCTTGATCTCCCGAGTGGCGTCGATATCGAAGTCAAGCTCTGAGCCGCATTGGCCCCGCCCCTGCACCCGCCTGGCTGTTCGTGAATGGGTTGGCCCAGGCTGCCCCAGAATTCGCTTCCCCTTGCTGCTGCCTGCGCCCCATTGACGACCCCGCCCGCTTCCCCGGCGGGCTTTGTTTTTTCTAGAATCGCTCCGTCAGGCTGCCCGGCGCTTCAGGAGCTGCCAGGGCCGGCGCAGCCAGCGCCAGTCCTTGCCGTGTTGTTTTCTTCGAACATCGAGGCAAAACACTCCTCGCTGCTTCCTTCTGGCAAAGCACCCGGGCACCGGCCCTTTCAGGCCTTCTGCTCCCTTCCATCCGTTTTTCCAGCCCTTTCTCCACCCACCCATCCGTGACTGATCTGGCCGTGAGGGAACTCCCCCTATTCCCCCTGCCGGATGTGGTGCTGTTTCCGCAGGAAGTGCTGCCGCTGCATATCTTCGAGCCTCGCTACCGCATGCTCCTGCAAACGGTCCTGCAGACAGATCGCCGCTTCGGGGTGATCCGCTGGGACCCACAGGAAAAGAAGATGGCTTCTGTGGGCTGCTGCGCGGAAATCCTCCAGTGCCAGACCCAGGAAGACGATCGCAGCAACATCGTGACCATGGGGCAGCAGCGTTTCCGTGTGCTCGAAGTGGTGCGGGAGGCCCCGTTCCGGGTGGGCATGGTGAGCTGGATCGAAGACGAAACCGACGAGAGCCCGGACACTCTCAACGCCTTGGCCGGCAACGTGACCCAGGCCCTGCGGGATGTGGTCGACCTCACGGGCAAGCTCGTGGGGCGGCCGAGCAGCCTGCCCAACGATCTGCCTGACCTGCCACGGGAGCTCTCGTTCTGGATCGGTTCCCATCTGGGCGGCCCCGTGGCCGATCACCAGCAGAGCCTGCTGGAGCTCACCGACACCGGCGAGCGGCTGCGTCAGGAATTCGCCCTGCTCGACCAGACCCGGCGCCAGCTTGCGGCCCGCACGGTCCTCAAGGACACCTTCAAGGATCTGGGTGAGCCCCCCAGGGATCCCTCCTGATGGCCGGCCTTCCCCTCCCCGCGCTGGCGGCTGTGGCTTCTGTGGCCGTGCTGGCGGGCGCCTTCGTGGTGTGGCAGCGGCGCAACCGCAGCTTCGAGAGCACTGCCACCGTGGCGGAGGCCTACGACCGCTGGACGGAAGACCGGCTGCTGGAGCGGCTGTGGGGCGATCATGTGCACCTCGGTCACTACGGCACCCCACCGCATCGGGCCGACTTCCGTGCCGCCAAGGTGGCCTTCGTGCACGAGTTGGTGCACTGGAGTGGCCTGGATCAGCTGCCCCCTGGCTCCAGGCTGCTGGATGTGGGCTGCGGCATCGGTGGCAGCGCCAGGATCCTTGCCCGTGACTACGGCTTTGAAGTGCTGGGCATCAGCATCAGCCCGGCGCAGGTGGAGCGGGCCCGTCAGCTCACCCCAGCGGGCCTCAGCTGCCGGTTTGCCGTGATGGATGCCCTTGATCTCGACCTCCCGGATGGGGCCTTTGATGCGGTGTGGAGTGTGGAGGCAGGGCCGCACATGCCCGACAAGCAGCGCTACGCCGATGAACTGCTGCGCGTGCTGGCTCCCGGTGGGCTGCTGGCGGTGGCCGACTGGAACCGCCGCGATCCCTCCGCCGGAGCGCTCAGCGCAGTGGAGCGCTGGGTGATGCGTCAGCTCCTGGATCAGTGGGCCCACCCGGAATTTGCGAGCATCCCCTCATTTCGCCGCAACCTGGAGCTGAGCGTCCATGCCGGCGGCGCTCACACCGACACCGACGACTGGACCCGCGCCACCCTGCCCTCCTGGATCGATTCGATCCTGGAAGGGGTTCGCCGGCCGGGCGCCGTGCTGGGGCTGGGTCCGGCCGCCGTGCTGCAGGGCATACGCGAAACCCCCACCCTGCTGCTGATGGACTGGGCCTTTCGCCATGGCCTGATGGCGTTCGGTGTCTTCCGCTGCCGCCGCGGGCCGGACACCACGCCCGCGGCGGCCGCCCTGGCTAACCAGCAGGCGAGCGCTCCTCCTCCGCGAGATTCGTGAGCGGATAGGCCCCGAACAGAGCCAGGTGCTGGCACAGCCCCCTGAGCTCTTCGATCGCCTGCTGGAGCGCCTCACCGGCCGCAGGCCGCTCAAGATCCACGAAGAACAGATACTCGCCCATCTCACGTTTGGACGGCCGCGACTCGATTCGGCTCATGTTCAGCTGGCGATGCGCGAAGCAACTGAGCGCCTCCAGCAGCGCACCCGGGCTGTTGGCATGCAGCGAAAACGCCAGGCTGCAGTGGGTGCTGCCTTCGGCGGGACCCCCCTCTTTCTGCAACAGCAGGAAGCGGGTGCAGTTGCCGATCACGTCATTGACCGGATAGGCCAGCACCTCGAGCCCGTGCTCCCCTGCCGCCTGACGCGAGGCGATCGCTGCGCGGAAGCGGCTGCCTGCCACCAGCCGGGCCGCTTCGGCGGTGGAGCTGGTGGGCAGCTGCAGGGCATCGGGCAGGTGTTCCGCCAGCCACTGGCTGCACTGGGCCAGGGCCTGGGGATGGGAGAGCACCTCGCTCACCCGGTCGATCGGACCGCTGCCCAGCAGGGCATGGCGGATCGGCAGCACCAACGCCCGGCGGATCTGCAGGTCGGAGTGCTCCCAGAGCACATCAAGGCAGGCGGTGACGCCGCCCTCCACCGAATTCTCCACCGGAACCACGGCAGCACTGCAGCCACCGTCGGCGAGGGCCTTGACCACAGCACGAATGCTGCCCTGCGGGACGAATTCCGGATCCTGGAAGCCTTCCAGGGCAGCGAACTGGCGCGCCGCCTGTTCTCCGTAGGTGCCGGCGGGTCCGAGGAAGGCGAGACGCATGGGGGAAAGGGAGCGCAGACCGGTGGATAGGATCATCCTCCGCCGGCCTCCCCAGGCGATGTCTCTGGCCTTCAGCGCCAGCCAGCAGCTCACCTTGCCGGTTCACGGGCAGGCCGAGCAGCTGGCCGATTACCTCGATGACGAACAGCGGGTGATCCGGGCCTTGCTTGAACCGCGCCAGCTCACGCCGCTCAGTCCTGGCCACTACCAGTACGAAGTGAGCGGATTCAAGGTGTTCCAACTGCAGGTGCAGCCGGTGGTGCAGTTGCAGGCCCAACGGGAGCCGGGGCGGCTGGAGCTGGAAGCCCTCGATTGCCGCCTCGTGGGACTCGAAGCCGTGGACGACTTTGAGTTCACGCTCCAATCCTGGCTGGCGGTGAACGACGGCGGCTTGGAAGGCGAAGCCCTGCTGGGCGTGCGCGTGAGCCGCCCCACCGTGCTGGGGCTGATCCCGCCGCGCGTGCTGGAGGCCACCGGCCGGTCACTGCTCAGCGGCATCCTGCTGGGCATGCGCAAGCGGGTGGGGCAGAACCTGCTGAGTGATTTCAGCCAGTGGTGCGAAACCCGCTGAACCCGCTCCCGGCGGCCATGGGCTTCGCAGAGACGGCAGGCAGTACGGCAGGCAGTGGACAGTGGCCTTTTCCAGAGGCGATAGCGGTCTGCACAGAGGCGGCAGAGAGCTCACAGCTCACAGAAGAGGCCCGGGGCTGATCATTCAACGGAGCGGCGGCCAGTCGGTGCCGGCCAGCACCTTGCCCAGAAAGCAGGCCCGGTGCAGCGGCGTGGGCCCGAGCCTGCGCAGGGCCTGGCGATGCAAGGCCGTGCCATAGCCGGCGTGCCGCTCCAGGCCATAGCCAGGGAAGCGGCCGGCCAACCGCTGGATCAGGCCATCGCGGGCCTGCTTGGCCACAACGCTGGCAGCGGCGATCGACAGGCAGTGGCGATCGCCTCGCACCAGGGTGATCTGTGGCCCGCTCCACAGGCGCAGCGGCAGCACCCCATCGACAATCACGAGGCGGGGCGGCGCGGCCAGCCGCTGCAGCGCTCGCAGCATGGCCAGTTCGGTGGCGCAGCGGATGCCGTGATGGTCGATCTCCTCAGCCGAGGCCTGGCCGAGCGCGCACTGCGCCGCCGCCTCCACGATCAAGGGCAGGAGCCGGCGGCGCTGCAACGGCCGCAGGGCCTTGCTGTCGGTGAGTCCGGCGGCTGCCAGAGGCGGCAGCGCGGATGCCGGCAACACCACGGCGGCGGCGAACACGGGCCCGAACAGGCTGCCCCGCCCAACCTCATCGATCCCTGCGCAGACACCGGGATCATGCTGGGCATAGGGATCGGCTGGAAGCTGCGGCTCTGCTGCCGCTCCTTTCCCAGGGTGGGCGCCCACGGGCCGTGGAGAGCGGGCAGGCGCTGGGCTCAGACCGCCGCCGAAGAACGGCGGCGTCGGCGGCGGGGCTCACCGGCCGGGTCGTCGGCAGGGGTTTCGGGGGCGGGATCAGGCTCGCTCTGAGCGGCCACAGCGGCAGCCGGGTGGTCGGTGATGCTCACGGCGGCGGGCGTGGCACGGCCGACGGTGCGGGTGATCGGCACCTGCAGCACCGTGGTTTCAATCACGGTGGTGTGGACTGCGGGAGAACGGTCGGTGTCGATCGGCAGCGGGGTGATTTCCACCATCACGGCATCACCGGGATCGCGGGTGGAACTCCAACGGTCTGTGCCGGTCTCTGCCGTTGAAACAACGACGGGGGCGGGAGCATCGCTGGGGTAGTCGGCAGCGGTGCGGGGGGCAGCGGCGCCATCGCCACCGCCACGGCCGCCACGGCGACGCCGCCGGGAGCCTGAGCCGGACAGCTGCTGACGAGCGGCGTCGAGCACCGCCTCCTCTGATTCGCCGGGGCGCACGACCCGGACGACCACGTTGTCGCCGGCAGGGGGAGACTCCAGCAGCAGGGCGGGGTTGAGGCCCATCCAGCCGTAGACGAATTCCTGGTCGTCGTCCATGGGGACAGCCACCAGCTCGGGGTCGTGGCGGCGGCTGACGCCTTCAGAAGCACTCAGCGGTGCTTCCACCACCCGGGGAGCGGCCGGCTCGTCGTCGATGGAGACGAGCACGGGGGTGACTTCGATCAGCTCATTGCCGCTGCGGCTACCGCGACCACCGCGTCCACCACGGCGGCGGCCACTGGGCTCGGGCGCGGAGGGGCTGGGCGCCTCGGCGCGGGCGGAGGCAGCGGAGCGCACCAGGCCGGTGACCGTGGCGAGTGGCTGGAGGGTGTCCTTGCCGGGGAGAACGGCCACGTGGCCGAGGCCACCGCAGCTGGGGCAGGCGCGTCCGAACAGCTCGTAGATGTTCTGGCCCTGGCGTTTGCGGGTGAGTTCCACCAGACCAAGCTCGGTGAGCTGGGCGATCTGAGGTCGGGCGGCGTCGTCGCGCACGGCCGAAGTGAAATGCTCGAGCAGCATCAGCTGGTCGCGGCGCGACTCCATGTCGATGAAGTCGATGATCACCACACCGCCGATGTTGCGCAGCTTCAGCTGACGCGCGATTTCAGCCGCCGCTTCGCAGTTGGTCCAGAGGACGGTTTCCCGTGCATTGGCGGAACGCGTGAAGGAACCGGAGTTCACATCGATGACAGTGAGCGCCTCGGTGGGCTCGATGATCACCGACCCGCCGGAGGGCAGATCGACGCGCGGCTTGAGGGCATCGCGGATGGCGGCGTTGATCTTGTGGTGCTCAAGGATGTCGGTGCTTTCGACATGGTGCTCCACCAGCAGATTGGCCTGATCGGCACCGAGGAAGGCGTTCACGCGGCCGACGGCCGCTTGGGTGTCAACCACCACGCGCTGCACCTCGGGGCTGTAGAGGTCGCGCAGCACCCGATGGACGAAGTCTTCGTCGCGGTTGAGCAGCGCCGGCGGGGTGGCCGTTTCCGCCGCTTCCTGGATGCCCTCCCACTGACGCAGCAAAGCTTCGAGATCATCGATCAGCAGCTCCTCGCTGATGCCTTCGGCTTCGGTGCGCACCAGCAGGCCGGCGCCGGGCGGCTTGATCAGCACACCCAGGGCCCGCAGACGGTTGCGCTCGCTCTCGGCACTGATCCGCCGGGAGATGTTGACCCCCTGGCCATGGGGCTGAAGCACCAGGTAGCGGCCAGGCAGCGTGAGATTGCCCGTGAGACGCGGCCCCTTGGTGCCGGTGGGCTCCTTCATCACCTGAACCAGCACCTTCTGGCGTGGCTCGAGCAGTTCAGTGATGCCGGCAGCACCCTTCCTGAGCCTCAGTGGGCCGAGGTCGGTGACATGAATGAAGCCATTTTTCTCGCTCTCTCCGATGTTGACAAACGCTGCATCAATGCCGGGGAGCACATTCTCGACGCGCCCGACGTAGACGTCGCCGATCTGGTAGCGACCCTGGGCAACGATCAGTTGATCGACGCGTTCGTCGTTGAGCACCGCGGCGATGCGCAGTTGCTCCGCAATGACGATCTGCTGGGGCATGGAGGAAAGAGGGTGGCTCGGAGAAGCCCTGCCATGGGATGGGGATTACCCCCTGAAGCAATGAAGCGATGAGCCGATCGTGCTGAGAAGCCGACCGTCTGCTGCATCAGCAGAATGAGACGGAAGAAAAAGCCTTTGAGGAGCAAGCTCTGGAGGTTCAGCCTCCGTTGACGCCCGAGCTGCCGGAACGGGAACGGACCGGTTGCTGCTGGGTGTGACTACGGCGAACACGCCGCAGGAGCGGGGGCCATAGACGATGCGGCTGTGGATCGAAAGCCACAGACGGATCTGCCGTCTGAGGTGAAATTAGCACGCGCCAACCCCAGGCCCTTCTGCCGCTGGATCTCGGCCCCGAGCCGTTCACCTTGGTTCGCAGGAGTGCATCGCTGCTGTGGCTCGCAGGAGGGGGTAGCCAGCGTGGCTGGCTGCTGTTGAGGGCGACCTGCCGCTGCAGGCCTTGGCCCTCAGGCCGGCGGCGCCAGGATCAGACGTTCACGCCGGCAGGGGCCCAGACGCAGGGGCTGGCCGAGCGCCTCCACCAGCCACTGGCGCACCTGATCGGGGCGGATGCTGCGGCCCTGGGCATCGATGCGGGCCTGCAGGCGGAGTGTCACTGACGCAGGGTCCGTGATGACACGAGAGGTTTTGTCAGCGCCCTGCGGCGCTGACAGCAGCTCCAACGCGATCAGGCAGGGGCGGCAGTCCCGCTCGCGGGGGCGGCCCTTCTTGTCGCTGTCCCGCCAGGGGAGGGTGGCGGACTGCAGCAGATGCTCGATCGCCCGGTGCCAGTCGTCGGTGGACGGAGCCATCCCGGGCTCTGCGCCGGCGGCGACCTCCGGGAGCAATTGCAGGCTCCAGTGGGCCTCCGCCAGTTGCTGGGAGAGAGCCGGGCCCGCCAGGGGCACCTCCTGCACCGAGTGCAGGGAGAAACCCTGTGGAAGCTGGGCCTGCAGCCGCGCGAGCACCTCCTCCGGTGGACAGACCTGAGCGAACTCCAGATCGAGCCATTCACCTTCCGCCTCCACACCCAGCGGCAGCGCCAGGGCGAACTGCAGCCGGGGCAGGGGATGAAAACCGCCGCTGAAACTCACCGGCAGCTGGCTGCGGCGCAGGGCCCGCTCCAGCAGGCGGGCCAGATCGAGATGGCTCAGCAGTGCCAGCGAGCCCCGCTTGCTGAAGCCGAAGCGCAGCCTTTGGATCCGTTCGCTGGCGGGGCTGCGCGGCGGCTGCGCCGCAGGGATCGGTGGAGGCGCCACCACCACGTTGTGGCCGAACTCCGGCCCACAGACGCCGCAACTGCTGCAACCCTCAAAGGAGCAGTCCGGCACCACCACTGCAGCGAGGGCCCGTTGCAGGTCTTCGGCCAGCCAGCGCTTGTCGACACCGGAATCCACGTGATCCCACGGCAGTGGCTGGGCGCAGAAGGCCTCCAGATCAGCGCCGCTCAAGGCACCGGTGGCCGTCCAGTCCCCCAGCTCCAGCGCCCGGTAGCGGCCGCCCAGTCCCTCGGCCTCAATCGCCCCGGTCCAGGCGGCGTGGGTGCGGTCGATCGTTTCGAACCAAGCATCCATGCCGGCTCCGGCCCGCCAGGCCGCCTCCAGCACCGGTGCCAGGCGCCGGTCGCCCCGGCCGATGAAATCCTCCATCGCCGACAGGCGCGGATCGGTGACATTGCACTTGATGCCCTTGAGCGGGCGCAGCTCCCGGCGCAGCAGCTCCTGGCGCCGCCGGAACTCCGCTGTGGACACGCTGTGCCACTGGAAGGGTGTGTGGGGCTTGGGCGTGAAGTTGCTGATCGTGAGGTTTAGCTCCAGCCGCCCCAGATCGCGGCACTGCTGCTGCAAAGCGCGGCAGGTGTCGGCGATGCCGATCACATCGGCGTCGGTTTCACCGGGCAGGCCGATCATGAAATAGAGCTTCACCTTGCGGTAGCCGTTCTCCATGGCGGTGCGGATGCCGCGCAGCAGCTCCGCGTCGGTCAGCCCCTTATTGACGATGTCGCGCAGGCGTTGGGTGCCGGCTTCCGGGGCGAAGGTGAGGCCCGCCTTGCGGGTGCCGCCCAGGATGTGAGCAATGTTCTGGTCGAAGCGGTCCACCCGCTGACTGGGCAGCGTGAGGCTGACGTTGTGCTCGGAGAGGCGGTTGCGCAGCTCCACGCCCACCGCAGGCAGGGCGAGGTAATCGGAGCAGCTGAGCGACAGCAGGGAGAAATCGCTGTAGCCGGTGCGGGCCATGCCCTCCTCCACCGCTTCGATCACGGCCTCGGGTTCCACATCGCGGGCCGGACGGGTGAGCATGCCGGGCTGACAGAACCGGCAGCCCCGGGTGCAACCGCGGCGGATCTCGATCGTGAGCCGGTCGTGGACGGTTTCGATGTGGGGAACGAGGCCCATGCCGTAGTGGGGCATGGGGGTGGCCACCCGCCGCAACACGCGCGCCGGCAGCTCCGGCCGCAGCGGCTGAAGGGTGACACCATCGGGGCCCGGGGCATAGAGCGCCGGCACGTAGACGCCGGGCACCTGGGCCAGATCAGCCAGCAGCGCTGAGCGGCTCAGCCCGTCGGCCTTGGCCTCGGCCACCACCAGGCCAATCTCCGCCAGCAGTTCCTCGCCGTCGCCGAGGGCGAAGAAATCGAAGAAGGCGGCGAACGGTTCGGGATTGCTGGTGGCGGTGGGGCCGCCGGCGAAGATCAGGGGTGGGGCTGCCGGGTCGTTGAGCGGCAGGTCGCCCCGGTCGGCGGCCCGCAGTGGCAATCCCGCCAGATCCAGCATCTCGAGGATGTTGGTGGCGCCCAGCTCGTAGCTGAGGCTGAAGCCGAGGATGTCGAAGACGGCCAGGGCGCGGCGGCTTTCGACAGCGAACAGGGGTTGGCCCTGCTGGCGCAGGCGCTCGGCCAGGTCGGGCGCCGGCAGGTAGGCGCGATCGCAGAGCTGGCCTGGGATCGCATTGAGAATCGAATAGAGAATGATGTGGCCGAGGTTGCTGGCGCCCACCTCGTAGAGATCGGGATAGGTGAGACACCAGCGGGCACCGGCGCTGTCCCAGTCGCGCGGCAGCACGCCCCGTTCGTTGCCCAGGTAACGGGCGGGGCGGGCGATGGTGCTGTCCACCAGCTGGTCGAAAGCGACGCGCCCGTGAGGCAGCGGAGGGGTCGCGGCGATGGCGGTGGGCGTCGCGGCAGCAGCGGAACCACACGAAGTCGCCATGGTCATGGCTGAACGCTCAGCAGGCCGCAGGCTGATCGTAGGCAGCTGTCAAGGAGCGCCCGCAGCTAGCTGCTGGTGCGTGCGGGGCAGGGCTGGGCAAGCAAACGGGGCAACTGCAGCAGGGGCCTGACGCAGCGGTGACCTGCTGCGTTGCACTCGTGCTGCTTCCAGCGCGTGCGGCGCCGTAGCAGGATGCCTGCCAGCGACATTGGCGGCGGCAGCAGTGGTTCAGGTCAACGGCAACTACCTCAAACTCAAGGCCGGGTATCTCTTTCCGGAGATTGCCAGGCGCGTGAAGGCCTTCGCAGCGGCCCATCCCGACGCCCCCCTGATCCGGCTCGGCATCGGCGATGTGACCGAACCGTTGCCTGCAGCCTGCCGCGAAGCGATGAAGGCCGCCATCGACGCCATGGGCACGGCGGAAGGCTTCCATGGCTACGGCCCGGAGCAGGGCTACCTGTGGCTGCGCGAAGCGATCGCCCGCCACGATTTCCAGGCCCGCGGCTGCGCGATCGATGCCGAGGAGATCTTCATCTCCGATGGCTCCAAGTGCGACAGCAGCAACATCCTCGACATCCTCGGCCCCGACAACCGCATCGCCGTCACCGACCCCGTTTATCCGGTGTACGTGGACAGCAATGTGATGGCGGGCCGCACCGGTGAGGCTGACGCCAGCGGCCGGTACGGCGGCCTCACCTACCTGCCGATCACGGCCGACAACGGCTTCATCGCCCCGCTGCCCGAGCAGCCGGTGGACCTGATCTACCTCTGCTTCCCCAACAACCCCACCGGCGCTGTGGCCACCAGGGCCCAGCTGCAGCAGTGGGTCGACCATGCCCGCGCCACGGGCGCCCTGATCCTGTTCGATGCTGCCTACGAGGCCTTCATCCAGGACCCCGAGCTGCCCCACTCCATCTATGAGATCGAGGGGGCCCGCGACTGCGCCATCGAGTTCCGCTCCTTCTCCAAGAACGCCGGCTTCACCGGCACGCGCTGCGCGCTCACCGTGGTGCCCCGCGGCTTGATGGGCACCACCGCCGCAGGAGAAGCGGTGGAGCTGTGGGGGCTGTGGAACCGGCGGCAGAGCACCAAGTTCAACGGCGTCAGCTACATCGTGCAGCGGGGCGCCGAAGCGGTGTACTCCGCCGCAGGGCAAGCCGAAGTGAAGGCTCTGGTGGCCTTCTACATGGAGAACGCGGCGATCATCCGCCGCGAGCTGGCGGCGGCCGGTCTGCAGGTGTACGGCGGCGAGCAGGCCCCCTACGTGTGGCTCAAGACCCCCGCCGGCCTCGATTCGTGGGCCTTCTTCGACCGTCTGCTGGAGGAGGCCAACGTGGTGGGCACCCCGGGCAGCGGTTTCGGCGCCGCAGGCGAGGGCTACTTCCGCCTTTCCGCCTTCAACAGCCGCGCCAACGTGGAGGAGGCGATGGCCCGCATCGCTCGCGCCTCCCTGGTGCCTGCTTCCGCCGGAGTTGCCTAAATTCGAACCTCACGTTTCTGGCTGCGCGCCGCTCGTCACCCCGTCCCCTTGCCGTTGTTCCTCCTTTGGCGATGACCCTTCCTCAGGCGGTTGAAACCCCCGGCCGATCACCCGGGGGTGCGGCGGTGATCGACAAGGAGGTGCAGCGGGTGCGCAAGCCCTCGCCGCGCTACCGGGTGCTGCTGCACAACGACCCTGTCAACTCGATGGAGTACGTGGTGTCCACCCTGCGGCAGGTGGTGCCCTCCCTGAGCGAGCAGGACGCCATCGCCGTGATGCTGGAAGCCCACAACACCGGCGTGGGGCTGGTGATCGTCTGCGATCTGGAGCCGGCGGAGTTCTACAGCGAAACCCTCAAGGGCAAGGGTCTCACCAGCACGATCGAACCGGAGGCGTAGTGGAACCCCTGGCTCCCGCGCCGCTGACCACACCGGAACAGCAGAGCCGCCGGCCCCATGGCCTCGGCACCCTGCTGTACGTTCCTGTGCTCTACGGCGTGGGCTGGCTGACGGCGCGGCCGCTGCAATGGTTGGCGCCGGGCCTGCGGCCTGATCAGATCGACCTGGCCGGGCTGGTGGTGGCCCTGCTGCTCCTGCTGTTCAGCCTGCCCTGGCGCCTACGCCGCAGCTGGGGAGCCACCCATCCCTGGCGGCGGCTTGGAGTGGTGGCGACACCGCTGATGGCGGTGCGGGCGTTCCTGGGCGGACTGGCCAAGGCCGCCCTGCTGCTGGCACTGGTAGCCGCTGTGCTGCTGGCCAGCGGACAGGCTGCGTGGCAGCTGGATCTGAAGGCCGGCGAGCTGCTCAACGCCCTGGCCCTGCTGCTCGGGGTGGGCTTCGCCGAGGAATTGCTGTTCCGCGGCTGGCTCTGGGGTGAGCTGTCCCTGCAGCTGAGCCACCGCCGCGCCCTGCTGCTGCAGGCTGCGCTGTTCGCCCTGGTGCATCCCTGGTACCGGGCCGGCAACCCTGGAGCCATCGGACTGCTGGGCGGGCTGATCCTGCTGGGGCTTGCTCTGGCTCTGCAGCGACGCAGTGACGGGGGCGTGCTGTGGGGAGCGATCGGCCTGCATGGCGGCCTGGTGGGCGGCTGGTTCGTGCTCCAGACCGGGCTGCTGCAACTGGCGCCTGAGGCGCCGGCCTGGCTGGTGGGACCCGGGGGGGAGGTGCCCAATCCAATCGGAGGCCTGATCGGCTGGCTGGGGCTGGGGGCACTGCTGGCCTTGGGCTCCCTTACAGAGAGACGCGAACCGGGTTGATGGAGTGGTGGATACCGTTCCAGGATCACAACCGATCGCTTGTTTCCAGGATGAATCAATACCTCCAACCAAGCGAACCGCAGCGCAAGGATGGTCAGTCATCCAGCAATCATTCTCAAAGACATGTCCTTGAGCGCCCCTGTGAACAGTGGGACCATGACTGACGACTGCTGCAGAAATGGAGAATGGTCGCCAGAAATATTCAGTAGCCTTGATGGCTTTCCAGCAGGACATTGCCACTCCGTTGAAGCAGCCGCCCAATCGATTCATCACGATTCCGTTCTTTTTTGTCCGGTTGACTCGTACTCCCCACCTCCATCCTCAGTGATTTCCTCCCTGCTGTCCGATGCACAGAGCGCCGGGGTCTGACAAGGTTTCGATGCCGCTTCACTGGCCGATAGGAGGACGTGACTTCGGATAAAGATCCCGCCAAGACCTCCCAAGGGATCGATGATCAGATCCCTCCAAGACATGCCCGAGGCCCGTCCCCGGGTTGGCGATCAGCCGCCCCGGCGTTGCCGACGTGAGGACAGAGACCGCCCTTGAGGTATCTGAGACCCCGCCCGGCGGGGATGATTTTGTGCGGAGTTTCAAGCTCAGCTGAACATCATCAAAGCCTGGAGATTCGGAATTTATCGCAAGATCGATCGTCAGGTGGGCAGCACGAATCTCCCCTTGCGCAGAACGAAGCGCAGCACCGTTTCCATTCTCGTGGTGATGTCCGCGGTGAAGTTCATTCCCAGACGCACATCACAGCGCCTTGAGCCGGATCGCATCACCGTGGTGTGCGGCACCACGGTGACTTCGTATCCCGACGAGGTCCCTGCTGCTGATGGCGCTGGGGATTGAGGCGGTGCCTGCGCAGCCGCCGGCCTGATCACGTCTGGAGAAACAGACCGCACCGTTCCCCGCAAGGTGCCGAAATCGGGGAAAGGACAACCAGCAAGGCGAAGGTCCACCCGCTGACCTGGCTTCACGTTGTCGATATCTTCGGAGGCCACGGTCATCTTCGCCACCAGCCCCCTGCCGCTGGGGGCGATGCGAGCCAGCTCTTGGCCCTGCTGGACCACCTGCTGGGGGTTGAACAGCTGCATGGAGAAGAGCACTCCATCCACAGGCGCACGCACCAGGGTGATGCCCAGATCCCGGCTGACCTGGGCGCGTTCCCCGCTGTTGGCGGCGAACTCCTGGGCGAGCCTGGAGAGCTGGGCATTGTCGCGAAAACGCACCTCCTCGACGGCGCGTCGGGCCTTGGCCAGGTCGGAGCTGGCCACCTCCAGGTTGGCGGCCTTCTCATCGAGCTGGAGCGGTGCGATCGCTCCGCTGTTCCTCAGCAGCTGGAAGCGGTTGAACTCCGCCTGGGCCAGCTGGAGGGCGGCCTGGGCCTTCTCCACCTGCAGCTCAGCACCCTGCACCGCCGCCCTGTTCTGGCTGCGCAGGGCCTCCAGTTCCCGTTCGAGGGCGCTGCGGCTGGAGGCCAGTTGCTCCCGCCTTCCCTCCAGGTCGGCGGGATCCAGCACCGCAATCACCTGGCCCCGACGCACGGTCTGATTGGCCCGGGCGTCGACGCTGCGCACCCGGCCGCTCAAAGGGGCATGGATGACACTGGTTTCTCCAGTGGGGCGAATCTGGCCGCTTCCACGCACCACCACCCGGTAGGGCCAGACCGCCATCAGGCCGACCGCGCTGACGAAGCTTCCCAGCATCACCAGACCGAGAAGCCTCACCCACGGCCGCACTGAAGGTAGAAACTCCTCGCTGGTGCTGGGCCGGAGCACCAGACCGGCATCGACCTGCCGCGCTGCGAGTTTCTCAGGCTTTCGGGCCTCCGCCGACACCGTCAGCATGGACCGGGCCGAGGGCGGATCAACAGGAGATGGATCGCTCATGCGGGCAGGAGATAGGGGGTGAGTGGTTCCACATCGCGCAGGTCCTGGGGCCGTCCCTGAAACTTAACCTTGCCGCGCTCCAGGTACACGATCCAGTCGCAGCGGAGGATCACGCTGGGTCGGTGGCTAACCATCACGGTGGTGAGACCCTGCCGCAGCGGCAGAAGCCGATCCAGCAGACGGCGCTCCAAGCCGGGATCCAAAGCCGCTGTGGATTCATCCAGGATCAGCACCGGCGGCCTGGCCACCAGCGCCCGGGCGATCGCCAGACGCTGCCGCTGGCCGCCGGAGAGGTTGGCACCGAACTCACCCAGCACTGTCTGATAGCCATCGGGGAGCTCGCGGATGAACTCATCGGCCAGGGCCAGATCACAGGCAGCCACCACCTGATCGAAGCCGGCATCGGGATAGGTGAAGCGAAAGTTCTCCAGGATGGTTCGATTGAAGAACTGCGGATCCTGTGGGATGAGCGCCACCTGCTGCCGGAGGCACTCGAGCGAGATGTCCTTGAGCCCGTAGGGTCCGTAGTGAATCGTGCCGGTCTGGGGCGGATAAAGACCCGCCATCAGCTTCACCAGGGTGCTTTTGCCGCAACCTGACTCGCCGATCAATGCCGTCATGAAGCCGCCCGGGATCGTGATATCGAAATCCTTGAGCAGCTCCATGCGCCCGGCATGGTGAAAGCCGAGATCCTGGCAGCGGATCTCACAACCCAGTGGAAGCGCCACCCAGGGCTTCGTTGCGGCCTTGGGATCCTCCACCGTGCCATTGAGCACCTCCGAGAGGCGATGGAACACCACCTGAGCAGTGATGAAGTCGCCGGCGAAGGCCACCAGCGAATCCAGGAACTCCAGCACGTTGAACCCCATGCCGTTGAAGGCCAGCAGCTGGCCGATGCTCAGCCGGCCGGCGATGACAAAAGTGCTTCCATACCAGAGCAGCGCCAGAGTGGTGACGTTGGAGAGAAGCTCGGTGGTGCTGGAGCCAAACAACTTCAGCTGCAGCGTCTTCCAGCGCAGATGAGACAGGGTTCCGAAATTGCTCTGGTATTCATCCCAGACCTGCGGGGTAGCTTCGGTAGTTTTGAGAACCTGGGCCCCGCGGAAAGCCTCGACCAGGAACCCCTGATTCTCGGCGGACTGCACGATGAGACGGCGGGTCTTCTGACGAAGCGCAGGCAGGAACAGCAGATTGGCACTCACCACCAGCAGGAATGCGAGCAAGGCAACGACCGTGAGGGCAGGGCTGTAGGCCAACATCACCGCGAGCGACACCAGGGCGACGAAGAGCTGGCTGGGGAGGCCAAGCACCACATCGCCGATCAGACCATTGATGCGGTTGACATCGCTGATTCGGCTCACAACTTCGCCGCTGCGGTGGCTGTCGAAATAGGTCATCGGCAACCTCAGCAGCTGATGGCCGTACTCGAGCAACATCCCGAGTTGCAGGCGCTGGGCGAAATGGCCCACGAGATGGCCCTGCAGCAGGGAGATCAGGTTGCGGAATACGAACAGCAACAGCATTCCCAGCCCAAGGCTGGTGAGCAACTGGCTGTCCCGCCTCACCAGCACGTCGTCGGTGAGGAACTGCATCAGCAGCGGCATCGCCAGAGCGAGTAGACCGATCACCGCATTAATCGCCAGGGCCTGCACTAGCAGGCCCCGATAGGGCAGCACCAACCTCAGGAACCGCAGGAAGGGGGCCCGTTGAGCCTCCTCCTGTTGGCTCAGACGATGGAGATCGGGCTCGAGCAGCAGCATCACGCCGTTGCTCCAGCCCTCCAGAAACTCCCGCTCGGACAACCAGCGCAGCCCAACAGCCGGATCGGCGATCAGGTAGCTCTGCCTGCGCTTAACGTGGAGGACCACCCAGTGATTGCCCTTCCAGTGGCAGATCGCTGGCAGGGGAACGGTGTCGAGATGCCGAAGCAAGTCGGACTCGGCACGCACCGCTCGGGCCTGAAAGCCGATGGCGTCGGCCCCTCGGCGCAGCCCCAACAGAGTGGAACCGAGGGAGCCGGTGCCGACCAGCTCACGCACACGCGCGAGAGAAAGATTCCTGCCGTACTGGCGAGCCACGGTCGCGACACAGGCAGCGCCGCAATCCTCCTCGGAATACTGCTCGACGAAAGCGTAGCGGGGCATTGAATGGAGAACGCATCAGGAAAGTAGGGGACTAGACGTTCAAGTGACACTGAAACTGTGGCGGTTCGCAAACCGAATCAACGGCGCGCTGCGACATAGAGCCTCACACTAAGGAAGATTTTGCAGGCCTTTTCAAGCGGCCGGCTGTCGAAAGGGATGGGGCAGCCAGCTGGATCTTCCTCAACCAGGAAGACCCAGCGAGAGCGAACCCATTCCCCAGCAGATTCAACAAGCCCTTTCGGCGCGCTGACTTAGCACCCCGGTATAAAACCTGCGCAGCAGAATGGGCCGAGGATGCGGAACAAAGTCATGGACGACTTGGAGCCTGGAGACCATGCAGTGAACGAGAGTCGAGAGTCCGGCCGTCTGCCGCCATCCCGCTGAACGCTCCAGAAATCATCACCCGACAGCCGTAGCAAGGGCCCGGCGCCCTTCCACCGGCGCATGCAGCGACTCCTCCAACGGGGCCGTGCCGTAATCGCGCTCGAGCAGATCCATCACGGTGCGGCCGAAATCAGCGGGGTTCGTCTCGAAGGCTTCCAGACAGATCCGGCCGAAGGTGCTGCCGAGTGGCTCGGGATTCCAGAGCAGTTTCCTGGCCGTCCAGGGCATCATGCTCATCGGGTTGTAACCGGGCTGCAGAATGTTCTGATCAAAGGCGTACTGCTCCAGGTGCGTGTGGGGCTGCAGGCCGATGAAGAAGATCGCCGGCTCCACCTGCTGCACGCCGAAGATCCGCTCAAGCTCCCGGTGATAGGCCACGGTCTGGCGGATCGTTTCCGGCCGTTCATCAATCACGTTGAAGGAGTAATTAACGGACACCGTTTCGCGGAAGCCGGCGCGCACCAGCAGGCGGCAATTCTCCAGCACGGTGCGAAGGTTGTAGCCCATGCGCATCTTGCGCACCAGCTCCTGGCTGCCGGAGGTAATGCCGATCTCGAAGTAACTCATGCCCGTAGCTACCATCAACTCAGCCAGTTCAGCGTCCAGGTTGTCGGCGCGGATATAGGCCGCCCAGCGGATATCGCTGAGCCCCTCCGCCTGAATCGCCCGCAGCAGCTCCTTGGCATCCTCGATATAACGACGCGCAGGAATGAACTGGGCATCGGTGAACCAGAAGCCGCGCACGCCGCGGTCGTAGAGCTGACGCATCTCTGCCACCACCTCAGCCACCGGGTTCACCCGCACCTGCTTTCCTTCCACCACCGTGTACACGCAGTAGCAGCAGTTATGCGGACAGCCTCGCTTGGTCTGCACGCCCACATAGAAATCACCCGCATCGAGATACCAATCGAGCTGGGGCCAGATTGAAGCGATGTAGTTGTAATCGCAGGCTGTTTTGATCAGACCGGCGGGCTGCTCGTGAATCAGGCCAGGCCGGGGCTCTTCGCCCACCAAAAAACAGCGTTCACCATCCAGTGAGACGCCTTCAATCAGCTTCTCCAGCAGTGGCTCGCCTTCGCCCACCGACACCACCGTGCCCTTGGGCAGGCGACGGCCCAGCTGCTCGTAGAACACGCTCACCGCACCACCGCCGAGCACGACGCGGGCGCTGGAGTGATAGCGGCGGGAGCGGGCCAGGCCCTTGCGCACCAGGCGCAGATTGCGCCACAGCTCTCCATAGAACGCCCCCATCAGACGCAGCCCCCCGATGGCACCGCGCAGGCGTTTCAGCGGGTCGCGCGCATAGAACACCTCGAAGGAGTTCTGCAGGGGGTTGCCGCCCCGGCCATCCACCGGCGCATAAATCTGAATGTCGCGCCAGGAGAACACCAGCAGGGTGGGACGGAAGGCGTCGATCGTGGCCAGCAGCACCCGCTCCACATCCAGCACCGGCAGGGCCGCCAGATCAAGCAGGCGCTGGGGCAGCTGCGGGAAGCGTTTGTGCAGATGATCGGCCAGATACACCGGACCGACGGGAAAGATCGGATTGCAGGGCAAGCGGATCAGCAGCACCCGCTCGCCATTGGGGCCTTCGGCGTGATCGGCAGGCCGGCCCGGCGAAGGTTCCGGTGAAGGTTCGATGGTGGTGGCGTGCGGCACGTCCAGCCGGTTCATGCGAAGTCGGACGCTAACAATCTCACTTCAAGATCAGTGGCCCGGCGGCGCAGGGCAGGCGGCAGCCAGGCGATCCAGGCGGGCTGCACGCACAGCCGCGGGCGCAGCTGCCAGCCGGCAGCCGCCAGCCGGGCAGAGAGCTGGGCCGGGCTTGGTTGGGGGTAGGCGGGATTGATCACATCGTGAACATCGATGCCGCCCAGGTCGTTGATGCCGGCAGCGATCGCGTCCGGCAGGCCATCGAGCGGCCACAGGTTGGCGGGCAATTGGAGGTTCACCTCGGGCGGCAGCAGCCGGCGCGCCAGCCGGATCGAGTCGAGCACCGCCGCCTGCTCCGCTGCATCCAGCGGGCGGGCCTGCGCGCCATCGGGACGCCAGGGCTGAAGAATCACTTCCTGGAGATGGCCCCAGCGGCGCTGCAGCCTCGCCAGCAACTCCAGCGCACGGCGGCGATCCGCCGACGTTTCGCCCACGCCCAGCAGCAGACCGGTGGTGAACGGAATGCCCAGCCGGCCGGCCTGCACGAGCTGGCCGATGCGCCGCTCCAGCCGCTTGCTGGGGGCGGCCCGGTGCAGACGGTCGTAGGCGGGGCCCAGCCCTTCGAGCATCAGCCCGAGCGAGGGGTTCAGCCGCCCCAAGGCCGCCATTTCCCGCAGCGACAGCGGGCCGGCATTGGTGTGAGGCAGGCGCCCCATGGCGAGCGCCTCCCTGCTCAGCGCCAGCAGCCGGGCGAACCAGGCGACCCGCTGCGGAGAAGCGGGGGCGGTTTCTCCGGAGAGCAGCAGCACTTCGCTGGCCTGAGGCCGTCGGAGGAGCTGCTCGCGGGCTTCAGCTGTGGTGAGCAGTGGCGCAGTGCCGGCGGGGCGGCGAAAGCTGCAGTAGGTGCAGGCGTTGAAGCAGGCGTGGGTGGGCACCAGGGTGACGCTGGGGCTCCAGCGCACGACGGGGTCGCGGCTGCGGCGGATCGCCGCGTGGCTTCGCCTTCTGTTCTGCCGGTGCAGCTGCATGCTCATCTCTGCCGGTGCAGCTGCCTGTTCATCCGCCTGTGTGAATGCTCTTGCGCCGCCACTGCTGAAAACGAAGCCAAACCTTAAGCGCCCCACACATCCCGCAATGTGCTGTTACATTGCGTCAGGCGAAAGGCTCCGGCCTGCGGAGGGGACGTTCCCCCGACGCTTTCGCCTTACTTAACCGACCCCTTCGGG
>NZ_JAGQBP010000005.1:0-253999 GCF_024345695.1 Synechococcus sp. L2F | reverse complement strand
ATAGGCCGTGGGGAACAGCAGCAGACCGGACCAGCCGACAAACACGAAGCGGTCGCGCTTGAGCCAGTCATCGAGGACGTCGAACCATCCCCGAGCCGAAGGCGCGCGCCCTACAGCAATCGTCATGGGAAGAAAAAGTGCGGAAATCCCGCCAAGCTGAGGGATACCGCAGGATCGTAACAACGAAACCCACCGCTGCGAGGAAGCCCGAAATGGGCTGACACCCTTGCCGCAGCCAGCGTTCTTAAGCAATTCTTCTGATTGCCCAGCGGCGGCGGCATGTTGCCGAATCCAGCAACCTTTTCGCTGGTCCCGTGTTCGCTTTTCCACAGCCTCGCGGCACGGAGGCGAGGATGGCAAGTCTTCCGCCACCACCCCCGCTCCCATGCCCCCGGCTTCTTCCTCCGCCGGCACTCCGCCGCGCCCCGACCCGGCCGCCAGTCCAGCTCCCCGCGCCAGCGATCCCGCCGATGTGCTTGAGCAGTCGGTGCAGGGATCCCGGCGCCTCTCCAACCTGCTGGTGGCCTCGGCGGTGAGTGCTGGAGGCGCTGGCTTCCTGCTCACCAGCCTCTCGAGCCGGCTGGGGATCGATCTGCTGCCGATCGGGCACCCCGCCAGCCTTGCCTGGGTTCCACAGGGCTTGGTGATGGGGGCCTATGGCGTGGCAGCCCTGTTGCTTGCCCTCTATCTCTGGAGCGTGATCAGCATCGACGTGGGCGCCGGTGCCAACCGCTTCGATCGCAGCAGCGGCACGGCCACGATCAGCCGCCGCGGCTTCCGCAGCCTGATCAGCTTCGAGCTGCCCCTGCGCGAGATTCAGGCCGTCAAGGTGGACGTGCGCGACGGCCTTAACCCGCGCCGTCGTCTTGCCCTGCGTGTGCAGGGGCGCCGCGATCTGCCCCTCACCCGGGTGGGCGAACCGCTGCCTCTGGCCGAGCTGGAGCAGAGCGGCGCGGAACTCGCCCGCTTCCTCAAGGTGCCTCTGGAGGGCGTATGAACACGATGGCGTTCTCGCTCACCCGCACCCTTCTGGTGAGCCTGCTCCTGTTCACACCCTTCGGCCTCAGCGCTTGCGGCAGCGATCAGAGCCAGGCCGCTCTCGGTTGCGCCTCTGCCGCCAGCCCCTGCCTGAGCGGCAAGGCCGTGGTGTCGCTCCAGACCAGCCGCGGCGATGTGGTCGTGGAGCTCAATGGCGCCGATGCCCCCCTCACCGCCGGCAATTTCGTCGACCTGGTGCGCCGCGGTACCTACAACAACACTGTCTTTCACCGGGTGGTGAACCAGCCCACACCGTTCGTGGTGCAGGGCGGTGACCCCCAGAGCGCCACCCCCGGCGTGAGTCCCGAGCTGTTCGGCACCGGCAGCTTCGTGGACCCCAGCACCGGTCAGCCCCGCTTCATCCCGCTGGAACTGGGCATGAAGGGCAAGGCCACTCCCCGCTACGGCGAGCAGCTCACCGATCCGGCGGATGCAGCGCAGCTGCGGCTCGTGCACGAGCGCGGTGCCATCGCCATGGCCCGCTCCGAGGACCCCAACTCCGCCAGTGCGCAGTTCTACGTGGCTCTGCGCCCGCTTCCCGAGCTCGACGGCCGCTACGCCGTGTTCGGCCGCGTGGTGAAGGGCATGGACGTGGTGGACCGCATCCAGCAGGGAGACAAGCTGGTGAAGGCCAGCGTGATCGAGGGCGGCACCCTGGTGAAGGGTCAGTCCTGAGGCGCCTCAGGCCGGCACCCGTTTCTCTGAGGCGGTGGTCTTGAGGTAGGCGGTGTTCACACCGGAGGCCCGCTCCAGGGCCACTTTTCCGGTGCGCACGATTTCGAGGATTCCGTAGCTCTCGAGGATCTGCTCGAGGGCCACCAGCTTGCCCGGGTCGCCCACCACCTCAAGGATCAGGGCGTTGTCGGCCACGTCCACCACGTTGGCGCGGAACACCTGCACCAGATCCAGGATGGCGGCTCGGCTTTCGGCCGGCGCCGCCACCTTCAGCAGCATCAGTTCGCGCTCCACCGCAGGAATCGTGGAGAGGTCGATCACGTTGAGCACGTTGACCAGCTTGTTGAGGTGCTTGGTCATCTGCTCGAGCGTGCGATCGTCGCCCTCCACCACCATGGTGAGGCGCGATACGCCCCGCTGCTCGGCCGGGCCCACCGCCAGGCTCTCGATGTTGAAGCCGCGGCGGGCGAACAATCCAGAAATCCGGCTGAGGGCACCGGATTGGTCCTCCACCAGCACCGAGAGGGTGTGCTTCATTCCCGGCGGGCACAGCAGGCGATCAGCTTCCCAAATTACGCGTTGGCCTCACGGCCCTCAGGACCGGGCGCTCAGAGGGGATCCTCGGGCCGGGGTGGCAGACGGCGCAGCCAGGCCTGCAGCAGGCGACCGACCGTGGCTGGATCTTCGTCGTGTGGGCAATGGCCCACCCCCTCCAACTTGTGCAGTTCGAGGTCGGGCTGGAGCTTCCGCAGCTCGGCGGCCACCTCGATCGGCACCAACCGATCGGCTTCCCCCCACAGCACCAGCAGCGGCCGGCGCAGGCGCTGCAGCAGCACCGCTGCGGTGGCTCCACGGGGGCGCAGCGCCATGCCGATGCTCATGCCGCGTAGGGCCCAGGCGGCGGTGGGGCGACGTGCCGGACGGGCGATGAGCTGGTGCAGGGCGCTGTCGCCGATCACCGGCGAGTTGTAGGCCGACTGGATGCCCAGATCCAGCAGCGGCGTGCGGGCGATCAGGGGCACCAGCAGCTCCAGCGGCAGCAGCCGGCAGAGCCACACCACCGCCCGGCGTTGCAGCCAGCGCTGCCATGGCGCCCGCCGCGCCGGCACTGGCATCAGCAAAGTGGGATCCGGCAGCGGTGCGGCCACCACCCCCCGCACCCAGGCGGGAAAGAACACCCCGCAGCTGAGTGCCACCAGCCCCCCCAGCGAGTGCCCGATCAGCACGGCCGGCTGTTGCACCACCTGTTCAAGAAACCCCTGGGCCTGACGGGCCCAGAGCCGGTTGTCGAGGCGCATTGCCGGCTGGGCCGAGGCGCCGAAGCCGATCAGATCGAGGCCATAGACGCACCAGCCGGCGGCTGCCAGTGGGCCGGCGGTGGCCCGCCAGTGGCCGCTGCCGGCGGCGAAGCCATGCAGTAGCAGCAGTGGTGGCCCGTCCGGATCGCCCAGCACGCGCCAGTGGCAGTCGAGCCCGCGCCATCGCCACACCGCCGCGCGGCCCCAGTCGGGTCCGGCCGTTGCGACAGGCTGGCCCAGGGATGTCACCAACGGAGCGGGTTCACGCAAGACACCTCTCACTATTGCGAAGCTTCAGCAGCGCTGTGCACGGGTCAGGGGTTCTTCCGGCCGGAATCCCGGCCCTCCCGTGATCTGGGGGTGCTGCTGGCGCGCCAGCTCAGCCTGGCGGGCCCCCTGCGGGTGCTCGACCTCATGACCGGCTGCGGCATCCGGGCGTTGCGCTACGGCCAGGAGAGCCCGGCTCAGCTGGTGTGGGCCAACGACGCTGACCCGGACCGTCAGCCGCTGCTGCACGCCAACCTTGCCCCCCTGGCGGATCGCCCGGGGCTGGAGTTGCGCTGCTCCGCCCTCACCGCCCAGCAGCTGCTGGCGGGTTGCCTGCAGCGGCAGGAGCGCTTCGAGCTCGTCGATCTCGACGCCTTCGGCTGTCCCACTCCCCTGTTGCCGCTGGCGCTGGAGGCGGTGGCTTTCGGCGGTGTGCTCTACGTGGCCAGCACTGATGGCCGCTCCCCCACCGGCCACGACCGTTCTGCCGCCGTGCGCACCCTGGGGGCTGCGGCGCGGGCCCACCCGGCCAGCTGGGAGCTGGCGCTGCGCCTGCAGCTGGGCGTGGTCGCCCGCACGGCCTGGGCCATGGGGCGCGGCCTGCAGCCGGTGTTCAGCTTCAGTGAGGGCCGCACGTTCCGCACGGCGGTGCGGATCCTGCGCCGGCCCTTGGCGGGCGAGGAACGGCAGCTCGGCCTGCTGGCGCACTGCCACCACTGCGGTGAGCAGCAGGTGCAGAGCCTGCTGCGCCTGCGCCAGTGGCAGGTGTGCTGCGAGCCTGCGGCCGCGCTGGCGGTGAGTGGCCCGCTCTGGATCGGTCCGCTGCAGGATCCCGCCACGCTCACGGCGATCCGTGCTGCCACTGCGGCGGAGGATGCTTCGCTCTGCCGTGCTGCCGCCCGCCTGCTGGGCAGCCTCGCCGCCGACGCGGGCCTGCCCGCGCGCTGCTGGCCCCTGGCCGAGCTAGGCCGGCGCCTGGGGGGCGGTCCGCCGCGGTTGCAGGAACTGCTCGCAGACCTGCACAACCAGGGATGGGAGGCCTGCGCCAGTGGGGTGATGCCCGGCCAGTTCCGCACCGATGCCCCCTGGCCACTGGTGCTCGAACGGGCCGGGGCGCTAAATAGGTAGCCGTTTTCCCAATGGGCCATGGCCTCTGAAATCTTCGGCATCGCGGCGATCTTCTGGGTGCTCATCCCCGTGGGTCTGGCCGGCGGTGCCCTGCTGCTCAAGCTGCAGAAAGACTGAGCCGCCTGCGGCGCGTCGCCCCCTGCCTCAGCTTTAGGCTCAGCGCCCTATCCACCGGTGGTTCATGCAGGTTCTGGTCGTCGGCGCCACAGGAACTCTCGGCCGCCAGATCGCCCGGCACGCGCTGGAGCAGGGGCATCAGGTGCGTTGCATGGTGCGCTCCCCTCGCAAGGCCTCGTTCCTGCAGGAATGGGGCTGCGAGCTCACCCGTGGTGACCTGCTGGAACCCGACAGCCTCGCCTACGCCCTTGAGGGCCAGGAAGCGGTGATCGATGCTGCCACCGCCCGCCCCACCGACAGTGCCGGCATCTACACGATCGACTGGCAGGGAAAGCTCAATCTGGTGCGGGCCTGCGAAGCGGCCAACGTGAAGCGCTTCGTGTTCGTGTCGCTGCTGGAGGCGGCGCAGCACCGCAACGTGCCACTGATGGATATCAAGTACTGCACCGAGCAGTTGCTGGCGGCCTCCCAACTGGATTACACGATCCTGCGCTGCGTGGCCTTCATGCAGGGGGTGATCGGTCAGTTCGCCATCCCGGTGCTCGAAAGCCAGACGGTGTGGGTGAGCGGAACGCCCACGCCGATCGCCTACATGAACACCCAGGACGTAGCCCGATTTTCGGTGGCGGCCCTGAGCCATGACGAAACGATCCGCCAGTCCTTTCCTGTGGTGGGGCCGAAGGCCTGGAACACCGGGGAAGTCACCCAGCTGTGCGAGCGCTACAGCGGGCGATCGGCTCGCGTGTTCCGTGTGCGGCCCTTCCTGATCCGTCTGATGCAGGGTCTGGCGTCGTTCTTCGAGCCCGGGGTGCAGGTGGCTGAACGGCTGGCTTTCGCCGACGTGACAGGGGGTGGCCAGAGCCTGGAGGCACCGATGGAGGAGAGCTATGCCGCCTTCGGGCTGGACCCGGCCGCTACCACCCGCCTGGAGGACTACCTCAAGGAGTATTACGACACGATCCTGCGGCGTCTGCGCGAGATGGAGGCCGATCTCGACAAGAGCGCCAAGAAGAAGCTTCCCTTCTGAGCTTCAGGCGATTGGCCGCACCTGACTGTCTGGCCGCGTCTTTCTGACTTTCCTGTCTGTCCTGTCTGTCCATGGCCGTCCATGGCTGCGGTTGGAATTGTTCCCAGGCTTTGGCCACATCGCAGACCCGGAAGCCTGGCTGGGTGATACAGCTGGGGTAAGTTCATCTGTACTATGGCAGGGGAATGGTGGGCGTTTGAAGGGCTGGAGGAGCCCCAGTGGCTGAATCAGGCGGCCCAGTGGTTGTGTGAGTGGGCCAGTGGTGGAGTGAGGCGGCGCAGTGGCTGATGGGGCGGACATTGGCTGAGGGGGCTGGTCCGCTGACGCCGGCTCCAGTTCGCCCCCTTTCACTTCCTGCGTCTTTTCCCCCAGTCGCTTCCCTGCTGCCCATCCGCTGCAAGGCTGCTCCCTGTCCACTGGGCACCTCCTCCCCAGCCTCTCCCTCGTCACTTCTCAGTTCCTGCCGCGCCTCTCCGGCCCCCCTGCTGGGTCTCTCCCCCGCTTCCTGCCTCTTTCACCCCCCGGCCCTGTTCGCCCCATGTCGATTGCTCAGATCAAGAACCTGCAGCGGCGTCTCGCCAACCTGGAGCAGGAATCGGTGCAGGAGTTGAACCGTGCCTGCGGCCATGAGCTGTGGCAGAGCCTGGGATTTGATGCCCTCGACGCGCTGGAGGATCCCGATCGGCGATCCAGAGCGAACTACTACTACGGCCAACTGCAAACGGTGCGGGAGCTGCAACAGGTGATCGGCTGAGCGGCATGGATGCCAAGCCTCCCTATCCGCCACCGCCGTTGCGCCCGGATTTCCCGCCACCGGCCCGTCCGCCTCGCCCTCGGACGGGACCGTCGCTCTGGGCGGAAGCAAGCAGGAGCAGCCGCTGCAAGCGTTCCTCCTCCGCCTGGCTCACCGGGCGCCACTGGCCGGCCGGCAGGTCGATCAGATCAAGCGGCGGCTGACCGTCCATCAGGTCGATGGCGGTGCGGATCAGCCGCAGGGTGGGCCATCCCACTGCCGCGGTCATGCGGCGCACCTGCCGATTGCGCCCCTCGCGCAGCTCCAGTTCCAGCCAGCTGGTGGGAATGGCGCGCCGCTCACGGATCGGTGGATCCCGTGGCGGCAGGCCGGGATCCGCCAGCAGCCGGGCCCGGGCGGGCAGGGTGCGCTGGCCCTGGATGGTCACCCCCGCTTGCAGGGCGGCCAGCCCGGCCGGGGTGGGCTCCCCTTCCACCTGTACCCAGTAGCGGCGCCAGTGTCCCCAGCGGGGATCGGTGAGCCGTTGCTGCAGGCGGCCCACGCTCGTGAGCAGCAGCAGTCCCTCACTGTCGGCATCCAGCCGTCCGGCGGCGTAGACCTCCCGCACCGGGATGAACTCTGCCAGGTGCACCCATGGGCTGCCCGGTTCTGCCGTGAACTGGCTGAGCACGCCGTAGGGCTTGTGGAACAGCAGGGTGGGCACGGTCGTTGCTCGTTAGCTGTTGGTGGCGGTGGTTGGAGTGGAATGGTGTGCGTCGCCCTCTGGCCTCAGGCACCAGCATGGAGCCCACCGCACGAAGGCCACAGCTGATCGGCCACAGCTGATCGGCCACAGCAGAACGGCCACAGCATGGAGTCCATTGCCATGGACCTCCGCAGGAAGGCCATGGCTTGCAGATCAAAGCTGGTAGGGGACAGTTTGGAGCCCTCTGCTTGATGACAACTGCTTGATGGCCACTGCAGGAAGGCGACAGCTTGATGGAGACAGCTTCCAGTCTTCAGCTCCAAGGCTTGCGGGCAGCAGACGGAAGCTCAAAGCCGGTAGGCAGTGCCTCACAGGCTCCTGAGCTGGCTTGAACCAGCTGGCTGATGCCGCCAGGCAAGCCATGGCACTGGCCCCCATCTGGGGCAACCTGCCGGAGTTCATTTCTGGTTTCGGAACTCAATCAGATCGGGCCCGCGAGCCAAACCCTGACCGGGCCCCGGCGGCTGTGATTCACCCAGAGGAGCCCAGTCCCATGTGGCTCCACCCCGTTCAGCCAGCCTTCCGATGCGGAACCAGCCCAGTCATTGGCCTGAGGCAGATCCAGGCAGCAAGCTGGATTGCGCAGGCAGGCTCATCGCCACTCAGCTGGCGCTGCGGCGTGCGCGCCAAAGGTTCACTGCGCCGATGGAAATCAGCAGCAAGCCCAGATCGAGGGACAGGGAAGGAACGATCAAGGCTTGGCCCCGGAGCGATCGCAGACCCTAGGGGTTGGGGGGCGACAGCGTTGTGGTGGCAGGTCGGCGGGGTTTCGGCCTGCGTGCCACTGAGGTTTGGGTCTGATGCTGCTGGGGGTAGGGCCTGTTGCCGGTGTGGCTTGCTCGGGGGCACTGCTCAGCTGGCGCAGGGCGGGCACTCTGCTGGCTCAGGCGTGATGCTCAGCTTGTGGTTCAGGAGTTGCGCTGCTTACCGGTGTGGAGAGGGGCCGGCCTGGAGGGGGGGGAGAGGCGCCAATTTAAGCTGTGCCTTCTCCTACAGATTGAGCACCCGCTCCGCATGATCGAAACCTCGGGCGTGATCGAGAAGGAACAGGGCAATGGTTTCTACCTGGTGACCCTCGATCAGCCCGCTGGCCACCAGTGCCTGTGCCGTGCTGCAGGCAAGCTCACCAAGTTCCGCATCAAGCTGCTGGCCGGTGACAAGGTGCTGGTCGAGATCAGCCCTTATGACCTCACCCGTGGCCGCATCACCTACCGGGAACGCAACGCCGGTGCCACGGGCCCGCGCCCGGGTGGCAACCGTCCGGGCGGCCCGCGCCGCCGCTGAAACCCCTGCGCTGACACGCCACCCTGCGTGCCCACCGCTTCAGGCGCGCTGACGGGTGTGCAGGAAGCCGGGCAGCTGGGGCCCGCGCAGCCGGATCACCTCGCCGGCTTCATCGCGCAGGGCCTCCAGTGGCAACCCAGGCGCGCGTCCACCCGCCGCGGCCCCGGGCTCCTCCGGCATGGGCTTCGGCTGGATCAGATAGGGCTCTGCCACCGACCAGGTGCGCGCATAGCTGACCAGCAAAGGGTCGGCGGGCGCATACACATAGGAGGGGTGCCTTGGGATCGTTTCCTGTTCCGCCCGCTGGCCATCGACGCGGACGGCCCGCGTAATCGCCTGCACGAAGCGGCTGCGGGTGACCACGGTGGTCAGGTAGGCCACCACCCGCACGCGGGGGGCATCGAAACCTTCGGCGCACATGTCGATGCTCACCAGCCAGTCGGCGCCACCGGCGCGAAAGTCCGCCAGCCGCTGGGCCGCCTCCGGATCCTGCGAATGCACCAGCAGCACCTGGTCGCCCTGTTCCTCCAGCAGTCCGGAGAGGCTGCGGGCATGGGCGATGTCGCGGGCGATCACCAGGCCGCCGGCCTCGGGATGGTCGGTGTTGCGAAGTGTTTCGAGCTTGCGCCTCGCCTGAAGCAGCACCCGCAGGGCAATGCTGCTGGGATCCCCCAGGCGGATCGCCCGACGCAGGTTGCGGGCGCGCCAGCTCTCCCGGTGCTCGGCGGAAAGGGGCGAACGCTCCAGTTCAATTGCCGCCAGCGCCCCATCGGCGCTGGCCTGGCCGTGGTCGACCCAACCGTCCTGGAAGCGGAACTCCAGCGGCCGCACGTCCCCCTGATCAATCAACTGGCGCGGTTCCACGCTCAGGTCGGGGGCGATCTCCTCGACGATCACGCCCTCCTGCCGCCGGGCGATGCGGCGGGAGGCGCTGAAACCGAGGTTGTCGGCGCGGAACGGAGTGCCGCTCAGCCCCAGGCGCATCACGCAGTTCCGGCTGAGGCGGCCGAAGGCATGGCTCCAGGCGGTGGCTTCCGGATCGTCGGGATCGAGGCCGAGGTGGTGCACCTCATCGGCGATCGCCAGCACCTTGCCGGCCTGAAGGCCCGCCAGCTCGCGCTCCAATTGCAGCCGGTGCCGGGCCGCGCTCTGGTAGCTGATCAGCAGCCCCTGGCCGGGGACCATCCCACTCCAGCCGCTACTGCCACTGCCTTCGCCTGCAGCGCTCGCTTCGAGATCGAGCTCCCCCAGCTCCAGGCCCAGGCGTGCGGCGGAGGAGCGCCATTGGCTGGCGATCGACTGGCGATGGCAGAACACCAGGAAATGGCTCAGCCGCCCTTCCGCCAGCAGGCGCTGGAACCCCAGCAGCGCCCCCAGGGTCTTGCCGGCTCCGGGCCCGGCATGCACCAGCACGTCTTCGCCCTGCGGCCCGGCGCGCACCAGCCGCCGCCGCATCAGGTCGATCAGCTGGCGTTGCCACTGGCGCGGCCTGAGCCCGCCGCCGGTGGCCGGGCCGGACGCCGCTTCCGCCGCCGCTCCGGATGCGGCTGTGGCGGTGCCTGGGGCACGCCTGCCAAGATCGAAGGAGGGTGCGGCCACGGTTCCCTGCGGTGGCGCCATTGTGCCGCCCCTCGCTGTGGCTGCCTGAGCGGAAAGAATGGGGGTTTGTTCCCAGGGTTTTTCCCGCTTCCGCCCCTACGTTCAGGCCATCCCCCCAGGACCTGCAGCCCCCGCTGTTCTCCGCGCCGTTGAGGCACCGATGAGAGAGTTCCCCGAGTCCGGTCTGCCGGAACCCCTCCTCCGTGAGCACCTTGAGGGTTGTTTCCAGCAGGAGTGCGACATCGACCCCGTGATCCTGCGGGTCCGTCTGCTGCGCCATCTCGGCTCGGTGGTACAGGCCCGCTGCCTGGAACAGGAATTGCTGCCGTTGTTCTGATGCCCTTCCCTTCCACTCCGGCACTGCTGGCCGTCACTGGTGCCTCCGGCAAGACCGGCTGGCGGGTTGTACAGGAAGCGCGCCGCCGTGGTTATTCGGTGCGGGCGATCCTGCGGCCGGGCTCGAACGTCCCCGAAGGACTGGAAGGGGCGGAGCTGATCCGGCTGGAACTGTCCGACCAGAGCGCCCTGCAGCAGGCGCTCGCCGGCGTGGAGGCGCTGGTGATCGCCACCGGCGCGCGCCCGTCGATCGACCTGACCGGTCCCCTGCAGGTGGATGCGCTGGCGATCCGCAGCCAGATCGCCGCCTGCCGTGCCGCCGGGGTCAAGCGCGTGGTGCTGGTGAGCTCGCTCTGCAGCGGCCGGCTGTTTCACCCGCTCAACCTGTTCGGCCTGATCCTGATCTGGAAGCGCGTCGGCGAGCGTTGGCTGGAGAGCAGCGGCCTGGATTGGACCGTGATCCGCCCCGGTGGGCTGCGCGAAAGCGAGGAGGGTCTCGAGCGCGAAGGGCTGCGCTTCAGCGGTCCGGATCAGCAGGAGAGCAACAGCATTCCCCGCCGCTTGGTGGCGCGCGTCTGCCTCGATGCCGTCGAAGCGCCCGCCTCCATCGGTCGTCTGATCGAAATCACCAGCAGCCAGGACCTGCCGCCCAGCTCCCTGGCCCAGTGGCTGGAGGGGGCGGCCGGCGCCAGCCCCGCGCGCGCCTGATCGCTCCGTTGACGTTGACTGCTGCGGCTTTGCTGGATCACCTGGGCGTGCCGCCCTTCCAGCCCCGGGCGCCCTGGTGGGGCGCCGATCTCCAGACCCTGCGCGACACGCTGCGTCCAGAGCGCTTACCGGCGGAGTCGGCCCAGGCGGTGCCGCTGGCGCTGCCCGGAGGCGAAGCCCTGCTCGGCTGCCTCGATGCCCCCGCTGCTGGCCCCGACGGCTCCGCCGCCCGCCCCCACGCCCTCGTGCTGCTGCTGCATGGGCTGGGCGGCTCCAGCCGCAGCATCGGCCTGCTGCGGCTGGCGCATGTCCTGCGGCAGGCGGGGTTTGCCGTGCTGCGGCTGAACCTGCGCGGCGCGGGAGCGGGCCGGAGCCTGGCGCGGGGCACCTACGCCGCCCACTGCAACCGCGATCTGATCCCGGCGCTGCGGCAGGCCCGCAGCCTCGCCGCCGGCCGCCCTCTGCTGGGGGTGGGGCTGTCGCTCGGCGGCACCGTGCTGCTCAATGGCCTGCTCGACGCCTCCGCCCCGGGATTGCTGGACGGCCTGGTGGTCGTGAGTTCCCCGATCGATCTGGCCAGCAGTTCGGCCGCCATCGGCCGGCCCCGCAACCGCCTGTACGAGCGCTGGCTGCTGCAGCGCCTGCGCCAGCAGACCCTGGCCGATCCCGGTGGCCTGCAGGACGGGCAGCGCAGCCAGCTGCAGGCGGTGGAGTCGATCCGCGCCTTCGACGCCCTGATCACCGCGCCGCGCTGGGGATTCGAGTCTGTGGAGGCCTACTACGCGGGCGCCAGTCCGCTCTGGCTGCTGCAGGGCTGCCTGGCGGGAGAACCTCCAGCGCGGCCTTTGCCCCCTCTGCTGATGGTGCATGCCCTCGACGATCCATGGGTGCCCGCTGCCCCCGCGGTGGCGTTGCAGGAGCGGCTCACGCCGGCCTCACCGCTGCAGATCGTGCTCAGTCAGGCGGGCGGCCACAACGGCTTCCACGGCCCGGGGGGCAGCTGGTCTGATCTGCTGGTGACGCGCTGGCTGCTGGATCAGGTGCAGGGGAGCCCCTGAACGCCGGTGGCGGTGGGGGCGAACGGCGTGCGGCGAATCACCCAGTCGTCGATGGGACGGCCGGCGATCAGGTGGTCGTCCACGATCCGCTCGATCCGCTCCGGGGTCACACCGCCGTACCAGAGGCCTTCCGGCCAGATCAGCAGGATCGGCCCGCCTTCGCACACGCGCAGGCAGTCGGCTTTGGAGCGCAGCACCACCCCCTGGGGGCGCCCCGGGTCCTCCAGGCCGCGCTCGCGCAGCAGGCGCTTGAGCAGGGCCCAACTGGCGGCTCCCACCGCCGGATCACCGCACAGGGCCTTGGTGGGGGTGGCGCAGAGCAGCAGGTGGCGCTCGACGCCGGCTGACGCCGGCAGGATGCCGCTGCTCATGCGGTCAGCAGGGTGCGGCCGGTGGCCGCGGCGGCCTCCCGCACGGCCTGGCGCGCCCAGGCATCAACGGCCAGCACGTCAGCGAGCGAGGGGGCGGCGCTGAGGTCGGCCCGGTGGCGGTCGCAGACCTGTTCGATCAGTGTCGGAATGTCGAGGAAGTGCACCCGTTCCTCCAGGAACAGGGCCACCGCCTGCTCGTTGGCGGCATTCATCACCGCCGGCATCGTGCCGCCGGCGCGGCCGGCCGCGTAGGCCAGGGCCATGCACGGATACTTGGCGCCGTCGGGGGCGCGGAAGCTGAGCGTGCCCACCTCGGTGAGATCGAGGCGGCGCCAGGGGGTTTCCAGCCGCTCCGGCCAGCTGAGGCAGTAGAGAATCGGCAGCTTCATGTCGGGCCAGCCCAGCTGCGCCAGCACCGACGAATCCACCAGCTCCACCATCGAGTGGATGATGCTCTGGGGATGGATCACGATCTCGATGTGGTCGAAATCGAGGCCGAAGAGGTAGTGGGCTTCGATCACCTCCAGCCCCTTGTTCATCAAGGTGGCGGAATCCACCGTGATCTTCCGCCCCATGCTCCAGTTGGGGTGGCTGGTGGCATCGGCCACGGTGGCCTTGGCCAGATCGGCGGCCGGCCAGTCGCGGAAGGCACCGCCCGAGGCGGTGAGCTGGAGGCGGCGCAGCCCCGGGGTGGGAACGCCGGTGGAGAGGCGGGCGGTGTCGGCCCAGGGGGTGCCCTGCAGGCACTGGAAGATGGCGGAATGCTCCGAATCGGCCGGCAGCAGGCGACTGCCGCTGCGCTTCAGCGCCGGCAGCACGACCGGCCCTGCGGCGATCAGGGTTTCCTTGTTGGCAAGGGCCAGATCCTTGCCCGCCTCCACCGCCGCCAGGGTCGGCAGCAGCCCGGCGCAGCCCACGATGCCGGTCACCACCAGATCGGCGCTGGCCCAGGCGGCAACGGCGCAGAGCCCTTCGTTGCCGCCCAGCAGCTCAGGGCGCCGCAGCGGTTGCTGCTCCTTCGGCAGGGCATCGAGCCGTGCGCTCAGCTCAGCCAGCAGCTCCCCCTCGGCCAACGCCACCACTTCGGGGCTGTGGCGCACGATCTGCTCCACCAGCAAGGGTAGGTTGCGTCCGGCGGTGAGCCCCACCACCTTGAAGCGATCGGGGAATTCCTCGGCCAGCTCCAGGGTCTGGGTGCCGATCGAGCCGGTGGAGCCCAGCACGCTGATCGCTTTCATCAGAACGGCCCGACGCTGCAGGGCGCCAGTCTCCCATTGCCGGCTGCAGGGCAGACGGCCTGGGTCTGCAGCGCGTCACACTGAACGCACTTGCCGCGGTGTTCCGTGCTCTGGCTCAAGCGCTGGAACTTCATCGAGCGGGCCCGCCTGGAGCGGGAGCTCTGGGACGCCTTCGAGCGCCAGGAGGACATCGAGGCGCTGGTGGCCGCCTGCCCGGCCGACGACCCCTTCCGTCAGGAGGTGTGGCAGACCACCCTGGGGCGGATCCGCAAGATCGAGAAGCTGATGGTGGGCAAAGGGCCCACACCGCCAGCTGATTCCTGAGCCGCTCCAGCTGACCATGGAGCCGGGCCAGCCGATCCCAAGCGGGCCCATTTCAAGCCTGCCGATTCCGATGCCGTAGGCGTTCGGGGCCGCTTACTTCCGGATCCACTCGGTGAGGCCGGTGGGGCGGTCGATCAGCTCGATGCCGGCACGGCGCAACTGGTCGCGCAGGCCGTCGGCGGTGGCGTAATCCTTACTGGCCTTGGCCAGCCGACGGGCCTCGATCACCGCCTGGATTTCGGTTTCGCTGGGTCCGTCCGCGCCGGGTGCTGTCGCCCCTGCGGCGGGCCGCTCCGCCACCAGGCCCAGCACGGTGCTGAGCTCCTGCAGCAGCAGCCAACGCTCTCGCAGGTCGTCCGGGGCGGCGGCGGCATCCCCTCGCTCCAGCCGATTGGCGAGCGAGCGCAGGGGCCGCGCCAGCTCGAACAGCACCGCCAGGGCGGCGGACGTGTTCAGGTCGTCGTCCATCGCGTCGATGAAGCGCTGGCGGGCCTCTCCCAGCGGAGCGGCAGGGTCGGCGTCGGCTTGGGGGGCCATCACCGTGGCAGCGGTTGCCGGGGCGGCGGCAGCCCAGCCGAGCGAGGCAGCGTGCTGATCCCCCACCAGCAGGGCCGCATTGAGCCCCTTCCAGCCGGTGGCCGCCGCTTCCAGCGCGGCGGCGGTGAAATCGAGCGGCTTGCGGTAGTGGGCCTGCAGCACGAACAGGCGCAGGGTCATCGGTGTGGTGCCGCCGTCCAGCAGGGCCCGGATCGTGGTGAAGTTGCCGAGCGACTTGCTCATCTTCTCGCCGCCCACGTTCACCATGCCGTTGTGCAGCCAGAAGCGCGCCAGCGCCTGGCCGGTGGCCACTTCCGACTGGGCAATTTCGTTTTCGTGGTGGGGAAAGATCAGATCGGCTCCGCCCAGATGGATGTCGATCGTGTCGCCCAGCTCCTGGCGCACCATCGCGGAGCATTCGATGTGCCAGCCGGGCCGCCCCGGCCCCCAGGGGGAAGGGAAGCTGGGCTCGTCCGGCTTGGCTCCTTTCCAGAGGGCGAAGTCGAAGGGGTGCTGCTTGCGGGCCTCTTCCGCTTCGCCCATGCGGCCGCTGGCCCCCTCCTGCTGCTCGTCGAGGCTGCGGCCACTGAGCTTGCCGTAGTCGGCCTTCTTCAGCACCGAGAAATACACGTCGCCATCGGCGGAATAGGCCGCGCCGCTGGCCTCCAGCTCCGCGATCATCCGGCGGATGCCGTCAAGGCAGCGGGTGGCCCGGGGCAGACGGTCGGGCGGCAGGATCCCGAGGGCGGCCATGTCCGTCTGAAACTCGCGGATGTTGCGCTCGCTCACCGCCTCCATCGAGCTGCCTTCGGCGGCGGCGCGGGCCAGGATCTTGTCGTCAATGTCGGTCACGTTCTGCACGAAGGTGACCGCATAACCCCGCCACTGCAGATAGCGGCGCAGCACATCCCAGGCGATATAGCTGCGGGCGTGCCCCAGGTGGCAGAGGTCGTAGACCGTGACTCCGCAGCAGTAGATCGACACCTGACCCGGCACCAGGGGCTCGAAGGCCTCGAGGCGGCGGGTGAGGGTGTTGGTGAGCCGCAGGGTCAAGAGGCATGCCGGCCCGGGGCCGGAGGAGAAAGGCAGAGGTTGGCCAGGGGCCGTGTGCGCGAACCTAGGCCGCCGACTGTGTGGAGCTGGTCACCCCGCCCTCGCCTACTTCGCTTCCATCCAGTTCGGACCCCAGCCGGTGTCCACCACCAGGGGCACGCTCAGTTGAATCGCCTGCTCCATCGTGGCCTTCACGGTGGCGATCACCTGCTCGCGTGCGTCAGGGGCCGCTTCGAGCACCAGTTCGTCATGCACCTGCAACAGCAGCCGGGCCGGCAGTGCCTGCTGCTCCAAGGTGCGCTGCAGCGTCACCATCGCCAGCTTGATGATGTCGGCGCTGGAGCCCTGGATCGGCGCATTGGCCGCGGCTCGCAACTGCTGGGCCTCCATGCCGCCCCGCCGCGCCACCTCCAGATCGATCTCGAAGGGATCCTTGCCCAGCAAGCGGCCCAGCCCATTGCGATCGAACGGGAAGGGCCGCCGCCGTCCCAGGATCGTTTCCACGTATCCCTGGCTGAGGGCGAGCCGCTCCTGAAGCTCCAGGAAAGCGAACACCTTCGGATAGCGCTGCTTGTACTTGCCGAGAAACTCCTTGGCCTGGCTGGGGCTGAGTTCGGTCTCCCGGGCCAGCCGCTGGGAACCCATGCCGTAGATCACGCCGAAGTTGATCGTCTTGCCCAGTCGCCGCTCTGCGGCACTCACCTCGGTGGTGTCCAGCAACAGGCGGGCGGTGAGGGCATGCACGTCATCGCCGTTGCGGAAGGCCTCCACCAGCACCTCCTCACCGGAGAGGTGGGTGAGGATGCGCAGCTCGATCTGGGAGTAATCGGCGCTGATCAAGTGCCAGCCCTCCTGGGGCAGGAAGGCCTTGCGGATCCGTCGGCTGTACTCGGTGCGGATCGGGATGTTCTGCAGGTTGGGGTTGCTGCTCGACAGGCGGCCGGTGGCGGTTACAGCCTGGTTGAAATCGGTGTGCACACGGCCCGTTTCCGCCTCCACCAACAGGGGCAGGGCATCCACGTAGGTGCTCTTGAGCTTGCTGAGCGTGCGGTGCTCCAGCACCAGCGGCACCACCGCATGGTCGTCTTCGAGCTTCTCGAGCACGGCGGCGTCGGTGCTCCAGCCGGTCTTGGTTTTTCGGGATTTCTTCCGATCGAGCCCGAGCGTGTCGAACAGCAGTTCCCCCAGCTGCTTGGGGGAGGCCAGGTTGAAATCAACGCCGGCCGCTGCCTTGGCCTCACCATCGAGGCGGTGCAACTGCTCCCCCAGCTCCGCACTGAGTTCGGCCAGGTAGGCGGTGTCGATGCGGATGCCGGTGGCTTCCATCTGGGCCAGCACAGGTTCCAGCGGCAGCTCCACCTGGGCGAGCAGCGGCAGCAACCGGGGCCCCATGGCCTGCAGCCGCTCGTGCAGCAGCCGGCCCAGGCGCCAGGTGAGGTGCACGTCCATGCCGCAATACAGCGCGGCTGCGGCGATCGGCACCGAGGCGAAGGTCTGCCCCTTCGCCACCAGGTCGGTGTAGCCGGTGGGGCTGAAGCCGAACTCGCGCAGGGCCATCGCCTCCAGGCCATGTTTGGCGTTGGCGTCGCGCAGGTAATCGGCCAGCAGGGTGTCCATCACCACGCCGCCCAGCTCCAGCCCGTGGCGCATCAGCACCAGCCGGTCGTACTTGGCGTTCTGCAGGGCCTTGGGATGGGCCGTGCTGGCCAGCCAGGGAGCCAGCGCGGTGAGCACCGCCGCCAGCGGCAGCTGGGCAGGGGCGTCGGTCGCTGGTTCCGCTGCCGTGAGCAGATCGGCGGCGGGTTCGGCCACTGCGGGCTGGTGTCCGATCGGGATGTAGGCCAGATCGGCAGGCCCGTCTCCCCAGCACAGCCCCACCCCAACGAGCTCCGCCTGAAAGGGGTTGAGTGCGGTGGTTTCGGTGTCGAGCGCGATCGGTGCCGTTGGATCTGTGGCTGCCAGAAGCCGCTCCACCAGGGCCGCCAGCGCGCTGGTGGTGGCGATCAGCTGGGGCTCCAGCACCGGCAGGAGGGAGCCAGCGAGAGATTCAGGCCCCCCGGCGCCGGCAGGCGGGTGGTCGCCTGAAGCCGAGCTGCTGCTCCGTGGCTCCTGGCCGTGGCCGCCTCTTTCCGCTGGTTCACCGGCGAATGCTGAGGGGGTGGCCGCGGCGGGTTCTGCGCTGGCCGTTCCGCTGGCTTTGCTGCTGGGTGTTGTGGTCTGAGCCTTCGCGCGGCCGCTGGCTGCAGCTCCGGAGAACACCCGTTCGAAGGCCTCCAGCTGGCGGGCCAGGCTGTGCAGCTCCAGCTCTTCGAGCCGCTGGGCCAGGGCGTCCCGGTCGAGGGACCCGAGGGCCAGGCGTGGTTCGCTCGGCAGCGGGATGTCCACGAGGATCTCGGCCAGCATGCGCGAGCGGAAAGCGTTGTCCCGGTCGGCCTCCAGCTTGGCTCTGAGCGCTCCCTTCTGCTGGTCGAGGGCGGCATAGATGCCATCGAGGGTGTTATGTGCCTGCAGCAACACGATGGCTGTCTTGGGGCCCACACCCTTGACGCCGGGGATGTTGTCGCTGGCGTCGCCGGTGAGCGCTTTGAGATCCACCACCTCCTCCGGCGTCACCCCGAGCTTGCTGATCACCCCCTCCCGGCGGATCACCTGCGGGCCGGCGTTGCGGGCGTAAGGTCCTCCCCCCATGTAAAGGATGGCGATGTCCCGCTCGTCATCCACCAGCTGAAACAGATCGCGATCGCCACTCAGGATCCTCACCCGCCAGCCGTCGTTTGCGGCCCGGTTGGCGAGGGTGCCGAGGACATCATCGGCTTCGTAGCCGGGCGCCATACACAGCGGCAGATCCATGGCGCCGGCAAGGATCTCCTGCAGGTTGGCCAGGTCGGTGAAGAAGTGCTCGGGCGCTTCGTCGCGGTGTGCCTTGTAGGCGGCGTCTGCGTTGTGGCGGAAGGTGGGCTCAGCGGTGTCGAAGGCGATCACAACGCCCTGGGGGGTGAGGCCCTTCACGTTGTCGAGCAGAGCCTTGAGAAAGCCATAGGTGACGCTGGTGGGCACACCATCGCGGGTGGCCAGGCCCCCTTCACCGCCTTTGGCGAAGGCATAGAAGCTGCGGAAGGCCAGCGAGTGGCCGTCCACGAGCAGCAGCAGGGGCCGCTGCTCCCCCACCGACCGGTGATCGGCCGGAGCGTTGGGGGCTGGGCCGGCCCCAGGCAAACCATTCTCTGGTGAACCACTCCCAGGCAAACCTGCTTCAGCCGGACCACTCTCAGCCGAATTCTTCGTTGCCTTGGCCACGTCCTGCCCCACCCTCAGCTGCGCCTCAGCCTGCCATCTGGAACCACCACAGGGCGGCCTGCCGGACTTGATCCTCCCAATCGCCCACCGCTTGCGGTGACCCGTCGTCTGCACGTGCGATGCATCCAGGAGTGATGCTTCGTCGGGCGCTTTAGATTTCCGCCAGCCCCCGGGGCTGTGGCCCACGGCCGTCTCCTGCGGAGCCACCGGTCGCTTCCCGCACGCGCACGCCATGGACTCCCAATCCCAACGCCAACCCCGCCGCTACACCATTCATCTGCTGCTGCTCGGCGGTCACCAGCAGATCATCCATTTCGCCACGCTCGACGCGTTCCAGCAGTGGTACGGCGGCGTGCTCAACGGCAGCAACGGCGATGCCTTCGTGAATGTGCCGATCAACGACCTTGAAGGGGAATACCTGGTGCTGCGTCCCAGCTCTGTGGTGGGGATCCGCATCGTGCCGGAATTCGCTTCCCGATGATCCCCATGGTTGCAGCGCGTCCCAGCCCGCCTGAACAGGCCCGGGGCCTCCCGCACCGGAGGTCTGCAGTCGCCACCGTGCTCACGCCGCGCAGAGCCACTGTGATCACGCCGCCCAAGGCCATCGCTCTCCTTCTGTCCGGGGCCGCTTGAGCAGGCTGGAGCTGATCTGGGGTGAGGCCTTCTTCGCCGGGGCGATGGCCCAGTTGCTGGCACAGCTCAGCCGTTTGCCGGCGGTGGTGCTGCTGCTGGCGGTGGGCCTGGTGATCGGCAGGGCCGGCTTCGACCTGGTGGACACCGAGGCGCTGGGGCCGGTGCTGGAGCCACTGGTCAGCCTGTTGGTGGGCCTGATCCTGTTCGATGGCGGCCTCAATCTGAGGCTGGCGGGCCGCGACCTGCAGCGCACCGTTGTGCAGGTGGTGCTGGTGCGGGCCGTGCTGGGCTTCCTGGCGGCGGTGCTGCTGGCCCACCTGCTGGCCGGTCTGTCCTGGCCGCTGGCTCTGGTGTTCGGGGCGATCGCGCTCGCCACCGGCCCCACCGTGGTCACACCGATGGTGCAGCAGATGCGCCTGTTGCCCTCGCTCGCCAATGTGCTCGAAGCCGAAGGGCTCGCGCTCGAACCGCTGGGCGCCGTGCTGGCGCTGCTGCTGCTGCAGCTCGCCATCGGTGATCTCGGCAGCTGGCAGGAGGTGGCCAGTCGGCTGGTGCTGCGGCTGGGTGGCGGTGTGCTGATCGGCAGCCTGGCGGGGTGGCTGCTCTCTGAGCTGCTGCGCCGTCTGCTGCAAGGCTCCGAGGTGCTCGATGCCCTGGCGCTGCAGCTCAGCCTCGGCGTGCTGTTCCTGCTGGTGGGAGGCTGCGAAACCCTGTTGCCCGAATCCGGATTACCGGCTGCCGTGAGTGCCGGGGTGGTGGTGGGGCTGAGGCTCGAGGGTGGGGCCAGTCAGCTCGATGAGCTGATCCGGCAACTCGCCTTGCTGGCCATCACCGTGCTGTTCCCGCTGCTGGCCGCCGATCTGTCCTGGTCGGAGTTGAGCCCGCTGGGGCTGGGTGGCGTGGCCTGCGTGCTGGTGCTGATGCTCTGCCGCTGGCCGGTGATCCAGGTGGCGGGCCTGGGGTTGCCCGGGCTCGGCTGGCGCGAAAAGCTCATGCTCAGCTGGATCGCCCCGCGCGGGATCGTCACCGCCGCCGTGGCCAGCCTGTTCGCCCTCCGGCTCGACGAAGCCGGAGTTCCGGGCGGCGGCGCTCTCAAGGGCCTCGTGTTCCTCACGATCCTCCTCACGGTGGGGATTCAGGGGTTCACCGCCGCAGCCCTGGCCCGGCGGCTGGGCCTGGTGGAGCCGGCACGTGATCTGGGTGGAGCCGGAGGCTGACGGCGCTGGCTGGCCCCTCGGTCTGAGCGGGCCTGGTCGTGAGCGCCGCTGCTGGCCAATTTCAGAGGCTGCGCTGCAGTCGAGCGACGGCCTCGCCGCCGGGCTGGAGCAGCAGCAGGGTGGCCACGAGATCGGGGCCCTGAAGGCTGCCGAGCAGGGCTGCCCGCAGGCTCTTCATCACCACGCCCTTCTTCACGCTGGCTGTCTTGGCGGCCTCCCCCAGCAGGGTCTTGGCCTGATCGGCATCAAGTGCTTGGTGGGCCAGCTGGGCGGGATCCGCAGGCTCCAGTGCCTGCAGCACTGCCGCCAGGGCCGCCCTGGCCCCTTCGCTCTCGATCTGCTGGCGGGCTTCGTCGTTGAGGCTGGGACGCTCGAAGAAGGGCCGGGCCTGCTCGACGCCGTCCTGCAGCGTGACCAGGGAGGGGCCCAGCAAGGCGGCTAGCTCCAGCTCCCAGCCGGCCTCCCCTGAGGGGGCGCTCCACCCCTGGGCCCGCCAGCGCGGCGCCAGCAGAGCCAGCAGCTGCTCGGCCGGCAAGCCATGCAGCACCTGGGCGTTCAGCCAGTTGAGCTTGTCCCAGTCGAAGCGGGCGCCGGCGCGATTGACCCGCTCGAAGCCGAAGACCGGTGCCGCCTCGGCCAGGCTGAAGCGCTCCCCCATGCCCTCCGGCGGCGACCAGCCGAGCAGGGTCATGTAGTTGGCCAGCGCATCGGCGGTGTAGCCCAGCTCTCGGAACTCGCTCAGCGACGTGACCCCATCGCGCTTGGAGAGCTTGCGGCCTTCGCCGTTGAGGATCAGGGGCGTGTGGGCAAACTCCGGTGCGGCCAGGCCCAGCGCGTCGTAGAGCAGCAACTGCTTGGCGGTGTTGGCGATGTGGTCTTCGCCGCGGATCACGTGGCTGATCGCCATGGCGGCGTCGTCGACGACCACCACCAGGTTGTAGAGGGGATCGCCGATGCCATCAGCCGGGGCGCGCCGGGCGATCACCATGTCGCCGCCCAGGTCGCTGCCGCTCCAGCGCATCTCGCCGCGCACCAGATCGTTCCAGACGATCGTGGCGCCGTCATCGATGCGGAAACGGACCACCGCTTCACGCCCTTCGGCGATGAAGGCCTGCTCCTGCTCCGGGCTGAGGTGGCGGTGGCGGTTGTCGTAGCGGGGGGCCTCCTTGGCGGCGGCCTGAGCCTCCCGCATCTCCGCCAGCTCCGCCTCGCTGGCGTAGCAGCGGTAGGCGTGCCCGCTGGCGAGTAGCTGCTGGATCGCGGCGCGATGCGCCTCGATGCGCTCGCTCTGGATCACCGGCTCCTCGTCCCAGTCCAGGCCCAGCCAGCGCAGGCCGTCGAGGATGTTGGCGGTGTATTCGGGCCTGGAGCGCTCGCGATCGGTGTCCTCGATGCGGAGCAGGAAGGCACCGCCGAGGTGGCGCGCGAAGAGCCAGTTGAACACCGCCGTGCGGGCTGTGCCGATGTGAAGCGTGCCGGTAGGGCTGGGAGCGAGACGAACCCTCACCGTCAATGCGTTCACTCCTGGTGGATGGGATGAATTGAAAACGGGACTGACGGGGCTCGAACCCGCAACTTCCGCCGTGACAGGGCGGTGCTCTAACCGATTGAACTACAGTCCCAGTTCATCCGTACTGGTGGCTCGGCTGGGCCGGGCTCCCGTGCGGGGTGCGCTGTCGCGTCGGCGACCTCGGCAGTATCAGTTGCCGCCGGTCCCGTCGTCAACCAGCCGATGCGATGGCAGGCGCCAGACGGTGCAACTCTGCAACCATCGCGCTGATGGAGGCAGGGTTGGCGGGCTTCTGGCCGGTGCTCAGCAGCTCCCGCCCCAGCACTGAGCAGCCGAGATGGGCGAACTGCAGGCGCATGGCGCTCAGCACCTTCTGACCGCCACCGCCGCTGTGGGTGGCCAGAGCCACAGGAAGGCCGTTGAACAGCTCGCGAAAATCATCGCTGCTGCGTGACAGCCAGGCGAGGGCGTTGTTGAGCGTGGGCGGCAGGGAGCCGTTGTATTCGGGCGCGCACACCCACAGCCGCCCCAGGGAGCGCAGCTGGTGGGCCAGCGCATCTAGCCCAGGGTGGGCGCCGCCGCCGGCCACCTCGGCCGCTGGGCTGTAGAGCGGCAGGCCGAGATCGACCAGATCCATCACATGAAAAGCGTGGCCCTGAAGCTCTGCTTCCTGGGCCACACGTGTAGCGAGAGTGAGATTGTGGCCATTGCTGGCCGCAAGAATCAGCATGGCCGGCGGCTTGAAGCAATCAGCGGCGCACGAAAAAGATCCGCGCGCTCAGGGGCGAAAGCCAGCAGGTTCAATGAGACGGACCTGGTTGCCACGGGCGGTGAATTCCCGACCTTGGTCGCTCTGAACCACCACACGGCCTCCGGATTTGACCCGGATCACCCGAGCTCGTACCCAGCCCAGTGCGGCCGACTCAAGAACCTTGACCACATCACCGGGTTGTAGATCCAACTCCATGTCCGGAACCAGAAAAGTGCAGGAAGGGTCATCGAGCGCGCCGTGGAGGACTTGAACCCCCGACATCAGGTTTTGGAGACCTGCGTTCTACCAACTGAACTAACGGCGCAAGGCGATGACCCTCAGAAGGTGCCGCAGGGCGACACCTGGATAGACGATGGGAATCGCGGGATCAGCGGTCGAAGCGTTGCTTGACCCTGGTGGCCTTGCCCACCCGATCGCGCAGGTAAAAGAGCTTGGCACGACGCACCTTACCCCGGCGTTCCACCTTGATCGTGGCCACCTGAGGGCTGTGCAGCATGAACACACGCTCCACGCCGATGCCCTGGAAGATCCGGCGCACGGTGATGGTTTCGTTGAGGCCGCCGTGGCGCTTGGCGATCACCACACCCTCGTAGGGCTGGATGCGCTCCTTGTTGCCCTCGCTGATGCGCACGCCCACACGGACGGTGTCGCCCACGTAGATCTCGGGAAGGTCGCTCTTGAGCTGCTCCGCCTCGAATGTGCGCATCAGCTCGTAGGCGCTGAGCTTGCCGGTGCGGACCGCAGGCGCTGCCGCAGCGGTGCCCGCTTCGGGAGTGCTCGTCTCGCTGGTGCTGTCTTCGATGAGTTCCGCTGCCATCCCGGCTTCCTTCACGCCTGAGCAAACAGCGACTTTACCGGGTCATCCGCCCCCCTCGGAAGCGTCGCCGCCGGTGCGGTTGGTGGCAGCGGGCCCGGCGGGGCGCCGGGCGGCAGTGGCGCGCTGCCATTTGCCGGCCACCATGGCGCCTCCGCTGACCAGCATCCACAGCAATCCCAGGCCGTTGAGGGCCACATAAAAGGTCTTGCCGGTGCTGCCCAACCATTCGCCTTCATGAAGCACCATCAAGAGGTGGGCCTGATCGCGGCCCAGGCCGCCCCAGTCACGCAGCAGCCGGTACCCCATGCCGGTGGTCGCTGTGAGAAGCATGGGGGCGAGCACGAACGGAGCTGCCTGCGCATGCCAGCGCCGCAACGCCGCCAGGGTTTGCATAGGTGCCGGGTTGAAATTGGTAGCTTGGAGTCTGAGATGTCAAGGATCCGTCGATGAATCTGTTCGCCGATCTGCTGGCCGCCACCCAAGGATCGAGCGCACAGGGCGGCGGAGGGGCGGCCGTGGGAATGGCGGCGGCGTCGCCCTCTTCTGTGGTCACCCAGGCCGGTCCCCGCATTCAGAAAAGCCGTCGCGGCGTGGAGATCAAGTCGGCGCGCGAGATCGGCATCATGCGGCGCTCCAGCCGGATCGTGGCCACCGTGCTGCGCGAACTGCTGGAACTGGCCGCCCCCGGCATGACCACCGCCGACCTCGATCGCCACGCCGAACGGCGCATCCGTGAACTGGGCGCCACCCCCAGCTTCAAGGGCTACCACGGCTTCCCCGCCAGCATCTGCGCGAGCATCAACAACGAAGTGGTGCACGGCATCCCCAGCAGCAAGCGGGTAATCCGCGAGGGCGATTTGCTCAAGATCGACACCGGCGCCTACTTCGAGGGCTACCACGGCGACAGCTGTGTGTCCCTTTGCGTGGGTGCCAGCAGCGACGACGCCTGCCGACTCAGCCGCGTGGCCCAGGAGTCGCTGATGCAGGGCCTGGCCAAGGTGAAGGCCGGCAACACCCTGCTCGACATCGCCGGCGCCGTCCAGGACCACGTCGAAGCCCATGGCTACAGCGTGGTGGAGGACTACACGGGCCACGGCGTGGGCCGCAACCTGCACGAAGAGCCCTCGGTGTTCAACTTCCGCACCAAGGATCTGCCCAACGTGAAGCTCCGCCCCGGCATGACCCTCGCCGTGGAGCCGATCCTCAACGGCGGCAGCAAGCACTGCCGCACCCTGCGCGACCGCTGGACGGTCGTGACGGTGGACGGAAGCCTTTCGGCCCAGTGGGAGCACACGATCGCCGTCACCTCCGACGGTTGCGAGATCCTCACCGACCGCGACTTCTGAGCGGCATCGCCATGCGCCAGGCCACGCAGCCGCGGTGCGCTCCGGCCACTCAGATGATGCGGCTTGTGAGCCCGAAGTAGAGCCGTCGCATCAGCACCGCCAGCGGGAACAGCAGATAGGTGAGTGGGTTGGGGGTCACGATCACCAGCCCCATGCCTCTGCGTACCTGGGCGATCACCTGACCGGCCACGAAGTCGGCACTCATCACACCGATCGGATTGAGGGCGGAGCGGAAGGGGCCGAGCACCAGGCGCCGGATCCGGCAGGCCCGGGGCCCCTGCTGATCGAGGCTGCGCAGGCTGAGCAGCTGACCCAGCAGGCGCTTGCTGATCTCATAGAGCGGGCTCACCGCCGGCATCAGTTCGGCTTCCGACGTGTTCACCCACAGCTCGCGGCGGGGGCGATCAGCCGCAGGCTCGGGCAGAGACAGAAACAGCTCCACCAGACGCCAGCTGCTCAGCGCGTTCACCTCGAGGCTGCGCTCCACGGCGGCGGGACTGCGATCCCCATGCACGTTCACGCCATGGTTGATCACCAGGATGTCCACATCCAGCAGCTGATCACGCAGCGCCGCCTCTCCGCCGCAGCCCCAGCAGAGACTGGACAACGGAATCGGTTGCCCGCTGGCATCGCTGAGTTCTACGGCGGTGGGCCGGGAGGTGAGCGCCAGCAGCCTGGCCCCCTGGCCATGGAGGCGGCGGAGCAGGGCGCTGCCGAAAGCGCCACCGGCGCCGGTGACCGCCACATGCCGGCCCTGCAGTGGCAGCAAGGCGGACCTCATGGCATTCATCGCTGCGCGGTGGTGGGCGAACCACTGTTACAGCCGGTACGATCAGGTGAGGACATTCTTTTTGTTCTAAGGACAGGCAACATCCAACGTGTTTAGTGAGGGCCCAGCACAAGGATCATCCACCCTGTCCCAGGAAGCTGCACAGGTGGCCTTGTTCGCCCCCTATTGCGGTGGACTGAGCCGTGAAGGCTGGTTGCAACGCGGTCTCGATCAGCTCGCCCTCCGGCGGGTGAGTGGGCTGCGCCCGCTGCATCCGAACGGGGCCCATCGCTTCGAGCTCAGCTGGACCTCCGGTGTAGCCCCGCAACAGCCGAGCCAGTGTGAGCTCGCCTTCCCTGACCAACCGGACATCCGCTACAGCTTCACGGTGCCCACCCACCACCTGGTGTGCTGGTTGATGGATCTGCTGGAAGACCGCGCCGTGAGCGGTGGTGGCGACCTTCCCGAATCGTTCTGGCGCTGGCTGATCCTCGGCGAGGCCCCGCCACCGGTCTCCTCGTAGGCTGCTGCCTGACCCTGGCCCCGGCGAACCCATCCCCATGAGCAGCACTCTGCTGATCGGTTCGTGCCACCCCTTCAGCGGAAAATCAGCGCTGGTGCTCGGCCTGGCAAGGCAGGCCGCCCGCATGGGTGTGCCGGTGCGTTTCGGCAAACCCCTGGCCACCAGTCTGCGGCTGGATCGCAGGCCCTTACCCGGTGGCGATGGTCCATCGGCCCCGCTGATCGATGACGACGTGCGTTTCGTCGGCGGCATCCTCGGCCTGGCGCCAGACTGCCTGGTGCCTTCGCTGCAGCTGCTGGAGCCGGCCACGGCGCGGCAGCGACTCCTGCAGGGCGAACTGGGCGCCGGTGATGGATTCGGGGCCCTGCGCGACCACCTCAGTGCCCCCAATGATGGGCTCACGCTGCTGGAGGCCTCCGGCAGCCTCAGCGAAGGTCTGCTCTATGGGCTGAGCCTGGTGCAGCTGGCGCACGGGCTGGAAGCCCCGGTGGTCCTGGTGCACCACTGGCTCGACAGCTGCAGCATTGATCCCCTGCTGCAGGCCCGCGACTTGCTCGGCGAGCGCCTGGCCGGCGTGGTGCTGAACGCTGTGGATCCCGATGCCGTCGAGACCCTCCTGCAGGAGGAAGTGCCCGCCATGGAGCGTCTGGGGCTGCAGGTCTTCGGCGTGCTGCCCCGCAGCCCACTGCTGCGCAGCGTCACCGTGGAAGAGCTGGCCGAGCGGCTGGGCGCGAAGGTGCTCTGTTGCCCCGAGCGGCTCGATCTGCTGGTGGAAACACTCTCGATCGGGGCGATGAACGTCAACTCCGCGATGGAATTCTTCCGTCGCCGGCGCAACATGGCCGTGGTCACCGGTGCCGACCGCACCGACATCCAGCTGGCGGCCCTGGAGGCCTCCACCCAGTGCCTGATCCTCACCGGCGCAGGCGATCCGCTCTCCCAGCTCATCAATCGCGCCGAAGAACTCGACGTGCCCCTGCTCAAGGTGGAGCACGACACACTCACCACCGTGGAGGTGATCGAGCGGGCCTTCGGCAACGTGCGTTTGCACGAATCCGTCAAAGCCACCTACGCCATCCGGCTGGTGGAGGAACACTGCCGCTTCGACCGCCTGTTCGATCGCCTGCGGCTGCCGATCAGCGCCTGAAGCTCCTGCAGGGGCGCTGCTAGTTTCGTGCCATCGGCTGCACGTGCTCGGTGACCCGGTCCCTTGATCTGCCCCCTCTGGACCGGATTGACACCCTGGCTCAGGAACTGGCCCTGCTGCAGGACACGGGCAAGCGACGCATCGCCATCCTCGGCAGCCGCCACGTGCCGGTGGTGTCGATCCATCTGGTGGAGCTGGTGGCCCGCTCCCTGGCCCAGGAGGGGCACAGCCTCGTCACCTCCGGCTCCCAGGGGGTCAACGCCGCCGTGATCCGCGGCGTGCTCGGCGTCGACCCCTCGCGCCTCACCGTGCTGCTGCCCCAGAGCCTCGAGCGTCAGCCGCTGGAATCGCGCCAGCAGCTGGAGAAGGTGCTGCACCTGGTGGAGAAGCCCGACCACGACGATCTGACCCTGCCGATGGCCAGCACCCTCTGCAACCAGGAGATCATCGGCCGCTGCGACCAGCTGATCTGCTTCGCCTTCCACGACAGCGAAACCCTGCTGGCCAGCTGCCGCACCGCCGAAGACATGGGCAAGGTGGTCACCCTGCTGTTCTTCGACTGAGCGCTGGGGAGCACCTCTCAGCGCCCATCGGCCAGCACTTCCAGCTTGGTTCCCACGCGGCGCATCACCACCACCGCGGCGCCCGGCAGCAACCGTTCCCCTTCCAGACTTTCCGCGGCCCAGCTCTGCCCCTGCCAGCGCACGCGGCCGCGCCCCTGGGCATCGAAGCCATCGATCACCACGGCCCGGTCGCTCGTTTCGATCCGATCGCGGGCCGGCCGTTGCCGCTTCGACCAGGCCCAGATCGCCGCGCTCCCCGCCACGGTGAGCAGCGCGAACAGCCCCAGCTGCAGCGGCAGGGCCAGCCCCAGCAGCGCCGTGAGCGACGAGACCACCAACGCCGCCATGGCGGCGATCAGAAAGCCGCCGAAGCCCGGCACGCTCACCTCCACCAGGAACAGCACCGCCGCCACCGCCAGCCAGATCAGGGATGCCATGACGGGGAGTCTCGAATCGGCCCCAGTCTGCTGGCTGGGCCCGGGCGGGCTGCGTACTGTGATGGCACCCCGTTCTCTGCCGCCTTCATGGAGGTCCTGTTTTCCTTGCCCGCGCTGGCGCTGCTTGCGGTGCTCGGAGTGAGCAGCGTCAAGATCACCAATGGCGGCCGCTCGATGCTGGTGGAGCGCCTCGGCAAGTACGACCGCCAGCTCACCCCCGGCATGTCGCTGGTGCTGCCGGTGGTGGAGCGCATCGTCAGCAACGAGTCACTGAAGGAGCGGGTGCTGGACATTCCCCCGCAGCAGTGCATCACCCGCGACAACGTCTCGATCGAGGTGGATGCGGTGGTGTACTGGCAACTGCTTGAGCATGCCAAGGCCTACTACGCCCTCGACAACCTCAAGTCGGCGATGGTGAACCTGGTGCTCACCCAGATTCGCTCGGAGATGGGCAAGCTCGACCTCGACCAGACCTTCTCCACCCGCTCCGAGGTGAACGAGGTGCTGCTGCGCGAGCTTGATCAGGCCACCGATCCCTGGGGCGTGAAGGTGACCCGCGTGGAACTGCGCGACATTCAGCCCTCCAAGGGGGTGCAGCAGGCGATGGAGATGCAGATGAGTGCGGAGCGGGAGAAGCGGGCGGCCGTTCTTCGTTCCGAGGGGGAGCGAGAGGCCCAGGTGAATGCCGCCAAGGGGCGGGCCGAAGCGCTGGTGCTTGATGCCAAGGCCAAGCAGGAGGCGGTGCTGCTCGATGCCGATGCCCAGGCCAAGCAGCAGTTGCTGCTGGCCAGGGCCAGGGCCGAATCAGCCGCCCAGCTTGCCGCCGTGATCGACTCCCATCCCGCTGCCGCTGAGAGCCTGAGGCTGCTGCTCGCCAAGGACTGGATGGCGATGGGCCAGGCGATGGCAGCGAGCAAGGGGGGATCGGTGCTGATGGTGGATCCCCAGAGCCCCGCCTCCCTGCTGGCCGCGCTCAAGGGGCTGCAGGAGAAGGGCGGCAGCTGAGCGCTGGCCCGGGCTGGCAGCGCGCACTTCAGGCGACCAGCCCGGACGGACTTCAGGCGAGCATCCCGGACTTCAGGCGTGCAGCAGTGCCTTGAGCCCTTCCGTGTAGAGCAGGGCGGTGCAGAGCAGGGCACCGACCCAGCTCAGGCTGCGCAGCAGCGGCTGGTTGGCCAGGTAGGCGCCGATGTAGGCCAGCCGCAGCGCCGGGTGCAGCAGGGCCGCCAGGGCCAGCAGCGGCGACGCTGCCAGCATCGCCGGCGCCGCCAGCAGGCAGAGCAGGCAGGCGGGCGCATGCAGCGTGAAGGCCTCGAAACAGTTCTGGTGGGCCCAGCTGGCCCTTTGACCCCAGGCCGGCAGCCGCTCGAACATGGCCCGCGGGGCGGCCAGATCGGCGGGGGTGAAATCCGCGTTGGCCCGCCCGGCCCCCAGTGGCACCAGGCTGAGGATCACCACCGCCCCCGACAGCACCAGAGACCAGGCCAGGGGGGCCTTCGGTTCGCCCGTCAGCAGCAACGGCAGGTCCATGAACAGCAGTGGCAGGTCCATGGGAGGGGCGCATGGGGGAGGTTCTGTTCTACCGGGCGGCTCAGCCTGAGAAGAACCCTGCCGCAGCCCGAAAGATGCCCGCGATCGTGTCGATGAAGGTTTGAATGGTGGCCTTGGCGGCCGCAGGATCGGTGTCCTTCCAGTTCTGCTGGAAGGAGAACGTGATCCAGCGGCCGTTGCACAGCCGCATGCCGCCGGCCAGCGACATCACATAGTCGGGGGCGAAATCCAGGCTTCCCCCCTTGAGGAACAGATGGGCGCGGGGCAGATCCAGCACGGTGATCGCTGGCGGCAACCCCAGGATGCGCCTGAACTCCTTCAGGGAACTGCTGGTGCGGAACAGCTCTCCCTGCAAGGCCCTGGAATAGAAGCGGACGAAATCCGCGGGAGACCCCACCATCGTCTCCTGGTCGTTGATGATTGGCCGCGTCTGCGTTCCGCTGGCCTCCAGGGCTTTGTTGACCCCTTGCCAGCCCAGATCCACGCCGGCGGGGGCTCCCAGCAGGTAGGAGAAGAACTGACGCGTGCTGGTGGGGATCCGGGTATCAGGCAGGCCGAGAGAGGCGATCAAGCCCCGCACGTTGTCCGCGCCGATCCGCTTGAGCACCATGTCGGTGGCGGTGTTGTCGCTGTGCATGATCATGGCTTCCAGGGCCACCGAAGCCGGAATCGTGCCGCTGACGTTCTCCAGCACCAGGCTGCTGAGAAACCGCACCGAATCATTCACTGGTAACTGTTCCTGCAGGCTGACCTTGCCGCTCTCCAGCTGCCGCAGGAATTCAGCCAGCACGTACACCTTGAAGCTGCTGCCGCAGAACAGGGGCTGGCTTGGATTCAGCCCCTGTTGCCAGGCAGCCTTCGTCTGGGCTCCCGATGCCGAGGCTCCCGATGCCGAGGCGCTGAATGCCGGCGAACGCATCAGGAACGCCTTCTCTCCTCTCAGGGCGCTGAAGGAGGAACGAATGGTCTGATTCAGAGCGTCAAGGCTGCGCGGTGGGGAAGGGGCCGTTGCAGCCCGGGAGCGTCCGCTCTGGAGGAACAACGACAGGGTGGAGCCCAGGGCCACTCCCCCGATGGAATCCAGCACGCGGCGCCGGGACGTAGACATCACCATCAGCTCAGGGGGTTCGGGGAGGGGCGCAGCCCTCCTCCCCGGTCCATCCTCACCCTGGCCATGGGACGCCCGGAAGCACTTTCCTAAAGTCAGGTCTTCAGCTCCGAGCACCTGCCCATGGCCGACACCTTTTCTTTCGACGTGGTGTCGGATTTCGATCGGCAGGAGCTGGTGAATGCGCTGGACCAGGTGCGCCGTGAGGTGGGTCAGCGCTACGACCTCAAGGACTCCAAGACCGAGATCGATCTGGAGGAGAACAGCCTCACGATCACCACCGCCAGCGACATGACCCTGGAAGCCGTGGCCGATGTGCTGCGCCAGAAGGCCGTCAAGCGTGAGCTCTCGCTCAAGATCTTCGATTTCCAGCCGGCGGAGCCGGTGGGCGGCAACCGCGTGCAGCAGGTGGTGAAGCTGCGCAAAGGCCTCAGCCAGGAGCTGGCCAAGCGGCTCAGCAAAACGGTGCGCGATCAGGTCAAGAAGGTCACCGTGGCGATTCAGGGCGAGAGCCTGCGGGTCACGGGCAAGAACAAGGACGATCTGCAGCAGGTGATCCAGCTGCTCCGCGCTGAAGATCTCGAGCTGCCGCTGCAGTTCGAGAATTACCGCTGAACGGGCGGTGCAACAGGAGCGGCCGCCGGTGAGCGGCAACCCCCGCAGCGACCCTCCCGGCTGGCGTTTCTGGATCGACCGCGGCGGCACCTTCACCGACCTGGTGGCGCTCAGCCCCAGCGGCGTCTGCAGCGTGCGCAAGCTGCCCTCACACCCGGCGCAGAGCGCCGCCGGCGCCGGCCCAGATCCTGCCGTGGTCGCCATCCGCGCGCTGCTGGAGGTGGCGCCGGATCAACCGATCCCCGCCGGCCTGATTGCCGACGTGCGGGTGGGCACCACGGTGGCCACCAACGCCCTGCTGGAGCGGCGTGGTGCTCCCACCCTGCTGCTGCTCAGCCGCGGTTTCGGCGACGCGCTGCGCATCGGCGATCAGCATCGCCCGGATCTGTTTGCGCTCGAGATCCGTCGGCCTGAGCCGCTGCACACCCGGGTGCTGGAGGTGGCGGGCCGCCTGGCGGCCGATGGCCGCGAGCTTGAGCCGCTGGTGCTGGATGACGCCCTGGCCCGGTCCCTGACCCAGGCGCGCGCCGATGGCCTGCGCAGTTGCGCCGTGGCCCTGCTGCATGCCGCCCGCCATCCCCGCCATGAACAGCAGCTGGGCGCCTGGCTGGAGCGCTTCGGGTTCGAGCAGGTGGCGCTGTCCCACGCGGTGGCTCCGCGGCCGCGGCTGGTCAGCCGCGCCCAGACCGCTGTGGTGGAGGCCTATGTGGGGCCGGCGCTGCAGGCCTATCTGGCGGGGTTGCGGCGGGCCCTCGGTGCCGGCACGCCGCTGCAGGTGATGCAGTCGAGCGGCGGCTTGCTGGCTCCCGAGCTGATCCGCGCCAAGGACACGATCCTCTCCGGGCCGGCGGGTGGCATGGTGGGCGCGCTGAAGGCGGCGGCAGCGGCTCGCGCCGGGCCCATCGATGCCAGGGCGATCGTGGGCTTCGACATGGGCGGCACCTCCACGGATGTCTTCCATGTGGTGGCAAGCGAACCTTCCCCCACGGGCTCGGAGCACGACGCGGTTGCCGAGCGCTGGGAACGCAGCGAACAGGCCGTGATCGCCGGGTTGCAACTGGAGGCGGCGATGCTGCCGATCCACACCGTGGCCGCCGGTGGTGGTTCCGTGCTCCATTTTGACGGCGAGCGGCTGCAGGTGGGCCCCGCGTCCGCCGGTGCCCAGCCGGGTCCGGCCTGCTACGGCCGCGGCGGCCCGCTCACCATCACCGATGCCAACCTGCTGCTGGGCCGGCTGCAACCCGATGGCTACCCGGCCCTGTTCGGTGCCACCGGCGACCAGCCGCTCGATCTGGAGCCCGTTAGCGCTGGCTTCGAGGCCCTGGCCGCCCGCATCGGCGCCGCCGTGGGGCAGCCGCAACAGCCGGAAGCCCTGGCGGAAGGTGCCGTGGCGATCGCCATCGACCATATGGCCGCGGCGATCCGGCGCATCTCGATTCAGCAGGGCCACGACATCCGCGGCGCCACGCTGGTGTGCTTCGGCGGGGCCGGTGGCCAGCACGCCTGCGCGCTCGCCGAAGCCCTGGAGATCGACACCATCCTTCTGCACCCCCTGGCCGGTGTGCTCTCCGCCTACGGCCTGGGTCAGGCCGATCAACGGCTGCTGCGCGAGCAGGTGGTGCGCGAGCCGCTCACGGCGTCGCTGCTGCCGCGCCTGATGGCCTGGGCTGAGGCGCTCACCGCCGCCGGCGCGCTGGCCCTCGGCGCTGCGCCCGATGGTCGCTGGACTGCCGGTGCCGGTGCCGGTGTCGGAGGGGAACCTGCTCGCGAAGGGGAACCTGCTGGCCCGGCCTCAACCCTGCGGCGGGAGGTGCGGGTGGCCTTGCGTTACCCCGCGAGCGAGGTGAGCCTGATCGTGCCTCTCGGAGAGATCGAGGGGATGGAGGCTGCCTTCGACGCCAGCCATCGCCGCCACTTCGGCCACGCGCAGGAGGCACGGCACGGGGCCGCCCCAGCTCTCGTGGTGGAGCGGCTGGAGGTGGAACTGGTCTGGCCGGCAGCAGCGGCCGGTGCTGTGCCATTGCTGTTGACGGATGGAGCCACGCCCCCCACTGTCCCCACGGTGTCGTTGTATGCAGGGGGCTGCTGGCACACCGTGCCGCTGGTGCGCCGGGAGTGGCTGGCGGTCGGCCAGACGCTGCAGGGACCGGCTCTGGTGCTGGAGTCGATCGGCACCCTTGTGCTGGCGGCGGGTTGGCGGGCCGAGGTGCTGCCGCAAGGCGAGTTGCTGCTCCAGCGCCCCGCCTCTGGCGAGCCCGCGGCTGTTGCCCCAGCTGCCACCACCTGCACCATCACAACAGCCACCTCAGGCGCTGCTGTGGCTGTCACCCGTGTGAGTAGCGCCGCTTCCGCGGCTGCAGCCGCCGTCGACCCGGTGCGTCTGGAGCTGTTCCATCACCGCTTCGCCGCGATCGCCGAGCAGATGGGGGAACGGCTGCGCCAAAGCGCCCGCTCCGTGAACATCCGCGAGCGGCTGGATTTTTCCTGTGCGCTCTTCGATGCCGATGGCGCCCTGGTGGCCAATGCGCCCCACATCCCGGTGCACCTCGGCTCCATGGGTGAAAGCCTTGCCAGCCTGCTGGAGATGGTGGGGCGCGGGGAACGGCCACCGCTGCGCCCCGGCGATGTGATCGCCACCAACGATCCTTACAACGGCGGCACCCATCTGCCCGACATCACCGTGATCAGCCCGGTGTTCGCCGGTGCTGATCGACCCTGCTTCTTCGTGGCCTGCCGCGGCCACCACGCCGATGTGGGCGGCCTCACCCCCGGCTCCATGCCGCCCCACAGCCGCTTGATCGACGAGGAAGGCCTGCTGCTCACCAACGTGCCGTTGCTGCGTGAGGGGGTGTTCGATGCGACGGCCTGGCAGCAGCGCCTGCAGGCCGGTCTGTGGCCGGTGCGCAATCCCGACCAGTTTCTCGCCGACCTGCAGGCGCAGATCGCGGCCAACCAGCTCGGGGCTGCGGAGTTGGAGCGCCTCTGCCGCCGCGAGGGGGTGGCGCAGGTCACGGCCTACATGGCCCATGTTCAGGACAACGCCGCGGCGGCCGTGCGGCGCGTGATCGGCACGCTGAAGGGTGGCCAATGGAGTGTGGAGCTCGACGGCGGCGCCCGCATCGCCGTGGCGGTGACGATCGATGGCAGTGCCCGCACGGCCTGCATCGACTTCAGCGGCACCTCCCCCCAGCAACCCGGCAACCTCAACGCCCCCCTGGCCATCACCAAGGCCGTGGTGCTCTACGTGTTTCGCTGCCTGGTGGCGGAGCCGATCCCCCTCAATGCCGGCTGTTTCCGGCCGCTGCAGCTGGTGGTCCCCGAGGGCTGCCTGCTGCGGCCAAGGCCGCCGGCGGCGGTGGTGGCGGGCAACGTGGAAACGTCCCAGGCGGTGGCCAATGCCCTGTTCGGGGCCCTCGGGGTGATGGCGGCGGCGCAGGGCACGATGAACAATCTCACCTTCGGCGATGCCGCTTGCCAGTACTACGAAACGATCTGCGGTGGCAGCGGCGCCGGCCTGGGATTCGCGGGTGCCGATGCGGTGCAGAGCCACATGACCAACTCCCGCCTCACCGATCCAGAAGTGCTGGAGCAGCGCTTTCCGGTGCAGCTGGAGAGCTTTCGCGTGCGGCAGGGCAGCGGCGGGACGGGCCGCTGGCGCGGCGGGGAGGGGGTGGAGCGGCGCCTTCGCTTTCTGCAACCGATGACGGTGTCGCTGCTGACGGGATCGCGACGGGTGCCCCCCTTTGGCCTGGCCGGCGGCGGACCGGGCGCGCTCGGTCGCAACAGCCTGGAGCGGGCGGGCCAGCCTGCCTTGCTGCTGGAGGGGGCCGCGCAGTTGCAGGTGCAGGAGGGTGACCTGCTGGAGATCTGCACCCCGGGGGGCGGCGGCTATGGCGAGAGCTGAGCAGCGGCTGTTGCGGCTGCTGGCGGCCGGCGCGCCGTTGCTGGTGCCGTTCTGGCCGCTGACGCTGTCGTTAGCACTGCCCTTTCCGTTGCAGTTGTCGGGGCGGGCCCAGGGGTTGCCGGTTGGTGCGGCGGCAGCGGCGGTGCCCGCCAATGTGTTGCAGGAGGCCGGCCAGCGCTTTCACCCCGTCGTGTCGGCAGGGGGCATGGTGGCCACCCAGGAGGCGCACGCCAGCCGGGTAGGCCGTGACGTGTTGCGGGACGGCGGCAACGCGGTGGATGCGGCGGTGGCGGCCTCCTTCGCCCTGGCGGTGACCCTGCCCCAGGCCGGCAACCTCGGCGGTGGTGGCTTCCTCGTGCTCTGGCGCCCGGAACCGGCCAGGGCGGGCACGCCGCTGCTGGAGGGAGAGCGGCGGGTGGGCCGAGGCCGGGCGGTCACGATCAACTTCCGCGAAACCGCACCCGCCGCCGCCCGGGCCGACCTCTTCCTCGATGCCAGCGGCCAGGTGGATCGCCAACGGGCCACCCGCAGCCTGCAGAGCACGGGCGTGCCCGGCACGGTGGCGGGCCTGCTTCTGGTCCAGCGCCGCTACGGCCGCTGGCCGCTGGCGCGGGTGATGGCGCCGGCGATCCGCCTGGCGGCAGAGGGGTTCCCGGTGAGTCGGGATCTGTCCCGCTCCCTGGAGAGCGCCGCCCCCCTGCTGCGCGCCGATCCCACCTCCGCGGCGCTGTTCTTCCGCCCGGACGGGCAGCCCTATCGCCCCGGCGAACTCTGGCGTCAGCCCCAGCTGGCCGCCACGCTCACCGGCATCGCCCGGCGCGGCGAGGCGGGCTTCTACCAGGGGCCGGTGGCCGAGAGTCTGGCCGCGCTGATGGGCCGCCAGGGCGGGCTGATCACCCTTGCCGACCTGGCCGCCTACCGCGCCCAGGCGCTGCCGCCATTGATCGGCAGCTGGCGGGGGCAACCGGTGATCACCATGCCGCCGCCCAGCTCCGGCGGGGTCACGCTGATTCAGCTGCTCGGGATGCTGGAGGGGTTCCCGCTGGCGGCCATGGGGCTGAACAGCGCCGCCACGATCCACGTGATGACCGAGGCCATGAACCTGGCCTACCGGGATCGGAACACCTATCTGGGCGACCCTCGCTTCGTGACGATGCCGCTGCAGCGTCTGCTCAGCCCGGCCTATGCGGCCGCCCAGCGCCGCCGCCTCCGCACCGACCGCCACACGCCCGCCGCCGAACTGGCGCCGCCACCGCCGGGCCGGCCGGAGGGCCCCAACACCACCCACCTCTCAATGATCGACCGCGACGGCCTGATGGTGGCCACCACCACCACGCTCAACTTTGCCTACGGCAACGGTGTGAGCGTGCCGGCTGCCGGCTTCCTGCTCAACAACGAGATGGACGATTTCACCGCCAAGCCGGGTGTGCCGAATGCCTACGGGTTGGTGCAGGGGGAAGCCAACGCCATCGCTCCGGGCAAGCAGCCGCTCAGTTCGATGAGCCCCACCCTGGTGCTTGATCGCAGCGGCGGCCCACTGCTGGCCACCGGCAGCCCGGGCGGGAGCCGCATCATCACCACCGTGCTGCAGGTGCTGCTCAACCGGCTGGAACACGGCCTCAACCTGGCCACGGCCGTGAGTGCACCGCGCTTTCACAGCCAGCTCTGGCCGGATGAAGTGGCGATCGAGCAGGGCTTCAGCTCCGACACGCTCGCCCTGCTGGAGGCGATGGGCCACCGGCTCCGGCCAGCCCGGGCGATGGGCTCGGCCCAGTCGGTGGAGGCTCTGCCGGGCGGAGGCAGCCTGGGGGTCGCCGATCCGCGCCGCCCCGACGCCCTCGCCGCCGGGGAGTGAGCCCGCGCCCTGCGCCACGGCAGAACGGGCGCCGAAGCCTCACAATCAGGCCCGACCGCCACTGACCGGCTGAAGCCGGTGAACCCCCATGGCTCCGTTGCTTCCGGTTCCGCTTGCTCCCGCAGTGTTCACCTTCCGCGACTGGCTCTGGAGTGGCGGGCTGATCGAGCTGTCCCTGGTGATGGCGGCGTTTCTGGTGGCTGCCTGGTTCGTCAAACGTTCCCGCTGACGGCGCCGGGATCAGGCGCGGTGAGCAGGTTGACGCCGGAGAAGGCCAGCGCCATGCCGAACAGGGTGCCGATCACCCAGAGACTGTCGCTGGGCCATTCCGCGATCAGCAGACCGCCCAGGATCGCGGTCACCAGACCGTCGGCGATCACCAGGCCCCTGGCCTGGCCATCGGCAGCGGCGCCGGCGGCCAGTTCCATCACCCCTTCGAAGGCCATGAGCAGGCCGACGAACAGGGTGAGGCTCACCTCACTGCTCACCGGAAACACCAGAATCCAGAGGCCACCGCCCACATACAGCAGCCCGCTGAGGCCGCGAAACAGCTTGGTGCTGAGGTCGCCGCCGCCGGTGAGACGCAGCAGCTGGGAGATCCCGCCTGCCACCGCCACCCCGCCCAGCACGATCGTCAGCAGCGTGGCTGACACGAACGGCAGGGCGATCGACAGGCCGGCAGCAGCGAAGACCAGGGCGGCAGCCAGCCAGCGCAACGGCTTGGACGCAGGAATCGACATCGGGCACGGTCTCGCGAAAGCCAACGCTAAAGGCAGAACCGGGACTGGCCTTTTCCCCCTGGATGACCCGCACGCTCCGATGTGTCGGGTTGCACAAACGCACTAGCTTTATTTCTTGATAATGACGCACCCGCCCGAAGCCAAGCTTCAAGGTGGGGCCAGCCATTCCCCTCTGCGGCCATGCTCGAGCTGTTGCCCCAGCTCAACGATCGCAACCTTCCCTGGATGGACACGATCCATCCGATCGTCGTCCACTTCGTGATCGCCATGGCCCTGATCGCGTTCCTGTTCGACGTGATCGGGCGCCTGGCCGGCAAGCCTGAGCTCTATGAGGTGAGCTTCTGGAACCTGCTGTTCGCCACTGCGGCGATCTTCGTGGCGATCATCTTCGGCCAGGTGGAAGCGGGCCTGGCCAACCCCTATGGCGAATCGCGCGAGATCCTCAACCTGCACAGCACGATCGGCTGGGCGCTGGCCGGCATCCTCTCGGTGCTCACGGCCTGGCGTTACGTGATCCGCAGCAAGGATCCGCGCCGCCTGCCGCTGGCCTTCCTCGGCGCCGGCTCGGTGCTGAGCGTGCTGGTGGTGGTGCAGGTGCTGCTGGGTAGCGAGCTGGTCTGGATCTACGGCCTTCACACCGTCAAGGTGGTGGAAGCGATGCGCGAGGGATTGGTGTGATGGCCCTCGGTCCGAACGGCCTCCCCTACAGCCTGCCGATTCACCCGAACCTGGTGCATCTCACCATCGGCCTGTTCATCATCGCCATCGCCTTTGATATCGCCGGGGCCCTGTTCCCGCTGGAGCGGCGTGTGTTCCGCTTTCTGGCGCTGCCGGTGACCCGCTCCGCCCTGCACGATGTGGGCTGGTACAACCTGCTGGCCTGCAGCGTGGTGAGCTTCTTCACCGTCACCGCCGGCTTTTTCGAGATGCAGCTGGCCGTGCCTCTGCCCGGCATCACCAGCAGCTTCGGCCTCAGCAGCACCGGCAGCATGCTCTGGCACGGCGCCGGTGGTCTGCTGCTGCTGCTGGTGATCGTGCTGATGACCGTGTGGCGGGGCTTTCAGCGCTATGCCTGGCGCCGCGAGATGGGGCGGCAGGTGCAGTGGAGCTACCTGGCCCTCGGCATCGTGATGTTCGCCCTGCTGGGGGTGCACGGCACCATCGGCGCCCAGCTGGCTGTCGAATTCGGCGTGCACGTCACCGCCAACCAGTTGCTGGCCGCCGGCGCCGATCTCCGTGAGGCTCTGCCATGACCAGCTCACCGCCCGCCTCTGTCAATCGGGCCGCGGTGGCCGCCGTCAGCGTCTGGGTGGGGCTGCTGGTGCTGCTGTCGCACTGGCTGGGGCAGCAGGCCTACCGCTGGCTGCCAGTGCAGGCCTCCAGCGCCGCCCCACTGGTCGACGACCTCTTCAGCCTCGAAACTGCGATCGCCTGCTTCGTGTTCGCCGGTGTGGTGTCGGTGATGGCGTACGTGCTGCTGTTCAACCGGGCCGAGAAATACGACATGGACGATGCCGCTCCGGTGGAGGGCAACACCGTGCTGGAGATCATCTGGACGGCGATTCCCCTGGTGCTGGTGATGGCGATCGCCTGGACGACCATCGGCGTCAACCGTGAGATCGGCGCCATCGGCCCCATGGACCACAGCCACGGCGACACCGCCGAGGCGATGGCCGGCGCCCCCACCGCCGAGATCCAGGTGATCGCCCGTCAGTGGTCGTGGGAGTTCCGCTACCCGGATGCGGCTGCGTCGAGCACCGAGCTGCACCTGCCGGTGGGTCGTCGCGTGAGCCTGCAGCTGGAGAGCGCCGATGTGATCCACGGCTTCTACGTGCCCGCCTTCCGCCTCAAGCAGCAGGTGATCCCCGGCCGCTCGATCGCCTTCTTCATCACCCCCACCCGCGAGGGTCGCTACCGCCTGCGCGATTCCGAATACAGCGGCACCTGGTTCGCCGCCAACCAGGTGGATGTGGTGGTGCAGAGCGAGGAGGCCTACCAGGACTGGCTCACCCGGGCGGCGGCCCAGCCCCTGCGGCCCGGCATCAGCGATGCCTCCCGGGAATACGCCCAGCAGCAATCCCGGCTGCGCGCCTCCGGCTATCCCACTGTGCCCCCGGCTCCCCCCCCAATGGTCAACGTGCCCGGCTCGAACACCCTTCCCCACGCAGGTTGACCCCCATGACCCTCACCTCTCTTGATCCCGGCATCCTCAAGGCCGCCCACCCGGTGCCGGGGGCACCGAACAACTGGAAGCGCTTTTTCAGCTTCAACACCGATGCCAAGGTGATCGGCATCCAATACATCGTGACCTCGCTGTTCTTCCTGTTGGTGGGAGGGCTGCTGGCGATGATCATGCGTGGCGAGCTGATCACGCCTGAGGCGGATCTGGTGGATCGCACCGTGTACAACGCGCTCTACACGATGCACGGCACGATCATGCTGTTTCTGTTCATTTTTCCGGTTCTCAACGGCCTCAACAACCTGTTGATCCCCTGCATGATCGGCGCCCCTGACATGGCCTTTCCGCGCCTCAATGCCGCCGCCTTCTGGCTTGTGCCTGTGTTCGGCGTGATCCTGATGGCCAGCTTCCTGGTGCCCGGTGGTCCGGCGGCCTCCGGCTGGTGGTCGTATCCACCGGTGAGCCTGCAGAACCCCCTGGGCCATCTGATCAATGGCGAAGCGCTGTGGATCACGGCGGTGGCCCTTTCCGGCGTGTCGTCGATCATGGGAGCGGTGAACTTCGTGACCACGATCCTGCGCATGCGCGCTCCCGGCATGACGTTCTTCCGGATGCCGATCTTCTGCTGGACCGCCCTCTGCGCCCAGACGATTCAGCTGATCGGCCTGCCCGCTCTCACCGGCGGCGCTGTGATGCTGCTGTTCGATCTGGTGGTGGGCACGTCCTTCTATCGCCCGGAAGGGGGCGGCGACCCTGTGCTCTATCAGCACTTCTTCTGGTTCTATTCCCACCCGGCGGTGTATGTGATCATCCTGCCGGTGTTCGGCATCTTCTCCGAACTGTTTCCCGTGCACGCCCGCAAGCCCCTGTTCGGCTACGTGTTCGTGGCGATGGCTTCGCTGGTGATCGTGGGCCTCAGCCTGGTGGTGTGGGTGCACCACATGTTCCCCAGCGGGGTGCCCCAGTGGATGCGGGATCTGTTCATGGTGTCCACGATGCTGATCGCGGTACCCACCGGCATCAAGGTGTTCGCCTGGCTGGGCACCCTGTGGGGGGGCAAGATCCAGCTGAACACACCGATGCTGTTTTCCCTCGGTGGCCTGTTCAACTTCGTGTTCGCCGGTGTGACCGGCATCATGCTGGCCACGGTGCCGGTTGACATCCACGTCAACAACACCTACTTCGTGGTGGGCCATTTTCACTACGTGATCTACGGCGCTGCCACCATGGGGGTGTATGCGGCGATCTATCACTGGTTCCCTAAATTCACTGGCCATATGTATTTCGAAGGGCTGGGCAAGCTCCATTTTTTGCTCACCTTTGTAGGCACCAATCTCAACTTCTTCCCGATGCATCCGCTCGGGTTGATGGGCATGCCCCGGCGCGTGTCGTCGTACGACCCGGAATTCGCCTTCTGGAACGTGATCGCCAGCCTCGGCGGCTTTCTGCTGGGGGTGTCGATCATTCCCTTCCTGCTCAACCTGGTGAGCTCCTGGGTGTGGGGGCCCAAGGCGCCGGCCAATCCCTGGAAAGCCATCGGCCTGGAATGGCTGCTCCCCTCCCCTCCTCCGGCCGAGAACTTTGAAGACAACGTTCCCACCGTGATCAGCGGCCCCTACGGCTACGGCACGGGCAAACCCCTGGTGGAGCACCAGGAGGCCTATGAACGTGCCCTGCAGGAGGCCTGAAGCATGACCACCCTTCCCACGGCGGCGCCCACCGGCCCCAGCCCGGCCCATGGCGAAGGCCACGCCAGCCATCCCAGCTACACACTCACCGGCTTCATCATTTTTCTCTGCTCCGAGAGCGTCATCTTTCTGGCGTTCTTCGCCGCCTATGCGCTGCTGAAATCCACCGCCACCAGCTGGTTGCCGCCGGGGGTGGAGGGGCTGGAGTGGCGCACCCCGCTGCAGTTCACAGTGGTGCTTGTGTCGAGCAGCGGCACGATCGCCGTGGCGGAGCACTTCCTCGGCCAGAAACGCCTGTGGGCCTTCCGCGCCTTCCTGCTGCTCACGATGGCGATGGGCTCCGTCTTTCTTTATGGCCAGGCGAGTGAATGGAGCGGCCTTTCGTTTGGCTTCACCAGCGGCACCTTCGGCGGTCTTTTCTATCTGCTCACCGGCTTTCACGGCCTGCATGTGGCCACCGGCATCCTGCTGATGGGCCTGATGCTGGGGCGCTCGTTCTATCCAGGCAACTACGACAACGGTGAACAGGGTGTCATCGCTGTTTCCCTGTTCTGGCACTTCGTGGATGTGATCTGGGTGCTGCTCTTTCTGCTTCTCTACGCCTGGCAAGCATGATCATTGATGACACCCACTACGACGTGATCGTCGTCGGCAGCGGCGCCGGAGGCGCCACCCTGGCCAGCGATCTGGCGGCGAAGGGCCGCTCGGTGCTGCTGCTGGAGCGGGGCGCCGCCTTGCCCCGAGAAGACCAGAACGTCGCGGATGTGGACCTGTTCCGCAAAGACCGCTACCACCCTGGCGAGCAGTGGTTCGGCACCGATGGCGATCCCTTCTCCCCCCAGGCGGTGTATGCCCTCGGCGGCAACACCAAGATCTGGGGGGCGGTGCTGGAGCGGATGCGGGAGCAGGAGTTCGGCCCGTTGCGCTATCAGGAAGCCACCGCACCCTCCTGGGGTCTCCCCTACAACCACTTCGCCCCCTGGTACGACCGGGCTGAAGCCCTCTACCGCGTGCATGGCCGCCAGGGGGTGGATCCCACCGAGCCCAGCCGTTTCGCCGCCTACGCCCGGTCGCCGCGGCCGCTTGATCCCTTGCTGGAGGAGCTGCGTGAAGGCCTCCGTCGCCAGTCGTGCCATCCCTACGACCTGCCGCTCAGCTGGTCGGAGGATCCGGCAGACCCAAGCGGCGATGCGGAGCTGTTCGGTGTCACCCCGGCGCTTGCAGGCGCCGGCACCTGCCTGCGCACCAACGCCAGGGTCAACCGCCTGCATGTGAATCCCGGCGGCACGGAGGTGCGCGGAGTGGAGGCGGAGATCGACGGCCAGAACTGGCTCTTTCGTGGTGATCAGGTGGTGCTGGCCGCTGGAGCCGTGAACACGGCGGTGATTCTGCTGCGCTCTGTCTCAGATCCCCATCCCGCCGGCCTGGCCAACGGCTCCGGCCAGGTGGGCCGCAACCTGATGCGGCCCCAGCTCACGGCGATCCTGCAGCTGGCGGCCCGGGCCAACTCCGGCGCTTACCCCCGCAGCCTCGGCGTCAACGACTACTACTGGGGTGACAAGAACGTGAGCTTCCCGCTCGGCCACATCGAGAGCGGCGGCGGCGTGCTGCAGGACGCCCTGTTCGCCGAATCCCCGCCGGTGCTTTCGCTGGTGACCCGGCTGCTCCCCAACGCGGCGTTGCGGCAGCTGGCGGCCCGCTCGGTGTGCTGGTGGGCGATGAGTGCGGTGCTGCCCGATCCGGACAATGCGATCACCCTGCGGCGTGACCGCATCCGCATCCACTACCTGCCCAACAATCTCGAAGCCCACGACCGGCTCGTCTACCGCTGGATCGACACCCTGCGGCGCACCGAAAAGGACCCCCTTACCCAGGTGGTGCGTCCCTCGCCGGTGCATCCCCGCGGCGAAGCACCGCTGGCGGTGATGGGCTACGCCTGCGGCACCTGCCGCATGGGCAGTGATCCGGCCAGCTCCGTGGTGGATCTGGCGGGGCGTAGCCATGAAGTGGCCAACCTCTGGATCGCCGATGCCAGCGTCTTCCCCAGCTGTCCATCGGTGTCGCCCGGCCTCACGGTGATCGCCAATGCCCTGCGCGTGGCGGATGCCTTGATGCACGCCTTCTAGGCTGTGTCACTGGGCTTTTGGATCGGAGCCACCTGATGGCAGGACACAACGGGTCAACGCGCGGCGGCAGCACCATCCTGGCCAGCGCTATCGCCGGGGCCGTGGTGGGAGCGGCCGGGCTGGCCTGGTGGCTGCTCGACGCCGCTGAGCGCCGCCGGCTGGCCGAGCGCCAGCGCCGTCGCCTCACCCTGTCGCGCTTTCAGGATGGCCCCAGCGAGGGAGAGGGCTACATCCGTCGCCCGCTGCTCGAAAAGGAGCTGCAGCACAAGGTTCAGGAGCTCAACCAGGCCATCGAGGATGTGCGCCGCCAGCTGGAGTGCCTAACCCCGGACAACTGATCCCCCCGCTGGCCCAACAGCCTTCAGCCCAGGCGCAAGCCAAAGGCCCGCCTCACGGCTCCTCCGGCTTGGAACCCTTCCCGCCGCACGCTGTGTTCTGCGGACTCTCCTGACGCGGAGGCTTTTCCTGCGGATCGGTAGGTTGATCTCCGGTGTTCCCCTGCCTTCCATGCTCCGCTCCGCCGCCATCACCGCAGGTGTCCAGCGTTCCCCCAACCGCGCCATGTTGCGGGCGGTGGGCTTCGGCGACGGCGACTTCGACAAGCCGATCATCGGCATCGCCAACGGCTACAGCACGATCACGCCCTGCAACATCGGCCTGAACGACCTGGCCCGGCGCGCTGAGCAGTCCGCCCACAGCGCCGGTGCCATGCCCCAGATGTTCGGCACCATCACCGTCAGCGACGGCATCTCGATGGGCACCGAGGGAATGAAGTATTCGCTCGTGTCGCGGGAGGTGATCGCCGATTCGATCGAAACCGCCTGCAACGCCCAGAGCATGGACGGCCTGCTGGCGATCGGCGGCTGCGACAAGAACATGCCCGGCGCCATGCTCGCCATGGCCCGCATGAACATCCCGGCGATCTTCGTCTATGGCGGCACGATCAAGCCCGGCCGGCTTGGTCCCTGTGATCTCACCGTGGTGAGCGCCTTCGAGGCGGTGGGTCAGTTTTCGGGGGGTCGCATCGATGAGGCGGAGCTGCTGGCGATCGAGAAGAACGCCTGCCCCGGTGCCGGCAGCTGCGGCGGCATGTTCACCGCCAACACGATGAGCTCGGCCTTCGAAGCGATGGGGCTCAGCCTGCCGGGCAGTTCCACCATGGCGGCGGAAGATCCGGAGAAGGCGGAGAGCGCCGCCCGTTCGGCGGAGGTGCTGGTGCGTGCCATCGAGGCGAACATCCGCCCCCGCGACCTGATCACCCGCGAGGCGATCGAAAACGCGATCAGCGTGATCATGGCCGTCGGCGGCTCCACCAACTCGGTGCTGCACCTGCTGGCGATCGCCCGCACCGCCGAGGTGCCGCTCACCATCGACGATTTCGAAACCATCCGCCAGCGGGTGCCGGTGATCTGTGACCTCAAGCCCAGCGGCCGCTACGTGACGGTGGATCTGCACCGGGCCGGCGGCATCCCGCAGGTGATGAAGCTGCTGCTCGATGCGGGCCTGCTGCACGGCGACTGCGGCACGATCGAGGGTCGCACCCTGCGTGAGGTGCTTGCCGATGTGCCCAGCGAGCCCCCGGCCGGTCAGGACGTGATCCGGCCGCTCTCCAATCCGCTCTATGCCAAGGGGCACCTGGCCATCCTCAAGGGCAACCTGGCGGAAGAGGGGGCGGTGGCCAAGATCAGCGGCGTCAAGACCCCCGTGATCACCGGCCCGGCCCGCGTGTTCGAGAGCGAGGAAAGTGCCCTGGAGGCGATCCTGGCCGGAGCTGTGGGGGCCGGCGATGTGGTGGTGGTGCGTTACGAGGGTCCCGTGGGTGGCCCCGGCATGCGCGAGATGCTCTCCCCCACCGCCGCGATCGTGGGCCAGGGGCTGGGCGAATCGGTGGCGTTGATCACCGATGGCCGCTTCAGTGGTGGCTCCTACGGCATGGTCGTGGGACACGTGGCACCGGAGGCAGCCGTGGGCGGCACCATCGCGCTGGTGGAAGAAGGCGACAGCATCACCGTGGACGCCCACCAGCTGCTGATTCAGCTGAACGTTGACGCGGCCGAGCTGGAGCGCCGGCGCGCTGCCTGGGTGGCCCCCGCCCCCCGCTACCGCACCGGCGTGCTGGGCAAGTACGCCCGCCTGGTGAGCAGCAGCAGTCTGGGGGCCGTCACCGATCCGGTCTAGGCCTGCCAGGGGGGCTCGCCCGCAGGGCCTGCAGCCTGTGCAGGGTCCTCTCCGTGTGCATCGGAGGGGAGGCTGAGCAAGGCGCGCAGACGCCGGGCCAGGGCTTCCAGCGGGGCACCGGCCGGCGGCCGCTCGGTGCGCAGCCCCGTCTCCCCATCCATCCAGACGGGGTGCTGGCCGTGCCAGAGCATCGGTTGCTCCGGTTGCTCCGGCCAGCTGAGCATCATGTGGAGGTCGTTGCCGCTGCGGTAGAGCTCCAGCTCGATGTCCTGCTGCGGCAGCCGCTCCCCGTCGATCCCCCGTGGCTGCAGGCGCAGGCAGCAGTCGCCAGGCCCGCCCGAGCTTTCGCTGGCGGAGCCTTCACAGCCGGAGGCCCCGCTGTCCATGGCTCCCACCACCGCATGGCGGTGCGGTTTGAGGCAGAGATCGGCCGCGGCGGCGATCCGCCGGCTGAGCTCATCGGCGGCGCTCACGGCACCGCTCGCACCGCCACCAGAGACAACTGCAGCGGGCCGGCCCGGAAGCCTGCGTTCAGCTGGCCGTCGTCGCCGAACTTGGAATGCAGCACCTGCAGCCGCGTGACCCGGCCGGGATCGAAGCGCAGCGGCAGGTTCAGCGGGCGGGCCCGCACCGAGGGCCGCAGCTGAGCGAAGGGAATCTCCACCCGTTGGGGCGGCTGGTCAGGCGCGCTGACGCTGGTGTCGAACTCCGCCACCCAGCGCAGCCCGCCGGGGATCAGCTCGGTGAGCCCGGCGACGCCATCTGCGCAGGCCACGGCCAGCTTGTAGCGGCGGCCGTCGCCACGCAACTCCAGCTGCAGGGCGCGGTAGTCGCCCAGGTTCAGCGGCGGGGAGAACAGCGGCGAGCGGCAACTCACGAAGCCACCGCCCTGCTCCACCACATCGGCCTCCAGCACCAGCCCCTCCGGGCCGATGCGGCAGACGCCGCTGCTGCGTCCTCCCATGATCGTGTCGTTCAGGGCCAGCCAGCCGCTGAACCCGTCGCCGCTCACCACCACCAGCGGTGCCACCATGCCAGCCGGCTCCATCAAGGCTCCAAGCCTGCCGCAGCGGCGGGATCGGCGAGGATCAGCACCGGAGTGAGGGGCTTCACCAGCCGGGCCGGGGTGCGCACGGCCGGCTCGTTCGGATCAAGCAGGCGTTGCAGGGCCTGGCGCTTGCCTGCCCCGCTCACCAGAAACACCACCTGGCGCGCGGCACTCAGCACCGGTGCGGTGAGGGTCACGCGGGGCAGGCCCTTGCCCTCGCTGATCGTCACCGGGCGATCCACCACCGTGGTGGCCGCCGTGCCTGGAAACAGCGAGGCGGTGTGGCCGTCTTCCCCCAGACCCAGCAGCACCACATCCAGCACAGGCGGATCGCCGGCGCAGAGGCGAGCCAGCATGGCCGCGAAGGCGGCGGCGCTGGCTTCCGGCGTGTCCTGATCGGTGGGGACGGGATGAAAGCAGGCCTCCCGGCCGGGGCCGGCGGCCAGCAGGGAGCGGCTCAGCAGCAGCGCATTGCTGGAGGGGTCGTCGGCCGGCACCCAGCGCTCATCCCCGAGCAGCACGTCCACCCGGTTCCAGGGCAGATGGGCCGCGCCGAGATGGCGATAGGCGGCCTCCGGGGTGGTGCCACCGGCGAGGGCGATCTGGGCCCGCTCCCGCTCCGCCAGCCCCAGGTCGATGGCAGTGGCGATCGTGGTGGCGGCGCACTCGGCCAGCTGCTCCTGCCCCCCGGCTACCACCTTCAGCTGATAGGTGGGCGATGGGGTGTGCTCCATCAGAGCCACTCGGTGTGGAAGGCACCGTCGCGGTCCACCCGTTGATAGGTGTGGGCGCCGAAGCAATCGCGCATGGCCTGCAGCAGGTTCTGGGGCAGGCGGGCGGTGCGGTAGCTGTCGATGTAATCGAGCGTGCTGCTCAGGCAGGGCACGGGAATGCCGGCCTGGGCCGCATCTGCCACCACCTGGCGCAGGCCGGGCAGCCGGCGGTTGATCTGTTCGGCGAACCAGGGGTCCACCATCAGGTTCGCCAGACCCGGATTGGCGTCGTAGGCGTCCTGGATGCGCTGCAGCAGGCGGGCGCGGATGATGCAGCCCCCCTTCCAGATCTGGGCGATCGCGGACAGGTGGAGGTTGTAGTCGTGCAGCTTGGAGGCTTCCACCAGCAGGGCCATGCCTTGGGCGTAGCTGGCGATGCAGGCAAGGATCACCGCATCGCGCAGCGGCGGCAGGCCTTCGGTGGGCTCGCCGAGCTGCACGGGGTGGGGCGCCGGACCCGGCAGCACCGATTCAGCGGCCACCCGCTCGGATTTCATCGAGCTCATCACCCGCCCGTTCAGGGAGGCGTAGATGGTGGGCACGGGCACTCCCATTTCCAGCGCGCTGATCACGGTCCAGAGGCCGGTGCCTTTCTGGCCGGCCACGTCGAGGATCTTTTCGACCAGGTCGCCGCCATCCTCGGGATCGCGGGTGCGCAGGCACACCTCGGTGATCTCCACCAGATAGGAGGAGAGCTCCTCCAGCTGGTTCCAGCCGTCGAACACATCGGCCATGGCGATGCCATCGAGGCCGGCGCCGCGCTTCATCAGGTCGTAGGCCTCCACAAGGATCTGCTCGATCCCGTACTCGATGCCGTTGTGCACCGTCTTGACGAAATGGCCGGCGCCACCGGGGCCGATGTAGGTGACGCAGGGGCCGTCCTCCACCTGGGCGGCCATCTTGGTCACCAGGCTCTCAATGGCGTCGTAGGCCGCCTTGGTGCCGCCGGGCATCATGCTCGGCCCCTCTAGGGCGCCCTTGGCGCCACCGGACACCCCCATGCCGATGTAGCCGAAGCTCTTGCTCTCCAGCTCCTTCACCCGCCGCTCGGTGTCGGTGTAGAGAGAGTTGCCGCCGTCGATCAGCAGATCGCCATCCTCCAGGTACGGGGAGATGGCGGCGATGGTGTCGTCGATCGGCTGGCCCGCCTTGATCATCATCAGGATGCGGCGGGGGCGCTCCAGGCTGGCCACGAACTCCTCAAGGGAGTGGGCGCCGATGATCTGAAGGCCGGCGCCGCGGCCGTTGAGGAACTCTTCCGTCTTGGCCCAGGTGCGGTTGTAGACGACGCTGGAGAAGCCGTTGCGCTCAGCGTTGAGGACCAGGTTTTCGCCCATCACGCCCAGGCCGATCAGGCCGAAGTGCGCTTTGCTCATGTGGGTTGGGCTGCAAACCTTTCTGAGCCAGTGTGCCCCTGCGGCCCGCCCGACGCCGCCGCCTGCGCGGCTGTGTCAGCAACCGCTCAGATCACGGTGCCGTCAGCGATGGTGGCGTTCTTCTCCACCACCACGATGCCGTTGCGGATGTAAAAGCCCAGCTCCGGCCGGTCGGCTTCCTCGATGTGGTCCTTGTTCACGATCGTGACGTTGCGGCCGATGCGCACGTTCTTGTCGAGGATCGAGCGCCGCACGGTGGTGCCATTGCCCACGCCCAGCGGGATGCCGCCCCGCTCGCGCAGCACGGCCCGCTCTTCCGCCGATTCGAAGTAGTCGGCGCCCATCACCAGGGTGTCCTGAAGCACCACTTCGGCCTCGATGCGCGAGCGCACGCCGAGCACGCAGTGGTGGATGCTGCAGGCCTGCAGCAGCGAGCCTTCACCGATGATCGACTGCGTGACCTGGGTGTCCAGCAACTTGCTGGGGGGCAGGTAACGGGGCCGTGTGTAGATGGGGAATTTCTCGTCGTAGAAGGAGAAGGCCGGGCTGGGTTGGTCGGTGAGCGCCAGGTTGGCCTCGTAGAACGCCCCGATCGTGCCGATGTCCTCCCAGTAGTCGTTGAAGACGAAGCTGCTGAGCTTGTCGCCCCGCGCCAGGGAGGTGGGGATGATCTCCTTGCCGAAGTCGGTGGCTTCGGGATTGCTCACCAGCAGGTCGAACAGGGTGTCGCGGCTGAACACATAGATGCCCATCGACGCCAGGTAGGGGCGCTTGAGGGCCTCGTCGGCCGAGAGGCCGTGGCGGGAGGTGTCGACCGCCATCGCTTCCAGGGCGGCGCCCTTCGGCTTCTCGCTGAACTCGCGGATCCACCCCTGGGGATCGGTACGCATCAGGCCGAAGCCCTCGGCCTGGGCTGCATCCACCGGCAGCGCCGCCACGCTCAGGTCGGAGCCGGTGTCGATGTGGTGGCGCACGAAGCTGCTGTAATCCATCCGGTAGAGCTGGTCGCCGGAGAGAATCAGGTAGTGGTCCACGTCCCATTCGTGGAACAGCCACTGGTATTTGCGCACGGCGTCCGCAGTGCCTTCAAACCAGCTGGGGCTGTCAGGGGTCTGCTGAGCCGCGAGCACCTCCACGAACCCCTGCCCGAAGCCGGCGGAGAGGTTGTAGGTCTGGGTGAGGTGGCGGTTGAGCGACGCGCTGTTGAACTGCGTCAGCACGTAGATCTTGTTGACCCCGGAGTTGATGCAGTTGCTCACCGGGATGTCGATGAGCCGGTATTTACCGGCCAGCGGCACCGCCGGCTTGGCCCGCATCTTTGTGAGCGGGTAGAGCCGGGTGCCCGCTCCGCCGCCGAGGATGATCGCCAGAACCCGCTTCATCACTGCCCCCAAGGACTGCTGTTGTCAGCATTCGAGCACCGTACCGGAGCACGTGACCCCCGGTCGGTGGTCTGGAATTCAGCCCTCACCGCTGGACTCATCGAGCGCGAAAAGTTCATGGAGCACTTTCATGGATTGATGGCGTTGCTGGCGTGGCTGGGGCGCCCGCAGGTGGGTGACCGGGCTGTGCAGGATCTTGTTGACGATGCCTTTGGTGAGGGCTTCCACCACCTTGCGCTCCCGCGCTGAAAGGTCGGGGCCCATGCGGCTGAGCGCTTTCTGCAGTTCCTGTTCGCGGATCAGCTCCAGCTGCTGGCGGAGCCGGTTGAGGGTGGGCACGGCTTCCAGGCCGTCCCACCAGTCGAGGAACTGGCGAGCTTCCTCCTGCAGCAGCCCTTCGGCTTCGGCGGCGATCTCACGGCGGGCCTCCTGATTGCGGGCCACCACCTCCTGCAGATCGTCCACATCGAAGGCCTCCACCCCACCCAGGGCAGCGACGTCGGAGCTGATGTTGCGGGGCACGCCGATGTCGATCAGCTTCAGCGAGGAGCGGCGGTTGAGACCCTGCAGCCGGGCGGCGTCGATGATCGGCTCATCGGCTGCCGTGCTGGTGAACACCAGCGAGCAGGTGCTGAGGCAATGGTCCAGGTCTTCGAGCGGCCGGCATTGCACCGGCAGCTCGGGAAAATCAGCCGCCAGGGCCTCCGCCCGTGACACGGTGCGATTGAGCAGCACCAGAGCGCGGCAGCCCTTGGCCTGCAGGTGCTGCAGCAGCAACCGGGACATGCGCCCCGCTCCCACCACCGCCACCTGCTCGCCCTCGAGCGACACGAGGTCGTCGACGCCGCGGCTCTGGCCCACCTTGAGCTGGGCCAGCTCCACCGCCGCCGAGCTGATCGACACGGCGCCAGTGCCGAGATTGGTTTCGGTACGTACCCGCTTGCCGGTGCTCACCGCTTGGGTGAGCAGCCGGTTGAGGATCGGGCCGATCGAGCCATGCTCCTGGCCCAGCCGCACCATCTTCTTCACCTGGGAGAGGATCTGCCCTTCCCCAAGCACTAGGCTGTCGAGCCCTGCCGCCACCCGCAGCAGATGACCCACCGCCTCTTCATGGTGATACGTGAAGAGGTGGGGGGTGAGTTCGCCGAAATCAAGGCCCGAGTGCTGGCTCAGGAAGGAGCCAACGGCCGTGATGCCCTGCTCCGGATGGCGCAGCAGCGTGTAGATCTCAAGCCGGTTGCAGGTGCTGAGGATGGAGGCCTCGAGCACCTGGGCATCGCCGCGCAGGATCTGGAGGGATTCCTCCATCGTCTGCTCCGGGATGCTGAGGCGCTCCCGGATTTCGACTGGAGCCGTGCGATGGCTGAGCCCGACGACGGCGATGTGCATGGGGTGGGACTCAGCGCAGCGCGACGCTTTGAGCGCCGGGCTTGATGTGGATGGTGTCCGTGAAGCGGGCGCTGGAATCGAGCGAGGAAATGATCAGGCTGCTGGTGCGGGTGCAGTCGCGCTCGAACTTGACGCCCTTGAACAGCAGGCCATCGGTGATGCCGCTGCCTGCGAAGACCACGTTCTCGCCGGAGGCCAGCTCCTCGGCCTCGTACACCTTGTCGATGTCGGTGATGCCCATTTCATTGAGGCGAGCGATGTTGCCTTCCTTGGTGTAATCGGCCCACTCGGAGGTCTGGGCGACCGCGGGGTCATACACGAGCTGACCCTGGAAGTGGCCACCCAGGCAGCGCAGGGCTGCAGCGGAGATCACCCCTTCCGGAGCAGCGCCGATGCCCATCAGGCAATGGGTGCCGGTGCCGGAGAAGCCACAGGCGATGGCCGCCTGCACGTCACCGTCGCTGATGGGCTTCACCCGGGCGCCGGTGGCGCGGATCTCGGCAATCAGATCCTTGTGGCGGGCGCGGTCCATCACCACGATCACTAGCTCATTGGCGGGCAGGCCGAGGCACTCGCTGAGGATGGCGATGTTTTCCGTGGCGCTCTTGCGGATGTCCACCTTGCCTTTGGCGGCCGGCGGTGCCGCCAGCTTCTTCATGTAGAAGTCGGGCGCATTGAAAAGGCCACCGCGGTCGGAAGCGGCCAGCACGGCCATCGAGCCGTCTTGGGCGTTGGCGCAGAGGTTGGTGCCTTCGCAGGGGTCGACGGCGAAATCCACGCCGGGACCGGTGCCGCTGCCCACTTCCTCACCGATGTAGAGCATCGGGGCTTCGTCGCGCTCCCCTTCGCCGATCACGATCCGGCCCTGCATGGCGATGCTGCCCATCCGCAGGCGCATGGCCTCCACGGCAGCAGCGTCGGCTTCATCTTTCTTGCCGAGGCCGGTCAGGTGCGCAGAGGCGATGGCGGCCTGCTCGACGACTTCAAGCAGTTCCTGAATGAGGGTGCGATCCACAAAAGTCCGGCAGGGGGAGGGAGCGGCGGTGCCGAAGCAAGAACCGGCAGACCAGCTGCAGCAGGTTTGTTTCGGTCTCTGGCCGTGGCGACTGTATCAGCGCCCCATGGGGCGGCCAGCGGCTGGGGGGCCGGTACCGGCCTCTTCCTACAATGGTGTGGATCTCTTGCCCCGGTGGCCCCAGCCATGAGCACCAAGCCTCTGGTGATCGCCCCGTCGATCCTGTCTGCAGATTTTGCCCGTCTCGGCGACGAAGTGCGGGCCGTTGACGAGGCGGGGGCCGATTGGATCCATGTGGATGTGATGGACGGACGCTTCGTCCCCAACATCACCATCGGCCCACTGATCGTCGAAGCCCTGCGCCCCGTCACGCAGAAACCGCTCGATGTGCACCTGATGATCGTGGAGCCCGAGCGTTATGTGGGCGATTTCGCCAAGGCGGGCGCCGATCACATCTATGTACAGGTGGAAGCCTGCCCTCACCTCCACCGCAACCTCGGCCAGATCAAGGATCTGGGCAAGAAGGCCGGTGCGGTGCTCAACCCCGGCACACCGCTGGAAACCCTCGAGTACTGCCTCGAGCTCTGTGACCTGGTGCTGATCATGAGCGTGAACCCCGGCTTCGGCGGCCAGAGCTTCATCCCCTCAGCCGTGGAAAAGGTACGCCGCCTGCGACGTATGTGCGACGAACGGGGCCTCGATCCCTGGATCGAAGTGGATGGCGGTCTCAAGGCCAACAACACCTGGCAGGTGGTGGAAGCCGGTGCCAACGCGATCGTGGCCGGTTCGGCCGTGTTCAACGCGCCTGATTACTGCGAAGCGATCGCCGCTATTCGCCATAGCCGCCGGACCGAGACCGTGCTGGTCTGACGTTTATTGAGGGCCGGTATGGAAGCCGTTACGGGAGCCTCTCCGGTGCCGAATTGGGACCGTAACGACGGGGCCAGGGGCTGGGCAAGGGGCCAAAACGGCTGAATTCCAACTGCAAAGCCGGGCGGCCAGCGCGGTGAATCTCAACGGTCCCCAGGGGCTCCACCTTCCCCAGCTGAGGCAGCCAAGCTTCTCGCACCAGGGGATTGCCGGGATCCACGATGCCGAACAGCACCCCACTGGCACCCCGGTAGCCAGTGGGCGGTTGCCACCAGGCGAATCCCCTGGAATCGTTGTTGAAGGTGGTGTAGTCGGCATTCAGCTGCGATCCCAGCGCCAGAGCCAGAAAGCCCGGCAGGTCGTAGCGGTTGCCGGCGATCAGGCTGGCTTCTTGCAGGGCCTTCCAGACGACGGGGTTGCGGCGGAGGTCCCTCCGCAGGCTGTCTGCAGGCATCAACTGGGTCGAGGGGTCGAGCCCCGGGGGCAACCAGGCGTCGAGCACCCCCCAGCGCACCTGTAGGGCCAGGGTGAGCAGCAGCGCTGGCAAGATCAGGGCCGTGCCCCAGGCTCCCGCCACGATCCAGCCCCGCCACCGCCGATCGTGGGGCCCGGCCAGCCAGTCTCCTGCCAGCGGCAGCAGCAGCCACCAGGCCGGCACCAACCAGCTGGAGAGCACCTGCATGCGACCAGCAAGCAAAAGGAAGACCACCAGTTGCGGCACCACCAGCCAGCGCAGAAGCTGCCGGTAAACGGCGGCGCCATCACGGCGGGATCGGGGCCGCAACGCCACCAGCAGCACCACCCCGATCGTGGGGAAGAGCAGCACCAGTTGGGAGAGGAGAAACAGGGGCGGGGCCGCCAGGTCATAGCCCCCCCCTGCGCCGATCCGGCCACCCTGGAACAGGAAGGTGACCCAGCCGTTGTTGAGGTTCCAGAGCCAAAGCGGCGTCGACACCAGCAGCCAGACCAGCAGGGCCAGGCCGGGCCAGAAGCTGCGGAAGTGGCGCCGGCGTTCCCCGTTGGCCAGGCACCAGGCCAGCAGGGAGAGCAACAACAGCAGGCCTTGGTACTTGCCAAGGGTGACCAACCCCAGCAGAACACCGAGGACGATCGCCTCCCGGGGTGAAACGGGCACCACCCGGGGGTGTCGTGACAGCCACCAGAGCAGGGCCGCGAGGGCCAGCACCAGGGGGCTGTCCGGCAGCAACAGCAGGCCGCCGCAGAGGAACAGGACCGGAGCGACGCTGCCCAGCACGGCGCTGAGCAGGGCCGCGCGCCGGCCGAACCAGCGCTCGGTCGCGCCGATTAGCAGGGCGAGTGCAAGGGTGTAGCTCAGCAGGGAAGGCAGCCGCAGAGCCAGAATTGAACCGCCGAGCCGGGTTCCCACCCAGGCCCATAGCCCCACCGCGGCGGGATGGTCGAAGTAGCTCAGGGCCGGATGGCGGCCGTAGAAGAGGTAATAGGCCTCGTCGTAGCCGGGCGGCAGCACCATGGCCAGTGCCAGCCGAACCACCAACCCGCCGAGCAGCACCAGGGGCAGCAGGAGCGCTGGGGGGAGCGTTCTTGGCCGCCGAAAAGGCTGAGACTCAGTCACCGAGGAACCAGCCGTAGCTGTGCAGGCCGATGCCCAGCAGGTTCACGCCGATGTAGCAGACGACGATCACCACCAGCCCGGCAGAGGCCACCAGGGCCGGTCGCCTGCCCTGCCAGCCGCGGCTTAGCCGGGTGTGCAGATAGGCGGCATAGACGAGCCAGCAGATCAGGGCCCAGGTTTCCTTCGGGTCCCAGCTCCACCAGCTGCCCCAGGCCTCATTGGCCCACACGGCGCCGCTCACCAGACCGACCGAGAGCAGCAGGAAGCCCACCGTGATCGTGCGGTAGCTGAGGCTGTCGAGCTGTTCGCTCACGCCGATGGCCACGCTGCTCAGCTCCAGGCCCTGGCCGCTGCTGGCCTCGCCGCCCCCCGGCACCGCGGCCAGCTGGGCGCGGCGGAAGCCGCCGCTGCCGATCGAACTGCTGCGCAGCTCCAGCTGGCGGCCCCGCTCGGTGAACAGCACGGCCACCGATAGGAGTGAACCCACCAGCAAGGCGGCGTAGCTCACCATGATCACGCTCACATGCATCACCAACCAGCTGGAGCGGAGGGCCGGCACCAGTGGGGAGGCCGCCTGCAGGCGGTCGGGCAGGGCGAAGCTGGCAAAGGCCACACAGCCAAGACCCATTGGTGTCGCTGCCGCCGCCACCAGCGGGGAAGCCCAGGAGCGCTCCACCAGCAGCTGGGTGAGCGTGCAGGCCCAGGCCAGGAAGCAGAGCGATTCGTAGAGATTGCTGATCGGGAAGTGTCCCGATTCCCACCAGCGCAGTGTGAGTTGGGCGGTGAGGCTCACGTTGGCGCCGGCCACCAGCAGGCGCACCACCGTGCTCGAACGGCCGCCGCTCAAACTCCAGAAGGCCAGCGGCAGAGCGACCAGCAGCAGGCCGAAGGCGATCAGGGCGAGGGTCAGAACCGGATCGGTCACAGAAAGCACGATTCCCAGAAGCGGTTGGGTCAGTCTGCCTGGCGGGCAGGGAGATCAGCGGCTGGCCTGTCGGAGCAGCACAAGGCCACCCGCCAGACCGATGAACACGGGCATCCAGGCTGCCAGGAAGGGGGCCAGGGTGCCCTTCACCCCCAGCGAACTGAAGATGAAGGACATCAGGTAGTAGGAGAAAATCAGCAGGACGCTGATGCCGAACCCCTGGCTGCGGCTGGTGCGGGCATCCGGGCGCACGCCCAGGCTGCTGCCGATCAGCCCGAACACCAGGCAGATGGTGGGGAAGGCGAATTTCTCCTGAATGCGCACCCGCATCCGGCGGGCCTCCTTCTGGTCGCCGGCCTCTCTGAGCAACTGCTCGGCGCGCAGGGCTTCGGCCACGGACATGCTGGCGGCATCCTTGGGCAGGGCAGCCAGTTTCAGCGGCCCCTGATCGAGCGGATAGAGGTAGCGGTCGAACCTGGCGGATGTGGTGGAGCCCTCCGCCCCTCCCACCAGCACCACCTGGCCGTCCCTGAATTCCCACATGCCCTGCTCCGCATTCCAGATTCCCTGCTTGGCCTGCAGGATCTGGGTGCCGTTCTCGCGGGTGAAATCGAGCACCGTCACATCCTGCATCTCCCCTTTCTCGAATCTGCGCGCATAGAAGAGCTGAGAGAGGTAGCGGTCGGCGCCGGAATCATCCTTGGCGGGCCGCAGGCTGAAGCGTGAGTAAATGATGTTGCTGCCCTTCTCCGTGGCCACCGACCTGCCCAGGGCCTCGTTGAGTGTGTCGGCCGCCTGGAGGTTGGCAGCGGGCACGATCAGGTCGTTGAACGTGAAGGTGAGCAGGCTCATCAGCAGTGCCACGCCCAGGGCCGGCATCACCATGCGGCTGGTGCTCACGCCGATGCTGCGCAGAGCCGTGAGCTCACTGTTGCCCGACAGCCTGCTGTAGGCCAGCAGTGTGGCCATCAAGGTGGCCATCGGAAACGACAGCACCAGGAATCCCGGCAGGCGCAGGCCCAGCACCTGCATCGCCGCCGTCACCGGCAAGCCTGATTCCGCCACCCGGCGCACCAGCTCGAACACCACCCCCACCGACAGGGACACCGTGGTGAAGGCCGCCACGCCGAACAGCAGCGGGCCGAGCAGTTCACCGCTCAGCCAACGGTCCATCAGCGGCAGGCGCTCCCAGAGCAGCAGTACGGGGCGCAGCAGCCGCTTGGGCGCCATCACGGGTTCATGAGCAAGTGTCACAGCTGGAAGCCCTCCCCCAGGTAGTGCTGGCGCACAAGCGGGTTGCTGGCCACCTCAGCCGAAGGCCCGGAGGCCAGCAGGCTGCCTTCCGTGAGGATGTAGGCGCGGTCGGTGATGGAGAGGGTCTCCCGGACGTTGTGATCGGTGATCAGCAGACCCATGTTGCGATCCCGCAGGGTGCCGATCAGGGTCTGGAGGTCGGCAACGGCGAGCGGATCGACGCCGGCGAAGGGTTCATCCAGCAGCAGGTAGCGCGGGCCCGCTTCGCCCACCGCCAGGGCGCGCGCCACTTCGCAGCGGCGCCGCTCTCCTCCAGACAGCTGGAAGCCACGGCGGTGCTGAAAGTTGGTCAGGTGGAACTCCTCTACCAACTGCTCGACGCGCTCCCGCCGCCCCGCTACCGGAGCGCCGCTCTGTTGCAGGGCGAGCTGCAGGTTCTGGCGCACGCTCAGCTGCCGGAAAACGCTCGGCTCCTGGGGCAGGTAGCCGATGCCCAGACGGGCTCGCTCCGGCATGGCCAGCCGCTCCACCCGCTTCCCATCGAGCACGACCCGGCCCCGATCCGGTTTGAGCAAGCCGGTGACGAGGTTGAAGGTGGTGGTCTTGCCGGCGCCGTTGGGGCCCAGCAGGCCGACCACTTCGCCGGGCTCCAGGGCGAGGGTCACCCCCTTGACCAGAGGGCGGCCTCCGATGCTCAGGGCCACCCCTTCCAACACAAGGCTCATGGCACTGCTGGCCCAGCAGGCTGAGCGTTCTGCTGGATCCTTAGCTGGCTGAACACCTGCTTGCCATCGGTGGGTTGGGCCAGCACCCGTTCGGTGTCCACCAGGTAGACCACCCGTTCGGCGCGCAGCAGGTTGCCGCCTTCCTGCACCACGTCCACATCGCCGGTGAGCACGATGCGCCCCTCCCGGGTGAAGTACTGGGCCTGGCGGGCGGTGGCGGCCAGGCGCCGATCGGGGTAAAGAATCCTCACGTTGCCGGTGGCGGTCACGATGCCGGTGCTGTTGTCAGCGCGCTGCGTGTCCGATTCGATCGTCACCAGGCCGGTGGGCGTGATCGGTGCCTGCGGCGTGAGCACCGTTCCTTCAGGGGCTGACGTCGAGGTGGGCATCGGGGCCCCCGGTGCGGCGCCCGCCGGCCGCGGCAACTGGGGCGCTTCGGGCACCTGCGACCCCAGCGGCAGCGCCCGCGCCAGGGGGGAATGGAGGCTCCAGAGCGCGAGCATTAGTGCCGCCCCTGCGGTAGCGAGGGGGGGGCGACGGCGTCGGTGCATCTCAGGCATGGTTCCGGCAGGGGCAGGAAGGGGGCGGGCGTGGGAGTCCCGCATCCGGCTCAGGGAGCGAGCTTCGCGGCAGGGGGTCTGCGGGTCAGGCAGCTGGCGTCAACACTGGCAGGGGGAGGGCCCCTGGGTCATTCCCCTGTTGCAGACAGTTCAGCCGGTCAGCCACCCGGGCGCGCAGCAGGGTGAGGTTGAAGCCGAGGGCGTCGGCCGGAAACGGTGCCAGCCGGCCCAGCCCTTCACCCAGCAGCAGCGTGGCTCCACGCTGGTTGCCGCGCTGCAGATGCAGGTGGGCCACAGCGATCTGCAGAAATCCCTGAAGCGCGGCTCGGTCGGGCCCCTGGGTTTCGTGCCAGATCTCCTCGAACACGTCGTGGCAGGCGTACCACTCACCCGCGTTGAACAGCCCTGCGGCCATCTGCAGACGGGGGTCTGCGGTCAGGTCGTCGGCGGGGGGCACTGGGCCGGGGTGGCGGGACGCCATCCCCTGGCTCATCGCTTGGCGGCCTTCTTCACCGGCAGCTTGCGCAGCCGGATCGATTCCGGGGTCACTTCCAGCATTTCGTCCGGCCCGATGTACTCAAGCGCGCGCTCAAGCGTCATCTGGATCGGGGATTGAAGCGTGTCGAGCACTTCAGCGCCTGCCGAGCGGATGTTGGTGACCTGCTTGGCCTTGCAGACGTTCAGCTCAAGATCGGGCGGCCGGTTGTGTTCGCCCACGATCATGCCCTTGTAGACCTTGGTGCCAGGCGTGATGAAGAACTGGCCCCGATCCTCCGCGCCCTTGAGCGCGTAGAAGGTGGCGGTGCCTTCTTCGAAAGCCACCAGTACGCCGTTCCGGCGGGCATCGAAATCCCCCTGCATGGGGCGGTATTCGAAGAAGGAGTGGCTCATGATTCCTTCGCCGCGGGTGGCGCGCACGAACTCACCACGGAAACCGATCAGGCCGCGGGCCGGCACCACGAATTCCAGCTGGGTGCGGCCGTCGTTGCCGGTTTCCATGTTCTGCATCTCGCCCTTGCGGGTGCCGAGCTTCTCGATGCAGGAGCCCACCGCATCTTCGGGAACGTCCATCACCAGGGTTTCCACCGGCTCGCATGGTGTGCCGTCGATCGTGCGGAAAATCACCTGCGGCTGGGACACCTGGAACTCATAGCCTTCGCGGCGCATGGTTTCGATCAGGATGCCCAGGTGCAGCTCACCACGGCCGCTCACGGAGAAGCGATCAGGGGAGTCGGTGTCCTCCACCCGCAGCGCCACGTTGGTGAGCAGCTCCTTCTGAAGGCGGTCACGCAGCTGACGGCTGGTGACGAACTTGCCTTCCTTGCCGGCAAAGGGGGAATCGTTGACCACGAAGGTCATCTGGAGGGTGGGTTCATCCACCCGGATCAAGGGCAGCGCTTCGGGGTGATCGGGGCAGGCGATCGTTTCGCCGATGTTCACTTCATCGAAGCCCGCCACGGCCACCAGATCGCCGGCGCTGGCCTGCTCAATCTCCACCCGCTGCAGGCCCTGGAAGCCGAGCAGCTTGCTGATCCGGCCGCGCTTGATGCTGCCGTCGTCGCGGATCAGTGCGGCGCTCTGGCCGGCCTTGATGGTGCCGTTGTGGATGCGGCCGATCATGATCCGACCCAGGAAGTCGGAGTAGTCGAGCGTGGTGACCTGCATCTGCAGGGGCTTTTCAGGGTCTCCGACCGGCGGCGGCACATGGCGCAGGATGGCGTCGAAGAGCGGCTTCATCGTTTCGCTCTCGGTGGCCATGTCGGGCTTGGCGTAGCCCCCCATGCCGCTGCCGAACAGGTAGGTGAAGTCGCACTGGTCGTCGTCGGCGCCGAGCTCCAGGAACAGATCCAGCACCTTGTCGACCGCCTGTTCCGGGTCGACGCGGGCGCGGTCAATCTTGTTGACGAACACGATCGGACGCAGGCCCTGCTCGAGCGCCTTCTTGAGCACGAAGCGGGTCTGGGGCATGGGCCCCTCGTTGGCGTCCACGATCAGCAGGGCACCATCCACCATGCCGAGCACCCGCTCCACCTCGCCGCCGAAATCGGCGTGTCCGGGTGTATCGACGATGTTGATGCGTACGCCGGCGTAATCAACCGCGGTGTTCTTGGAGAGGATCGTGATGCCGCGCTCGCGCTCCAGGTCGTTCGAGTCCATCACGCAGGTGGGCACAGCCTCGCCGTCCCGGAAGATCCCCGACTGCTGAAGCAGGGCATCCACGAGCGTGGTCTTGCCGTGGTCAACGTGGGCGATGATCGCGATATTGCGAATCGGTGCGCTCTGGGAAGCGGCGCTCATGCGTGATCTCTCCTTCAATCCTTTCTGACGCAACCACTACCGGTTGCAATGAACCTTCACCCTATCCCAGCCCGCTCCGCTCAGATCCCTGCAGCTGTCGGGCCGGTTCGAACATCCGCAGCGCCTCCGCTGATCCCTCGAAGCGCCAGTGCCATGGCTCGTAGGTCACGCCCTGGGCATTGCCGCGCGGAAACGAGAGTTTGAAGTGGTAGCGGTTGGCATTCTCCTGCAGCCAGCGGAAGGCGGGAGTGCGCTCGAAGTCGACACTCAGGTTGGCGGCGGGCCGGCCGCCATCGCCGAGATCGACGGCGTAGCCGGTGCTGTGCTCGGAAAAACCCGGTGGGGCGCTCACCTGGGCGCGCTCCTCGGCGCTCTGGTTGCGCTCCGATTTGACACCAAAGAAAATCTGCTGCTGCAGATCCACTGAGCGGAAACCGCTCAGCAAGCGCAGATCCACCCCATCGGCGGCCGCTTCCCGCTGCATGGCGAGCAGCTCGACGGCAGCCTCTGTATGCAGCATCAGGCCCGGCGCCACGTTGGTGAGCTGGTCCGTCGGCGCTTCCGCATAGGGGAAGTGGCCCAGCAGCCGCCCATCGCTGCCCAGCCGTGCATCGATCCCGGGGACGGGGGGAGGGGTGAGCAACTGGACCAGCGGCTCGCGGAAGCGAAAACCCAGCGCGCCACCGCCCACCACCAGCACCATCACGGTGCCGAGCACCGCGCGCAGCGATCGTCCCCGGGGTGGTCCGGGGCGCAGAGAGCGCTGAGCCACCGGGATGTCGTCGCCCTGATGACGCGCGGACATTCGCGGGGGCAAAGGACGGGGCTACAAGCTTGAAACAATCGTAGGGGCCAGGCCCTTCGGCGCCTCAAAAGCCGGAACAGGAGTGTTAGCTTCCAGCCCAGGATCGTTCCAGCGGAGCAGGTTTCAAGATGTTGCGAGTCGCAGTGGTGGGTGGCGGCCCAAGCGGTTCCTGTGCTGCGGAGGTCCTCGCCAAGGCGGGCATCGAAACCTGGTTGTTTGAGCGAAAGCTTGATAATGCCAAGCCCTGCGGTGGTGCGATTCCGCTCTGCATGGTTGATGAATTCGACCTGCCGGAGTCGATCATCGACCGCAAGGTGCGCAACATGAAGATGATCTCGCCCTCCAATCGTGAGGTGGATATCCATCTGGACAACGCCGATGAATACATCGGCATGTGCCGCCGCGAAGTGCTTGATGGCTTCCTGCGCAATCGGGCCGCCGAGCTTGGCACCCACCTCGTCAACGGGCTGGTTCAGAGCATCGACACCGGCAAGAACCGCCAGGGCCCTTATACCCTCAAGTATGCCGATTATTCCTCCGGTGGCCCTACCGGTGAGATCAAGACTCTCGAAGTGGATCTGATCGTCGGCGCCGATGGGGCCAACAGCCGCGTTGCCAAGGCGATGGATGCCGGCGACTACAACGTTGCCATTGCCTTTCAGGAGCGCATCCGTCTTCCCAAGGAGGAGATGTCCTACTACGAAGACCTCGCAGAAATGTATGTGGGCACCGATGTGTCCCCGGACTTCTACGCCTGGGTCTTCCCCAAGTTCGACCACGTGGCCGTTGGAACCGGCACCATGCAGGTCAACCAGGCCTTGATCAAGGGGCTCCAGAAGGGCATTCGGGAACGGGCCTCCGCCCGCCTGCTCAATGGTGAGGTGATCAAGGTGGAAGCTCACCCGATCCCTGAGCATCCCCGCCCGCGTCGGGTGGTGGGTCGCATGGCCTTGGTGGGCGATGCCGCCGGCTACGTGACCAAGAGTTCCGGTGAAGGAATCTATTTCGCCGCCAAGAGTGGCCGCATGTGCGCCGAACAGATCGTGGCAGCCAGCAGCTCTGGAGCAACGATTCCCACCGAAAAAGATCTCAAGGTCTACATCAAGAAGTGGGACCGCAAATACGGTGCCACCTACAAAGTTCTTGAGCTTCTGCAAAACATCTTCTATCGCAACGACGCTGCCCGCGAGGCCTTCGTTGAAATGTGCGATGACAAAGATGTGCAGCGTCTCACCTTCGACAGCTACCTCTACAAGCGGGTGGTGATGATGAACCCGTGGCAGCAGATCAAGCTCACCCTGCTCACCCTCGGCTCCGTGCTTCGCGGCCAGGCGCTGGCCCCCGCCGGCTACCAGCCGGTGAAGAGCGCTGTCCGCACCCAGGCAGAGATGGAGCTCTTCGCCGCCACCGGTTCCCTGCAGCCCCGTCAGGCTGAGGGGCTGGCCGCCGACATCGCCCCCACCCCGTCAGCGGCAGGGTCCGTCGTGACCGAAGCCGAGGAACGGGAACCTGCCCTGATGGGTCACTGAACTGACTCCTCAGCGCCTCACTGGGGCTCTGCCCAAATCCAGGGGGAGTCTTGGCGGTCTTTTGTCGTTGACAGGCAGCGCCGATCACCCATCAAGGGCACTGAAATCGGCGAGCACCTCTGACTGATTGGTGAGGACCGCCAGCAGATTCAGCCGGTTGGTGCGCACGGCCATGTCGTCGCACATCACCATCACGCTCGTTTCGCCATCGAAGAAGGCCGCCAGCGCTCCCGCACCCTGGCCGAGGGCTGCGGCGAGACCGCTGTAGTCGATGCTGCCTGCCTCTCCGCAGGCCAGCGGCTCAATGTCCTGCACCACTGCCAGCAGTTGCGCTTCGCTGCTGGCAGTGAAGCGGGCTGGCTCCACCACGCCATCAGCCCGTAGCACCTGGCCGCTGAGCTCGCTGTGCTGCGCCAGCCGCGCCGCACGCTGCACCACGGCCTGAACCTCCTTGAGGGCGCCGCTCGCCCGAAGGTCCGCCAACACCTGGGTCCGCTCCCAGGCGTCGATGGGTTGGCGCAGCAGGCGTTCCCCTTGGACCGTGGCACCCGCCACCGCCCTTACCAGGTCAGCATCGAAGCCTTCCTCCTCCAGCTGGGCCACCAGCCGCTGGCGCAGAAACTCCTGCAGCTCCAGTGACAGGGCGACGGAATCCACCCCAAGGCCTGGCAGCAGCGCCTGCCAGTGCGCCGTGGCGCCCTGCAGCAGCGCGTTCAGATCAAGGCGCCAACCCTGGGCGTGGAGCACCTGCAGCAGCCCGTTGGCGGCCCGCCGCAGCCCGTAGGGATCGGAAGACCCGCTCGGCCGCTCCCCTTTGGCGTAGATGCTGAGCAGCAGCTCCAGGCGCTCCGCCATCGCCACCACCGCTCCGGCAGCGGAGCTGGGCAGGCGATCGCCGGCACCACGCGGCAGGTAGTGCTCCAGCACAGCCAGGGCCACGCCGCGCGATTCGCCTTCCTCCAGCACGTACTTCGCCCCGATCACCCCCTGCAGTTCCGGGAATTCGCCCACCATCTGGCTGACCAGATCGTGCTTGCAGAGTTCGGCGGCGCAGCGGGCGGTTTCGGCGTCGTCGTCCGCTAACGCCAGTGCCTCCAACAGGGTGTTGGTGAGCCAGCAGATTCGTTCGGCGCGCTGTTTCAGGCTGCCCAGGCCTTCAGCAAACGTGACCCGCTCCAACTGACTGAGGCGGCTGTGACTGCTCACCCGGCGGTCTGCGTCCAGGAAGAAGGCGGCATCGGCCAGCCGCGCCCGCAGCACCCGTTCGTTCCCCCGGCGCACTGTTGAGGCCGCCGCCTCCAGGCCGTTGCCGATGCAGAGAAACCTGGGCAGCAGTAAGGACCGGGCCGAGAGCGCCAGAACATCCGCCTGGGCGCCCACAGGCTCCAGTGGCACATAGCGCTGGTGGGAACGCATCACCGTGCTCAGCACCTCGGGGGGCAGGGCAAGGAAGTGCGCATCGATGCTGCCTTCAATCAGCGAGGGGCTCTCCACCAGATCGACCAGCTCCTCGAAGAGCGCCTCCGGCAGATCGGGCCGGGCGCCGGCGGCGGTGGCTGCCGCCTCCAGCTGCTGACGGATCCACTGGGCGCGCAGCTGGCGGTCGACCTGTACCCCGGCGGCGGCCAGCTCCTGCCTGTAGGTGCACGCCGCCGTGATCGACACCTCCGACTGCACGAGTCGGTGGCCGCGGCTGAGGCGGCCGCTCCGGATGCAGGGATCGGTAGCCGGCAACTGCACGGGAATCACCCGCTCATCAAGCAGGGCCACCAGCCAGCGCACCGGCCGGCTGAAGCGACTGTCTCCCTGGCCCCAGCGCATGAAGCGCCTTCCCTGCAGGGCATCGATCCAGCCGGGAATCAGGCCGCTCAGCAGCTCGAAGGTGGGCTGCCCCTGCTGCCGCAGGCGGGCGAAGACGAACGGCCCTTTCGGGGTCTGGCGGACTTCAAGTTCGCTGGCGGCCACGCCGCAGCGCCGGGCGAAGCCGATGGCGGCGGGAGCCGGCTCCCCGTTCACGAAGGCCTGCTCCGCCGGTGGGCCCTTGCGCTCCTCTTCCTGATCGGCCTGGCGCTCCGGCAGGCCACTCACGCACACGGCGAGGCGGCGGGGCGTGCTGCTGCACCACAGCGACTCCAGCGGCAGCTTGTGCGCGCTCAGTGCCTGGCGCACCTGCTGCTCCAATTGAGGGAGGGCCATCCGGGCGAAATCCGCCGGCAGTTCCTCGGTGCCGATCTCCAGCAGGAACGTGGCCACGCAAGTGTCTCAACAGCCACCGACTGTATTGAACGCCAGTGACGACGCGGCTGCTTCGCTACCTTCAAACAACCTGGTAGCACCAACGTGACCGTGACCCCCAACCGTGTTCGCAAGTCCGTGGGGGAACGGGAGGCTGAGGGCGGCCCTTCAGAGGGTGGATCCACCAAGCCTGCAGCAGGGCAACCGTTGGCTGCCACTGGGCAATCAACGGCTGGGCAACCAGCGACTGCCAACGACCTGCCACCCACCAAGTTCGAGCTGCTCAAGGCGGCCAGCGGCCATCTCAAGGAGCCGCTGGCCACCGAACTGGAGAACGACAAGCCGTTCTTCACGGACGGCGCCGTCCAGATCCTCAAGTTTCACGGCAGTTATCAGCAGGACAACCGCGACAACCGCCAGAAGGGCCGTGAAAAGGACTGGCAAATGATGCTGCGGCTACGCAGCCCCGCCGGGCGCATCCCGGTGCCGCTCTATCTGGCCATGGACGACCTGTCCAACAACCTCGGCAACGGCACGCTGCGGGTGACCACCCGCCAGGCCTTCCAGATGCACGGCATCGCCAAGGCCGATCTGCGCGAGGTGATCGGCACGATTGTGCGCGCGCTGGGTTCCACGCTGGCGGCCTGCGGTGACATCAACCGCAACGTGATGGCCCCCGCTGCCCCCTTCGAGAAGGGGGGCTACCCCGCCGCGCGTCGGTTGGCGGATCAGATCGCCGATCTGCTGTCGCCGGAGGCCGCCGAGGGCTCCTATCTCGACCTCTGGGTGGAAGGGGATCACAGCTACCGCTTCAAGCCCGACAAGCCGGTGCGTGAGGCACGCGAGCGCCAGCGCGAAGGAGCCCTGTTCAGCGGTGATGCCTCCGAGCCCCTTTACGGCGGCACCTACCTGCCGCGCAAGTTCAAGGTGGCCGTCACGGTGCCGGGCGACAACTCCGTGGATCTGCTCACCCAGGACATCGGCCTGGTGGTGTTCACCGATCCGAGTGGGCGCCTCAGGGGCTGCAACGCCTACGTGGGTGGGGGCATGGGCCGCACCCATAACAAGGACGAAACCTTTGCGCGCACTGCCGATCCGCTCGGCTACGTGGCTGCCGAGCATGTGCTCGATCTCGTCCAGGCGATCGCTGCCCTGCAGCGCGACCACGGCGACCGCCAGGTGCGGCGCCACGCCCGCATGAAGTACCTGATCCACGACCGGGGCATCGCCTGGTTCAAGCAGGAGCTCAAGCGCTATTTCCCCCATCCGATCCGCGGCCTGCAGAACGAGCCCACCCCCCGCCTCGCCGACTACCTGGGCTGGCATCGCCAGAGCGCCAATCTCTGGTTCGTGGGCCTGCCCCTGCTCTGTGGCCGCCTCGAAGGCGAGCGCAAGCAGGGGCTGCGAAAGCTGGTGGAGACCTACCAGCTGGAGGTGCGGCTCACTCCCAACCAGGACCTGCTGCTCTGCAACATCGGCACCCCCCAGCGCAGTTCGGTGCGCTCCGCCCTGGCGGAGCTCGGCTTCCAGGCCCCCGAAGCTCCCGATCTGCTGGCCCGCCATGCGATCGCCTGCCCGGCCCTGCCCACCTGTGGTCTGGCCATCACCGAATCGGAACGCATCCTTCCTGAGGTGCTCGATCGCCTCGATGCCCTGCTGCGGCGCCTGGAGATCGAGAAACCCGTGCTCGTGCGCATGACCGGCTGTCCCAATGGTTGCGCCCGCCCCTACATGGCGGAGATCGGTCTAGTGGGCAGCGGCGTGGAGCAGTACCAGCTCTGGCTGGGGGGCACCCCCAACCTCACCCGTCTGGCCAGTCCCTACCTGGAGCGGATGCCCTTGGCGGAACTGGAGAGCACCCTTGAACCCCTGCTGCGGGGCTGGAAGGCGGCCGGTGGGAGGCGCAGCTTCGGTGAGCACGTGGCCCAGCTGGGTGATGTGGCCGTGCGTGAGGCCCTGGTCGGATGTTGATCCGACCGCTGCGGCTCGCTCTTGTGCTCGCCGCCCTGTCCATGGCCGGGCCCGCAGCCCTCAGCCAGGACCGACGCACACCTGCCGTCCCGGTGCAGACGTTCGAGCCGGATCCCCTCACCTGCAAGAGCGACAACCTGCTGGCCGCCTACCGGCGCCAGCTCAACCAGTTCGCCAGCCAACCTCCGAAGGTGCTGGCCCGCCTGCGGGAGGTGCAACTGGAGATGGGCGAGGCCACCTTGAAACGCTGCGCCGCTCTCGGCCATCTCAGCCGGCCGGAGGCGGAGCAGATCTGGCGCGAGTTTCAGCTGATGCCGCTGCCCACCGCCACCGTGCCCTCTCCAGACCCAGCGCCTGTCCAGCGCCCGTAGCAGGCCTGCGCAGCGCCGCTGCGCCAGGCCCACAGCTGATCACCATGGCTGAAGTGCCACCACTCGTTGGGGTGCTGACTGAACCCAGCTGCCGCCATCACCGCCTGCAGCAGCAGCCGTCGCTGGTGCCAGCTCGCCGCTGGGCCGGTGGGATCCTCTGCGGCAGCGTCGGCGTAGTGCCCAGGCTCTGAGACCGCGCCGATCGCATCGATGTCCCCGCCCATTCCCAGCAGCGCGCCTGCCGGCCCGGCCAGGGTGAGATCCACGGCTGCCCCTGTGCTGTGCGGCGGCGGTGTGGCTGGATCGGCACTGGGCGGGGCCCAGAAGCGGCCCACCTCTGCGGCCACGGCCTCGCGCTCCGGCCCCGGCCGCTCGGGATCCACCCCACGGGCTCGGCATTCCTCCCGCAGTGCGTGCTCCACCATGAAGGCCTGCACCGCCAGCGGCCGCCAGGCATCAAACACGGCCAGCCGCCAGCCATTCTGCTGCTGCTGCAGGGCGTCCTGAGCCTGCAGCAGACGCTCCACCACCCCCTGGCGCAGGCGGAAGGGGCAGCCGGCCTGGCCATAGGGGGCCCCGAGAGCCGCATAAGGGTGAGGCTCGAGCCGGAGCAGCTCGGGGGGGAGTGGGATCAGCGGTTCGCCGTTGTCTTCGATCGGGACCGAGCTCCAGGGACGCGGCACGGCGGCAGACCAGGGGACAGGCTCAATTCAAGCGAGCCGCTTCCGCGTGCCGCTGGCGCTGTTCGGCCAGGGCCAGGGCCAGGCCCGGGTGCCGCTGCAGCTCCGGATCCGCCGCCAGCAGCCCCTGCGCCACGGCCCGTGCCTGTTCCAGCACGGCGCCATCCTCCGTGAGGCTGGCCAGGGCCAGATCGGGCAGCCCCGATTGGCGCGTGCCGAGCACCTGCCCGGGGCCCCGCAGTTGCAGGTCCATTTCGGCGATCTCGAAGCCGTCGCTGCTGCGCACCAGCACCTCCAGCCGCTGACGGGCTTCGGCGTTGCGGCTGTCATTGATCAGCAGGCAGTGGGAGGCGGCGGCACCGCGGCCCACCCGCCCCCGCAGCTGATGCAGCTGGGCCAGGCCGAAGCGCTCGGCGTGCTCGATCACCATCACGCTCGCGTCCGGCACGTCGACACCCACCTCCACCACCGTGGTGGCCACCAGCACATCGCAGGCGCCGCTGGCGAAGGCAGTGATCGCCTCCTGCTTCTCACTGCTGGCCATGCGGCCGTGCAGCAGCCCCACCCGCAGCTGCGGGAACACCTCCTCGCTCAGCTGGCGGTGCACCTCCACCGCCGAGCGCAGGTCGAGCTTCTCGGATTCCTCCACCAGCGGCAGCACCACATAGGCCCGCTGCCCCAGTGCCACCTGCTCGGCGATCAGCCTGTAGGCCTCCTGGCGCTCCCCGCTGCGCAGCAGCCGCGTGCGGATGGGGGTGCGGCCGGGAGGCAACGCATCGATCTGGCTCACCTCAAGATCTCCGTGCACCGAAAGCGCCAGGGTGCGGGGGATCGGGGTGGCGGTCATGGTGAGCAGGTGGGGCTGGACATCCTTCCCCAACAGCCTGTCGCGCTGCCGCACCCCGAAGCGGTGCTGCTCATCGACCACCACCAGACCGAGCCGGGCGAACTGCACCGGATCCTCCAGCAGGGCGTGGGTGCCCACCAGCAGCTGCAGCTGGCCGTTCGCCAGGTCCTGCAGCAGCTCACGGCGCCGCCGCTGCGGAGTGGAGCCGGTCAGCAGCGCCGCGCGCACATGCAGCTGGGGCAGCCAGTCGCCGAGTTTGCGGGCATGCTGCTCGGCCAGCACTTCGGTGGGAGCCATCAAGGCCCCCTGGCAACCGGCTTCGATCGCCGTGAGCAGGGCGGCAATGGCCACCACGGTCTTGCCGCTGCCCACATCCCCCTGCACCAGACGTGCCATCGGCTGGCCCCGGGCCATGTCGGCGCGGATCTCCGCCAGCACCCGCTGCTGGGCGGCGGTGAGGGGAAAGGGCAGCAGCGCCAGGAAGCCGCCCACCAGGCTGCCGGCGCCCGTGTTCACCGAGAGCGGCGTGGAGGGCCGGCGGCTCTGCTGCAGGCGTCGCTGCAGCAGCCGCAACTGCAGCAGCAGAAACTCATCGAACACCAGCCGGTGACGGCTGGCCTGCAGATGATCCCGGTCGCGGGGATCGTGCAACCCCTGCAGCGCCTCCCCACGGCCCATCAGTGCTTCCCGCTGGCGCAGACCGGCCGGCAGGGGATCGGGCCAACGCACCGCCGCCTCCAGCACGACGCGCAGGGCCTGCCGCAAGCGCTCGGCGTTCAGGCCTTCGGTGAGCGCGTAGACCGGCAGCAGCCGGCCGATGCGATCGGAGCGCAGCGGCGCATCCGGGCGCTCCAGCACCTCCATCAGCGGATCCTGGAAGCAGGGGCCGTAGGGCGAGTCCTTGACCAGGCCGCTGGCCACCACCGTGCAGCCGGGCGGGAACTGGCGTTGCTGGCCCTTCAGCCAACCCGGCGTGCTGAAGCGCTTGCCGATCAGAAACCGGCTCACCCGCAGCCGGCCCGTGATGTCCTGCAGCTGCAGCTCCAGGATCGAGAGGTTGGGATTGCGCGGGCTGGCAAAGGCATGGCAGCGCTTCACCGTGGCGACCACGGTGGCCGTCTCGCCGGCGCGCAGGGCACCGATCCGCGCCAGGTTCGCGTAATCGACGTAGTCGCGGGGGTAGTGGCGCACCAGATCACGGGCCAGCAGCAACCCCATGGCGGCGAGCTGGGTGGCGGTCTTGGCGCCGATGCCACGGATCGCCCCCAGCGGCGTGTCGGGTTCGATGGCCGCCTGGCCCTTGCTTACGCCGCTGGTGCGTGCATCGCCGCTGGTTGCACCTCTGCTGCCTGCCGCAGGCGCGGGCGCCTCGCGCCGCGGCAGCCGCGGCGGCGCCACGGTGGTCGGCGGGTCGAAGGAGCGGCGCAGGGCATGCAGCCGCTCGCGGCATTGGCGCACCAGGGTCTGCCGGCGGGCGGGGCTGAGGCCGCTGTAGCCCTCAAAGCCGGCAGCCAGCTCGGCCAGGGCGCGTTGATCCTCCGGTCGCTGGGTCAGGCCGTCCGGTGGTTGGCGGAAGCTGCGGGCCAGGAAGGCGCTGAAGCACTCGTGGCGGCCCTGCAGGTCGCCGAAACCGCGTTCCGCCTCCACCCTCAGGGCCTGTTGCAGGGTGGCCAGCCAATCGCCCGCTGGCGAGCCTGGGGTCAGGGCTGACCCGGACCTGCCATCCGACTGTCCTGCAACCACTGCTGCTCCGCCTCCAGGGCGAGGGTGCGCCGCTGCCAGTGTCGGTAGTTCCGGGCGACCGTGCGCAGTTCGCTGCGCCGCTCTTCCAGCCGGCGCCGGCTGGTGCGCAGCCGCGGCTGCTCAGCCTCGAGATCAGGGCCGCGCAGCAGCAGACCGAACGCTTCCATCGGCGCGGCCATGCCATCGGTGCTGAAGGGCAGAGACAGACGCAGCAGGTTGGCGGGAGCTGGCAGTGCTTCGATCTGCCCGCGCAGCACCGCATCCAGCAGGCTCGCCGGCAGCAGGCTGCGCGTGAGGCCCAGGCGCAGCAATTCGAGGTTGATCGCGTGCGAGAGATTGCGCAGGCGCCGCTGCAGGGCGAGGTCGAAGGCGCCCCACCAGTGCAGCAGCTCCAGCGGCTGGCGCGGCAACAGATAGGGCGCCTCGCTGCAGTCGTCTGGGCCGGTAGGCGAGGCGGACGCTGATACGGCGCTCCCCTCGCTGTCGTCATCGAGATCCTGATCGCCGTCGTTGTCGGTGTCCCTGGCCGGAGCAGGCAGGCGCCCCATCGCCTCGCTGGCCATCGCGAACAGCGCCTGGAACACATGGGCGGGTTCGCCGCCGGCGTCGAAACCACTGGCGGCCTGAGTGGCGGCACGATCTCCCTGGCTGCCGCCTGAGCGGTTTCTGTGCCGGCGGTGGCTGCGGCCAGCATCGTCTCGGACGTCGTCGTTTCGGCCTACACCGTCTGGATCGGCGTCGTCATCTTCGGGGTCGGCGTCGATGAGAGCGTCATCGTCGGTGTCGTCTTCGTCTGCGTCGTCGTAGCTCTGGGCGTCGTAGCTCTGCCCGTCGTCCGCATCGGCGCCGTCTGGATCGTGGTGGCCGCTGTGCGCGTCGTCATCGTCCGCGTCGTCCTCATCCTCGTCCTCCGTGTCGCCGCCGCCGTACGCAGCGGCGCGGCCGCCTTCCTCCTCGCTGCCGCTGGTGAGCGCGGCCAGGCCGGACAGCCCGCTCAGGCCCGGCAGGCCGGCGGCGAACAGATCGGCACTGAGCGGCAGATCCATGCCCAGCTGCACGGAACCGCGGGGCAAGCCCATCGCCTGGCCGGAGTCTTGGCCAGAGCCGTCGCCGGATGGGCCAGGGGTGTCATCGCCATGGGAAGACTCTGTAGCTTCCCCAGCGGCAGCAGCCATGGCGGCCAGCAGACGCCGCTGCTCCCGCCGCCGCAGGCGCTGCTGTTCAGAGCGCACCTGGCGTGCCAGCACGATCAGCTGCTCCACCGTGAGCAGAGCGTTGCAGCGCTGCACCAGTTGCTGCAGGCGCTGCTGCAGTCCAAGCCGCTCGGCGGTGTCGAGCGCCGTGTAGCGCGCCGGCACCACCTGGGTGGCCAGGTGAAAGGTGGCCTGCAGGACTGCCTGCGGCAAGCCGGCCCTCAGCACCTGGAGGTAGAGGGCCAGATCCCGATACAGGGCCTGATTGCTCTGCTCCATGCGCTGGCGCAGCTGGTGCAGGTGGGCCTGGGCTTCCGTCAGTGCCGTGGCGCTGGATTCCAAGGCTGACACTCCACGGAGAGGAGGACTCCGGCGGAGCCGCTCAAGCGCTCGGGCCGCTCATGGCCGCCACTTCAGCGGCGAAATCGCTGGCTTCGACTTGGATGCCCTCACCCAGGGTGTAACGGGTGAAGCGCCGCACCTGGATGTTTTCACCGACCTGACCGGCCACCTGCTTCACCAGTTCGGCCAGAGTGATCGCGCTGTCCTTGATGAAGGGTTGCTCCAGCAGCGCGAGCTCTTTGAGCCGCTTGCCGATGCGTCCCTCGACGATCTTCTCCTTCATCTTGTCGGGCTTGCCGGCAAGATCATCGCGGCCCATTTCGATGCTTTTCTCGCGCTCGACGATTTCCGGGGGGATCTCCTCGGTGCTCACGTATTCGGCGTTGGGGCAGGCGGCGATCTGCATCGCCACGTTGCGCAGCAGCTCCTGGAACACATCACCGCGGGCGACGAAGTCGGTTTCGCAGTTGAGTTCAAGCAGCACACCGACGCGAGCGCCGGTGTGGATGTAGCTGCCGATCGCCCCTTCCGCTGCTGTACGGCCGGCTTTCTTCTCCGCAGTGGCAATGCCCTTCTGGCGCAGCCATTCGGCGGCCTTGGTCATGTCACCGGCGTTTTCGGCCAGTGCCTTCTTGCAGTTCATCATCCCTGCGCCGGTTTTTTCGCGCAGTTCCTTGACGAGCTTTGCTGAAATCTCAGCCATGACAGAAACGGAGGGGGAGAAGGGAGAGAGAGTGAAGAGGCTGAGGGAGGCGGAGGAGGGCCTCAGCCCTCATCGTCGTCGCGGGGTTCCTGGGCACCATGGCGACCTTCGTTGATCGCATCGGCCAGGCGGCCCAGCACCAGCTGCACGGAACGCACGGCGTCGTCGTTGCAGGGGATCGGCACGTCGGCCAGGTCGGGGTCGCAGTTGGTGTCAAGCATCGACACCAGGGGAATGTCGAGTTTGCGGCACTCCAGAACGGCGTTGGTTTCGCGGCGCTGGTCCACCAGCACAACCACATCCGGCAGGCGGCGCATGTTCTTCAGACCACCCAGATACTTCTGCAGCCGCTCCAGCTCGCGCCGCAGCACAGCCGCTTCCTTCTTCGGCCGCATGGCGATGGCGCCGGAAGACTCCATCCGCTCCAGATCCTTGAGGCGATCGATGCGAGCGCGCATCGTGCTCCAGTTGGTGAGCATGCCGCCCAGCCAGCGCTGGTTCACGTAGGCGGCGCCGCAGCGGGCAGCCTCCTGGGCAATCACTTCGGAGGCTTGTTTCTTGGTGCCCACGAACAGGAACCGCTTGCCAGCGCGCGAGGCGCTGCGGGTCCATTTGTAGGCGTTGTTCATGCAGACGGCGGTCTGCACGAGATCGATGATGTGGACCCCGTTGCGCGCGCAATAGATGTAGCGCGACATCTTGGGATTCCAGCGGCGGGTTTGGTGCCCGAAGTGGGCACCCGCCTCCATCATTTCGGAGAGGGTTACGACAGCCATGGGTGGGGAGGGTTTCGGGTTCGCCTCCACCTGCCTGGGTTCAGCACGAAGCGACTCGAGAAAGAGGCGCCCTTGATCGTGTGAACACCCGAAACGGACAGGTGTGCGGTTTGTGGGGACCACTCAAATTACCAAACGGGCCTTCAGCGCAGCCCTGCGGCCCTTGCTTCCCGGTAAAGAGCCCGCACGCCAAGCCGGTTGAGTGGCAGCCGCAGCAGCTCCATCGCCAGCCCCGGCTGGCCGCGGCGGATCAACCAGGCCAGCAGGGGCCGCAGCGTGCGTTCGTTGACCAGCCCGCCCAGGGTGAGCACCTCCCACAGCAGCCGGTGCAACCAGGTGAACTGGATGATGAAGCGCACCCTGCGGGTGGGGTGCTTCCGGTAGAACACCAGGCCCATGCGCGCCCGTTCCTGCTCGATGCGCACCAGATCGGGCAGTTGTTCCAGGCGCAGGGCCGGATGCCAGTGATACCCCGCCGCTTCAGGGCAGCGCACCAGCTCCACCCCGAGCTGCCTTAGCCGTTCGCCCAGTTCGAGGTCTTCCCAGCCGTAGAGCCGGAAGCCGGTATCGAACAGGCCGGCCTGCTCCAGCAGTGCCCGGTCGATCGCCACATTGCCGGTGGCGAAGTAGGCCCACGAGAGATCGCTGAGCTTGTGGGGTTCGCTGCGCGGGTCCTCGAAGTTGGAGGTGTTGATCACCGCGCCGTAGGTGAAGCAACGGCGGTGGCCGTGCCGCTCCCAGTAGGCGACCAGGGCCTCGGCATGGGCCAGCAGGAAGCCGTCATTCACCACCAGATCGCTGTCGATGAACACGATCACATCGCCGCGGGCATGGGCGACGCCCCGATTGCGCCCTTCCGCCGGACCGCCATGGTCCTGTTCCACCAGCCGCACGTGGGGGAAGCGGCCGGCCTCCTGGCGCAGCCAGGCGGGGGTGTCATCGGTGGAGCCATCGTCGACCACCACCACTTCGTAGGCCTCGATCGGGGCTCCGAGCCGCTGCTGCTCCAGCGCGGTGAGTGCCTTCTCGAGGATGGGCCGGCGGTTGTAGGTGGGAATGACGACGCTGAGAAACATGCGCCTGAAACGAAGGGAGGACGGGGGAAGCCGGAGGGGAGGGCGAATCGAGAGGCAAAAAAAGGGACCCCGCAGGATCCCTTTCCATTGATCAAGGGGCGTGGCGCGACGGCTCAGTCGGCGGCGCCACCGTTGTTGGCGGTGCCGGTGACACCGTTGCCGGCACCTTCACCGCGACCGTCGTTGCGGAGCTTGCGCTTCTTGAATTTGCGGGCGTAGGAGCGGTTACGTTCCTGCTTTTCCTTTTTGAGGTTCCGGCGTTTCGCCATGGACGACCTGGGTACGGGAGATCGTTCACTCTAGCCAATGGGTTCCGAGCGGCTTCAGCGCGAGCCGCCATGGGTTCCCTTTCGCACTGCCCTGGATCGCTGACGTTTCAGACGGCCCAGTTTCACTGCGGCAGCTCAGCTGAAGCTCATGGCAGCAGTTCACCGCCGCAGCTCACAGCTGTAGTCAGCTGCTCCGCTGGAGCGCAGCTTCCGGGCCGCCCCTCAGTGCGCTGTCGCAGCGATCGCCAGTGGCGCGGACGACAGGCGACCGTCTTCCATTTTCACGAGCCGGTCGGCTACATCAAGGATGCGCGGATCGTGGGTGACCATCAAAACGGCGCACTGTTGCTCGCGCGCCAGGCGCTTCAGCAGTTCCACCACCTCGCGGCCGCTCTGGCTGTCGAGGGCGGCGGTGGGTTCATCCGCCAGCAGCAGGCGTGGATGGGTGGCCAGGGCCCGGGCGATCGCCACCCGCTGCTTCTGACCGCCCGAGAGGTCGTGGGGCAACTTGCCCAGGTGATCGCCGAGCCCCACGGCCCGCAGCCATTCGCGGGCCTGGTCGCGGCGGGCGCGGTAGCCCAGCCCCGGCAGCAGATCCGCCCCCATCTGCACGTTCTGCTCGGCCGTCAGGCAACGCAACAGGTTGTGGCCCTGAAAAATCATGCCGATGCGGCGCCGCAATCGCTGTCGCTCGCCGCGGCCACTGTTCTCCAAGGCCTGGCCCAGCACACGCACGTGGCCCTCCTGCACCTGGCGCAGCGCCCCCACCAGCGTGAGCAGCGTGGTTTTCCCGCATCCCGACGGGCCGGTGAGCAGCACCACTTCGCCCGGGTCGATGCGCAGACCCACGTTCTGGATCACCTGCCGGCGCATCGTTCCCTTGCCATAGGAATGGCAGAGGCCGCTGATCTCCACCATGGCCGAGGCGTTGGCGCTGGCATCGGCTCTGCCGTAGTCGGCTGGGCTCGTGACGGTGCGGGTGACAGGGGACATCGGCGCAGGGCTCAGAAGATTTCGGCAGGATCGGCATCGCCGAGCTTGCGCATGGCCAGGGCTGCGGAGCCCATGCACATCACCAGGATCAGGCCGAAGATCAACAGGGAGCGGCTGGCTTCCATCCCCACCGGCAAGCGCGTGGCGGAGCGCACCAGGTGGTAAAGGCCGGTGCCGGCGGCGTAGGCCGGCACATAGCCGAGCACGGCCAGCAGGATGCCCTCCCGGGCCACCACCCCCAGCAGGGTCACCAGCGGGTAGCCCATCGCCATCAAGGTGGCGTACTCGGGCAGGTGGTCGCTGACGTCGCTGTAGAGGATCTGGTACACGATCACGCAGCCCACCACGAAGCCCATGGCGGCACCGAGCGTGAAGATGAACCCGATCGCGGTGCTGGTGCGCCAGTAGTCCTTCTCGGCTTCCTCGAACTCCTGCTTGGTGAACACCGTCACGTCGGCGGGCAGCCGCTCCCGCAACCGCTGTTGCACCACCTCTGGGGAAGCGCCGGGCCGAAGGCGGATCAGGCCCAGTTCGATCGCCCCCGGCGGGGTGTTGGGTTTGAGCCGCAGCAGAGTTTCGGTGCTGGTGATCAGGTTGCCGTCGGCGCCGAAGGAGGGGCCCAGGGCCACCAGGCCTGCCACCCGCACCCGTTTGCCATCCACCTCTGTTTCCACCGTCTTCCCTTCGCGGAACCACGGACCCACCGGTCCGAACTCCGGCCTTGAGGCCTCATCGAACAGCACCCTGTCGCGCTGGGTGAGCAGCTTCGCCTTGGCTGCCAGGCCCGGGTCGGTGAACAGGGGATCGTTCGGCTCGAAGCCAAGCGCCAGGATCTGACGGGTGGCGAGCGTTTCAGGGTTGCGCCACAGCAGGAAGCTCCAGTGCACCGGGGTGATCCCCTGCACCGCAGGGTCACCGAGGGCCTGCACGAGCCGGCGGCGCGGAAAGCTCGACATGCTGATCGAGCTCATCGTGCGCGGGCTCATCAGCACCAGGTCGGCGTCGAACAGCCGGTGGATTGTGATGCTGGCGTCGAACAGGCCGTCGCGGAAGCCCAGCTGCATGAACATCAGGATGCCCGCGAAGCTGATCCCCGCCAGCGCCACCAGGAGCCGCATGGGCTGACGGGTGAGCAGCAGCCAGGCCAGGGGGATGCGCCGGGCGGCCCAGAGATCCCCGAGCAAGGGGACGCGCATCACGGCAGGCTCCGGCTCATGGGTCGAAGCGGGTGATCGTCTTGGTTCCGGTGAGGTTGCGCACCTTCGCGGTATCGGCCGGATCCAGCGCGAGCCGCACCTCCACCACCCGCGCGTCGGCATCGCCGGTGGGATCGGTGGCGAGCACCTCCCGCTGCTGCACCTGCGGACTGATCCGGATCACGCGGGCGCGCAGGCTGCCATCGAAGCCGCCGTTCTCGCTGCTGATGCTGGCGGTCTGGCCGAGCTTCACCCGGCGGATGTCGCTCTCGTACACCTCGGCCACCACTTCCATGCGGTCGCTGGCGCCGATCTGGAGGATGCCCTTGTCGCCGGGCCGCTCGCCCGCCCGGGCTTCGACGTTCAGAACGGTGCCGCTGATCGGAGCACGCAACTCACTGTTCACCAGATCGGTTTCGGTGCGTGCGATCTGATCAAGGGCTTCACGCAGGTTGCCCTGCAGCTCCAGCAGCGTGAGTTCGCGCGTTTCCAGTTCGGAGGCGGCGACGGCGCCATTGCGGGCGAGCTGGCGGTAGCGGTTCACTTCACGCTCCAGCACGGCGACCCTGCGGTTCAAGTTGGCGATGCGGCTGCGCTCCAGGCTGCGCCGGGCCAGCAGCGAAGGGCGATTGTCGAAGCGCGCCAGCAACTGCCCCGCCGCCACGCTGTCGCCCTCCTGCACCAGCAGCTCGGAGATGCGGGGGCTGCCGCCCATCTCCGACATCGGTGCCGCCAGATTGCGGATGTCACCGGCCGGTTCGAGCCGGCCCAGCGCCGAAATGGCATCCACCACGGCAGGCCGGCTGCTGGCGACGGGTGCCGGCGTGGGTGCCGGCTTCGGGCGGAACTGCCAGGCCACCGCAGCCACGCCCGCCACCACGAGCGCCGCGATCGCGAGGCGCAGGGCGCGGGGACGGCCGGGAGTCAGGGAAGCTCCGGCGGATCGTCGAACAGAAGCTCCTCGATGTACCGGTCGGCCCACGCTGGGCTGAAGGCCTTCTCCAGCACCCGTCGCGTCTTGTCGTTTCGTTTCTGTTGCTGGCAATACGACAGCTGACCGTGATACCGGGCAACCGTAGCTGGATCGTCCCAGGATTGAAAGTGGGCGGCCTGGGCTGCGGCCGAGAGCACCGCCAGAAAGCCCTGCACTTCTTCAATGAACCAGCCCTCCTCCTGGGCGGTTACCGGGCGCACGAACCGCACGTAGGGCGAGAAGATCGTGCCCCAGGGCGGCAGCTCCCGTGGCTGGCTGAAGGGGTGCACCGGCAGGGCCGCCAGGGCCCCGGCGATGCCCTCCGGCAGCGCACCGCGGGTGGGGGAGAGATCGGCGATCGCGGCGGACACCCCCGCCGGCCCGGCCACGATGTCGGCGCCGAACACCGGCAGATCGGCGCGGGGATCAGGGAAGTAGACGCAGTGAAGGATCTGCAGGCCGGCCCCCAGCCGGGCGGTTTCCAGATGCAGCTTGCGCAGACCGCGGCAGCGGCGCAGCTCGTTGTGGATGAACAGCCGCTCGCCATCGAGGCTGCCGCTGATCGCCTCCAGGTCGTCGGCGATCGCCAGCGGCTCCAGCTCTGGCAACGCCTGCCAGCTGCTGCGGATCGCTGCCGCCAGCGTGTCCACCAAGGGGTGCACCCCGCCGGTGGCTGGGATCGTGGCGCTCGCCAATGCAGCCTCAGCCAGCAGAATGCTGATCTTCCCACGGCCAGGATCTGAACCGTTGAGCTCCCTGCCTGCCCTGCATGAGGCCCTGCCGACGCCCCAGGCCTTCCATCTCCAGAACGGCGTTCCGGTGGTGAGTGTGCGGCAGGAGCAGGCGCCGGTGGTCTGCCTGGATTTCTGGTGCCGCGCCGGCAGCGCCAGCGAGCAGGCGGCCGAATCCGGCCTGGCCCACTTCCTCGAGCACATGGTGTTCAAGGGCAGCGAAACCCTTGCCCCTGGAGCGTTCGATCAGCGCATCGAGGCGCTCGGCGGCAGCAGCAATGCCGCCACCGGCTTCGATGACGTTCACTACCACGTGCTGATTCCACCGCCGGCGGCGGCGGAAGCCCTCGATCTGCTGCTGGATCTGGTGCTGCACCCGCGCCTGGAGGCCTCCGATTTCGACATGGAGCGTCAGGTGGTGCTCGAAGAACTCGCCCAGAGCGAAGACCAGCCGGAGGACGTGGCCTTCCAGCGGCTGCTGGCGCTGGCCTGCCCAGGTCATGCCTACGGACTGGCGATTCTCGGTGAGCGCGAGGCCCTCACCCGCCACAACCCCGAGCGCATGGCTGCCTTCCACCGGCGCGGCTACCGGCCCAGCGCCTGCAGCCTGGCGGTGGCCGGTGCCCTCGATGGCCTGGATCTCGAGGCCATGGTGGCGGGCAGCGCCCTGGCCGACCTGGCTGATCCTGCAGGCCTCTCCGCCAGTGCCGGACCCGGCGAGCCCCCTGCTACCACCACACCAGCCACCCCATCGGCCCCTGCTTCTGCGCCCTCGGCCGCTCCTGCCCCAGTCCTCGCGCTGCAGCCCGGCCGCCACACCCTCCGGCTCCCTCGCCTGGAGGCGGCCCGTCTGCTGATGGTGTGGCAACTGCCCGCCGCTGCCGATCTGGAGGCCACGGCCGGCGCTGACCTGCTCACCACCCTGCTGGCGGAGGGACGCCGCAGCCGTCTGGTGCAGCGGTTGCGGGAGGATCTGCGCTTGGTGGAAAGTGTTGACCTCGATCTCAACGTGCTCGAGGCCGGCAGCCTGGCCCTGCTCGAAGCCGTCTGCGAACCCGATCAGGCGGAGGCTGTGGAGGCGGAGATCGGCAAGGTCTGGCAGGAGCTCAGCGCCACGCCCCCCAGCACCAGCGAGTGGGAGCGGGCCCAGCGGCTGGTGGCGAACGGCTATCGCTTTGGTCTGGAGGCGGCTTCGCCGGTGGCGGGGCTGATCGGCAACCAGAGCCTCTGGGGGCGGCTGGAGCCACTGCAGGAGCCGCTCGAACGGCTGCGGCTCTGGACGCCGCAACGGCTGCACGCTGAGATCCTGCCCCTGTTCGCCCCTGAGCGCGCCTGCCGTGTGCTGGCCCTGCCCGCATGAGCATTCCTCCCATCCCCCCCCTGCCGGCGCCTGACACCTTCACCCTGAGCAGCGGCTGTCCGGTCTGGGTGAGCCGGCGCCCTGGCCCGGCGATCCTGTCGGCGCGCCTTTGGATCAGGGGCGGCAGCGCTGCCGACCCGCCCGGTCAGCGGGGTCGCGCCCAGCTGCTGGCCGGCCTGCTCACCCGCGGCTGCGGAAACCTCAGTGGCGAGGCGATTGCCGATCTGGTGGAGGGCCTCGGCGATGAACTGCGCTGCGAAGCCAGCGAAGACGCCCTGGTGATCAGCCTCAAGTGCGCCACGGCCGATGCCTCTGCCGTGCTGCCGCTGCTGCACACCATGGTGCGCAGCCCGTGGCTGGCGCCGGATCAGCTCAGCCTTGAGCGGCAGCTCAACCTGCAGACCCTCGCCCGCCAGCGGGAAGATCCGTTCCAGCAGGCCCACGATCTGTTGCGCCGCCAGCTCTACGGCCAGGGGGGCTACGGCCATGACCCCCTGGGTGTGGACGATGAGCTCGCCGCCGTGGAGCGGCCCCGGTTAGCGCAGGCCGCCGCCGGGCTCGGCTCGCAGGGGGCGGTGCTGGTGATGGCGGGCCAACCGCCCGAGGCGGTGAGGGATCTGCTGGAGGTGGCGGATGAGGGTCAGGAACCCTCTCCCTGGACCACCTTTGCGCCGCAGCCCGGCGCCGGCCCCGCAGGCTGCGGCGGCCCTGAGCTGGTGACGGTGGAGCAGGACACCGAGCAGCTGGTGCTGATGCTCGGAGCCGCCACGGTGCCCCTGGCCGATCCCCGCTCCCTGGCTCTGCGCCTGCTGCAGTGCCATCTCGGTGTGGGCATGTCCAGCCGGCTGTTCGTGGCCCTGCGCGAAGAGCACGGCCTTGCCTACGACGTGGGTGTGCACCTGCCGGCTCGCCGCGGGGCCGCCCCGTTCGTCTGCCACCTCTCCAGTTCAGCCGAGCGGGCGGCGCTGGCCACCACCGAGCTGCTGAACGAATGGCAGCGGCTGCTGGATCAACCCCTCACCCTCCCGGAGTGGCAGCTCGCCCTCGCGAAGTTCCGCGGTTCCGCTGCGGTTGGCCGCCAGACTGGTGGCCAGGTGGCCGATCGCCAGGCGCTGGTGCTCGGCCATGGCCTGCCCTGGTCCTACGCCGATGAGGCGGTGGTCCGCGCCGAAGCGCTCACCCCCCACGCTCTGCAGCAAGTGGCGCGCAGTTTGCTGGCAGCCCCCAGCCTCAGCCTGTGCGGTCCAGCTGGCGCCCTCGCCATGGCGGAACGGGCCTGGGCCGCTCACCCGTTGGGGCGTTCGGCAGGGGGGTCCGTTTCAGCGGCGGCGCAGAGCTGATCGGGCTCCAGCAGAAAGGTGCCACGCCGAAAGCGCACGGCCAGCTGTCCCAGTGCTCTGAGGCTCACCACCTGACCCACCTCTCCGCTGTCCACCAGATCGGGCGGTCGCAGCATCGGCATCGGGTCGGCGGTCTTGAGATAGGCCGGCCGCTCGCCCAGCTGCACCAGGGCACCGACGGCATAGGCAGGGAATGGCGGTTCGTCCATTGGCAAGGCTGTGCAGCTGCCCCCCACTACAGCAGGATGGAGCCAACCAGATCTCCCTTGCTTGCGGGCCTTAGCCAACTGCAGCGGCGCCATCGTCGGACTTCTGCTGATCATCAGCGGCGGCCTGATCCGTGTCGCCGTTGCCATGCCCTTCGTGGATGGGGGTTACGCCCTGCGCGAACTGCCGGTCACCGCACAGGTGCCGGCCCTGTTGCTCACTGCCCTGGTGTGCGGCCCACGGCCGGCCCTGCTGGCGGCGGTGGCCTACCTGAGCCTTGGCCTGCTGGTGCTGCCGGTGTTCCACACCGGTGGCGGCATGGCCTACCTGCTCGATCCGGGCTTCGGCTTTCTGGCCGGTTTCATCCCGGCCGCCTGGCTGAGCGGCCGCCTGGCCAGCCAGCCCGGCATGGGCGAACTGCTGCGCCTGATGGGGGCGGCGCTGTTCGGCCTGGGGGTGATCCAGCTGTGCGGCCTCGCCTACCTGCTGCTCGGTGGACTGGTGGGCCGCTGGGGAGGGGGCCTGGGCGATCTGCTGCTCGCCTACAGCCTCGGTCCGCTGCTGCCCCAGCTGATGCTCTGCTGCGCCGTGGCGGTGCTGGCCGTGCCGCTGCGCCGGCTGCTGCTGGTCAGCTCGTGAACGGGGGGCCGTCATGAGCCTCGCCGGCCATCGCCGCCGCGCCGCCTGGATCACCGCCCTGGTGGTGCTGGTGCTCGATCAGGCCAGCAAGGCCTGGGCCCTGTCGGCCCTCTCCGGCACCTCCAGCAGCCCTTTGCTGCCCGGTCTGCTGCGCCTGCGCCTCGTCTTCAACACCGGCGCCGCCTTCAGCCTGTTCACCGGCTCCACCAAGGCGCTGGCGCTGGTGAGCCTGGTGGTAGCGATCGGCCTGGGGGTGTGGATCCAGCGCCAGAGCAGCCTGCGCCGCTGGCAGTGGCTGGGGGTGGGGGCGCTGTTGGGTGGCGCGCTCGGGAATGGCCTCGACCGCTGGCGGCTCGGCTGGGTGGTGGATTTTCTCGAACTGGTGCCGGTGCGCTTTCCGGTGTTCAACCTGGCGGATGTGGCGATCAACGTGGCCGTGATCTGCCTGGCGCTCGACCTGCTGGAGGAGAGCCGTGGTCGCGGGACTTGAGCGCCTGAAGCAGCGCCTGGCGCAGCCGCCCGAAGCGGGAGGCGCTGTGCTGGAGGTGTTCCTCCCCGGTCAGCCCTCACGCCGGTTGGCGCTCTACGGCGGCCTCTATCGCATCGGCCGCGATAACCGCCTGGAGGTCGGCATCGACCATCCGGCGGTGAGCAAGCAGCACGCGTTGCTGGAGCAGGTGGGCGGTGACTGGCTGATCCGCGATGACAACTCCACCAACGGCCTCTATTGGCGCGGCAGCCGGGTGACTGCACTGCTCCTGCGGGACGGCGACGTGGTGCGGCTCGGCCCGCCCTCGGAGCCGGGGTTGCCAGAACTGGTGTTCCAGCGGCGACCCATGCCCCGGCTGCTGCGCCTGGCCCGGGCCGGCACCTTGGCATTGGCGGGCGCTGCCGGGGCCGGCCTGCTGCTGCTGGGTCTGTCAGTGCTGCAGTTGCCGCTGCGCGGCAGCCTGGCGCCGGTGCGGGGCCCGCTGGCCCTCTACGACCGCGCCAACCGGCCCCTGCAATCAGCCGATTCGCGCGAACACCGCGAGAACAAGAACCTCTCCGATTTCCCGCCGGTGCTGCGGGATGCGCTGCTGGCCAGTGAGGACAGCCGCTTCTGGTGGCATCCGGGGGTGGATCCGATCGGCACCGGTCGCGCCCTGGTCACCAACCTGCTGGGCGGGCGCGTGCTGGAGGGGGGCAGCACACTCACCCAGCAGCTGGCCCGCAGCCTCTACCCCGATCAGGTGGGACAGGGCGAGACCCTGGCCCGCAAGTGGCGCGAGCTGCTGGTGGCGCTGCAGCTGGAAGCCCGATTCAGCAAGAGCGAGCTGCTGCTCAGCTACCTCAACCGGGTGTATCTGGGCGTGGGCTGGGGCTTCGAGGATGCCGCCCGCAGCTACTTCGGCAAACCCACCGCCAGGCTCGATCTGGATGAAGCGGCCCTGCTGGTGGGTCTGCTCCCTTCGCCGAACGGCCACGATCCCTGCTCCAATCCCCAGGCGGCGCTGGACGCGCGCAATGCCGTGCTCGCCAAGATGGCCGACACGGGAAAGATCAGCGCTGATCAGGCCCGCCAGGCCCGCCGCCGGCCGATTCAGCTCGGCCCCAAGGCCTGCCGGAGTGGCCAGGGACGCCCGGCGCCCTTCTACACCGATCAGGTGCGCGCTGATCTGGAAACCCTGGTGGGTGCGGAGGTGGCCGTGGAGGGCAACTTCCTGGTGGAGACCCACTTTGATCCGGCGTTGCAGCAGGTGGTGGAGCGCCAGCTGCGGCGGGCCCTGGCCCGCGGCGGCGCCTCGGAAGGGGCGGTGGTGGTGCTCGACAGCCGCAGCGGCGGGATGCTGGCGATCGCCGGCGGCCGCGATTACCGCCGCAGCCAGTTCAACCGGGCCAGCATGGCCCTCAGGCAGCCCGGCAGCACCTTCAAGCTGTTCACCTACGTGGCGGCGCTGGAGCGTGGTGCCAAGCCCGGCGATGGCATCGACTGCGGCCCGCTCACCTGGGCGGGGCAATCCTTCGCCAGCACCTGCCGCGGCGCGATCAGCCAGCGGCAGGCCTTCGCGATGAGCAGCAACACCGCCGCGCTGCGGCTGGCCCGCCGCGTCGGGCTGGAGGCGGTCGAGCAGACGGCCCGAGACCTCGGCATCACCTCGCCGCTGCATGCCGTTCCCGGGCTGGCCCTTGGCCAGAGTGAGGTGGTGCTGACCGAGCTCACCGCCGCTTACGCGGCTGTGGTCAACGACGGGGTGTGGCATGCGCCCAGCACCATCCGCCGCCTCACCGATGCCGAAACCTGTGCCGGCCTCGACAGCGCCCGCTGTCGCGAGCAGCGGGCCCGTACTGCCAGAAGCGTGAGCCCGGGGCGGCAAGTGGTCAAACCCCAGACGGCCAAGGCCATGCAAGGGATGATGCGCGCGGTGGTGCGTTCCGGCACCGGCACTGCCGCCTACCTGGGTGGCAACGAGGGTGGCAAGACCGGCACCACCAACGAGGCGCGTGACCTGGTGTTCGTGGGCTTCGAACCGCGCCGGCACATGGTGATGGGCATCTGGCTCGGCAACGACGACAACCGCCCCACCGGTGGCTCCAGCGCCCAGGCCGCTGCCCTCTGGGGCGACATCATGCGGGCGGCGCCCAGCGGCACCCCAGCCGCCGTCGCCCGGCGCTGATGCCCCGCTTCCACCTCTGGATCTGGCTGGCGGTGGCGCTGGCCGCCGTCGTGGCGGCCTCCGTGCTGATCCAGGCCGTCAACAATCTGCTCTGGCAACTCAGCTACCTGCTGCCGGCCTGGCTGGTGGGCCCGGTCACCCTGCTGTTGCTCGGTGGTGGTGTGCTGCTGGTGGCCCGCTTTGCCGGCCCCTGGCTGCTGGCCTGGCGCCGCCGCCCCCCGCCGGCAGCGCCGCCACCGCCGGCCGTGGCGCCCGGCAACCGCCAGGAGGCGGCCGAACGGCAGCTGCAGGCGATCGATCAGGTGCTCGAACGGGTCCGGGACGACGTGGCGCGCGTGGCGTTGCGGCAGGAGCGGGAACGGGTGGAGGCGGAGCTGGCCCGTGGTGATCTCGAGCTGGTGGTGTTCGGCACCGGCTCCACCGGCAAGACCTCCCTGATCCGTGCCCTGCTGGATGAAGTGGTGGGGGAGGTGGGTGCCGCGATGGGCTCCACCGGCGACTGCCGCGTCTACCGCCTGCGGCTCAAGGGACTGCGCCGCGGTCTGCGGCTGGTGGACACCCCCGGCATTCTGGAAGCAGGCAGTGATGGCCGCCAACGGGAGATCACGGCGCGGGAACGGGCCGCCCGCGCCGATCTGCTGCTCTTCGTGGTCGACGGCGACCTGCGCGCCGCTGAACTGGAGGTGTTCGAGGCGCTCGCCAGCCTCGGCAAGCGCCTGTTGCTGGTGCTCAACAAGTGCGATCTGCGCGGCCAGGAGGAGGAGCGCCGCCTGCTTGAGCTGCTGCGCCGCCGCTGTTCCGGCCGCCTCGCCGACGAGGACGTGCTGCCTGCCAGCACCGCCCCCCAGTCGGTACCGCTGCCCGGGGGCCGCCCGCACCAGCCGCTGCCGGAGATCGATGCCCTGCTGCGACGGATCGCCACCGTGCTGCATCAGGACGGTGAGGAGCTGCTGGCGGACAACATCCTGTTGCAGAGCCGCCGGCTGAGCGAGGCCAGCCGGGCCCTGCTCAGCGCCCAGCGCCGCAGCGACGGCGAACGCATCGTGGATCGCTACATGTGGATCGGTGCCGGGGTGCTCGTGGTTACGCCCCTGCCCGTGGTGGATCTGCTTGGTACCGCGGCGGTGAACGCCCAGATGGTGGTGGAGCTGGGCAAGGTCTATGGCGTCACCCTCACGCGGGAGGCCGGCCAGGATCTGGCCCTGTCGGTGGGGCGCACGCTGGCCGGTCTTGGCGTGATCAAGGGCGGGCTGGCCCTGATCGGCTCCGCCCTCACCCTCAACCTGCCGGCGCTGATTGTGAGCAAGGCAGTGCAGGGGGTGAGTGCGGCCTGGTTCACCCGCATTGCCGGTCAGAGCTTTCTCACCTACTTCGAGCAGGGGCAGGACTGGGGTGATGGCGGCATGCAGGAGGTGGTGCGCCGCCTCTACGACCTCAACCGCCGCGAGGGGGCCCTCAAGGACTTCCTGCAGGCGGCCTTCAACCGGGTGGTGGAGCCGTTGCAGCGGCGGAAGGACCCCCAGCTGCCGCCACGCCCAGGGCCTCGGGGGGAGGGGGAAGCAGGGGGCCGCGGGCGTCGAGCACCGTGATCAGCCCGAGGTAGAGCACCCCGATCAGAATCGAGATCGCCCCGGTGAGGATGGCCACCCAGCGGCCGCGCTTGTCGGAATCAGCCATGGGTAGGCACCAGCAGCGCGGAAGGCACGGGCAGCGAGCGGGCCACCACGGCGGCCAGCCGCTCCAGATGTTCGCCCTGGGTGTGGGGGTTGCCCAGCACCGCTTTGAGGTGATGGTGGCCCTGATGCAGCGGCCGGGACAGCATCAACTCCTCCGCCAGCAGCGCCGCACGGCACTGCTGCGACCACTGGGCGCAGGCCTGGGCATCGGCGCCGCTGGGCCGGAAGGCCAGCAGGTGCAACGGGCCACCCACCAGGCTGAGGGCCCCGGCCGGGGCCGCGGCGTGCAGCAGCTGCTCCAGCCGCTGGCGGCGGGCGATCGCCTCGCCCACCAGCTGGTCGATCCCCTCGAGCCCGAGCTGACGCAGGCCAAGCCAGAGCTTGAGGATCTCAGCGCTGCGGCTTCCCTGTAGCCCGCACTCGCCGCCATGGGCGCCTCCCCAGCTGGGTTCCATGTAGGGAAGCCCGGTGCCGAAGGTCTGATGCAGGGCGTCGGGCTCGGCCAGCAGCAGCAGCGAAGAGGTTTTGGTGATCCCAAGCAGCTTCTGGGGGTTCAACGTGACCGAATCGGCCCGGCCCAGCCCTGCGACACCCCCGCAGTGCACGGTGCTGAGGCCGAGCACGCCACCGATCGCCCCGTCCACGTGCAGCCAGAGGCCATGGCGCTGGCACAGCTCGGCCAGGGGCTCCAGCGGATCCACGGCGCCGCGCACCGTGGTGCCGGCGGTGGCCACCACGGCCAGCACGGGCCGGCCGGCCCGCTGCAGGTCAGTGAGCGCCTGCTCCAGCCGCTGCGGATCCAGCCGCCCCTCTGCATCGGTGGGCAGCCGCAGCAAGGCCTCAGGCGGCAGTCCCATCACCAGCACCGCCTTGTCGAGCGATACATGGGCGTCGGTGCTGGTCAGCACCACCACGTCTGGGCGGTGCTGCAGGCCGCGGCTCTGGCGCGCCGTGACCAGCGCCATCAGGTTGCTGAGGCTGCCGCCGCTGGCTGGGATGCCGCCAGCGGCGTCTCCCAGCCCGATGCGACGGGCCAGCCAGCCGCACAGGCCCCGCTCCAGGCGGCTGAGTGAGGGGGACAGCTCTTCGGAGAGCAGGTTGTTGTTCAGACCGGCGCAGACCAGATCCCCCACCAGCGAAGCGGTGAGCGGCGGCGGATCGAGGTGGGCCAGGGCGCCGGGGTGGTTGGGGTTGTAGGCCCCGTCCATCAGCACCTGCAGGTCGGCCAGCAGCGTGGTGCCATCCAGGCCGTGGCGGCGGGGCTCCAGTTCCGGCAACAGGCTCAGCCCTGGCAGCGGCGGGCGGCTGGTGGCTGTGCCCAGCCACTGGCAGAGCTGCTGCACCGCCCCGTTGAGAAACGCTTCCAGCAGCGGATCGGCCTGCCCTGGCGCTGCGAACGGCAACGGCTCAAGCGCCTGGTGCAGGTGTGGCGTGACGGCCAACGGCGGTGCAGGAAGGGGCTTCATTCTCCCTTGCCGTCCCTCAGCATGGAGGCACTGACACGCTGGGTGCCCGACCCGGCCACCGCTGCGCTGTGCTGAGCCCTCCGCCCGTTCCTGCCGCCCAGCAGCGCCTGTGGATGGAGCGGTTGCTGCGCCAGGCCCGCCGCGCCGGTGACAGGGGAGAGATCCCTGTGGCGGCGGTGGTGCTGGATGGGGAAGGGCGCTGCCTCGGCTGGGGCAGCAACCGCCGGCAGCTGGATCAGGATCCACTCGGCCATGCCGAGCTGGTGGCGTTGAGCCAGGCTGCGGCCATGCGTGGCAGCTGGCGTTTCAACGACTGCAGCTTGATCGTGACGCTCGAACCCTGCCCGATGTGCGCTGGCGCCCTGGTGCAGGCCCGTATGGGGCGGGTGCTGTTCGCCGCCGGAGATGCCAAACGCGGAGGGTTGGGTGGCAGCGTGGACCTGGCCCGGCACCCGAGCGCTCACCACCGCATGGAGGTGGAGGGTGGCTTGCTGGAGGTGCAGGCCAACCTGCTCCTGGCGGATTGGTTCAGGCAGCGGCGACAGCGACGGCCGTGCGGCCCGACTGGAACGCCGGCAGCTCCGTCTCCAGCAGATTGAGCAGCAGATCGACGTTTTCGGCGCGGCTGTTGTAGCCCATCAGGCCGATGCGCCACACCGAGCCGGCCAGCGCGCCGAGCCCGCCGCCCACTTCGATGCCGTGGCGGTTGAGCAGATGGAGGCTGAAGGCCTTTCCATCCACACCCTCGGGAATGCGCACCGTGGTGAGCGTGGGCAGGCGCAGGGGCTGTGGCACAAGCAGCTCAAGGCCGAGCCGCTCCAGGCCGCTCCAGAGGCGCTCGGCGTTGCTGCGATGGCGGGCCCAGGCGTGCTCCAGGCCTTCCTCCGCCAGCAGGCGCAACGCTTCGCGCATGCCGAAGTTCATGTTCACCGGCGCCGTGTGGTGGTACACCCGGTTGCTACCCCAGTACTGGTTGAGCAGTGACACATCCAGGTACCAGTTGGGCACCTTGCCGCTGCGGGCAGCCAGTTTGGCTTCAGCCCGAGGGCCCATGGTGAAGGGACCAAGGCCGGGAGGGCAGCTCAACCCTTTCTGGCTGCAGCTGTAGGCGAGATCCACTCCCCAGGCGTCGAGATGAACCGGAACGGCGCCGAGCGATGTGACCGTATCGAGCAGCAGCAGGCAGTCGTGTTGGCGGCAGAGATCGCCGATGCCTTCCATCGGCTGGCACACACCGGTGGAGGTTTCGGCATGAACAAGCGCCAGGATCTTCGGCTTGTGGAGCGCCATCGCCGCTTCGAGCTCTTCGAGGCTGAAGGCTTCCCCCCAGGGGCGCTCGATCGTGACCACCTCAGCGCGGTAGCGCTGGGCCATGTCGACGAGCCGCAGGCCGAAATAGCCCTTCACGGCCACGAGAACCTTGTCACCCGGTTCGATGGTGTTGGCCAGGGTGGCTTCCATGGCGGCACTGCCGGTGCCGCTCATCGGGATGGTGAGGCGGTTGTCGGTCTGCCAGGCGTAACGCAGCAGTTCCTGCACCTCGCCCATCAGCTCGATGTAGATCGGATCGAGGTGACCGATCGGTGTGCGTGCCAGCGCAGCCAGCACCGTGGGATGGGCATTCGACGGCCCTGGGCCCAGCAGCAGGCGATCGGGGGTGGCGATCGGTTCCAGGGGGAGCCGATGACGATCGTTCACCGGGAGATCGGAAGACTGTGTGACCAAGGCCAGCAGGGCGTCGAAGAAGTGGGTTGCAGCCTACCCAGAGGCCAGAGCTGGCCCTGGGCAGACACGGCTTGGAGCGGATTCAGCGGCAGCGCACGTCGAGCGCAGACAGGCCACGGGCCATGTGATCGAAGGGGACCCGCACGAGCGGAGCCGGATCAAAACCGGCTTCGGCCAGCCGCTCCATCACCACATCGGCCAGCAGCATGATGCTGCGCACCGTGGGGCCCGTGGGAACTCCCAGGCTCTTGTAGGTGTCGTCGAGACCGTTCAACACCCGCTCGTTGAGAATCGTGGCGTCGTCGGCGATCAGGGCGTAGCTGGCGTAGCGCAGGAAATAGTCCATGTCCCGCAGGCAGGCCGCCAGGCGCCGGGTGGTGTAGGCATTGCCGCCGGGCAGCAGCAGCTCGGGATCCTGCTCGAACAGGCGCCGGCTGGCTTCCCGCACGATGTCGGTGGCTCCCTGGTTGATGATTTCCACAGCCATGAGCCGTTGTTCGCCTTCCGCCAGGTAGGCGGAGATGCGATCGATCGCGTTCCGATCGAAATAGCGCCCCAGCTGGTCATACCGGCCGATCAGACCGGTGATGGCATCGCGCATGACGTTGAAATCGACGCACCTGGGCTGGAAGCTAGCACTGTGAAATGCCCAGAACCCTGTCCAGCTGAGGGATCTGCCGAATCTGACAGAAACGGTTACGCAGGCCGTTCGGCCTGTTTGGGTCCCGCCGGCGCCACGGGGGCCGGGGTCATGCTGGTCTGCTGGTTCCCACTTGCGCTCCTCTTCCTTCCCCTTCGCCCATGGCTCTGACCGTCGATGACGTCCTGCGCCGGCTGCGCGATCAGGCGATTGAACGGGTCGATCTCGGCCTCTGCGACCTGTCCGGCCGCTGGCATCACCTCACCGTGGCCGCCGAGCTGATCCAGCCGTCCAGTTTCAGCGAAGGTGTGTCCGTTGCAGGCCTGCCCGCCGCTGGCTTCGGCGGGGAGTCGCTCGCGGCAGGGGATCTGCCGGAAGCGGCGGTGGTGCTCGATGCCGCCAGTGCCTGGCGTGATCCGTTCCTCCCCACCGCACCGCTCAGCCTGTTCGGCTGGATGCGCTGCCGCTCCGATGGCCATCCCGGCTGCGCCCGCTCGCTGGCCAGCCGCGCCACCGAGGCGCTGGCCAGCTCTGGCCTGGCGGACACGGCCCTGTTCCAGGTGGCTCCGCATCTGCTGCTGCGTGGCGCCGGTGACCGCTCCGCCGGCCGCATCCCCCTGGGGGAGCACGGACAGGCAGCAGCGTTGCCGGAGCGGTCGCTGGCCTTCCGCAGCGAACTGCTCTCGCTGCTGGGCACGCCTGCCCCCCTGCAGGCCGCGGAGCTGCTTCCCGCTGCCGATGGCCTGATGCGGCTCGGCTACACCGCCCATCATCTGGCCGCCTGTTGCGGGCTGTCAGCGGCCCTGGTGGCGGCAGAGCGGCCGGCGGAGGCGGCCGGCTGCCTGCCGGTGAGCCAGAGCCTTCGCAAGGCCCGCCTGCCGTTGTTCTACGGCGAAGGCACCCGCGCCGATCTCTCCCAGACGGCCCGCTGGTACATCGGTGGGCTGTTGCTGCATGCCCCGGCCCTGCTTGCCCTCACCGGCACCGGTGCGTCGATCGATGGCGGTTGGGGGGGCGCAGGCAGCGCTGCGCCACTGCGCCGGGCCTACGCGCCAGGGGTTGGCAGCACCGTGGTAGGTCTGCCGGTGGCCCGGCCCACGCCGGCCAGCCAGCGACTGGCGTTCGTGGCCATTGAGGCCGCTGCCAATCCCTACGTCTCCTGGAGCGCCCTGCTGCTGGCGGGCCTCGATGGCATCCGCCGCCAGATCGATCCCGGCGGGATCCAGGTGCTCGATCCCTCCCATCCGCCGGCGGAGGCCCAGCCAGACCCGTTCCCGCCGCTGCCCACGCACCCGCTCGCCGCGCTGGAGGCTCTGGCCACGGACCATGCCTTCCTGCTGGAGGGTGACGTGCTCAGCAGTGCCTGGATTGCCTTCTGGATCGAGCGACAGCGGCGGCGACTGCCGCTGGCCCCACCTCAAGGGGAGCCGTTCCGGTCGGTCTGAGCCCGCGATCGGACCGGTTTCGCCGGAAGATTCGGGCGCGTGGGGCTCGCGACCTCCGCGGCGATCCGCTGGAATGAAGCCGATGTGAAGGGATGTTCCCGCGCCGCCATGCCCGATGCCGTGAGCAAGCTCGCGTACCAGACCCTCCAGCAAGGCAAGAGCTTGGTGGGAGTGGCGCACAAGGAGCTGAGCACCCGTCTGGGGCAGCTGCTGGCCGCCGACGGGGGCCCGAAGACCGTACCGGTGCCACCGGAGATGCTCAACCAGCTGCGCGCCTCCATGGACCGCTTGCTGGAACTCGACTGGCAGGAAGCGGAGCGGGGGGTGTATCCCGCCTCGCTGTTGTTCGATGCCCCCTGGCTTGACTGGGCCACCCGCTACCCCTTGGTCTGGCTCGACCTGCCCAACATCTGGAGCCGGCGCAGCCAGCGCAATGTCCGCGACCTGCCTCGGGATGTGGAGCCGGAGAACTACCCCGGCTATTACCTGCAGAACTTCCACCACCAGACCGACGGCTACCTGAGCGACCACTCCGCCGCGCTCTACGACCTGCAGGTGGAGATCCTGTTCAACGGCACCGCCGATCCGATGCGTCGCCGTCTGCTGGCGCCGCTTCAGCGGGGCCTGCGGGCCTTCGCCGATCGTCGTCCGGGTCAGCTGCGGGTGCTTGATGTGGCCGCCGGCACGGGCCGCACCCTGCGCCAGCTGCGCGGGGCCCTGCCCGGGGTGCAGCTGGTGGGCCTCGACCTCTCGGCCGCCTATCTCCGTGAAGCCAACCGCTGCCTGAGCCAGCTGCCGGGTGAGCTGCCCCAGCTGGTGCAGGGCAATGCTGAGGCCCTTCCGTTCGCCGATGGCTCCTTCCAGGCCGTCACCTGCGTGTTCCTGCTCCATGAACTTCCCGCCGAGGCGCGGCAGAACGTGATCAACGCCTGCTTCAAGGTGCTCGAGCCAGGTGGGGTCCTACTGCTGGCCGACTCGATCCAGCTGGCCGACTCGCCCCAGTTCTCTGCAGCGATGGAGAACTTCCGCCGTGTGTTCCACGAGCCCTATTACCGCGATTACGTGGGCGACGACATCGAGGCCCGGCTGCAACAGGCCGGTTTCGAGGCGGTCACGGCCCAGACGCATTTCATGACCCGGGTCTGGTGCGCCACACGCCCTCGCGAGGCAGCGGTGACGGCCTGAGACGGCTGCTCAGCGCTTCAACCACAGTGCCAGCAGCATTCCGGCTCCCCCCCAGCGCAGGGCTTTCCACACCACTTCCTCCGGCCAGTTGGAGGTGCGCAGGGCCTTGGGCAGCGGGTCGAGCAGGCGTTGGCCCAGTTCAAGCCGCTGGCGCAGGCGCCGGGCGCCGCTGCTGTTGTCGTCCGGCTTGAGCCGCTCGGCCCGGGCGGCCACTGCCAGCATGCGTGAGAGGCTGTGCAGCCATCCCCCCGCCTGGCGACTGGAGGGACGGCTGCGAGGGGTCAAACCGCTTGTCATGCCGCCAGGATGGATCCCTCCCCTTGGTTTCGTCCAGTGCCGATGCCCTCCGGCAGCTCTGCCCTCTCCACCGGCCCCTCCACCGGCACCGGCACCAACCCCGCCACCAGCACAGAGCCCTCCTCCGGCACTGGCCCCGCAACCGGATGGCCGCCGGGCAGCCGTGAGCTGGCCGAGCAGCTGCAGCGTCTGCTGGTGATCGATGGCCGCGACTGGCATGCGCACAAGAGCCAGAAGCCCAGGCGCGCGGCCGAGCAGATCACCTCGGCGCTGGTGCATCTGCTCAGCGAGGCCAGTCCGGCCCACCGCCGCGACCCTGTCGCCCATGCGGAGGCGATCGCCTTGCTGGAGCACGGCCTGGGCTGGCTGAAAGGGGAGCGAAGCGACCCCGGCTGCCCGAGCCATGGGCACGGCTCCCGGTAGGGATCATCCGGTCGTGTTGATCCGGCAGCGATCCGCAGGCAGTGATCCTCAGGTCGTGGGCACCAACCAAGGATCCTGCTGAGCACTCAGCCCCGTTCGGGCCGGATCTGCACCGCCAGCTGCAGGCGGTTGCCCCGGTCGCTCCAGCGCACGTCGTCGAAGCAGTGGTGGATGAGGAAGAAACCACGGCCGCAGCAGGAGCCGGGTTCCTCCGGCAGGGCGCTGGTGCGCCGCGCTGTCGGCACGCCCGTGCCTTCGTCCTGGATCTGCCAGATCATCCAGCGCGGGGTCTGGATGCGACGGATGCGCAGGCACTTGCCCGGATCGCCGCCGTTGCCATGGCGGACGGCGTTCACCAAGGCTTCCTGCAAGCCGAGCTGAAGCTGGGCCAGGTTGTGGGCCCTGCGCATCGGCTCCAACAGCAGCTCCAGGAGCGGCGCCAGTTGCAGGGTGGAAGGGGTGATGAAATCGGTCCAGCGCAGGGATGGGACCAATGGCCGGGGCATCGACTCCGCTTTCCGCTCTGGCTTGACCCTAACGCCGTGCGCCGTTGCCCTCAGCGACACCCTTCACGCGCTGTTGCAGCGCCGGATGGCTGAGCAGCGCATCCATCAGCCGCACGCCCCGGAGCTGGTTGATCAGGGGCATATGCCCATCCGGTGCCTCCAGCGACCAGGTGAAAGCCTTGGGGTAGCGGGTCCAGAGGCCCTCCTCCTTCCAGCCGAGCTTGGGCCACAACCGCTCCCAGCGGCCGCCGCAGGCCTGCAGCAGGCGCCCCTGTACGGAGAAGCCGAAGCGTCCGCGCGAGTAGCAGAGCCAGAGCCGGTCGAGGGTCTGCAGATCGATGCCGCTGATCGGTGGCACCTCGCTGAAATAGACGTACCCGCGGGCCTCGGCGGCGGGCCCGGCCAGCTGGCGCAGGATCGAGCTCGTGCAGCGATCGGCCAGCTCGAAGGCCTGCTCGCTCAGGGCCGCCTGCAGAGGCTGGTAGTCGATGCCGCTGCCGGTAGGGGTTTCCAGCCACCCCTGGGGGTACCGGCCGCGGAAATCGGCAGCCAGGGGGTCGGTCTCGCTCAACAGCCAGTGGATCAAGGCGCCCGGCACCCAGTCGTCGCCGCTGGCATCAAGCCCCGCTAAGCGATCGATCAGCAGAGGGCGCAGCTCGGTGCGACGTGCCTCCAGCTGGGCCAGCAGGCTGCGCTGCTGCCGTGGGGAAGCGCTGAGGAACCGCTCCAGCAGCTGATCGGCTGTGACCGTGGCAGAGGCGGGTGGTCCGGAAAGCATGGCGTTCAGCCAGCCAGAGCAGGGCCAGCGTGTTGCCCACTATGTCAGCCGAGCCCTACGGGTCGGAGACGACGCACCGTGAAGCGCCGATCCGGCTCTGCCTAGGATCGAATTTTCCACCCCTCTGCGATGACGGCTATTCAGTTCTTCCGCGGGGTGGACGAACCCGTGATTCCCGACATCCGGCTGACCCGCTCCCGCGACGGCCGCACCGGCCAGGCGATGTTCGTGTTCGAGGAGCCGGAAGCACTGGCCCCCGAAAGCATTGGTGACATCACCGGCATGTTCCTCCTTGATGAAGAGGGGGAGCTCGTGACCCGTGAGGTGAAGGCTCGCTTCGTGAACGGCCGCGCCAGCGCCATCGAAGCCACCTACACCTGGAAGAACGAAGAAGATTTCGAGCGCTTCATGCGTTTCGCGGAGCGCTATGCCGCGGGCCACGGCCTTGGCTTCGCCGGCCAGGACGACGAGGCTGACGCTGGAGCCCCTGCTGCGGAGTCGGATCCGGCTTGAACTTCGGGAACTGGCTTGGGTTCGCCGCCACCATCGCCGCTGCCGCACTGCTCTGGAGCCTGCGCGGTGTGGTGATTCAGGTCTTTGCCGCCGTGGTACTGGCCATGGCGATCTGCACCCTGGTGGGATTCGTGCAGCAACGGTTGCGCTGCAACCGCTCGCTGGCGCTGTTGGTGAGCGTGCTCGGGCTGGTGGTGGTGCTGTCCGTGGCCATCGCGGTGCTCATCCCCCCCTTCGCCGAGCAGTTCGGACTGCTGCTCACCAAGGTGCCCGCCGCCGCCGCGCTGCTGCTGAAGATGGGCCGCGAAACCCTCTCCTGGGGGGGGGCGATGATCTACGGCCAGCAGGACACCCGCCTTGATTTCGAGTGGTTGACCTCCCTGTTGCCGGCCGGCGGGGACAGCACCGCCGCCCTGGCCGGCGGGATCGGCCAGGGGGCAATGCGGCTCCTGGGTCTGGCGGGAAATCTCGGCAGCGGCGCTGTGCAGCTGCTGTTCGTGGTGGCCGTGAGCCTGATGGTGGCGGTGCAACCCACCGCCTACAGGGAAGTGGCGGTGTTGCTGGTGCCCTCCTTCTACCGTCGCCGCTTCCGCCGCGTGCTCGAACTCTGCGGCACCGCCCTCAGCGACTGGATGGTGGGGGTGTTGATCAGCTCCTGCTTCGTGGCGCTGCTCTCAGGCATCGGCCTCTGGCTGCTGGGGGTGAATCTTGTGATGGCCAATGCGTTGCTGGCCGGCCTGCTGAACGTGATCCCCAATGTGGGACCCACCTTGAGCACCATCTTTCCGATGTCGGTGGCGCTGCTCGATGCCCCCTGGAAAGCGGTGGCGGTGCTTGGCCTCTATCTGGTCATCCAGCATCTGGAGAGCTATGTGATCACTCCTTCGGTGATGCATCACCAGCTCAAGTTGCTGCCCGGCCTCACCCTGTGCGCCCAGTTCCTGTTCACGGTGATGTTCGGACCGATCGGATTGTTGCTGGCGCTGCCGTTGGCGGTGTGTCTACAGGTGATCATTCGTGAAGTACTGATCCACGACGTGCTCAACCCCTGGCAGCTTCAGCGTCGGCTTTCATGAAGCCTCGCGCTGTGCTCGGACTCCTGGGCCTCGTGGTGCTGGGGCTGCTCCTCTGGGAGCTCCGCTGGGTGCTGTTGGTGCTGTTCGGAGCCGTGGTGCTGGCCGTAGCGCTCGATGTGCCGGTCACCCAGCTGCGCCGGCGGCTGCCGATCAACCGGCCCACCGCCCTGTTGTCGGTGCTCGTGGTGTTGGTGCTGCTGGGCTTGAAGGTGTCGGAGCTGCTGTTGCCCGAGCTGGTGGAGCAGGCCGGTGAATTCACGCGCCTGGTGCCGGAGCTGGTGCAGCGCTTGGGGGAACTGGCCGGTGGGATCAAGGGGTTCCAAAGCCTCGAGCAGCAGTTCGCCAGCTTCACCACGTTGGACAGGCTGCAACCGCTCGGCACCCAGTTGCTGGGGGTGGCAGGCAGCACCGCCAATACCACCATCCAGGTGCTGCTGATGGTGCTGCTGGCTTTGCTGCTCGCGCTCGATCCCCGCAGCCACCAGCGCCTGCTGCTTGCCGTTTCCCCGCGCTTTGCCCGCCCCGGAATGGAGAGCCTGCTGCACGATTGCCGTCAGGCCATGGGCGGCTGGCTGGCTGGCATGACGATCTCCGCCGTCACCGTTTTTCTGCTCACCTGGGCCGGCCTGGCGCTGCTGAGGGTGCCGCTGGCCCTGCTCAGCGCCTTGGTGTGTGGCCTGCTCACCTTTGTGCCCACGATCGGTCCCACGGCCGCCACCTTGCTGCCACTGGCGGTGGCCCTGCTGATTTCCCCGGCCAAGGTGCTGCAGGTGCTGCTGCTGCGCCTGCTGCTTCAGAACCTGGAAGCCTTCGTGCTCACGCCCGTGCTGCTCAGCCGTACGGTCAACATGCTGCCCACGGTGGCACTGATGGCCCAGCTCTGCATGGGCGCGCTGCTGGGCCTGCCCGGGGTGCTGCTGGCCCTGCCGCTGGTGGTGGTGCTGCAGGTGATCTGCCAGAAGGTGCTGGTGGAACAGGTGATGGACCGCTGGACGCTGGAAGCCTCTTAGCTGGTTTCCCAGGCAGGGGGCGAAGTGTGGCTGTGATCGCTGCCCAACCCACGGATCGCTGCGATCCACACGCTTGCTGCGTTCAGCGGAAGCGGTTGAACAGCTCAGGCGCCAGCACCAGCACACCGATCGGCAGGGGATGGCGGCTCACCGCGGCGATCACGGCGGCCATGGTGAAGTGATCACTGAGCAGCAGGAATTCGGTCCTGAGTTCAAGCAGCGCCAGCAGCACGAGCACCACCGGCACAAAGGGAATGCGGCTCATGCCAGCGGGCTGCGCGCCCGGTTCGATGCTGTGATCAGGCTGAGCAGGGTGGGCGCCACGCCGATGCTCGACCAACTCCCGACGGCGATTCCAGTGGCGAGCGCCACGGCAAACCAGAACAGGCTGCTGCCGCCAAAGAAGATCATGCCCAGCAGCGGCAGCAGGGTGGTGAGCGAGGTGTAGAGCGAACGGGTGAGCGTGGCATCCACGGCCACATCCACCTGATCCTCGATGGGAAGGTGGCCGAGCAGGGATTTCTGCTCCCTGATGCGATCGAACACCACCACGGTGTCGTTGACGGAATAGCCAGCCACCGTGATCAGCGAAACCGCGAACAGCGAGTCCACCTCCACGCCCAGCACCAGGCCCAGCCAGGCGAACAGCCCGGCCGTGATCAGGACATCGTGGCCGAGGCAGAGGATGGCCAGGGAGGCGAACAGGCGGTCGTAGCGGAAGCTGATGTAGACGGCGATGGCCGCGAAACTCACCAGCAGGGACACCAGACTGCTCCTCAGCAGCTGGACACCCAGGGTGGGACCGATCGTTTCCACCGAGGTGTCTCCCGGAAGGAACGGGCCAATCCGGCTGCTGAGCTGGTCGATCAGGGCCGTGCTCTGATCGGCACTGAGGGTGGGCATGCGCAGGTCGATCGAGAGGCCGCCATCAAGCACCTGCAGAGGGGCGCGCTCGAGCTGGGGTGCGGCCACCCCGGCCTCCTCGGGCAGCTTCACCCGGGCAAGCTGCTCTTCCACCTGCGGCGCCGTGAGCGGAGTGCAGCTGGAACCACAGGCCCGCTCCAGCTGGATGCGGGTGCCACCGGTGAAGTCGAGGCCTGGCCTCAGCGGCAGGCCGATCGACGGATTCAGCCAGCTGAGCAGCAAGCCAATCAGGCTCAGCAGGCAAGCCGCTCCTGAGGCGGCCCAGGCGAGACGGCGATGGCGATTGATGCGGAAGTAACGGATCGCCGGAACTGAATCCGCGGCTGTGGGGCTCATGGGAATTCAGGCGGCAGGGGAGGGAAGCTCGCTGCCCGGGAGGAAGTAGGTGGGGCGTCGCAGCGAGGGGTAGCTCATCAGCAGCCGCAGCAGGGTGCGGGTGCAGGTGAGTGCGGTGAACAGGCTCAGCACCAGGCCGATCGCCAGGGTGACGGCGAAGCCTTTCACCAGGCCCGTGCCGAGGGCGAACAGGGCCACGCAACTGATCAGGCCGGTGGCGTGGCCATCGATGATTGAGGAGAAGGCCAGCGAGAAACCGGTGTCGATCGAGCGGATGAGGGTGTTGCCGCCGCGCAGCTCCTCCTTCACCCGCTCGAAGATCAGCACGTTGGCATCCACCGCCATGCCCACGCTGAGGATGAAGCCGGCGATGCCCGGCAACGACAGCGTGACCGGAATCAGGGCGTAGGCCGCGAGGTTGAACAGGGCATAGAGGAGCAGGGCCAGCACCGAGACGAAGCCGGCCAGGCGATAGACCACCACCATGAACAGGGCTACCAGCGCCAGGCCGCCGAGGGCCGCCACCAGGCTGGAGCGGATGTTCTCGGCCCCGAGCGTGGGCCCCACGGTGCGCACTTCGATGATTTTGATCGGCAGGGGCAGGGAGCCACCGCGCAGTTGCACCTCCAGATCCCGGGCTTCTTCGGCGGTGAAGTTGCCGGAAATGCTCGCGGCGCCACCGGTGATCCCAGCCGCCTTGAACTGTTCGCCCACGCTGGCCTCGCTGATCGAGCGTCCATCGAGCACGATGCCGAGCAGTCGGTTGGTGCCCGCGATCGATTGGGTGAGGCGTGCGAAGGCTTCCCCTCCGGCGCGGTTGAAGTTCAACGTGACATCCCAGCCGGGGCCGTTGGTCTGCTGTTGGCGACCGGCTCCTGTGAGATCACGGCCCGTGAAGGCGGCCGGTTCATAGAGAGCCACGATCCGCTTGTTCACTTCGGCCAGCAGCAGTTCGAGCTGGTCGGCTTCGCTGGCTCCCGCCTGGACTTCCAGGCCCAGGGCGCTGAAGGCCTTGGCCATTTCCTCAGCGGGGAAGCTGGGGGCTGGCGGGGGCGTGGCGCCCGGAGGGAGCCCGGGGGTGGAAGGATCAGCCGGGCGCCTGTTCTTCAGCCGGGCGAGCACGGCGGAGGCCTGGGTTTTCAGGCGCAGCAACCCTTGCATTTCCTGCTCTGTGCCGGGTTTCTGGACCCGGAACTCCAGCAGGGCCGTGGTGCCCAGCACCCTGGCGGCGCGGCTGGGATCCTGCTCACCGGGCAGCTGCAGCAGCAGTTGGTCATCGCCGACGCGCTGCAGGGTGGATTCGGCCACCCCGAGGCTGTTGATGCGGCGATCGAGCACCTCCTGCACCGCTTCCAGCTGCTCGGCCTGCACCTGCCGAATCGCGCCGGCCGGCATCACCTGGAGGGTGAGCTGGCTGCCGCCGCGCAGATCGAGGCCGAGCTGAAGCGGAAACGTGACCAGGACAACCCCGGCGGCAATCGCCAGGGCCAGGATCAGGGCCACCCATCCTTGCTGGCGTGCCATCTCAGAGGGTGCCTGCTTTGAGGCGCCGGGCGGCCTCCACGATCTGGCTGGGCTGAATGATCGTGAGGTTCTCCAGACCGCCGTTGTAGGGGGTGGGGATGTCCTGGCTGGAGAGGCGCAGGGGACGGGCGTCGAGATCGTCGAAGCAGTGTTCGGTGATCAGGGCGATCAGCTCGGCGCCGATGCCACCGGTTTTCATGCACTCCTCCACGACGATCACCCGATGGGTCTTGCGGATCGATCGGCTGATCGTCTCCATGTCGAAGGGTTTGAGGCTGATCAGATCGATCAGCTCCACATCAACACCCTCGGCTTCGAGTTGCTGCACTGCCTTGAGGCAGTGGTGGCGCATGCGGGAATACGTGAGGATGGTTACGTCCTTGCCTTCACGCACCACATCGGCCTGATCAAGGGCGCAGATGTAATCGCCTTCAGGGATCTCCTCGCTGAGGTTGTACAGCAGCACGTGCTCGAAGAAGAGCACGGGGTTGTTATCGCGGATGGCGGCCTTCATCAGGCCCTTGGCGTTGGTGGGGGTGCTGACGGCAACGATCTTGATGCCGGGCACGGCATGGAAATAGGCTTCAAGCCGCTGGCTGTGTTCAGCCCCGAGCTGACGCCCCACTCCGCCGGGGCCGCGCACCACCGTGGGGATCGTGTAGTTGCCGCCGCTGGTGTAACGCAGCATCCCCATGTTGTTGGAGATCTGGTTGAAGGCGAGCAGGAGGAAGCCCATGTTCATGCCCTCCACGATCGGCCGCAGGCCGGTCATGGCGGCGCCCACGGCCATGCCCGTGAAACTGTTTTCCGCGATCGGGGTGTCGAGCACGCGCAGCTCGCCGTATTTCTCGTAGAGGTCCTTGGTGACTTTGTAGGAGCCGCCGTACTGACCCACGTCTTCGCCGAACACGCAGACGGTGGGGTCTTTTGCCATCTCCTCGTCGATGGCGTCGCGCAGGGCGTTGAACAGAAGGGTTTCTGCCACAGGGGAGATGCGGACCCGGCGCAGGTGCCGGAAGTGGGGCCAACTTATCTCAGGCCCGCCAGTCGCAGCCTCGCTGCGTTGGAGGGGAGGTGCAGGCTCGCTGGTCTGAGGGCTGCCAGGGTGAAGCCGGTGCCGCTCAGCCGCCGGCCGCGAAGGTGGCGAGCAGGAGCACCGACAGGATCATCCCCGGCGAGAGCAGCAGGGCCAGCAGGCCGAGATCGTGAGGGGTCATCGCAGCGGTGGGGGAACCGGTGGTGGCAGCAACCTTAGGAAGGCTCGGTGGAGCTGGCGGGCAAGAGGCTGCGAATGAACACGAGGAACAGGCCCAGGCCCACGAAGGCGAAGCTGAAGGTGGCCAGGAAGCTCATGCCCACGATCAGGGTCTTCATGGCGGTGCCGATGCTCTGGGCGAACGGTTTGCTGTAGTGCGGCGGATGGAGGGCGAAGTAGGTCACCACCCGTTGGCTGAGCAGCAGGCTCACCCAGGCCAGGGCGCCGCTGGTGACGGCACCGGAGAGGAAACTGAGCGGCCCCTTGCGGGGCGGAGCGGTGGGTGAGGCGGCGGCCGCTGGCATGCCGCTGCTGGAGCTGTTGCCGGAGGCGCTGCCGGGGTCGGTCTGCTGGGGGTCGCTCATCGTGGGGCGTCGGGATCGGGGACGGAGCCGGCCGGGGGCATGGCCTGATCGCTGATGACCCTGGCACCTGCCGGCGTGAAGCGGCAGCACCAGGCGTCGAACCCCGCGGCCTGCAGGGCCGGAGCGAGCTGCTGCTGGGCCGCAGCGGCTTCAGCGGCGTTGCTGAACAGAGCGAACAGGCTGGGCCCGGATCCGCTCATCGCCACGCCGAGGGTGCCGGCCAGGCCGCGCATCAGAGCCAGGCCCTCGCGCACGCTGGCCTGCTCCGGCTCCACCACGGCCTGCAGATCGTTGCGCAGGGGCGGCAATCCGCGCTCTCCCCGCAGGGCGGCCAGCAGCGGCCCGCCGCGCAGGTGCTCCCGGCGTTGCTCGAAGTCGGCCTCGCAGTCGAGGTAGAAGTCGCCGCGCAACTCCCGGCAGCGCCCATAGGCCCACGGCGTCGACACACTCACCGCTGGATCCTTGATCAGCAGCACGGCCAGGGGATCGGCTGCCGCCGGCACCGGCTCCAGCTGCTCTCCCCGCCCGAAACACAGCTGGCTCCCCCCGGCGAGGCAGAACGGCACATCGGAGCCCAGCTCCGCCGCCAGTTCCAGCAGGCTCGCCGGGGGGAGATTCATGTTCCAGAGCTGGTGCAGGCCCACCAGGGCGGCAGCCGCATCGCTCGACCCTCCCGCCAGCCCGGCTCCGATCGGGATGCGTTTTTCCAGGTGGATGTCGGCGCCCCGCAGCGGCCCCTCCAGCCGCTGCTGCAGCAGCAGGGCGGCGCGGCTGATCAGGTTCGTGCCGTCCGTGGGCAGTCCCGGGCGGTCACAGCTCAGTTGGAGGCGGCCATCGTCCCGTTCGTGCAGGACCAGCCGGTCTTCCAGATCGATGCTCTGCATCAGCATCGCCAGCTCGTGGAAGCCATCCGGCCGCAACCCGAGCACTTCGAGGTGCAGGTTGATCTTGGCGGGAGCGAGAACGGTGAGGCTGCGGCTCAGTGCTGCCATGGGTTGCGTTGGGCTACGGATCGGGATGGAGGCTCGCCTTGTCTGCGCTGAGAGGGGCGGCTGGCGCCGAGGCTTCGGCCTGATTCAAGCCCTCCGCCAACGCCACCCAGCGCTGGGGCTCCAGGTCCTGGGGGCGCTGCTGCAGATCGATGCCGGCGGCAGCGGCCAGGGCACTGAGTGCCTCCGCCGGCAGCAGGCCCGCCAGGGTGTTGCGCAGCATCTTGCGCCGGGCTGCGAAGCAGCGCCGCAGCAGCCGCTCCACCGTGGCGGCCACGGAAACGGGCAGCCGCTCCGCCAGTGGCAAGGGCTCGATCACGATCACCTCCGAGTGCACCCGGGGCGGCGGCTGAAAGCAGCGAGGGGGCACGGCGCACACGCCCTTGCAGCGGGACATCAACTGCATGCGCACGCTCAGGGCGCTGTAGGCGCTGCTGCCTGCACGGCAGCGGATGCGTTCCCCCACCTCCTGCTGCACCAGCAGCACCAGCCGCGAGTACGCCGTAGTGGCAGGGCGGTCGAGCCGGCCCACCAGCCGCTCCAGCAGCGGACCGGTGATGTTGTACGGGATGTTGGCCACCACCTTGGTGGCCAACGGCAGCTCAAGCTCAAGCACATCCCCCTCCAGCAGGCAGAAGCGGGGATCGCCGCCAAACTGCTGGCGCAAGCCGACCACCAGGTCGCGGTCGAGTTCCACTGCCGTGAGGCTGGCCAGGGGGGTTTGCAGCAGCCGTTCGGTCAGCGCCCCCCGGCCCGGCCCCACCTCCAGCACCCGGTCGTGGACGTCGAGTTCGGCCGCCCGCACGATGCGATCGAGCACGCCGGCATCGGTGAGCCAGTGCTGGCCGAAGCGTTTGCGGGCCCTGTGGCCGCTGAAGGTCATGACCCTGGGCGTGAGATCTCCCACATTGCCTTCCGGTGCGGCTAGAGAAGGTGCAGTGACGGGGACCGGGCGATGGCTGCATTGGTACGCGTTGAACCCATGGCACCCGTTGAACACGCTGAGCCCGCAGAGCGGGTGGAGCCAGTGGCATCGGCGGCTTCGGCCACGACTGGCTTCCCTGAGGCCGTTGTGATTCCGCTGACCTCAAGGTCCGCTGGCGTCCCGCCGGCTGCCGTGAGCCCTGCAGCGCTCATCCGAAGCCGGGCGCGGCACATAGCGCACCCTGGCCGTCATTCACTGGCCTGGGTCGGCTGGATCGGCGCTTTGGCCATGCCCCTGCTGAGTGGTCCGGCGCTGGCTGGCAGCGCCACCGCCGATTCCGTCTGGGACCGTGACAACGCCAAACAAAGGGCCATGCAGCAGGTGCCGGCGGGCGCCACGGTCACCAGCACGCGCTGCGAAGACTTTTCGGTGGGAATGGACAACACCCGCTACCGCTGCACGGTGGAGTTCACCGTTCCCGATCCGTCGGTTCCCGGCACGAGCACGCCCGCCCCCGCTGGCCTGTCCAGCCCCTGAGCGGACCACCCGCGCTCACCATTCGAGCCGCAGCCAGCACACCGGTGCCCGGGCCGGTGGCAGCGGCACCAGCGCGCACACCGCTTCCACCGGCAGGTGCCTCCAACAGGGGTGTTCGCACAGCCAGCACGACCAGGCGGCCGCCAGCCGCTGCCGTTTGCGTCGAGTCACGCTGGCCCTGCCCCAGCCATCGGCACCGCTGCGGCGCCGGCCCTTCACCTCCACCAGCAGCAACCGGCCCGGCTTCAGCAGCACGAGGTCGAGTTCGCCCCATCGGCACTGCCACCGCTGAGAGAGCAGCCGCCAGCCTCGCGTCTGCAGCAGCCGCAGCGCCCGCTGCTCCGCCCAGCGGCCGGGCACGGTGCAACGGCTGCGCGCCCGGTCGGCGCTCTGTTGCGGTCGGGCTCCTTCCACGAACGGCCAAGGCGTGTGTTCCTAGGGTTCCCTCTCTGTCCCTTGCTGCCATGGCCTCCCCGCTGCGCTGCCGCGCCGGACTTCCTTGCCGTTCCTGGCTCGCTTCGCTGCTGCTGGTGCTGGTGCTGGCGCTGGGCGTGGCGCTATTGCCGGCGGCGCCTGCCCAGGCGGCGATGGACTATGCCAAGCAGGTGCTGATCGGCGCCGATTTTCATGGCAGCGATCTGCGCGGCGTCACCTTCAGCCTCACCAACCTGCGCGAGGCCGATCTTTCCGGTGCCGATCTGCGGGGGGCCACCCTGTTCGGCGCGAAATTGCAGGATGCTGATCTCCATGGCGCCGACCTGCGTGAGGCCACTCTTGACTCCGCGGTGCTCGATGGCACCGACCTGCGCGACGCCTTACTGGAAGATGCCTTTGCGTTCAACACCAAGTTCAACGCGGTGAAGATCGATGGCGCTGATTTCACCAATGTTCCCTTCCGGGCCGATGTGCTGAAGAAGCTCTGCCTCGATGCCACCGGCACCAACCCCGTCACCGGCCGCTCCACCCGCGCCAGCCTCGGCTGCGCCTGATGGTCCTCCTTCCGTGCCATGAGCTTTGATCCCCGCAGCCTTGAGCGGCTTCGGGAGCTGGGCCGCCAGCTTCCCCAGCCCTTGCCGGCCCCGCAGGCCCGCCCCGCTGCCGCGCCGCAGCAGCGGCTGCATGCGGTGGAAACCGAGCAGGACCCGGACAAGCTGTTTCATGAGCTGATCAAAGCGAGCCCCGATGGCTTGGTGCCGCCCCATCTGATGGAGCGTCTTGCGACGCTCGAGACCGCCAGGCGGGAGCGTCAGCGCCAGCAGCCGCCGGCGGGTGCGCCTGCTGGAGCAGCAGCAGCAGCGGCGGTTCCTGGGGGCCTTGGCCCCGCCCGAACGCCCCGGACCCCCCTGGCGGGCGCCCCCGCTGCCGCCGCCATCCGCGAGCACGAGCAGTTGTATCGCGAGTTCCATTCGCTGCTGCTGGAAGACGAGCCAGACAGCTGACCCGAGCGCTGACTGCCGGGTACCGGCAAGGCTGGACAGGCGCATCTACAGCCGCTGGCGTTGCTTGGGCTGGGCAGGCACTGGGTCAAGCGCCAGTGTGCCAGTGCCGCGATCGGCCGACAGTCATGATCCGCATTTGCCGACTCATGCGACTGCGATGTGACTGGCTGTCAACTGTTCGCAATCTTCCGATACATTTCGGGGGTCAACCTTCTCCCTTCTGTGTTGGCTCACGCCGTCGCTCACCAGCGAGGCCTGCGTTCCCGTTCCCCTCTTCTGCTGATGTCTGTTCAACCCGGTGAATTTGTGCTTCTGGCCAGCCAGGCCGGCACCAGCTTCCAGGTGGTGAGCGTCGATGACATCGACGACCGCTGCTGGGTGCGCCGCTGGCCGCTCACCCGCAGCGGCTCGCCCCCGTTCGCTGTGCCGATTGCCGCTGTGATCAGCCTGCGCGCCGCTGCCGCCTGACCCCCGCGCCCGCCCCCTTTCCCTTCGAGGCCCCACCATGATCCCGATGCAAGCGATCCTGCTCAACAGCCTGCTCGGCAAGGGGTTTCGTTGCCTCCTGCTGGGAGCCTGCACCGCGCTGCTGGCGGAAATGCTGCTCATCACCGCCGGCTGAGCTCACTGGTCGCGTCAGCTGGCGGCGGTGCCTGAACTGGCACCACCAGCATGGGCCACGGCGGCGGCTGGCTGGCGTTGCTCCAGGCGGTAGCGCTCGCCGGCCCTTGAATCGATCAGCCGGCACCCCTCGGGCAGCATCGCCGCCGCGGCCTGCAGCGATCCCCTTAGCCAGAGCAGCCGGTTCAGGGCACCCTCAAAGCGCACATCCCCGCCGGTGGTGCTCACCAGCACGGTGAGGGGCTTGAAACGCTCCACCAGCTGGGGCAGCACCTGCTGGCCCTTCACGAACGCCCCCACCAGCGGCAGACCCAGATCCACCACAGGCGTGATCACGGCGTCCAGCGGCTGCTCCGGCAGGCTGGGATCAAGGAAACCATGCGGTTCCAGGTAGAGACGGCCGCCTGGATGGTCGAACAGGTAGCCGTTTTCCGGCTGCGGCACCGGAGCCCCCTGCGAAGCCGTGAGGCGCAGCTGCTCGTGGCAGTGGCTTTCGCCGTGCGCCAGGGCGGTGAGCTGGGTGAAGCCAAGCGCGCGCGCGCGGGCCACCGCCGCGGGAGACCCCACCACCGGAGTGGTCGGCGGGAGCAGCGCCAGGCTGGCGGGATGGCAATGGTCGGGCAGCCCCTGGGTGAGCACCAGCAGATCGACCGGCAAGGGAGCGGGACGCTCCTGCGGCAACTTGCCACGGAAAAACCAGGGGCCAGGTGGAAACTCCAGGGGGCCGGTGAGCCAGGGATCCACCAGCACGCGCAGGGCACCGAACTCGAGCAACCAGCCATTGGCACCGAGATAGGTGGCATGCAGGGCCATGGAGGCGGGCGAGCGGCTGGCCCCGGACGCTAGACGCCTTGCCAGCGCAGGCGCGAGGGGCGCCCACCAGATGCCGCGGGAGCGGGGCGGACCAGTTGCCACAGCAGCACGGCATGGGCGCTGAAGCGCACCGCGCTGAACACCGCCAGAGCGACGCAGAGGGGGCAGTGGGTGAGTCCCATGCGAAAGCGGGAAGTCCCCCCACCCTGGCACCGCTTGGTCTCGGTTGGTGGTGGATGGGTTGGGGCGCACAGCTTTGCAACCCTTCCGGCGGCAACCGGCCGGCCGGGCCGGCGCGACTCGGCCTGTGCGAGCGGGGCACGGACTGTTGGAATGAGGGGGTGCGTCAGGCCGCGCCAGGCGCGGTGGCAGATCCTGTGTTGCGGCTTAGCGAAGTCAAGCTCCCTCTCGATCACGGGGAGGAGGATCTGCGCCAGGCGATCCTGCGGCGGCTGGGGCTTCCCGCGGCCGCTCTGCTCGGCCACCGCGTGGTGAAGCGCAGCGTGGATGCCCGCAGCAAGGCGGAGATCCGCTTCAGCTACAGCGTGGATCTGGAGCTGGCCGACGAGAAACCGCTGCTGCGCCGCTTCCGCAACGATCCGCACCTGCGGCCCACCCCGGACACCACCTACCGCTTCGTGGGCAAGGCTGACGCCGCCGACCCCCAGGATCGCCCGATCGTGATCGGCGCCGGTCCCTGTGGCTATTTCGCGGCCCTGCTGCTGGCCCAGATGGGCTTTCGGCCGCTGCTGCTGGAGCGCGGCAAACCGGTGAAGGAACGCACTGCCGATGCCTTCGGCTTCTGGCGCCATCAGCGTCCGTTCGACCCGGAATCCAATGTGCAGTTCGGCGAGGGTGGCGCCGGCACCTTCTCCGACGGCAAGCTCTACAGCCAGGTGCGTGATCCCCTGCACCACGGGCGCAAGGTGCTGGAGGAGCTGGTGGCCTGCGGAGCGAATGCGGAGATTCTCACCCTGCAGCGCCCCCATATCGGCACCTTCAAGCTGGCCACCGTGGTGCGTGGGCTGCGGGCCCGCATTGAGGCGCTGGGGGGTGAGATCCGCTTCCAGAGCCGCGTCGATCGCCTCGTGCTGGAGCCCTGTGACGGTGAGGGTGGCAGGCAGCAGCGCATCTCTGGGGTGGTGCTGGCCGATGGTTCCGTGCTGCCGGCCCACCACGTGGTGCTGGCGGTGGGACACAGCGCCCGGGACACCTTCGCGATGCTGGAGGCTGTGGGGGTGGCGATCGAAGCCAAGCCTTTTTCGATCGGCGTGCGGATCGAGCACCCCCAGGAGCTGATCGATCGGGCCCGCTGGGGGCCCTTCGCCGGCCACCGGCGTCTTGGACCAGCCGAATACAAGCTGGTGCATCACGGCAGCGCCGGCCGCAGCGTCTACAGCTTCTGCATGTGCCCCGGCGGGCTCGTGGTGGCCGCCGCCTCGGAGCCGGGCCACGTGGTGACCAACGGCATGAGCCAGCACTCCCGCAACGAACGGAACGCCAACAGCGCCATCGTTGTGACGGTAGGCCTCGAAGACCTGGCGCCCTATGGCAAGGCGCCCGGCGACCCCCTGGCGGGGGTCGCGTTTCAGCGCCACTGGGAGGCGGCGGCCTTCCACGCGGCGGGCTCCACCTACCACGCCCCCGCCCAGCGCCTGGGCGATTTCCTGGCCAGCGGAGCGGAAGAGATCGACCTGGCCGTTGCTCCTTCTGCCCCGGATTCTCACCCGCCTGGCCCGGCGTCTGGCCTGTCGGCGACGGCCCCCCAGCCCTCCTACGCGCCGGGGGTGCGCTACGGCGATCTGCGCGCCTGCCTGCCCCCGTTCGCCGTGCAGGCGCTGATGGAGGCCCTGCCGGCGTTCGAGCGTTCCATTCCCGGCTTTGCGGCACCCGAGGCCGTCATGACCGGGGTGGAAACGCGCACCTCATCGCCGGTTCGAATTCCCCGATTGGATGATTTCCAGAGCCTCAACATTGCGGGGCTCTTCCCGGCAGGGGAAGGGGCTGGTTACGCCGGGGGGATCCTCTCTGCGGCAATCGACGGCATCAAAGTGGCCGAAGCCGTTGCGCTCACTCGTCTTCGTCGTCGGAGCCCAGCGGGATGAGTCGGATCTGCTTGCGCCCCAGCTTGATCTCGAAATCATCCCCCGGTTTCAGGTCGAGCAGGGCGGTATAGGCCTTGCCCACCATCAGGTTGCCGTTGAACTGAACCTTTGTGGTGAAACTCAGCTTGCGACCGCCTTTTCCTACCTTTGGATTGGCCCCGAAATCCACCCCCTTGGCATTGAGCAGTGCCTCGTAGAAGGCTGTGAAATTCAGGCGCTCACTATCGTTCTTCTTTGTGGAGACATAGCCGCAGGCCCGCACGATGTCGGATTTGCTTGCATCCCCCATCTCCTTGACTTTGGCGAGAAGGTCGGCGCCACTCAACATTGGCCTTTCACCCAGAACCTTCTCATTATCTGATAAACGTTTGTTTGATGCAAGGGTTTTTGCGGTCCTTCAGGGCGCATCGACCACCTCATCTGGTCATGCTCATCGCTATCTCGCCCATGCACCGTGAGGATTCGCGGCTGGTGGTTCCCATGCCCCACGCTGTGGCTTGTCGTTTCCCCCTCGAGTTTGACCCGCACGATCATCTGGTTCCGCCGTGATCTGCGTTGCAGCGATCACCAGCCGCTGCTGGAGGCCAGCCGCCTCGGCACGGTGCTGCCGTTGTTCGTTCTGGACCGTCAGCTCCTGTTTCATCCGGAAACCGGTGTGGCCCGCGTTGCTTTCCTGCTGGCCACGCTGCAGGCCTTCGACCAAGACCTGCGGCGACGGGGCGGCCGCTTGCTGGTGCGTTTCGGTGATCCGGCCGCTGAGCTGCTGCGGCTGGTTCGGGAGGGCGGCGCCACTGGCGTGATGGCCCACACCGACAGCGAGCGGATCGTGGGGCGTGTGCGTGACGCCCGGGTCAATCGCCTGCTGGCCGCCGCCGCTGTGCCGATCCGCTGGGTCGAGCCGGTGGGAGCAGTGGACGCCTTGGTTCCCTATCCCCGCTATCGCCAGCTCTGGCAGCAGGCAGTGGCCCGCACGCCCCTACCGGCGCCCAGGCAGTTGATGGTGCCGGCTCCAGCCGATCCCGACCGGCCTACCGATCCCGCCGATCCGCTCGCGGATCTGCCGGTACCCAGCCTTGAAGCGCTGGGGCTGCAGCCCGATGGCAAACCGCTGCCGCCGGCCGGCAGCGCGGCGGCCCAGTCCCTGCTCCGCACCTTCCTCGAAGGTCCGGCGGCTCAGACCTACTACTGGGAGCTGAGCGTGCCCTCGGCCAGGGTCACCAGCGGCCTCAGTCCCCATCTCAAGTTCGGCGTGCTGAGCCCGCGCCAGGTGGTGGCCCGGCTGGCCCCCCTGGTCGCTCACCCTGACGATCGCCGGCAGCGCAGTGCCCGGCAGCTGATCAGCCGCCTGCGCTGGGGCACATCGATGGCCCAACGCTTCCGCTATCTGCCTCAGCTGGAGCTGCGCTCCCTCTGGCGCTGCTTCGATCAGGAACCCTGGCCGTTCAACGAGGAGCTTTATGCCGCCTGGAAAGAGGGGCGCACCGGTTTTCCCATGGTTGACGCCGCTGCCCGCTGCCTGCGCGGTTCAGGCGGCTGGCAGGAGCTGAACTTCCGCAGCCGGGCGATCTATGCCAGCTTCCTGGCCAATCTCTGCGGCATCGACTGGCGCTTCGGGGCCCTGCACTTCATGCGCCACCTGATCGATGGCGATTGCCCGATCGATCACTACCAGTGGGCGATGCAGGCCGGTGTCACCCAGCGGGAGGCGCAGGCCTGGACCCGCATCTACCACCCGGGGGCGGTGGCGGTGCAGCGCTGCGATCCCCAGGGGCTGTTCATCCGCCGCTGGCTGCCCGAGCTGGCCGAGCTCACCAATGACCAGCTGGCCTGTCCGCCGCCGATGGCGGCTTACCCTGCCCCGATCCTGAGCTACGAGCAGGCCCGTCGCGAGCGGATCCGCCAGCTGGCGGCACGGCGCGAGGCGGCGGATCCGGCCTTGAACCCCGCCCGACAGATGGCGGCGATGCCGGGCCAGCCGGTGCCCTTCGGGGCCGATCGCCTCCCTGCGGCGGTGGTGGCCTGGGCCCAGCAGGAGCGGGCCGAGCTGTTCCCGCCACCGCTGGAGCTCGCCGCACTCGACCCACCAGCGCAGGTTGCGCTCGAGAGCTGGTTTCGCCCTGGGGTGCGCCCGGGCCCCACGCGCCCGGCGGCTGCGTCGCGCCACCGGCGGGGCTCGAGCGGCCGGGTCAATCCCGATCAGCTGGAGCTGTGGCCGTAGCCCTGGGACACGATGCCGCTCCACTGCACCGCCTTCACCTGGTCCCGGCGCCAGGAGTGAAACAGCAGCGGCTCCGAGCTGGTGCAGAGCGGGCAGACACTGATCTGCTCGTCATGCAGTCCGGCCGCACGCAACTGGGCAGCGGTGGCGCGGCGGATGTCGAGGCGGTCGTGATCGGGGTGGGCATCGGCCTGGCGGGCACCGGCTTGCGCCAGCTGCTCAAGGGCTGTCTCGCTGGGCAAGGGAGCAGGAGAGACCGCTGCGGCCACCTGCAGGGAGACGGAGCGGTGCACCTGGTAAGCCGGGCCGCTGATGGCCGGGCCCAGGGCCACCCGCAGGTCGTGGCGCCGGCTGCCGCCGGCTTCAAGCCGCTCGATCGCCGCCGGCACGATCCGCCCCGCCACCCCCCGCCAGCCGGCGTGGCAGGCTGCCACCTGACCGCTGCCCAGATCGGCGATCAGCACGGGCGTGCAATCGGCGCCGCACACCCACAGGCTCTGGCCGCCCGCATCGCTCACCAGCCCATCAGCCTCGGGCCAGGGCTCGGCGATGGCCGCCGCGGCAGGCACCACCGCTGCGCCGTGAATCTGACGGGTGCGGTGAACGCTGACCCCGGCGCTGATGAAGCCGGCCAACTCGTCGGGCCCCCGGCCACTCCACTGGCGGCTGAAGAAGCCGTGCTCGAAGCCGGAGAGCAGATCGGCCTGCAGGTAATAGCCCCCGTAGGTGCCCACCCACGTCCAGCCGGCGAGGGCATTGAAGCCCAGGTCTGTGCGATCAAAGGGGGGCGTGGTGGCTTCGGCCATGGAGTGGCGCTCAGCCGGCAGGGAGATCGCGCAGCAGCCAGAAGCCTTCGAACCGCTCTGAGCGCTCGTCGCTCTGGATGGCGAGGAACTGCAACCCACCGGCCTCGTCCCGGGCGGCCACGAAGGCCTGTTGGGCGGCTTCCGCCTCGGCGGGGTCCAGGCGACCCAGCAGCCAGCTGTTCTCCAGCCCCGCCTCCAGCACCAGTGCGCCCGCATCGAGACGCAGGCGCACGGGCTCAAGCCCGGCCACCCAGCCGGCGATCGCCAGGGAGCGTCGGGCACTGAACACCCGGATGCCAGGTACGGATGCCGTGTCGCTGAGCTGGGCGGGCAGGGGCACCAGCCCATCGAAGCCCACGTCCCAGCCGGCGGCTTCGCGCAGGTCGGCCACGCTGAGGGTGGCCCAGCTCCAGCTGTCGCCGCGCACCGCTTCCGGCAGCAGCATGGCCGGCGCCTGGGGCGGCAGCGGGGCAGGCGCCAGCGGACCTGCCATGAAGCCCTCCTCCATGGCATACACCTGCTGCTCCCGCTCCTGCAGCCACTCGATCAGCGCGTAGCAACGCCGGCTCGGCACGGTTTCAAGGCCGATGGCGTCGGCGGCACGCTGCACCATGGTGCGCATCGAGGCGCGCCAGCACCGCAACCGGCGCGGCGCTGCCAGGCCCTCGGCGGCGGCGGCGGTGAGGGCCTCGGCCAGCGCCTCCTGCAGCCAGATCGAATTCACGCTGGTGGCCGGACAGACCTTGACCCACCGGAACGCCGACCGGGAGTTCCCAAAGGCCGGGGTGCTGCAGATCAGCAACTCCCAGCGCTTCTTGCCATCGGCCTCGAGCACGGGCCTGGAGTAGTAGTCGAGTTCCCAGTCGGCGCTGGGTGCTGCGGTGGCAGGACCGCTCATTCCGGCGCCTGCTCCTGCTGCCGCAGGGTGAGGCGGGCCCGGTTGGCTCGATCGCCTGCTTCCAGCAGCACCTGTTCCTTGTTGATCAGCAGTTCACCCGGCTGGTTTTCCAGCAGGGCGGTGTTGAGGGCTATGCGGCCGCGGCCGGGGTCCACGGAGGTGACGATTGCCTGGACCCGATCGCCCTGATCGAACACCTCGCGCAGTTCGCGCAGGGTGCCGCCGGTGATGCACGACTGGTGCAGCAGGCCGCTCACCCCGCCGAGATCCACGAACAGGCCATAGGGCTTGACCGCCACCACCTGACCCTCCACCAGCTGGCCCACTTCGATTTCGGAGAAGCGGGCCGCTGTGGAGGCGCGCTTCTCGGAGAGCACCAGCTTGCGGTTGTCGGGACTCACCTCCAGGAAGGCGGCGCCGAGGGTCTTGCCCACCAGCTGCTCGTGGTTTTCGCCGTCCTGGAGCTGGGAGCGGGGGATGAAGGCACGCAGGCCCTCGAGGTCGCAGGTGACACCGCCGCGGTTGAAGCCGGTCACCTTGACCTGCACGACCTTGCCCTCCTTCTCCATCTGGCGCACCTTTTCCCAGCTCTGGCGCAGAGCGAGGGCGCGGGCGCTGATCGTGACCATGCCATCGGCGTTCTGCTCGCGGGTGACGAGCACCTCCACCGCCAGACCTTTGGGGAAGCGTTCCTTGATGTTGGTGATCACACCGAGGCCGCATTCGCTCTTGGGCATGAAGCCCGGCGCCTTACCGCCGATGTCCACATACACCCCATCGCTTTCGACGCCGATCACAACCCCGGGCACCACCTCGCCGGAAACGCCCACCGGCTCGTTTTCGTCAAGCGCGGCAAGGAAGGCTTCTTCGTCGAAATCGAAATCGTCCACCTGACGGGCCGGCGCCGCCGGCTGGCCGGGCGCCGCTGCTGCCGCAGGCGCTGTTTTGCGTGCCGCTTTGCGGCCGGTTTCCGGGGCGGGCCCCAGCAGATCGGCCATCGTCAGTCCTTCGAGGCTGGCGGTCTCGAAGCGGTCGTCGTCGGAGATGGCGGCGGCTTCCGGGGCCTGGGGCGCCGGCCGCACGGCCATGGGAGCAGCCACCGGTGTGGGCGGATCAGCGGCGATCGGGGCACTGGTGTCGACCACCGGCTCGTCGTCCTTGCGGCTGATGTGCAACACCTGCGGGGGCTTGCGCACCGGAGCTCCTGCGGGTTGCCGCGGCGCCGTCGGGGGCACGGGACGCCGGCTTCCTTCCCGGGGCTGTCGCGGCTGCTGGTTGCCGGAGCCGGCCATGGTCCAAGGGAGCAGACAGTTGCCCACTGTAAGGATCAGGGCCGAACACAAGGGTTGGGTCATGGAGCGAGCGCTGGAACGGCTCAGCTGGCCTCAGGTGCGTGCGGCGGCGAGTCGCCCGGGAAGCACCGTGCTCTGGCCCTTCGGCGCCGTCGAGCAGCACGGTCCTCACCTGCCGCTCGGCACCGATGCTCTCTTCGCCGATCGGGTGGCCGATGCCGTGCTTGCCCGCCTGGCGGACGATCTGCCGATCTGGCGGCTGCCGGTGTCCTGGTTCGGCTTCTCACCTGAACACGCTGCCTTCCCCGGCACCTGCAGCCTGCCGGCTGAGCTGCTGATCGCCCAGGTGATGACGATCGGTGCCCAGCTGGCGGCCGCCGGCTTTCAGCGCCTTGTGCTCTTCAACGCCCACGGCGGCCAGATCGCCCTGCTGCAGGTGGCTGCCCGCCAGCTGCGCGCCGCCCATCCGGCACTGGCGGTGCTGCCCTGTTTTCTCTGGAGCGGTCCGGAAGGGATCGGCGCCCTGCTGCCTGAACCCGAACGCAGCGATGGTCTGCACGCCGGCCTGGCCGAAACCAGCCTCATGCTGCACCTGCAGCCGCAGTGGGTGGGGCCCGAGCGCCCCTGCGACGGTCAGTTGCAGCCCCCACCCCCCAGCGGCTGGAGCCTGGAGGGCGCCGTGCCGTACGCCTGGCTCACGGCGGATGTGTCGGCCACGGGGGTGGTGGGCGATGCACGTGGCGCCAGCGCCGCCCTTGGCGAGCAACTGTTCGAGCGGCTGGTGGCGGGCTGGTGTCAGCGGCTGGAATCCCTGCTGGCCAGCCCGTGGCCACCGCGTGGGCGCTTACGCAGCGATTGAACGGCGGCAGACCAGAGATGGCCGGCGGTGGTTACAGTCGAAGCCTTCACGATTTGTCCTCGATGCCTGCGCTCGACACTCCGGCGGCCAGCCTTGACGTTCAGACGTCATCCCTTGGAGCCGGCGAGGAGGCCGGGGCCGATCTTGCCGGACTGCCGGACTTCACCACCGACCTCTACAAAGACGCCTACAGCCGCATCAACGCGATTGTGATCGAGGGTGAGCAGGAAGCCCACGACAACTACATCTCCCTTGGCACCCTGCTTCCCGATGAGGCGGAGGAACTGGCCCGCCTGGCGCGGATGGAGCTGAAGCACATGAAGGGCTTCCAGGCCTGTGCCCGCAATCTGAGCGTCACGGCAGACATGCCCTTCGCCAAGAGCTTCTTCCTGCCGCTGCACGGCAACTTCCAGGCGGCCCTGGCTGAAGGCAAGGTGGTGACCTGTCTGCTGATTCAGGCCCTGCTGATTGAGGCCTTCGCTATCTCGGCCTATCACATTTACATTCCGGTCGCTGATCCTTTCGCCCGCAAGATCACTGAGGGTGTGGTGCGTGATGAATACACCCACCTGAACTACGGCCAGGAGTGGCTGAAAGCCAACCTTGAAGCCTCCCGCGCTGAGCTTGAGCAAGCCAACCGCGACAATCTCCCTCTCGTGCGCCGCATGCTCGAAGAGGTTGCTGGTGACGCAGCCGTGCTCGGCATGGAGAAAGAAAGCCTGATCGAAGATTTCCTGATCGCCTACCAGGAAGCGCTCACCGAGATCGGCTTCTCCACCCGCGAGATCGCCCGCATGGCCGCTGCCGCCCTGATCGGCTGATTCAAGGAGGGGGTCTGGTGGCTGGATCGGGGTTCGGCCCTCCGTCTGTACATGGACCCTGCAGCTGCCTCGGTTCGCAACCGCCGATGTAGCGTGCGCAACCCTGTGGCCCCCGCCACCTTCCCCTCAGCCTGAGGGTACGCATCTCCCATGTTCGGTCTGATCGGTCACTCCAGCAGCTTCGAAGAGGCGCGTCGCAAGGCCGGAGCTCTCGGCTACGACGAGTTCGCCGCCGGCGATCTGGACGTGTGGTGCAGCGCGCCGCCTCAGCTGCTGGAAACGGTCTGTGTCACCAGCCTCACGGGCAAAACCATCCAAGGGGTCTACATCGACTCCTGCTTCGTGCCGGAGATGCTGAGCCGCTTCAAGACGGCCACGCGCAAAGTTCAGAACGCCATGGAGCTCGCCCAGAAGAGCGGCATTGCGATCACGGCGCTGGGCGGCTTCACCTCGATCATCTTCGAGAACTTTGATCTCTCCAAGTTTCAGCAGATTCGCTCCACCACCCTGGAGTGGGAGCGTTTCACCACTGGAAACACCCACACCGCCTGGGTGATCTGCCGCCAGGTTGAAACCAACGCTCCGCATCTCGGCATTGATCTCTCCACCGCCAAGGTGGCGGTGGTGGGCGCCACCGGCGACATCGGCAGTGGGGTGTGCCGCTGGCTGAGCCAGCGCACCGGCGTGGGTGAGCTCCTGCTGGTGGCCCGGCAGCGTCAACGCCTGCTGGATCTGCAGAGCGAGCTCGGAGGCGGCCGCATTCTTCCGCTTGAAGACGCCCTGGCAGAGGCGAATGTGGTGGTCTGGGTTGCCAGCCTGCCCCAGACGCTCACGATCGATCGTGAGCGTCTGCAGCACCCCTGTCTAATGATCGATGGCGGCTACCCAAAGAACCTCGACACCAAGGCGGCCGGTGATGGTGTGCACGTGCTAAAAGGTGGCGTGGTGGAGTTCTTCAACGACATCGACTGGCAGATGATGGAAGTTGCCGAAATGGAGAATCCCAAGCGCCAGATGTTTGCCTGTTTCGCAGAGGCGATGCTGCTGGAATTCGAAGGCTGGCATACCAACTTCAGCTGGGGCCGCAACAACATCAGCGTCGAGTCGATGGAACAGATTGGCAACGCGTCCCTCCGCCATGGCTTCCAACCGCTCGGCCTCGAGCCGGTGGTCCCGCAGCCACTGGCCGCCGCCGTCGCCTGACCCTTTCGGCTCGCTACTCCCGCCTCCCCCTACCCCATGGCCCGACGCCCCCTGCTTGATTTCGAGAAGCCGCTCGTGGAGCTCGAGGAGCAGATCGAGCAGATCCGGCAGCTGGCAAAGGATTCCGAAGTGGATGTCAGCCAGCAACTTCTTCAGTTGGAAACCCTTGCCGCCCGACGCCGCGAGGACATCTTCAGCGCCCTCACTCCGGCGCAGAAGATCCAGGTGGCCCGCCACCCGCAGCGTCCCAGCACCCTGGATTACATCCAGGTGATCACCGATGAGTGGCTGGAGCTGCATGGCGATCGCCGAGGCTCCGACGACCAGGCTCTGGTGGGTGGAGTCGGCCGCATCGGTGATCAGCCCGTGGTGCTGATCGGCCATCAGAAGGGCCGCGACACCAAGGAGAACGTGGCCCGCAACTTCGGGATGGCTTCCCCTGGCGGCTATCGCAAGGCGATGCGGCTGATGGAGCACGCCGATCGTTTCCGGCTGCCGATCCTCGCCTTCATCGACACTCCGGGCGCCTATGCAGGGGTTCTGGCCGAGGAGCTCGGCCAGGGGGAAGCGATCGCCGTCAATCTGCGCGAGATGTTCCGGCTGCGGGTGCCGGTGATCGCCACCGTGATCGGTGAAGGTGGCTCCGGTGGTGCGTTGGGCATCGGCGTGGCCGATCGGCTGCTGATGTTCGAGCACAGCGTCTATACCGTGGCTAGCCCTGAGGCCTGCGCGTCCATCCTCTGGCGTGATGCGGCCAAAGCCCCTGTCGCTGCCACCGCCTTGAAGATCACGGCAGCGGATCTGCTGCAACTCGGGTTGATCGATGTTGTGCTCAATGAGCCCTCAGGCGGCAATCACTGGGGGCCGATGCAGGCGGCGGACACACTCCGGAGCGCCTTGATCGAGCAGTTGGCCGTACTGGGCCAGCTCAGCGAGGCGGAGCTTCTGCAGCAGCGCTACGACAAGTTCCGTCGCATGGGCCGGGTGCTCGGTGCCGGTACCACGGATTCCACCGTGGGTTCTTAGGGTTTCAGCAGGAGCGGTTTCGGTTTGCCGTCGGTTTTGATCACGGGTGCCTCCAGGGGCATCGGAGCTGCTGCAGCTCGCTCCTTTGCCGGCGCTGGCTGGGATCTGCTGCTGATGGCACGCACGCTCCAGGATCTGGAAGCCGTGGCTGAACCCTTCCGGCAAAGGGGAAGGCAGGTGGGGATTGCCACCGTGGATTTTGCTGATCCCAGCGCCATCGCGCCGGCCGTCGCCGCACTGCTGGCAAGCCATGCGGCGCCGAACGTGTTGATCAACAACGCTGGCGCGGCTTACACCGGCGAGCTTGCCGCCATGACACTGGAGCACTGGCAATGGTTGTGGCAGTTGAATCTCACCAGCGTCTTCCAGGTCTGCCAGTCGGTGCTTCCCGCCATGCGTCAGATCGGTGGAGGACAGATCATCAACGTGAGCAGCCACGCAGCCCGCCGCGCCTTCCCCGAGTGGGGCGCTTATTGCGCCACCAAGGCAGCGCTTGAATCGTTCAGCCGCTGCCTCGCCGAAGAGGAACGTAGCCATGGCATCCGGGTGAGCACGCTCACCCTCGGTGCCGTGGATACCCCCCTGTGGGGGACGGAAACCGTCCACGCTTCCTTCGATCGGCGTGCCATGCTTTCAGCAGATCAGGCCGCTGAAGCTCTGCTGTTTCTGGCCCAGCAGCCTCCGTCTCAACTGGTGGAGGATCTCACCCTGATGCCCGCAACCGGTGTTCTTTGAGTCTTCCATGACCTCCACATTTTCCTCCACCCCGCTGGATCGTGCCCTTACGCCTGAAGTGGGTCCGGCACCTGTCAGCTTGCGCATTCGTGAGCGCCTGCAGCAGGCCGGGGTCTCCTTCTTCGCTAATGACAACCTGGCCGATCATCTCCAAGAGGGGGAGCTTGAGCAGCTCGAGATCGAGGTGGCAGGAAAAGTGCGCGAGATGTTGCGCAGTCTGGTGATCGATATCGATAACGACCACAACACCGAGGAAACGGCAGAGCGTGTCGCTCGCATGTACCTACACGAGGTGTTCAAAGGCCGCTATCACAAGCAGCCCAAGATTGCCAGCTTCCCCAACGTCAAAAAGCTCGACGAGATCTACACCGTCGGTCCGATCTCGGTGCGTTCGGCTTGCTCCCATCACCTGGTTCCGATTCTTGGCAGTTGCTGGATCGGCATCAAGCCAGGCGATCGGGTGATCGGCCTCTCCAAATTCGCTCGTGTGGCCGATTGGGTGTTCTCCCGTCCCCACATCCAGGAGGAGGCCGTCATGATCCTGGCCGATGAGATTGAGCGTCTCTGCCAGCCCCAGGGTCTGGCGATCCTGGTTAAGGCACAGCACTACTGCATGAAGTGGCGCGGCGTCAAGGAGCCCCAGACCAGCATGGTGAACTCCGTGGTGCGCGGCGATTTTCGCCACGATCCCAGCTTGAAGCAGGAATTCTTTGAGCTGGTGAAGCAGCAGGAGTCAATGCTCACCAGCTGAGCTCAGATCATTGGCCCAAGGGGCCGAGTGGGGGCGACGCTTCGCGCTTCACCTGCCCGTTTTCCGTGGTTACAGCTACCACCATCAGCAAGCTGCCGGCATCAGCCGGCTTGATGGTGTAAGCGCCTCCCTGCGCTCCGGGAATCAGGATCCAGGTGCTCTCCCCCGGCCGCTTCACGTACCAGTGGAACTCCGGGGTGCTGAGGGTGGCCAGGGTGGTGGCAATCAGCTGAGCAGTCAGCACGGAGCCAATGGCGGTTTCCCCCTGCAGCAGTAACTGGCTGAGTCCTGTGATCTGCTGATCCACAACCCCTTCCATGGCCGTGTCGGCGCTGATCTGACCCTGCATGATCCGGATCTGCTGCTCAGGTGTTGTGGTCAGCCCAGGCACGCACTGCAGGTCGGCGCCCACCAACCGGCAGCCAGCGATCATGCCCTGTGCCACGGCCGCCTGACTCCCGGTCAGGGCCGTCAGCAGCAGCAGCGGGGCCAGTGAAAACGATGGAATGGGTCTCAAGGGGAAGGGGGGATGGCTACCCCGTGATGCTCGCCCGCTTTGGGGCCAACCGCCAGCATCAGCTCCCGCCTGCTGCGTTTCCGCTTCCCTTCACGGCCTCCACCAGAGCTGCCACCCGGGCCAGGTCCTTGTCCCCCGGTGCGAGTTCCACCCCACTGGACGCATCAAGACCGTCGGGCTGAAGCTGCTCCAGCACCTCACCCACGTTGCCCGGACTCAGGCCCCCCGCCAACCACCAGGGGCAGCCGGGGGCAAACCCTTCCAGCCAGGCCACCGGCAGGCGGCGGCCGCTGCCGCCCAGTTGATCCGGCACCCAGGCATCGAGCAGCAGGGCGGCCACCACCTCGCGGTAGTCCTCGGCCCGCTGCAGATCCTCCGGGCTGCGAATCCGCAGCGCCTTCCACACCTGGCACCCCAGCGTTTCGCTGAGCATCCGGCAGCGCTCGGGTGTCTCGTTGCCGTGCAGCTGCAGCAACTGATGCCCACCGATGAGGGGATCCAGCTGCTCCTGGATCGCGTCCTCGGGTTCGGCCACCACCAGCACCCCCAGGCAGGCGGGATTGGCCTGGCGTGCGGCGCTGAACACCGCAGCGCGCTGCTGGGGCTCCAGCCACCGTGGTGACCCTGGCACCGCGATCACGCCGATCGCCTCCACCCCCAACGCCGCCACGGCGTATGCCTGGTCCGGGCTGCGAAGTCCGCAGATCTTGAGAAGTGGGGTCATCGCAGCCTGCCCATCCGCCAGGTTTCTAGGATCGGGCTTCGACGGCCTTGGGTCAGCCCTGGGGCACTACTGGATAACGGCGTGGGCGAGGGTTGGATGTTGTTCAAGATCCGCGGCATCCCGCTGCGGATCCATCCCAGCTGGTTCATCGTGCTGGGTCTGGCTACGGCAGGCTTCCAACAACAGTATTCCGTCTCCCTGGTGGGGCGCGCCTCCCCAGTGGCGTTGTGGCTGCTGGCCTCTGCAACGGCCGTGCTGCTGTTCGTATCGGTGCTGCTCCACGAGCTGGGGCATTCGCTGGTGGCGATCGCTCACGGCGTCAAGGTGCGCAGCATCACACTCTTCCTGCTCGGTGGGGTGGCCACCGTGGAGCGGGAATGCAGCACCGCGATCGGTGCGCTTCAGGTGGCGGCTGCCGGACCGTTCGTGAGTCTGATCCTGGCGGGGCTGCTGCTGGCGGGGGCCCATCCGGCTGCCCATCTGTCGCCCCTGCTGGGCGAGATGGTCACCCAGCTCGGGGTGCTCAACCTGATCCTGGCGCTGTTCAATCTGCTGCCTGGGCTGCCGCTGGACGGCGGCCTGATCGTCAAGGCGCTGGTGTGGCAGTTCACCGGCAGCCAGCGGCGCGGCATTCAGGTGGCGGCGGCGATCGGCCGCTTCCTCTCCCTGATGGCGGTGGGCATGGGCACCCTGCTGGTGCTGCGAGGGGGAGGTTTCGGGGCGTTCTGGTTGATTGTGCTGGGCTGGTTTGGTCTTGGTGCCTCCCGCAATCAGCTGCAGTTGCTCTCGTTGCAGCAGGCCCTGCGCGATCTCAAGGTGAGTGAAGCCGCCCGGCGTCGTTTTCGGGTGCTCGAGTCCAGCTGCTCGTTGCGGGAGCTCAGCCAGTTGCGCCGCAAGGAGGAAACAATCCAACCGGCCGATTGGGTGCTGATCTGTGAGCAGGGCCGTTGGCAGGGCGTGATCAACGACGACCCCCTCCAGTCGTTGCCTGTTCAGCGCTGGGATCAGGAACGGGTGGGCGACCACCAGCAGCCCCTCTCCACGCTCCCCTCGATCCGGGAGGACGCTCCCCTCTGGCAGGCCGCCGTCCAACTGGATGAGCCCGGCGTCGATCGCTTGCTGGTGCTGGGGGTCTCCGGCCTGCCCACTGGCACGATCGAGCGGCCTGAGCTTTCTGAAGTCGTGCTCAAGCGTCTGGGGGTACGCCTGCCTCCGGCGCTGCTTGAGGCGGCCCGTCGTCAGGGCACTTACCCGCTCGGTATGGCCATCGCTCAGGTGGCCCGCGGCATGGCGTTGGAATCGGCCGGCGGTGACGTGCCGCGCTGAGGCCCATCCCTCACCACCACGGCCGCCTCCGCCCCCTTCGCTTCAGCCGCCTTCCGACCGCTGCCGTCGCTGCGCACGGCGAAGTTGCCGCGGCGCTGCTCCACCTCGTCCCATTCCCTGCCGCTGAGCGGCCGGCTGCTCCAGCTGCCGCCCAGATCCTGCTGGGCGGCTTGCCGCAGGCCCTCGATCAGCGCCTCACCCTCCACCGGCAGTGGGGCCAGCGCGGCCGGGGGCTCCTGCCCGAACACCTCCTGCCAGCGGGTGCTTGAGGGCCGCAGCAGCAGCGTGCCGTGCTGCAGCAGGTGCCCACGCCGCCAGAGCTGGGCGCTGCCCACCCGCTTGGCCCCAGTCGCCTCCACCAGGTCGGCCGCCGTGCTCGTGGCGAAACAGCTGCTGCGCTGACGGCTGGCGGCCTGCTGCCCAGGGTGAAGGGGATGGCCCCAGCCCGCCAGTGCCTGCCGCAACCACTGGACGGCGCGGCAGTAGGTCTGGGCGCGGCTTCCGCTGGCCGCTGGCCAGTGCAGCGCGTAGGTGAGGCAGCCGTCATGCAGCACGGCTCTCCCGCCGCTGGGGCGGCGCACCATGGACAGGCGGCCGGCATCCACCAGCGCCTGCCAGTGGGGTTCCAGCCGGTGCTGGTGGTGCCCCAAGGACAAGGTCGGCCGGTCCCAGTGGTACAGACGCAGCACCCCCTGGCCAGAACCCTGCACCAGGCCGTCGAGCAGCAGATCATCGATAGCCATCTGGCGATCACCGCTGCTGGTCAGGGGCGGGATCCAGCGCCAATCCGTGGGCAGGGTGGGCGTCAGGGAAGATGCAGGGGTCAGTGGCTGGGCGTCAGGGCGTCACCATGCTGATCGACCTGCTGCCACTTCTGCCCCTGCTGCTGATGGGGGTGGTGGCCGGATTGCTGTCGGGCCTGCTCGGCATCGGTGGTGGGCTGGTATTCGCTCCGATGCTGCTGCTGAACGGTCTGCCGCCGCATGAGGCCCTGGCCACCAGCACCGTGGCGATCGTGCCCACCACCTTGGGTGGGACCTGGTCGCATCTGCGGCAGGGCCACCTCGCCGTGCGGCCCTGCCTGGCGATCGGCGTGGCGGCGGCCGTCAGCGGCGTCGCGTTCAGCCGCCTGGGCGGGCTGCTGCAGGGCTGGCACCTGCTGGCCCTGCAGGCGCTGATGTACGCCGTGCTGGCCCTCACGATCGAACCCCGTCGGGGGGCCTCAGCCGGCGCAGAGGAGCCACCCGTTCCCCTGCCAGGGCTGGTGACGGTGGGAGGGCTGGCTGGCTTTGCCGGGGGCCTGCTCGGTGTGGGCGGCGGGCTGATGATGGTGCCGCTGATGGTGAAGGGCCTGAGGATGCCGTTGCATGCGGCCATCCGGCTCAGCACCCTGGCGGTGCTCTGCTCCGCCTCGGCCGCCTCGGTGGAGTTGCTCTCCGGTGGGCGTGCCGATGCGGTGATGGCCCTGTTGCTTGGGGGCTCAGCCGCCATGGCCGCCCGCTGGTCGGCGGCGCGGCTGGACACGGTGAGCGAGGCCCGCCTGGTGCTGATGCTGCGCACGATCACGGTGGCGCTGGCACTGGACAGCGGACGGCGCGGCTTGCAGTTGCTGCTCGCCTGAGGCTTCAGCGCTCCGGCAGTGCGGCCCAGAAGGAGGGATCGAGATCAAAGCCGAGCACTGCCGCCATCTGCCCCAGGCCCTGGCGACAGTGCAGGTCGTGCCGGCGGCTCCAGTCGTCGAGCAGAAAAAGCCGGTGGGTGATCCAGAGCTCCAGGCTCTCCGGCGCGAAGCGAATCCCCTCGTTGCGGCTGAAGCCATGGGGCAACAGCATGGCCACGTGCCGGCACAGCTGGCCGCTGCCGCGATCGAGCACGAATGGCAGCCAGGGATGCAGGGCGTCGGCCCGCAGGTTCCAGAGCCGCACTTCCGGCACTTCCGACAGCTCGCGCGGATCTTCCTGCGGACGGGGCCAGTCGAAACTGAGCTGCAGGCTGCCCGCCTGCTCGATCAGCTGGGCGGCGGAGAGCGAACTCCAGGCCATCAGGGGTGAGGTGTCGAGGGCCCGGATCTGATCGGCGGAGATGGGCAGCAGGGAGGGAACGGAGGAGATCAAGAGCTGTGACAGCCCAACGGTTGGGTCGGGCCCATGGCAGGGTTGAGCCAACAATGGTGGCGTCAAACGCTTGTTTTCGTCGGCCATGGTCACCTCTCTGAGCCAGGTTGAAGTTCTGATCGCGCTGGTTGTGGCGGCCCACGCCGGCGTGCTGGCCATCCGTCTGAGCGTCAGCCTCTACAACTCCTGAAGCTTCAGGCCTTGGCAGGGGGCGTTCCGCCTGCTACAAGACGGCAACCCCTGCGCCGCCCCCATTGGCTTCCGCCCTGCGCTCCCGTCAGGCTCCCACCGATAGCCCGCGCCGGGCCAGCCGTGCCAAGCCTCCTGCAGGGGGAAAAGATCTCCCTCGCATTGGCCACGGACGATCTGCCGCCCCAGCCGGGGTTGTCACCCGCCTGAGCTCCGCCGCCTCCAGCACCACCGCAGACCTGCACCCCGACGGCTGGCAGGCCTCGAGTGAACGCCAGGAGCTTCTCTGCAGCGTGATCGGCCTGGCGGTGAAGCTCGGCTTTGGCCTGCTGGCCTCCGTGAGCCTGGTCCACCTGGCTGGGGCTTACCAGCAGCGGCTTGACAGCCACGGCGAAATCAGCGCCATTCTCGATATCGAAAAAAATAAACTCCGCAAAGTTCAGCAACGCTTCGATCAGCTCTTTTCCAAGGACGGCGAACAGCGTTTGATTCGTGAGCAGGATCAATGGATCGCTCCCAATCGGCTGCGGATCGTCTGGGAAGATTCCCAGCTCAAGAATTCATCAGCCGCCCAGTCCACACCGGCGTCGAAGCCCGCTCCAGCAGGCGGTTGACCCTGCTTCCTCCCTTCCCCTGGGGCGCTCGTTGCGCGTTTCCTTCTGTTGAATCTCGCCGGTAAAGCCCCGGAGACCTGAGGCTCCCTCCTTAGGTTGAGGCGCACCGCGTCCCTTCAACCCATGGCGACAGAGCAGACCTCCGCCTCTTCAACGGCCGGCACCGCAGTCACCACCGGCCAGCCCGGCACGGTGATGGTCACAGGTGCGTCGTCGGGCGTGGGTCTTTATGCCGCCAAGGCATTGGTGGGCTGCGGCTGGCATGTGGTGATGGCCTGCCGCGACACCGCCAAGGCCCGCGCGGCCGCCACGGCTCTGGGCCTTCCGGAGGCCAGCGTCACCCACCTGCAGGTGGACCTCGGCGATCTCGACAGCGTCCGGGGGCTGGTGCAGGCGTTCCGTGCCACCGGGCGGCCGCTCGATGCGCTGGTATGCAATGCGGCGGTGTACCTGCCACTGCTCAAGCAGCCGCTGCGTTCGCCCCAGGGTTACGAGCTGTCGATGGCCACCAACCATCTGGGCCACTTCCTGCTGATACAGCTGTTGCTCGAGGATCTGCAGCGCTCCACCCATCCGTCGCGCCGCCTGGTGATCCTGGGCACGGTCACGGCGAACTCCAAGGAGCTGGGCGGCAAGATCCCGATCCCGGCGCCCGCCGATCTGGGCGATCTCTCCGGCTTCAAGGCAGGGTTCAAGGCCCCGATCACCATGGCCAGCGGCAAGCCATTCAAGCCGGGCAAGGCCTACAAGGACAGCAAGCTCTGCAACATGATCACCACGCAGGAGCTGCACCGGCGCATGCACGAACGCACCGGCATCGTGTTCAGTTCGCTCTATCCGGGGTGTGTGGCGGATACGCCGCTGTTCCGCAACAGCTATCCCCTTTTTCAGAAGATCTTCCCCTGGTTTCAGAAGAACATCACCGGCGGCTATGTCAGCCAGGAGCTGGCCGGCGTCAGGGTGGCGCAAGTGGTGGCCGATCCAGCCTTCGCCGTGTCCGGTGCCCACTGGAGCTGGGGCAACCGGCAGAAGCAGGGCGGCAAGCAGTTCGTGCAGGAGCTCTCGGAGAAAGCCAGCGATCCCGCCATCGCTGCCCAGACCTGGGACCTTTCCCTGCAACTGGTGGGCCTGAGCTGAGCCGCCGCCCAGCTCCGCTTCCCCTTCCTTCTCTGTTCTTCGCCCAGCCTGTCGATGCCCCGCTTCCTGCGCTGGATCCTTGCCCTTGGCCTCGCTGCCGCCCTGGTGGTGGGGGCTGTGGTGCTGCTCCCCTTCTCCGACTGGCTCCCCGGCGGCACGGTGGGCGATGTGCCCGCCCAGCAGGTGGTCAACGGCACGGCCTTCAACCGCCTGTTCCCGGCGGCCTCGCCGGGCGAAGAGCTGGTGTTCAGCCAGGAGAAGCGTGGCTTCAGCGAGGCCAGGCTGAAGCGCAGTGGCGAAGTGGTGGCGCTGTTGGCGATCTCCGACACCACCACCGCCCCCGAGGCCCGCGAGAAGTTCGCCGCCGCTGCTGACACCCTGGCCGGCTGGCCCCTGGTGGAGCAGGGCAGCCAGGCCAGCGCCGTGCTGGTGGGTGCCCGCTTTCAGGTGAAGGTGATCGGCCAGGGCGTCGGCCTCGATGCGCAGGCGCGCCATGAGCTGCTGGAGAGCTTTGACCTCAAGGCCCTCGCTTCTGTGCGGCCCAGGCGGCTCGGCCCCTCGTCAAGCCCTGCCGCCACGGTCCCATCCCTTGCTCTGGTGCGCTGATGGCCCGCCCCACTGTGCTTGAGCGCCTTGAGCGTCTGCCCCGTCGGGGCCTCACCGTGCTGGCGCTCCAGGGCATCAGCACCCTGGTGCCCGGGGGGTGGACCAACCTCCGCAGCGCTGAGGATCTGATCAAGGAGGTGATCGGCGACGACGATCCTGCCCTGATCGCCCGCATCCGTTCCCGCGCCGATCTGCTGAGCCGTGCCCGCGCCGAGGGCTATGGCCGTGCGCTCAGCCTGTACGACGCCGTGAACCGCTCCCAGCACGCGGCGGGTGGGGTGCGGCTGCTCGCCAACGTGAGCGCTGGTCTGCCCTTGCTCAAGCGCCTGGCCGATCTGACCCCGCCTGGCGACACCCTGCAGGCGGTGGATCTGAGCCTGAAGGTGGCGGCGGAGTTGCTGGCCTTCACCCAGGTCAATGGCCTGCCCGGCGACAGCTTCGGCGCCTTCGGCGCTGCCCTGGCCGACTACGCCGGTGAAGCGAGGGTGCGAATGGCTGCCTTGATCTGCTTCGATGCCCTGCTGCCGCTCGGTGATCAGGCCCTGCAACGCCTGGATGCCCTGCTGGGGGCGGCTGGCCAGAAAGATCTGCAGCGGCTGCCCTCCTACCGGCAGATGGCCGGTCTGATTCCGGGGCGCGGCGATCAGGCCCACCTCAGCTTTCTGCGCCGGGGCGTGGACCAGTGGCTGGGCTGGGCCGGCGGATTCACGGCTGAACTCGCCCTCACCGGCCAATCTGCCGTGCGGGCGATGGAATCAACGCTGGGACCGTGGCAGGGGCGACTGGATCAGTTCGCCGTGTTCCTGGACGCCTTTACCGACACCTATGCCCACACGGGTGTGCAGGCAGTGGCCCGCCGCCTGGTGGAACGGGCGGCTGCCGAAGTGTGAACCGGGTCTGAACCGGCGGAGTCATCGCTGCGGGAACGTGTCATGCCGGCGACAGGGGGTGTGCCGCCGGCGATCAGTACTCAGTCGAAGCCGAGCAGATCGAAGATGTCCCGATCCTTGAGGGATTCGGCCTCCAGCGGTTCCACATCGCTGAGCATCTTCTGAGCAAGGCTCAGGTACTCCTGTTGCACCGCCTCCACTTCCGGGCTGGGTTCCATCTCAAAGATGGTGCACTTCTTCAGGCGTGATTTCCTGATGGCATCAACGGTTTTGAAGTGGGCCATCGTGCGCAGGCCCGTGCGCTCGTTGAACTTATCGATCTGGTCAGTTTCCTCCGAGCGGTTGGCAATCACACCACCGAGCCGCACCTTGTAGTTCTTGGCTTTGGCATTGATCGCCTGCATGATCCGGTTCATGGCGAAGATCGAGTCGAAGTCGTTCGCCGTGACGATCAGGCAGTAATGGGCATGCTGAAGGGGTGCGGCGAACCCACCGCAGACCACATCGCCCAGTACGTCGAAGATCACCACATCGGTGTCTTCCAGCAGGTGGTGCTCCTTGAGCAGTTTCACCGTCTGGCCGGTGACGTAACCCCCGCAGCCGGTGCCAGCCGGCGGCCCACCCGACTCCACGCACATCACGCCGTTGTAGCCCTCGAAGACGAAATCTTCAGGCCGCAACTCCTCACTGTGGAAGTCCACGGTTTCGAGGATGTCGATCACCGTGGGCACCATCTTCTTGGTGAGGGTGAAGGTGCTGTCGTGCTTGGGATCGCAGCCGATCTGCAGCACCCGCTTGCCGAGCTTCGAAAAGGCGGCCGAGAGGTTGGAGGAGGTGGTGGATTTCCCGATCCCCCCCTTGCCGTACACCGCAATCACCAGGGCGCCGGTCTCGATGTTCATCGAGGCGTCCTGGTGCACCTGCAGGCTGCCTTCGCCGTCTTCAACGCGATTGGTGGGAGTCGTGAGCGTGGCTGTCATCAGCGCGATCCTTGCCTTGAAACGGGGCCGAACAATGGCTTGGTTCCATGCAAGGTCAGCACGGCCAGGCGTGTTCGCGCATGGTGCAAACCGAAACATCTCCCGGCTGCTCTGCGCTCATTCCCTCACTTGCTGTAATGCGCCTTGGCGTCATAGAGGACCTCTTCGGTGATCGCCACCAACCCGTGTTCACGGGCGAAGGTTTCGGTGTTGGTTTTCACCTTGCCACGCACGAAAAAGGGGATCTTGCGCAGGGCGGCTTCGCCGTCGGCGCTCCAGACCGCGACGCCTTCGGACACTGAGGGAGGTGCCAGTGTGGCCGTGGCGCCCGCTGCAGCGGCGCCGTTGGTCGCCGCTGCCAGGGACGGCCCGGCCACCGCGGCCAGGACAGGCTCGGCTGCCGCAGCCTGACGGGGAGGCGCTCCCTCAGCCAGATGACTGCGATGCCCTTCGACGAATTCGAAGTCGTGGCGGAACATGCCGATCAGGTGTTCCTCCAGACCCATCATCAGCGGGTGCACCCAGGAATCAAAGATCACGTTCGCCCCTTCCCAGCCCATCTGCGGGGCGTAACGGGCCGGCACGTCCTGCACATGCAGCGGAGCGCTGATCACCGCACAGGGAATGCCCAGCCGTTTGGCGCTGTGGCGTTCCATCTGGGTGCCCAGCACCAGCTCCGGTGCGGCCTCTCCCATCGCCTTCTCCACGGCGAGGTAGTCATCGGTGATCAGGGCTTCCAGCCCCAGGTCCTTGGCTGCGGCCCGCACCTCGCGGGCCAGCTCGCGGCTGTAGGTGCCCAGGCCCACCACCGTGAAGCCGAGCTCATCGGCGGCGATGCGCGCAGCGGCGATCGCGTGGGTGGCATCGGCAAAGATGAACACCCGCTTGCCGGTGAGGTAAGTGGAATCCACCGAGCGCGAGTACCACGGCATCCTGGAGCGCAGGTCGGCCTCGTTGGCTTCGGGCGCTTCCAGATCGAGCACGGTGCTCAGTTCGTCAAGAAACCGCCGCGTGGCTCCCACACCGATGGGCACGGTGCGCACCACCGGCGTGCCGAACTGGCGCTCCAGCCAGCTGCAGAGTGGCCCGGCCACTTCCGGATACAGGCAGACATTGGCGTCAGCTTCCGGCAAGCGCAACAGATCGGCAGGCCTGGCGCCCATCGGTGCCACGACGTTCACATCGATGCCGTGTTCGCTCAGCAGGCCGCGGATCTCCTTGATGTCGTCGCGGCAGCGGAACCCCAGCAGGCTCGGTCCGAGCAGATTCACCCGCGGCCGACGGCCTTCGGCCCGCCAGCGATCGGGTGAGGGCCGCGGAGTTCCGGGCGCCGGCACCTGCTCGCGCAGCAGGCTGCGGCAGAGCTGATAGAGGGTTTCGGCTGCCCCCCAGTTCTCTTTCTTTGAATAGGCGGGCAGTTCCAGGTTCACCACCGGCACGCCGAGATTCATCCCACCGGCAAGTGCACCCGGCTGGTCCTGGATCAGTTCCGCCGTGCAGCTCTCGCCCACCAGCAGGGCTTCGGGCTGGAAGCGATCCACCGCCTGCTGGATCGAACGCTTGACCAGTTCAGCTGTGTCACCGCCGAGGTCGCGGGCCTGGAAGGTGGTGTACGTGACGGGGGGACGGCGATCTCGCCGCTCGATCATCGTGAACAGAAGGTCGGCGTAGGTGTCGCCCTGGGGCGCATGCAGCACGTAGTGCAGCCCTTCCATCGAGGCGGCGATCCGCATCGCGCCCACATGAGGGGGGCCTTCGTAGGTCCAGAGGGTCAGTTCCATTTCAGGAGTTGGCGGCGGTGCAGCGGACGGGCGAACAATTCGGCGAGATCGGCAGCCTGGTCGATGCCGTGGATGGGGCTGAAGACGAGCTCGATCGACCACTTCGTGGCGATGCCCTCCGCTTCCAGCGGATTGGCGATCCCCAGCCCGCAGACCACAAGATCGGGACGGGCGGCGCGCACCCGCTCCAGCTGCCGCTCCAGGTCCTGGCCTTCGCTGAGCTGCGTGCCCTCCGGCAGCAGGGCCAGCTCTTCCGTCATCAGGGGGCGATCGAGATAGGGGGTGCCCACCTCCACCAGCTCCATGCCGCATTCGCGGCTGAGGAAGCGGGCCAACGGGATCTCCAGCTGGGAGTCGGGCATCAGGAAGAGACGCTTGCCTTCGAGTTGCTGCCGCAGTGGAGCCAGTGCCCGGCGGCCCCGCTCCACCAGCGGATCAAGCACCTCCGCCACGAGGCCGGGGTCGACACCGAAGGCGGCGGCGGCGGCGGCCATCCAGGCGCGGCTGCCCTCCACTCCCAGGGGGTAAGGGCTGGCGAGGCGGGTGGCGCCGCGACGCTCCAGTGCCCGAACCGTGTCGCTGAGAAAGGGCTGGGCGAGCAACAGCTTGGTGCCGGGCCCAACGGCGGGGAGATCTGTCGACTGGCGTGGCGGCAGGCTGCGCACCGGCCCGACCCCCAGGCGCTCGAACAGGGTGAGGAAGCGGTCCTCGACGCCATCGGCCAGGGTTCCCACCAGCAGCAGCTGGCTTTCATCGCTGCTGGGCAGCAAGGGAACCAGCGCACTCAGGGCGCCGTCTTCGCCCTGAGTGAAGGTGGTTTCGATGCCGCTGCCTGAGTAGTTCACCACCCGGACACGGCCGCGCATGCGGGTGTTGATCCGCTCCGCGGCCTTGGCCAGGTCAAGCTTGATCACTTCCGACGGGCAGGAGCCCACCAGGAACAGGGTGCGGATTTCGGGCCGGCGCTCCAGCAGGTCGTTCACCACCCGGTCGAGCTCTTCATTGGCATCGGCCAGGCCAGCCAGATCCCTTTCCCCCAGGATCGCTGTGCCGAAGCGGGGTTCAGCAAAGATCATCACCCCTGCCGCCGACTGCACCAGGTGCGCGCAGGTGCGGGAGCCCACCACCAGAAAGAAGGCATCCGGCATGCGGCGATGCAGCCACACGATCGAGGTGAGACCACAAAAGACCTCCCGCTGGCCGCTTTCACGCAACAAGGGCGGCAGGGTTGGCGTCGAGGCCATGGGCACGGGTGTTGGTCCCTTCCTGGTTAATCCGTCCGGCGTCAAAGAGAGAGGAAAGCTGGCCACATCAGCGGTTTCCTTCACAGGGCGTAACGACCTGGAACCCATGAGCAGCGCTTATCGGGTTCACCATGGACGGTGATGGGAAGGGCCACCCAAATCGCTTGACGCAGGGGTACCCCGAAGAGCAGTGTTCCTAGCGAACCTCCTCCTCACAGTTCCGGAGTCGTCAATGGCGAATGAAACCATGGGCATCGCCCTCGGCATGATCGAGACCCGCGGCCTGGTGCCCGCGATCGAAGCGGCCGACGCGATGACCAAAGCCGCAGAAGTGCGTCTGATCGGTCGTGAGTTCGTCGGCGGCGGCTACGTCACCGTGCTGGTGCGCGGTGAAACCGGCGCTGTCAACGCTGCTGTTCGCGCTGGCGCTGACGCCTGCGAGCGTGTCGGCGACGGCCTCGTGGCAGCCCACATCATTGCCCGCCCGCACCGTGAAGTCGAACCGGCGCTCAACAGCAGCTTTGGTCTGGGCTCCAAGGACTGAGAGCTGAACCGCCCCTGAATCGAGGGCTGCCCAGCTTTCCCCTTCCCACCCGACCCACCACGAGATTTCCCCCATGAGCAAGAAGTACGACGCCGGGGTCAAGGAGTACAGAGATACGTACTGGACTCCCGACTACGTTCCCCTCGACACCGACCTGCTGGCCTGCTTCAAGGTCACCGGCCAGGAAGGCGTTCCCAAAGAAGAAGTGGCTGCCGCCGTGGCCGCTGAATCTTCCACCGGCACCTGGTCCACCGTGTGGTCCGAGCTCCTCACCGATCTCGACTTCTACAAGGGCCGTTGCTACCGCATCGAAGACGTTCCTGGCGACAAGGAATCCTTCTATGCCTTCATTGCCTATCCCCTCGATCTGTTCGAGGAAGGTTCGATCACCAACGTGCTCACCTCCCTGGTGGGCAACGTGTTCGGCTTCAAGGCCCTGCGCCACCTGCGTCTGGAAGACATCCGCTTCCCGATGGCCTTCATCAAGACCTGCCCCGGCCCGCCGAACGGCATCTGCGTCGAGCGCGACCGGATGAACAAGTACGGCCGTCCTCTGCTCGGTTGCACCATCAAGCCCAAGCTCGGCCTTTCCGGCAAGAACTACGGCCGGGTGGTCTATGAGTGCCTCCGCGGCGGTCTTGACTTCACCAAGGACGACGAAAACATCAACTCCCAGCCCTTCCAGCGCTGGCAGAACCGTTTCGAGTTCGTGGCAGAAGCCGTGAAATCGGCGGAACAGGAAACCGGCGAGCGCAAAGGTCACTACCTCAACTGCACCGCCGCCACTCCTGAAGAGATGTACGAGCGGGCCGAGTTCGCCAAAGAACTGGGTCAGCCGATCATCATGCACGACTACATCACCGGTGGCTTCACTGCCAACACCGGTCTGTCGAAGTGGTGCCGTAAGAACGGCATGCTGCTGCACATTCACCGCGCCATGCACGCGGTGATCGACCGCCATCCCAAGCACGGCATCCACTTCCGGGTGCTGGCCAAGTGCCTGCGTCTCTCCGGTGGTGACCAGCTGCACACCGGCACCGTGGTGGGCAAGCTTGAAGGTGATCGCCAGACCACCCTGGGCTTCATCGACCAGCTGCGTGAATCCTTCGTTCCTGAAGATCGCAGCCGCGGCAACTTCTTCGATCAGGACTGGGGCTCCATGCCCGGCGTCTTCGCCGTGGCCTCCGGCGGTATCCACGTGTGGCACATGCCCGCACTGGTGGCGATCTTCGGCGACGATTCCGTGCTGCAGTTCGGTGGTGGCACCCACGGCCACCCCTGGGGTTCCGCCGCTGGCGCCGCCGCCAACCGTGTGGCCCTCGAGGCCTGCGTCAAGGCACGCAACGCCGGTCGCGAGATCGAGAAGGAGAGCCGCGACATCCTCATGGAAGCCGCCAAGCACAGCCCTGAGCTGGCCATCGCTCTCGAAACCTGGAAGGAAATCAAGTTCGAGTTCGACACCGTCGACAAGCTCGACGTCGGCTGATTTTCCCCAGTCCGTTCTGGCGGTGAACCTGTTTCACCGCCACTGCGGAGCTCCTCTGAACCTTCCCCTCCACTTCAAGGACCCCCATGCCCTTCAAGAGCACCGTGGGTGACTATCAAACAGTCGCCACCCTGGAGACCTTCGGCTTTCTTCCGCCGATGTCCCAGGACGAGATCTACGACCAGATCGCTTACATCATTGCCCAGGGTTGGAGCCCGCTCGTTGAGCATGTCCACCCCAGCCGTTCCATGGCCACCTACTGGTCGTACTGGAAGCTCCCCTTCTTCGGCGAGAAGGATCTGGGCGTGATCGTGAGTGAGCTCGAGGCCTGCCATCGTGCCTACCCCGATCACCACGTGCGTCTGGTGGGCTACGACGCCTACACCCAGAGCCAGGGTTCCTGCTTCGTGGTTTTCGAAGCGCGCTGAAGCGGTGTGGGTCCCGCTTCGGCGGGACCTCCTCCCCTTCCTTTCACTCCAAACGCTCCCAGTTCTGTTCAGTACCGCATCGCACGGTCGATCGGTCTGACGCTGCGCGCAACGAACGTTCACTGGCACTTTCCTTACCGGGCGGATATGGCAACTCAATCCAGTCGCGAAGCGGCACTGGCACGTCGATTGGCACTTTCCACCGCCGGAAAGTCTGCTGAGAAGCGTTATTCCTCCAGCCCCAACCGGGTGCGTGGTGCTGCCGAAGCTCGCCCAGCCCGCACTGTGGAAGCGGCCCCGCCCAAACCTGCTGCCGTTGTCTCCGCTCCCGAGCGCCGCTCGCCTCGCTTTGAACAGCTCGGCGCCGCTCCCAGTGGATCCAGCCAGCGCTCGATTCCGTCGCGCATCGCCAACCCCAGCCGGGATCTGGTGCTGGCCCGCCGCGAAGCCCTCAGCAAGAAGGGAAAGCGCGCCGACACAAGCCGCGATCGCACCCGCAAGGAAGCGCCTTCCACCTCTGCTGCCGCCAAGCCAGCCGATTGCAAGTGCAAGGGCAAGACAGACGCCGCCGCTGCTGCGGCTGAACGCCCTGCGGCTTCAGACCAGTGGTCACTCGGCAGCGGCCGCACCGCCGGCCTTGGTTCCACTAGCTCTGCCAGCCGCAGCGACGATCGCCGCCTTTCCGGCAACCGCCGGGTGGCCCAGCACAACCCCAGCCGTGCCCGGGGCCTGGCCCGCCGCGAAGCCCTCTCCAAGCACGGAAAATCCGCCGCCACCAATGGCTCCAACGGCACAGCCGCCGTCGTGCGGCAAGGCAACCCCGAGATGAGCAGCCGCGAACTCGCCCAGCGCCTTCGCGACCTCAAGAGTAAGAACGGTGCCGGCGCCGTGGGTCCTTGCGGTGGCACCTCGCGGCCCTGCGGTCCCCGTCGTGGTGCCAACCGGCCCGTCGGCGCTCAGGACGCCACCTGGAAGGTGGGCGCCAGTGAAACCACCCGAGGTCAGGTGGTCACCGGCACCCAGGCCAATCGTTCCGAGAAGACCACCGGTAACGAGGCCAGCACCTGCCGGCCGGTCACCGGCACCGAATACATGGGCGCCGACGTCTTCCGCCTGTTCTGCCAGAACGAACCCACCCCCCTGCAGCCAGCCAAGGTGCGCGTCACCGCCACCACCCATGGCAACCGCGTCACCGGCAACGAAGTCGGCCGCTCTGAGAAGGTCACCGGCGACGAGCCCGGTACCTGCAAGTCGATCACTGGCACCGAATACATCTCCGCTAACCAGGCGGCGGCTTACTGCGGCACCACCGGTTCCCCCAGTCCCCGCAAGGTGGGCCTCAGCCAGACCCTCGGTGGCCGCCCGGTCTCCGGTGTGATGGTGGGTCGCTCCGAGAAGGTCACCGGTGATGAGCACGGCGCCTCGGTACGCACCACCGGCACCCAGTACGTCGGCAACGACTCGATCGCCAGCCCCGGTCAGGCGCCGCCGAAGGTGGGCCAGGTGCACACCCTCAGGGGCACGGGCATCACCGGCACTCTCGTGGGCCGCTCCGAAAAGGTCACCGGCAACGAGCCGGGCACCTGCCGCCGGGTCACCGGTGATGAATACATCGGCAGCCAGCAGTACGAAGGTTTCTGCGGGGCGCGCCCCGAGCCGGAAGCGGCCAAGGTGGGCTTCAGCCTCACCGGCAAGCAGCAGATCGTCTCCGGCACCAACACCGGCCGCTCCTCCAAGGTCACTGGCGATGAGCCCGGCACCTGCAAGGCCGTCACCGGCACTCCCTATGCCGGCCTTGAGCAGGCTTCCGGCTGGTGTGCACCCGAAGCGGTCCGCACGATCCGCCAGAGAGTCCCCGTCGGCATGGGCACCCCAGGACCTCGCCTCAGTGGCCTTCAACCCGGCATCGGCGGCATCATGACCGGCGCCTCCAAGGGTGCCTGTGAGCCAGTCACCGGCACCCCGTACGTGGGCGCCGACCAGTTCAACGAGGCCTGCGGTGCCGCCGAAGGCCATGAGGCCGATTTCCCTCAGCCGCTCGACACCCAGCCCTGGCAACAGTTCAGCGTTCAGTCGCCGGCCCGCGCCGCCCATCAGCAGCGGGAACGAAGCCATGCTGTGACCGGAACCCGCTACGAAACCAGCGCCAGGATCACCGGCCCTTTTGATCTGGCCGGTGACAAAGTCACCGGCACCGAACAGTTCCGCTTCGACCGCCCCACCAGCCCCAGCGTCGCCGCCACCATCCCGATGGCCCGGCGCATGGCCCCCGGCCCTGCGGTGGTTTCTGCTCCCCCGCTCGCTGAACCGGCAGAAGCCGAACGCCCGCTCTCACGGGTGACTGGCGAAGGTATCTCTGCCGGGCTGCACATCACCGGCGATGACTGGGACCGGGGCAAGCGTGTCACCGGCACGGAGGGAGCCTCGGCACGCCGCCGCAATCCCACCCGCACCGGCCCGATGTCCGCCATGGCTCCTGTTCAGCCGAAGCGCAACGATGAGATTGCCCAGCCGGTGAGCCGCGTGACCGGCTCCAGCGGTGGCACGGACAAGGGCTCCCTGATCACCGTTTCCGGTGGTGCCCGCGGTTGATGCTTCGTTTCGTCCCTTCGCTTGACTGCTGACGTTGGCTTCTTCGCGCCGCTATCCCTCCGTTGAGAGGCCTCTGGCTCCCACGGCTCCGCGGCGCCGTCAGGACCAGACCGGTATCCAGGCGATCGCGCCCGAGTCACTCATGCGGGCGGCTCCACAGGAGTTGCGTTCGCTCGCTCCCGAACCCATCCTCCGGGCTGCCGATCCGCTGTCTCTCGCCCGCGCCAAGGCGGGTGCCCGCGGCCCGTTCCGTCCCGCCCGGCCCATGCGCGGCCGCCGTCCACTGCCGGCGGGGGCGCTTCACCCGCTCACCGATTCCGCTGCCAACGAACGCCTGCACGCCTACGACGCCCAGGTGAAGGGGGCCTTCGACCGGATCGTGCCGGTACTCAAACGGCTCTCGGCGCTTCAGCACGAACCCGATTTCATCGCCCAGGCCCAGCAGCACGCTGCCGCCGAGCTGGGCTTTGAGCTGCCCCTGCCCATCCTGGAATCGGCCTGGGTGCAGCAGCTCGACATGCGCACTCTGTTCGCATGGTGCGTGTTCGAAACCTATGAACAGGTCAGTGGGGCTTTCTTCCGTGAAGACCCACTCGAAGCCCAGGATGGAACCGCCGCGGCTGAGGCCTTCAATGCCTTTCTGCTGGCGTGTGGGTTCCATCTGCTCGATGTCACTCCCTGCGCTGATGGGCGTCTGGCCCACGCCATCACCTACGCGCTGCGCCTGCCGTTCAGCTCCGTGCGTCGCCGCCCCCACGCCGGCGCCCTGCTGGATGTGGAGAACACGGTGGATCGCTGGGTGAAGACTGAGCACCTGCGTTACCGCGAGGGTCGGCCGAATCCCGCCCACGAGCCCACCCGCTACCTCAAGGTGGCGATGTATCACTTCAGTTCCCGCGATCCGCTGCACGAAGGCTGCGCCGCCCACGGCTCCAATGATGTGCTGGCCGCCGCTTCTGCCCTTGCCCGCCTCCGCGACTTCCAGCAGGCGGTGGAGAACAGCTTCTGTTGCGGCGCTTCGGTGGATCTGCTGCTGATCGGCATGGACACCGACACCGATGCCATCCGCGTACACGTTCCGGCTCAGGATGGGACCACGGATCTGGAGCGCTGGCTGGATGCCCGCCAGGCCTACGACGACACCCAGGCCCTGACTCCTGAGGCTGCCCGCCACAAGCTGCTCTCACTGGTGCGCCAGGCGGCTCCCGGTGAACCCGATGACGGCATGGTGGCACTGGTGGCCCGGCTTCTCGAGCACAATCTTTCCCAGATTGATTATGTGCGCACTTATCACGAAGGAGCCTATGTGGACGCTGGCCATGCCGAACGCTTCATCGGTGTTGGCATCGGTTTCAAGGAGATTCATTTGCGTAATCTCACTTACTTCGCTCACATGGACACCCTGGAGGAAGGCTCCGCAGACATGGATGTGGGCGTGAAGATCTTCAAGGGACTGAATGTGTCACGCGGACTGCCGGTGCCAGTGGTGGTGCGTTTTGATTATCACGGCAGCGTGCCGGGGGCTCGGGATCGGGCCATCCAGCATTGCCGCCGCACGGATGCGGCCATTCGCAGCCGCTACAGCCAGCTGTGTGCGGAGGGATTGCTGCAAACCCTGCTGACCGTGCGCGACCGTGATCAGCATGCCCCAGCCGAAGCCGTAGGGTCTTCGATCAGCTTTGGCACGGGAGGAGGGCACTGAGATGTTGATCTGCAAAGTGCTCAAGCCCCTGGTGGCCACCAATCGCATCGCTGAGTTCGAGCACAAGCATCTTCAGGTGGTGCTGGATGGCAGTTCCCAGAAAGTGGCGGTCGATGCCGTTGGCTGCATTCCCGGCGACTGGGTGATCTGCGTGGGTAGCTCTGCTGCCCGGGAAGCAGCCGGCAGTAAGTCGTATCCCAGCGATCTCACAATCGTGGGCATCATTGACCACTGGGATCCTGAATCTGGATCGGCCGAACGGAGATCTGCCTGATGGAGATCATGCAGGTCACCGGATCGCTTGTCTGCACCCAGCGGATCGAAGGTCTGCGTCACTGCCACCTGCGGGTGCTGCGCAACACCAAGGGCAAGCTCAGCGTGGCGGTCGATCCCATCGGCGCCCTGCCCGGCAACTGGGTGTTCACCGCCAGCGGCTCTGCAGCCCGCTTCGCCACCGGTAATCCCGACATCCAGACCGATCTGACCATCGGCGGGATCATCGACCTGTGGGACCCGGACGGTTGACCCTTCCCTCTCCAACTTCCATACCGTCCGTTCCTGCTGCCCCATGGCCACCCCCTCCTCCCGCCAGCCCTCGTCCCGCCGCACATCGCCCGCCGCTGCCGTGACCCCTCCCTCCACGACAACGGCGTCAGCGGATCCGGCCAAGGCCTTGCCTGCCGTCACCCCTGCGGCGGCCGCGCCATCGGCTTCAGCGGCCACTGCAGCCCCCGCACCCACACCCCAGGCAGCGGCCCCAGCCGCCAGCAGCACCCCTGCGTCCAGCAGCGCTGCTCCAACGGTGGCTGCCGCGGCTTCGCCGTCGGCTGTTTCCTCCGTGTCGGCTGGAGAAGCGTCCCCGCCGATCACCGTCCCGGCGAAGGCGATCGCCACCAGCAGCCCGGCCCGTTCGGCGCCGGTCCGCTCCACCAGCCGCCGCAGGGCGCCGTCCACACCCACCCCCCGGCGAGCGACCCCCTCCCGCGCCGCCACCCCCTCCTCTGCCAGCCGCGGCTCCTCCCGCGGCGGCAGCGGCACCCCCCCCACCCCATCCCCTACTGAGAGCACAGCCATGGCCTCCACACCGACCGGCATCGCCCTCGGCATGATTGAAACCCGCGGCCTGGTGCCGGCGATCGAAGCCGCTGACGCCATGACCAAAGCAGCTGAAGTCACCCTGATCTCCCGCGAATTCGTGGGCGGCGGCTATGTGACCGTGATGGTGCGTGGTGAAACCGGCGCTGTGAACGCTGCCGTGCGCGCCGGTGCCGATGCCTGCGAACGGGTGGGCGATGGCCTGGTGGCGGCCCACATCATTGCCCGCCCCCACTCCGAACTGGAGCCCGTGCTGACCTTCAGCGGCGCCCTGCGCAGGAGCTGATCATGCAGGCCGGTACCCATCCCCGGGTGCTCGGCTATCTCGGCCGGGCCCTCAGCCTGGAGCTCTCCGCGGTTCAGCAGTACATGACCCAGGCGTCACTGCTGAGCCTCTGGGGCCAGGAGGAGGCGGCAGCGCGCTTCAGGCTCGACACCGCCGAGGAGATGCAGCATGCCCAGCGCCTCGTGGAGCACATGCTCCTGCTTGGCGTGGCTCCCGCCGCTTCGCAGCTCACGCCCGTGAGCGTTGCCGGCGACCTGGTCGGTCTGCTGCGGCGCAATGCCGAGCTCGAGCAGCGCCTGGTTGATCACTACGGGGAAGCCAGCCGTTTCTGCGCCTTGATCGGCGATACCGCCAACGGCCATTTCTTCCACCGCCTCTGGACGGAAGAACGCCTGCATGGTGAGCAACTGCACGACTGGCTCCACCAGTTGCTGGGCGACCAGCGCGCTTTCGTGAATCAACGCGCCACTTTCTGAGTGTTCGGCCCCCAGGCGGGCTTGGCACAACAAGACTGCTGAACGGTCCACGTCCCAACCCACCCGTCGCGCCACCTTGCTCACGGTCGCCGCTCCGCCCCTGATCATTCAGCTGGCCTGGCTGATTCCTCTGTATGGCTTCGTCGGCGTCGTGCTGTCGCTGCCGTGGGCCTGCGGCTGGATTCGCCGCGATGGCCCCAGGCCGGCCGCGTACCTGAACATTCTCGTCTCGCTGGTGGCCTTCCTGCATGGCAGCGCCGTGCTGGCCGTCGTGCTGCGTGAAGGCCCCTTCGCGATCACGGTGCCCTGGTTTCAGGCCGCCGACCTCACCCTCTCGCTCAGCTTCGATCTCTCGCTCACCAGCCTGGCCAGCCTGGAGCTGGTGACAGGGCTGAGCCTGCTGGCGCAGTTCTTCGCGCTCGGTTACCTCGACAAGGAGTGGTCGCTGGCGCGCTTCTACGCCCTGGTGGGATTTTTCGAGGGGGCGATGGCGGGGGTGGTGCTCAGCAGTTCGCTGTTTCTCACCTACTTCCTGCTGGAGATGCTCACCCTCTCCACCTACCTGTTGGTGGGCTTCTGGTATGCCCAGCCGCTGGTGGTGACGGCCGCACGCGATGCCTTCCTCACCAAACGGGTGGGCGACGTGCTGCTGCTGATGGGGGTGGTGGCGTTGTCGGCGTGGGCGGGGGTGATGCGCTTCGACGACCTTTACAGCTGGGCGGCAGGGGCACAGATCAGCCCGCTGGCGGGCAATCTGCTCGGCCTGGCGCTGATCTCCGGGCCACTGGGCAAGTGCGCCCTTTTTCCGATGCACCTGTGGCTCGATGAGGCGATGGAGGGGCCGAATCCAGCTTCGATCCTGCGCAACTCGGTGGTGGTCACCTGCGGCGCGCTCGTGCTGCTGCGCCTGATGCCGATCCTGCAGCTTTCACCCCTGAGCCTGGCGGCGTTGGTGGCGCTCGGCTCGGTCACCGCCATCGGCGGTTCGCTCGTGGCCATCGCTCAGGTGGATATCAAGCGCACGCTCTCCTATTCCACCAGCGCCTCGATGGGGTTGGTGTTCATTGCCATCGCCATGCAGCAGCCAGGTATTGCCCTGCTGTTGCTGTTCGCCCATGCCGTCGGCAAGGCACTGCTGTTCATGAGCATCGGTTGTGTGATCGCCACCACCAACTGCCAGGACCTCAGCGAACTGGGCGGTCTGGGTCGGCGCATGCCCGCCACCACCTGCGCGTTCCTGGTGGGGGCGGCAGGTACCACCGGCCTGGTTCCCCTCGGCTGCTTCTGGGCGCTGGGTCTGGATGTGCAGGCGATGCTGCGCAGCGCTCCCTGGCTGGCGGCGATCGTGCTGCTCGCCAACGCGCTCACCGTGCTCAACCTCACGCGGGTGTTCCGGCTGGTGTTCCTCGGCGCGGCCCAGCCCAAGACTCGCCGCACCCCTGAGGTGAACTGGCAGATGGCCCTGCCGATGGTGAGCCTCACCGTGCTGGTGCTGGTCACACCGCTGATCATGGTGGTGATCGACCCGGTGCCCGGCCTGGCCTCGTTCTCGCTGCCGGTGGCGCTCTCGCTCCTGCTTACCAGTGCCGGCGCCCTGGTGGCCGGCTGCCTGCTGCCGCTGCGCAAGGGCTGGTCGGTCACGATCCTGCGGCCGCTGCGCCTGCTGCAGGATCTGCTCGCCTACGACTTCTACACCGATCGGATCTACCGGGTCACGATCGTGGCGCTGGTGGCGGGGCTCTCGCGTGCCGCCGCCCGCTTCGACCGCGATGTGGTCAACGCTCTGGTGAACCGGGTGGGCAGCCTGTCGTTGGCCAGTGCCGAAGGCCTCAAGCTGAGCGTCAACGGTCACACCCAGACCTACGTGCTCACCGGGACCGTGGCGATCGTGCTGTTGCTCACCTCGCTCTCCTGGGTGGTGCGATGACCCTTCCTTCCGAACAGGTGCCGCCATGTTGAGCGGTCTGCTGCTGATCCCGCTGCTCGGCGCCATCGCCTTGCTGCTCTGGCCCGGTGAGGTGAGCGGCGAGCGTCTGCGTCGCACCTGCCTGGCGCTGCTGGTGTTGCAGGTGGCCTGGTCGCTGCGGGTGCTGTGGCAGTTCGACCCCGCCATTCCCGGCCTGCAGCTCGAGGAGATGGCGCCCTGGGTGGGCAGCCTTGGCCTCGACTACCGGCTCGGCATCGACGGCCTTTCGCTGCCTCTGGTGCTGATCAATGGGGCGCTCTCGCTGGCAGCGGCGCTGGTCACGTCCACCTCCACGCCGCGACCCCGCCTCTACTACGCCCTGCTGCTGCTGATCAGCGGGGCGGTGAACGGCGCCTTCCTCGCCCAGAATCTGCTGTTGTTCTTCCTCTTCTATGAGCTGGAGCTGATTCCGCTCTGGTTGCTGATCGCCATCTGGGGTGGCAGCAACAGGGCCTATGCGGCCACGAAGTTCCTGCTGTTCACCGCCGTGTCCGGTGTGCTGATCCTTGGCGCCTTCTTCGGACTGGCGCTGGCCACCGGCACGGCCGATTTCAGCCTGCAGCCGCTGCTGGGCCAACAGCTGGGTATGGGCCTTCAGCTGCTGCTGATGGGGGCCCTGCTGGTGGGGTTCGGCATCAAGATCCCGCTGTTTCCGTTCCACACCTGGCTGCCTGATGCCCACACCGAGGCCTCCACGCCCGTGTCCCTGCTGCTGGCCGGGGTGCTGCTGAAGCTCGGCACCTATGGACTGTTGCGCTTCTGCCTTGGCCTCTTCCCCGATGCCTGGCAGTTGATGTCTCCCTGGTTGGCGGGCTGGGCGGCGGTGTCGGTTCTGTTCGGCTCGCTGGCTGCGATTCAGCAGCAGGACATGAAACGGATGGTGGCCTACAGCTCCGTGGGCCACATGGGCTACGTGCTGCTGGCAGCTGCCGCTGCCACTCCGGTGAGTCTGCTGGGCGCGCTCTTTCAGATGGTGAGCCACGGCCTGATCTCCGCGCTGCTGTTCCTGCTGGTGGGGGTGGTGTATGCCACCACCGGCACCCGCGACCTGAACGTGCTGCGTGGCCTGCTCAACCCGGAGCGGGGTCTGCCGATCACCGGTTCGCTGATGATCGCCGGGGTGATGGCCAGTGCGGGCATCCCCGGCATGGCGGGCTTCATCTCCGAATTTCTGGTGTTCCGCGGCAGCCTGGTGCCCTTCCCGCTGGCCACCGTCCTGTGCATGGTGGGCTCGGGCCTCACGGCGGTCTACTTCCTGCTGCTGGTGAACCGGGTGTTCTTCGGGCGCCTTTCCCCTCCGGCCGACGACGTCGACACGCCCTTGCCGGCGGTGCCCCTGGCCCGACAGATCCCTGCACTTGCGCTCACGGTGGCGGTGCTGCTGCTCGGGGTGGCGCCGCAGGGACTGGGCACCCTTGCCACGGCCACCACGACGGCGATGAGCCGGGCGCCGCACAGCCTTGCGGCTCTGCCTGCCCCGGTGGTGCCTGATGGCCTGGTCGCCGGGGGGAGGGGGCGATGACCCGTCAGCCTGAAGCGGCAGCGATGCTGGAGCGCCTGCTCGCAGGGATGCCGCTGCTCGATCACTCCGCCGAGCATCTGCTGGAGGTGGTGGCGGTGCTGGAGAGCTATGGGGAGGTGCTCGATGCCTACAGCCGCAACCTCATCCACCAGGCCCAGCGCGAGTTTCTCAATCCCTTCCCGGTGCTGCGCTTCCTCAACGGGGAGGTCACCCCGCAGCGGCTCTGGCGCCACCTGGTCCACGACCGCATCAACTTCGAATACGCCGAATATTGCCAGCGCCTGATGCTCTGGCATGGCACCGGCGGCCTTGATGGCTACCTCGATTCGCCTGCCTTCCGGCAGCATTGCGCCGTGGTGATCGGCCACAAGCGCCGCCGTGATCCGCTGCTGGCCCTGCTGGATCCTCTGTTCCCGGAGTTCCTGCCTGAGCTGATCCGCTCGGCGGCCACCGCCAGCGCGCTGGGCCAGTTCTGGCGGGTGATGAGCGATCTGTTCCTGGATCTCGCCGCCTCCCACCGCCGCGGTGAGGTCGCCACGATCGCCGCTGTGGTGGCCTTCATCCGCGAGGGGCTGGTGGCGGCTGCCGGCCAGCCCATCTGCTACACGGTGGAGCTCGATGGTGTGCCGTTCGAGATCCTGCCACCAGCTGCCGGCCTCACCTTCCTGAGTGATGTGGCGGTGCCCTACGTGGAGGCGGTGTTCCTGCGGGGCAGTCCGTTCCTCGGCACGGTGTCGTTCAACGCGCAGGCGCGCCAGATCCCGATCGATCAGGCCTGTTTCCAGTACGGCGCGCTCTATGCCGATCCACTGCCAACCATGGGTGCGGGCATTCCGCCCAGCCTGCTGATGCAGGACATGAGCCGCCATCTGCCGGCGGCGTTGCTGCAGGTGTACCGCAGCCGGGGCCGGGGGGAGGGTGATCTACGCGTGAAGATCTGCGCCAGTTTTCAGAAGGCGATGTTCTGCGTCACCAATGCGGCGATCGACGGCACCTTTCCCCATCCGCTCTCCAGCAGTGACCCGAGCGAACAACAGGCCAACCGGGCCTATGCGATGGCCTGGATCGAGCGGTTGCGGGTGGCGCGCATCGACTGCCTGCCTGACCGATTGGCCGCCGCGGCTGGATGATTTCCCTGCAGTAGGTTTCCCAGATGGAGCAACCCTGGACCCATCGGCAGCGACCCGAACGTCTGGAGCGGCGGCTGGAATTCGGCGACTACGAAACCACCCGCGTCTTCCTCGAGCAGCTCAACGATCTGTCCGAGCGGAGCGGCCGCTTTCCGGACATCAGCTTCGGGCGCACCTACGTGAATCTCACCCTGCGCAGCGAAACAGAGGACGGCCCGATCGGTGAACCAGAAACCGCGTTCGCCGAGGCCATCGATCGTCTCGTGCCCTGATGGCCCCCTCCACCGTCGGCCCCAGCTCCGATCCGGTGATGGCGGATGACACCCCGGTGGATCTGCGGGCCGCCTACGAAGGCACCGGCGTGGGTGATGTGCTTGATCAGCTCGACCGTGAACTGATCGGGCTCAAGCCGGTGAAGATGCGGATCCGTGAGATCGCCGCCCTGCTGGTGGTGGAGCGGGCCCGCAAGCAGGTGGGGCTGGCCACGGCGGCCCCCAGCTTGCACATGTCGTTCACGGGGCATCCAGGCACGGGCAAAACGACTGTGGCCGAGAGGATTTCCGAAATCCTGCACCGGCTGGGGTATGTGCGCAAAGGCCATCTGGTCACGGCCACCCGTGATGATCTGGTGGGCCAGTACATCGGCCATACCGCCCCCAAGACGCGGGAGATGCTCAAGCGGGCCATGGGTGGCGTGCTGTTCATCGATGAGGCCTACTACCTCTACCGTCCTGAGAATGAGCGCGATTATGGCGCTGAGGCGATCGAGATCCTGCTGCAGGTGATGGAGAATAACCGTGATGATCTGGTGGTGATCTTTGCGGGCTACAAAGACAAGATGGATGTCTTCTATCAATCGAATCCCGGCCTGTCTTCCCGTGTGGCCAACCATATCGACTTCCCGGATTACACTGCTCCGGAGTTGCTGGCCATCGCCAAGCTGATTCTTGCCGGTGAAAGCTATCGCTTCAGCGATGAGGCCAGCATCGCTTTTTCTGATTATATCCAGCGGCGTATGTTGCTGCCGTTCTTCGCCAATGCCCGCTCGATCCGCAATGCCATCGATCGGGCCCGCATGCGCCAGGCGAACCGGCTGTTCAACCACATGGGGCGCGGCCTCACCAAGCGGGATCTGATCACGATCGAGGCGGAAGACATCACCGCCAGCAGTGTGTTCCAGGGCCGCGTCGAAGGCCTCGATCGCAGCCTGCCGCTCACCTGAGCCAAGGGCCGATCAGCGGCTGCGGATTGGCGGCTGCAGATCACCACCAGCTTCTAGCGTCGGCGGCGGCCGTCGATCTGCAAGAGATCACGCACCTGCTGCAGCTGGCGGGCCAGGGAAGGATCGCTGGCCAGCTTCTTCTCCACCTGCTCCACGGCATACATCACGGTGCTGTGGTCCTTGCCGCCGAACACATCGCCGATGCGGGGCAGGCTCAGATCGGTGGTCTGGCGCATCAGATACATGCCCACCTGACGCGCCTGGCTCACGGCCCGTTTGCGGCTGCTGCTGCGCATCTCGTCGATGCTGACACCGAACACCTCGGCCACCTTCTCCACCACCTGCTGCGGCGTCACCACCACCTCGTTGCCCACCGGATCGAGCATCGGCGCCACCGATTCCACCGTCATCGGCAGACCGGTGATCGAGGCGAAGGCCACGGCCCGGGTGAGCGCCCCCTCCAGCTCCCGGATGTTGGAGGTGAAGCGGCCCGCCAGGTACTGGATCAGGTCGCGCGGCAGGGTCATGCGTTCCTGCTCCGCCTTCTTGTGCAGGATCGCCATGCGGGTCTCCAGGTCCGGGGTCTGGATGTCGGCGATCAGGCCCATCGAGAAGCGTGAGATCAGGCGCTCCTGCAGGCGGGGAATCTGGCTGGGGGGGCGATCGCTGGCGATCACGATCTGGCGCCCCGCCTCATGCAGGGCGTTGAAGGTATGGAAGAACTCCTCCTGGGTGTACTCCTTGCCTTCGATGAACTGAATGTCGTCCACCAGGATCAGATCGGCGGCCCGGTAGCGGTCGCGGAATTTCTGCATGCCGTCCTTGCGGATCGCCTGGATCAGGTCGTTGGTGAACGACTCAGTGGATACGTAGAACACGCGCGCATCCGGGTCGATCTCGACGCGGTAGTGGCCGATCGCCTGCATCAGGTGGGTCTTGCCCAGCCCGACCCCACCGCACAGGAACAGGGGGTTGAACTCCCGCCCCGGCGCCTCCGCCACCGCCAGCGACGCCGCATGGGCCATGCGGCTGTTGGGCCCCACCACAAAGCGGTTGAACACATAGCGGGGGTTGAGCCCCGGCGCCGGCCGCCTGGGTGTTTCACCGCTGGCGGTCGCCGCCAGCACCGGGGCGCCGGAGGACGGGCCCGCCATCGCCCTGGCACCGGCCGCCACCGGCCCCCCTTCGCCGGCCATGGCCTCCGGCAGCCCATCAGGGCTCTGTTCAGCGACCGTCTGGGCGGTGGATACCTCTACGGCGACACCGTGCCCGGCGAGCTCGGAGGCGACGGCGGCAATGGTGGTGAGGTAGTTCTTGCGCAGCCAGCCGCAGGCGAAGCTGTTCGGCGCTTCCAGCTGCAGCACCCCGTTGCTGAAGCCGGCACAGCGGGCTGGACGGATCCAGGTTTCGAAGGTGGGCTTGCTCAGATTGGCCTGAAGCGAATCCTGAACCCGGTGCCACAGCTGATCACCCTGCTGCACCACCACCCCAACGCCCGGGGGCCGAATATAGGCAGAGACCTTCCAGGCGGGCGGCCTCCGTTGAGGCGCATCCTGACCTGGCTTGCCCGCCCGCGATGTCCCCTGTCCGCCTCCCCCGTCCGCGCCGGTTTCCACGGGCTGGCCTCACTGCCGGACTGCTGGGGATCGCCATGAGCGGCTGCGCGGTGAGCCTGCCGGACCTGCCCGGCTTGCCCCGGCTGCCGCAGCTGCCCCGGAGCGACCGTGCTCCCGCCCTGCCGAAGGTGAGCGATGCGCCGCCGGCGGGGCCGCTGCAGACCGGCAACAGCTTCATCGTCAATGCGGTCGAAAAGGTGGGTCCGGCCGTCGTGCGCATCGACACGGTCAAGCGGGTGATCAACCCGCTGGGTGGCCTGTTCGGGCGTGGCCCGGCGATTCAGCAGCAGCAGGGGCAGGGCTCGGGCTTCATCACCCGCTCCGACGGGGTGATCATCACCAACGCCCACGTGGTGGAGGGGGCCAACGAGGTGTCGATCACGCTGCCCGACGGGCGCAGCTTCACCGGCAAGGTGCTCGGCAGTGATCCGCTCACCGACATCGCCGTGGTGAAGGTGGTGGCCCAGGGTCTGCCTGTGGCGCCGTTGGGGGATTCCGCCCGCGTGCGGCCCGGGGAGTGGGCGATCGCGATCGGCAACCCGCTCGGGCTCGACAACACCGTCACCGCAGGGATCATCAGCGCCATCCAGCGCACCAATGCCATCGGCGAAGGCCAGCGGGTGCCCTACATCCAGACAGACGCGGCCGTGAACCCCGGCAACAGCGGTGGGCCGCTGATCAACGACCGGGGTCAGGTGATCGGCGTGAACACCGCCATCCGCCAGGCGCCCGGTGCCGGCCTCAGCTTTGCGATCCCGGTCAACCTGGCCCGTCAGATCGCCGCCCAGATCCTGGAGAAGGGACGGGCCTCTCACCCCTACATCGGCGTGCGCCTGCAGGCGCTCACGCCCCAGCTGGCGCGCGAGATCAACGCCACCTCCTCCGAGTGCGAGCTGCCGGAAGTCCAGGGTGTGGTGGTGGTGGAGGTGCTGCCCCGCAGCCCCGCCGAGCAGGGGGGGCTCAAGCCCTGCGACCTGATCGAACAGGTGGACGACAAGGCCGTGCGCAGTCCTTCCGAGGTGCAGGTGGCGGTGGATCAGGTGCGGGTCGGCAGCGACATGACCATCAGGGTGCGCCGTGGCAGCCAGACCCTCACGCTCAACATGCGACCGGCGGAGCTCAAGACTCCTGGATGAGCGAGGCTGAGCCGGCTCCCTCACCCAGGGGGCAGCGTGTTCTGGTGGTGATGGCGCGCTGGCCCGCCCCGGGCCGCTGCAAGCGGCGCCTGGGGGCCAGCATCGGCGCCGTTTCGGCGGCCCGGATCCAGCGCCTACTCACCGCCCACACTCTCGTGGTGGCCGGGGCTCTGGCCGCTGCCGGCCGCTGCTCCACGCTGCTGGCCGTGGAGGGGCTGGGCAGGCGGGCGGCAGGGCGTTGGGGGCGCGGCGCAGGCCTTGAGGCGGTGGTGCTGCAGGGGAAGGGCAACCTGGGCGTGCGCATGGCCCGCCAGTTTCACCGCGCCTTTCGCGCCGGGGCCCACCGGGTGGTGCTGATCGGCACAGACCTGCCCCTGCTGGAGGGCGCGGATCTGGCCGCTGCTTTCGTGGCGCTGGAGCACACCCCCCTGGTGCTGGGCCCCGCCACCGATGGCGGTTACTGGCTGATCGGTCTGCGCCGGCCTGAACCGGCGCTGTTCTGTGGCATCGACTGGGGCTCGTCGGCGGTACTGGATCAGACCCTGCATCTGGCCCGCCAATGCCGTCTGGAACCCACTCTGCTGCCGCTGCGCAGCGACCTCGACCGCGTCGGCGACCTGGCGCCATGGCACAGCTGACGGCCGCCGCGCCGCCGGGGGGGATCGCCGTGGTGATCCCCGTACGCAATGAGGCGGCCCATCTGCCTCTGCTGCTGGCCGATCTGTCGCTGGCGCCACCGGGGCTGATCAGCGAACTGCTGGTGGTGGATGGAGGCAGCTCCGATGGCAGCGGCAGGCTGGCGCGGCTGGCCGGTGCGGCGCTGCGGCAGGCCGCCGGGGGCCGGGGTGCCCAGCTGGTGGCGGGGGTGGCCGCCACGGAAGCCCCCTGGCTGCTGCTGCTGCATGGCGATCTGCGTCTGCCGCCGCGCTGGTGGGAGTCGGTGCGGACGGCGCTGGGGCAGGCCGAAGCCGCCTGGTACTTCCGTCTGCGGGTGCAGGAGCCGGGCCTGGCCCTGCGGCTGATGGAGGCGGCCGTGGAGCTGCGTAGCCGCTGGGCGTGCACGCCCTACGGCGACCAGGGGCTGCTGCTGCCGCGGCGCCTGCTGGAGCGGGCCGGTGGGCTTCGTCCCCTGCCCCTGATGGAGGACCTCGATCTGGTGCTGCGCCTGCGCCGGTGGGCGCCGGTCCGCTGCCTGGGACCGGTGGTGTGGGTGGAAGGCAGGCGCTGGCGGCGGCTGGGGGTGTGGCGCACCACCTGGCACAACGCGCGGCTCAGGCGTGCCTGGCGCCACGGCACCGAGGCGGGCGAGCTCGCCCGCCGCTATTACCAGCTTTGAGAGCGAATGGTCGGGTGATGGTTCAGGGGGAATACCAGAAGGCGCAGCGCCGCTGACGCGGCTCCAGTTCCCAGCCCTGCGACTGGTAGAAGCCCACCACGTCGGGGTCGGCGAACAGGCTCACCCGCTCCACCTCCATGGTGCGCAGGCGATCGAGCACGTAGGCCATCAGCTGCCGCCCCATCCCCGCTCCCTGATAAAGCGGGTGCACCGCCACATCCCACACCGTGGCTTCCAGCACGCCATCACCGGTGCAGCGGGCGAAGCCCACCAGCCGCGGCACGCGTGGATCGTGACGCCACAGCCCAACGCGCAGCAGGCTGTGCTGCAGCGCCTTGCGCACCCGCCGCAGCGGCCGGCGGCTCCAGCCCACCGCATCACAGAGTTTTTCGAGCTCCACCAGATCGATGTCCCGGTCTTCGCTCAACACCAGCTGCAGCTGCGGATTGGGCGTGGGGCAAAGGCGGAATCCGACGCCGTAGAAGCTGGAGAGAAGGGGGTCGGAGTCCAATCCTGAGGGCCGAGGCAACGCAATGGGACGATCCTGCCCGATCGGGGGGGTTCCGTTGCAGGCTGGAGGCCTGCTTCGCCCCTGGATTGCCCCGTTCCGTTCCGGCTGACCAGGGCGTCGCCCCCCCTCCCGCCGCTGCCGGGGAAGAGCGGCCACTGCTGGTGTGCCTGCACGGCTGGCTGCTGGCCGGTCGCCTCTGGGACCCGCTGCGCCTGGCACTGGACGGGCGCCAGCGGCTCTGGACCCCTGACCTGCCCGGCTTCGGTGGCACGCCCCGTCCCCGTTCCCTCCACCCCACCCTGGCCAGCTACGGCCGTTGGGTGGCTGACCAGTGCCTCAGCCTGGAAGAGCGGCGCGTGGTGCTGGTGGGCCACTCGCTCGGCGGCAGCGTGGCGCTGCATGCGGCGCCGCTGCTGGGCGATCGGCTCCTGGGGGTGATTCAGATCGCGGCGGGGGGCGGGGTGTACCAGCCGCGCGCCTTCAGCCAGCTGCGCAATGGTGGTCGGCTGTTCCTGCAGTGGCGCCCCAGCTGGCTGGCGGAGCTGCCGGGCACCGGCGCCATCCGCAGCCCCCTGATCGCCGAGCAGCGGGCGGCCCGCAGCCTGCTGGCCTGCAGCACCAACCGCGGCGCCGTGCGCCAGCTGCCGGCGTTGGTGGCCGGCCTCCAGGTGCCGAGCCTCTGGATCGCGGGCAGCCGTGACCAGGTGATGGAGCCCCGCTACGTACGTCATCTGGCGGGTTACTCCGATCGCCACGAGCTGGCCGAACTGCAGGGCTGCGGCCATCTGCCTATGCGCCAGTCGCCCCATCAGCTCGCCGAGGTGATCGAGAGTTGGGTTCAGAGCCTGGCCAGGCCACGCTCCTGAAGATCGGCCAGCTGGGCGTAGAGCCCACCGGCCTGGCGCAGTTCGCGGTGTGTGCCCTGCTCGATCAAGCGGCCGCGCCGCAACACCAGGATCCTGTCGGCGGCCTCCACGGTGGCCAGGCGGTGGGCGATCACGATCGCGGTGCGGGCATGCAGCAGTTTGTCGAGGTCACGTTGCAGGGTGGCTTCAGTGGAGGGATCCATGAAAGCGGTGGCCTCATCCATCACCAGCACGGATGGGTCGCGGATCGCCACCCTTGCCACCGCCAGCAGCTGCCGCTCGCCCGAGGACAGGTTGCCGCCCCGCTCGCGCAGTTCGGTGGCCAGCCCATCGGGGAGGCGCCGCAGCAGGGCATCGAGACCGAGCTCGCGGCAGATCCGCTGCAGCTCGTCGTCGGGGATCGCCGCATCGAGGCGCAGGTTGTCGGCCACGTTGCCGCTGAACAGGAAAGTGTCCTGCAGCACCACGCCGAGCCGCTGGCGCAGCGTGAGGCTGGGCAGCTCGCGGATGTCGATGCCATCGAGCAGGATCCGCCCCTGCTGAGGTTCGTAGAGACGGCAGAGCAGGCGGATCACGGTGGTCTTGCCGGAGCCGGTGGGGCCCACCAGGGCCACGTGCTCGCCCGGGGCGATGCGGAAGCTGAGGTCGGTGAGGATCGGATCGTCGGGCCGGTAGGCGAACGAGACGTTCTCGAAGATCACTTCGCCCTCGCTGGCCCGTTCGCGGCCGGAGCGGCGGGCGGCGGCGGTGCGTTGTTCGTTGGCCAGATCGCTGATCTCGATCGGCTCCTCCAGCAGCTCACCGATGCGCTGCACGGCCGTGAGGCCGCCCTGGATCTGGGTGAAGCGCTCCGCCAGCTGACGCAGCGGATCGAACAGGCGCTGGGAGAACAGGATGAAGGTGGTCAGGGTGCCCAGGCCGATGGTGCCGTCGGTGACCATCCAGCCACCCAGGGCCAGCACGATCGCCACGGCCGTGAGGGCCACCCATTCGATGAAGGCGGAGATCGCACTTTCGTAGAAGATCGTGCCGTCGACCGCCTTGCGGTAAGCGTTGGTGGTGACGCCGAATCGGGCGCTGTTCACAGCCTCACGCCGGAACATCTGCACCACATCCAGCCCCTGCAGGTTCTCCTGCAGGTCGGCGTTGAGCTGGCTGAGCTCTTCGCGCACGCGGTAGTTGGCCTTGCGGTACCGCCCCTGCAGCCAGAGGATCACCACCACCACCGGGATCTGGATCACCAGCAGCAGGGCGCCGAGGCGGAACTCGATCGAGAGCATGGTGACGGCGATCACCACCAGGGTCACCAGGTCGGCGAGCACACCGATGGCGCCGCTGCCGAACACTTCGGCCAGGGCGTCGACATCGCTGGTGAGGCGGGTGAGCAGCTTGCCCACCGGGGTGCGGTCGTGGAAGCGCAGCGACAGGGCCATCGCATGGCGGAACAGGTCGTCGCGGATGCGGGCGGTGAGGCGCTGCCCCACGGCCTGCACGCTGTAGCTCTGAACTCCCTGCAGCGCCAGACGCACCAGCACCGCTGCCAGCAGGCACAGCACCAGGGTGCGCATCGCCTCGGACACGCTCTGGCCCACCAGCCAGGCGGCCCTGGGCTCGTTGCGAAGCACCGAAATCGCCTGGCCCACCAGCAGCGGCTGCACGGCCGCCGAGAAGGCGACGGGAATCAGCAGCAGCAGCGTGAGCAGCAGCCGGCGGCGGTCGCGGCCCAGGTAGGGAATCAGGTTGAGCAGCCGCTGACGGTCGCGGGCGGCCATCAGCGCGCCTCCAGACGGGCCGCCGCCACCCGGTCGATGATCGTCTGCAGCTGGCCCTGATCCAGTCGCAGGGCCAGGGGATGGCCGATCAGCCGGGCAGTGCTGTGGAACAGGTCCTCAATGGCCACCAGCCCGTTGTCGCGCAGGGTGCGGCCGGTGGCCACCAGATCCACGATCGCCTCAGACATGCCGGTGATCGGTCCCAGCTCCACTGACCCGGTGAGGTGAATGAGCTCCACCGGCAGGTCGAGCTGGTTGAAGAAGGTTTCGGCGCAGCGCACGAACTTGCTGGCCACGCGGCAGTGGGCCGGCAGATCGGCGGCCCGGCGGTAGCCGCTGCTCGCCTTCACCGCCACGGCCATGCGGCAGCCACCGAAACCAAGGTCGACCAGGGGGGCCACCGGCAGCTGGTGCTCCCGCAGCACGTCCTCGCCGACGATGCCGAGCTGGGCCTGGCCATAGGCCACGTAGACAGGCACATCGGCGTTGCGCACCAGCAGGGCGCGGGCGGTACCGCACGGGCTGGGCACCATCAACTGGCGGTTGTCGCTGTCGAGCAGGGCCGAGAAATCAAGACCGGCCGCGGCGAGGCAGCGCACCGAATCCTTCAGCAGGGCCCCTTTGGCCAGAGCAACGGTGATCATGGGCGTGCTCCGCAACCTGGACTTTACCGATGCAGACCTCCCGCAGCGAGCCGCCGGCCGTGGCAGCAACGGGCGGGCGGCCACCGGCGCTGGCCGTGTCGCTGATCCCGGTGCTGAACGACAACTACGTGTTCGTGCTGCACGATTCCCCCAAGGCGGAGGAGCCATCCGGCCGGGCGGTGGTGGTGGATCCCGCCGTGGCGGCGCCGGTGCGCGCCTGGCTGGAGGCCCACCGGCTGGAGCTGGTGGCCGTGCTGCAGACCCACCACCACTCCGATCACATCGGTGGCACCGCCGGCCTGCTGGAGCGCTGGCCAGCCGCTGCGGTGATCGCCGCCGCCGCCGACCGCGACCGCATTCCGCTCCAGACCCTCTCGGTGCGTGGCGGTGACTGCCTGACCCTGCTGGGCCGGGCCGTGGAGGTGCTGCAGGTGCCGGGGCACACTCGCGCCCATCTGGCCTATGTGCTGCCCGAGGTGCCGGGCGGGCACGGGGAGCTGTTCTGCGGCGACACCCTGTTCGCCGCAGGCTGCGGGCGGCTGTTCGAGGGCTCGGCGGAGCAGATGCACCACTCGCTGCAGCAGCTTGCGCAGCTGCCGGACAGCACGCGCGTGTGGTGCGCCCACGAGTACACCCGTGCCAACCTTCGCTGGGCTGCTGCGCTGGTGGCGGCAGAGCCAGAGGCTGCCGCGGGCGCGATCACGGCACGGTTGGCGGCCGTGGAGCTGGCCCGCAGCCAGGGACAGGCCACCATCCCCAGCACGATTGCTCTGGAGCGTGCCACCAATTTGTTCCTGCGTGCCGGCAACGCCGCCACGCTCGCCGCGCTGCGTCGGCACAAGGACGGCTGGCAGGGCTGAGGCGTCAGGGGGCTCAGAGGCAGGGGAGCAGGGGCAGCCGCTGGGGAAAGAGCAGGGCCGGCTGCTGGGGCCGCAGGCCCAGGCGGCAACGTTCGGAGAGCTGGAAGGTGCGCTCCAGCGGCAGGCGCAGCCGCAGGCGGAACGGGGCCGCCTGGGGCTGTTCCAGCTCCACCTGCAGCAGCCATTCCCGCCCCAGAAACTCCCGACCCATCACCCAGGCAGTGCCAGCCGGATCGGGAGTCAGCTCCAGGGCATCGGGTTGCAGCAGCACCTCAGCCGGTGCCCCGTCCGGGCAGGGGGAGGCCGCCGCGCCGGAGAGGGGCGCGAAGGCCCCCAGTGGCGTGACCACCTGGCCGTTGCGCCACTGGGCAGGCAGCAGGTTGCGTTGCAGCACGAAGTGGCCCACGAAGGCGGTGGCGGGATGCTCCACCAGCTCCTGCGGCGCCGCGCACTGGTGCAGGCGCCCGTCCTTGAGTACCGCCACGCGGTCGCAGATCGCCAGCGCCTCCTCCGGGTCGTGGGTGACGATCAGGCCGCTGGCGCCGCAGCGGCTGAGCACGCCAGGCAGTTCGCCACGCAGCCGCAGCCGCACGTCCACATCCAGGTTGGAGAAGGGTTCATCGAGCAGCACCAGCTCCGGTGCGGGCGCCAGCGCCCGGGCCAGTGCCAGCCGTTGCCGCTGGCCGCCGGAGAGTTCGTGCGGGTAGCGCTGCTCCAGACCCGCCAGTCCCAGCAACTCCAACAACCAGGCGGCCCGGCTGCGGTCCTGGCGGGGCCGCAGGCCGAAACAGGTGTTCTGCCAGGCATCGAGGTGGGGAAACAGGGCGTAGTCCTGAAAGACCATGCCCACCCCGCGCCGCTCCGGCGGCACCCAGACGGCCGGACCGGCCACCTGCCGGCCCTGCACTGTCACCTGCCCCCGCGACGGCCGTTCGAAGCCGGCGATCAGGCGCAGCAATGTGGTCTTGCCGCAGCCGGAGGGACCAAGCAGGCCCACCAGTTCCCCCGGGCCCAGGTGCAGGTCGATCGCTTCCAGCGCCCAGTCGTTTGCCTCGCCACGGGCGCCGCCGCGCCCGTAGCGGTGCCAGACACCATCGAGGCGCACCGGATCGGCCGGCATGGACTCAGCGGCTGCAGGTCGGTTCCCGGTGGCAGCGTTGGCAGCAGCTGCAGCGACAGCACGGGCAGCGGCCGCTGCGGAAACCCCGGTGGAGCTGGCGATAGGACACCCTTAAGCTCGTTTTTCCCATCTTCCAACGCCATGGGCGCCGGCCAGTCCATCGAGGCGATCCAGACTCCCGCCGCTCCTGAGCCGGTGGGCCCCTACAACCAGGCCGTGCTGGCGGGCGGCTGGCTGTTCTGCTCCGGCCAGATCGCCTTGGATCCCGTCAGCGGCGCGATGGTGGGCGACGGCGATGTGGAGGCTGAGACCCGACAGGTGCTCAGCAACCTCGTGGCGGTGCTGCGGGCGGCAGGCAGCGGCCCGGACCAGGTGGTGCGCACCACGGTGTTTCTGGCCGACCTGGCCGATTTTGCCCGGGTGAACGCGATCTACGCCGAAACCTTCCAGGGGCCTGTGCCCCCCGCCCGCGCCTGCGTGGAAGTGGCGGCCCTGCCGCGGGGCGCGCGGGTGGAGATCGACTGCATCGCGGTGCTCGGTTGAGGCCTGATGGGGCCGCCGTCAGGTAACGAACACGACATCACGTAGTCGACGTGACAGTCAGCAGCTGGCACAGGACCGACACTGTTCCTCTGCGTTACGACGTTCATGGCGTTCTCCCCCTTTCGTCGCTCTGCCCCCGCCGCCGGTTCGCAGCGGCTGTATCGCCTGGTCGACCGCCAGTGCGCTCCTCACCCGGTGCTCGACGACCACTTCGAGTCGATGGATGCCGCCTGGGAAGCGGCCCTGAGCTGGTGGGAAGAGCAGGCCTGTGCAGTGGAGCAACCGATCGAGATCGGCATCGAGGTGAGCACACCCCGCGGCGACTGGCGAACCCTGCGCTACCCTGGCGGCTGGCCCGGACTGATGCACTGAAAGAGTCGATAGTCTTGGCGCGTTGGTTGTCAATAAGTGCTGGAGGATGAGCGGGTCAAGCCGTTCATCACGATCACTTCTCCCTTCCTCGTGTTCGTTGGCCCGTTCGCCAGCGGCGCCTCGGCACCGACTTCACGCTGATCGCCACCATCGTGTCGCGCAAGCGGGCAATTGAACACTCGTACTGGCAGAACCGGCTGAGCAGCTGGAGCCTCAGGCGGTTTCTAGCTGCTGCCGCAGCGGCGGCGGCAGCCTGATCCCGGAGAGAAAGGCGAGTGCCACCAGCAGGCACGAGGCCCAAAGGCAGGCCTGCAGGCCGCCCACCAGGAACAGGGCGCCCGAGAGCAACGTGCCCACCAGCCGGCCGGCCGCATTGGCCATGTAATAGAAGCCCACGTTGAGGCTCACCGATTCGGCATCGGTGTAGGCCAGCACCATGTAGCTGTGAATCGAGGAATTCATCGCGAACACGGCGCCGAAGGCGACCAGCCCCACCACCAGGGCCACGCTGGGATTGCCAACCTCGCGCCACAGGCTGATGGCGATCAGGGCGGGAATGGCGGTGAGCACGGCGCTCCAGAACTGCACCGCAGACACCCCTGGTGGGCCGCTTCTGCCCCAGCTGCGCCGCAGGGCCGGCACCGAGGCCTGAATGATCCCGTAGCCGATCACCCACAGGCCCATGAAGCCACCGGCCTCCCAGTATTTCCAGCCCAGCACCGATTGCAGAAACACCGGCAGGGCCACCACGAACCACACATCACGGGCACCGAACAGGAAGAAGCGGGCGGTTGAGAGCACATTGATGCCCTTTGATTTGGAGAACAGTGCGGTGATCGCCGGCTTCTGCTTCATGCGGCCGATTTCACCGGGCAGCACCAGAGTGAGCAGAAAGGCCAGGAACAGGCCGGCCGCCATCGCTCCCACGGCGGCGCTGAAGCCGATCGTGGCGAGCAGCACCCCACCGAGGAAGAAGCCCACCCCCTTGAGGGCGTTCTTGGAGCCGGTGAGGATCGCCACCCATTGGAACAGCTGGCTCTCGCCCCGGCTGTGGTCGTCAGGGGTTTCCGCTACCACGGTCTTGATGGCGCTTTTGGCGCTCATCTTGTTGAGGTCTTTGGCGATGCCGCTGATGGCCTGGGCCACCATCACGTAGGCCACGCTCCACCAGCGGGGCCAGTCGTCAGCCACTGGAATCAGCATCAGCAGGGCGCCCACCTGCAGCAAGGTGCCGGCCCAGAGGGTGAGCCGCAGCCCGAAACGGGCCCCGAGCCAGCCGCCGTAGAGGTTGGTGACGATGCCGAAAAATTCGTAGAACAGAAACAGAAAGGCGATTTCCAGGGTGGTGTAACCCAGCTGGTGAAAGTGGAACACCACCAGCATGCGCAGCGCCCCGTCGGTGAGGGTGAAGGCCCAGTAGTTGGCCGTCACGATGCCGTATTGCTGCAGGGCAGTGAGCTGCTTCATGATTCGGAAAGCTCGCGGACCGCTGGCCCGACACCGGCTTCGAGCGCCGCCACGTGGCAGGCCAGATCGGCCATGCGGCAGCTGTAGCCCCACTCGTTGTCGTACCAGGCGAACACCTTGAGCTGGGTGCCGTTCACCACCATCGTGGAGAGAGCATCGATGATCGAGCTGCGGCTGTCGTTGATGTAATCCACCGACACCAGCGGCCGCTCTTCGTAGCCCAGGATTCCCTGCAGTGTGCCGGCGGCGGCGGCGGCAAAGGCCCCATTCACCTCCTCCACACTCACCGCGCGCTCCAGTTCGAACACCGCATCGGTGATCGAGGCATTCGTGAGCGGCACCCGCACGGCGTGGCCGTTGAGCTTGCCCTGCAGTTCGGGAAAGATCAGACCAATTGCCTTGGCCGATCCGGTGGTGGTGGGGATCAGCGAGCTGCCGGCGGAGCGGGCGCGGCGGAGGTCGGATTTGAAGGCATCGATCACCACCTGGGTGTTGGTGATGTTGTGCAGGGTGGTGATCGAGCCGTGGCGAATGCCGAAGCTTTCGTGCACCACCTTCACCACCGGCGCCAGGCAGTTGGTGGTGCAGGAAGCGGCGGTGAGCAGACGGTGGCGGCTGGGCTCATAGAGGTGATGGTTGATGCCGAACACCACGTTGAGAGCTTCTGCGCCGGCGACCATGCCTTTCACCGGGCAGGCCACGATCACCCGCCTGAGGCCCGGCACAGTGAAGTAGGGCTCAAGGGTGTCGGGGGTCTTGATCTTGCCGCTGCATTCGAGCACCAGGTCCACGCCGGCGTCGGCCCAGGGCACGGCGGTGGGATCCTTGTGACGGCTGTAGCTCACGGCATGATTGCCAATGCGGAAGCCGTCGGCTTCGGCCTGCACCGCCTGAGGCCAGTGGCCGTGCACGGAATCGAATTCGAGCAGATGGGCGGCAGACGCAGCGTCACCGGCAGGATCGTTGACATGGACCAACGTGTAGCCCCCGGCGTCCGCACTGCGGTGGGCCGGGCGTTCCCAGAGGGCGCGGAACACAAGGCGGCCGATCCGGCCAAAGCCGTTGATGCCGATCTTCATCGCAAGGCGATCGCAAGCAGATCGACGTTAAATCAAGTTTGGTTGATGGATGCGTGTTGTGGGACACGCCGGGTGCCGTTGTGCCTGTCCGGCACTCCAGCGCCCCAGCTCCAGGCGGCGCGTTGGTGGAGGCCGCAGGCCCTGATGGGGGCCTGAAGCTGCCGAGAGAGCGGCCCGGGCGGGGTCCCAATGACGCACGTCATTCGGTGGTCAGGCTGGAGCTTCGGTGTGATTGGATATGCCTTAATGGGCATCACTCAGGATGAGGGATAGTGGCATGGCGAGTGGGCTCTCGGAAGCAGCCCGCAGCCGGATTGCCGACTTCTGCCTGATCGCCGACCTCACAGGCACTGATCTGCTTGTGCTCGCGTTGAGCAGCGGCCGCTTTGTGGCCTGCAATGACTCCGCACACACCCGGCTGGGCTACAGCAGAGCCGAACTGCTCACTCTCACCCCGGCCGCCATCCAGGCGGACCCTGACCACGATGTCGCCTGGGTGGCGGCCCGGCTCCAGGAACTGGTGGCCGCTGGTGGGGGGAGTTTTCAGACCCGTCACCGCTGCAAGAACCACACGATCCTGGATGTGGAGGTGAGCCACCGGGTGTTGACGCTCCAGGGGGAGCAGCTGGTGCTGAGCTCCGTGCGCGACCTCACTGAGGCGCATCTGCGCGACACCAGCGTGGCCAGCGCCTGCAAACTGCTGAGTGACGGGGAGGCGTTCAGCGGCATCGGCTCCTGGGAGCTGCGTTTTGCCGATGGCACCCTGCGCGGGTCGCCACAGATGCGGCGCTTGTGCCGGTGGGCGGACCACGAAACGGCCACCACGATCCTGGCCTATGGCGCCCTGGTGCATCCCTCCGACCGCAACCGCTGGCACAAGGAGTTGCAGCGGGCGGTCAATCTGGGCGAAGCGTTGTGCAGCCGCCACCGCCTGGCCTTTGCCGATGGCAGCGAAAGGCTGATGCAGGTGGATGCACAGATCACTTACGACACCAGCGGGGAGCCCCTGCGCGCTCTGGGCACCCTGCGTGACCTGAGCCGGGAGCAGAGCCTGCTGCAGCGCCAGATCGGGGAGCGTACCCACGATCCGGTCACCGGCCTTCCCAACAAGCTGGCCGCACTTGAGGAGCTCAACCGGCGCCTGCAGGGCCGCGGCTACAACAACTCCATGGCCGTGCTCAGCCTGGACATCGACGGCTTTCAGGACATCAACGACCAGTTCGGCTCCGAGGTGGGCGATCAGGTGCTGCAGGAAGTGGCCCGGCGACTTGAGGAGCTGATGGGATCGGAGGCCTGGCTGGCGCGCCTCAGCAGCGACGACTTCCTCCTCGTGCTGGAGGATTCGATCCATTCTCTCGGTGATGGCCTGATGGCCTGCCGTCACCTTCAGCAGCGCTGGGGCCGGCAGAACCAGCTGCTGGCTGATCTGCCCTTGCTGCCCAGCCTCTGCATCGGCCTCGCTTCCTATCCCGAGCACGCCCAGACCGGGCAGACGCTCATCCAATGCGCCAACACGGCGCTGTCGAAGGCCAAGAGCCTGGGTCGCAGCCAGGTGTGCGCCTACTCCAGCACGATCAGCCGCCAGATCCAGGAGCGCATCCACCTGAGCGGTGAGCTGGGCCAGGCCATTGACCGGCAGCAGTTCCGGCTGGTGGTGCAACCGCAGGTGCACTGCTCCCGCGCCCTGGTCGGCGCTGAAATGCTGCTGCGTTGGACCAACAGCCAGGGGATTCCTGTGGCGCCCAGCCATTTCATCCCTCTGGCTGAACAGAGTGGCCTGATCCTGCAGCTGGGCAGCTGGGTGTTTCAGCAGACCCTGCAGCACCGGGTGCGCTGGCGTGCAGCGGGCCTGCCGGTGCCCCGGCTGGCGCTCAATGTTTCGCCCCGGGAGCTGGAGTTGCCTGGCCGGCAGTACATCAGCTCGCTGATGGATGGGCTGATGGAGCACAACCTCAGCCCGGCGCAGCTGGAGCTGGAGATCACCGAGTCGGCCCTGCTGCAGGATCCGCTTGCCTGCCGCGAACACCTGCGGGTGTTGGCCGATCAGGGCTTTCGCATCACCATCGATGACTTCGGCACGGGCTATGCCTCGCTGGAGCTGCTGCGCGACCTGCCGGCACACCGCCTCAAGATCGACCGCACCTTCGTGAGGAGCCTCACCGCCTCAGCCGGTGATCGCACGATTGTGCAGGCCGCCATCACCCTGGCGCAAGGCCTGGGGATGGAGTGCATTGCTGAGGGGGTCGAGACAGAGGAGCAACGCCAGATCCTCGAGGACTTCGGCTGCAACCTTTACCAGGGCTACCTCTGCGGACGCCCTCTGGAGCTGGACGCCTTTGAAACCCTGCTCCGTGATCGCCTCGCCAACCCAAAGAGCGGAGATGACACCGGCCGTTGGCAGAGTCAGGTGAGCCTGCAGCCCAACCGGCAGGGAAACAGCACATCCGTGCCCAGCACGTTTGAACAACTGGAACTGCTGCGTTCCGCCTTCGATCTGGCCGACGACTACTTCATGCTGCTGCAGGTGATCCAGGGGGACGAGGATTCGATCACCGACTTTCTGATCCTGGAGGCGAATCAATCGGCCTGCGCCACGATGCAGCAGGAACGGGAGGCCATCGTGGGCAAGACCCTACTGACCATCTTTCCGCAGATGGAGCAGAACGGCCTTCTGGAGATCCACATCGATGCCGCCTCGCGCAGCACCCCTACGTTCATCAACGATTTCGTCTACAAGGATGACACCCTCATCCAGGCCCACCGCTGCTACGACATACAGATCCTGCCCACACGCGGCTTTCTTGTGGTGAGCTGGCGCGACGTGACGGATCGCCTCAGGGCCGCACGCACCCTGGCGAATTCTGCAGCCCTCTATCGCTTGCTCACCGACAACATCGTGGAGGTGGTGATGCTGCTCAATCAGCAGGAGGAGGTGGTGTGGGTGTCTCCTTCCCTGGAGCCGATGACGGGCTGGCGAGAAGACCAATGGAAGGGAAAGACCTTCTGCGAGCTGTTTGTGTCAGCCGAGGGTCGGCCAGAGCCCCTGCAGCTCGATGCCTGGCTAACGCCCCATGGCCCGATTCACCAGGGACGCCTGCGGCTGGCGGATCCCAAGGGAGGCTGGAGCTGGGTGGATCTGAGTGTGAGGCGCCTGCAGGAGGAGGGGCGGCGCAGCGGTGATTCCAGCGCCGCTCCCGCGGGATCGCCGGCTGCGCTGAATCTGCACGAGGGCTATGTGATCACCCTGCAGCCTGTGGATCAGAAGGTGATCGAAGAACAACGACTGCTGCAACGGGCCAACCACGATCCCCTCACCGGCCTTGACAGCCGCGACGCCATCCTCAGCCTGCTGGAGCAACGCCTGCTGGATGACAAGACCCTCAGGGCCCAGCCGCTGGCCCTGCTGTTCTGTGACTGTGATGGGTTCAAGGACATCAACGACAGCTACGGCCATGCCTGCGGCGATGTGGTGCTGCAGAGCGTGGCGCGGCGTATCCAGCAGGTGATCCGCCACCGTGACCATGCTGGCCGCATCGGTGGCGATGAGTTTCTGGTGATCCTTGATGGGATTCGGGCGTTGGAGCATGCGATCGCGGTGGCAGAGAAGCTGCAAGTGGCGATTTCCAGGCCGGTCCCCTGGGGGGATCACAGCATCACCCCCTCGTTCTCCATCGGCGTGGCCCTGCACGGCGCCGGAGAGGATGCGGCCCTGTTCCTCAGGCGCGCCGACCGCAACATGTACGCCGCCAAAGCAGGCGGCCGCCACAGGGTGGTGGCCCTCTGAGCCTGGTGCCAGCGCATCATGGCCATCAGGCAGGGCTCTTCGCTGCGGCGGACGCCATCGATGCAGTGGGTGCCCGCCGGCCCGGCAGTGAATGGTAGCGGCGAGGTGTGAGCCGCAGCCTGCTGAATCGAAGGCCTGGATTGAGTGTTGAGGGGAAAGAGAGGTGCCGAGAAGGGAGAGGAGTGCTGAGAAGCGACGAAGACTGCTGCGTAGCGCGAAGATTGCTGCGTAGAACGAGGATTGGAGTTCTGATTGGTGTGGCTGAGCCGTGAGTACCCCGTTGTGGGTTGTGTGTCTTTGTTCTGCGCTTGAGTGTAACGTTGAGTGGCGCAGTGCTCAGTTTGCGCTGCGGAGTGAATGGTTTGCGTGCTGAAAGACCCAGGCGGAGCCCTTCTGAAGCTGGCTCCCCACCATCCGCTGCGCCCGATCATCCTTATTCTGCAGCATCTTTACTCACCCCTCCATGCTTCGCCTCGTGGCTACGGATCTATGGGTGGCAGAACAGGCGCAGACGTATTTCGGCCTGAGCATCGGCGCCAGGATGACGGTGATTCGCCTGCAGGACACCGGCAACCTGCTCGTTCTTTCTCCGATCGAGCCCACGGCGGAGCTTGTGGACGCACTGACCACACTTGGCCGCATCGGCCATATCGTGGCGCCGAATTCCTTCCACCATCTGTATGCCAATGCGTTCAAGCTCTGCTTTCCGCGGGCCAGGTTCTGGGGGTCTGCCGCGCTCAAGGCCAAGTGCCCTGACCTGATGATCGATCAGCTGCTGACTGCTGAAGCGCCCTCCCCCTGGCCGGATCTGCTTCTGTGCCAGCTGCAGGGCCTGAACACGATGGCCCCCCTCGGTCCTGTGCCTCTGGATGAAATTGCCTTGTGCCACGTTCCCAGCCAGACCCTTCTCCTCACCGACAGCGCGTTCAATTTCGACGCCTCTTTCCCCTGGCTCACGCGTTTCACGACCCGCATCGCCGGCGGTTTCAATCGCCTGGAGCCCACAATCCTCGAACGCCTCGCCTCATCGGATCGGCGCAGGGTGCGTGCCTCGATCGATGCGGTGTTGGCGTGGGACTTTGATCGCGTGATCGTTGCCCATGGCGCCATCGTTGAAACCGGCGGCAAGCCCATGCTGGCAGCGGCGTATGCGGGGTTTCGGAGCTGATCGCTGGTTCTCACCATTGGTTTGCCTTCTGTGGTGGCCGGCTCAATGGCGCTGGAGACGACGATGCGACCGTGCTGCTGGGGTGTTGCCTGCGAACAGCGCCGGTGCACTGGGCCACAAATGCATCAACTAGAATTGATCAACTATGCAGGAATGGTCCCGTGAGCGTCGCCACCACGGGCCTGCCGACGGAGCAGGCGCGCCAACTGCTCAAAGCCCTCGCTGATCCGCTGCGTCTGCAGGTGATCGAGGCCCTCGGCCATGGCGAGCGTTGCGTCTGCGATCTCACCACGGATCTGGGCCTGGCGCAATCGAAGCTGTCGTTTCACCTCAAGGTGCTCAAGGAGGCCGGGTTGCTCGCCGATCGCCAGGAGGGTCGCTGGATCTACTACCGCCTGCGCAGCGAAGCCCTCGTGGCGCTCCAGCACTGGTTGGCGGACCTGTCTGCAGACTGCGCCGCCCCCGCTTCCCCCTGCTGCTGATCCCTGGGCATCTTCGAGCGATGGCTGAGTGTGTGGGTGGCGTGCATCAACCTTGTGCCATCGGCGCTGAGCGATCGGTGAGCCGTCGCGCCAGGACCTGATCCACTGCTGAAGTCGTCCGCTCTCTGCTCGTCCAGGCCTTGATGGCGTGAGCGTCCTTTGGCCGTTCAGCTCGCCAGCTCCCTTGTCCTTCCCATCGCCCTTTCTTGCATGGCCCCGGAATCCAACGACCATGGCAGACGGGCTGCCGATGACAAGGCCGTCTTGGCCCAGCTGTCGTTGCTCGACCGCTTCCTTCCGCTCTGGATCCTGCTGGCGATGGGCGGCGGCCTGCTGCTGGGCCGCTTCTTTCCTGCCATCCAGGGTTGGCTCGATGCCGTGAGGATCGGCAACACCTCCCTGCCTATTGCTCTGGGGCTGCTGCTGATGATGTACCCGGTGCTGGCGAAGGTGCACTACGAGGAGTTGGGCAGGGCGGCGCGGGATCGCCGCCTGCTGAGGCTCTCCTTGGTGTTGGTCTGGGGTCTGGGGCCGGCACTGATGTTCGTGCTCGCCTGGCTGTTCTTGCCGAACCAGCCGGAGTTCCGCACGGGGCTGATCCTGATCGGCCTGGCCCCCTGCATCGCCATGGTCTTGATCTGGATCGATCTGGCCAGGGGCGACCGGGAGGCGGCTGCCCTGCTGGTGGCGATCAATTCGATCGTGCAGGTTCTGGCCTATGCCTTGCTTGGTGGCTTTTACCTGAAGATCCTGCCCGGCTGGTTGGGCCTGGCCACTCAGGACGTGGCGTTTCAGATGGCGGAGATTGCCAAGGCGGTGCTGGTGTTTTTGGGGCTGCCGCTGGCGGCGGGCTACCTCAGCCGTCGCATCGGCCTCCGGCTCAAGGGACCGCGCTGGTATGAGCAGCGGTTCATCCCGTTCATCAGCCCCTTCGCGCTTTACGGCCTGCTGTTCACGATCGTGGTGATGTTCGCCCTGCAGGGCCAGGCGATCACCTCCGACCCGCTCGCAGTGGCCGGCGTGGCCGTGCCTTTGCTGCTCTACTTCGCGATCATGTGGAGTGTGGCCTTTGCAATGGGCCGGCACAGCGGGCTCAGCTATCCGAAAACGGCAACCCTTGCGTTCACCGCCGCCGGCAATAACTTCGAGCTGGCCATCGCCGTGAGCATCAGCGTGTGGGGGGTCAGCTCCCGTCAGGCCTTGGCCGGTGTGATCGGTCCGCTGATCGAGGTACCGGTGCTGGTGGCACTTGTGTATGTGTCGTTGTGGTTAAGGCGCCGTTTCGAGGTTCGGGCCATGGACTGAATGGCGGCGCCACAGCCATGCCCAGATCTGAGGCGGCGTGTTGAAAGGTTGGGGTTGCGGTGGCGACTGCCATCTCCGACGTTTGCGAGCGGCAGTAACGGCTGATGGCGGACTGACACTTCATTCAATTCGCCAGGGTCATCCTGAAAGCATCACAGCCTGTTGGCGCCGGTGCTGCTTTCTGCTTCACAGCCGATCTGGTCCCTGCCGCTGGAGAAGGTGTACCCGGGGTTGCGCACCACCCCAGAAGGTCTCAGCCAGCCGGAGGCGCAGCAGCGGCTGGAGCGTTACGGCGCCAACAGGTTGCCGCCCCTGAAGCGCCGGTCCCTGGCCCTGCGCTTGCTCGACCAGATGGTCCACTTCATGGCCCTGCTGCTCTGGATCGCCGGGGTGCTGGCCTTCGTGGCGGGTACGCCGCAGCTGGGTTGGGCGATCTGGGCGGTGGTACTGATCAACGGCCTCTTTTCCTTCTGGCAGGAGTTCCAGGCCGAGCGCACCCTGGCCGCCCTCACCCGTGCCCTGCCCCGCCAGGTGCAGCTGTGGCGTGACGGCATGCTGGGTTTCCGCTCCGTCGAGGAGCTGGTGGCCGGCGACCGGCTGCTGCTGGAGGAAGGGGACCGGGTGCCGGCCGATTGCCGGATCAGTGTGAGCCATGAGCTTCGCGTCGATCTTTCGGTGCTGACCGGCGAATCGGCGCCCGTGGCCCGCCAGGCCATGGACCTGCCGGCTCACCAGGCCGAGCTGGGCCTGCCCACCGGCGAGCGGCCCAACCTGTTGCTGGCGGGCAGCACGATCGCCTCCGGCCGGGGCGAGGCGTTCGTGTACGCCACCGGCTCTGAAACCGAGTTCGGCCAGGTGGCCCATCTCACGGCCGGCACGCCGCGCAGCGTCAGCACCCTCGAGCAGCAGGTGGCCCGCATCGTGCACACGATCAGCACGATCGCGCTCACGATGGGCCTGCTCGCCTTCTCCTTGAGCCTGGTGTTCGTGGGCATGACGCCCCTCGAAAGCCTGGTCTTCGCGATCGGCATCATCGTGGCCAACGTGCCCGAGGGTCTGCTGCCCACCGTCACCCTGGCGCTGGCGTTGAACGTGCAGCGGATGGGCCGGCGCAAGGCGCTGGTGCGTCGCCTCTCAGCGGTGGAAACGCTCGGTTCCGTCAGTGTGATCTGCAGCGACAAGACCGGCACCCTCACCTGCAACCGCATGGCGGTGGAGGAAACCTGGCTGCCGGTTCCCGGCGAGGAGCTGCATCAGCTGCTGCTGCAAGGGGCCGCCCTCTGCAGCAACGCTCGCCTGGATGCCAGCGGTGCCGTGGGAGATCCCACCGAGACGGCGCTGCTGCAGGCGGCGCAGGCCGCGGGCCTCGATCCGGCGGAGCTGCAGCGCCTTCACCCCCGCCAGCGCGAGATCCCCTTTGATTCGCACCGGCGGCGCATGACGGTGCTGGTGAGCTGGCCTGACCCACCCCTGGCCATCGCCACTGGCGACAGCCTGGTGATCACCAAGGGAGCGCCGCTGGAGGTGCTGGAGCGCTGCGACGCCTGGCTCACCCCTGCCGGCAGCGAACCGCTCGATGCGCGTCGGCGCCTCAGTGTGGTGGCCGCCAACGACGACCTGGCCGCCAGGGGCTTTCGGGTGATCGGCGTTGCCCTGCGGGCCGCCGGGGCGGAAGAACTGCAGGCGACGCCAGGAGACCTGCTGGAAACGGGCCAGACGCTGCTCGGCCTGCTGGGCCTGTACGACCCGCCCCGCCCCGAAGTGCCCGATGCCATCCGCCGCTGCCGCGACGCCGGCATTCGGGTGACCATGGTGACCGGTGACTACGGACTCACAGCCCAGGCGATCGCGCTCCAGATCGGTCTGCTGGAGCCGCCCGCCCCCAATGGTCGCGGAGTCAACAGCCACCGGGGCAATGGTCAGCACCGGCTGTCCGGCGCCGACCCGGTACGGGTGATCGAGGGCTCCACCCTGGCCCAGATCAGCGACGTGCATCTGCGCCAGCTGCTCAAGTACCGCCACCGACTGGTGTTCGCCCGCATGGCCCCGGAGCAGAAGCTGCGGCTCGTGCAGGCCTACCAGGCCCTGGGTGAGGTGGTGGCCGTCACCGGCGATGGCGTCAACGACGCCCCGGCCCTGCGTGCCGCTGATGTGGGCCTGGCCATGGGCATTACCGGCACCGATGTGGCCCGCGAGGCGGCCGACATCGTGCTGCTCGATGACAACTTCGCCACGATCGTGGAGGCGGTCCGCTTCGGCCGCTCGGTGGTGGCGAACATCGGCAAGTTCATCACTTACATCCTGGCCTCGAACGTGCCCGAGGTCGCGCCGTTCCTGGCAATGGTGGTGCTGCGGATCCCGGCGGCCTTCACCGTGCTGCAGATCCTGGCGGTGGATCTCGGCACTGACCTGCTGCCGGCCCTGGGGTTGGGCTCCGAGACCCCCGAGGCGGGGGTGATGCGCCAGCCGCCCCGCCCCCGGGACCTGCCCCTGCTCAACCGGCCCCTGATGGTGCGGGCCTATCTGGTGCTGGGTCTGGTGGAAGGCCTGAGCGCGATGGCGGGGTACCTGCTGGTGTGGCGCAACAACGGCGTGGACCTGGCCGCCCTGCAGCAGCTGGCGCCAGACCTGCTCCATCACCGCGCCACCGTTGAGGTGCTGGCGATTCAGCACCAGGCCTCCACCGTGGCCTTCTCACTGATTGTGGCCGGCCAAATGGCCGCGCTGCTGGCCTGCCGCAGCGACCGGCGCCCCTTCTGGGACCTTCTGCCCATTCCCAATCCGTTGCTGTGGCTTGGCTTCTTCAGCGAGCCCGTGGTGGCGGGCCTCCTGGTGCTGGTGGCCCCGATCGCCGCTGTGTTTGAGCTGGCCCGCTTCCCGGTTGGCTACCTCGGCCCGATCGCCCTGGCTCCCGTGGCGGTGCTGCTCGCCGACACAGTGCACAAGTGGCTGATCCGCAGGCCGCTCAGATGTGCAGGTTCGGGCAGATTTCGCTGCCGTCGTCGACAGGATGGCGCTGCCAGCGGGCCAGCAGCTCCTTCAGCTCCGTCTTGAGGTGACGCAGATCACGGATCTGGTGATCGATCCGCTCGATCTGGTGCAGGAGCTGGGCCTGGATGCTGTCGCACGGCAGGGCGCCGGCGTCGTGGACGTTGAGGCAGGCCTGGATCTCCTCCAGCGTGAGCCCCAGGGTTTTCAGCCGCCGGATGAACTCCAGACGGCGCAGGCTGTGTTCATCGAACAGGCGATAGCCACCCTCGCTGCGGCCGATCGCCGGCAGCAGGCCCAGGTCTTCGTAATACCGCAGGGTTTTCACCGGCACGCCGCTGCGCGACGCCAATGCCCCGATTTTCATTCCCCCTTGCCCCACGGCGGGACGCGCCATCGATCCCACTCTCCATTCGGCCGGTGAAGCTAGCGGCTGGAGCCGCTGATTCCGCCATCTGTGAATGGTCAGTCAGCAAGGATCTGCCGGCAGCGCCCACAGATCCGACCGCTCACCCCTGGCGCCAGGGTGTGCTCCTCCACATCGGTGGTGTAGTGCCAGCAACGCTCGCACTTCTCGCCGTCGGCGTGGGCCAGCCGCAGCCTGAAACCACCACCGGTTTCGTTGCTGTCGTCGCTGGGGGTGTCGCCATGGTCTTCGGCCAGCACCACCGCCGGCGCCGCGCCCTCCAGCTGCACCGCCGACACCAGCAGCCAGTCGGCCAGGTTGTCGACCTCCGGGTGGGCGCTGCTCTCCAGCAGCTCCAGGGCCTCGGCCAGAGCGGCATCAACGCCGCTCAGCTGCACCTGTGCCTCCAGCGACGCACCCAGGGCACCGGCACTGCGGCAGCTTTCCAGCTGCCGGTTCACCCGGGCCCGCAGGGCCAGGATGCGCTCCATCGGCGCCAGCAGCTCCGGCGCGCTCCACGCGGCCGGGGCGGTGGGCCAGCCACGCTCGAACACCGAGGCTTCGGCCACGGGATAGGGCAGGTTCTGCCAGATGTCCTCCGCCATGTGGCACAGCACCGGGGCGATCAGCCCGGCCAGCCGCTCCACCACCAGCTGCAGCACCGTCTGGCAGCTGCGGCGGCGGAAGGACCCGGCTGCGCTCACGTACAGCCTGTCCTTGGCGATGTCGAAGTAGACGTTCGACAGGTCCACCACGCAGAAATTCTGCAGTGCCTGGAAGAAGCGATAGAAGGCGAAGTTGTCGAAATCGGTGCTCACCGCCTCAATCAGCGCAGCTGTGCGGTGCAGCATCCAGCGGTCGAGCAGGGGAAGCTCCGCCAACGGCACCGCGTCGCCTCCTTCAGCGCGGGGCCGTGGGTCGAAATCGTGCAGGTTGCCGAGCAGATAGCGGGCCGTGTTGCGCACCTTGCGGCTCACATCCGCCAGCTGCTTGACGATCCCCGGACCCAGTGGCACATCGGCGGAATAATCCACCGAACTCACCCACAGCCGCAGCACATCGGCGCCGTAGGCCGGCTCCTGCTTCTCATTCTTGCCGCCCTCCACCAGCACCGCCGGATCCACCACATTGCCCAGCGATTTGCTCATCTTGCGGCCTTTCTCATCGAGGGTGAACCCATGGGTGAGCACCCGCTTGTAGGGGGCACAGCCGTTCACGGCCACGGAGGTGAGCAGGCTGCTCTGGAACCAGCCGCGGTGCTGATCCGAGCCCTCCAGATACAGGTCGGCGGGGTAATTGAGGCGGGTGGCAGGCGGCTCCTGGGACCCCTTAGCGGCTGCGCTGGTTGAGGGCTGACCAGGGGTTTCGCTCGCTTGAGGGTCCTCAGTGGTGGTTTCGCCGGTCTGCAGGCCGCCCAGCACCGCCGCCCAGGAAGATCCGGAGTCGAACCAGACGTCCATGGTGTCGGTGCCCTTGCGCCACAGATACGCCTCGGCGGCATGGGCAGGGGGCAGCAACTCGGCTTCCTCCTTCTCCCACCACACATCCGAGCCGTGGGCGGCGATCAGTGCCTGGATGTGATCGAGGGTGGCCGCATCGAGCAGCACCTCGCCCGTTTCGCGGTGATAAAACACCGGGATCGGCACGCCCCAGGTGCGCTGGCGCGAGATGCACCAGTCGCCCCGTTCGCGCACCATCGCCTCGATGCGATTGCGGCCACTGGCCGGCAGCCAGTCGACGGCGGCGATGGCGTCTAGCGCCTCGGCACGAAAGCCCTCCACCGAGGCGAACCACTGCTCGGTGGCCCGGAAGATCGTCGGTTTCTTGGTGCGCCAGTCGTAGGGGTAGCGGTGCGCGTAGCTCTCCTGCTTGAGCAGGGCGCCGGCCCCCTCCAGGGCCGAGATGATCGCCGGGTTGGCGTCCTTCAGCACGTTCAGGCCGGCGAACGGGCCCGCCTCGGCGGTGAGCGTGCCGCCTTCGTCCACCGGGCAGAGCACGGGCAGGCCCGCCTTGCGGCCGGTGTTGAAGTCGTCGACGCCATGGCCCGGCGCCGTGTGCACCAGGCCCGTTCCCGCTTCGGTGGTGATGTAGTCGCCGCCGATCACCACGGGGCTGCTGCGCTCCATCAGGGGATGGCGGTACACGACCCCTTCCAGCTCGGCCCCCTTCAACGACAGCAGCGGCTCCAGCGGCAGCGCCAGGCTCTCGCGCAGGCTCTCCACCAATGCCGTGGCCACGATCAGGTGGCGGCCCGGCTCCACCCGGCACACCGCGTAATCGAGCGCCCCGTTCACTGACACCGCCAGGTTGGCGGGCAGGGTCCAGGGGGTGGTGGTCCAGATCGCCACAGCCAGGGCACCGGCAGCCGGTGTGGTGGCCGCCTCCGCGCTGGTGAGGCCGATGGCGGTGAGGCGTGCACCCAGCCCCGCCGGCAGCTCCACCACCGGAAACGCCACGTAGACGCTCGGGGAGGTGTGGCCGTCGGGGTATTCCAGCTCCGCCTCAGCCAGGGCGGTGCGGGAGCTGGGGCTCCAGTGCACCGGCTTGAGGCCCCGGTAGATGTGACCCGCCAGCACCATCTGGCCGAAGACACCGATCTGGGCGGCCTCGTAGTGCTTCTGCAGGGTGAGATAAGGCTGGTCCCAGTCGGCCCAGATGCCCCAGCGGCGGAAGCCCGCCTTCTGCCCCGCCACCTGCTCGAGCGCATAGGCGTGGGCGCGGCGGCGCAGCTCGATCGGCGTGAGCCCGCGACGCTCCTCGCTGCCCATGCCCTGCAGCACCTTGAGCTCGATCGGCAGCCCGTGGCAGTCCCAGCCGGGCACGAAGCGCGCCCGTCGCCCCTTCAGCAGGGCGTACTTGTTGATGATGTCCTTGAGGATCTTGTTGAGCGCATGCCCCACGTGCAGGGCGCCGTTGGCATACGGCGGCCCGTCGTGAAGGGTGAACACCGGCCCGGGGTTGCTGCTGCTGAGCCGCTCGTAGAGGCGCTGCTCGGCCCAGAACGCCTGCAGTTCTGGTTCACGCGTCCTGGCGTTGGCCCGCATCCCGAAGGGGGTCTGCAGCAGGTTGAGGGTGTCCTTGTAGGACACCGGCGGGGCGGTCACGGCGCCTGGGGCAGCAACCGGGATTATCGGCCCCGGCATTCCCCGGCGGCAGCGGTGTGGTTGCGTGGAGGTCGCTTCTGATCCTGCGAGCCGGCTCAGCGGGCGCTGGGTCCGGTCGGAGGATCGCCAGCCAGATTCGGGGGCCCGGGTTCGGCGATGGGCTCCGGCGTCCGCTCGTGGTCGGTGCGGGTTTCGGTGTCTGCAGCCGCCGTGGCGCTGAGGCTGAGGTCGCCGGCGGGGATGCCCTGAGCGTCTGACTGGTACGGGGCTGGGCTGGGGTGAGTGGTCTCTGGGTCGTGATCGGCTGAAGGTTCGTTGCCGGCAACTGGCTCTGCGGAAGCTGCGGGAGCACCCGCTGCAGGGCTCACCGGCCCAGGACTCTCCTGGGCAGCACTGGGCTCTTCAGCACTTGGCTCGGCAGTACTCACCGCTGTGGTGCCGGCCGGACCCGGCGCCGTTGCCGTCTCCGCGGTTTCCGTCCCCGACGGCGGGTCCTGATCGGCGGCGAGCGCTGCGCGCACGCGGGCGTCCACCTCTGCGAAGTCGCTCACCACCGCCAGCGGCGCTTCGGGGGCGTCAGCGGCCGGCGCTGGCGGAGCGGGAGCCGTGGGTGTCTCTGCGCCGGCAGGTTCGGGTCGCACCCAGCGCTTGGTGGTCTGGGATGGCTTGGCGGTGGTGGTCCTGCTGGAGAGGCTCGCGGAGACGGCGGCGCTGCGTTGCTTGAGCCAGCCGCCCAGCGCCATGGCCCGAGAGAACAGCAGCCCGCCGAGGGCGATCACGGTGGTGCCCAACTGGTTCAGGCTCGTCTGCCACCGCGCTGCAGACCAGAAGCCCTGGCGTTCCTCCTCGCTCAGCTGACGCCAGCGGCTCTGGCTCACCTCGGTGCTGAGCCGCCCGATCAGCAGCCCGCCGCAGAGCACCGCCAGCATCGGCGCGCCACTCAGCCGCTCGGCACTGGTGACCAGCACCAGGCCCAGCAGCAGCACCACCGCGCCCCAGAAGGCATCGCGCGGGCGGCTCAGCTCCGGCACCAGCAGCGGCAGGAGCAGCAGGGCGAGGCCGGCGAGCAGGGCCAGGGTTCCACCGAGGGTGGCAAGCATGGCCGTCGCAGCAGGGCGGCCCCATTCTGCGCCGCTGATTACAGTCGGTCCGCTGCCCACCTGGCGGAATTGGTAGACGCGCTGGTTTTAGGTACCAGTGGCTTCGGTCGTGGGGGTTCAAGTCCCCCGGTGGGCATGGCGCAGGCAACATGGACATGACAGGGAAGACGGATTGACGAAGCCGGCGCGCACGTGGCTGCTCGGGGCGCTGGCATTGGTGGTGGTGCTGCTGGCCATGGGGTCGCCGCTGCGGGCCACGCCGGCGGCCGTTCAGATCCCCTCACCGGCGCGCCCCACCTTCACGGCCTCACCGCCCTCCCTCGATCGCGCCACCTCGATGGTGGCGGCCGGCAGCTACGAGGTGGCGATCGTGCGCATCCTCGGCATTCCCACCCTGATGGTGGCGTCGCCGGTGGTGGGAAACGGCAACGGAACTGGCAACAGCAACGGCCATGGCAGTGACGCGGAGACCGGCCCCGATGCGGAGCGCCGCGCCCAGGTGATCGAGGGCAACCTCCGCTTGCTGTACAACCCCACCGCCCTCTGCACCAACAGTGAACGGCTGGCCGAGTGGAGCCTGCTGCGGGCTCTGGGGGCCAACGATCCCGCCTGTGAGGGCGGTCTGACCGATGGCGTGCGTGCCGCCTCCGACGACCTCACGGTGGAGGTGCGGCAGCTGCCCACCGGCGCCGTGATCCTCGAGGCCACGGTGCCGGAGCGGCCCCAGCCGCTGCCGCTGCTCACCGTGACCTTTGCCGACGCCACCATGAACGGCACCACCGCGCTGGAACTGGGCCGGCGTTGGCAGGAGCGGCTGCAGAGCCGCCTCCGCTACGCCCGCCAGGCGCTGCTGCCGCAGAGCCTGCGCCAGCGGTTGATGCTCTGCCTGCTGGCCATGGCCCTGGTGCTGCTGCTCACCGCTGTCACCTTCTGGCTGTGGCGCCGCAACCGCCTGGCCATCGCCACGCTCAAGGCGCAAGTGGCGGCCCCGGCGGCGTTCGCGCTGGCGGCTCCGGTGGCGTCAGCAGCCCCAGCGGCGGCAGCCACGCGCGGGCTGCGCCTGCAGCTGTTCGAGGCGCTGAGCGTCGTGCTGCTGGTGCTCGTGCTGCTGCAACTGATGACGGTGGTGGCGCTGGGCCTGATGGCCATTCCCGGCGGCGTGCCGTTGGCCCTGGAGGTGCTGCTGCAGCCAGCGCTGGTGGCGATCAAGGTGCTGGTGTTCGCGCTCACGGCGCTGCTGGGCCGCGCGCTGGTGTCGTTTCTGCTGGATCAGTGGGCCGCCAGTGGCCGGGTGCCCGCCGACCAGCTGGCCCGCCGCGACCAGCGCCATCACAGCCTCGAGCGCATCTTCCACCGGCTGGTGGATCTGGCCTGCATCGCCATCGCCGCCGGCTGGGTGGTGGTGGGCATCCCCGGCGTGCGCGAAACCTCTGCGTCGTTCCTGCTGGCCGGCGGCGCCGTGCTGGGCGGCCTGGCGATCGTGTTCCAGGGGCTGCTGCGGGATTTCGCCGCCGGCCTGGCGGTGCTGCTGGAGGATCGCTACGCCATTGGCGACTGGATCGAGATCGGCGACATCGAAGGCGATGTGGTGGATCTGAGCGTGCTGAGCACCCAGCTGCGCTGCCTCGATCAGCGGGTGGCTGTGATTCAGAACGGTGCCTTCGACCGGGTGGTGAACCACACCAAGATCCGCTCCGGCAAGTTGGTGGAGGTGCTGCTCTCCCATCGCATCGCCGACATCAACGCCGTGCTGGCGGTGATCGCCGAAGAACTCGACGCCCTCGGCCGCGATCCGCTCTGGGGGCCGCTGCTGCTGGCGGCCCCCTTCCTGCGCGGTGTCACCGGCACCGGCCCGCTCGGGATCACCGTGAGCATGCTGCTCACCACCCAGGCTGGTCAGCAGTGGGCCTGCAGCCGTGAGCTGCAGCGGCGCCTGCTCGACCGCCTCCAGCGGGAACGGATTCCCCTAGCTTCTCCCGCGCCTGTGTTGGCGTCGGACTGATTGGCCAGGACGCTGGGTTGGCCCCAATCGCGGCAGCGGCGGCCTTCGATCGTTCGGCAGTTGTGAAGGGCGATCCTTTGTTCAGGCGATCACCAGTTGCGGAAAGCCCCGCCCCCGCCCCCGTTGACGAAGCCGCCGCCATAGCGGGCATTGACGAAGCCGCCGCCGCCGTTAACGAAGCCGCCGCCGCCGCCGTAATAGGGGTGCCCATTGACGAAGCCTCCACGGTTGGCCGCGTTGGCAAAGCCGCCCCGTCCGCCATTGGCAAAGCCGGCTGCCAGCAGGGTGGGATCCTCCGTGCCGTGCCCATGGCTGACGAGGCCCGCGTCCAGGCCGCCATGGGCGCGGAAGGCGGTGGCGATGCGGCGCAGACGGTCCTCAACTGACGCCTCAGGATGGGAGGCAACGGGCGCGGCGGTGGCGACTGGCAGGGTGAGCGCCGCCAGCGCCAGCAGGAAACCCAGCACGCCGGCTCGGGAGTGAATGCTCATGGTTTTGCTTCCGGAGTGGTGTCAGCTGGGACGCGAATCTGCTCATTGGTGAGCAGCACCATCTGAAAATAATCTTTGATCACTTGCGGCGGCAATTCCAGTATTCCACTGGGGCCCAACCAGCGATTCACGCTCTCGGTGGCATCACGATTGCCGTTGATATAGCCCTGAAGCAACTTGGCTATCGCCAGGTTCATCAGGTTGCGGAAGGTGGAATTGTTCTCCGGAATGATGCACCCCACCGCATAGCGCTGCAGCCCCACCCCGGGCACCACTGCCAGACCCTTGGCGCCTGTTTTCGCCACGGCGCCTGCCAGCAGGATGGAATCGCCAGCCAGTGCCTCCACCCGGCCCGCCTGCAGCGCTGCAACGGCGGCATCGATCTCGGTGAGGGGCACCCGCACCGCCTTGGGCGCATAGCTCTTGATCGTGGCATCACCCAGCGAGCCGGCCAGCACACCGATCCGCTTGCCTTGCAACGAGGCGGCCGTGCCATCGAGCCCACCACTGCGGGTGAGCAGGCGGATTCCCGACAGGCTGAAGGGGATCGAATAGTCGACGAACATCTCCCGCTCCCAGGTGAACTGGACGCCGCAGGCCAGGTCGGTCTCGCCGGTGTGCACCTGTTTGAACAGGGTGTTCGCGTCGGGGGCGGCAGTGAACGCCAGCCGCACCGGACGGTTCAGGTAAGTGCTGGCTTCGGCGGCGATCCGCTCGGCCACATCAATCGACAGGCCCACCAGCTGGCCCTTGCCGTCCACGAAGGAGTAAGGCACCAGGTCGGTGCGGCCGCCCATGGTGATCACGCCGGTGCGCGCCGCCCGCTCCAGCACGGTTTCGGCGCGGGCGTTGACTGGCCACACCCAGGCGGCAAGCAACGCGGCTGTGCACCACGCCAGCGACGGCCAGCGACGGCAGGGTTGTGAATGGCCGCCTGGGCGGCGAGGCAGGCAGGACAATCCTGGATGGCGGTGTGATTTCACCGAATCTGGCCCCACTTGCCGAATCCTGCCACCCGTCAGGCGGCGGCAGGGGATTTGTTCACGGCCCGGGCGCGGCCACAATGGCGCCATCTGCGCCCGACGACGCCCGTGCCCGGGCTTTCTGCCCCGCCCCGGCTGCACCTGGTGCTGGCAGGAGGGGGCCACAGCCATGCACTGCTGCTGCGCCGCTGGGTGATGCGGCCTGCCCAGCGCCCGGCCGCTGCCCTGATCACACTGGTGAGCCGCGGCAGCACGGCGCTGTATTCCGGCCTGGTGCCCGCTGTGGTGGCGGGTCTGGTGCCCGCTGACGCCGCCGCCATCGATCTGCGCCGCCTCTGCCGGCTGGCCGGCGTCACCTTCGTGCAGGCGGAGATCACCGGGCTGGATCTGGCCGAGCGGGCGCTGCTGCTGGCTGGCCGGCCGGCACTGCGCTTTGCGCGGCTCAGCCTGGATGTGGGTGCCGTCACTGCGCCGTGCGCCGGCGCCATGGCGGTGAAGCCGCTCGAACCCTTCCTGGCTTGGGCCGACGGCTATGCAGCGGCGGAAGGCCCCGTGCTGCGCGGTGGTGGCGCTGCCGCGGTGGAGCTGGCGCTGGCCTTCCGCGCCCGTGGGTGGCGGCCCCGCCTGCTGCTGCGGGGCCAGGGGCTGCAGCTGGGGTCGGCGGCCGCCAACCGCGCCGGCGAGCGCCTGCTGGCGGCGGCGGTGATTCCGCTGGAGCGCCAGGCGCCGGAGCGGGCCGCGGCGGATCTGGCCTGCACCGGCAGCCTTGCGCCTGCCTGGCTGGCCGCTGCCGGCCTGCCGGTCGATCCCGGCAGCGGCCGTGTCCGCACGGCGGCCAGCCTGGAGGTGGTGGGCCACCCCGGCCTGTTCGCCTGCGGTGACTGCGGCCTGATCGACGGCCAGCCCCGCCCCCCGTCGGGGGTCTGGGCGGTGCGGGCCGCGCCGGTGCTGGCGGCCAACCTGAAACGCAGCATCGACAGCCCCGGCCGCCCCCTGCGGCCCTGGCGGCCCCAGCCGTTCGCCCTGCAACTGCTCGGCGATGGCGGCTGGCAACCAGCCGGTCCACGGGCCCTGGCCCTGTTCGGGCCGCTGGCGCTCGGTCCGCACCGCTGGTTGTGGCACTGGAAGCAGGCCATCGACCAGGCGTTCATGGACCGCTTCACCGCTCTGCAGCCGATGGGTGCCGCCCCTGCGGCGGAGCCCATGCCCTGCCGCGGCTGCGCCGCCAAGCTGCCCGCCGCTCCACTGCAGGCGGCCCTGGGGCGACTCGCTGCGGCTGCCGTCCCCGCCGATGACGCTGCCGTGGTGGCCCGGCTTGACGACGGCGCGCTGCTGCTGCAGAGCGTGGATGGCTTCCCGGCCCTGGTGGACGACCCCTGGCTCAACGCCCGCCTCACCACCCTGCATGCCTGCAGCGACCTCTGGGCCTGTGGGGCGCCGGTGGAGAGCGCCCAGGCGCTGGTGACCCTGCCGGCCGCGGCGGCCGCCGTGCAGGAAGAGCTGCTGGTGCAGACCCTGGCAGGGGTGTGCTCCGTGCTGGAGCCGCAGGGGGCCGTGCTGCTGGGCGGGCACACCCTGGAGGGCCGCGATGGTGCCGGGCTCAGCCTGGCGCTCACGGTCAACGGCCGGGTGGCGCCGGCGCAGTTCTGGCGCAAGGGCCCGCTCCAGCCGGGTGATGTGCTGCTGCTCAGCCGCCCGCTCGGCAGTGGCGTGCTGTTCGCGGCGGCGATGGCGGCGGCCGCGGATCCCGCCTGGATCGAGCAGGCGCTGGCGGTGCTGCAGCAGAGCCAGGCGCCGCTGCTGCCGCTGCTGGCGCGCCACGGCTGCCGGGCCTGCACCGATGTGACCGGCTTCGGGTTGCTTGGCCACCTCGGCGAGATGATCGCCGCCAGCCCGGCCGTGCGTGTCGCCCTCGACTGGGCCGCCGTGCCGGCGCTGCCCGGTGCCCTGGAGCTGCTGGCCGCCGGTGTGGCCAGCAGCCTGGCCCCCGCCAATGCCGCCGCCCTGGCGCTGCTGGACGGTGCGGTGCAGCTGGAAGGTCCTGGCCCGCACGGCCCTGAGCCCGCCCACAGGGCTCTGCTGATCGATCCCCAGACCTGCGGCCCGCTGCTGGCGGCGCTGCCAGCCAGCAGCGCCGCTGCCGCCCTTCAGGAGCTGCGGGCGGCCGGCTTCGGCGCTGCTGCCCTGATCGGCCGGGTGCTGGCTTAGATCAGGCCGTCCGCCAGCAGCCGGACGGCGGCCTGCTCCGCGCTCTGTTCCCCCAGCTCCACGCTGGCGACGCCACGACCGCTGAGGTCATGGTCGTAGCAGCGGTCGTAGTAGTCGAGCATCTGCCGGCAGGCTTCGGCCGCCTCCCCGTTGGCGATCGCCTCCAGGGCGACGGCTGTGCGCTGGGGGCCCAGCCGCTTGGCGATGCGACGGGTGGCCTCCGCCACCGCCTCCGGGTCGTGCTTGCCGTAGACCGCCACCAGATGGGACAGCCGCTGCTCCAGCGGCCGTTGCACCTCCAGCACCGGTGCTGCCTTCATCTGGCGCCAGAGGCCGGCTGGGATGCGGCAGCGGCCGACCATGGCGCTCTCCGCCTCCAGCCAGATCGCCGCCGCCCCCTCCAGCGCCTGCAAGGCCATGGCCAGCTGGTTCTCGTAGTGCTCGGTGCTGGGTTGCTGCGGCAGCCCCAGCCCGCCGAAGCTGCTGCCGCGGTGGTTGGCCAGGCCTTCGAGGTCCACCACGGCGACCCCGCGCTGCTGCAGGGCCAGCAGCAGCTCGGTCTTGCCGCAGCCGGTGCGGCCCCCCAGCAGGCGCAGCGGCCAGGGCCGCTCGAACAGCTCCAGCGCCCAGCGCCGGAAGCTCTTGTAGCCGCCGTGCAACAGGCGCACCGGCAGCTCCAGGCTCTCGGCCAGCAGGGCCACGTTGCCGGAGCGCATGCCCCCCCGCCAGCAGGTGAGCCGCAGCGGCGCCCCTTCGGCTTCGGCGCTGCAGGCGGCCAGATCCGCCGCGAGCCCCTTCAGGCGCGGGCCCACCACCGCCAGGCCATGCAGCACCGCCGCCTGGCGCCCCTGCTGCTTGTAGAGCGTGCCCACCTCCGCCCGTTCGGCATCGCTGAACAGCGGCAGGTTGACGGCGCCGGGAATGTGGCCCTGGGCGAATTCCGCCGGGGTGCGCACATCCAGCAGTGGCCCCGTCTCCTGCAGGAAGCGCTCGATCGGCTGGGGCACCACCATCGCCAACCCGGGGCACGACGTCGTGAGCGCCATAGTGGCTCCAGGGCCGCCCTGCTGCGGCGCACCTTGCTTGCACGGCACCCCGGGTTGCGCGACGTGTGGCTCCTCGGACACCTCCTCGTGCCTCCTCGCTCCGCTGTGCTGCGAGCTGCTTGTGCGTTTCCCAGCGCAGTTGCCCGTTCAGCCGCCTGCGTGCCGAGGCGCCGGCCTGGGCCTCACCCGCCTCCCGCTCTCATCCTTCCCCCCGATCCCCTCTCACCGATGACGTTCCGCATCCGTGCCACCGCTGCGCTGGTGGGCCTTTCCCTGGCGCTGCTGCCGGCCCTGGCCCCCGCCGGCGGCCCCCTGCCGTCGCTGCTGAGCGAGGCGAAGGCGCAGCAGAACACCAAGGTGCTGCGCATCGGTGCGATCCCCGACCAGAAGCCCGAGGTGCTCAACCGGCTCTACCCGCTGGTGGCGAATGAACTCAGCCGTCAGCTGGGTGTGAAGGTCACTTACGTGCCGGTGGTGGATTACGCCGCCGCCGTCACCGCTTTCCGCACCGGCGGCCTGGATCTGGTCTGGTTCGGCAGTCTCACCGGCGTGCAGGCGCGCCTGCAGAAGCCCGGCGCCCAGGTGGTCGCCCAGCGCGACATCGACGCGTCGTTCCAGAGCGTCTTCATCGCCAACACCAGCAGCGGCCTCAAGCCGATCTCCAACGTGAAGGGGCTGACGGAGCTGAAGGGCAAGCGTTTCACCTTTGGCTCGGAGAGTTCCACCTCCGGCCGCCTGATGCCCCAGTTCTACCTGAACCAGGCCGGGGTCAAGCTCAGCGATTTCGCCGGCGGTGTCCCCGGCTTCAGCAGCAGCCATGACGCCACCATCGCCCTGGTGCAGAGCGGCGCCTATCAGGCCGGCGCCCTCAGCGAAGAGGTGTGGCGCAGCAACCTCAGCGAGGGCAAGGTCAACCGCGCCAAGGTGCTCCAGATCTGGAAAACCCCCGGCTACCCCAACTACCACTGGCTCGCCCAGCCCGATCTCGACAAGCGCTTCGGCAAGGGCTTCAGCAACCGGGTGCGGTCGGCGATCCTCAGCTGGCGGACCACCGACCCCGAGCAGAAGCAGATCCTCGCCCTGTTCGGCGCCCAGCGGTTCATCCCTGCCAAGGCCGCGGATTACGCCCGTATCGAGCAGGTGGGCCGTCAGATCGGCAAGATCCGCTGAGGACGCACCGATGAACCCGGTGCTCGAACTGCGCGGCATCACGGTGCCGGGCCAACCGCGACCGCGGCTCGAGGGCATTGACCTCACCATCCGCCAGGGCGAGCGGGTGGCGTTGCTCGGGGCCAGCGGCGCCGGCAAGAGCACCCTGCTGGCGGTGGCCAATGGGCTGCTGCCAGCGCAGCACGGCGAGGTGCTGTGGGAGGGCCGGCCACCGGCCCGCTCACGGCGGGGCCGCCGCCTGCAGCAGGCCCGCATCGGCACCCTCTGGCAGGACCTGCGCCTGGTGGAAGAGCTCAGCGTCCAGCAGAACCTCAATGCCGCGCGGCTGGCGGTCTGGGGCTGGCCGAAGGCCCTGCTCAACCTGCTGCTGCCGCTCGAAACCGACGCCTGCCGCCAGGCGATGGCGACGATGGACCTGGAGCCGCACCTGCTGGAGCGGCCGGTGTCGGCTCTCTCCGGCGGCCAGCGCCAGCGGGTGGCCATGGCGCGGCTGCTGCGCCAGGACCCGGTGCTGCTGCTGGCCGATGAACCTCTGGCCAGCCTTGATCCCCGCCTGGCGGCGGAGCTGCTGGCCCTGCTGCTGCGTCAGGCGGTGCCGCCGCGTGCCCTGCTGCTCAGCCTGCACCGCCCCGATCTGCTGGAGGGCTTCGATCGGGCGATCGGTCTGCGGCAGGGCCGGCTGGTGTTCGATGGGCCGATTGCCGCGGTGCACCGGGCGCTGCTGACCGATCTCTACGAAGGCACGCCGCCGTGCAGCTGAGAGTTGCGCCGCCGCTGCTGGTGCTGCTGCCGGCCCTGGTGCTGCTGCCGCTGGGGCTGGTGCTGCCGGGCCTCAGCCACGGCGGCGGCTGGGAGCTGATCGGTCAGTTCGCCATGGCGGCGCTGACGCCGTCGCTGGATCCGGTGGTGCTGCGCTCGGTGGCCGGTGGGCTGCTGGTGACCGTGGCGATGGCGCTGCTGGGCTGGGCGGTGAGCCTGGTGCTCGGCCTGCTGCTGGGCGTGGCCAGCTCCCGCACCGTCTGGACCACCCTCAGCGGCAGTGCACTGCCCGCCACCGGCATCCGCCGCCTGCTGGCCGTTCCCCGCTCCATCCATGAACTGATCTGGGGGCTGCTGCTCCTGCAACTGCTGGGGCTGCAGCCGGCGGTGGCTGTGCTGGCGATCGTGATCCCCTATGCGGCGCTGGTGGCGCGGGTGCTGAGTGATCTGCTCGACGCGCTGCCCACCACCAACGTGGAGGCCCTGCGGGCCGGTGGGGCGCCGGCGCCGGCCGCGTTGCTCACGGCGCTCGGCCCCGCCCTGCTGCCGGGGGTGCTGAGCTACGGCGGCTACCGGCTGGAGTGCGCCCTGCGCAGCGCCACCCTGCTGGGGGTGTTCGGCCTTGGCGGCCTCGGCACCGAGCTGAAGCTCACCATGCAGTCGCTCGCTTTCCACGAGCTCTGGACCGGCCTGTGGCTGCTGCTCGCCGTGATGCTCAGCCTGGAGGCCGGCCTGGGCCATCTGCGGCGACGTTGGCTGATGCCCGTGCGCTTCGGTCTGCAGCAGCCGTCGGTGGGGCTGCGGGCGCGGGAGATGCTGCTGGTGCTGCTGGCCCTGCTGCCGCTCTCGCTGCTGCTGGGTCATGCCCTTGGCGTGCAGCCCCAGGCGCTGCTCAGCGTGCAGCCGTTGCCGCCGCTGCAGAGCGACTGGCCCAGTGTGCTGGCCCTGCCCTGGCCGGCGCTGGTGGGCGGCACCCTGGGGCTGACGCTGCTGGCGGCCTGCCTGGCGGTGGGTCTGGCGCCCCTGCTGCTGCTGCTGGCGGCCCCATCCCGCTGGCTGCGGGCGCCGCTGCGCCTGGTCTGGGCGCTGGGCCGCCTCTGGCCGCCGCCGCTCACGGCCCTGCTGCTGCTGCTGGTGCTGCAGCCCGGTGTCGTCACCGGTGCGCTGGCCCTCGGCTTTCACAACCTCGGTGTGCTCGGCCGCCTGCTGCTGGAGAGCGCCGCCGATGCCAGCCCGGCCACGGAGCAGGCGCTGGCCTGCGCCGGCAGCGGGCCGCGGCTGGCCCTGCTCTACGGCCGCCTCAGCGGCGTGGCCCGCCCCTACCTCGCCTATGCCGCCTACCGCACCGATGTGATGCTGCGGGAATCGGTGGTGGTGAGCCTGGTGGGCGCCACGGGCCTCGGCAGCCAGCTGCTGGAGAGCCTCAGTTCGTTCGCCTGGGACCAGCTGCTGGCGCTGGTGCTGGTCTATGCCCTGCTCACGCTGCTGGGGGAAGACCTCAGCGACCGCTGGCGGGCGAGGCTGCTGGCCAGCGGTTGAGCCGGGGACGGGCGGCGCGGCAGGGTGGGTGGCACCATCCGCAGCGCAGGCTGCCGCGCAGGCCATGACCGACGAGCCGGGGGCTGCCCCCGCAGTGCCATCGCCGCCCGCCGCGCCCGATCTGGTGGCGGTGGCCGAGCAGTTCGCGCTCGGCGCTCCGGTGCAGGCGATCGCCCCGCTCGGCGGCGGCAACGTCAACGACACCTACCTGGTGCAGCTGGTGGGGGCTCCTGGCGGCTCCCATGTGCTGCAGCGCCTCAACACCCACGTGTTCCGCCAGCCCCGGGATGTGATGCGCAACCTGCTGGCCTTCACCGCCCATGCCGAGCGCCAGCTGCAGGCGCCGGCGTCCGGCCTGGGCCGCCGCTGGGAGGTGCCGCGCGTGGTGCCGTTGCAGGGCGGCGCTGATCCCTGGCTGGAGTGCGACGGCGCCTTCTGGCGCATGACCACCTTCATCGGCGGCGCCCGCAGCCTCGACCAGCTCAGTGACACCGGGCAGGCCCGTGAGGTGGGCTATGGCCTGGGCCGCTTCCACCGGCTGGTGAGCGATCTGCCGGTGGACCAGCTGGTGGACACGCTGGAGGGGTTTCACATCACCCCCACCTACCTGGCGGCCTACCACCGGGTCTGCGCCGCGTCACCGCCGCCCGCCTCCCCCGAGCTGCGCCACTGCGCTGCCTTTGTGGCGGAACGGCAGCGGTGGGCGTCGGTGCTGGAGGACGCCAAGGGGAGCGGCCGGCTGCAGCTGCGCCCCATCCATGGCGACCCGAAGGTGAACAACGTGCTGATCGATGCGGCCAGCGGCGCCGCGATCAGCCTGGTGGATCTCGACACCGTGAAGCCGGGCCTGATCCACTACGACATCGGCGACTGCCTGCGCTCGGCCTGCAACCTCGCCGGGGAGGAAGCCGCCGACTGGCGCGCGGTGCGCTTCGACACCGGCTTCTGCGCGGCGCTGCTGGAGGGGTATGCGGCGGCGGCCCGCCCCATGCTCACCACCGACGACGTGGCCTTCCTCTACGACGCGATCCGCCTGCTGGCCTTCGAGCTGGGGGTGCGTTTCCTCACCGACCATCTCGCCGGCGACGTGTACTTCAAGGTGCGCCGGCCGGGGCAGAACCTGCAGCGGGCCCTGGTGCAGTTCGCTCTCGCCGCCAGCATCGAGGCGCAGGAAGCCGAGATCCGCGCGATCGTCGCGGCGGTGATGGCATGACCTCGCCACCCTCATCGCCACCGCCACCTCTGGACTCCCACGCCTTCACGCTTCATCCCTTCATGGCGGCCTCCTCAGCGGCGTCTCCCCCAGCGGCGGCCCTCACCCTCACCGGCCAGGTGGTGCGGCGCGGCGCGGAGCTGCAGATCGGCTGGCGGCTGGCGGGCGCGCTCGAGGGCGTGTGCCTGCCGGAGCCGGCGGCGCTGCCCCAGCGCTGCGATGACCTCTGGCAGACCACCTGCCTGGAGTTCTTCCTGGCCACTCCCGGTGCCGACGCCTACTGGGAGGTGAACCTCTCCCCCGCCGGCCACTGGAACGTCTACCGCTTCAGTGGCTACCGCCAGGGGATGGCGCCGGAGGCGGCGCTGCAGGCGCTGCCCTTCCGGGTCACGCGCACGCCTGGCGTTCTGGAGCTTGAGCTCACCTGCGACCTTGCCGCCCTCCTGCCCGGCGGCGGCCCGCTGGAGCTGGCAGTCACCGCCGTGGTGGAGCAGGCCGGCGGCGCCCTCTCCTACTGGGCCCTGGCCCACCCCGGCAGCTCGCCCGATTTCCACCGCCGCGACGGCTTTCAGCTGCGCCTGTGAGGCCGGCTGGCGTCGCGTGGCCTGAGCGCCGCTTCTACAGTCGTGGCACGGCGCCGGACCTCACGATGGCTCTGCTCGGACCCGCTGGACCTGGGGCCATGCAACTGGGCTACACGATCGTCTACGTGCCCGATGTGGCCGCTTCGCTGCACTTCTATGCGGCCGCTTTCGGCCTGCCGCAGAAGTTTCTCGACCCCACCGGCACCTATGGCGAATGCGCCACCGGTGCCACCACCCTAGGTTTCGCCGCCCACGCGCTCGGGGACCTGAATGTGCCCGGCGGGGTGGTGAAGGCCAGCGAAACGGTCCAGCCGCTGGGCATGGAGATTGCCCTGGTCACCGACGACGTGCCCCAGGCCCACGCCCGCGCCCTGGAGCATGGCGCTGGGGAAATCGCTGCGCCTGCCCGGAAGCCCTGGGGCCAGCTGGTGTCGTACGTGCGGGCACCGGACGGCACGTTGATCGAGCTGTGCACGCCCATGGCGGGCTGAGCGCCACCGCCACCCTTGCCGACGAAAAACCAATACAGATGTACTAATCTGCAGAGCCTGCCCCGGGGCCCATGCCCGCCCAGTCACCGCCCGAGCCCCAGCCGCTCCCGCGGCCCCTGTGCCAGTGCCGCACCGGCCTGCTGCTGCCCCTGGCCGGCGAGAGCGTGGCTGCCGGTTTCCCCAGCCCCGCCGACGACTACGTCGAAACCGGCATCGACCTCAACGAGCAGCTGATCGCCCGCCCCAGCAGCACCTTCTTCCTGCGCGTGAGCGGCGATTCGATGGTGGAGGCCGGCATCCATCACGGTGATCTGCTGATCGTTGATCGCAGCGTTGAGCCGCGCCCCGGCCGCATCGTGGTGGCCGTGCTGGAGGGGGCTTTCACGCTCAAGCGCCTGGTGCTGCACCGCGGTCGCCTGCGGCTGGAGGCGGCCCATCCCGCCTACCCGCCGCTGGCCCTGGGCGAGGGCGACGACACGCTCCTCTGGGGCGTGGCCATCCACGTGATCCACCCGCTCTGAGCCCCCTCCACCCCAACCTCCATGGCCTGGGCCACCGCGCTGATCGACGGCAACAACTTCTACGCCTCCTGCGAGGCGGCGCTCGATCCCTCGTTGATCGGCCGGCCGCTGGTGGTGCTCTCCAACAACGACGGCTGCATCGTGGCCCGCAGCGCCGAGGCCCGCGCCCTCGGCATCGCCATGGGCACCCCCTATTTCCAGGTGCGCCGCGAGTTGGAGCGGCTCGGGGTGGTGGTGCGCAGCTCCAACTACGCCCTCTACGCCGACATGAGCCACCGCCTGATGCTCACGCTTGAGCCCTGGGTGGAGGAGCTGGAGGTCTATTCGATCGACGAAGCGTTCGGCCGCCTGCGCCGCCCCGCCGGCACCGGTGGCCCGGTAGGCACCGGTGCTGATCTCACCGCCTGGGGCCAGGCGCTGCGGGCCCAGGTGCGGCGGCATCTGGGGCTGCCGGTGGCGGTGGGCATCGCCCCCTCGAAGCTGCTCGCCAAGGTGGCCAACAAGCTGGCCAAGCAGAACCGCGCCCACGGCGGTGTGTTCGATCTTGGGGCGGTGGCCGCCCCCGATCCCTGGCTGGCGGCCGTCGCGATCGAAGACGTGTGGGGCATCGGCCGCAAGCTCTCGCGCTGGTGCCGGCTGCGCGGCGTGGCCAATGCGCTGCAGCTGCGCGACATGGCCAGCGGTGAGCTGCGGGCCAAAGCGGGCGTGGTGGGGCTGCGGCTGCAGCAGGAGTTGCGGGGCCACAGCTGCCTGCCGCTGGTGGCGGTGCCGCCCGCCAAGCGGGAAACCTGCGTGAGCCGCAGCTTCAGCGAACCGGTGCGGGAGCTGCCCCAGCTGCGGGAGGCGATCGCCACCTACCTCAGCCGCGCCGCCGAGAAGCTGCGCCGCCAGGGCCAACGCACCGACACCATCACCGTGTTCGTGCGCAGCAGCCCCTTCAACGGCACCAGCTTCTACGCCAATGCCGCCACGGTGTCGCTGCCGCTGGCCAGCAACGACACGGCCGTGCTGCTGGCCGCCGCCCTGCCGCTGGCCGACCGCCTGTTCCGCCCCCACAAACCCCTGCAGAAGGCCGGTGTGCTGCTGCAGAACCTGCAGCCCCTGCAGCAGTTGCAGCACCATCTGCTCACGCCGCTGCCGCCGGAGCAGCAGCAGCGGCGCGAAGCGCTGATGGCCACGATCGATGGCCTCAACCGCCGCTACGGCCGCGGCACCGTGCAGTGGGCCGCCTGCGGCCTCCGGCCGGCCTGGGCGATGAAGCGGCAGCAGCTCTCGCGTGCCGCCACCACCCGCCTCAGCGACATCCCGGTGGTGCGGGCCTGAGCCTCAGGCCTTGGTGCGCAGGCTGTTGCGCGGCGGCACCGGCCGCCCCACGCGCAACTGATGCCGCCAACGCCCTGCCTGGAACCAGGTCGCTGCCGCCAGCGCCGCCACCACCAGCGCCCCGGCCGCCGCCGCTGAGGCCCCCCACCAGGCCGCCGCGCCAAGCGCCAGCAGCAGCACGGCCCCCGCCAGCGGCTGCAGCTGGCCCAGCCGCCGGTCGGCGCCGGAGCAGCTGCGGCAGTGGCGGGTGTGGCTCTCGTAGCGCTCGAGCAGCGGCGTTTCCCCCAGCCGCTCGGGCAGCGGCGCCGCACCGAAGGGTTTGCCGGCGCCGCCGCTGACCCAGTCGTGCAGGGCGCGCACGTAGCGATCGGACGGGGTGGCCAGGTAGCAGGAACGCACCAGCGCGTCGCTGCCGCCCCGCTGCTGCAGCACCCGCTCCTGCCAGTGCAGGAAGGCCTGGTCGTCTTCCAGCACCACGTGGTTGGCCAGGTGCTGCAGCCATTCGGGCCGCAGCTTCAGCAGCCGCGCCGGCAGGGCCGATTCGAAGCGGAAGGGGAAGCGGGCGAACAGGCGGCACTCCCCCGGCCGGATCGGTGTGGCGTACACCACGGTGAGGATGCGGGCAAAACCCTTGGCGGTGAGGTCGTGCCACATCAGGCAGGGGGCCTGAAAGCTGGTGTGCTGGGTGCCGAGCGTGCCCCGGCGCGGCCCCTCGGGCCACACGCCGGTGAAGCCGTCCGGTCCGCTGCTGGTCAGCTCCAGGTTCACCGGACCTGCCGTATCGCGTTTGCCCACCGTGGCGTGATGGGTGAACGGCACATGGCTCACATCGAGCACGTTCTCCAGCAGGGTGAGGGCGTCGTAGGGCAGGTCGCGGAAGGTGTCCTGCACGCTCCAGCGCTCCGGTTCCGCCGCGAGCATCGGCAGCAGCGGCAAGGGCACGGCGGCAGCCGCCTCCGCCTCCCCGGCGAACACGAACAGCAGCCCCTGCCCCGTGGCGGTGGCATAGGCGCGGCAGTGGCTGCGGGGCGAGGCGGCTGCCGTGTCGCCCTCCGCCTGCGGAATGGCGGTGCAGTGCCCGTCGCCGTTGAAGGTCCAGCCGTGGTACGGACATTCCAGCTCGCCCGCCCCGTTCAGCCGGCCCTGGGAGAGCGGCACGAGCCGGTGCGGGCACACATCCGCAAACGCGCGCCACTGGCCGGGCTCCCGGTCGTACCAGAGCACCAGGTCGTCGCCCAGCAGGGTGAAGGGGGTGGGCCGCGCCGGGTCCAGATCCTTGAGATAGGCCACGGGATACCAGCTGCGCCGCCAGATCGACCCCGCGGCCGGCAGGGCGTCGGTGGCCACGGTCGTAGGGCTGGCGGAGTCGGCGGCAGCGGCGGATGTCAACGGAGCACAACCTGGGGGGTCGAATCTGGCAGGGCTGCCGGGGTGGCCGCGGTGCGGCCGGATGGCAGAGCGATCCTGGGGGGCGTGCCAGTTCCGCAGGTTGTCTGACGGACTTGTTGCGGCACGGCTGTGGCGCCGGACGGGATTCGGCGCACAAGAACTGACCAGGCGGCCCTTCAATCCACCCTCCCAACTCCCGCCTGCAGCTCCTGTTGCGCCAGCGTTAACCAGCCGTGGTCTCGTCTGCAGAATTTACAGTTAAAGATATCCTGGCTGCTGAATTCACAATGGCAGCAATCACTGCTGTTGACTTCACGGATGCAGAGATCACAAGTATAGAGATCACAGGCCTGAAAATCATCGATAAAGATTATGCAGTTGTTGATGTCATGGGTACAGATTTCGCTACCACAGATTTTGAGGTCGCAGAGTGAGCGATCACCGCGCAGACAGCCGCAGGGGTCTGCCCAATAGAACAGGGGCTCGAGCGGGCCTCCCCATGGGCTTGCTACAGGGAAGGCAGGCAGCAGCGTCCTCACCCCACACCTGCCGCCTTCAGGAAACGTGATGCGGAACTGGAAGAGATGTCTCGGAGTTGTGGCAGTGCTCTGATCCTGGACAGAGTGGTGAGCAGCACCGGAACCGAGCGGCTGGATGGGCAGGCTCTTCACGATCGGCGACAGCGTCTCGCAGGGCTTTCGCAGTGGCTGCACCGCCTTCACGGAACATGCCTACAGCACCCATCTGGCCAGAGCCCTGGGGATCGCGCCCAGCGACTACCGGCTGGTGCTGTGGGAAGGGGAAAAGCTCAAGTTCGACCTCGAAGCACTGTTCCGCAGGCTGGAGGGCCGTTTCGGTGTGGACGTGGATTGGGGGGAATGGCCGCGGGCCTTGCTGCAGATCATGGGCGAGCTGGATCGCGCGGAAACCTATTTCGAGCGAGGGCCGGGAGCCATCGGCAAGCCCGTGCCGTCCTTCAGCTCACCGTTCACCGACAACACCGCCGTGGAAGGGATGCGGGTGAGCGATGCCTGGGAGATCACCCCGGCGCTCTGCAAGCATCGAATCCAGCGCGACAGCCGTGGCCTCGACAACAACTTCGGCCTTGCCTGCGCCAACCAACCCTTCTACCGGGCCGCCTACCGCGTGCTCAATCCCCAGGCGAACGACACGTTTGACGCCCACTCCCCGATCCGCTGGCTGGAGGTTGTGGCGTCCAGTGAAGGTGTCGACAATCTGATCGTGTTCCTGGGGGCGAACAATGCTCTCGGCACCCTCTTTTCCCTTGACGTTCGCCTCACACCGGGGAATGGCAGAAGCTTCACCGCCCGCAGCGAAGACCCCACCAAGCCCGATCCCTTCAACCTCTGGCATCCGAACGATTTCGAGCGCGACTACAGGCAGTTGCTCGAGAAGATCTGTCAGGCGATGGCCAGCAACCGCAACGCCAGCTGGAAGGCCTACGTGGGAACGGTGCCGCTGGTGACGATCGCGCCGATCATCGACGGCTTCGGGGAGGAACGGGTGGTGAAGGATCCGCGCGTACCGCCGGGCAACGCCGCCGGCACCTTCCGCTATTACCAGTACTACAAGCGCTATGGCGTCAGCGATGCCACAGCGCTTTCACGGCGGCAGAACCACCTCACCTTTCGTGATGCCCAGTTCATCGACACGGTGATTCTTCGCTACAATAGGATCATCAAGCAGCTGCTGGCTGAATTCAATCAGCGCTATTCCCACAGCCCGTTCGTGCTGGTGGACATTGGCGATGTGCTCTCCCGCATGGCCTGGAAGCGCAACAGCGGCATGCCCAATTATGTGTATCCCGAAGAATTCCAGTGGCTGTATCCGCCGCTCAATACCAAGTTCTACAAAGCCAGCAAAGAGGGGGAACTGCTGGAGGGCGGCATCTTCAGCCTGGATGGCGTCCATCCCACCGTGATCGGCCAGGGGATCATCGCCTGGGAGTTTCTCAAGGCCTTCCAGGCCAATGGCTCCGCCCCGGCGTCTGCTGCGATCGATTGGCCTGAGATCCTGAAGCAGGATGAGCTTTACAGCAAACCGATCCGCGTGCTCGACGACCTCATCGAGAACGATCAGGTCGTCGATTTCTTCACCCAGGTGATGGCGTTGCTGGGGCGCTGAGCGCCGCTGCGCAGCACCGAAAGCCGCCTCCCACAGCCGGCCGCCGTGTGGCCTGCCTCAGGCCGCCGGGGCCTGCAGCGTTTCCTCCCAGCCGGCGCAGCGCTGCTGATCGAGATGGCCGATGTGCAGCCGCTCGCTGTAATACAGCTCCTGGAAATGGAGCGCATCGCGGTTCAGTTCAACGAACAGCGCCCCGATCCTGCTTTCCATGTCGAGCAGGGCAGGTGTTGCCGCGCTGGGGCTGCTCGACGGGGCCTCCGCCGCGCTGCTTCCCGGCGCCGCTGAGCCGTTGCCGTTCTCTTCGGCCAGCAGCCGGGCGATGCAGCGCTCCAGGGTTTCCAGGTTCTGGCCGCGCCAGGAATCGAGCAGGTGGCGGCAGCGCTTGAGGCTGCGCTGACGCTCCAGCACCGCCGTGGTGCCGCGCAGCTGCAGCAGCGGCTGGGCCAGCACCATGCGTTGCAGCTCGTTGGGCTCCAGCAGGGGGGTGAGCCGGTTGAGCAGTTCGCTCTGGTCCATCAGCAGCTGGTCGGCCAGCAGGCGGGGCAGGTCGAGATCCCCCAGATCCTCGCCGGGATCAGTGCCGCGGTTCACCGCCTCCAGCCGGCCGGCGCCGAGGTTGTCTTCCTCCAGCTGGCTGATCGCCGCCCACAGCAGCCGGTGGTGCTGCAGGGCGAAATCATCCAGTTCGCGCAGCCGCAGCTCCCGCCGGATCGCGCCGCGATGGATGGGCGCATGCAGGTAGAGCCGCAGCAGCTCCGCCTCCGCCCGCTCGCGCAGGCCGACCTCGCCGGGCTTGTCCCAGCGGCTGGCGCGGCCGTGCCAGCGCTCGCCCTTCACCTGCAGGCGCAGGTCTTCCTCCAGCTTCTGGGCCAGGCGCGCCTGGCCGCCGGAGAGGCGCTCGGCCACCTGCTGCAGGTAGTGGCTGCGCACGGCGCTCTGCGGCAGCTTGCCCAGCAGGGCCACCAGGGCCGACACCGCCTGCTGGAACTGATCGGCGCGGGCCAGGTCCTTGCCCTCCAGCGCCTGCTCGATCTGCCAGTCGAGCCAGAGCGGTGCCTGCTCCAGCAGGGCGCGGTACTCGCCGGCGCCGTGCTCCTTGAGGAACTCGTCGGGGTCTTTGCCGGCGGGCAGGTGCAGCACCCGCAGCTCCACCTGCCCCTGCAGCGCCAGCTGCTCCACCTCGCCGATCGCCCGCTGCGCCGCCCGCACACCGGCGCCGTCGGTGTCGAAGTTGAGCACGAGGCGGCGGCTGTCGCAGCAGCGGCACAACTGGGTGATCTGCTGGCTGCTGAGCGCCGTGCCGAGTGACGCCACCGCATTGGTGATGCCGGCGGCGTGCAGGGCGATCACGTCGAAGTAGCCCTCCACCACCACCGCCTGGTCGTCCTTGCGGATGGCGTTGGTAGCGCGGTCGAGGCCGAACAGGTGCTTGCCCTTCTCGAACACCTCCGTTTCGGGGGAGTTGAGGTATTTGGGTTCGCCGTCGTCGAGGCTGCGGCCGCCGAAGCCGATCACTCGCCCCTGCCGGTCGCGGATCGGCACCATCACCCGGTGGCGGAAGCGGTCGTAGAAGCCGTCGCCCCCTTTGCGCGGCACCACCAGACCGGCGGCCTCCAGCAGCTCGGGCGCCAGCCCCTCCACCTGCTGCAGGTGCTTCAGCAGCCCATCCCACGCCTCGGGCGCATAGCCGAGCTCAAAGCTCTCCAGCGTGGTTTCGCTCAGGCCCCGCTGCTGCTTGAGGTAGGCCAGGGCGGCGGCGCCGGCGGGGCTGCGCAGCTGGCTGCGGAACCAGCCGGAGGCCAGCGCCAGCGCCCGCAGCAGCGCTTCGCGGCGCGAGAGCTGCTGCCGCAGCCGCTCCTGCTGCGGCCCCTCCACCGTTTCCACCGGCAGCTGGTATCTGCGCGCCAGATCCAGCACCACATCGCTGAAGCTGGTGCGCTGCAGCTCCATCAGGAACTTGATCGCGTTGCCGCCGGCCCCGCAGGAGAAGCAGTAATAGAACTGCTTGGCGGGTGACACCGTCATCGACGGCGATTTGTCGTCGTGGAAGGGGCAGAGGCCCACGAACTCGCGGCCCTTCTTCTTGAGCACCACGTGCTCCCCCACCACATCGACGATGTCAGCGCGTTCCTTGACGGCCTCGATCGTGCGGGGGTGAAGGCGGGCCTGGGGTGCCGTGGGACTCAAGGAAAGGCGCTACCGGTAGGGGCTGATTGGCTCCCATTCTGCCCGAGGCCACCAGGTGTGGGGAGCTGCCGTTGCCACCATCCCGGCGACGCCAGGCACCGCCCCGCCGGCCGGGCAGTGTCTAGCGTCGGCGATTGCGGGCGTCGCGCCTGCTCGGCTGGGATCCGGCATGGACATGCTGCTCAGCGCCCTGGCCTTCAGCCTGATGGGGGTGTGCGTCAAGGCGCTGGGCGGGCGGTTGCCGGTGGAGCAGGTGGTGCTGGCCCGCTCGGTGGTGAGCCTGCTGATCAGCTGGTGGATGCTCAGGCGGGCGGGTGTCTCGCCCTGGGGGCAGCGCAAGGGGTTGCTGGTGAGCCGTGGCGTGCTCGGCACGGCCGGCCTCTATTGCGTGTTCCTGGCCATCGCCGGCCTGCCCCTCGCGGTGGCCACGGTGCTGCAATACCTCCATCCCACCTTCACGGCCCTGCTGGCCTGGCCGCTGCTGGGCGAACGGCCCGGCGCCCGGGTGTGGCTGGCGGTGGCCCTCGGCTGGCTGGGCGTGCTGCTGCTCACCGATCCCGGCGCCCTGGCGCTGGTTCTCCCGCCAGGCACGGCGGCTGGTGTGGCGGCTGGCGCGGCCCTGCCCACCCTGCCGCTGCTGTTCGCCCTGGCCGGCGCGTTGCTGTCGGCGCTGGCGTACGTGAGCGTGCGCGCCCTGCGCCGCAGCGAACACCCCCTGGTGGTGGTAACCTATGGCTGAGATTGGTTGCTATCACTGAGTTGAGCATGAGTTAGTAAAGGGTGGTGGACCGACAATGGACCGCTGACCAGAGTATGTAGTTATATTTCTAGCTTTATTTAATCTGGCTTACATGCACTTGATTCATGTCAGTCAAGGCTTATCCGAACACATGGGCAGGTGTAATCCCCGCAGCAATTGATGCTGGTGCTCGTTATCCAGAGCTGGTAGCTGCACAGTGGGCGCTAGAGAGTGGACGGAGCACCTCACCCGCCGGTGCCAGGGTTGGACCGAGGACATGACGCGCCAGCGGGGCTGGTGCCCGGAGGTGACATGAGCAGCCGGCGTGCGGTGGTGGGTGTGATGGGTGCCGGAGAGGGCGCCTCGGCTGAGGCTGTGGCCCTGGCCGAGGAGCTGGGGGAGTGCATCAGCACCAGGGGATGGGTGCTACTCACCGGTGGCCGCCCGGCGGGGGTGATGGCGGCGGCCAGCCGTGGCGCATTGCGGGTGGAGGGGCACCTGGTGGTGGGGGTGCTGCCCGATGAAGGGAAGGGTGACGACAGGCAATGCACCGCGGAGCTGGATCTGGCGGTGTTCACCGGCATGGGCAAGGCCCGCAACGTGATCAACGTGCTCAGCGCCGATGTGGTGGTGATCTGCGGGGGCGGAGGCCCCGGCACAGCCTCAGAAGCCGCCCATCAGCTCAATGCGGGCAGGCCGTTGATCCTGCTGGAGGTACTGGCGCTGTGGCGGGACTTCTTCCTTTCACTCAGCAAGGGGGTGGTGAGCGCGAGCGATGTGCAGGAGTGCTGCCGGTTGATCGAGGCCCGACTCACAGAGGCATGAGCCGGCCATCACATCGTGTCCCCCTGACGCCAAAGGAGGGCTGGCTGAGCGACGGCCGTCAGGTGCTGCGCTTTCGCCCGACCCGCTGGGAGCGCACCTACCAGAGATTGGAAATCACCAGCGGCGAGTTGCTTCCCGGCGAGCCGGTGCCGCTGCTCAAGAACCGCCGGGAGATCAGCCGGGATGAAGCCCTCAAGCTCTGGAGCGAGAAACGCAAGGCGGGCTGGGCGCCCTGCAGCCCCCAGTGGTGAGCTGGTCCTGTCTGCAGTTGAGGCCCCCACCGCCGTGATCGGCTTGCCGTACTGACAAGCAAGCCAGGCGGATCTATTAATGAATCAGAGGCCTCGACCAGGGCAGCGCGAGCCCAAGCCCTGCAACCGGCCCAAGGGCGCCCGACACGGGGCGCCCTTTTCATGGGGAAGATCAGCAGATAATCACCAGCCCTGGTGGTTAATGGGGTAGTTGTGACGGCATAGCCTCGGCTCCACAGAGATTGATGGGGCGCAGGGGCCCGAGCCGACGCAGTGGGCATGGCTGGAGCAACGCCGATGGCCTATCTCGCTCTGCCGTTTGTTTCGCAAGCCAGAGCGCCGAGGCCAGGACAAGCCCGAGCCTGAAACCCAAAAGGACGACAGTGCCACTGCAACTGTGAGGACAAGATAGACTGCCCGGCTTCCTTGCTCCCGGCCGCACCATGACCGATCTCGCTCCAGCGACCCTGCGGTGGCTCAATCAGCTCGACAGCACGACCCGGAGCATCGACTGCCTCGTGGAGGAGGGATTCCAGGGTTGTTCCTTGCAGGATCTCTTGCCATGGATGGACGAAGGCCACGGCATGGCAGCCATCCAAGCGATCGACTGGGTGAAGAGCCAGCCGGACGAGGACGGTGAAATGGCGCTGATGACCGCTGATGCGGAGGGGTTGGACAAGCTTCTGGAGTGGATGCTCGAAACCCGTGGCAGCTGTCCGATGGTCTATGCACCGGAGGAGGAAGTCGCCGTCCCGGACAGTGTTCCCTTGCTGCGCCCCACGGCCTACAACCTGCCGGAGGGTATGTCCTCCGATGAGGTGTTCGATGAGGAGTTCAGCGAGAACCTTTCAGAGTTGTTCGCGGCCATCAAGGATTCTTATGGGAACCACGCCCACCTCTACCGAATCGACTATGGCCAGCTGGTGGAGACGATTGAACACGGCCTCTTGCTTGCCGGTCAGTTCATCGACCTCAACGACGGTGAATTATTTGACTTCACCATGGACGCGATCAATCAGCGGATTCGCTACCAATCCACTGGCCGCTACCACGAAGGCTTTCCTGCAGGGTCCGGCACAACCGGGTGATCTGCTCTGCTTCGGCCACTGTGTTCGAGAGGCAATGGGCACGGCTGATGGGTGTCAGGCGGGCCTTGGCGTGTGTAGGCATGGGGTGTGAGGTCTTGGGCTGTTGGGTTGGGTTTCAATGTCACTGATCTTCCTCATACCAGATGGAGTTGCGCCCATTGCTCTTGAACCCTTCAGTGAAGGTACGAGCATTCCGGAAGGCGACGACGATGCGCCCTTTCTCGATGCATTCTTGTACGTGGGTACGAGCAGCTTCTATGAAATAGGAGTCCTTGTCTTTGGAGTGCTTGAGGATCTCATGCTCGACGTACTCATCAAGACGCTTCGGGTCCATCACGTGCGTCGCAATCGGGTCAATCTCAGCAGCAAGCAAGAAGTGATGCCCATGGAGCGTGCCAATCCTCAGGATGCGCTCATTGCGTACGCGATCCAGCGATGCGAGCCAGAACCCAGTGATTCCGTGGCGTGAGCCAGATGGCTTGGCCAATACTGCATTGACCACCGAATCTGCCAGCCGAGACTTGACGTTGAACGACATGGTTTCCACTAATTCAGGACGAGTGATAGAAGCGCGTTCGCTCAAGCTTAGGTGTTCTGTTTCCTTCTCTTCCAGGCAAGTTGACGCCCCTCCATCCCGATCACTTCAACCTCAAGGGGGGTCACTTCAGTGACACAATTGATCAGGATGGGCTGTTCCTCAATGGATTGAGAAGGGCATCCAATTCAGTTCAGCTGAAATCTCAGTGATCATCTTCCATAGAAGCTTGGACCAAACGGCACAACCGACTGATCTGCTCCGCCTCCTCCACCGTGTTGGCGATACCCGTGACGAGGCCGGGTGAGCCCACAACGATCGAGAGGCAACGGGCACGGCTGATGGCGACATTGAGCCGGTTGGGCTGCAGCAGGAAACCCAGGCCCCGGGGGGCGGCGTCTCCGTCGCTGGCGGTGAGGGAGTGGATGGCCACGGGGGCTTCCTGGCCCTGGAATCGGTCCACCGTTCCCACCCGGGCACGGTTGCCCAGCCGTTGCTGTAGACGGTTCACCTGAACGTTGTAGGGGGCGGTCACCAGGATGTCGTCTGGGGTCAACAGCCCACTGCGTTCACCGCCGCTGCTGGCATGGCGGTAGCTGCAGCCCAGCAGGGTTTCCACCAGCTGAGCGATGCGCTCGATTTCTTCTTCTGAGCTGACGCTGCAGACGGTGTGCTCAACCGCCTCAAACACCAACCCCTGGCTGGGGAGGACTCCACCATTGCTGCTGGTGAAAGGCTCCCGCCACTCGATCCGGTTGATGGCATTGGCGGGGCTGGCCTTGAGCCGGCCGTCGTAAAAGAGCGCCGACACCATGGCGGTGAGCGAGGGTTCCATCCGCCAGCTGGTGGCCAGGAACACGCCCTGATCCGCCGGCACCACCGCCTTGTCCTGCATCAGATACTCCAGGCAGGAGCGGCCGCTTTCTCCCGGGTGATCGGCCTGGCTGGGCTGGGCCAGCTGCTGTTGATCCCCCACCAGCAGGATTCCTCGGGCACAGCGGGCCATCACCAGCAGATTGGCCAGTGACATCTGCCCCGCCTCATCCACCACCAGCCAGTCGAAGATCTCCTCCATCACGGGGCGAGCGAACATCCAGGCCGTGCCGCCCACCACGGCCATCGAGCCTGTGAGGGCATCGGGTTTGCAGAGCGCCACGGGCTGGCCGACCAAGCCTTTGTCGTCCTTGGCGGTGGTGCACTTCACGGCCTGCTGGCTGAGGCCACGGGCGGCGCAGGTGCTGTGGGCCTTGAGCAGCAGGTTGTTGATCGCGGCGTGGCTGTTCGAGCTGATCGCCACCCGCAGACCGCGCTGCACCAACTCGGCGATGACCTCGGCGGTGACGGTGGTTTTGCCAGTGCCTGGGGGGCCCTGGAGCGCCAGGGTCAGATCGCTGTGGGAGGCCAGAAACTCCGCCAGTTGGACAGGCAAAGCGCTCGGATCGGCTGCGAGGGCGGCATTGAGCGAGATCAGTGGCTCAATGGCACGGCGCTCCAGCAGGTGAACAATGGCGGCAGGGATCGGCTTGACACCATCCACCCAGCTCTCGGCCTGGGCCAGCAGGCTGTCCCGTAGGAGCTCGCTGATGTCCTCGGGAACCTTGATCAGGGCCATAGGACCCCTGGGAAGTTCAACCGACTGGTCGGCGGCTTGCCGCTTGTCTCTCGTGCTCCAGGGGTACTTGAGGGTGAGGGTGCCCCGCTCGCCGTCAATCACCACGGCCGGGAGCTTCTGGCCAGTCTCGGGGATCTCCAGCTTGATGGGCCCATCTCCCTGGGCGACATGGAGTTTGAGGGTCTGACTCGGATCGAAGCAGAAGCTGTGCCAGTCGGAGCCGGTTCTGGGACTCGGCACGCTCTCAACGCTTTGCCAGACGGCTCCGTTGATCGCCTCGCCATCGGCGTCGAGATCCTCAGGACTCTGCAGGGCCTTGCCTCTGCGATCGAAGTAGGCCCACCAGGCCACCTTGGCCTCGCGGTGATGGAACGGCAGCAGCTGGGCCAGCAGGCGCTGCACACGCCACCTGAGGCCCCGTAAACCCAGTTGTTCCTGGGCGATCAGCTCCGCTTCTGGGGCATTGGCGGCTGGATCGCTCTGGAGCTGCTCGGGCAACTCGGCGATCAACCGGGCGCTGAGGGCTTCCAAGGGCCAGGGTTCGGCCTCAGGGCGTTCCTCCTGCGGATGCTCGAGCGGTTGCTCGGGCAGGCCCTGGGCACGGCGCAACTCCAGCAGCCAGTCGTGCAGCAGCACGGTGGAGACGCAGTCGTCGCGGTTGTAGTCCTCGATCGCCTGAAGCCTGGGGCTGCCTTCTGGGGCGGGTCCCGGCAGGGAAGGCTCACCGGAGGACTGCCAGTGCAGGTAGGCGACAACAGAATCACCGGCGTTGGTGACATCGGCGCCCCGGGGACCCATGTAGAGCCCCTCCACCTTCTTGATCGAGTAGCTGCCCTCACCGAGCACAATCGATCGGGTGACGATCGGCAGCAGGTCGCAGAGCAGATCGCTGCGCAACCAGTCGTCGATCACCGCCTCACGGGTCTGGTGTTGCTGGGAGAGGCGGCGCATCGCCGATTTCTCATAGCTGGCGTAGTGGTAGACGTGCAGGCCTGGATGACGGCGCCGTCGTTCCTCCACCCAATCCACAAACCCCTCGAAGGCCCGTTTTTCTCCCAGGGGGCTATGTCCCCACCAGGCGATGAAGGCTGCCGGCTCAGCCGGGGCCTCCCGGTAGCAGGCCCCAAAGAGGTATTCGAGCTTCTTGGCGGCAACGGCATCCTGGATGCCCTCCATGTCAAACCAGATGTCCCCGGCATCGGCGGCGGGCAGGGCGGCCAGCCCCTTGCCCGGCTGCAGGGGGCGAACCAGGAAGGCGGGCTTGCTGTCGGCTCCATGGGGCGTGAGCTGTAGCTGGGCCTGCTGACGCAGCTCGAACAGGGCCTCGGCAGCCAGGCCAGCAATGCTGGAGCCGGGAGGCAGCTCGGCCAGCTGCTCGATTGTGTGGATCCCGGCGGCCTTGAGCTTGAGGCGCTGGTTCTGGCGCATGTTGGCCACCAAAACCAAATCCCGCTCGGCGATCAGGCGCTCCTCAATGAAGGCGCTCCAGCTGCCGTGATCACCGGGTTCATCCTCCGGTGGTGAGGCGGAATCGAAGGCAGCACAGAAATCGCGGTAGCGGTTGCGGAGCTGTTGGTACCAGGCCCAGAAACGATCGGTGTCATAGGTCTGGAAGCGGCCACCACCGAGAAACAACTCGAAGCGATCGGGCCGGTGCCCCAGCAGGGGGGTGAGCAGTTCGCAATAGGCGCAGGCCTGAACCAGAAAGGTGGTGCGGGGCTTGCTGGCCAGCTTGCACTCGATCGGGATGTAACTCCAGTCGCCGAGAACTGATGGCTTGGGAATCCTGCGCAGCACATCGGCCGAGCCGCGGATCTCTCCGTTGTTCAGTGAGGCCTGATGGATGAAGTCAAACCCTGCTTCTATCGCCTCGCGGGTGGCTACGTAATCAGCCTCGTTCTGCTTGCCGGCCAGGCGGGCGATGCGATAGCCCTCGGCTTCCAACTGGTTGAGCAACACCTGCTCGAGGCGAAGGCCATCGTCGAACAGTTGCTCATCAAGGGAGGAAGGGGGTGGCTGCACACCAGAGAAGAGGCCTCTGGCCTTGAGTTCCTCCCACCACGCTCCGATTCGCGGGCTGCGGCTGAAGAGGGAGAGCTGGCTGGAGGTGATCAGGCGTTGGCTCACACCCTGACCCGCTTGCTCGACTGAAGTCTGGCCAACGGACTCAGGCATCACTCCTTCCCACTTCTGTAGACGGTTTCCCAGGATCCAGCGCCACGCTTCTTGTCTTCGTCGAGGCGAGGAACCACAAGCATCATCGTCCCCATGCCTCGATAGAGCTGGGGCAGAGGACCCATCGGCTGCCAGAGGTTGCGCTTGCGCTCGACAAAGTTGGCCACGTCCTGGCATATCCAGACGCGCTGCTGGAAGGGAGCATCTGTGGGATGCACGCTGAGAATCTCATCGAGGGTGAGAGCCTGTACGACCGGGGAGAGGTCCTCATCAAACAGCAGGTAATGGAATGGGCTGTCGATGGCCAGATCCCGGGCTTCACGGAAATAGTCCAGATAAGCCAGCCGTGCCTCACGGCATATCTCCTGTTGCGTCACGCGTCTGCCCCCTGATTCGGTTCGGGTGGAATGTCAAGCCGCAGAGTCGTCAGCGTTCCACTCAAATACGCCCCGGTGTCGATGCCGATGCGGTGTGGCAGGCGGGCGACCTGGTAGTCATTGCGGAACGTATGCCCGTGCACCACGGTGTAGGGCAACCCATGGGGCTGGGAGAGAAAGGGCTTGCGGATCCAGATCAGATCGTCGAAAGACTGGCGCTCCAGCGGAACCCCCGGCCGCACCCCCGCATGCACAAACAGGTAATTGCCGCGAAGCGCTGTGACCGGCAGCTGCTTGAACCACTGCTTGTGTTCGCGGGCCAGGGGGAGGAGATCCTTATGGCCGCCGTTGCAACGCCACAGATCGAAGTCTTCCTCTGGGGTCGATAGGGCCATGGCGTCCAGCAGCATCTGCTCGTGGTTGCCTCGCAGCACGGTCACACCCGCAAGGCCGTAGGCCGCTGGGTTGTCCTGCAGCTGCCAGACCCGCTCCAAGACCTTGCGATCGCCATCGGGCTCAGGGGATCGGTCGATGAGGTCCCCCAAGAAGATCAGCTCGGCGCCGGTGTCCAGGTGCGGGGTGAGTTCCTGCTCCAGCAGGGAGGCGCAGCCATGCACATCCCCGATCGCCACCACATCAGGACTGGTCATCGTCGCTCTCCCAGACATTGAGGCTGGAGCGCTGCGACTCCTTGCTCAGGTTCTTGCGGCCGCGCTTCGGATCGCTTTTGAGCAAGGCCAGCTTTTCGCTGAGCAGGTCGAGCTCGCGGGTGATCCTCGGGCTGGCGGGCATCTTCAACAGGTTGTCGCGCAGATTCCGCAGACTGAGGCTTGCGGTGTCGTGATCACCTCGATCGAGTTCCTCGATCACGCGCCTGCGCTCACGGTTGGCTTTGAAGAGGGCCAGCTGTTCAGCCACCGCCTCATCGGGGTCCAGTGCCCCGAGCTCCTCGCTTTCCATTACAGGCAACTGCAGATGCTCGATCAGGGTCTGGCGTTCGTTGCTGCCGGGGGCATCCCAGGCCAGGCGCACGCTGAGGATCTCCTGATTGGGGATCCAGGCGGGCAGCTTGAGCTGCACACCCACATTGAGCTCTTGGCCGGCGCGCAGGTTGGGGAGCTGGTGATTGCCGGCGCCGGTGGGCTTGAGGTCGTTGAGCAGATCGACCAACTCGGCGCCGTGCTTGACCCGTAGACCGATGCTCACCCGCCGCCCGAAGGTGGTGGCCAGGCCCTGGAGCTCGGAGGCGTAAAGATCCGCCAGCTGGCTCGGGGTTTCGATGTGGGCCAGGGTGCCATCGCCAGCAGTGGCCATGGCCCCCATCAGGTCTTCATCGAAGTCCGCCCCCAGGCCAAAGGCACTGGTGCTGATGCCTCGCTGGGTCAGGCCCTCCACCTTGGCGGCGATCTGTTCCTGGTCGGTGAGGCCCTCATTGGCCTGGCCATCAGAGAGCAGCAGCACCCGGTTCATCTGGGTGGGATCGAGGTGTTCGGCCACCTGGGTGGCTCCCGCCAGCCAGCCATCGAAGAGGGCCGTGCAGCCACCGCTGTGGATCGTGTTGATCGCAGCGATGAACGACTGCGGATCGATGACGGGGGTGGAGGGCACCACCACCTTCACCTCGTCGTCAAAGGTGACGATGGCGAGGCGATCACGGCTGGTGAGTTCCCCGGCCAGGAAGCGGGCCGCCTTGCGGGCGTAGCTGAGCTTGGTGCCGCTCATCGAGCCGGAGCGGTCGATTACCAGGGCCAGGTTCAGCGGCGGCCGTTGCTGGCGTTGGGGATCAACGTCAAGGCCTGGGGGTGTGATCGTGAGCAGCAGATCAAGGCGTGACGGGCGATCAGAGGCCACCGCCGGCCGCAGAGGCCGGAAGCGCAGGGTGGGTTGGGTCATAGCTGAGTAGGCGGTGGTACTTGGAAAAAAAGATTCAGCTGAAGGGGTCGTCGATCAGTTCGTTGAGCCGATCCAGCAGGCGCTTGAGCCACTGCTGACGGCGGGAACCGGCAGGAGGAAGAGAAACGGATTCGCGGACGTGAACTTCGATCCCGGGGGCGAGGGTGAAACGGAGCCAGCGGCTGGAGGCCTCGCGACTGCTGCCCCCGTAGCGGGAACCGGAAGGGGAGCGGGAAGGGGAGCGTTCTGAGCGGGCCTGGGTAGAGAAGGGTTCGCTGAGCATCCCGAGAACGGGACTGAGCGAATGGGTTTTGCTCAACAGGCCGGAAGGGAAGTCGTCGCTGGTTGGGGTGGATTCCTCTGAGGACTGCAGATCCCGGAGGTAGTCGAGGGCGTTACGGGAAGCAGGAGGGGGAGGAACGGTGGCCGCCGCCCCTTCCCCATCGAGCTGCTCCAGCTGTTGCTCCAGATCGGCGTCGGCCAGAACGCAGAGGGGAGCAATCGCCGAGAGGCTGAGACCGCGCCGAGCCAGGGCGCGCACCAACACCAATTGCAGGAGATGGCGGTGGGTATAGACCGCACTGCGGCCCTCCTTGCCGGGGCGATCGATCAACCCCTGGGTGGCATAGAGACGCACGGTGCGGGGTGAAATCACCTCTCCCAGCAGCTTGCCGGCGACGAGGAGGAGCTCCTCGAGGCCGTAGAGGGCGTCAGCTGGAGTGGAGACTTTCACCATGGCCTAATTATCCACAGTTGCAGTGCAGGTGTCAAGCGAGTAAGCTTCATGCCACATCAGGCAGATCACCATCGAATACCCCGCTCCCAAGCTCGCCCCAGACCACACCCGACTGCTGGAGCACCTGCAGCAACTGGCCCGGCCCCGCCATGCCCGCTGGGACCCCATGGGCCTGATGGCGGTTCGGACCTATCTCAAGGAGCAGCTCGGCGCACTTGGTCCCGTGGAAGAACACCGCTTCTCGGAAGGGATCGATGAGGGCACCAACCTGATCCTCAAGCTCCCCGGCCAGCGCCCTGAGCTCGATCCCCTGCTGGTGGCGGCCCACTACGACGGACCCCTGCATTCGATCGGCGCCGATGACAACGCTTCCGGTCTGGCGGCCCTGATCGAGCTGGCCCGCCACTGGTCGGACCATCCACCCAGGAGACCGGTGTGGCTCGTGGCGTTTGATCAGGAGGAATGGGGCATGCTCGGCAGCTCGGCCCTGGCCCGTGATCTCAAGGCCAGCGGCCAGAAGCTCAAGTTGATGGTGAGCCTGGAGATGCTCGCCTACACCTGCGAAACCCAGAACTACCCGCACCCGGCGATGCGGGCGATTTACGGCGATCGGGGCGATTACATCGCCGTGGTGGGCAACTTCGGCGCTGCAGCGATGCTGCCGGGTCTGGCCAGCCGAATGGGACGTTACGTCACCACCAAGGTGCTGCCTGTGCCCGATGCTGGCCGGGCGCTGCCCGATGTGCGCCTGAGCGACCACAGCCCCTTCTGGGATGCGGGCTACAACGCTGCGATGGTCACCGACACCTCCTTCATGCGCAACCCGCACTACCACCAGATGAGCGACACGATTGACACCCTTGATCTGCCTTTTCTGGCGGCCGTCACCGAGGGTTTGAAGGAGGGGCTCTCTAGCTTATGATTGTGACATTGATACAAGAATTAAGCGCAGATGTCAGGATTCCAGACACCAATCACAATTTGGCAAGCAATTGAGAACATTGAAAGCAAAAAATACTTATTGCCAGCGATTCAGCGAGAATTTGTGTGGAGTGCTAGTCAAATTGAATGGCTATTCGACTCTCTGCTGAGAAAGTACCCTATTAGTTCTTTTTTGTTTTGGAAGGTAGAAAGCCAGCAACGCAATGGCTATAGGTTTTACAGCTTTCTTTCCGAGTATAGAGAGCGATACAAGATTCACAATGCAGAAGTTTCGACTGATGGACTATATGGATTCACTGCGGTATTGGATGGTCAACAGCGGCTTACCTCCTTGTATTTGGGATTGAAGGGCTCCTATGCTTATAAGGAGCCTCGCAAAAAGTGGGATGATAACGAAAACTGTTTACCAACAAGACGACTGTATTTAAACATTGAAGATAAGTTGGTTGATCAAGAAGATGGCCGCGAGTATGAATTTTCATTTTTAAAGGACGAAGTTACTCAGGGCTCAGATCTTTATAAATCGCGCTGGTTTAAGGTTGGTAAAATTCTAGATCTTAGGAATCTTGCAAGATTCAACGCATTTGTGATAGACAATCAACTGCCATATCCCTCTATCGAAATCTTATCGTCACTGCAGGAGGCAATCCATTCGGATTCTACTGTTAACTTCTATTTGGAAGAAGAGCAAAATTTGGACAAGGCCTTGAACATCTTTATAAGAATCAATAGCGGTGGAGAACCCTTAAACTTTTCAGATTTAATAATGTCCATTGCAGTAGCAAACTGGGAGCAGAAGGATGCCCGACGCGAGATTCATTCACTTGTTGACTATGTTCGAAATTCTGGGTTTGCCATCAGTAAAGATTTTGTACTTAAATGCTACTTGTATCTCTTTAGCAAGGACATAAAGTTTAAAGTCCACAACTTTAGCAGGCAAAATGCTCAAGACTTTGAAGCAAATTGGGAAAGAATTCGAGATGTCATCATTGAAGTTTTTAAGCTGGCTGAGGCAATCGGGTTTAACGACTACACCTTGACATCTAAAAATGCACTGCTGCCGATCATTTATTATGTCTTTCATAAAGGCATTACAACCAACTTCACGGACTCAGTGGCAAATGCTACAAACAGAACAATTATGAGAAAATGGTTGCACACTGTTTTGATACTAAAAGTGTTCGGCAGCCAAACTGATGCTGTCTTGACTCAAATAAGGAGTGTATTCACATCTAATATTTCCCAAGATTATATCCAGAGTGAGATTGATGATTTTCCGTCAGCTGAGATCCGTCGTGGAATTGCGAAAGATATATCTTTAACTGATGAGCTCATCATTGATTTGCTGAAAACTCAAAAGGACGATCAGTATGCATTCTCTATATTAGCTATATTGTTTCCTAATATGGACTATAGGAATAACAATTTTCATAAGGATCATTTACACCCAATTAGTAGTTTTTCTGAAGCGAAGGCCGAGAGTCTTTGCCTTAATGAGGCTGATCGCAGTGAGTTCTTTGACTCAGCATTCAATAATAGCATTATTAACTTGCAAATGCTTGACGCCAATGAGAATATGTCAAAGCAGCACAAGTCGCTAGAGGAATGGGTGGATGAGCAAACCAGAAACTCCAATAGGGATGCATTTTATCGAAATCACCTGATTCCCGACATATCATTAAAGTTGTCAGACTTCAAGGCATTCCGAGATCAAAGAGAATTGTTGTTAGTTCAAAAGATCAAGGACGAAATCGGTCAATAGCATCTAAGGAATGCTGAACATATCTCTTCTTGTTTCGGGGCCTTGGCACGTGAGACTCGATAATGTCATCCATTACGGGCAATGCCTTGGTGCCATGACTATCAGAGCCGCTTCTTATAGGATATCTTTGGCTTTCGTCTGCCATGCGCCTCGAAGACCTGCTTACTCAGTCTTCAAGGATTAGGGAGATCGCTAGTACCTGTGGCGCCATCAGCCTTGCGGGGTTGATCCGTCGCCCGTTACGAGGCTGGCCCCGGCCGTGATCTGGATCTACTTGTGGATATGCCTTCGCGTGCCGGTCTGCTGGATCATATCGCCGTGGCGCATGCTCTAGATGACAGCCTGAGCTTTAGAGTCGATCTGATTCGCCGGTGCAATATCAAACCAACCGCTTTGACCTCTGCTGAGCGGGATGCGATCCCCCTCTGATGAAGCAAAGGGCCCTGATGCCTTGTTCGTGCAACTATCTGCGCTTCTAGCGCGGATCGAACCTGTGCTCAGCGAGTGATCAGGTGGCTCCTGATCGGTGCCGCTGCTGTCATCGCTGGGTGGGGCAACGGATTTTCCGAGGCCATGGCGCAGGCCCAGCGGCCTCCTACCGCCACGGTGCTCTCGATCAGCGTCGTTGACACGCTCTGCCTCTGCGGCGGGCTCACCCAGCTGCGCACATCAGCTATGGCGGCTTCGCTGTAACGACGCATTGATCCTCTCAATCAAGCTCCCGGGTCTGCGGATCAGAGAGGTGACATCTTCCCTGAACGCGGGGGGTACTGCTTGCCAAATCCAAGGAGCTGGGTTATGCCTCCAAGTCCGATCTTGTGCGAGCCGCTGGCAATGTGAGCACCAAGAAGGACGGCGGCGAATGGCTAGATGTCACCGCTTCTATGAGGCGCTGCTGGAAGCCAAAGGCGTCAGCCTCGGAGAGTGGGGCGGCAATGGCAAAGGGAAACCAGGCCGTAGCCTGTGCTACGTGGCCACGGTGCAGGACAACGGCAACCTGCTGGTGGGCAGGGTCAATACCGCTATGCTCAATCTAAGGCCCTGCGATGAGTTCGCGATCAAGCTGGGTCGCTAGCAGATCCGGCTGATTCTCGCTGGTGAGACTGACGATGAGGAGTGAGGGGCAGCTGCGCTAGGCGCTCTTGCTTGGAGAGGCGGCGTTGAGCTGATCGGCGTGACGTGACGTCGGCTTGCAAAAGTAGCGGACCGTGCCTGAGGAGCGAGATGCCTCCATGTTCATTCCCCTGGTTCAATCAGGGCGTTGATGGCGACCCAGCGATGGCCGCGACTCGGGTCATCGCTCGCGATAAGCACCACGGTTCCGCAGGCCGGGGTGATCTCAGGGTCGTCATCAGAAATGTCATGGGAAGCGATGCTCTTGCGGTACTGGTTGCGCTTGTCGAGCAGGATCTCCAGCAGATCTGAGGCGGCCCATTGGGATCCGTGTCCACCGCAGGGATACCGGCCAAGCAGTTCAAGGATCCCCACAGCTTCGATCACAGGGATTCGGCTGCTGTCCCACACAAGGATGGAGTGGGGATCTACGTGGTTGTCATCCCGCACCCGCTTGAAGGGCCCGTCCAGCAGGGCCAGAAGTTCTTCGTCGCGATCCTCAAGTGACAACGCGGTGCTCCTCGTGGTGTGTGTGCTCCAGCCCATCACCCAGAGGCTCCAAGCGATGGTTGGCCGGACATCAGGATGGCGACCCGTCGCGGACCGTCTTCTAACTGATGGTTTCACACCACGATGGGCCGTTGTCCGGCTGAAGCAAGGTTGGTGCCATGAGTTGAAGCACTGCCAGGCTTTGCCGATGCGTCGCCTACTGCTGCTGTTCGGGGGCCTGCTGCTTGTGGTGGCGATGGCCCCGGCTGCCATGGCTGGGACAGATAGCCGCGCCACGGTGCTTTCGATCAGTGATGGCGACACCATTCGCGTGCGTGCCCAGGGCCGCAAGATCACGATCCGGCTGGCCTGCATTGATGCCCCTGAGATCGCGCTGGCATCAGAACCAGCCTGCACTGAATCCTGGGACCCATGCTTCGCAGGAGACGAGGGCCATGGCCCGGACGTCGTTTCAAGATGAATCCATGACCTCCAGCACCCTGCGCTGTCACCTGCTGATCGGCCCACTAGGCAGTGGCAAGACCACCCTCGCCACCCTGCTGGCGCCCCTGCTGCAGGGGGAGTCGGGTGAGCCGGCACTCGTGCTCTCCACCGATGTGATCCGCGCCGAGTTGTTCGGCGATGCGGCCGTTCAGGGGCCTTGGGAAGAAATCCGCGCCCTGTTGCTCCAGCGTCTGCAGGAGGCCGTAGCGGCCGGCCAGCCGGTCATCATCGATGCCACCCACGCCCGTAGACCCTGGCGGCTGCTCTACACCCAACAGCTGCAACTGCCCCGGCCGGTGGAGTGGATCGCCTGGTGGCTCACCACCCCGCTGGAGCAGTGAAATGCATGGGCCTTGCGCCGCAATCGGCCCGTACCCGAGGCGGTGATTGAGGAGTTCCACCCCAGCCTTAACCACCGCTTCTTCAGACCGGATCGCGCGGAGGGGTTTGCGGTGATCGTTGCCCTCAACCCCTCTGCTGGCGAGGGCACCAGCGACGCCGACCTAATTGGCCGGCTGGCTTCCCTCGATGGCCGCATCCGCAACGCCTGCAACCGCCAGCGCGCTGTCGCGGCCCAGCTGCACCGCTATTCACGGCTGCTGGATCTGGAGCGGCTGCTGTTCCTGATCCGCCTACCCACTAGTTTCAACGGCCTCGATGAGAGCGATGCGGGTACCGCCGCCGACCTGATCCAGATCTGCAACCCACCTCCCCAGGGCGACCTGGCTGAGCGGGCTGCCGCCTATCTGGCCAGGTGGAAGGAAGTGCACGGCGGCAACAGCGACGGCTACGCCGATGGGGCCACGATCCGCAGCGATCTTGCCTGGCTACAGGCCAACGGCTTCCTCCAGCTCGACTGGCAGGGCGACCAGCCGATTGAGCTCGGAGCCGAGGGGGCGGCGACCGGTAGCAGCCTGAACGGCGGTTATCCCGCCCTGGCTGACTGCCAGACCTTCCGGCGGGTCTTCACCATGCTGCGACACATCCTCAAGGACCCCTTCGATGGGCCCGAGACCGAGGCCGAGCAGAAGCCGTCTGGATGCCGCACGCCGCGCCAGAAGCGAGCACGTCGCGGCAGCCATGAATTCAGCCCCCTCTACCGCCACCTGATCGGGCGCCTCGCGGGCATTGAGGGTGGTTACGCGGCCGATCAGGTGGCCGTGCTCCGCTACGACGTCGAGCATGTGCTCAACCCCTACGGCTTCATGCCGCAGGTGAGAGGCCGCCCACATAGCCGTCGCCATGGATATGCGATCGGTACCGCTCTGCTCTCCGCCGACCAGCTGCTGGAGGTTCACGCCCAGCTCAAGGCCTCGATCGATCGTCTCAGCGATCAGTCGCAAAAGCCGTTACTGCTCACTCTGGAAGATCGCCTGCAGCGGGCCGGCCTCCTCCATGCTGATGGCAGCCCCGGCCGCCGGCACCAGCCCAAGCGCGCATTGGCCCACCGGTCGATAACAGCGGAAGTCACTGGAACCCTGGCCAGCCCGGAGCAAGTTGCGCGGGTGGAGCGGGCGATCCGCGACCGCCGCCGCGTCTGGCTTCGCCACCTGCCCGATGCCATGAGCGAGCAGCAGCGCAAACGGGTGGATGACGATCGTCTCCGCGCCTGGCCCGTGCAGCTGCTCTTCCACAACATCAGCTGGTATCTGGCCTTCGAAACAGCAACGATCGGCCGGCAGACGGGGCTGATCCGTACTCTGCGTGTGGATCGGCTCGTGCTGCTCAACGAAGACGGCAACACCCGCCGTGGCGCCGAGGCCCAGCACGCCATGGCACTGGAGCGGATGCAACGGCTGTTGCACGTTTGTGGTGGCATCTATTTCGGCGACGCGATCGACGACCAGCTGGCGGTAATGCAGCCGTCAACCGGCCGGAAGCCTCAGCCCCCCTGGGGCCTGCTGCGCTATTCCTGCGCGCCGGCGGTGTTCCGGCTGATCCGCGAAGAACCCCACCGCTTCCCGCCGGAGCACACCGCCTACTCCAGACCCATCGCCGGCGATGGGCTCGGCGCCGCTCGTCCGCGCGACACCCTCACACCCAATCCCGCCAGCGACAGCCATCCCTATCCGGTGGAGATCCGCCTGCCCCGCTGGACACTTGAGCAGGACTGGGACCTGCGCAACTGGCTGTTCCGTTGGGGCGCCGGCCTCCGCATCGAGCAGCCCAGCGAGCTGCGGGCGCTGCACCTGCAACAGTCCCGGGCGGTGGTGGATCTCTACGCCAAAGCCCCCAGCCTCTGACGTTGTGAGCGCATGGGAGGTCGTTTCTCCAGTCGTCCTTCGCAGTAGGAGGCCATCACCTTCGGCGAATTGCCGCGAAGGTAGGAGCATCGAAAGACGAACGAGGTGCCATGACCAAGCCGAAGGACGCCAAGCCCGATCACCAGCCCAACCCGCCCAGCCAGCCCCGCGGCCGTTACCGCTTCCAGCGCGGCCAGCCCCTTGATCCCAGTGCCGGCGTCCATCCCGAGATGGGCGCTGACCATGCCGCCGCGCCGGTTGGTACCGGCATCCCTAACAGTCCCCAGGAGTTGATGGCCATGCAAGCAAACAACCCGGAGCGCCCTGAAAAGCCCGCGCGACAGCAGAGCGCCAAGGTGCAGGAGGTGCTGGATCTGATTGAAAAGCTCGATACCACCGCCGCTGAGGATCAGCAGATTGCGCTCACCTTGGTGCGGCAGCTTGAGGGCTTCCACGATGAGGTGGTCGTCGAGATGAAGAGCGACGACGACGCCAAACACACTCAGATCATCAGCTGGGCGGTGGATGCCGACCGTCTTTACCGCAGCCGGATGCTGCTGGAGAGCGTTGATCTGGAATGAGTTCCTCTACCCCCCGATCTACTCTCCTCTCCCTCCTCGTCGCCACCGCTACTCCAACCCGCACGGTCTTCACTAACCCTGGTATCTGAGCCTCACCGAGGGGGACGGCCTGGTGCCGGAGGACCGCGCCGAGGGAGAACTCTGGATCCGCAGCCACTTCGGTGAGCCCTGCGAGAGCACCCGGGGGAGCGCACTCGAACGCCTGAGGCTGGACATTGACTACCTGGAGGCGGCCGGGCCTTCCTCAACGGATCCAGGCAGCTACCTGCCGTGGAGCAGCCAGGACGGTGAGAATGAGCAGCAGGCTCAGGCTGAGCGCTGCTGGAACGGACTGCGGGCCATGGCCAGTCTCCAGCGCCTCAAGTCTCGGGACTGTCCGGAACTCGTGAGCGAGGAGCTCTGGCCCGCCCACCTGCTGGTGCACGACAGTGCCTAGACCTCAGCCGATGCGGAGAGAGGTTTCGAACTTGGCGAACAGCTGTTCTAGCAGCTCTGGCTGCTAGCCACAATCTTCCGCGCGCCGAAACTGAAGGGGCCCCTGATCGGATCGCCGGCAAGGTTGTCGCTGGGAGTCATGCCCCAGGGAATCCGAGACGATTGAAAACAACCCCATGGCTCGGCGGCCACGCACCTTCCTCTACATGGGCCAGGAGCTGGGGATGTGGCAGCTCCTCAAGATCGGCGTTCGGGTTCAATAAGCCGCACACTGCGCCTCCACTTCCACTGGGAACCGGAGGCCGGGCAGGTGGTGATCGGCCGCTGCCGGGGCACTAGCCCCTCATGGCTCAACAATGTCGAGCACTCGTCCCTCATCATCCACCAGGCGGTAGCGCTTGCCGGTGGAGCGGGCTCGCTGCTGGGCAGTGCGATAAGCGCTGGGCTCGTGGTGGCTTGAGGTGTAGTGCTGCCAGCGGCCGAATTGGTTCTGCCATTCGATGGTGATGCGGGTCATGGCGGTTGGTGTGGATGGACCCAGTGTTGCGACCTCGGATCAGCACGAGTAGAGGATTTGTGCGAACGACGAGCTGGTGATTCGCAGAAGATGGACGGCGGTGTGCATGGGGTTCAGCGACGCTGGAGGAATACCGCAATGCACCCATGGCTGGATTCCTCAACCGTCTGATCCCCCGGCGCGAGCAGTTCCGGCGTTTGTGCCACCACACCAAGTCGCTGCTGCGCAGCACGCCGCCATTGGTGTTCGCCATGGCGGTGCTTGGGTTGGGCCTCACCAGCGCCACTGGGGTGCTGGTGAAGGGCCTCCGCAACGCCAACGACACGATCACTGTGACTGGCGCCAGCACCGAGCGGATCCGCAGCGACTACGTCGACTGGTCGGTCCTGGTGAGCTACAGCGGCCCCAGCCAGCGTGACTCGTACGAGGGCCTACAGCCGTCGGTACAGAAGACCGTGGCCTTCCTCAGAGCCCAGGGAATCGAGGCCGATGAACTCGAGCTCGATTCGGCGCAGTCCGAGAAGGAGGAGGTGCGCGATCCCCGCACCGGTGAGCTGCGCTCCACAGTGTGGACCACGAAGCAGGCTGTGTTGATCGGCAGCTGGGATGTGGCCAAGATCCAGCAAATCTCCGGTCGCATCGGCGCCCTGGTGGGCCAAGGCATACCACTGACGATCAACGAACCAGCCTTTACCTTCACCAAGCTGGCGGAAAAGCGGGTGGACATGTTGGCCAAGGCGACCCACGACGCACGTCAACGTGCCAAGGCAATTGCCCAGGAGGCAGGCGCCAGGATTGGTGCAATCACCAATGCAGACACAGGCTCGTTTCAGATCACGGCGCCGAACTCCACTGAGACCAGCGACACAGGCACCTACGACACCAGCACGATCGATAAGGACATCACCGCTGTGATGGCCGTGACCTTCCGGGTTCAGTAACGGGAAGGCGAACAGAGCAACCGCGATCAACGATCATTTATCCCCGAACAGCAAAACGATGACGCCCTCTGATCTGGCCCATCGCGAGCGCTATGTCGATGCCCTGAGCTGGGCCGCCCAACTGCACCGATACCAGCGCCGAAAAGGCAAGCCAGTCCCCTACATCTCCCACCTGATCGCCGTGAGCGGTCTGGTGTGGGAGGACGGGGGCACGGAAGATCAGGCGATCGCCGGTCTGCTGCACGACTCGATCGAGGATGCCGGCCAGAGCCACGCCTCGATCGCCGAACGCTTTGGGGAAAAGGTGGCCGGCATCGTGGTGGACTGCACCGACACCGCCGAGGGACTGACCGGCGCAGGCAAAGAACCTTGGCTGGTGCGCAAGACCCGTTATGTGGCCTCGCTGGAGCACAAGAGCGAGTCCTCGCTGCTGGTGACGGTGGCCGACAAGGCCCATAACGCCCGCGATCAGGTGCTCGATGGCCGCCGCGACCCCGCCAGCTGGGATCGATACAAGGCGGGGCTCGATGGCTCCGCCTGGTACTTGCTGCGGATCCACCAGATCCTCAGCCACCGGTTGCCCGCCAGCCGCTCCAACGAGTTGCTCGGGGAGGCCGTGAAGGAGATCCTCGCCAGTGAGGCCTACCGACGGATCGTGCCCCACGGGATTGCCCCAGCGGTGTGGGCGGCGGGGTATCTAGAGCGGCCGGAGACGCACCGGGGCGGATCAGCCCATGACGGATGAGGCACCCAACTCCGCGCCGCGGTTGATTGATGGCCCCGACGACGCGCCGGCCACCGTGCTGCTGGCCCATGGGGCCGGCGCACCGATAGACAGCCCGTTCATGGCGGCCATCGCCAGCGGACTGGCTGCGTCGGGCAGGCGGGTGGTGCGCTTTGCGTTTGCCTACATGGCCCGCATGCGCGTAACAGGCCGCCGCCAGTTGGCCCACCGGATGCCGGTGTTGCAGGAGGCGTTCCGCCAGCAGGTGCGGCTGGAGAAGACGGGACAGCCGGGCCGACCGGTGTTCATCGGCGGCAAGTCGATGGGTGGTCGGGTGGCCAGCCTGCTGATCGATGAGCTGGCCGCCAGCGATGGGGTGCGCGGTTGTCTGTGCCTTGGCTACCCCTTCCACCCGCCCGGCATGCCGCTGCAGCTGCGCACCGAACACCTGGCTTCACTGCAGACGCCAACCCTGATCCTGCAGGGAGAGCGGGACAGCTTCGGGCGACGGGAGGAGGTGGAGACCTACCGCCTCTCGCCCCAGGTGCAGCTGCGCTGGATCCCCAGCGGCGACCACAGCTTCAAGCCCACCCACAGCTCCGGTCTCTCCGAGGCGGAGAACTGGGCCACGGCGGTGGCCGTGGGCGATCAGTTCCTGCGGGAGCGTCTGATGTGCTGAGCCTCCCGGCTGCCTAAGCCTTCAACCAGCCCCGGGCGTTCACCAGCCGTGCTGCTTCCTGGGCTGCCTCCACGCAGCGATGGGCCCGACGTTTGGCGTCGTCCTGGCTTTGGGCGCGGAGCAGGTAGGCCTCCATCGCTTCTGGCGTTTCGATCGTGGCCAGCAGACCTTGGGTCCGGCTGCCAAGGGAGGGATCCGCCAGCAGCCGGGTGATCAGGTTCAGCTCCCAGATGAGCTGGCCTTGGGATCCGGACGCGAACAGCTGCTCCTGCAGCACGCCCAGGCAGCCCTGCTTGAAGGCGTCAAGCTGGCCGGGCCTGAAGCGGCGGCTGTTGGGCAGGCCCTCCGCCGGGCCAGCCGGGAGCTGCGCCGGGGCCGGTTGATTTGCATCAGGGTTGTGCTCGACGCTCCAGCTCAGCCCTGTGCCGGGTAGGCCCACGGTGGTGCGGGGGCCACCGGACCGGGCTACCGGGATGTTGAAGGATGCCCCCCGACCCCCAAGCGAAATCGAGCTCAGGCCGCTCTTGCCGAAGTTGAAGCGCAGGGGGCCGATGCGGGCGCTGCGGCGGAAGCGAAAGGACATGGCTTCAGTCGTCAGGATGGCGGAGCTGCTCGGCAAGAAGGTTCATGGCCGGGCAGTGACTACTGAGTTGCTGTTGCTCCATTCTTCCGATCGCTCGCCAAACGAACGCCTGATCACGTGCGAAGAATCAGCCGATCAATCGCGGCGAACCCGATGGGGGAATTAGGTCAAGGCTGGTGCCTCCGCCTTCTCGTGGACGGCCTGGCTTCATTCTTCTGAATGACCGTAAGCATCGAGGATGGCTCTGGCCTTGGCCTGGTGTTCGTCGCGCATAGTTTCCGGCGCCTCAATGCGGATGCCGCCGACAAACCCCAGCAACCAATTGCGCATGTCCACATCTCGCCGGACCGTCCAGGCCGGTAGATCCAATTCCACCGGGTAGGGGTGGCTGTCAGCGGCGGGGTTCGGCTCCAGAACATGGGGGGCTTTTGGGTGGCGCCACCAGTTGTCGCCGGGGAGGGGCTTTGAGAAGCGGGTGTGCTCCATCGGGAAGCGCTGCACGCCCTCGCGGATGAAGGCAAAGGCCCAGGCCTCACAGGAGAAGCGCAGGGTCACGAGGTGTTGGGCCTGTGCTTTCGCTGAGGCACTGGTGAGGGCCAGCTGCTCGCTGAGGTCGTCACCGCAGTAGATGCCAGCTCTGAGGTGCAGTAGTTGCTTGGCCCGCTCGACGGCCTGCTGATGGACGGCATCGCTGCGGCGGTTGCGGCTCTCACTTCGGCGCAGGGCCAGGCGATCCAGCCGCTCGGTGCGGATCAAGCCCTGCGGCTGGGCGACGGCATCTTCTTCATAGAGGAGATACCAGCCGATGTTGTGGAAAACCAGCTGGAGCGGCCAGACCCGCAGCTCGCCTGATGGACTTCCTGGGAAGCTGGCGACCGAGGAGAACCGCTCCAGCACCACGCGCCGGTGCTCGAGGATCGCCGTTTCGATCGCCTCCGCCTGCTGGTAGGAGTGGCGCTCGGCGGCCAGCGAATCCTGTCGTACAAGGGTTGCATCCACCACTGAGTGGTGGGGTAGGTGCGCACTGGTGCGGAGGTATCGGGGTTGATGCCGCCCCAGCGCAGACGCGCCTCCAGCTCAGCGAGCAGGTCCTGCGCCGATGGATCGCCGAGCCGAGCGGCGGCCTGGCTCACCACCCCATGGATCTCCCTCAGGCGGGGCGCTGAGAGCAGGGCCGTGCCCAGGGCGTAGCCGTGGCGGACGTTGTCGTTGCGAGAGCGAAAGCCATAGGGCGTAAGCAGCTTTTCCAGGTCTTTGCGCAGGGTGGCGGCCTCTCCGGGCAAGTACGCCCCAGGGATCTCCTCCATCGCTGCGATCAGGTGGGCGGGTAGATCGCTTCCGCGCTCCCGATCGAACGGGTGCTGCAACACATGGCGCAGCAGGCTGAAATCCCGAATGAAGACCTGAGCATCCCCCAGTGGAGGGTGACCGCCGTTCACCCCTCCCGGCGTGGGCAGCGCTGAACGTTCCCCAGACGAGACCAGCGACCCCAACGGCGCGAGTTGGATTGGGGCGGCGACGGGTTGGGCGGAGGTGAACCCCTGCTGCTCCAGCCAGGCCAGATCGGCGCGGAGGGCCGCTGGATCGCCATAGCAATCGCCGTGCAGCCGTTGCAAAAAGGCGGCAGCTCGATCGGCCACGTCGCCTTCGGGCAGTGGGGAAACGATTGCCTCCAGGTCGGCGGCGGTGACGGGATCCTTGGCGGCCAGATCGGGGAAGCAGCTCAGCAGGCGAAGCAGGTAGAGCAGGCGTTCGAGATCCAGCAGGCGGGAATAGCCATGCAGCTCGATCCGTTTCTCCCGGTTGGCGGCGGAGCGGATGCGGAGGTCGAGACGGTCCAGCTCCTCACGCAGCACAGGCTCCAGTGCGTCGTGGTGGGTCGGCACCAGCGTCACCACGGCGGCAAAGCCCTCGGCGCGGCTGGGCCCGAAGTTCGGATCGGCCAGGGCCGCCGCCAGTTCCTTGATCACGGGCTCGGGCACGAGGCGCGGTCGCCGCTGATTCCACTCCAGACAGGTGGCCAGGGGGGTGAAGAGCCACCAGCCGATCCACTCCACCGGCTTCGGAAGCTCGAGATCCTGGGTGAAGGCCAATCGCCAGGGCCGCCTGGCATGAGTGGCATCGATGATCACCGGATGGCCCGCTGCCACTTCCTCTTGAAGACGGCTCACCAGTTGCTCACGGATCGTTGACCAGGGCCCCTGCACCGCCGCATCACCGAAGATCTCCTGGCGGATCAGGTCGGTGGAGAGCACCACGGCGGGTGGCTCACCCGGCGCTGTGAGCAGGGGCGCCAGCTGATGGGCCAGGGTGGTTTTGCCACTGGCGGGAGGGCCGATCAGCAGATGGCAGCGCTGGGGAAGACTCATGGGCGCCAGCTTGATAGGCCGCACTTCAGCAATCAAGTGGTTCCTGCGAAGAACAGATCGATATCCCGTCGCTGACGGGACGCTGATGATCAAGCGGAGAGGACCGCGAAGCCGCGGTGCTGGCGCCCTCCTGCAGAGCAGCGCAGAGGAACATGCAGAGCCTTGGCCGACTTGGGATCAAGGACCCGGCAACGGATGTTGGCCTGCTGCAGCCGCTTCTGCAGGGCCGCCAGGTCTCTCAGCAGGGCATCACGGTGCTGCTCCAGCAGTCGTGCCCGATCTTCTGCTTCCACGAGTTGCTGGGCCTTTAGGCGGACTGCCTCCTCCAAGTCGTCCATCACCACGCTGTGGCGCTGAGCGCGGCGGGTGACGACCACGTCACGGATCCGACCGCCCAGTCCGACCACCTGCCGTTGCCGGCGAACGGGTACGGCGGGTTCGATGGCGATCTCGTCCCAGCCTTTGGTGCAGAGCTGCACCTTGGCGGTGAACAACACCGTGTCACCCAGTTGAACACTGGCCTGGGCCCAGGGTTCCCGCAATCGGAACCACCAGTGGTCGGGTTTGACCGGTTGTTCGCTGCGGGCGTGTTGGAGCTCGCGAATGCAGACGGTATGGATCACTTCCCCACCCAGTGGGAATGATCCGAAGCGGTCGACAACGCCGGTGAAGCGATGGACCTGGCCGTGCAGCGCACGAAGGATGAGGGGAACCATGGGAGACGAAGCAGTTGATGAGGTCATGCTCCGCCCAACTTCGGGAGCAATCGCAGATCTACGTGCGAACGACGAGAGGAGGCCGGGAAGAGACCAAAGAAGAAAGTCTCACCTGCGGGGCCCAGCTGTTTCTGGTCGTTCGCACGAACCTCCGACCAAGGCCACGCCCTCAGCCCCACACTGGGCTGATCCAAAAGGGAGTGCCAGACTGCGGCGTCGCAGAACAGCCTCTCCACAACTCGCTTTCAGCGTTCTGCCCCCATGCCCCCCCGCACCGACCTCACCGATGCCCTGCTGGCCTTGATCCCCGAGGACGGCAGCCGGCTCAGCAATGACCAACTGCGGGCAGCCCTGGCTCAGGAGGCGGAGGAACCCTTCACCGCCGAGGAGTTCGATGCCGCCAAGGATCATCTGGTGGCCATGGGGGCTGCGGTGAAAGTGAAGGGGCCCGGCGGCGGGTTGCGCCTGGCCGGGGTGGAACCACCGCCCAAAGCTGCTGCCGCATCAAGCAACGGCCGCAGCCGCCGCAACAGCAATGGCGCCGCCGCTGCCGGCGCCCAACCCTCGATCGCCCCCGGCACCACCGCCGCCTCGGTGCTCACCGGTGAACTGCGCAACCAGATCGATTCCATCTGGAATGCCTTCTGGAGCGGCGGCATCGCCAACCCGCTGGAGGTGCTGGAGCAGCTCACCTACCTGCTGTTCATCCGGCGGCTCGATGAGCTGGAAACCCTGGAGGAGCGCAAGGCCCAACGCACCGGCCAACCGATGGCGCGGCGGCTTTTCCCAGAGGGTGTGGATGGGCGCGATCGCCCCTACGAACAGCTGCGCTGGAGCCGCTTCAAGCATCTGGCCGCCGCTGAGATGTTTGCGCTGGTGGGCGAAAGCCTGTTCCCGTTCCTGCGCGAACTCGGCGGTGATGGCTCGGCCTATGCCGGCCACATGAAGGATGCACGCTTCACGATTCCCACGCCGGCGCTGCTGGCCAAGGTGGTGGATCTGCTCGACGCGGTGCCGATGGCCGACCGCGACACCAAGGGCGACATCTACGAATACATGCTCGGCAAGCTGGCCACTGCCGGCACCAACGGCCAGTTCCGCACACCGCGCCACATCATCGAGCTGATGGTGGCGATGACCGAGCCGGTGCCCACCGATGTGATGGCCGATCCTGCCTGCGGCACCTGCGGCTTTCCGGTGGCGGTGGGCGAATACCTCAGGGAGCACAACCCGGATCTCTTCAGTGATCCCCAGCTACGGGAGCACTTCAACCATGGCCTGTTCCATGGCTTTGATTTCGACAACACGATGCTGCGCATCGGTGCGATGAACATGCTGCTGCACGGGGTGGAGAACCCCGATGTGCGCTATCGCGATTCGCTCTCGGAAGACACCGCCGCCGAAGAAAACCGCTACTCGTTGATCCTGGCCAATCCGCCCTTCGCGGGGTCGTTGGACATCGAAAGCACCAGTGCCCGATTGCAGCGGGTGGTGAAGACCAAGAAAACAGAGCTGCTGTTCATGGCGCTGTTCCTGCAGCTGCTCAAGCCCGGCGGCCGGGCGGCGGTGATCGTGCCCGATGGGGTGTTGTTCGGCTCCAGCAAGGCCCACAAGGAACTCCGCCGCACCCTGGTGGACGACCACTTCCTGGAAGGTGTGGTGTCGTTGCCGAGTGGGGTGTTCCGCCCCTATGCGGGCGTGAGCACGGCGATTCTGCTGTTCACCAAAACCGGCCGGGGCGGCACCGATCAGGTGTGGTTCTACGACATGACCGCCGACGGCTGGAGCCTCGACGACAAGCGCAACCCGCTGCTGCCGTTGGAGAAGCTCGGGCCCGCTCCGAAAGAACCCCTGGCCGAAGACGAGCACGAGAAGAACAACCTGCCCGACTGTCTGAACCGCTGGCGCCAACGCGAGAATTCAGAGCGGCAGCGCGAACGCACCGCCCAGAGCTTCTGCGTGCCCAAAGCGGAGATCGCCGAGCAGGGCTACGACCTCAGCCTCAACCGCTACAAGGAGCTGGTGCACGAGGAGGTGGAGCATCGTCCGCCGCTGGAGATTCTTGCCGAGTTGCGGGCGATCGAGCAGGAGATCCTGCAGGGGATTGAGGAGCTGGAGGGGATGTTGCGATGAATAATTCTCGCGAGATTGAACTTGGAGAACTAATGCCCAAGGAGGGCAGGAGCTCGATCAACCCAGCCGACTATCCAAGCGAGGCATTTGAGCTGCTCAGCATCCCTGCTTACGACAGGAATTCCCCAGAGATTGCTTTGGGCGGTGAAATTGGATCCACAAAGCAAGTCGTACAACCAGGTGACGTTCTTCTTTCAAAAATTGTTCCCCACATCCGCCGAGCCTGGGTTGTCGAAAAATCAGCGGGTTCAAGACAGATTGCATCAAGCGAATGGATTGTCTTTAGCAACAATGAGGCAGATGCCCGATACCTCCGTCACTTTTTGCTATCTGATGGCTTTCATCGTCAATTTATGCAGACGGTGTCTGGCGTAGGCGGATCCCTTCTCAGAGCTCGCCCGAAGTATGTCGCCAAGATCAAAATCCCGCTTCCCCCACTGGAGGAGCAGCAGCGCATCGCGGTGATTCTGGATAGGGCTCAAGACATTAAGGGAAAAGCCGCCCAGCGGGCTGATTTGCTATCGGCGCTCGGAAGATCTCTTTTCATGCGCCGCTTTGGCTTGCCTTCAGAAAATCCGTATGAGCTCCCTCTCTATAGGTTAGTCGAAATTTGCAATCCCAAGCAATGGCCGACAATCTCTTCGAAGCAGCTCAAAGACAGCGGCTACCCAGTATTTGGTGCAAATGGGTTAATCGGATACTTTGACAGGTTCAATCACCCGCATCCAACCGTGCTGGTGACATGCCGTGGAGCCACCTGCGGCACAGTCAATATCTCTCCTCCCGACTGCTATGTGACAGGCAATTCGATGGCCATGGACGACCCAGACTACAGACTAATCACCACTGAGTATCTCGCATGGGTGCTGCGACTTCGGGGCATGCATGATGTAATATCTGGATCGGCTCAGCCTCAGATCACAAGGCAGGGGCTAGAGGCAGTAACGATACCCGTGCCGTCGATTGAAGAGCAGGGGAGTTTTTCGAATGAGCTCAGAGCTGTTAAGCGTGTGGACAACAGTTCGCGACTCTCAGAAAGATCAATATCCGAAGTGGCAAACTGCCTTGCGGCGCAACTTTCTGGTGACGGCAGAGCATGAAAGCCACCGAAGCCAAACTCCTCCAGATCCAGGGCGCTGTCTCCCAGTTCATCATCCCGATCTACCAGCGCACCTATTCCTGGACGGAGAAGGAATGCCAGCAGCTCTGGGCTGATCTCCTCCGCACGGGTTCCACGGAGGCCATCGGCGTGCACTTCATTGGCTCGGTGGTGCACATCGATGAAGGACTCGGCAACCTGGCCGTTCAGGCTCCCAAGTTGGTGATCGACGGCCAGCAGCGGCTCACCACCATCACCCTGCTACTCACCGCCCTGGCCGAGGTGCTGGAAGCTCTGCCGGAAGATCAGCAGGAACCGATCGAAGGCTTTGCCCCGGCGATGATCCGCGAGTACTACCTGATCAATCGGCTGCAGAAAGGCGACAAGCGCTTCAAGCTGCTGCTCTCAGATACCGACCGCGTCACCCTGATGGCGTTGGTGGATACAACAGCCGCTGCACCACCATCCGAACCCTCGATCCGCATCCAGGCCAATCATCAGTTCTTCCTGGAGCAGTTGCGTCAGCCCAGCACCGATCTCGCCATGGTGTGCCGTGGCATCAGCAAGTTGCTTGTGGTGGATGTGGCCCTCGCCCGCGATCAGGACAATCCCCAGCTGATCTTCGAGAGCATGAACTCCACCGGCCGGGAGCTCTCCCAGGCCGATCTGATCCGCAACTTCGTGCTGATGGGCCAGCCGCCCGAGCTGCAGGAGCAGCTTTACACCCTCCACTGGCGGCCGATGGAGCTGCTCTTTGGTCAGGAGGCCTACAGCGGCAACGAATTCAGCGCCTTCATGCGCGATTTCCTCACCCTGCAAACCGGGGAAGTGCCACTGCTCAATCAGGTGTACGACACCTTCAAGGCCTACGCCCGCCGGCCGGAGATCGAGCAGGCAGGCACCGAATCGCTGCTGAAGGACGTGCACGCCGTGGCGAGGCGATACTGCCGCATCGTGCTCGGCAAGGAGCCTGATCCCGCCCTCCACCAGGCGTTTTTCAACCTGCGGGAGCTCAAGGTCAGCGTGGTGAACCCCCTCCTGCTGGAGCTCTACGCCGACCATGAAGCCGGCTTGCTCAGCCATGGCGAGTTCCTTGAGGCCCTGCAGCTCTTGGAGTCGTATGTGTTCCGGCGGGCCGTCTGCGCGATTCCCTCCAACTCCCAGCAGAAGACCTTCGCCACCTTCAGCCGTTCCCTGCGCAAGGAGAACGGCCACTACCTGCCCGGCTTCAAGGCTCACCTGCTCAGCCTTCCCTCCTACCGCCGCTTTCCCAGCGACGAGGAGTTCCGTCGTGAGATCCAGCTCCGCAATCTCTACAAGTTCAACAAGAGCTGCAGCTACTGGCTTCAGAAGCTCGAGAACCACCAGCGCAGGGAGCTGATCGCCGTTGCCAACTACACGATCGAGCACATCCTTCCCCAGAACCCTGAACTGTCCGTTCCCTGGCGCCAGGCCCTGGGCGAGAACTGGAAGGCCCTCCAGGAGGAATGGCTGCATCGCCTCGGCAACCTCACCCTCACCGGCTACAACGCTGAGCTGAGCGATCGCCCCTTTCTCGAAAAGCGGAACCACGCAGGCGGTTTTGCCGGCAGCCCCTTGAAGCTGAACCAGGGACTGGGCCAAGTCGAGTCCTGGGGTGTGGAAGAGATTCAGGCGCGGGGGGCACATCTGGCCGAGCGGGCGCTGGCGGTGTGGGCGGCGCCTGAGCTATCGGAGGCGCAGCTGGCCGAGTACTGGAGCCGACCTGCCCACCCTGCTGCGGCCTACTCCCTGGCCGATCACCCCCAGCTGGCGAATCCTCAGATTCGTGCCCTGTTCGATGCCCTCGATCTGGGCATCCGAGCTCTGGACCCCAACGTCTACCAGGAGGTGCTGAAGCTCTACATCGCCTACAAGTGCGAGACGAACTTTGTCGACATCGTGCCGCAAGTCAGGAGCTTGCGGCTCAGCCTCAACATGCCCTTTGCCGAGCTGGATGACCCCAGTGGGATTGCCCGGGACATCACCACCATCGGCCGTTGGGGGAATGGGGACGTGGAGGTTCGGGTGGCCAGCCTCGCCGAGGTGCCCTATGCCATCGGCCTGATTCGCCAGTCGCTGGAGCGGCAGCTGGATGACAACGGGTGATGGGGTGGTCACGATGTCGGCAATGATCAACTCCCCATCCCAATACGGCCTCATTGCAAGCCAGTGGCCTGAGCTTCACGTCGAGGCCATCAAGGTGGAGAGCTTTGCCCTGAGCGATCCCCGCACCGCCTGCTTCTACGCCCGCCGCACCGTGGAACTGTTGGTGGAATGGGTCTACGCCAACGACAGCCAGCTGCAACGGCCCTGGGGGGAACCCTCCCTCTCGCAGCTGATTCACGGCACAGACTTCCGGCAGCTCGTGGGAGACCAACTCCTGGGTCGCTTCAAGCTGCTCAAAGACCTGGGCAATGACGCCGTCCATCGCGCCGAGGCGATCCGACCGGGCGCATCCGTTTTAGCGGCCACCGAGCTGTTCCAGGTGTTGCGATGGTTGGCCCTCACCTATGGCCGTGATCCAGGCGCCGTGCGCGGTGCTCGCTTCGACAAGGGGCTTCTGCCTGCAGCCCAACCGGCGGCAGCACAGCAGCAGGCCCAGAGCCGTGAGCAGCTGGAGGTGCTGGCCACCCAGTTGGCCGAACGGGATCAGCAGCTGCGAGCGGCTCGTGAAGAATCCGCCGCCTCCCGCGAGGAGCTGGAAGCACTTCGACTGGAGATCACGGCCCTGCGCAAGGCCAACCAGGCGGCCGCCCTGCCTGAGGCTGATCTCACCGAGTTCGCGACACGTCGCCTCTACATCGACCACTACCTCGAGGAGGTGGGCTGGCGACTCGGGGAAGGCCACTCCGATGAGGTGGAGGTCCACTGTATGCCGAACGCCGAAGGCATCGGTTTCGTCGATTACGTGCTCTGGGGGGATGACGCCAAGCCCCTCGCCCTGGTTGAGGCCAAACGCACCAGCAAGGATCCGATGCTCGGCCAGCAGCAGGCGAAGCTCTATGCCGATTGTCTCGAAACCCAGTACGGCCAGCGGCCACTGATCTTTCTCTCCAACGGCTACCGTCACCGCCTCTGGGATGACAGTCGTTATCCGCCCCGTGATGTGCAGGGTTTTTACAAGAAGGCGGAACTGGAAACGTTGATTCGTCGACGCGCCAATCGTCACTCACTGGCAGCCTCCAGCATCGACCCCCAGATCGTGGAGCGTTATTACCAGCAGCGCGCCATCCGAGCTATCTCTGAGTCGCTAGAGCGGGGTCGGCGCAAGGTACTGCTGGTGATGGCCACCGGCAGCGGCAAGACCCGCACCGTGATCGCCCTGGCGGATCTGTTGATACGCTGCAACTGGGTGAAACGGGTGCTCTTCCTCGCCGATCGCAATGCCCTGGTGCTGCAGGCCGAGCGGGCCTTCCGCCGCTTCCTGCCGGACTGCTCACCCGTGAATCTTGTCTCCAACCGTGGCGGTGAGGGGCGCGTGTTCCTGAGCACCTATCCCACGATGATGAACCTGATTGATGCGGAGGACTCCCGAGGCGAGAAGCGCTTCGGGGTCGGACACTTCGATCTGGTCGTGGTGGATGAGGCACACCGCAGCGTCTACCAGAAATACAGCGGCATCTTCAGCTACTTCGATTCCCTTCTCGCAGGCCTAACCGCCACTCCCCGCGACGATATCGATCGCAACACCTACGACCTGTTTGATCTGGAGGTGGGCCTGCCCACCGATGAATACGGCCTCGATCAAGCCGTGGAAGACGGTTACCTCGTGCCGTTCCGGCCCGTGACGGTGCCGCTGAAGTTTCCCCGCGACGGCATCACCTACGCGGAGCTCAGTGAAGAGGACAAATCCCAGTGGGACCTGCTGGACTGGGAGGAGGGTGTGCTCGGCAACGGCAGAGTGGAATCCGGTGCCGTGAATGCCTGGCTGTTCAACACCGACACCGTGGATAAGGGCCTGCAGGTGCTGATGACCAAGGGCATGCGCGGCTCGGACGGTGATCGCATTGGCAAGACGATCCTCTTTGCCCGCAACCACGATCACGCCATCTTCATCCAGAAGCGTTTCGATCATCACTACCCCCATCTCGCCGGCAAAGCGGCCCGGGTGATCGACAACCGCGCGCCCTACGCCCAGAGCCTGATCGACGAGTTCGCCGATCCAAGCAGCGGCCTCGACATCGCCATCTCCGTCGACATGCTCGATACCGGCATCGACATCCCTGAAATCGTCAACCTGCTGTTCTTCAAGCCGGTGCGCTCGCGCACCAAGTTCTGGCAGATGGTGGGTCGTGGCACCCGTCTATGCCCTGATCTGTTTGGCCCAGGAGAGCACAAGGAGTTCTTCTGGATCTTCGATTGCTGCCAGAACCTGGAGTTCTTCCTTGGCCAGGGGGGTAGTGGAGGCAGCTCGGCCCCTGAATCCCTCAGCTCGAAGCTCTTCAAGGCTCGCCTGGCCCTGATCGATAACCTCGATCAACAGGCTTCCCCGGGGGAGCAGACGCTGTCAGCGGAGCTGAAGGCCCACCGCTTCGAACTGGCGAATGGGCTGAGACGCCATGTGGCTGCCTGTCCGAGCGACAATTTCCTGGTGCGGCCCCATCTGGAACTGGTGGAGCGCTTCAGTCAGCCGGAAGCCTGGGAGCAGCTCAACGCCGATGCTCTAGCCAAGTTGTCCTTCACCCTGGCTCCTCTCCCCTCAGCCCTGGCCGAGGAAGACGGCGACACCGATGCTGACGCCAGGCGTTTCGATCTACTTCTCTACAACCTCCAGATCGCGCTGCTGAGAAGCGATCCACGCATCGCCAAACTCCAGGGCCAGGTGCGCGCGATAGCTGCTCTCTTGGAGGAACGGCACACAATCCCGATGGTGGCCGCCGAGATGGGCCTGATTCAGGATCTGCTGCTCGATGAGTGGTGGCAGGACGTGACGGTGCCCATGCTGGAGGAGGTGAGGCGTAAGCTTCGCGGCCTCGTGGGCCTGATTGAGCGACAGGCTCGCTCCCCCATCTACACGAGCTTCACCGATGAACTCGGGGAGTTGCGAGAGCTCGACCCCACCCTCCTGATCAGCCGCGATGAGTTCCGCCAGTTCCGGCTGCGGGCACGGGAGTTCCTCAAGGCCCATCAGGATCATCTCACCATGCAGCGGCTGCGCCGAAATCAGCCACTCACGGCCACCGATCTTGAGGAACTCGAACGCTTTCTCCTCAGCCATGACATCGGCAGCGAGAAGGTGATCGCCCGGGCTGCAGAGGAGTGCAACGGTTTCGGGCTCTTTATCCGCTCCCTGGTGGGGCTCGATCGCAACACTGCCAAGGAAGTTTTCAGTGAGTTCCTCACCGAGAACACTCACACCGCAACTCAGATCCAGTTCATCAACGAGATCATCAATGAACTCACGAGCCGTGGCGTAATGGACCCCACTCGCCTCTACGACCCCCCATTCCGTGATCTGGCACCCACTGGACCGGAAGATCTGTTCTCCGAATCGGAAGTGGACCGCATCTGTGATCTGCTGGCCGACATTCGTCAGCGGGCTGAGATTCCACTGGCCGCCTGAGAGAGACGAAGCCTGGCACGGGTCCGTTTCAGGCACCAACTGGTACACATCCATAATTTGGTGGCATTGGCTATCTGCCGCTGCCATCAGCCTTCGTGTCCGAAGATGCCCTGCTCACACTGTTGTCAATTGACTCTGGAGAGCAGCAGCACTTCCTTCTGCCAGGATGTGGTCGACCCAACAGTTTCTACAGCTGGCTGGCACGATGGTTAGGTGAAGTCGAGCCTGGACTCGCAAGGCTAACTATCGTACAGACGATTGAATTCATTCTCCATGGGGGCGGTAAGCCTCTGCGTGGGTATGACTCTTGCTTCTCCCTGTACAGGTATCTGATCACCTTCAGTGCTGAGCGTGGTCGAGTTCTTGTGTCAGCCTGGAGTCGCCAGGACACCTGCAGCCCCTGGGAAAGACTTTGGATGCCAAGACCGTTTAATGGTGTCGAGCGGTGGCCTTCTAGACACTGAGCCAATGGTTCAGTCGAAAATCCGACATTCTCTCGTTCCTACCTTTGCTCGGCAAGGTCACAACTAGCGTGAACGGTTGATCACAACATAAGAATCCTCGTGGACTCGGCAGGCTCCCTGATCAGGCCGAACGAAGTCAAGGCCCTTGTCAAACAGGATCTGAAAAGCATCACCATCATCTAAGTGAATGGAAAGCTCCCTCGCATGCTTCAAGCGCTTCCCATGCGGCGTCCGACCATAGGGCTGCCATACCAGCTCGGGAGGCTGATCGAGAGGCATCGTGTCAAGGGCCTGCTGGATCCGTAGGCGACGAGCATCAGTTCTCCTTTCGAATTCATCCTTGGTCTCCGCAGTTGAAACACGCATACGAGTCTTGGGATTCAACCATGGCCCCTTGAAGAGCTCCACAAATAGCTCTGCTGAATAGAGATCTTGATTGTCAAGATATCGGTCAGTGTACTCAACTTTCTGAAGTACATGACCATTTAAGAGGGCCTCAAGACCAATTCGAGCTCTAAGCTCATCAATGCTGACGGTCCCCCACTTCCTCTCGGGGAAGAAGATTTGAGTATCCGGATCATTGAGTTCCTGGAGATCCACCAAGCTTCCAGTGTCCCTCCAGCCATGAAGTCTCTCTAGAACGGTATGCACACCTTCTGTGCTGCGCGTCTCGAGACATTCAACAATGCCTCCGTCCTCCCCGGTACGCACTTGATAGGCAGAGCGATGGGACTGAGTAGAGCTGAAACACAAGCTATCTTCAGACACATTCTTTGATGTATAGAGCAGTAGTACATTCTCATCAATCCACTGTGATAAGCGTCTTCTCAGCAAGCGTGTGGAATTATCGGATGCTCTTTGAGGCAGACTCGGTAATACAAGCGTAACCGGTGTACCCGTTCGGTTACCGTCAATCGCTCTGGCAAGAAAGGCAAGGCTGAAAGGATCGCGGAATGAGGAGAACCCAAGAATGGTTTCTGCACCAGCCATACGCACAGCGCGGTCAAAGAGCAAGGTGACTCTCTCGCCATCAACCCTGCTGGAATGGGGTGCAAACGCCTTCTGCCGATCATCAGGCCTCAACTGCTCAACGATGGGCAGCAAAAATCGACGAACAAGATGGCGGTCCAAATCATCATGGAAGATCTGATTCGTGTAGGTGCGCAAGCAGTCGTAACAACTACTTCCACAACTGCATGAACTTACAAGGCTAAGCGTGCGCTCTAGAACCTCTTGAAACTTACCGGCGATCTTCTTACTGTGACCAGCGCCAGAAGCGACATTGTCATAGAGGACGAGTTCGGTAACACCAGGCTCATTCTCAACCGGACGGAACAGCCCATCAAGTTCAGCCCGTGGAACATCAATGACTTGGGCTGAAGCAGCAAGAATTGCATACGTTAAAGAGCGCCAAAAGCTGAGCCCTCCTGAGCTCTGGTCGCTGATGAATGAAGACTGATCATCCATTTCGGATGTGATTCCCGAGCCCGACTCGAGATTCCGAATCGATGAATGCAAAGCAGGAGGTCTAGCCTCTGACGTAAATCGAATTTTGACCAGATCACTACGGAATCGATGCGCAAGATGCACGTACTCATAGCGACCTTTACAGGCACCCTGAGTTATTGGGTGGGAATGCGGGAGTGCTGTTGAAGAATTCGCACGTCCATTGTCTGCAGATTTCTTCTTGCGCATTTCCTTGATCTGCTCCGTTAAGTCACGACCACAGCGGGTGCAGAGGGGAAAGCCAAGTTTCTCTGCGGAACGCCCTAACTTAGAAGAGCCCTGATTGGAGAGGAAGAACTCGCCCCCTTGACTCGCAGTGATTTGGAAGTACTGATAGCGCTTAGTTTCGGAATCATCATCTGCCTGGGCTAGAAAAACCTGGGACGTGGGCTGGCGAACTGGTTTACGGAAGGGCGTGACCTTTGGGACCTCTGCCCAGTCGGTAGTGAAGGCTCGAGGAACTTTATAGGCCCTTGAAGGCTTTGCACCTGGCCGTAGATCCGTTGCACAAACTGGGCAAGAGAAGATTCCATCACCACCTAGGCGCTGCTCAATAGCCTCCTCAGTGCTTTCACGTATAAAGAAATTGCAAGTTTTACAGCACCAGTAGTGGTTCGTTTCAAGATCTCCAACACGCACCACACCCACGCTTCGATGTACTCGATCATCAACAACGATGTCTTGCCCTGGTGAATACTCACTGAGCGCTAACCTTCGATCGCGCTGCAGTCGATGCCCGCCTTTGTAAGAAAATGAATTGACATTCTCCTGTGTCATCAACTGAACTACGTCAATGGGAAACCCATAGATTGGAAGAATGCTGGCCGTTGCCAGCTCCTCGTGCAGCTGACGATCGTTGATCTTTTGAATTTGACGCTGGATTGCCGGTTGACGTTTTAACAAGGAGTCGCGCCGTTTTTTGCTATCCTTGTCAGTCTTTGTTATGAGCTGAGTTAACTCGAGGTTGACACTATCAAGGATCTCCGCAAGACCATTCCAGTCTCGTTGTTGCTCAATGCAAAAAACATGAAGCCTTCTGCAGAAATCATTAACAACAGTATCCTTGGTTGCTTGACTCTCTAGAAGCACAATCCAATAGTCAATCAGATCGCGGGCTGCCCTCTCATGCAGCCACTCTGTGAACTCCTGAAGAAGTGATGACTGGATTCCTTCGGCTACGGGAGAAAGTTCCTCAGGAAAGCCAAGGAATTCTCCAATCAGAACCTTTTCGGCACCGCGATCACATCGATCACGGAGAAAGCGAGCCAATAATTCAGCACGAATGTGCCGACTCTGAATATCAAAGTTATGGGGATCGAGACTTGGAACCTGATTGCTGCCGGCAATCAGTCGGCTTGGTTGATCAAAATAATACCGATCATGCGGCCGTCGTTGACCATACATCAGCGTCACGGCAACACCATCGGTGCGCCTACCAGCTCGTCCAGCTCGCTGCTGATAGTTGCTGACATGGGGCGGGAAATTGCGCATGGCCACAACCTGAAGTTCTCCAATGTCGACGCCCATCTCTAGTGTGGTCGATGAACTCAGCAGATTGATTTGGCCTCGTCTAAAGCGATTCTCTCTCTGGGAGAGATCCTCTGTTTCCAACTGCGCTGTATGCTCCTCGGCACGAAGGGGCAACGGTTTTCGTGAAATCAAATTGCGATAATGATTGATGGGTAAGGACTTTGGCACACAAGTCTGAAGACTGCCCTTGCATTTGTAGGATGGACAGCTGAATGCATGCTTTCTCTTATCAGGATTGAGATTCCTCAACAGAGGGATATGGAACAACTGCTGACAAGATGGGCAGCAAAACCAATCATCGTCCGAGCAAGTCAGTGTGAGAATATCCCATTCCAATTGGTGGCCGTCATTGTAGACACTCAAGATGCGCTCGTTCACGAGCGACTGATAGAGTGAATTCATTGAGCCCTCACTGGGGAGTCCTCCAAAGAACTTATGGCAATAATCAAGAAGCCGATTCTGAAAAGGATGCTCGCCGCGATCCTTAGTTAGACGAGGCAGAAAAGAAATGGTGTCTTTCTCTTTAGGCACCTTTCTTAACTTCAGGCGGATTCGCGGACGTCCTGTTAAGCCAAGCATGCCTGGCATACCTCCATCCACACCCCCAGTCTCGGGAAAGTAATGAGAAGCGTCATCGAGGTCAACTGCTCCCAGGAGCCGAATCTGATCTGTAAGACTAGTGAGAAACACTTGTGCCAATTGCCTCGCATCTTCACCTTCAAGACTGAAATGACCAACTACCTTGAGGATGAGATCCTGACTGATCGCGTCGACGTGACATGCCAGCATTCCCAGAGACTCTATAGAGAATCTTCGAGAAGAAGGAAGGCCGAATTCGCGCAGTAAGAGCTCACGCGCCCTTTGGCCTGCCCACTGTAGACAATCTCGACGATTCTTCCGATCCCTTTCATTCTCATCATGAGGAACATAACTGCGATGATGGCGTTGGGGCTGTGGATCGGGATGTGGCACCGAAAGAGTGAGAAACTCGTCAGCAATCCCTGCCTCCACCTCTCGTATGCTCGCAACACCATCAGATTGTTTACTCAGATATGTATGCCATACAACTTGTCGATAGAGATTTTCCGTATGGGTACGTTGAAAATCCGAGGCAAAGAATGCAGCATCCTGGCGTCCATCTGAAAAGGTAAGAATCTTACGCTGTGTGGTACCAGGTCGCACATCAACCGAATCAGGCATCAGCTCAAACAACGTATCCAACATGACCTCCAAAGGTGCGTCTGAGAAAGAAACGAAGCGGCCAATCGAACCACTGAGTCGCTTTCGCGCTCCACAGGCGGGACAGCATTGCAACAGCCCACCCTCTTCATTGCCGCTTTTGGCAGGTCGATACCACTGGAGTGGCCAAACAGACCCACCATCACTAGAAGGCTTGAGGCGTACACTCCACTTGTCACCATCTTTCATCAGGGACAGTGGACTGAGGAGATAACCACCGTTCAAGACCAACCCTTCAGTGGCATCAGAGGATTCCTCTGCGGAATCTTCCTCACCGGTATCTTCATCACTGGTAATGTTATCGACCGGAACTGTGGTTACTACATACAATTCACTTTTGTCCTCCAGGTTTTCCAGAGACCTTGGCAAAGGTTGAAGCTGTTTGTTACGGACAATGCCGAGACCGAAGGCTTCACCACATTTGCGACAACTCGAAAGCTCAATAACTGGAGCTGAGCAACAACTGCACTCTTGCTGACTACTCAGGTAGAGACGACCATACTTAACTTTCTGAGTCGAATTGGGATCATGAGCGGCATCATCACATGCTGGATTCACACAAGCAAATAGACCTTCAATGCTGCGGAATAGCAAATGCAATCGAACGGGGAGTAAGGGAAGCTCATTTGGCGACGATCGTGCCAGGGTGCCTAGTTGCACCAGATTTGAAAGGGCTCTTTCGAGACGAAGTCGTTCTTCCTGCAAGACTTCTCCCTGGAGGGATGTGGGTACAGCCCATAGTTCATGGCTGTACGCCAATTGCTGCCATGGCTGTGGGCCACGGGCCAGAATCTTGATCAAACGGTGCATCACGGGATGGCCTTTGAGGGCATGCCACAAGAACTGATGGATCTCGCCTCGCCCCTCCACTTCTGCATTCTCAAGGACCGCATCAGGCACAAGGCAACTGAGCTGCAGCTTCCAAGCGGTCAACGTTGCTTTCAGTGAGGGAAGACTAAGCTCATCAACGAACTCATAGAGTTCCTCTTCCTGGAGTCCACCGGGAAGTTCGTAAGGTTCTCCGAGGCGTACTTCAACGGAAACCCGCTCACCCCAGATTACATCTTTGAAAGGTTCCCCCAATAGCTGACTGACGAAAGCAATGACCTTACTCTTGGTTTCTGGATCAGAACTTTCTCCCAGCGAGGCACTTGTGGCCATTGCCTGGATCTTACCGCTCTCTGATACTCCTACCGCAGACTTGAAGCGTTTAATCAGCATTGACACCTCGGTGCCAGTTGAGCCGTTGTAAGTGTGTGCCTCATCGACGATGAGCATGTGAAAGTGGCGAGAACTTTCAAAAATCCTTGAGCGCTCCAAGGGTCGCACGAGCATGTGCTCGAGCATTGAGTAGTTGGTCACCAGGATTTGTGGTGGGTTCTGCCAGATTTGCTCTCTGGATACAAGCTGAATCTGCAGGATACGAATCTGAGCGGCCTCCACAATGTCCTGATGGGGCCTGTCGGCTAGTGCTTCTTGGTCACGAATAGAAAGGAGCGATAGGAGCTCATTCCTGTCTGTTCCCTCCAGTTCCTCGCGTAAGGCGGCAATGGCCTTGTCTGTGCTTTTCTCTGTTCGGCTTGTGTAAAAGCCAAAGCGTATGAGCTGGTGGTCACTCCCCTGGCGACAGAGAAGCTGACGAAGACGCTTCACCTGGTCGTTCACCAGCGCATTCATGGGGTAGAGGATCAGTGCCTGCATCCCTGGCTGTGGGTTCTTCAACAGGTGATCCATCATCGGAACTGTGAAACATTCCGTCTTACCCGACCCTGTTCCCGTGGCCACAACAATGTTCTCCTGATCCTGAACCGCTGAGCGAATGGCCCTTTCCTGGTGGCTGTACAGCACACGATGAGGTGGATCGAACATCCGTAGGATTCCTGGGTCCAAAACACCTTCTCTTTGCAGGTCCAACAGAGACTTGTCACCCTGATAGGGCTGGGTCCCTTCGAGATAGGGGTCCTGAGCGACTGCACCAGGCTCCTGGAGCAGCTGTTCGAAGCCGAATCTCAGATGTGCATCACGAAGGAGATACGCCGATAGCAGGTACCGAATGAGGCTCTCCCGAGGCTCAGTGGCTGCAGCGACAGCATCCAGTCCTTTCGTAATCATGGGGAAGAAGGGGGAATGTTGATGGGTGGTCGCAAGGATCAGATCTCCAGACCAAGGCGGTTGAGGGCTGCCCGCACTAGAGGCCTGTTGCGTGCTCTCACGATTCGTGACCTCCAGGTCTCCGGAGCTGGCTCCGAGAGGGCCCAGAGCAGCCGGGCATAGGCAGCTGGAAGCTGAATCTCACGCAAATCAAGGATGCCGGTAGCCTCCTGCCAGGGAATCAACAGTGGCCTGCCATCCTCACGATCAAGGGCAAACATCGCCAACACCGCTACATCTGGGGTGATCTCATAGAAGAGGTTCTCAATCTTCCAGAGCAGGGTGTGATCGGGTAGACGCAGCAAGTGAGAACTCACATCCTCAGCGTGAAAGAGCTCGAGCCAGCGGTGAGGTTGAGTTGTTGCCGTGGAGGGCTTGTAGTGCTCGATCCAATCAAATAGCTGAAAGGGATCCCGGTTCCAACTGGCATGGCGGAGCGCCAGGGGGGAGGGGGTCGTGGGAGAGGGTAGAGCTCGGAGTAGATCGTCCCAGGTTTTTAGGCTCACACCAACCCGCGCCAGTCTCTGACGGGCTTGTGCAGGATCCAATGGACTATTGAGGCAGCAGTCTTCTGCCTCAATGCTGGAATCGAGATGCTGGTGCACCGCGGCAAGGTAGGCCCGATCACCGAGGAATCGAGCATTGAGCATGGAGTCAGCCTCAATCACCAGGCTGGGGGGCGCCATGCAGAAGCACTTGCCTGGTCCTGAGACAATCTCTCCCTTCGCCTCCAGTTCATGGAGGGTCTCAATCAGTGCACTTTGGTCAGGAGCTGGCTTGTCTGGCGCCTCCTCCTGCTGGAGCAACTGGGTGATGACATGAAGTGGCAAGGGCCGTGGATAGTGACGATCCACTTCACCCCGATGGCGGGACAGGATTCGAATCAGCTGGTCGTGCATGGTCATTCGCGTTTACGGATTAGGGTGATACCAACTGAGAGTTCGGATTCTGCCTCTGCCCTCATTTCATCGAGCTTCTCCTTATGCTCCTTATGGCTCACCGTGATGACAGGCAGCGCCGTTTCCTCATCAATCGAAAATCGAATTGAATCAGGGGAAACATTCATTTCATTTCGACAGTCATTCATGATTTCCAGAAACTCCTCTGACTGAGCTCTTCTGGAGGAGGAATGCTCTTGGGAAGGGGTAAACTTGACGTGGAAGGCCAGTGCCTGCAGCCTTTTTCCTGTCTCGACTTGCTTTATTCTTAGCGCGTGTTCTTCGCCAGCCTTGACGAGTATCTGGCTGAGGTCTTCTCGTAAAAATACTTTCGCTAGTACCACCCAGATGTCTGTATCAAGGGCTTCGATGCGAATTCCATCTGAAGGAATACCCATGCTCTCACGGACCTTCTGGAAGCTATGTATGAAGTATCGAGTAGCTTCAAGTCGGCTTCTCCTAGACCAGGGGCGAAACGGAACGGGCTCCAGCTGAAGTGTGATCTTGATTGGCTGTTCCTTAGGGCAATCACCATCAGGCTGTTGGGGGGTGTCATCCACAGGGCCTTCAGGGTGTAGCCAGACATCAAGCTTGTTCCTAAGAAGCTTCCGATCGATCCAAGACGGCAGTGCCTGAGGATCGGCGAGGGCATCGACGGCCCTCGCCAACATCCGGTCAGAAAGAGCATGCGGATGAGATGAAAAGCTACCCTTGAATGCCTCGAGTGGTTCGTTGTCAAGCAGGTTGCCAAGCAGCTCAAGGTCTATGCCATCAGGGAAAAGTGCGAGCTTGTCTTTAATGCCCGACCACCAGCCCAGAGTCCGTAAATGCCGGCTATCCTTTCGAAGTTCCAGATAGTAGAGACCGGCAGGCTCGACAAGGAAATCTTCTAAATTGACGTCAATCGATTCGCTAGCTGCAACGAGATCGACTGATTCGGGTGATTGGTTGGAGTTCAAGAGATTCCAGACCTCCAACTGATAGGTAGTTCCTGGACGAAGGCCATCGAGGATCCCATCACTGGAATCCCATGCGATCGACTCCGCTTCGGGTTGCCCCAAACCACAAATCAAATGGAGATCGGGATCACCCTGACGTTGCAGATAGAATTCATAGTGGTCGGACTCTGCAAGGCTGTAGCGGAAGGTGGCCATTTCAATCTCCAGCTCTCCCCTAGCCGAGGCGACTTGATCGACGCTCAGCGATGCTTCGCTGCTGCGTAAATGAATTGTGATTGTTTCGAACGGCCAGAGACCCTTGAGCCGCCATGCAGGCAACCAGAACTCCGTCGCTTCCTCCAAGACAAGAGGTTGAAGTTCTGGGTTGAATGGCCATTCTTTATTTTTCTCCGAGTGGAGCCTGAGAAGGCTGGGGCTAGGCAGTGTTAAGGGGTCAATAGCCATGGCCTCCAGGTCCACCTGCGCCACCTGCTCCCAGCGACGAGGCAGGAAGGGATGCTCTTGCTCCAGCCAAACGACGACGGCAACTCGGGCGGTCTGTTGGATGCAGTCGCTGAGGTCGATGCACTGCCAGTTGGAATCAGCATCCAGAGGAATCAGATCAGCTTCGGCGGTCAGGCATACTCTTCGATCGAGATCATCGACGCGCACGTGAACGTCGAGGTCATGCTCCAGTGGCGGGATCCAGAGCTGCGGAGCCGAACTGAAGATCAGCTGACGGTTGTGGATGCGTTCACCGCGAAGCTCGGGTACTCGAAGGGTTTGGCCGCTCCAGTCCAGGGAGAAGCTGGTATCGCCGGAGCGGAAGGAAAGCTGAACTGCTTCGGAGTTCTTTTCGAGGTGATGACCCCACCAGCCCTTGATGCTGCACCAACGAATGCGTTCCAACACCTCCACATCGGGATGATCCGCTAGGAGGTAGTCCCTGGGTGTAAACACCACCAGTTCCCTGGCAGATCCCAGATCAGTGGAGGGTTCAAGGCGTTCACCATTGATGGGATCGAAGATCAAAATGGGAGATGTTGGATCGACTCCGCAGCAGTTCCACTCGAACGCCACCTCCCCCTCTCCAGCCCCCATCCGCAACTGCCAGCGCCAGAGTTCCTCGATTGCAAGCACAGGGGTGGTTATCTCCCGATCCAGGTCCAGGATCCCTTGGGCAGTGTCGATGTCGAACTCCGCTCCCTCGGCCTCCGGAATGCAGCAAAAGCTCGTGCTGCGGTTCTTCCATTCAGCTCGATAGATGTGCTGTGGGGGAAGAACGAGCTGTATCTCTCCCCGTTCCTCCGGTTCGAGGCGAAGCGTCAACGGCCGGCGCTGCATCGAGCGAATCCGCCTGCCGGTGGAGGGGGTGGGGTTGAAGCGCAGTAATTGTGCAATGGACGACCAATCGCGGAGAAAGAATGCGTTGGGGATATCGAATCCGGCCAGCAAGCTGCTGCGCTGTGTCTCGTCAACAAGCATGCGAGCATCGAGGCCACGGCGGTCAAGCTCGGTGGCGATCATCGCCAGGCTCTGGGTAAGTTCGCCGGAGATCGGTTGGCAGTCCTCTCCGTCCTTCGGACAACTGAGGCTCAGGAACCTGAGGATGGTACCCCAAGCATCGTGTCTGTGGCTGCAGTCATGGTGGAGCAGCTCCGAGATCGCGGCGGGACTGGAATGGGCGATCTCCCACCATCCGTAATCGTCTCTGAGTTCAGATAGCAATGTGGCGAACCGCTCCTGATGCTGAACAGGGATCCCGTTCTGTAAGTAGAGGGTAGCCACATAGAGGCGACGCACTTCTGCGTGATCGTGCGCCTGAACTGCACCGAGCGAAGTAAACCCTTTCCTGAGAATGTCGTAGAAGCAGTTGCGCATCGCCTGGCTTTCATCGATATTCAGACGTGCTGAAAGCTCTTTCCAGAAGGCTTTCTTAGCGCTGCGGTGGTACGCGAACTCAGATAAGGCAATGGTTGTGAGGCGGCACCAATAGCGCTGTCGGTCGACATTGTCGAAGACCTGGGTACAGGCATTGGTTGTGAAGGGTCTCAGACGGCTGAAGTTGGCAGCCGCTATATCCAAGAGAATCTCAGCTGTCTTCTGATCGATCTGAAGAGCACCCAAGTAGCGCCGACCTGCTGGCTGCGCCTGCAGGAGCCCATCAACATCTAGTTCGCCCCAGAAAGCTCGAGCCTGGCCAGGAGCAGCAAAGTCGACGATCTGGCTCACAGGACTAGTCCCACGCCGCGTCCCCTGGCATCGACGGCGGAACTAGACATACGGCTTGACTTGCTCCAAGTGCAATGCGCTCCTTGGTACTGTCCCTCGGAATGCTGCTGTGGAAGAATGGCCACAAACCTGAACTGCGTTCGGCGCAACGTCTGATGTGGAGCCTGAAGCATGGCATTCAGATTCTGGAAACGCTCAGAGAAGCCAAGATAGGCACTCATGGGAAGAACCGTCTCATTCTGTAACAACCCCGCCACTCGATCGGCTGAATTAAGGAGATTTGTAGTGCCAAATACTTCTTTGGGCACACAGCGACCATCATGAGTGCTTCTCAGTCGGGCCTGCTGCACTAGAGCTTCCTGACGTGAGTCTTCCTGTTGCTTGCGATACATACCCACTTGGAAGGCAAGATCATGGGAGGGCTGCCGCATCTCTTCTGTCATACTTTCATGTTGTCGGATGAGCCACTCATATCGACTTCGACATTGCTGCGAGTTGTGCAAGGAGTGAATCGATATGAGATGAAGTAGTCTTACGACTCGGCCTAGTCGCTGAAAGTGTTGCATCATCCAACTGTGGATTCGATCCAATTGATGCTTCGAGTGGCGACTATTGGTCATGAACCTAGCTTTGCGGTAGGAGGCTCAAGTTGTGTTGATCTTCCTGCGAAAAACGAAAATCGCGGTGGTCTGACACTGAGGACCCTCCTCAGTTGTGATCACCTTGCAATGACTTGATGGAGTGCATAGCAAGACCCAGAGCATGCCCCGCACCCTTCAGGCGGGGCGGAGCTCGCCCTGGTGCTCCAGCTGCTCAGACGCTTCCGGGCAGATCAGATCCGCCGCCTGCCGCGCCTCGCTGAGCACCTGGAAGAGCACCTCGGGCGATTGCCTAAGCAGCTCGAACCAGTGGCCGAGATCGGCTACATAGCTCTCGATCTCGCTGCCGATCTCCATTCGATCACCCAGCAGCAAGGCCCCCAGCTCAGCGACCAGCTCCTCACGGGCATAGCGCGGCTTCACGAAGACACCGCCCAGATCCCGCTTCAGAGGGGATTCATGGCGGGTGGAATGGATCTGCTCATGGGCCCAGTTGGCGCAGAACGCTGCCGGTGAGTAGAAACTGGCGCGATCGGGCAGCTGGATCCGATCGATGGCGGGCAGATCGCAGGCCCGATCCCCTCGATCGGCTGCTGCACCACAGCCATGCGCTGACCATGCGGGGCGACAGTACCGCCTGCGCGAGAATCGGCGCTCCGGTCTGATCAAGGCCAGCAGTGCGGTGAGCACCATCCCCACCACCGGGGAGGAGGGAGGGAGCCCATGAGCATCCCGTCCCTCACGATCCACCCCCATTGCCAACGACTGATGACCAAGACCGATAGACGCCGGCTACAGCGTCAACAAGCCGGGTCTCAATCCCGAAAGGGTGGGCCAGATTTCTTGCCGCCGGAGGTCCATTTCCGGATGTCGCTTGACAATCGAGAAGGTGATGGTCAGCACGGCCCAGATGTATGGCTCGATCCGAGGGATCTCTGGCAGTGCTGTCCGGGCCCTCCCCTTACTGGAGCTTCCAGGGTCGGATGTATTCGAGGACGGGGTCGAGGAGGTTGCAGAGGAGGCCTGATGGCATCCGGCTTCTGTTGGTCGTTCGCACGGTCAAGCCACCCTTGCCCGCTCAACCTGCTGAGACTGACTTCACGACCATGCAGAAGACCCATGACCCGCGTAGCTTCTGATCCCTTCCGCCTCCCCCGCGCCGGCTGGGAGTCAGCACCTTCAGCCGGGCTCGCCTCGATTGACGCCAATGGCAACGGTGGATCCTTCAGCGGAGGGGAGTTCGTGGCCGAATCCACCTTCTACGGGGTGGTGGTCTACGCCATCTAGCAGACCCTGCCTGTAGTGCTGCGCACTGAAGCCCTGCGACAGCGGGGTGAGATCGATCGGGCAACCCAGGTGCGCACCATCTCCGTCACGGTGTGGGAGAGCAGTAAGCAGGGAGCGATGGTGCGCGTTGTTCTCAGCGTGGTGCTACTGATCTTCCCCTGGCTGGGCTGGCCGCTCAAGCTGCTCGCATTTGTGGGGATGGGTAAGGCGACGCTGGATGTGTTTCATGCCTTCTGGGATGGGCTGGGCCAGGATCAGCAGGCGCAGCAGTTGGCGGCGGCCCATGACGCCGGCGTGAACCTGCGCCGCTACCTGGATAGTGAGCAGGGCATCAACTCCCGCGGTGTGGCATGAGACAACCCTTGGCCGCCGCTGGGTGGGGTGCCCTGATCGCCCGGCTTCGCGATGCGCTCGCCGATCCCACCACCCTCACCACTGTTCAGGAACGTCTGGCACGTCACAGCGCCGAACTCAGAGGCCAGCTGCCGGAGCTGCTGTTTCGGGTGCCTGATCCGCAGGGGGCAGTGAGCAGTTGGCTGGCGGACAAGGATCCCAGCCACTGGATCCCAAAGGCGGAGGGGGGAAGCGCCGCTCAGGGATGGCAGTTCGAGACGGCGAGCTGGAACCGCGCAAGAGGGGCCGAGCCGATGGATGCGTGGGACGTGAGCAGGGCGCACCTGGATGGGGGTGTTGATGCACTCGTGGCCGAGGGGATGCCTCATGCCATCGGGCCCGAGTGCCTGGAGGCGACGATTGTGGCCGCAGCGTTGCACCACACCCTGTGGCTCCTGGCCCATCGCATGGAGTGGAACCGTGCCGATGCAGCTGGCCGGGAAACGCTTGTGAAGCATGGCCTTGCAAACACTGGTCTTGCAGCCCTCGGTGGAGTTGCGGCCTCACTCACGCTGAGCGTTGCCCTCGCGCTGCACCCGGCGGCCAGGTGTTGCTGGTTGGTCTGTCGGTGGTGGGTCTGGGCCGCTCCCTGCCGACCCCGGCGAACGATCCGTTTGACCTCAGAAGCCGCGCCAGAAAACCTGCCACAACGTGAGGAGCAGATGTGCATAGCCCGACTCGCCGGAGCCCTTGCTGGACTCTGGGCGAGGGCTCCTGGATGCCCTCTGGGCCGAGCGCACCACCGGTGGTGGTGGCGCAGGAGCGGGTCTTGGTGGTTCGCTCCATCGGATGTGGTGATGGAACTGCTCCCAGCTGCCGGAGCGACGAGGCATGGCGGAAGAGGCAAAGGACCTCTTCAAGTTCGGGCCAGTCGAGCGGAGATCTTGCTTTCTTCGTGCGAAGAACGATGTTCAGTTCAGGACGGCGGCCAGGCGGAGCTGCCGCACGAAGATGCGGAACCTGTTTTCGTACTCGCCGCTGTAGATCCAGGCGATCCGCTCCGGGATCTCGAAGCGGTTCTCCATCTCGTGGGGCCGGCTTGGATCCAGTTCAGCCAGCAAGACCGTGGCCTGCCGCGCGGTGAGCAGATCCAGCAGCATTTGCAGGCCTTGGGCACAGTCGCTGTAGCCGGCAAGGTCGCTGGCGAGCACGAGCGTTCCGGGAGACAGCGCATCAAGACGCATCGCCAGACCACGCTGGAGACTGTCGGCATCAACGCCCACGAGTTCGTTTAGGCAGTTCATGGATGTGAAGACCTGAGCCATCTGCAGCCGGCGGTGTTCCTGCGGCGTCAGCGAGGGCTTGAGAAGATCCGTACCCACCCCCTCGATCCTCACCTCTGGATGGCCGGGATAGTGGCGGATGATCGCGCTGGTGATCGGCCAGCAGTCGGACCAGGCCTCGGCATGGCGATCGAGTGCATCAACCTGCAGGCGGCGCCCCCCGGCTTGGCTGTGCAGTGCGGCCAGAGCGATCGCCTCCGGGCAGGGCCCGCCACAGAGTGCGGCCAGGCGCAGTTCCGGCAGCGCAAGCACATGCGCCGCCGCGGATCCCTCTAGCTCCTTGAGGAGATCTCCGAGCTGAAGAGTGTAGTGCCCCAGGTAGCGCAGCAGGTAGGCGGCGCGGAGGATCGGCTCGGCATAGGGCTCGGACGACACGGCAGCGGAAGTGGCGTAGTTCCTGCGTAGGCAGATGTCGGCAGCGCGAAGACGCAGGAGAAAGTCGTGCTCCGGCTCCCCAGGCAGGGAGAAGGTGTCGACAACGGCAGGGATCAGCTGTTCATACATGGCGGATCGCCTCCGGGCGGATCACGCGGAAGGTGAGGTTGATGCGTTCTGCCTTCACACGCAGGCGAGGGGGAACCTGATGCAGCCAGTGCTCCTGGGTGGGGGGATCCATCACGAGGAGATCACCGTGGCCAAGCTCGTAGACCAGCGGTTCGCCTGGATGGAACGCAGGGACCTTCGGCTTCAGGCGGAAGCTGCGGGCGGTGCCCAAGCTCAGGGAAGCGATCGGGGCTGCAGGGTCAAGCTCCGGCTCGTCGTCGGCGTGCCAGTCGAGCTTGTCGCGACCGTCGCGGTAGCGGTTGAGCAGCAGGGAGTTGAAAAGGCAGCCAGCTGCAAACTGCACGCGCTCCCGCAGCTCCTGGAGCAGCGGGGTCCAGGGCTCAATCGGGTTGGCCACCCCGCTGTAGGTGTAGGAACAGCCAGGGTCGCCTACCCAGCAGGTGAGGCGTGGCAGTGGATGGGTGCGGCCGAAGAGGCTGATCTGGTCCTGCTTCCAGCGAACTTCACTTTTCAGGCGACTGCTCAATCTGTCGGTATTGGCCCTAGACCAGCGGGGCCAGAAGCGCAAAGCCAGACCAGGCAGCTGGAGCTGCTGCGGCCCTTCAAGTGCGGGTGAATCGAAAAGCCCCAGCTGAGTATTCATAGGAGAGATAGAGATGAGGCTTCGGTTTTCCAATCTCGCACCAATGACGGCAGATCGAACCCGCCTCGTGCGAATGACGAGCTTTGCAGAGCTGCATGCAAGTCAAGTACAGCCCTGCCGGCGACTGCCATTACCAGCGTAGAAAGCCGGGACCGTGTTTCCTGCCTTGCTGCCTTATCCAAGTCGTTTCTCTCGGAGTGCATTTAAGCCCTAAGCTATGGTAGGGCTTGCTACTAAAGATCGGCATGAGAGAAGCATTGGTATAAACTGGCTTCTCGTGCCTCTTAGCTGTTGTGTTTCAGCACGTTACGCAGCAAAGCAGCCCTCTGAGCCGTTCCTGAGATGAGCGCCAGCCGAGGAGCTAGGCGATGAATGCGACAATGGTTTACTTGATGGCACTGATGTAAAGAGGAATTGAGGCGTTGTCAAGCCAAAGACAGAAGCAATCGCTCAGCTGCTCGTCGTGTGTTATGTATCGATGGGTTCCAGAAAATTCCTCTCTTGCTCAGCCTCCCTTGCATTACTGGCGAATGGAAGCTCAAAACTGATCTCCTGTTCCTTTCTCAAGGCTTGTTCAACAGAACGGAGGTTGCTATCATACAAGCCCATGGATAACTGATGGTGAGCACGCAGGCGGTTGTCAGAAAAAAGAGTGATGCCACTGCCAAGCGAAAAAACCAGGTCTTGGAAGCGAATATAGCGGTCATGGGCAGGGAGCCTAAATTTACGATCGGCCCCTAGACTAATTCCAATTGAGACGCCATTCTTTTGGCCAATGCCAGACAAATGGCGAATTGAGCGCCAGATCTTTTCCTTATCTATTGAGATACGAGACCCTGCATTCTTCTCTTCAAAAAGTGACGCATAGACATTGAGAGAAGTGCAGCCCGAGGATGAAAGTCTAGAGATCAAGTATTCGAGCCCATTCATCCCATGCTTTGCAAGGCAATATCTATCACACAATGTGACTTTGCCTAACTCGTGCGAATAAGGACTAAAGATGCTTCTCCACACCTCGTGCCTGAATAAACCGCTACTTAGATGGAGCTGATTCATGAGAGCAATATGCCGTCGCAAAGCCAGTATCCGAGAAAAGGCAATGGCGTTGGGATGAAGATGTTCTCGACGACTTTCAAGCGGAAGATCTATGCCCTGCACAAATTCGTCTAGCCCAATTTGGACGTCTTGGAGAGAATTTCCGAGACCAGAATCCGCCTTTGAATCAATCCATAATGTTGGAATTGAAAAGGATTGCACATCTTCGCCGGGATCCCCATACTTAACACGGCCATTCGATAGTGCACGCTCCAGTGCAGCTCTGTATCTAGGTTGCAAGAATTCTGGAACCGTATCCCAAAACTTCGTCAGCTCAAGCGGCTTGGCAGAATCAATGTAGAGAACAGTGTGGCCATGGATTTCATCAGCTAGATAAGCATGGGCTGAATTCTCAATGGGAATCAAGCTTTCGTGGTCTACGTCTGCTAGAACTCGAAGAAGCATCTAGAGTAGGCCCTCCATTTCAATCAACTTATCTTCAAAGAAACCAGCAGGCCAATCGTCAAGCATTTCGCCATCTTCGCCAATCCTAAGAATCTTGAGTCTTGATCCTTTGCGTGTAGGATCAACATAGATTACTTTTACGCTGGAGGAAGATATTGCGCCATCTCGAATTAGGCGCCTAACCCGAAGCAGCAGTAACTCGCTGTGCGATTCGATAATCCATTGATTCGGTTTCACCTTGGTGCAAGATTCAACGAATAGGTTCCCAAGTTCTGCTTGGAGGCGGGGATGCAGGTGTAGCTCTGGTTGCTCAACCATTAGCAACTGCCCCTCAGACAAGGCAGCCGTAGTGATGATCGGGATGATCTGTGACAAGCCAAAGCCAACATCGCAGAGAGTATGTCGTGTGTCAGTGGCTAGGTCTGTTAGGGATACCGTGATATAGTTACCTATTACGGAGTCAGATGATTGGATGACTTTCATCGAGTAATCAATGTCTAGGCGCCGTAGCCAATTGTTGCAACTAGCAATGCCGGCCTCGGAAGACTGAAGAATCTTCTTAAGCCATTCGGGAGGAGGGCTGGTGGGAAAATTAGAATATACTGAAGTTGTTGAGTAGAAGCGTTTTGGCTGCGGCCTTAGCGGGCCTATATGACCTATAGTGCCAGCAAACCGCAGAGGAACGGGGAAGCAGCAAAGTAACGAGGCAATCTTATATAGTGAATCTTCAAGGCTATAGTCATCAAGGCCAAAGATTCCCTTAACAACCAGTTTGCGCAAGAATTCTACGCTTGCTTCTGACATTCCTAGTTTGTCCGGTGTGCATCTGGAGCATGTAGACTTGAGCTCGATGGCGCCTTGGAGCGCATTCTTCATTGATTCTGAAACCCTTAACTCAAGCGGCTTCTGAGTCCCTCCCTGAGTAGTTGGACTGTCAACACGGATCAGCCTTTGGGTTCTCCAGGTAATAACTTGTGTGTCGATATCAAAGGCAAACAAGATTCTTGCAAGCTCATCTGAGCGTAAGTCCATCTCCTTAAACAACCAGATCATCTGGTTGCTGAGAGAATGCCTGCACGGATCGGGATTTTCCTCTCCTTCTTCAGCCCACGCTGCCGGCTCAAGAATCAGCAGCCTATCGCTTCTTGTGTTAGCTAGCCATGGAAGCAGTGCATGGCCACCGAAGGAACTTGTGAGTTCCCAAAGGCAGAAGGGTGTTTCCCAGTTATCTGCCAAGAGCCGAAGATCTTCCAGCCACGAAATATAATCAGTTATGCATTCTTCATTTGGAACAAATGCGTCTGATGCCGAGTCTAGCAGATAAGAGAGTAGCCTGGTCTTCTCCTTTCCGTACAGAACATCGATGCGATTGGCTATTGGAGAGTCAGTTGGGCCGGGCTCGGAGAAGTGAAGAACAATCTGATAGCCTGAGATTTCGTCAAGAATACTTGGCAAGGAGCATTCACGAATACAGCTTGGGTGAATGATGCTCTTTCTGGCTTGAAAGCCCAGCGATATTGACCGCCTCAGGGCGCCTTGGCCATGTGTGAAGTTTGCATGACTGCCAAGATCAGTTCTTTGGTTGCATGCCAGCCTGAGCCTATTATCATGCCCCAAGTCTCTTGTATTACCATTCAGGGCTAAAGTGTCTGCAAGCATAAGGATGGCTTGCAGAATAGAGCTCTTTCCGGAAGAGTTTGGTCCGTATAGTATTGTTAGTGGGGCTAGTTCAATATGATTGATGCCTCGGAATGCCTTGAAGTTTCCAATCGTCAGAGAAGGCAGGATTGTTGTGGAGTCCATGTAGTTGATTTGTTCCGGAGGTTGATAACAGTATGCTTGGCAGGATTTCTATGCCACTTTGCTGTGAGGGTTTCCGGCTCGAGCAGTCAGGGGCCAGGAATGATGGCTGGCCAGTGGAGACGTGCTTGCATTGTTCCAGTGTGGCTGCATTCCTTTTGTGAATGGTCATCCTTTTAACTATCTGTAAATATCCAGCACCTCTTTGGCAGTGGTGCGATGTAAGAAGCGTAGATTTTCCGGCTTCTCAATCCTGATACCGGCACCAAAGCGGAACAGCCAGGCCTGCAGATCCCGATCTTCCTCCAGGGTCCAGATCGGCAGATCAATCTCCACTGGGTAGGGATGGCTGTCGCCGGCGGGGTTGGGCTGCAGGCAATGCAGCTTGTCGGCCTTCCAGCCAGCAGTCGAGGTGATGGGCTTGGAGTAGCGGATCTGTCTGGTTGGGAATTTCTGCGAGGCTTCGCGGATGAAGGCAAAGCTCCACTCCTGGCACGAAAACCGAAGGGTGTTGTTGAGCTGCCGTTTCTGTCCGGCTGGGGTTGGGCTGGCCAGGTCGAGCTGAGCATCGAGATCCTCCCCGAAGAAAATGCCGCCGCACACCTGTAGCAGCCGCTCCAGCCGATGCAGGGCCTGGTGATGGGGGTCCTCGTCACGACGGAAGCTGCCGTCCTCCCGGATCCAGTGGAGGCGATCGAGCCGTTCGGTTCGGATCAGCCCGTGTTCCTGGCCGGGATGCCATTCCTCATAGGCCAGGTACCAGGCAATGTTGTGGAAGATCACCTGCAGCGGCCAGATGGTGAAGATGCCATCGGGGCTGTTGGGGTGCGACGACGCTCGCTGGATACGCTCGAGTTGAACTCTGCGGTGCTCCACGATCGCCGTGTCGATCCGGCTGCCGTTGTCTGCTGCCAGGCTGCCGGTGCGGGGGTGCACGATCGAGCGGTTCACCACTGCACGCAGGGGCAGTTTTTGGTCGGCTTCCTTCAGTAGCCCACCCCATCTCAGCCGCCGGCGCAGACTCTCCAGCAACTGCTGATGGGAGGGATCGGCCAGACGCTCGCTTGTCTCCCGCAGCCAGCCGTACACCTCCAACAGCTGGGCACCGGAGAGCACGGCATTGCCTATGGCATAGCCATGGCGGGCGTTGTCGTTCTGTTTCCGGAAGCCGTAGGGCGTAAGCAGATGGCGCACATCCTGCTGGAGGGTGTCTTGCTCCCCGGGCATATAGCTGCCTGGGATCTCTGCCAGTTCCTGGATCAGGTGGGTGGGCAACTTCTGAGTATTGGGCCCAGAGGAGTTCTTTGCTGAGCGCTCCCCCTCTGTGTGGGTGTCAAAGGGCTCGAGCAGGATGTGGCGCAGCAGGGTGAACACCCGCTGGAAGACGGCGAGATCACCGTGGGCGGGGTAGCCGCCATTCACGGGGTCGGATGGGTTGGCCTGGAATGGACCAGGCTCGATCGCCGCTCGGCTGGATTCCTTCGCTCGCAGAAAGCCATTCGCCTCCAGCCAGTCGAGATCACGTTCGATGGCCGCCGGGTCGGCATAGCACTCGCCGAAACCGCCCTGGATCTCGTTCCAGCTGCGCATGTACGCCGCAGCCCTCTCGGCCAGGCTTCCTTCCGGCAGAGGGCTGACGATCGCCTCCAACTGTTCCCGGGTGGCTTCGTCGGTGGCCTCCAGTTCAGGAAAGCAGCTCAGTAATCGAATCAGATACAGCAGCCGCTCAAGATCCAGCAGGCGGGAGTAGGCATGAAGCTTTTTGCCGTTCTTCTTCCCCAATTCCTTGTTGACGGCGTTGCGGATTCGTTTGTCGAGAGCATCCAGCTGGGTCTGCAGAAATTGTGTATCCACGGAATCCTTGCTGGGATCGATACCCACTAGCACCGCGAAGCCCTCGGCTCGGGAGGGCCCGAAGGTCTTGTGGCTGAGCGCCGCGGCCATTTCGCGGATCACCGGCTCTGGTACCTTCCGCGGGCGCGTCTGGTTCCATGCGAGGCACTGCGCTGGTGGGGTGTGCAGCCACCAGCCGATCCACTCCACCGGTGCCGGAAGCTCCAGGGCCTGGGTGAAGGCAAGCCGCCAGGGTCGGCGCGCATGGGTGGCATCGAGGATCACCGGTCGGCCGGCGCGCACCTCCTGCCGCAACTCTTCCAGCAACCGCTCGCGTATGTCCGACCAGGGACCCTGCACCGCGGCATCGCCGAACACCTCGCAGCGGATGCGATCCGTGGAGAGCACCAGGACGGGAGAGGCGCCGGGCTCTGAGAGAAGGGGGGCCAACTGGTGGGCCAGGGTGGTCTTACCGCTGGCGGGAGGGCCGATCAGCAGGTGGCAGCGGACGGGTGCCGTCATCGGCCGAGGTTTGCGAACCCCTATCCATTGTGCATGGCCTCACGTGCGAAGCACGAATAGCGCCGGCGCCCATCCGTGGCCCGTATTGTCTTCGCCGGAAGCGAGCGAGTGGCCCCGGGGTCCAGGATCCTGCAATGGGTGGTGATCAGATGCAACCGCTCCTGAAGTTCCCGTAGGTCCTGAAGCAGCGCATCCCGGTGGATCTTGAGCCGCCTGGCCTAAGCTTCCGCGTCAGCGAGCAGCAGGGCCTGTCTGCACCTGCTACTGCAGTTCGCTCAACATCACGCTGTGGCGCTGGGCGCGGTGCTTGACCACCGCATCCCGGATGGGCCCCCTAGCCGACTCACCTGCTGCCGCCGGCGGCTTGCCTCGACGACCGACGCGATGGGTTGATCCCAAGCCCTTGGTACAGCGCTGCACCTTGGCCGTGAACAGCACGGTGTCGCAAGACTCAATGCCGGACTGGGAGCAGTGTTCCCGGAGGCGCAGCCAGCATCTGTTGCGATGGCCGGGTGCTCTCGGTCGGCGAGATCCCAGACGACGTACTTGCGGCGCCAGACTTCGATCACGAGGTAGAGGTAAAATCACATCCCGCGCACGGTGGCGGCAAGGAAATCCACCAGTTAATCCGATTATGTCCATTCTTCATCTTCTTCATGCTCAGTAGTTAGCACCGGCTGTCGGTTTCGATTTACCGATGCTCTGAGCGAGCGAGAATCGAATCCGGCTCGATCGATTGCTGCTGCCGTTTGACCGATTGAGTCAAGCAACGCCCCGCTGATAGGAGCTAGCTCCCGGCAGAAGGTGGCGATCGTGGTCCAGACGTTGGGTTCGTAGGAAGTCATAGGGATTGTGTGCACCGCTGGGTGCTGATGTTCATGGAATGGGCGGATTGTTGAGTGTCTCTGTGGTGGACGGTCTCCTCCTGGGGGATTCGGCTCTCACACGGGGTGGGTACCCGGGAAAGCCCGCGGGTCTCCTCTGTGCTGACGTGCTCGGGGCAAAAGCCCCCGCCACCACACCTAAGGTTGTTAACCAGATCAAGAGCGCCAGGATGTACGGGATCGGGGGAAGCTCCGGCGCCTCCCGGCTCAACCGAATCCCCCAGAAGCCATGGCACCATCAAGCCGCACCGGTGGTCATCGCAGCCCGCTGGTGTGGACAAAATGGGCAAGGAGGTCAGAGACCTTGCCCATTTTTCGGCTGTTTTCTTCTGATCCCGTATGTAGCCAGCCGCAGGCCATCAACTGCGGGTGGCTGCCAGCGCCAGTTCATGGGCCTGGGTGAGGGTGGCGGCGGCTTTACCGAACCACAGCCCCTCCAGCCGCTGGCGGGCGGCTTCGATCGGATCTCTCGAGCGACCAGCGTCATGAGAGAGGTATTCGGTCACCGCCTGGTAGGCGCCCCACATCGAGCCCTGCACGCCCGGAATGTCACTGCCGATGGCCTGGCCGTCGAACTTGGCGGACAGACCCTCCCAGGCAGGAAGATCCTCCAGCCGCCTGGGCCGGCTGGTCGCCGCATCGCCCCGGCGGTCATTGATCGCTCCCCGCAGCTGATCGGCGAACAGGGTCTCGACATAGCTGCGGAACTGCGCAGCCGTGCAGGGGGCGGCGGCCATCGCCCGCAGTTCGGCCAGTCCTCCGCTGAATTGCTGCCGCTGCAGGTCAATCAGCTCAGGCAGCCGGCTGATCAAGGCATTGGCATTGCGGGTGTGGCGGATGCGGCAGCCCTGCTGGCGCCGGCTACGCGCTGAGGCAAGACCCAGGGCAGCAGAGAGCGTGTTCTTGCACACCACCCGGATGGGGGAGAAGAACACGGAGAAAGCGATCGTGCCGTCATGGCTGGTGCAGCCAACCAGGTACTGATTCACCGCATCACCAGGGAGCACCTCCCCTTCTGATTGGCGCACCCTTGCTGTAAAGGTCACCTTGCGGCCGCCCGCCAGAACGCAGACCGCATCCATGACCGCATCGCTATGGAGGGCCTCGGCGACCCGGATCAACTGCTCGTTTTGCACCACCTCATAGGTGGCGTTCATCACCGAGAGGGTGGTGCCGGTATCGGTCCTTGTAATCGCCTGGTAGCCATCAATGGGCTGCATATCGGCGTCGTAGACGGGGCGGCCGGCGAGCTGGAAGTCGGCGCCACCGAGGCGGAAGGCTTCCCGCGCCGGCAGGGTGCCGTCGAGCACAAGGCCCAGGCGGTGCCAGGCGGGCTGGCTGTTGAGGAAGACACCGGAGTGGAAATCGTGGGACATGGGGTTCACAGCTGCGGCGCACAGGCCGCCAGAGAGGACAAAAAAGCCGGCCTCGGGGGAGAGACCGGCAACAGCTGGGGCGGGGCTCACACCCGCCTGCCCGTTTGAACGGATCAGCTACAGGAGGGGGATGGATTGAGCAGCCGGAAGCGATCGACCACCAGCCGCAGGCCGCAGTGGTTGCCGCATAGCCGTCCGGAGGCGGCCAGCCGCATGCCGGGGGTGGCGTGGTCGCTGAGTTCCTGTGCCTGCTTCCCCCAGACCTCGATCAGCACTGAGAAGCCACCGGCGGACTCTTCGTGCCAGCGGGGGGCGACGCCGGGGACCAGCAGAAGCAGCTCGGCGCGGATGGCGCCGCAGTCAAAGCAGGTCAGCTGCACCGGCAAGGGGGCGGTGCCCGTCAGCACGGTGATATTCATGGCCTCTGGGCTCCATTGGGGCAGCAGGCAGGGGAATCGAGGAAGGAGAAGGCGTCATCCAGGTCCTTGTGGCGCGGTGGGGACAAACTGGCGGCTTCCCGACTGTCGGTTCGGGCGCTTTCGGGCTCAGGGGTAGGGGTGACCTGGAGCTGGAGGCCGCTGAGCTCGCCATTGCGATGCCACGCCATCTGGCGGCCCATGCTCTGCAGGAACAGGATTCCGGAGAGGACGTCATCGTCTTGATGGAGGAGGCCGATCGGAGGGAAGAGGGAACCATCGGGGCGGCGGATGGTGATCTCGCTGTGGAAATGCATGAAAAAAGCCTGCGCAGCAGGCGGTGGAGGGAATTGAGAGGGAGGCAGGGGGTTAGCCAGCTGGAGGCGGTGGACCGGCAGGCGGGAACCAGACCGCTGACTGGAAGGCACACGCGTCAGTGCCCTGGCCCGTTCTCGGGGAAACAGAACCGCAAGGCG
>NZ_JAGQBP010000004.1:0-284849 GCF_024345695.1 Synechococcus sp. L2F | reverse complement strand
CCGCCTGGAACACCAGCATGAAGTTGAAGGTGCCGGAGATGCCGAGGGGCATGCCGTCAGAGAAGGAACCCTGACCGAAGGGGTAGATCAGGAACACGGCGGAAGCAGCGGCCACAGGAGCGCTGTAAGCGACGCAGATCCAGGGGCGCATGCCGAGGCGGTAGGAGAGTTCCCACTCGCGGCCCATGTAGCAGAAGATGCCGATCAGGAAGTGGAACACCACCAGCTGGTAAGGACCGCCGTTGTACAGCCACTCATCGAGGCTGGCGGCTTCCCAGATGGGGTAGAAGTGCAGGCCGATGGCGTTGCTAGAAGGAACAACGGCGCCGGAGATGATGTTGTTGCCGTACATCAGGGAACCGGCGACCGGCTCACGGATGCCGTCGATGTCGACAGGGGGGGCAGCGATGAAGGCCACGATGAAGCAGATCGTGGCGGCCAGCAGGGTGGGGATCATCAGCACACCGAACCAGCCCACATAGAGGCGGTTGTTGGTGGAGGTGACCCACTCGCAGAACTGGCTCCATGCAGACGCGCCTTGGCGCTGCTGAAGAGTGGTGGTCATGAGAGCGTTGGGTGTGGCCCCCGAAGGGGTCGGTTAAGTAAGGCGAAAGCGTCGGGGGAACGTCCCCTCCGCAGGCCGGAGCCTTTCGCCTGACGCAATGTAACAGCACATTGCGGGATGTGTGGGGCGCTTAAGGTTTGGCTTCGGTTTCAGTCTCGACGGTTCAACGCGTTCAGGCCAGACGCTTTCAACCTCGAAGCTTTCGGGTTCGAAGCATTCAGACCTGAAGCGCTCAGGCAAGCCGTCTGAATCCCCGAAGCGTTCAGGTTCAACCTGTTGTCAGGCGCGAAGGCTCCCTGCTCCGGCGCGAACCGACGGGGCCCAGCTCGCAGACGCAAACTTCAGCGGCTTGGCCTGCGATCAAGGAGAGCGGTGCACGGCGGCTGTGGCCGGCAGACACGAGGGTTTCAGTGCCTGGCAGGCGATCGAAACGCCACCCCAGCACTGGGCCCGGGCAGCACAGCGGAGGCTGCACCCCAAAACAGACGCGGGGTGGGGGTCATGAATCGACCACATAGCGACCGCGCCACAGGCAGCGGGCTTAAGGTTTTCTTTGTATTCCCGGCCACCCGCACCCCATGGTTCTGATTTGCTGGGACCTGCACGGAAACCGTTGCACCGAAACGGTTCCTGTCCACCAAGCCCGCCACCGCCGCCTGCAGCTCGAGCAGCAGGGCGCCGTCGTCTATTGGAGCGAGCGGCTGGCCAACGGCTAGTCCGATTGCTAGGAGTGCATCGACCTGACCGCGCTTCCAGCGATGTCGTTGCCTGCACCATCAAGACTCACCCTCACGGTGCTCGCACTCGGGGTCAGTGCCGCCGGCCTCACTGGCTGTTTCAAAACAGCGGACCAGACGCCTGAACGGCTGGATCGGGTCGAACTCAGGCTCCAGCAGCTGGAGCAGCGGCTGGCTGCTCCCTCCCGCCCCAACCCTGCCGACCCCGCAGGCAAACCGCCTGCCGGCGTCGTCAAGTCGCTCACCTTCCGTATGGGTAGCCAGGACGACCGGCTCAGGATTTACTGGGCAGATGGATCCAGCTCCGACCTTCCCTGCACCAAGGAGCAAGGCACCTGGGTCTGCGGTTGATCTCCGGCGCCCCTGCCGCTCTTTTCCCCTGATGCGACTCTCCCCCGTTCTCCTGGGCGCCAGCCTGCTGCTGTCGGCCTCCGCCGTGATCGGCCAAACCACCGATCCCTACAACACCTTCCCCTTCACCCGCCAGCGGGCCACCAACCTGGCCCGCATGCAGGCCGAGAAACTCAATGGCGGGCTCAGCGTTTACCGCCCTGACGCCTGCATGTACAACCGTGCCGCCGGCAACTGCCTGATCAAGGCCGATGCCGAGGGTTACACCTTCCGTTTTCTGGGAGGCCCTCCTGGCTGGCAGGTGCTCGGCCTGCCGCCGAACACCGAAACCGAGCTGAGGATTTCGGCCGATGGCCGCCAGGTTCTTGGCGTGGTCTACAACGGCGTTCCCCGGCCCACCCCCGCCCCCCAGGCAGCTCCGCTGAATCAGGCCAGCCCCGATGGTGGCCAGGCCCCTCGCTGAGCGCCTCACCCTTCAACGGGCACAAGCGAGATCCCGGGCCAGCTGCTGGAGGGCTTCCCCCCACTCCTGGCTGCTGGGCCACCGCTCCCGCCTGGTGAGGCTCAGAGCGATGCCCTTCTCGCCGTAGGCCGCTTCGTTGATGAACACCGGCCAGGTGCAATCTCCTGCTGCCATGGCAGTGCCGATCATGCCGGCCGCTTCCGCCTCGAACGGCACGGTGGCCCCATCGGCGCCTTGAAACAGGGGATCGCCGAGCTGCAAGGGCTGCCAATCGCGGTGCTGACGACTGGGATGCAGGCAGCAGGCCGGACGGCCATCCGGATGGCGCGGCAGATCGAGGCTGCAAAGGTGGCGGTGGACGGTGAGAGCCACCGGCAGCCGTAGCGACCCGGCGCGTGCCGCTGCCAGGGTGGCCAGCGCCGCCTCCACGGCCAGGGCCGTCTGGTGGCAGATGGTGGCGGTGATCACCCCCTGCGGCACCGGACCCACCTCGATCACCACACCGCAGGGCCAACGCTCCACCAGAAAGCCGCTCTGGGCGGGGTCGCCCTCGTGCAGGTAGATCGGCAGCCCCAGCTGCGCCTGAATGCCGGCGGCCAGGGCCAGGTCGGTGGGGCGGCGCCCGTAGAGCACCAGGGAGCTGCCCATCGCCGCCGTGGTGCTGTGCAGATCGAGAACCACCCCGCAGGGATTGGCGCCTGTGGGCCCGAAATCGGCGAGCAGCTGGCGCGCCCGCAGCAGCTCCAGGGAGCTGCGCTCGGAATCCGCCAGAGCCTCCAGGCCAAAGGAACGATTGAGATCGTGATCGAGGTACCGCACCCCTGCCGCCAGAGCCGCGGGATTGCCCACCGCCAGCTCCACCGCCAGCCCGGCGCGGTCGAGGTGGGCGGGGTGGCGGCCCCAGTGCTCCAGCAGCCAGGGGGCATTGCGTTCGTTGCCGTGGGTTCCGCCCACCACCAGCACCTTGTCTGCGGCCATTTGCGCCCGTCCCTGCGAACACCTGCGCCACAGGCTGGCAGGGGATCCCGGCCAGGCCAGAGTCGGAGCACTCGCCCGTAGTGGAAATGGCCGTTCCTCCGCCCGTGGTGGCCTGCGTTCGCGCGGCCTGGCGCTGGCAATGGCAACAGCTGATGGGTGGATTGGGCCCCGCCGACGCCGAGGGCAACTACTGCCGTCCCGCCGGGGCCTTCGCCGTGCTGCCGCCCCTGCCGGCCACAGCCGGCACCAGCGCGGGCCATGTGCTGATCGTGGGCCGCAGCTGCCCATGGGCCCATCGCGCCTGGCTGGTATGGACCCTGCGCCAGCTGCAATCGACGATTGATCTGGTGGTTGTGGAACCGGACCCCGGCGCCGGCCGCTGGCAGTTCTCAGCGCCCTTCGAAGGGGCCCAGGCTCTGGCCGACCTCTACAGCAGCTGCGGAGCTCCAGCGACCGCGCCGGCTTCGGTGCCGGTGCTCTACGACCGCGCCGAGCGCCGCATCGTGGTGAATGAGAGCGCGCGGCTGATCGAGCTGCTCAACCGCTGGCCGGCACCGGAGGGGGTGCCCGATCTTGAACCTGCCGATCAGAGCGAGCGCCGCGATGCCTGGCGCCAGCGCCTGCAGGGAGACGTCAATGACGGCGTGTACCGCTGCGGCTTCGCCCGCAACCAGGCGGCTTACAACCGCGCCGAGTCAGCCCTGTTCGAGGCCCTCGAGGCCGCCGAGGCGGAGCTCCAGGCCGCTGGGCCCTGGCTGTGCGGCACCGCCCCCAGCCTCGCCGACGTGGTGCTGTTCCCCACCTTGATTCGCCTGGAACTGGTCTATGCCCCCCTGTTCGGCTGCAGCCGCCGGCCGCTCTGGCAATTCCCCGCCCTATGGGGCTGGCGGAGCCGCTTCCATGCGATCGAAGGAGTCGCCAAGACCTGCTTCCCCATGGCGTGGCGGCAGGATTACTTCGGTGCTCTGTTTCCACTGCACCCCTCCGGGATCATTCCGGCCGGCCCCGACCTGACCACACTGGTGAAGGCTTCTCCCCTCGAGATGATGCGATGAACGCCCGATCGATCGATCCCAGCGCCAGCACCGATCCGGTGTTCGAGGGTGTCTACGGACTGTTCACGATCACGGCCGAGGACCGGCGTGAGGTGCTCGGCTATCGCCTCGCTCTGCTGGCGCTCGCGATCGCGGAGCTGGCCCTGCTGTGGCAGTGGCAACGCTTCGGCGGGGTCTGGTCGTGGCCGTGGCTGGTCGTGATGGCGGCAGGGCTGGGGCTGGCGCTGCAGTGGATTCACATCTACCTGCGGCCTCTGCACCGGGCGCTGCAGCTGTTCTGGCTGCTGGGCTGCGCCGGTGCTGTGGGACTGGCGCTGCGGGTGGGCCCCGACGCCATGCTCGACACGCTGGCGGCCGATCCCCGCTGGATCTGGGCGATCGGCCCCTTCTTCGCCGCCCAGGCCGGCATCGGCTTCAAGGAGTTCTTCTGCTTTCAGCGGCCGGAGGCGATCGGCGTGACCCTCGTGCTGCCCGTGGCCCTGCTGGGCCGGCTCAGCGGACTGCTGGATCCCCGCCAGACGTTCGGGTTGCTGCTGCTGCAGGCGGCCCTGTTGCTGGTGCTGTGCCTGCGAAAATTCCCGATGGCGGCGCAGGCTGATGTGGGTGACAAAAGCGTGTTCGCCCATCTCGAGGCCCAGGCCCAGGCGCAGGGCGTCAGCCGATGAGCCTGATCAGCCTGGTGGGGGTCGCCAAGGACTTCGGCATCAAGACCCTCTTCCGCGACCTCACCCTGCACGTGGGCGAGCGCGATCGGCTCGGGCTGATCGGCCCGAACGGCGCCGGCAAATCGACCCTGCTCAAGGTGCTCGCCGGGGTGGAGCCGGCGGGGGAAGGGGAACGCCGCTGCTCGCCCCGCCTGAACGTGGTGCTGGTCGACCAGGACCCCACGCTCGACCCCCAGCGCACCGTGCTGGAGCAGGTGTTCGCCGGCAGTGGCGAGAAGACGGAGCTGCTGCGGCGCTTCACCGCGGTGAGTGAGGCGCTGGCCGGGTCGTCCGGGGCCAGGCACGACGCCCTGCTGGCGGAGCTGGGCGATCTGCAGAGCCGCATGGACCACTGCCAGGCCTGGGATCTGGAGCAGCAGTGCCGCGAGGTGCTCGACCGGCTCGGCATCCGCGACACCCAGCGCAAGGTGGGGGAGCTCTCCGGTGGCTTCCGCAAGCGCCTGGCCCTGGCCTCCGCACTGGTGGCTGAGCCGGACGTGCTGCTGCTGGATGAACCCACCAACCACCTGGATGCCGACTGCATCGAATGGCTGCAGAACCACCTGGACCGCTTCCGCGGCGCCCTGGTGCTGGTCACCCACGACCGCTACGTGCTCGACCGGGTCACCCGCCGCATCGTGGAGGTGGACCGGGGCGAAGCCCGCACCTATGAGGGCAACTACGCCAGCTACCTGCAGATCAAGGCGGGTGAGGAGGCCGCCGAAGCAGCCAGTGCCGCCAAGTTCAAGGGAGTGCTGAGGCGCGAACTGGAATGGCTGCAACGCGGACCGCAGGCCCGCAGCACCAAGCAGAAGGCCCGCATCCAGCGGATCGAGGCGATGCGGGAGGCGCCGGTGCGCGCCGGCAAGGACCAGCTCAGCCTGGCCACCACCAGTCGGCGGCTGGGCAAGCGGGCGATCACGGCGGAGCATCTCAGCGTGTGGGCGCCGCAGGGCCCGGCCGGGGCAGAGGCGGCCACCACGCCCACCACCCCGAGCGGCACGCCGTTGCTGCGCGACTTCAGCTACGACTTCAGCCCGGAAGACCGGGTGGGCATCATCGGCCCGAACGGCTCCGGCAAGTCCACCCTGCTCGACCTGATCGCCGGGCGGCGCCAGGCCCAGCAGGGCCGCCTGGAGCTGGGCAGCACCGTGCAGCTGGCCTACTTCGACCAGCAGACCGACGATCTGTTCGCCGGCAAGGGCATGGAGCGCAAGGTGATCGATTTTGTGCAGGAGGCAGCCAGCCGGATCGATCTGGGCGGTGTGCAGGTGAGTGCGTCCCAGCTGCTGGAGCGCTTCCTGTTTCCCCCCGCCCAGCAGCACAGCCCGATCGGCAAGCTCTCCGGGGGCGAGCGGCGGCGGCTCTGCCTGTGCCGGCTGCTGATTCAGGCGCCCAACGTGCTGCTGCTCGACGAACCCACCAACGACCTGGACGTGCACACGCTCACGGTGCTGGAAGACTTCCTCGAGGATTTCCGCGGCTGCGTTGTGGTGGTGTCCCACGACCGCTACTTCCTCGATCGCACCGTGGACCGGCTGTTCTGCTTCGAGGGCGGGGTGCTGCGGCGCTTCGAGGGCAACTACAGCGCCTACCTGGCCCAGTCCGCCCAGGCCGCGGCCAAACCCTCACCGGCGCCCACTGCAGCGCCGCCCACGCCTGAAGCGTCCGCCCCGCCAGCCAGGGGAACGGGCGAACGCACCGAGAGGCCCCGGCGCCGCAGCTACCGGGAAAGCCGCGAGCTGGCGGATCTGGAGCAGCAGTTGCCGGGCTGGGAGGAGCGCCGCAGCCGGCTCGAAGCAGAGCTGGCCGGCGGCGGGCAGGGCGACTACGCCCGGCTGGAGAGCCTCACCCAGGAACTGGCCGCCCTGGTGGAACGCATCCATGCCGGCGAGGAGCGATGGCTGGAACTGAGTGATCTGCCGGCCTGAGACCAGGGCAAAACCACCCGCTGGCACAGGGATCTACCCCATGCTGGCGGGGGGTTGATGAGCTGGAGCCCACACGGCCCGGCGAAGCTGGCGCACGACCCGTAGGGTGGACTGGAAAAATTCGGTTGCCGCAGGTCGGCCGTCTTATGACTTCCATCGACGAGCACATCCTCAAGGACCAGATCGAAATCGAAACAGCCAAGGCCACGGGCAACGAGGCCAAGGTTCGTCACCTTGAGGAAGAGCTCAAGTCTTTGCAGGAATACAAGACCCATCACCCCGAGGACAATCACGATCCCAATTCGCTCGAGGTCTACTGCGACCTGAACCCTGAAGCCCCTGAGTGCCGCGTCTACGACGACTGAGCCACCAGGGCCTGTTCGCTGCGGTCGAGTTCCTTCCAGACCGCTTCCAGCAATCGATCGAGCCCCTGACGCGTTGCCCCGGAGATGGCCAGCACCTCCCGGGGCCAACGCTCGTTCAGCGCGTTTGAAGCTGCTGCCAGGGCATCTTCATCCAGCAGTTCCACTTTGTTAATGGCCAGCAGCCGGGGGCGATCGGCCAGCCCATGGCCGTAGGCGACCAGCTCCGCTTCCACCACCGCCAGGTCGTGGGCCACATCCGCGCTGGAGCCATCCACGAGGTGCACCAGCAGTCGGGTGCGCTCAATGTGGCGGAGAAAGTCGTGGCCCAGCCCCGCGCCCTGGGCGGCGCCGGCGATCAGACCGGGGATGTCGGCGAACACCGTGCCATCCCCACTGGGTTTGCGCACCACACCGAGATTCGGGATCAAGGTGGTGAAGGGGTAATCGGCGATCTTCGGCTTGGCGGCCGACAGCACACTGATGAGGGTGCTCTTACCGGCATTCGGCAGGCCGATGATGCCGACCTCCGCCAGCAGCTTGAGTTCGAGCTGCAGTTGCCGCTCTTCCCCGTCCTTGCCTTCGGTGAACTTCTCGGGGGCCCGGTTGCGATTGCTCAGGTAGTGGGCGTTGCCCAGCCCGCCGCGGCCTCCAGCCGCCACCCGCAAGCGATCCCCTGGCTCGATCAGATCGCCGAGCAGGGCTTCGGTGTCAGGGTCGCGCACCTCGGTGCCGCAGGGCACCCGCACCACGAGATCCTCCCCGCCGGCGCCGGAGCAGCGGTTCGGGCCGCCGCGGCGGCCTTCCGGGGCGGCAAACAGCCGCTTGTATTTGAAATCCAGCAGGGTCTGCAGGTTGGCATCGGCCTGCAGCCATACGGCCCCACCATGGCCGCCATCACCGCCGGAAGGACCACCGGCCGGCACATATTTTTCCCGACGAAACGCGACGATGCCGTCGCCGCCCCGGCCGCCCTGGACCGCTATGCGGGCTTGATCGATGAACTGCAAGGAATCCCTTAACGAAGGCCGAACCTGAGGCCAACCCTAGGATCGGCCGGTCAGAGGCTCCGTCTTGGCAGAGGTTCGCTTCCAGCAGGTCAGCAAAACATTTCCACCACGGCGGGGCAGCCAGCCTGTGGAGGTGCTTCGCCAGCTCGACCTCGACGTGCCCGATGGTGAATTCCTGGTGCTGGTGGGTCCCTCCGGCTGCGGCAAAAGCACTCTGTTGCGCATCCTGGCGGGCCTGGAAACCCCCACCGATGGTGAAGTGCTGGTGGGCGGGAGGCCCGTGAGTGGCCTGCGCCCGGCCCAGCGGGACGTGGCGATGGTGTTTCAGAGCTACGCGCTCTACCCGCACCTGAGCGTGGCCGACAACATCGGCTTCGGGCTGCGGCGCAGCCGTCCCCGCAGCGTGGCCCAGCAGCTGCAGGACAGCCTGCATCGCTGCAGCCGCGGGCTGCCCGCCCCCCTGCGCCTGCCCTCGAAGCGTGAGCAGCGCATCGAGGCACGCATCGCCGGGGTGGCCGAGGAGTTGGGCCTCACGCCCCTGCTCGACCGGCGTCCCAAGGAGTTGTCCGGCGGCCAGAAGCAGCGGGTGGCCCTGGGGCGGGCGATCGCCCGGGAGCCCGCCGTGTTCCTGATGGATGAGCCGCTCAGCAACCTCGACGCCAAGTTGCGCACGGGCACCCGCGCCCAGATCGTGGCGCTTCAGAAGCGGCTGGGCACCACCACGCTCTACGTGACACACGACCAGGTGGAGGCGATGACGATGGGGCATCGCATCGCCGTGCTCAACCAAGGCCGGCTGCAGCAGCTGGGCACGCCGATGGAGCTCTACACCTGGCCTTCGAATCTGTTCGTGGCCCAGTTCATCGGCAGCCCACCGATGAATCTGCTGCCGGTGCAGGCCGCAGGTGGCGATCAGATTCAGCTCGATGCCCGTCGCTTCCTGGTGGAAGGCCCGATGGCCGCCGCCCTGGCCTCCCATGCCGCCCGTGGAGTTTCCACGCCCCTTACAGGCGGGCTCCGGCCGGAGCATCTGAAGCTGGCACCGGCCACCAACCGGAATCTGCCGGGCGACGTCACCCATGTGGAGGCGCTCGGCAATGAACTGCTGATCAGCGCCCGGCTTCTGGAGGGCGGCCATCTGGTGCAGCTGCGGGCCGACCCCTCCCAGCGGGTGGTGCCGGGGCAGCGGATCCACATCGACGTGGACCCCAGCGGCTGGCGGCTGTTCGATGCCGCCGGGGAGGCACTGGCACTGCCACCGACCACCACCGCCGGCCCCGAGCGCACGGGGCCGGAACCTCAACTGCCCGTGCTCGATCTCTGAGCCCAGCAGGGCGGAGGTGCATAAGGGGAAGACCACCTCGTTAACGGGTCAGCCATTTCAAGAGTGAAATGCCCCCGGGTCGTTCCCACCCTGCACACTCTCAGCCCCGGTCTGGCACTCACCATCACCGGTGTTGTAGTGATCTGAGGCTTCATGCCACCCAGACCACACTGCAGCCTGGGCCACCGTCACCCTGCTCCGCATCGCTCACCCGCTCCACGTAGGGCACGGTGTCCAGCCACTGGCGCAGGCCACGCTTGAGCTTGCCGCTGCCGATGCCGTGGATCACCCACACCGGCCCTTCCGCCGCGCGTAGCCGTTCCTCCACGGCTGCCTCCGCTTCGTGCACCCGCAGGCCGCGCACGTCCACGGTGTTGCGTTCGGTGCGCACCTGGGCGCTGCCGCCGCTGCGGCCGGGCTGGCGGCGCACCTGCACCACAGGCGGCTCCGGTGGCGCCGGCTTCTCGCCACTGAGGGATTCCACCCCGTCGAGCGGCACGGTGAGCCGCAGCACGCCGCAGCGCACCGTGAGCTCCTGGCCGTCGGTGGCAATCTCCAGCACTTCCGCCGCCTTGCCGAGCGAGAGCACGCGAATCCGCTCCCCCAAAGAGGGCCGCCAGCCGCGGTGCTGGCGGCGTTCCGGCTGAGGCTGATGTTCCTGCTGCAGGCGCTTGAGCCGTTGGCCCGCCTGACGCGCCTCCTCCCCATCGGTGTCGCCCTGGCGAAGACGGCGGATGATGCGGCGCACTTCCCGCTGGCCATCGCGGATCGAGTGTTCCAGCTGGCGGCGCCGCTGCTCCTGCAGTTCCGCAGACTGCTCCTGTTGGTGCTGCCAACGCTGCAGCAGTTCCTCGTGCAACAGCTCGGTGCGCACCAGCAGCACAGCCGCCTCTTCGGCAGCCTCCTGCTGGCGGCGCCGCTGATCCTCCAGGCCACGGATCACCTGGTTCAGCTCCCCTTCCCCCTTCGGCGCCAGCAGGGCGGTGGCGCCCTCGATCACGGCCGGCTCCAGGCCGAGGCGGCTGGCAATGGCCAGGGCGTTGCTGCGGCCCGGAATGCCCCACTGCAATTGATAGGTGGGCGAGAGGGTTTCGACGTCAAAGCCCACCGAGGCATTCTCGAAGCGGGCATCCTCGTACTTGAGCGCCTTCAGCTCACCGAAGTGGGTGGTGGCGATGGTGAGGCGGGCGCGGGCGGCGAGATGGCGCAGCAGGGCGATCGCCAGGGAGGTGCCCTCGGTGGGGTCGGTGCCGGCACCCACCTCATCGAGCAGCACCAGGGAGGCGCCACCGTGCGTTCCCGGCGGCGGCAGCGCTTCGAGGATGCGCGCGATGCGGCGCACGTGGCCGCTGAAGGTGGAGAGGTTCTGCTGCAGCGACTGCTCATCGCCGATGTCGGCCAGGACAGAGCCGCACCAGGGCAGCCGCGGCGTGCCGCGGCAAGGCAGGAACAAGCCGGCGCGCGCCATCAGGGCCGCCAACCCCACACTTTTGAGCGTGACTGTCTTGCCGCCGGTGTTCGGGCCGGTGATCGCCACCACCCGCAGGTCGCTGCCCACGGTGACCGTGACCGGCACCACCGCCCTGCCGCCCTCGCGCCGCTCCTGCCAGAGCAGCAGCGGATGGCAGAGATCCACGAGCTGGAAGGGGGCCTCGGCAGTGGCGGACAGCTCGGGGCGCACCCCGCCAAGGTCCTGGCCGTAGCGAGCGCGGGCCACGGCGCCATCGAGCTGCACCAGCACCGTCTGCAGGGTGTGGAGGGCATCTGTGTCCGCCGCCACCAGGCTGCTGAGCTCCGCCAGCACCTGTTGCTCGAGCTCGCGCTCCTTTCCTTCCAGCTCCCGCAGCCGGTTGCCCAGGGTGATCACCGCCTGGGGCTCGATGAATACGGTGCTGCCGGAAGCCGAACTGTCGTGCACCAGGCCGCTGAGCTGGGAGGCCGCCCCCGCCTTCACCGCCAGCACTGGCCGGCCGTTGCGTTCGGCGATCACGTTGTCCTGCAGCAGGGGCGCGCAACGCCGAATCAGCTCCTGGAGCCGCTCCCGCCGCTGCTGGCGCAGAGCCGAGAGCTGCAGCCGCAGCGCGGCCAGCGCCGGGCTGGCGCGGTCGGCCACACGCCCGCCTTCCTCGATACAGAAGCGCAGACGCTGCTCCAGCTCCGGCAGGGTGCGCAGGTTCTGCACCAGGCCGCTGGTGACGGGCCGCAGGTCCTCGTCCTCGATCTGGCGGCGCAGGCGGCGGCCGGCCGCCAGGGTGGTGGCCACCTCCAGCAGGGCCTCACCGGAGGCGGTGCCCCCCTTGCTGCAGTGCTGGAGGGTGCCACCGAGATCGGCGACGCCCTGAAAGCTCAGCCCCCCCTCCAGCACGCCATCGAGGCCCAGCAACTCCGTGGTTTCACAGAGCAGGCGCTCGCTCTCGGCGCAGCTGGCGGCGGGCAGCAGGGAGCGGCAGTGGCGGGCACCGGCGCGCGTGCTGGCGAAGCTGGCCAGGTGCTCCGCCAGGCGAGGCCACTCCAGCAGGTCAAGGGCTTCAGCCTCGATCGGGTTCAAGCCAGCCCCTGCACCTGTCCGGCTAGGGCAGCGGCTCCGGTGGCTCCGGCGCCGGCCATGGCGGCTGAGGAGCCATCAGGCAGAGCCGCAGCGATCGGCTCCTCGCCCTGGTTGGAGGGGATGCCTTCGGGAGGCTCGTAGAGCATCTCCAGCCAGTTTCCTTCCGAATCCTGGAGGTAAAAGGAAGCGGTGCCGTCGCGGTGATCATGCAGCGGGCCCACCGGATGGCCAGCGGCGCGCAGCTCGCCGTGAACAACATCCACCTCGGCGCGCTCGCTGAAGTGAAAGGCGAAGTGGGGCCCGGCGGCGGTGTAGGCCGGGCTCAGCAGGGCCACCCCGTCACCGCCGTCGGGGGCCTGCAGATAGGACCAATCGTCGGCTTCCCAGGTGAGGCGCAGGCCGAGGGCCTGATAAAACGCCTTGGCGCGGGCCATGTCCTGCACCCGCAGGGCCACGTGGCCCAGTCTTCGCACCGGCATCGACAGTGTCCTGGTCTTGAGTCCATTCTGAGCCGCCGCAGGCCCCGCGGTGAGGCGGAGCTCAGCGCCGGTCGGCCAGCAGCAGCGACACCCGGCAGACGCAGCCGATCGAGAAGCAGATGGCGGCGCTGCCCAGCAGGCCCCAGCCGGAGGCCTGAAGATTGAAATCCTCAAGGGCGAGCAGGCGCAGGGCGAGCAGCACGAGCAACAGAGCCACCAGCCAGGGGGCCAGCACCCACACCATCAATGGGGAGGGGCGCCGCCGGGCCTGACCAGTGGGGCGAGGTGCCGCCGGCTCGGAGGAGGTCACCGTTCGCTCAGCCATCGGGCCGCATCGCAGGCGTGGTAGGTGAGGATCAGATCGGCACCGGCGCGCTTGAAACAGAGCAGCGTTTCGAGCACCACGGCGCGCTCGTCGATCCAGCCGCGCTGGGCAGCCGCCTTCACCATGGCGTACTCGCCACTCACGTTGTAAGCCGCAATCGGCAGTTCCGATTCCTCGCGCAGGCGATGGATGATGTCGAGATAAGCCAGGCCCGGCTTGACCATCAGGATGTCGGCCCCTTCCTGCTCGTCCAGCAAGGCTTCGGTGAGCGCCTCGCGGCCGTTGCCCGGATCCATCTGATACGTGGACTTGTCTTTGGGGATCGGCTTGTTCCCCACCGGACGCGGGGCGGAATCGAGTGCCTCCCGGAAGGGGCCGTAGTAAGCGGAGGCGTACTTGGCGGTGTAGCTGATGATGCCGATGTGCTCAAAGCCTTCTTCATCGAGCGCCTCCCGGATCGCTCCCACCCGGCCATCCATCATGTCGCTGGGGCCGAGCAGATCGGCGCCGGCGCGGGCCTGAGCCACCGCCTGACGGCACAGCTGGGCCACGGTTTCATCGTTCAGCACCACACCTTCGCTGTTGACGATGCCGTCATGGCCATCGCAGGAATAGGGATCAAGAGCGACGTCGGTCATGATCGCCATGGCCGGGTGTTCCTGTTTCAGGCGGCGAATGGCTCGAGGAATCAGCCCACCCTCGTTGAAGCATTCAGCGCCATCTTCCGTTTTGAGGCCATCGGCCACCTTGGGGAAGAGCACCACGCAGCGGATGCCCAGATCCCAGGCGCGGCCCACTTCTTCCACGAGCCCTTCCAGGCTCCAGCGCTGGCAGCCGGGCATGGCCTCAATCGGCTCATTGCTGGCCCCTTCGTGCACGAACAGGGGGTAGATGAAATCGGCGGGGTCGAGTTGAAACTCGCGCACCATCGCTCGAAGAGCCGGGGTGCGGCGCAACCGACGGGGTCGATAGGTGAGTTCCATACGGGCAAACCTGCTGGCCGGATCCTACGGATCAGCGCTCCCCGCCTCGGAGGCCCTCCTGTGGCAGGGGTTCAGAGAATGGCGGCTTTGCACCACTCCCGCCTTGGGTCGGTGCTGCGCGCATCGCGCAGCTGCTCGAGCAGCTTTCGCTCCTGCTGGCTGTAGGTGTCAGGCAGGGCAAGGGTGAGGGTGAGCAACAGATCGCCGCGGCCATCTTTCTGGGGCCAGCCCTTGCCCTTCAAGCGCAGGCTGCGCCCCAGGGGCACACCGGGGGGTACCTGAACGGTGGCATCGCCGTCAGGGGTGATCACCCGGATATCCCCGCCAAGGGCGAGCTCGTCGAGGCTGAGTGGCAGATCGGCCCGTAGCTGATCCCCCTCCAGCTTCCAGACTGGATGCTCCTGCAGGGTGAGGTTGAGGTAGAGGTCGCCGCGCCGGCCGGTGCCGGGCTGGAGGTTGCCTTTGCCCTTGAGGCGCAGGCGGCTGCCGTTCTTCACCCCAGCGGGCACGCGCACCTGAACCCGCTCTTCGTTGACGGCCAGGGTGCGCTCGCAGCCGCGAAAGGCATCGGCAAAGGTGATGGTGATCGTGGCTTCCGCATCCAGCTGGGCGCCGCTAGCGCGGCCGGTGCCTGGAGTGAAGCCGCCGCCGAACCCGGCCGGAAAGCCTCCCGAGAAGCCGAACCCGCCCGGTGCACCCGCGAAGCCACCGGGGCCGGCGGCCCCGCCGAAGCGACCGAGCAGGTCGTTGATGAAGTCGTCGAAGTTGCCGTAGCGGCTGAAATCCACATCGACACCCGGTGCGCCGCCACCGCCCATCTGGCTCCAGTACTGGCCAAACTGTTCATACTTGCGGCGCTTGTCAGGATCGGAGAGCACCTCATAGGCCTCACTGATCTCCTTGAAGCGTGCTTCTGCCGCCGCGTCGCCGGGGTTCACATCCGGATGGTGCTGACGGGCCAGCTTGCGGAAGGAACGCTTGATGGCGTCCGCGTCGGCTCCCCGTTCAAGGCCCAGCACTTTGTAGTAGTCGCGATAGCCGTTGGCGCTCATCGAGGCAGGCTCATCGGCACGTCAGCAAGAACGTTCAGCCTCTCCAGTTTCCCAGCCGGAGCGTCGTGGTGGAAGGCCGGCGGAGGGCGGAAGCCCGAACGCCGCCGTTGGGGCTCTGCCTACGCTGCAGGTCGTGATTGGCGCTGCCGATGCCTTTGCTCGCCGTGGTGCTCGCCCTCAGTGCCCTTGGTGCCCAGCCAGGCCCGGCAGCGCTGGCAGCTGCGCCCGCTGTGGCCTCCGGCTCCAGGCCAGCAACCTCCAGCACCGGCACGCTCGGTGAAGCCCTCAAGCCCTCCAACGCCGAACAACTGGCACTGGTCGACTTTCTGATCCAGCAGGGGGCGGTGTTCTACGGCGCCTGGTGGTGCCCCTACTGCTTCGAGCAGAAGAACCTGTTCGGCACCGAGGCGGGCCGCCGCCTCCCCTACGTGGAATGCGACAAGGACGACGCGGGGCGGCAGCGCTGCAGCAGCGCCGGCGTGCGGGCCTACCCCACCTGGACCCTCAAAGGGGAGCGGCGGGAAGGCCTGCAGACCCTCGAGCAGCTCAAGGCCTGGAGCGGCTTCCGCAGCCCTACAGCCGAGCCAGCCCGTTGACGGTGAGCAGAGCGGCGAACACAAAGCAGAGCGTGGCACTCACCTGGCGCTGATGGCTGTTCAGCCAGCGCCCGAGCCGCTCCAGCAGCTGCTCACCGCGGCGGCCACTGGCCAGCACCAGACACGGCGGCAACAGGGCAGGCAGGAGGGTGAAGCCCACCAGCAATGCCGACAGGCCGGCGCGTTCAGCGGCGTCGAGCGAGGCGCGGGCAAGATCCTGCACCGCCGGAAGAAACAGCGCCAGAGAACTGAGGTTGGCCGCCATCGCCCCCAGACCGAGCCGAAACGCCGACCACGGCGCGGCGGCCCTTGCAGGTGTCGGGGGTGGTGGGGCAACCGCGAGACCAGGCTGTGCACGCAGCAGATTGGCCGCGCCCAGCGACACCAGCAACGCCGCCACGGCCAGATGCAGGGTCGCCGCCACCGGATCCGGCCCCGTGGGGCGGGGCGGCAGCAGATCGCCGACGGCCAGGCCGAGCCCAAGCCAAACGAGGGTGATCACGGCAGCGCCCAACAGGAACGCCCAGGCCCGCGCAAGCCCCAGAGCAGGTGCCAGCAACTGGCGCACCTGCAGCACCAGCACCAGCGGACTCATCGCCGCACCCACTGCCAGTGGCAGCACCGCCGCCAGCACGGCTGCTGCAGAGAGGGTTGTTGACGCAGCGGCCGCCATCGCGCTCAGGTCGCCTGACCGGCCGGTGGCTGGGGCGGGGCGGCCGGTGGGGCGGCCGGCGGCAGCAGCAGGCTGTTGAGGCCAATCAGCAGAAACGACAGCGCACCGACCCCGGCCAGGATTCGCAGCGGCAGCGGCATGCCCGTCCGCTCTGGCATTGCGTCATCGCCCGCCAGCGGAGCACGGGCAGCAACGGCGGCCAGGACGGCCGCCTTGGAGGAGTCAGCGGTGAGGCTGCCGCCTACGACGAGATCCTGCACCAGCGGATGGAAACGGGGCTCGAACCAACGGCGGAACACCCCGTAGCTGCGGTCCTGGGGCCAGAGGTGCTGCACGGGGCACCACACCGCCAGTTCCGTTTCAAAGATCACAGCGTGGGCGCGGCGCAGCAAGCCTTCCGCCTCCGCATCGGTGGCATAGGGAGGGAGCAGATACAGCCCGGCTTCACGCGCGGCTGCTCCCGGCAGCTCCAGGCCGAGCCCTACGGCCCAGTCGAGCAGGGGCTGGCGCGGCACGACGCTCACAGCGCAGCGGTTCAAGGCAGGCATGGCCCTCCCCGGGGCGGCGGGTCCCAGCGTGCCACCGGTCGGCCCCGGCTGCTGCCGCCGGCGCCCTGCCGCGCCATGCTCAGTCCACACCCTTGCGCCGCCATGGGACTCCTCACGCTGTTGATCGCCGCTCTGCTGCTGGGCGGCCTGTGGTGGACACGCATGGGCGCCCCCGCTCCACCCACAGGTGCCGCTCCGACCGGCCCTGCGGCGATGGACGGCAGCCTGCGCCGCGCCCAGGAAGCGGCACGCCAGCAAACCCAGCTGGAGACGCAACGGGAAGACGCCATCATGAAACCACTGCAGCCCTAAGGACCGGGGCTGCGGCATCCGCCTTCTGCAGCCATCGCGGTTCAGCGGCCTACAGCCGCCGCGCCAGCCAGCAGCGGCTCCGCCATCACCGGCCATGGATCCATGGCCACGGTGCGGCCGTCCCGTTGGCGCCGCAGCTCGAAGTGCAGGTGGGGCGTGGTTGCTCTGCCTGTCTGGCCTACCCGGCCGATGCGTTCACCGCTGCTCACACCCTGCCCGGGCACCACGGCCACATCCAAAAGATGCGCATAAAGCGTGAGCCAGCCATCGCCGTGATCGATCACCACCGTGAGGCCGTACCCGCTCACGTCATCCACCAGCCTGGTGGTGCCGGGCAGGGCCGCCAGCACGGCCGATTCAGCGGGCACGATCAGGTCCACACCGGCATGCATCCGCCAGCGACCACGCGACTCTGAGTAACGCCAGCCGTAAGGGTCGAGCTCGGTGGCCGGCACGGCCAGGGGATAGGCCAGCACGGGGCTGTTTCCCAGCGGCACCAGCAGTGGTGGCGGTGGGGGTGGTGGCAGCGGCAGAGTGCCGGCGGCCAGGGGCAGCGGCTCCGGGTGGGGCTGAGGGCCGGGCTGCAGCACGGCCAGCAGGTGCTCTGGCAACGCCTCGTTGGCGCCCAAGTCCGCCACCGGAGTTTCGGCAGGCACGTCCAGCGGCCGCGGCGGCAGAGCGCTCTCGTAGGCAGCCACAGCACCGCAGGTCGCCCAGGTGAGGCAACACAGCGCCAGCAGCAAGGCCAGCGCCTTGCCCCCACCGGCTTCGGCGCGCCTCCGGCCAGGCCGCTGCCGGCTGCGCCGCACGCAAGTGTCAGCTGCCCGCTTCATGTCCGCCATGCCACACAAGCCGGCTCAACGTATCGGCGCTGATCGGCTTGCCAAGGGGCCGCCGGAGCGGCAGCGAAGCTATGCGCCGATGGCCGCGGCAGCGGCCCAGAGCCCATGGCAGCCGCGGCGACCGCGAGATCGCCGCGCCGACAATGGCCCGCACCCTTACCGTGCATCTGCTCGGCTGCTGCTCAAGCCAGACGAACGTCTTCAGCACAGTCATTGGTCGGGCATGCCGACCCGGTTCAACATCGATCGAGATCAGCCCACATCAGAGTGATCCCTGTGAGGTGATCGATTGGGAGTGATCGATAGCGTGCTGCTTCGAATGTGTTGAGCAGATCTTTGCCACCCCGGCGTTTCTGTAAGTGCCGCCGCCAAGGAACTGGCGCTCATGGCGCCAAGGCCGCAGAACACAGACATGCCGGACCCCAACCCATGGGGCAGCAGCGCAGCAGGGCAAATGAACGCGATCAAGAGCGCTTTTCCTGACGTGCGTCCACCTGGCACGGGTGAACGATGATCCCAGGCCAGCTGTTCATCCTGCCGGGCCTGGCCGCACAGATCGGACGGTGATGGACACCACCGCAAGGCAGGCGTTGGGTGCAGCGATCTTCCCCTCGGAAGACCAACAGAACCGCTCAGGAAGGTCCGCTGCAGGCGCCAATGAAATGGGGGCCTTCCAGCCCCCGTGAGTCATTTGGGTGATACAGACCTCAGATCTCTGAGCAAGACTTGAGACTTCCATTGCAACAAAAGACTTCTGGGAACAACAAGGAACTCGGAGTAAGCTGAAAGGGCAATTTTGCACACACCCTGTGTGCAAATCTCTTGGTCGCCATGCCCGCCACCGCCCGCAGCAAGCCCTGGGAGATCGGCTTCCGGGGAGCCGCCAAAGTCGCCAAGGGCTGGACTGTCAGCGAGCATCGGGGTCGCATCCGCCTGCAGGTGCGCCACCCCGGCCAGCCAGCACAGGGGGTTGTGTTGCCCCTTGAGTGGTCTCCGGTATCGGTGAGTCCGGCCCTCCAGCTGATCGGGCGGATCTACAAGCTTGTGGCCAGCAACCAGCACACACTCAGAGGGGCGCTAGCCATCACCCTGGGACTGAGCGACACCATGGCTCCGACCAGCGACTGGGAAGCCATCGCCAACAGCCTGCGGGATGCCCTCCAGAACGGCAGGAACGAGATCTTGGAGCAGACCTGGCGGAGCAACTACGCGCCCTACATCGAGGAGGCGGTCCGTCTGCTCACAGGGTCCAAGCCACCTACCGATGGCCACGACCTTCTCAGGCGCACTCTGATCCGGTGGAGCGGCAAGTCACCAAGCCGTGCGGCCTGCTGCATCGCCCTGCGCAACCTCACGGATCACGCTGTCGCCCGCCATCACCAACCCAGCTGCTGGCGGATCAGCAACGCCAGCGTCAAGGAGCTGCGGGGTCGTCCAGCCGCGAAACGCACCAAAGCCACCCTGGCGGATCAGGAGCTGCTGGACCTGATCGACGCCATCGACGCCCGCAATCCCGGCTGGGCCAACGTGCTTCGGCTGCTCTCCCAGTACGGTCTGAGGCCCACGGAACTCCAGCACCTCACGGTGAAGACGGATGAGGCCGGCAGCAAACGGCTGTGGTGCAGCTATCGCAAAGCCTGCGGGGCGCAAAGAACTGAGCCCCGCTGGCTGATGGCCTGTCCGCTTAAGGATCGGCTCGACAGCCTGGTGGAGTGGAACCTGCCGGGAGCACTCGCCGCGGGCCTGCTGAAGCTTCCCACGAGCTCAGATGGCAGCGTGGCCACGCTGAATGGACATTATTTAGAGCAGTTCCTGGCCAGGCAGCCCGAATGGCGCGCCCTCAAGGAGCAGTGCGAGGCCAGGGGTGAGTGGCTGCGGCCCTATGCCTTTCGGGACAGCTACAGCCTGCGGTGCCATCGCTTTGGTGTGGAAGTAGGGGCTGTGGCGATGGCCATGGGTCACAGCCTGGCGGTGCACTCAAGTAGTTACCGCTGGGCATCAAACGCGACAACAGCCGCCGCATTTCAGGCGGCATTGAGTAAGTAGACAAGGCAATCAGCCATGGGCGCAATCCTGCCATCGGCCACGGCAACTCATCACCGTTACCATGAGAAGTGGACAGATGAGGCGGGGCTGGAGGAGGCGGTGGCAAAGTCAAACGAAACAGCAACGCCATAACGCTCAACCTCAGGAACGATCATTTCCAAATTGAAGGTATTTGCGCTTAGCCTCGCTCAACCTGAAGTCTTTTGCTTCAGCAAGCATTGTCCAACGAATTTCGGCTGCAATACCCAGTTGGCTTTTAAGCTTTTCTACCTCGGCTTGTATTTCGTCGATCGTGATACGGAAAAACTCTTTGCGCTCGTTTTCTAGGTTCAGCCGTCTGGGCTCAAAGTGTTTGTGCAGCTCGCGTTCAAGTGTTGGTGCGTCTTCTGTCCAGATGTACGCATGGCAGTCAAACGGAAATGGAACCGATGCATCGCCTAACTCCCGACGACGCACCTCAGGGTCTTCGCGGCGAGTCATCCCGATCTTAAAGACATGCTCGCCAAAGCTTCCGATGTTACTAAAGATATAGACATAGCCAGTTCGGGTTTGCTCGGCTAGGCTCTTTGCCCTCTTCTTGTCTTCTAGGGCATTAGCTAGTTCACGCTCTAGCGCCTCGATCTGCTTCCTAAATGCTGCCTTGTCGCTTTCAGCGGCGGCCTCCATCGCCTGCCGCGCTTCCCTCACCGCTTGCTCTACAGAGTCAGCCTTCTTGGCTGCATCGCGTTCTCGCTTCTCGGCTTCTTTTCGAGCCTTCTCCTCTTCTCGCTCCTGCTCGCGAATCCAAGCCTGCTCCTCCTTTACCTTTTCCTGAAACTTTGCATATTCGTAAACCAAGCCGAGCTCTTCCAGCCTGTTTGCCAAATACTTTCTGCTGATCTGGCAATCCCATGCATCCGCTATCTTATTGATCTGATCGAATGAAGATTGTATTCGCTTCTGCATAGTTATGATATTTCGGTAATTTACACGAGCGATGAACGCATCGCATTCACCATTAAACGCTCGAAGCATTAGCTGCAACACTTTTTTTAGCAGCTTTCTGCCCTGAGCCTCTGAGCCGTTGTAGTTGATGGGTCTAGTGGCGTATGCGGCAGCAGCTTTGTCTCTGGCTTCACCTGCAACTCGAAGCATTGATTTCTGAGCTTCCTTAATCTTCTCAATAGCTTCTTGATACTTCGGAAGATCTTCGAATCCATAAACAGGTCGATAATAGCCAACTTCCAACAAATGAGCATCATCTGCGATTAAGCGCAAGCCTTCGTTGACTCGCACTAGCTCCTGCTTGGCTGACTTCGCATCAGCTCGTAATGAAGCAATTCTTTGCTCTAGCTCGCTGCTCTCTTGCTTGGCAGCGCTAAGAATTTGGGTGGCCTCATCTCTTGCTTTTTCTAGGTCAGAGTCGGCGATGCGGCGGGCTGTTTTGGCATAAAGCTCGATAGAAGAGATGGGACGTAGCCTGTCCTTTAGTTTACTTACTTGGCGCTGGAGGCTTGATCCCCATACCAAGAGGGCTGCCACCAAAAGAACCAGGAAAAGCAACTCCATCGCCCAGCAGTTGAACTGCGGCAATCATCGGCGCTATTTGGCCAGGCCGGTGCCTCCCACGCCACCCACCAGGTCCGTCGATCACGTCTTCCCCCTGGTCCTGCAGAAGGGCCTCGAATGGGTGCTGGTGGCCGCGGCCTGCAGCCGGACAGTGATCTCTAGGCAGGTGCGGGCTGTCAGCGGCAGGGTTTCAACGATCGGCATTTCAGTGGTGTGGATGCGGTCCATTTCAAGCGGGATACCTGCCTGTGATCGTTCCCAACGCCGGACAGCCTTAGCCCTGCTACTTATCAGCCCTAGCCTCTGGTCCCGGCCTTGGGTAGCCGGCGCGATGCCAGCCGGTCTGGCGCATCGCCCATCGATGACGCCGGATCGTTTCCCATGCTTGCTCGACCAAGGCAGGAGGAAGTCCGCCCGAACGGCTGGGGATGGCTTGGCCAAGGGCATCATTCGCGAGCCTGTGATGGGCCGTCGCCAGGGACTCCAGCGCCATACGCCTGTCCCACGTCAACCTTTGTGGCGTCTCCAGCGCTTCACAAGCCTTATCGGCTGCAGCGGAGTGCGCGGCATAGTGCCAGCCTGCGGGTTTGCCCTGCCCGCGGTGATCGCCTGGTCTGCGCTGACTGGGATAGCGATAGCGAGCACACTTCAGGCATCGCCAGGTGTGCGGCCAGTGCGGCTGCAGGATGTGGTCTACCTCGGGAAGCCAGTTCATCAGCCTGTTCACCAGCAGGCGGGCACGACGACCACAACAAGGGCACAGCCACAACGGCATCCATCCGCCAGTGGCGCCACGGTCAAGCATCGGCATGGACTCCCGCATGGAGCGTGGCAATCGTTGCCGTTGATTGGCTGCGGCGCTGCTCTTGCTGCCGAACGTGCCGCCAGACCGCCAGAGCCACACGATCGACAGGTTCGCCGCGGGGGGCTCCTGCAGCGTGATGGAGTTCTGGCCGTGGATCAACAGGTGCCGGACCTCTCCAATGGATAACCGCCGGGGGCCGGCGTCGCGGTCGATTTCATACCAGCAGCTCATGGGTGACGCCTTAAACGGTCGGGGCTTGGGACAAAAGGGGCCTTGCGGGACGGGTCAGCAGGAAGGCGACAGGTCAGTGACCTGATCCGCTCCTGCGGCAAGTTGGCGGCCATCGGCATGGCTGACGCAAACCGTGAGACGCGGCATGGGGCCAGCCTTGCGGGACCAACCGGGTTCGCCGTTGACCAGGCAGGGGATGCGATCGGGGGTAATGCCATGGGCCAGCAGAGGCGTCACAACGTCCACCCTTGTCACAACCGCCGGATCAGAGTTTGTGACGGGGGGTTGTGACAATCCCCCCCCATTCATTGCAGCGGGTTTGGCGGAATCGTGGCTAACTGTCACAATCGTCACAACCTTTTTCTCCTCTGTCCCCGCCGCATCGTCCTCTGGCTGTCCCAAGGTTCTTTCTATTTCTGCTTTTGAAGAAGTGGGTTGTGACGGTTGTGACAGGTTCTGAGAGTCGATGCGCTGCAGAGGGTTGTGCGTGTCACAACCCCCCTGCGCATGGGTTGAGGCAGGTTGTGACGGTTGTGACGGGACTGACGAGCTCGTTTTGCTCCACAGACGTACCCGTTCACCATTGCGGCGCTGTTGTGGCCCCTTCTCAAAGCCAAGTTGGCGCAGAAGAGGGGCGATGCGTGTTTCCTCGGATCTACCGCACTGATCGAGTCGCCTCAAGCCTGCGGCATGGAGAGCCTCAGCGGTTGAGAATGGTTGTGATGGATCTACTGGGGCAATCGCATTCTTTGGATCTAAATGAGCCCCCAACGGGTTGCCATCAATCCAGGCCCGCAGCATTGCAAGCCAAGGATCCTCTGTGACGTACTGATGGTTTTGCGCCTCTGACTCGGCTGCCAGTCTTCTGTCGAGCATGGGTAGCTCTCCAGAGCGCCACGCCATGACTGCGGCTTTCCAGATAGCATCGCGGGATTGCCTAATTCCCTCGCGGTCTAGCTCTTGTTTGCCCTCGATCGGGACGACCCAATAACGCCGGTTGCCGGTGGAATCACGCAGGAACTCACGCGCATTGACAGTTCCTGCAAACACTGATCCGCGGGGCATTCTTTGAGTGGTACGCCCGTAGGGAGGCCGCACAGAGTCGATGCTAGTGGTGATCAGATTCTTGAGTCGCCCTTCTGCGCGGCCTCCGGTGATGTGCTCAATCTCTGCCAACTCGAAGATCCAGCAAGAATGAACGGCAAGCAGAAAGTCCTTGTCTGCATCAGGCACCGTGCTGTTGAACCATTCGGGACTTGCGAGAGCTTTGAAAGTCGTTGACTTGCACAGGCCTTGTTCGTCGCTTTGAAGCACTAGCGCATAATCCATCTGACAGCCAGGATTTAGGGCACGCGCGACAGCGCCGATTAGCCACTTGCGCACCATGGCGATATGCAAACGATCATTGGCGCGAAAGAATCGCGGCGCAACCTGATCTAGGTCGAACGGCGTGATGGAGTCGTTCTGTTCCAGAGAGAGCAGGTAGTGCCGCACCGGATGGAAGGACTGCAGCCGCGCGACATGACAGATCGCTTTGGTAATTGGTTCAGTGCTGATGATCCATCCTTTCTGCGACAGGAGTACATAGGCCGAATCAATATCGGCGTCGCGGATTGGGTACCAGCCCTTACTGGTGTGCACCTCCGGCAGGAGCGACATCTCATTGAACCGCAGCCGATCAGCTGGGAGCATCCCAGCCATCTCGCCCGGACTCAACTTGCTAGGAGATGGTGGGCCGCACTTCCTTTCTGCCCATCCGTCAGAGAGCGAACGGATCAGATCTAGGAAGGTGGCCGGCAGTTTCTGATCCTTGGCCTTGTTGAATTTGTTCCCGGTTCCTTTCGGCACAATGCCGGTTGTCTCAGGTCTCTTGCCCTTGTTGGTGTTGTAGGCCAGCCGCTCCTGTAGCTTCTCTGGCGGGGTACTGGGGTGGAGATCCCGTTTCAGGCCACCCTCAAACCTTCGCCAGGCTTTATGTTCATCAAATGAACTGTCCTTACGTTTGGCAGCTGTAATGTGATACGCATAGGCATCACGAGCTGACGGCTCTGGGATATGTCCATGCTGTTGAATCCATCGGTCAGTGCCGATGAGATCCTGAGCATGCTTGAGTTGGTCGTCATTCCAGGAGCCAGGCGTTCCGCCTGATTCGACGAACTGCCTTGTCTCCAGCGAGACGAACTCCAGGAGTGGCAATCGCAGGCTCAAGGGCGATGGAGTGGGCAGCTCTACCAGCACTGGGGCTTGCGTCTGCGGGGGTTCGAGCAGTGCCTCAATCAGCGGTAGTGGCGCCACCGCTGGCTCTGGAAGATCCGCGGGGCTGCGATTCTCTAACCATCTGTAGCCTCCCGTTAAGGGATGGTGTCCGATCAGGACGGATTGATGGCCTGTCCATCTGAGCTCCAATCCTTCGATCTTCCCGTCGTCGGGTGACTTGACGCCCGTACGCCGGTCCCACTTCCCTTTCAGTGCGGGCCAGTATTTCTCAGGCACGCGAAACGCCGCGGCCCTCCTCCCCTGTCTTGTCGAGGTCCAACCCCATGTTGGGGGCAGCTGCACTCCGTCCAGCAGTTCGCGCAGGAGCGGCTCTGCACTTGCCCCGTCGTGATCGAGCACCAAGAGACCTGAGACAGCACCGCAGATCATTCCGACGGCATGGCAACGGCCTGCGGCGATCTCTGCTCGGATCTGGTCCTTTGTCTGCGGGCACTCATCCCACTTCGACAAGTAGGCGTTCTTCTGCTTGCCGATTGGCGTCAATGCCAGCCAGTCGGGAAGCGCCTCCAGTTCGGTCAGGAGCACATCAGCGGGGAAGGACGAGGTTGCAGGGCTCATACCTTCACCTTCTCTCCCACCCGTGGTGGGGGATGGGCGGTGAGCCACCATTAGAAGGTCTCCCTGCTGAATGCCTCGATGGTGGAGGGGTCAACCCGACCGAAATCGGTGAAGGCCCTCTCGCACAGATCTCCGTGCCATTGGAAGGGCGCCCTTGTAGTCAGCCCTCCCCGCCGGTAGTGCATGCCCTCACGGAAAGGGTTGAAGACCGCAGCACGAAGGCGAAGCAAAGTCTTGCGGTGAACGCCTAGGCGCAAGGCCATCTCGGCAGTAGTGAGCCACTGCTGGGGACTCGGATTCATCACGGGGGACTCCGGGGATGAATCAGGTTTCCCGCGGCAGGTGTTGTGACTGAGAAGCCTTGCTAGTTCAGTGTTCTTCCAGTGCTGTGCTGACCCAGTTCGCGTGCTCGGAGTTGAGCAAGGTCTGCCTCAAACGCTCGGTGAAGGGATCGCCATACTCTTTGCGCGCCATCTTCAAGAGCCAGCGCAACGCAACCCCATTGCGTGCCTGGACGGCCTCACTTATGGCCTCTGCAGGAAACCAGCCACAAGATTCATCATCCAGGGTCTCGTCGGCGAAGGCCAGCTTTGCCTCCTCCAGGCGTACCCTCATACGCCGTACCATCTCTGGTGTTAAGGGTTTGCCAGCTTTCGTTCGACAGCCGGCGTCAAAGAGTTCTTGGCTCACCGCGCCAAGGCTCTTTCCATGCCCATCCTCCAGGATTTTTCGGTTGGCAAGAGCCCTAAGAAGCGCATGGGAATGAGACCGCTGATTTTCCTGATCGCGCGCTGGTCTTAGGCCACCGAGAACCGCTCCTCGCTGCAGGGCTTGCCGCAATCCCCTGCGGATCCGATCCCCATGCTCTTCAGGAGACCGCATGGAAGAGCCTGACCATCAGGCTCGCAGCTGAGCCGAAGCCAAGCTTGCACACGCTTTGCACACAGCTACTGAATGAGCAGGGGATGAGACGAGCAAGACCCCAGTTCCAGCAATGGGAAGGGGGCCTTCCAGCCCCCCGTGAGTCATTTGGGTGATAAGGCTGACTTACCCCATCTCCCTATAGGAGTCAGGCAGCCACAGGGGCGGTCTGACGGGAGAAACGAACGATGTTGTTCGCTGTTACGGGTTTGCTCTTACCGAGCAGGCTTCAGTCACCCTCCTCATACCCCGTCGAAACCATTGCAGCCCCTGGAGGCCCGCAGATGCGGGGATGGAGCTGAGCGGAATCGAACCGCTGTCCGAAGCACCGGTGTGAGCCACCTAGTCCGCCCGAGGACGGACCTTGTCATTGTGGCAGCAGTGAGGGCACAGGGCATGGGGGAAAGCCGGTGGGCATGACCGAACCTGTCGCTGCCGTGGCGGTGCTGCCCCAGGGCCTGGAGCAGCAGGGCGCTGAGGAGCTGGCCCAGCTCGGTGCCAGCGATGTGCGGCCCTTGCGGCGGGCGGCCAGCTTTCGGATCGAGCCGGCGGGCTTCTATCGCGTGCTGCTGGAGGCGCGCCTGCCCTTTCGCCTGCTGCGGCGCCTGGCTGTCTTTCCCTGTGCGGGCGCCGATGCGCTCTACGACGGCATCCAACGGGCAGCCGACTGGGACCGCTGGCTGCCGCCGGACGCCAGCTTCCGCGTCGATGTGACCGGCTCGGCCCCGGGCCTCAACCACAGCCACTTCACGGCCCTGCAGGTGAAGAACGCTCTTGTGGATCTGCAGCGCCAGCGCCACGGCCGCCGCTCCGGCATCGACCTGGACCATCCCGATCTCAGCCTGCAACTGCACCTGGGCGGCGGCCAGGCGCAACTGAGCGTGGAAGCCGCCGGCAGCAGCCTGCACCGCCGCGGCTGGCGGGCGGCCATGGGCCTGGCGCCGCTCAAGGAGAACCTGGCCGCCGGCCTGATCGCCTGCACGGGCTGGGATGGCCGGGTGCCGCTGGCGGATCCGCTGTGCGGTTCCGGCACCCTGCTGATCGAGGCGGCCTGTCTGGCGCTGGCGCGGGCTCCGGGGCTGCTGGATGACGCCAACGGTCAGCCCCAGCCGCGCCATTTCGCGATCGAGGGCTGGCCCGACTTCGACCCGGAGCTGTGGCGGCAGGCAGTGGCTGCTGCCGCCTGCCGCCGCCGCACCGGTCTGGCCGACGGCAGCCCGTTGGCGCCGATCGTGGGACGCGAGCAGAACGCGGACGTGCTGGGGCAGGCACGCCACAATGCCGCCGCGGCCGGTGTGGCCCCCTGGATCGACCTGCAGGCCGGTGATGTGCGGGACTTCCAGCCCCCGGAAACCCCCGGCGTGCTGGTCTGCAACCCTCCCTATGGCGAGCGCCTCGGCGCCGACGACGATCTGGAGGCGCTCTACAGCGATCTCGGCCGCCTGCTCAAGGAGCGCTGCTCCGGCTGGTCGTTGTGGCTGCTGAGCGGCAACGCCGCCCACACCGGCGCCCTGCGCATGAAGGCCAACCGGCGCGTTCCGGTGAGCAACGGCGGAATCGATTGCCGCTGGCTGAATTACACGATCCGCTGAACTCTTCCGCTGAACACCTCCGCTGATCGCGACCGCCTGGCGCGTGCCTCAGCGGCCCAGAATCGCTCGCGTGGTCTTGGTCAGGCCAGCGGTGGTCTGGGGCAGGTAGGGCCCCTTGGTGAGCTGCCCGCCGATGCGCAGGAACAGCCCGGCCAGCACCAGATCGAGGGCCATCACGGCCAGCACCGACCGGATCCAGCCCCAGGCCAGCCCCAGCTGCAGCCAGAGCACCAGGGCCAGCTGGCTGGCCACCGTGGCCAGCATCACCATGCTGATGCCCGCACCGAGCAGCAGGCCGCCGCTGATCAGGCGGCGCTTCTCCTTGTCGGCCTCCTGCAGGGCGATGCGCACGTGCAGGTCCATCACAGAAGCCACCAGGGCGGTGATGCGGCCCGCTGCCATGCGGCCCACGCCGGCGCCGTCGTCGTTGCGGCGGTGGTTGTCGCCACTCATTCGGAGCGCCGCCCGGTGGAGAGCAGCAGGCCGACCACGACCCCGACGGCCGCCGCCACGCTCACGGCCAGCAGGGGGCGCTCACGCACTGGCTTCTCAAGGCGGGGCCGCAGGCTGGTGTTCAGGTCGTCGAGCAGGTTCTCCAGCTGCTCCTCCAGGGGACCGATGCGATCGGCCAGCTGGCGGGTCTGATCGGAGGCGCCATGAAGCAGATCCAGCAGCTGGCCACGCACTCCGCTGACGGTGCGGCCGGTGTGCTCGGCGATCAGGGAGGCCACCTCGTCGAAGCTGCCGCGGGTGGCTTCTAGGGTTTCCTTAGCCACCTGGGGCCATTCCTGCTGGATGGTGGGCAGCAGGGCCTCGAACCGCTCGCGGAACCGTTCGGCGCTGAGCGTCGGGGTGTGCTGATCCATGGGGCTGCCCGGGGGTGACGCTTGCGGTTCCAGGCTAAGCAGCGCCTCGCGGGTGGGGGTTGAGATTGTGTCGGAGTCCGATAGATTCGGCCTGCTCGAAGCGCGGGCCTGTTGGTTCACATCAATCAGGTCGAGTTCAAACATTTCAAGTCGTTCGGCGGATCGCTGGCGATCAGCCTCGAACCCAATTTCACCGTGGTCACCGGGCCGAACGGTTCGGGCAAGAGCAACATCCTGGATGCAGTGCTCTTCTGCCTGGGCCTGGCTTCCAGCCGCGGCATGCGGGCCGAGCGCCTGCCGGATCTGATCAACAGCGCCGTGTTGCGCCAGGGCAAGGCCGCCGAAACGGTGGTGAGTGTGCGCTTTGATCTCGGCGACTGGCAGCCGGATGGCGCCGAAGAGGGCCTTGAAGCCCCGGCAGAGGGTCCCTGGATCCAGGCCGGCCAGCGCGAATGGACCGTGAGCCGGCGCCTGAGGGTGGCGCCAGGCGGCACCTACAGCAGCAGCTACAGCGCCGATGGCGTGCCCTGCAACCTGCAGCAACTGCAGACCCAGCTGCGGCGCCTGCGGGTGGATCCGGAGGGCAGCAACGTGGTCATGCAGGGCGATGTCACCCGCATCGTGTCGATGAGCGCACGTGAGCGGCGGGGCCTGATCGACGAACTGGCGGGCGTGGCCCTGTTCGACAGCCGCATCGAGCAGACCCGCGCCAAGCTCGACGAGGTGCAGGAGCGACAGGAACGCTGCCGCATCGTTGAGCAGGAGCTGCTGGCTAGCCGCCAGAAACTCGAGCGCGATTGCGCCAAGGCCCGCTTGTACCAGGACCTGCGCCAGCAGCACCACGACGGCCGCCTGCAGGAACAGCTGCTGCGCTTCGAGCAGGCCCAGGCGCAACGCGCCGACGTGACGCGCCGCCAAACGGCGCTCACGGCGCAGCAGGACGCCGACCGGCTGGCTATCGCTGCCGCCCAGGAGGCTCTGGAGCAGAACGCGCAGCAGCTTGAAGCCCTGCAAGCGGAAGTGAAGGCCCTCGGCGAAGACCAGCTGCTCGGCGTTCAGGCCGAACTGGCCGGCCTCGACTCCAGCAACCGGGAACTGGCCCGTCAGGGCGAGCGGAATCAGCAGGAAGCCGAGCAATTGCAGCAGCAGCGCCAGGCGCTCAGCCGCCAGCAAGGGGAACTGCGGCAGCAGCAGCACGCCCTCACGGGCGACGACGATCGCCAGGAGCTGGAGGCGGCCGAGCAGGCCTGCCACAACGCTGAAGCGGCCGTCAACCTCTCGCGGCGTCGGCTGGGCGAGGTGGCCGGGCGTTCCGGCAGCTGGCTGGACGCGCAGAAGCGACGCAGCCAGCAGCGCAGCCAGCTGCAGAGCGTGATCGCCCCGTTGCTGGAGGAGCGGCAGCAGTTGGCCGAACGGTTGCGCCAGCAGCAGGAGCGCCTGCTGGAACTGGGCGCCGAGCTGGAGGGTGGCAGCGGCGACGACCAGGAGCTGCAGCAACGGCGGGCCGGTCTGGAGACGGAAACCCTCGCGCTGCAGCGCACCCTGGCCGGGCAGCAGCAACAGGCCCAGCAGTTGGCCGAAGCCCTGGCGCTGCAGCAACGCACCCGCGCCCGGCTGGAGCAGGAACAGATCGGCCTGGAGCGTGACATCGCACGCCTGGAAAGCCGCCGCGAAACCCTGCAGGAAAGCCGGGGCACCGGCGCGCTGCGCTTGCTGCTCGAATCCGGCCTGGAGGGCATCCACGGCCCTGTCGCCCAGCTGGGCGATGTGGAGGAACGGGTACGGCTGGCGCTGGAGGTGGCGGCCGGGGCGCGCCTGGGCCAGGTGGTGGTCGACGACGATCGCATCGCCGCCCGGGCGATCGAGCTGCTCAAGAGCCGCCGGGCCGGCCGGCTCACCTTCCTGCCCCTGAACCGCATCCGCGGCGGCAGCAGCCAGGCGGCGTCCAGCAGCTGGAGCAACCCCGGTGGGCTGGTGGGGCGGGCGGTGGATCTGATCCGCTACGAGCCCGTCTACGGCGAGGTGTTCCGCTACGTGTTCGGCGACACGCTGGTGTTCGAAGACCTCTCCAGCGCCCGCAAGGAGCTGGGGCGTTGCCGTGCCGTCACCCTGGAGGGCGAGTTGCTGGAGCGCAGTGGCGCCATGACCGGCGGCAGCCTGCAGCAACGCAGCGACAGGCTCAGCTTCGGCAGCAGCGGCGAGCACGACGAGGCCGAACCGTTGCGGCGGCGCCTGCTGGAACTGGGCGAAAGCCTGGTGGCCTGCCGCCGCCAGGAGGCTGAGCTGGGGCGCCAGCTGGAGCAGTTGCGGCCGCTGCTGCAGGGACATCAGCAACGGCTGGCCGGCCTTGAAGCCGAGCGCGCTGCCACTGAGCGGGCTGCCGGCCCCCAGCTGGAGCGTCTGCGGCAGCTCAACGAGCGCCTCGCGCACACCCGCGCCGCCGAAGCTGCCGATCAGCAACGCCACAGTGAGGTGGTGGCGCTGCTGGAAGCTCCGCAGCAGCAGCTGGCGGCCCTGGAGCAGGAGGAGGCCGCCGCCCAGGGCAGCGGTGACAGCGACCGCTGGCAGGGGCTGCAGCAGGAGCTCGAAAGCGCCGATGCCGCCTTGCACGAGGCCCGCCAGCACCGCGACGCCCTGCTGACGGCGCGCCGGGAACGCACCCTGGCGGCGGAGCGGCTCGGCCATCAGCTCGACGCCCTGGCCAGCGAGGAGCAGCGGCTGCGTCAGGCCGTGCTCGCCTTGTCTGAAGCCCATGGCCAGTGGCGGGAGCGGCAGAGCGAGGCCCTACAGCGCCGTGCCGCCCTGGAAGCCCAGCAAAGTGCGCTGCAGGAACGCTTCGGGGAGCGGCGGCGCGCGCGCGATGAGGCCGAAGCCCGCCTGGCGGCCGCACGCCTCGCCCTGCAGCAGCAGCAGTGGGATCTGCAGCGGCTGCAGGAGGAGCTCGCTGCCCTGGCTGAGCAGGAGCGGGGGCTGGGGCTGCGGCTGGAGGCGATGCAGCGCGAGCTGCCCGATCCCCTGCCGGAGCTGCCGGCGGGCGTGCGCGAGGCGGGGCTGGCGGCACTGGAGCAGTCGCAGCTGCGGCTGCAGCAGCGGATGGAAGCGCTGGAGCCGGTGAACATGCTTGCCCTTGAGGAGCTGGAGGTGCTGGAGCGGCGGATTGCCGAACTGGAGGAGCGCCTCGAGGTGCTCAGCAAGGAACGGGAGGAGCTGCTGCTGCGAATTGAAACCGTGGCCACGCTGCGTCAGGAGGCCTTCCTGGAGGCCTTCCAGGCTGTGGACGGGCACTTCCGCACGATCTTCGCCGGGCTCTCCGATGGCGAAGGACACCTGCAGCTGGAAAACCCGGAGCAACCGCTGGAAGGGGGACTCACCCTGGTGGCCCACCCCAAGGGCAAGGCGGTGCGGCGGCTGGCCTCGATGTCAGGGGGGGAGAAATCGCTCACGGCACTGAGTTTCCTGTTTGCCCTGCAGCGCTTTCGCCCTTCTCCCTTCTATGCCCTCGACGAGGTGGACAGCTTCCTCGATGGGGTGAACGTGGAGCGGCTGGCCGCCCTGATCGCCAGCCAGGCGGACCAGGCCCAGTTCCTGGTGGTCAGCCACCGGCGCCCGATGATCGCGGCCGCCACCCGCACGATCGGCGTCACCCAGGCCCGTGGCGCCCACACTCAGGTGGTGGGTCTGCCCACTGCCGCCTAGACCGAACCCCCAGCACCGGGGTCGTGGGTCACAATGACCCCCAGCCCCAATGTCGCCGACACCCCGCGGGATCTGGCCGTTGACCTCTTCCATTCCTCCTTCCGCCGATCCCGCCGCCGCCGCACCCAGCGACCGTCTCTGGCTGCGGTCGGAGCTGATGGGCACCCAGGTGATCACCCGTGACACGGGGCGCCGCCTCGGGGTGGTGGGCGAGGTGGTGGTGGACATTGACCGGCGTGAGGTGGTGGCCCTCGGCCTGCGCGACAACCCCCTCACCCGCTTCCTGCCGGGCCTGCCCCGCTGGATGCCGCTCGACCGCATCCGTCAGGTGGGCGATGTGATCCTGGTGGATTCCGCCGATTCGCTGGCGCAGGGGTTCAATCCCGAGCGCTACAGCAAGGTGATCAACTGCCAGGTGATCAGCGAGTCGGGCGAGCAGCTCGGCCGGGTGCTCGGCTTCAGCTTCGACATCGAGACCGGTGAGCTCACCACCCTGGTGCTGGGGGCCCTCGGCGTGCCCCTGCTGGGCGAGGGGGTGCTGAGCACCTGGGAACTGGCGGTGGAGGAAGTCGTCAGCAGCGGCCCCGACCGCATCATCGTGTATGAGGGGGCGGAAGAAAAACTCAAGCAACTGGGCACGGGCCTGCTCGAGAAGCTCGGCATCGGCGGCCCCAGCTGGGAGCAGGAAGAGCGCGATCGCTTCCGCCAGACGATGGTGCCGGTGGAGAACCAACTGGCCTCCGGGCAGCCCAGCGTCCAGGAGCAGCGCCGGATCCAGCCCGCCAGCAACCGGGCTGTGGAGCCCAGCGTCGATCAGGAGCTCGAATACGTGGAGCTGGAGCGGCGGCGGCAGGAGCCGCTGCGTCAGCGCCGCTACCTCGACGACGAGGAGGAGGAGTCTTATGGCCGTGGCGAGTCGCGCCGCTTCGACCACGACGACGACCGGGGCTTCAACCGGGAAGAGGGCCGTGGCTATGGCAACGACGAGGTCCGCGGCCTCGGTCGTCCTCAAGACCGGGACTTCATCCGCGGCGAGGAGAGCGGCTACGGCAATGACCAGCCCGGCCGTGAACCACTGGAACCCCTTGACCCTCTCCCGCCACGCTCAGAGCGCACGCTGCCTCTGCGCGAGCGCCCTCTTCAGGCGCGCCCGGACAGCCGTCGGCGCCCACCCATGGCCGAGGATCCCGTCGATGTGGACGTGGAGCCGTACAGAGATGAGGATGTGACCGATCAGGCCGCTCGGCGCCGCCGTAACGATTTTGAAGATCCCTGGTGATCACGGCCTTCTGTGATGAAGGTCCGCTGTCACAGCGCGGCTTGAAGTGATGCGGACTGTAGGTTTGGCGGCCAAGACTGATTGCGCCCGTCGCTGATCATTGCCTGGGCTGATCACAGCGCTCGTGGAGCGATTTTCATCCTGCCCCTTCCTTCGGTTCAAAGTCGAGCGAAGCCGAGTTCACGCAGTACCGCAGACCGGTGGGCGCTGGACCGTCGGTGAACAGGTGTCCAAGGTGAGCCTCACAGTTGGCACAGCGGATTTCCGTGCGCACCATGCCGTGGCTGCGGTCTTCGACGGTGGTGATCGCCTTGGGATCGAGGCCGCTCCAGAAGCTGGGCCAACCGGAGCCGGAGTCGTACTTGGCGTCGGAGGTGAACAGCCGGGTGCCACAGCAGACGCAGTTGTAGTGCCCGGCCTGCTTGTTGTTCCAATAGGCACCGGTGAAGGCCCGCTCCGTGCCCCCGAGGCGCGCCACCTGGTATTGCTCAGGCGTGAGCTTCTGCTGCCAGATCTGATCCGCTTCCGCCGGGGTGGGAGCGGGGGAGGAAGCGGCAGCTGAATCGGAAGGGGCCATGGCCGGAGGCGACGAGCGGCGAGAAGGCAGCCCTCAACCTACGCAGTGGGAAGCAGATCAGTCACCATCGCGGCCAGAGCGGCCACAGCTCCGGGCTGCCCCCGCAAGCTGCGCAGGTCCTCCCGCTGCCCCGCCAGACGGTCCGGATGGGACAGCCAGTCAGCGGCTTCAGCGGCGATCTCCTGGGGAAGGATCGGCCCCACCCGCTCGGGCACCACAGCCCGCCCGGCGGAGATGTTCGGCCAGGCAAGGAAGCCGCGCTGGCGCATCCGCCAGGCGGTAAGCGCCACCCCCAGCAACCAGCGCAGCAGCGGCAGGCGTGCCACCAGCCCCAGCCATCCGTCCCAGGCCTGCATCACCTGAAGATGCTGGGTGGGCACCAGCACGATCATCGGCACCCCGAGGGCGCCGAGCTCGGCAGTGTTGGCGCCCACGGTGGTGAGGGCAAGGGCGCACTGGCTCAGCGCCCCGTGGGCGGGATGCTGCTCCACCAGCAGGATGCGCGTGCCGGCGGCGGTTTCCAGCCAGCGGGATGGCGCCTCGGCGGAGGGCTCTAGCAAGCGGGGCTCGCTGCTGCCGTAGTGCCGTTGCAACGGATTGGCGGGTCCGGCCAGTGCGAGCAGTTCGGCCACGGTGGTGGTGGGCGCCACGGGTAACAGAAAGCGGCAGTCGGGCCGCAGAGCGGCGAGCCGGTCGGCGGTGTCGAGCAGAAAGGGCACCCCCACCAGCAACTTGGCGCGCTTCGAACCAGGCAGCAGGGCCACCCACTGGCCGGCCGGCAAGGGCGCCTCAGCACGGGCCGTCTCGGAGAGGTCAGCCATCAGATCGCCCACGATGGTGCAGCGGTGGCGCCAGCGGGCGGGCAGGCGGCGCTCAGCCTCCGTGCCCATCGCAGCAATCCGGTCGTTCCAGCGAGGCCAGCGCGCCACCCACTCCGCGTAGGTGAGGTGGCGATAGCCGAGGCGGGCCTTGAGCAGCACCGTCCAGAACTGGTCGCCGCCCAGGAACACCACCACACCCCTGGCCGGCCAAGGGCCATAGCGGCGGGGACGCAGCAGCAGCTTCCAGAACCTGTCGGCTGGCACTATCGAGTTGAACAGGCCAAGCCTTTCGGCGGCCTGGCGCTCATGGCCGGTGGCATTCGGGCAGGGAACCAGCACCAGCCGCAGCTCTGTGGCCGCCTGAGGCTGGCGGGGACGCAAGGCCAGGGACGCATGCAGCCGTTCGGCCAGAGGCCGCACCCAGGTGGTGAGTTCACCGGGGCCGTTGCAGACCAGCACGATCGCTGTGGCGGACGGCGGGCCGGTCAAGCTGGGGAAGAAAAATGCGGATGGCGAGACTTGAACTCGCAAGGCCGAAGCCACACGCCCCTCAAACGTGCGTGTCTACCAATTCCACCACATCCGCGTGGCCGTCAGGGGCGAACCCCCTTCGACTCGTCAATATACCGATCGCCCGGCCCACCCTTCCGCTGCGCCCCACACCTCGCGCGATGGCACAGCGCAGATGGGTCAGCACCAACCATCAGCGCTTAACTGGTGGGCCGCTTCCACCGGGCCGGCTGCCGGGATGGCACCGGGCGGCAGGCGCTTGATTGAGCGCTGATACAGTCCGCTGCGCCTAGATGCATATGGGATGCCCATCGGCAAGCTGCTGATCGCCAACCGGGGCGAAATCGCGCTGCGAATCCTGCGTTCCTGCCGAGAACTGGGCATTGCCACAGTGGCCATCTACAGCACTGTGGATCGCAACGCCCTGCACGTGCAGCTCGCCGATGAAGCGGTGTGCGTGGGCGAGGCGCCCAGCCGAAAGAGCTATCTCAACATTCCCAACATCATCGCGGCGGCCATCTCCCGCGGCGCTGACGCCATCCATCCCGGCTATGGCTTCCTGGCCGAAAACGACCGGTTTGCTGAGATCTGCGCCGCACACGGCCTCACCTTCGTGGGTCCTTCGGCGGAGGCGATCCGGGCGATGGGCGACAAATCCACCGCCAAGGCCACCATGCAGCGGGTGGGTGTTCCCACCGTGCCGGGCAGCGAGGGCCTGCTGGCCGATGCCGAGACGGCAGCGGCAGTTGCCGCGGCCATGGGCTATCCGGTCATGATCAAAGCCACCGCCGGTGGCGGCGGGCGGGGCATGCGGCTGGTGCCCGATGCCGACCAGCTCGAGAGCCTGTTCAAAGCGGCCCAGGGCGAGGCCGAGGCTGCTTTCGGCAATCCTGGCCTCTACATGGAAAAGTTCATCGACCGGCCCCGGCACGTGGAAGTGCAGGTGCTGGCCGACCGCCACGGCAACGTGGTGCATCTTGGGGAGCGCGACTGCTCGATCCAACGCCGTCACCAGAAGCTGCTGGAGGAAGCGCCCAGCCCGGCGCTTGATGCTGACCTGCGTCAGCGCATGGGGGAAGCGGCGGTGGCAGCGGCCCGCAGCATCACCTACGAGGGCGCCGGCACCGTGGAGTTCCTGCTCGACAAGAGCGGTGCCTTCTACTTCATGGAGATGAACACCCGCATCCAGGTGGAGCACCCGGTCACGGAGATGGTGACCGGCATCGACCTGATCGCCGAGCAGCTGCATATCGCCGGTGGTGAGCCCCTGCGCATGCGGCAGGCCGATGTGCAGCTGCGCGGGCACGCCATTGAATGCCGCATCAACGCCGAGGATCCACAGAAGAATTTCCGGCCAGCGCCGGGGCGCATCTCCGGCTGGCTGCCTCCGGGCGGGCCTGGAGTGCGGGTCGACAGCCACGTCTACACGGGCTACGAGATTCCGGTTTTCTACGACTCCCTGATCGGCAAGCTGATCGTGTGGGCACCCGATCGTGAGGGCGCCATCCGGCGCATGCGGCGGGCGTTGATGGAATGCGCCATCACAGGCATCTCCACCACGATCGACTTCCACCTCAGCCTGCTGGACCGGCCCGAGTTTCAGCGCGGCGACATCCACACCAAGTTCGTGGAGCAGGAGATGCTGCCGGGCTGATGCCGGCAGATCAGCCAGTGGTTTGCCGGCTGGCAGTTCTGGCTGCTTGTTCGGGGCCGTCGCCATTCAGCCACCATTCTGTGGCGGGCGGCTTGTGGGTGGTGGTCCGGCCAGCACTCTGAGGCTGTCCTGTTCGCCCTGGGCGAACCAGTTCAGCCGGCCCCCAGGGTGGATCCATGCCGCGCCACAAGGGTGAGCAGGCCCTGCTGGCCCAGCAGCAACTCGCGCACCAGGCTGATCAACCCCACCCAGATCACCGGTGTCACGTCGACGCCACCGATCGGCGGCACCACGCGGCGGGTGGTGGCCAGCAGCGACTCCGTGGGCCAGCCGATCAACCGCATGGCGCCCCGCTGCAGATCGATCTGGGGGTACCAGGTGAGCACGATGCGGAACAGAAACAGCAGGGTCCAGGCGCCCAGCACCAGACCCAGCAGCAGGTTCAGCGCCGGCAGCGAACGCAGCAAGGTTGCAGCCGTCACAAAGCTCTAAGCAGAAAGGCCATTGATCGTAGGAAGCGGTGGCCCTTGACTAGGATCCCAGCCTCCACCAGCGCCACCATGACCCCTTCCCTCGCCAACTTCCTGAGCAGCCTCGTGTGGGGAGCGGTGATTGTGGTGATCCCCATCAGCATCGCGCTCGTGCTGATCAGCCAAACCGACCAGGTCGACCGCAAGCTCTGATCCGCTTGACCAACACGGCCAGCGCTCGCACAGGCAGACCCAAGCGTCGAGATGCAGCCCGGCCTTGAGCTACTGGAGGCCACGCCGGTCTCCAGTAGCAGTGCGTTGCAAAGATCCGCCGCAGAGCTCCGCAACATCGCCCTGCAGAACGCAACCGGCAGGCTCCCGTCACTGGCTTGATTGCTGCTCACCGTTGGTGCGGCAACGGTGAATGGGTCTTCCCGGCCGCGCTCTGGAGATGTCCCTAAAGTGCTTGAACGGGTTCTCCAGTCGGAGGATGCGGACGTCCGTTCTGCCTGAGGTCTTCCAGACGTGGTTAATGCCAGCCTGAACTGGGCGAGCATCGTCGGCATCGTGTTGGCCGTCGGCGGAGCCTTTCTCTATTTCATGAGGAGCTTCAAGCCCGCCCTCGCTCGCGACTACGACGTTTTCTTCGCGGCGATCGGCCTCCTCTGCGGTGGGATCCTCTTCTTCCAGGGCTGGCGCCTCGATCCGATCCTCCAGTTCGGTCAGTTTCTGCTGGCCGGCACCACCGTCTTTTTCGCCTACGAGAGCGTGCGCCTGAGGGGCGTCACCACTGAGCAGGCCCGGCGCTCCTCCTTCTTCGACGACGACGAACCCCTGCCACCTCCCGCCCGTGGCCGCATGGGTGGCGGCGACTGGAACCCCGATGTCGACCGCCTGGAAGAACCCCAGCCCCTGCGCCGCAGGATCCGTTCACGCGAAGCGGAACCCGAAGACGACGACTTCTACCGTCCGCGCCGCACCGCGCGCCCTGCCATCCCCGAGCGGGCCGCCAGCCGCCGCCCCGCCGACACCGACGACTGGGATCCTGCCCCCCGCTCCCCCCGCGTCGACGACCGCCCGGCCGCTGTGGATCCCAGCTTCCGCGCAGGCTCATCCCCCCGCAGCACTGCAGCCCCCAGCTCAGGCCCCGCCTTCGGCGCTCGCCGTCGTGATCGGGATGTGGCTGCGGAGCCGCGGCGAGGCACCCGCCCTACCGCCAGCAGCGAGTCTGTTCCCCGCTCCAGCCGGCGCACCGGCAACGCCCCTGTTCCGGGTGCCGGTCCACTGCCCGGCGGCGCTGAGCCCTCGTCACGGCCCGCAGCCGGGGTACCCATGGGTTCACCGCTGCGCGGCGGTCTTGGCGGTGCACCAGCCTCCGGCAGCACCCCTGATCCGGCCAGCGACGCGGATTACACACCGTTGCGCTCCAGCAGCAGCGCCAGTGCTCGAAATGCGTCCGGTCCTGCCGGTGCCCGCAATGCCTCCAGCAGCGCTCGCCCTGGCTCCAGCCGCGACAACAGCTCCCGTTTCGACGACTGACCTCCAGCCACCGGTGAGAGCTCTGGGCTGGGGCCAGCCATGCCCCCTGCGCTGGGTGCCCTGGCTGTTGGCCCTGCAGCTGGTGGTCTGGCTCTCAGGCTGCGGGCTGGGCCCGAGAAGCCGGCCGGCCCCCTCCACCGGCCTCGGACCCGAGGCGCGCCAGGAGCCGGCATTGAGCGGGGATGGCCGGCTGCTGGCCAGCCTGGTGGAGCGCGGCGGGCGCACCACCGTGCTGCTCCAGGAGCGGCTCAGCGGCAGAGTGATTCCCCTGCGCCACCTGCAGCGGCAGCAGCCCCACAGCTCCCCGTCGTTGAGCTGGAACGGTCGCTACCTGGCCGTGATCGTGCAGCGGGGTGAGCGGCGCCTGGCGGTGATCGAGGACCGTGCCAACGGCCGTGGCATTCCGCTGCCCCTGCCGGGAGGCCAGGAGCCCGAGCGACTCAGCCTGGCCCCGGACGGCCGGCGCCTCGCCATGCAGTTGGTGCGAGGCGGCCAGCGGCAGGTGGAACTGTTCGATCTCAGTGGTCTGCTCGAACCCGATCTGCCGCCCGGGCTGGCAGTGCCGGGGCGATGAGGGAGCCGCCGACCCTGGTTGTTGGATTGCTGCTGGTCGGTCTGGCCGGCTGCAGTGCCTCCCCCCTGCGGCCGCTGGCACCGATCAACCAGGCCCTGGAGCAAGCCGGCGCCACTGGGCGTGAGCCGTCCCTGGCCAGCGGGTGGCTGGCCCTGATCAGCGGCCGCCAGGGCCGGGAGCAGGTGGTTCTGGTCGATCTGCGGACCAACCGGCCGGTTCCCGTGCCGGGACTGAACCGCCCCGATGCCCAACCGGTGAGCGCCAGCGTGGATGGGAGCGGCGAGCGGCTGGCGGTGGTGCGGCAGCGGGACGGCCGCACCGAGCTGGGGCTGTACCGGCGCTCGATCCAGGGGTTTCAGCCTCTGCCGCTGGATCCAGCGGGGGTGCCGCGCCAGGTGAGCCTCAGCGGCGATGGGCGCCAGCTGGCGGTGGAGGTGAGCCGCGGCGGGATCTGGCAGGTGGACCTGCTGGAGCTGCCATGAACCGAAAACCCGGCGCGATGGCCGGCCCCGGCATGGGTCATCAGGCAGGTGCGACGGCGGAGTAGGGGCCCTCACAACCTGCTGTGGAAGCATGGCTGAGGCAGGAGATGGGCACGGCATGACCGAATCAAGAAGAATGGAATCAACGCCCTCGCCGGGCAACAGGGCCGGAACCGCCACTGGTGACAACGGTGCCGATCGGAAGGTTCCGCGTGGCCTGTGGCTGGCCTCTCTGGCCCTCTTCGTGGTGTTCTTCCTGAGCGCCTCCTACCGCCATTACACCCTTTCTTCCAGCGCCTTCGACCTCGGCATCTTTGATCAGGCTGTGTACCTGATCAGCCAGGGATTGCCACCGATCTCCTCCTACCTGGGCTTTCACATTCTTGGCGATCATGCCTCGTGGATCTTCTACCCCCTGAGTTTGCTGTACAGGATTCATCCATCGGTTCAGTGGCTGTTCGCCGTTCAGGCATTCAGCCTGGCAATCAGTGGGCCCATCGTCTATCTGATCGCGAAAGACTATCGGCTAAGCGATCAGGACGCAAGGCTGATGGCCTTCATCTACTTCCTCTATCCGGTGGTGATCAATGCAAGTGTTTCCGACTTCCATCCCGAAATCATTGCCATTCCATTTCTCTTCCTGGCCATCTACAGCCAGCGGAGAGGCCATCTCTGGATGACCCTTCTGGCGATCGGAGTGGTGTTGGCCTGCAAGCAGGCCTTGGCACTCACATGCATCGGGCTTGGTGCCTACTTCCTGATCAGGCGGGACCGCAGGACAGGCCTGTTGGTGATGGGCCTGTCCACCTTCTACCTCGCCCTGATCATTTCGGTCGTTACCCCATCATTCGGGGGTGGGGTGATAAAGCACGACTGGATTGGCCGGTTTTTCAGCTATCTCGGTAATTCCCACCAGGAGGTGGTCACAACCATCCTGTTCAACCCGATGGTTCTGATTCGCCATCTGTTCTCCGTTGAGAATGCCTTCTACCTGTTCCTGCTGATTCTCCCTGTCATCTTCACCAGCAACATCAAGGCATTTCCTGAACTGACGGGTGCCACTCCTGCGCTGTTGCTGAATCTGCTGAGCGATCACCCGAATCACAAGGGGCTCATGCTCCATTACAGTTTGCCGATCGTTCCGTTCATCATTCTTTTTGCGATTTCCTCGCGAACCTACGGCTTTCCGAAGATCCGATCCAGCCTTTTGCTTGTGTGGGCTGTCCTGTGCATGTTCGGGTTAACGAAGTTCATCAGGATCATGACGAACCATTCGTCTTTTGAGCGGATTGAAGAGGCCCATCGCGTTGTGTCGTTGATTCAGCCAGACTCGGCAGTCCTGGCTCCCATCGACATCGCTCCCCACCTCTCCCATCGAAGGGTGATCAGCAAGCGCCTGCACAGTGATGGCGAGCGGTACATGACATCAAAGTTCCTGCAGCACTACGACTACATTCTGCTGAATGGCTCCGATTCGAAGAAGGATCGCGTGCTGCAACGGCGACTCAAGGCCGATCAATCCTTCCGCATGATCTACCAATCCCCTGATTTCATGCTCTTTCGCACCAATCACCCCCTGCCCTGGTCCCCATCGCTGCTCAAATCAGTGGATGTGTTCTCATGAGAACCCCGCGCCAAGAAAGGCTCAGGGCACCAGGCCAGCCCAGTGCAGGAAGGTGTCACCGCTGAGGGCTTCGATCAGCAGCACGGAGGCAAAGCCGATCATCGCGAAGCGGCCATTGACCCGTTCGGCATAACCGCTCCAGCCGAAGGCAGGGGCATCGGCCGTGGTGGCGCTTGTGGGAGCTGGCACGGCGGGATCTGCCGCTGAAGCAGTGGCTTGGTCGGTGGCGGGTTCCGGATCGGTGGGCATGGGGCGTTCAGGTTCGAGTGAAGTCATAGCCGGTGGCCGGCAGCAGGCGCCAGCCGCCCTGGCCATCCAGTTCGAGCACGGTGTCGTGGAAGGCGGCCAGGGTGGGGCGGTGGCCCACGCTCACAAAGGCCATGTCCCGCTCGGTGAGCAACTTGTAGAGATGCTTCTCGGTGTTCACATCGAGGGCACTGGTGGCCTCATCGAGCACCACGAACCGCGGCGAGTTGAGCAGCAACCGGGCGAAGGCCAGGCGCTGCTGCTCGCCGAGGGAGAGGAGGCGGGGCCAGTCCTGCTTGATGTCGAGGTCGGGGTAGCGGCGCACCAGCTCCGGCAGCCGCACCTCTTCCAGGACGCTGCGCAGGTGGTCGTCGCTGAAGCGCTCGGGCTGCTGGGGGTAGCAGAGCTGTTCCCGCAGGCTGCCCAGGATCATGTAGGGCTTCTGGGGAATGAACAACAACTCCGCCAGCGGTGGCCGCTCCACCGTGCCGGCCGCAGCCGGCCACAGGCCACTCACCATGCGCAGAAACGAGGTTTTGCCGCAGCCGCTGGGGCCCACCACCAGCAACCGCTGAGCAGGGCCCACCTCCAGGCTGATGTCGTGAATCAGGCGGCGGTCGGTGTGGGGTGGCACCAGATCCGCATGCTTCACGAGGATGGTCTGGTGTGAGGCATCTGCCAGCAGTGAATCCTGGTAGCTGCGTTCGCGGGCCTGGCTGCCGATCTCATCCACCTTGAGCTGGAAGCCCTCTAGGCGGCTGATGCTCGCGGAAAAGGCCGCCAGGCGATCGATGTTGTTGACGATGTAACTGACCGAGAACAACACCTGACTGAAGGCGATGCTGGCCTGCCCGAACACGCCGAAATCAACTTCCTTTGCGAAATAGACCGGAGCGATCACCAGCCAGGGCAGAAACCGCGAGAAGTAGTCGTAGGAGCGCTGGATCACCTGGATCAGCGCCTCCCACACGATCAGCTTGTTGTAGTTCACGATCGCGCCACTCAGCCGGCGCTCCGCCTCTTTGCCTTCCTGCTGCTCACCGCGATAGAAGGCAATCGACTCGGCGTTGTCGCGGATGTGAACGAGGCCATAGCGGAAATCGGCCTCCAGCTTCAGCTGCTGATAGTTCAACGCCACCAGCTTGCGGCTGGCGAACACGATCAGTGCGGTGCCCCCCAATGAATAGGCCAGCAGGAGCAGCGCGAGGTTCACGCTGATGCTCCACAGCACAATGATGAAGCTCACGAAGGTGAGCAGCGCGGAGAGGATCTCCACCGTGACGCTCAAGCTGGTGCCAGTGAAGCTGGCAGTGTCCTGAGAAATCCGCTGGTCAGGGTTATCGATCTCCTGCAGGGATTCGTCGTTGGGATTGAGGATGTAATAGGCGCGGTTCGAGAGGTAGCGGGTGAGCAGGCGACCGCTCAACCACTCGCGCCACAGCAGGCCAAGCCTGGGGATCAGGTAGCTCTGCGTGGCGCGGATCGGCAGAGCCAGCACCAGGCAGAAGGCATAAATCGCCACGATCTTCCAGAAGCCGTCCTGGTCGTAGGCCACCAGGGCGTTATCAACGTTGCGGGCCACAAAGCTGATGCCCACGTTGATGCCGTTGATCACCAGGATCAACAACGTGATCACGCCGATCAACAGCCAGGGAAGCCAGCGGCCCTGGCGCAGCTTCGCCCGGAAGCTGCTGAACACAGCCAGGCCGCCGGCGAACAGGGCCATCACTACCGGACCGATCGGGCCGCTCCAGAGCGCGGCCACCTGCTCGGGCACCCCTGGCAGGAAGCGGCTGCGCAGATCGGGGATGAGCACACCCGCGGCGGCCACCGAGCCGGTGAGCAGCAGCAGGGTGACGCCCACCACCACCGCAAGCAGGGACAGCACCAGCAGCAGGAATTGCCAGGAACTGCTCTCCTCCAGCGGGAGGAAGTAAGGCTGGGCCAGGCGCTGCAGCTTGCCGAGCTGCTCGCGGAACGCCTTGAAGAAGCTCATGGACCGTGACAGGTCCGCCCATTGTCGCCGCTGGCAGGGAGCGGTGGGAGGGGGCGGTCAGCCCGGTGGCCAGTGCAATGGACGCCCACCGATCACATGCACATGCAGGTGAAAGACGGTCTGGCCGGCTTCGGCGCCGTTGTTGATGACGGTGCGCCACCCCGTGAGTCCCTCCTGGCGGGCCACCCTGGCGGCCACCAGCAGCAGATGCCCCAGCAGGGCCTCGTGCTCCTCCCCTGCGGCATTGAGATTCACCAGGGGTTCACGTGGGATCACCAGCACGTGCACCGGCGCCTGGGGGTTCACATCGCGGAAGGCCAGGCAGAGGTCGTCGGCGTGGACCTGATCGCAGGGGATCTCACCGCGCAGGATCCGCCCGAAGATCGTGTCGGCCGCGGGTGGGGTGCTGGAGGCCATGACGCCACAGGGCAGAACAGGGCGGGAACCGGTGAGGTGACCCTGGTTTCCGATCGATGTTGGCACGCTGCAACAGCGCCGCCCTGCTGGGACTGGAGGCGGCGCCGGTGGTGGTGGAGGTGGACATCGCCCCGGGCCTGCCGGCCCTGCAGCTGGTGGGCCTCTCCGACACCGCCGGCCGCGAATCCCGCGAGCGGGTGCGGGCGGCGCTGCGCAACAGCGGCTTCCGGCCCCCGCTCACCCGGGTGATCGTGAGCCTGGCTCCAGCCGACCTGCGCAAGGAGGGGCCCGCCTTCGATCTGCCGATCGCCCTGGGCGTGCTGCTGGCCAGCGGCCAGCTTGATCCCCAGCGGCTGATCGGCGTCTGGAGCACCGGCGAGCTGGGCCTCGATGGCACCCTGCGGCCTGGGCGCGGGACGCTGGCCCTGGCCCTGGCCGCCAGGCAGGCCGGCGCGCGGGCCCTGGTGGTGCCGGCCGCCAACGGCGCTGAGGCGTCCCTGGTGGAGGGGCTCACGGTGTGGCCGGCCGAAACGCTGCAGCAGGTGGCCCAGCTGCTCTTGGATCCAGCCCTCGCCTGCCCCTGCCGGCCCGCCGCAGGTAAGCCGGTAGGGGCAGGCAAGGGGGCAGCGGCGGATCTGGCCGATGTGCGGGGGCAGCACCACGGCCGGCGGGCGCTGGAGATCGCCGCAGCCGGACACCATCACCTGCTGCTGGTGGGCCCTCCGGGCAGCGGCAAGACGATGCTGGCCCGCCGCCTGCCGGGACTGCTGCCACCGCTGCCGCCGGAGGAAGCACTCGAGCTCACCCAGGTGGTCTCCGTGGCAGGTCTGCTGAGCGGCGAGGCGGGCCTGATCCGCCAGCGGCCCTTCCGCGCCCCCCACCACAGCTGCACCGCCACGGCCCTGGTGGGAGGCGGGGCGTTGCCGCGGCCGGGTGAACTGTCGCTGGCCCATCACGGCGTGCTGTTTCTCGACGAGCTGGCTGAATTCCAGCGGGCCGTGCTCGATCAGCTGCGCGAGCCGCTGGAGGAGGGGGAGGTCTGGATCAGCCGCCAGCGCCAGCGAACCCGCTTCCCCTGCCGGATAGCGCTGGTGGCGGCCACCAATCCCTGCCCGTGCGGCTGGTTCGGCGATCCGCTGCGCAGCTGCCAATGCCCGGAAGGGGTGCGCCAGCGTTACTGGGCGCGCCTGTCGGGGCCACTGCTGGATCGGATCGATCTTCAGGTGGTGATGCGGCGCCTGGAGGCTGATGAGCTGGTGGGGCTCCCCGCCGCCAGCGGCGAGGGCGGCGGCCATAGCCCACCGCCCAGCAGCGGGGCGGTGGCGGAGCGGGTGCGGCAGGCGCGCGAACGGATGACGCGGCGAAACCCGGCAGGGCAAGCGAACAGCGCCTTGACGGGCGAGGCTCTTCGGCAGCATCTGGCGTTGTCGGCGGCGGCGCTGGAGCGCTGGCGCGGCGCGATCCGGCAGCGGCGGCTCTCGGCCCGTTCAGCCGAACGGCTGGTGCGGGTGGCGCGCACGATCGCTGATCTCGAAGCCAGCAACGAGGTGCAGGCCTCCCACCTGGCGGAAGCCCTCACCTATCGCTCCTTCGATCAGCTACAAACCGGCACCGACCAGCTGCTGAGTGGAGGCAAGCAGCAGGTCCGGTGAGACACGGGTTGAACCATGGGCAGTCGGGAAGCGCCGCGGACTACACGCTCAAGCGCAGGCAGCCAGGCGATCGGCTGGATGAGGCGGCGAGTCAGAGAGGAGCGGGCCAGCCGGTTCAGCGGGCCAACGGGCTGAACCCCTCCCCCCGCCGCGGGGCGGATGGGACGGAGACCGGATAGGACCTGCCGCCGAACGGACAACACACGGCTGACAAAGCCGGGCTGACGACACAGGGCTGAGGACGCGGGACCGATGAAGCCGGACCTACCGAGCCGATGGCCAGGTTTCCTGGAAACACGAAAACCCCACGGAACAGAGGTTCCGCAGGGTTGAGCCGGCGTGGTGCTGGGAATGCGGCAGTGAGCGTTCCGAGCGGTCGGCTGGATCAGCGGCGGCGGCGGCGCTGCTGGGCCTTGCGCTTGTACTTCTCGGTGGGGGTTTCGTGGTGACGCAGGCGCTTGAGGTCGGCAAAGATCCCTGCCTTGGACACCTGACGCTTGAACCGGCGCAGCGCCGATTCGATGCCTTCATTTTCGCCGACGGTGACCTGGGTCATGAACCACGCAGTGGGGCTGGAGATTGCTCAATGTAGCAACTGCCTCCGCCCTGGCTTCACCGAGTGCGCGGTGCTGAGGTTGGCGCCGGCGGAACCACCGGGGGCGGCGACAGGGGAACAGCGGTGCGCGTGGCACCGGTAGCGGGCGCTGAGCCGGTCGGTGCTGCAGCACCCGCTGGCGATGAGGGCCGCGGGACGGTGGTGCTGGGCCCTGTGGTGGCAGGGGCCGTGGTACCGGGTGCCGTTGCACCGGGAACCGCCGTGCGTGGAGTGGTGGTGCTGGGGGTAGTGCTTCGAGGAGTGCTGCTGCCGGGGACCGCAGGCGCGGAAGTGGGGCGGGCGGCTGGGGTCGTGGGCTGTGGTGTTGTGGCCCCTGGTGTTCCACGGCCCGCAGGGGCGGGAGCGGTGCTGCCAGGAGCTGTGCCCCCTGGTGCACCCGATCCGGCCGGGGCGGCCGTTGTTTCGCCCGGCCAGTTATCGCGATAGATGTAGACGTGGCCGAGGGCACGGGTGCCGAAGTGACGGCGCTTCAGGCGCCACCCCGGCTCCGGTGTGAACTGAAGGAAGCCGGCGGCCTGGCCGTTGGTGCGAGCCAGGATCATCTCGGGGCCGGTTTTGCCACGGTGCGGCGTGGCCAGCAGGATGTTGTCGTTGCCGCTGCGCACCACACTGATCCGATACACGGTGGCCAGATCGTTGTCACCCACCCGCAGCGAATAGCCGTTGGCGTCGATGTAGCGGGTGCAGATGCCGGTGAAGTCGAAGGTGCCCAGCAACGGATCGACGCGGGCTGGATTGGCGCCGGACACAGCGAAGCAGGGACGGCGGTTGGTGACCTGTTCATAGATGTTGAGCTGGGCGCGACTGCCGTCCCCGATCGGCGCGGCCACCAGCACGAAGCGCTCCTGCGCCACATCTCGGGCACCGAACAGCGCCCCTTGGGCATGGAGAGGTGCAAGGGAGCCGCCCACCGCAACGACGCCGAGCGCGGACAGGAATGGCAGGGCGCGGATCGGCCGGAGATGTCGCATCGGAGGTGCCCAGCGGCAGGAGGTGCCGATGGTAGAAGTGAGGCCCGAGGGTGCCAGCCCCCCTTAGGCCGGCTTGTTGAGACGAATTGCGACCAGCAGGCTGAGGACCGTGCCGGGCAGGCAGGCCGCCAGGATCAGACGGGTGGTGGCGACCCCGAGATCTGGGTCGCCATAGGAGAGCTCAAACACCGAGCCTGTGGCGGCGATGCCCAGCAGGCAGGCGAGCGCCAGGAACACCCCGGCAAACGGTTTCATCGGCATTGGGCGTCAGCGCAGGGAGTGGACGGCGGCGCGCTCGAACCCGTGCTCCTTGAGCCCATCGTTGAGGCTCAGTTCATCGGTGACGCGGTCGACGAACAGCACACCATGGAGATGGTCCATCTCATGGAGCAGGCAGCGTGCCAGCAGGCCATCGGCCTTGATCCGCCGGGGCCTGCCGTGCTCGTCACGGAAGCTCACCTCGGCAGTGGTGGGACGAACCACCTGCAGATACACGCCGGGAATGCTCAGGCAACCTTCTTCATAGGTGGTGAGCGAGCCGCTGGTGGCGCCAATCTCGGGGTTGATGAACACCTGGGGCGGGGTGGCCGGGTTCTCGGGATCGAGATCGATCACCACGAGCTGCTTGTGGACACCCACCTGGGGCGCGGCCAGGCCGATGCCATGGGCGGCATACATGCTGCGGAGCATGTCGCGGGCGAGATCCCGCACCGCTTCATCCACCTTGCTGATGCGTTTGGCCGGTTGGCGCAGCGCGGCATCGCCGAGGGTGTGAATGGTCAGCGGGGGGTGATCCAGCACCTCCTTGGAGACGTGAACCCCACGGCTGGTGAGCTCCGCCTGGCGGGCCATTTTGGCGAAGCTGCTGGCCAAGGCATCACCTGAAACGATGGGTGAATTCTAGAAGGTGCGTGTGGGGGGGAACTGGAGCCCGGCCGAGCCCGCAGCGTTGCCGGCCCGGGTGGCGGTGGAGGCGGCACCCACGGTGAAGGAGCCGCTGCTGCACGGACAGGAGCTGTTCTGGCTGGAGCAACGGCCCCTGGAGCAGGGCCGCGTCACCCTGCTGTGGCGCCAGCGGCCCGGTGGCCCCAGCCAGGAGCTCACCCCCGCCCCCTGGAACCTGCGCAGCCGGGTGCACACCTATGGCGGCGGCGTGGTGGCGGTGGGAAGCGTGGCCGGCGGCACCACCGTGGTGTTCGTCAATGACGGCGACCGCTGCCTGTGGGCGCTGGAGTTGCCGGCGGAGGCCCCCGTGATGCCGGAGCCGTCCCTGCCGCAGCCGCCCTTGCCGGAGCCGAGGCGGCTCACCGCACCAGCGGCCCGGGCTTTCGCCGACGGCCTGATCGACGGCCCGCGCCGGCGCTGGATCGGCGTCATGGAGTGCGATGGCGTCGATCAGCTGGTGGCCGTGCCGCTCGCGGGCGGAGAGCCCGTGCTCCTGCACCAGCCCACCGACTTCTGCGGCAGCGCCGTGCTCAGCCCCCATGGCAGCCACCTGGCCTGGGTGGAATGGCAGCAGCCGTTCATGCCCTGGGACCGCAGTCAGCTGTGGCTGGGCCGCTTTGACGCCCGCGGGGTGTTGCACGACTGCAGGCCGCTGGCCGGGGGCGCCGCCACCGGGCCCACCGCCGCCGATGTGTCGGTGGTGCAACCGCTCTGGCTGCCGACTGGCGACCTGGTGGTGGCCACGGACCGCAGCGGCTGGTGGAACCTGGAGCGCCTGACGGCGGTGGAGCCCTCGGTGGCGGCCGGGCCGCTGCCCCTAACAGTGGCCTCCCCACCCCCCACCACTGCCTTGCACTGGCAGCCGCTGTTGCCGATGGAGGCGGAATTCGGTCTCCCGGCCTGGGTGTACGGGCGGCGCACCACGGGCTGGGATGGCCAGCAACTGGTGGCGGCGGTCTGCCGGGCCGGCCGCTGGGAACTCGGCACCATCGCTCTGCCGGAGCCAGGCGCCGCCGAGGGGCGCTGGCAGCCGCTCGCCCAGCCCTTTGACGCACTCGATGGCCTCAGTGCCGGCGGCGGCCGGGTGGTGGCCGTGGCCGCCGATGCCGTCACCCCACAGGGCCTGCTGGAGATCGATCTTCACCACGGCAGCTGGAGCCACACCCCGGCGGGTGGGGCCGGATCAGCAGGAGCGCCGGCGAGGACAACACCCCTGACGGCGGAAGCGATCAGCACCCCGCAGGCGCTCTGGTTCAAGGGGCACGGCGGCCTGCCCACCCACGCCTGGTACTACCCGCCGATCGGCGGCGCCCACCCGCTGGCCCCCTTGCTTGTGAAGAGTCACAGCGGGCCCACCGCCATGGCCGGCACGGGGCTGAATCTGGCGGTTCAGTTCTGGACCAGCCGCGGCTGGGGCGTGGTGGACGTGAACTACGGCGGGTCCACGGGCTTCGGCAGGGCCTACCGCGATCGTCTCGCCGGCCAATGGGGTGTGGTGGACGTGAGCGACTGCGCCGCGGCGGCCACCGCGCTGGTGGCGGCGGGTGCGGCGAGCCCGGAGCGTCTCGCGATCGAGGGCGGCAGCGCCGGCGGATTCACCACCCTGGCGGCGCTCTGCTTCACCGACGTGTTCCGCGCCGGGGCCTGCCGCTACGGCGTGGCCGATCTGGCGGCGCTGGTGCGCAGCACCCATCGCTTCGAAGCCGGCTATCTCGAGGGCCTGGTGGGCCCGTGGCCGGCGGCGCAGGCGCTCTATGCGCAGCGCTCGCCGTTGCACCATGCCGGCCGGATGCGCTGCCCGGTGATCTTTTTCCAGGGCCTCGACGACGAGGTGGTGCCACCCGAGCAGACCGACGCCATGGCTGCGGCCCTCGCGGCCAACGGCCTGGCGGTGGAGGTGCGTCGGTTCGCCGGTGAAGGCCATGGCTTTCGCCGCCCGGAGGTGCGCATCGAGGTGCTGGAGGCCACCGAGGCCTTCTTTCGCCGGCAGTTCGGCCTGTGAGGCTTCCGAACGCTGTGGAATCGCTGCTGCGGGGCTGGCACTGGCCGTTGCTGGCGTTGGTGGTGCTGGTGGTGCTGCTGCTGCTGGGGCGCCTGATCGGCAACCGGCTCGGGATGAAGCGCTGGGGTCTGCCGGAGGCGCTGCTGGCCGGCGGCCTCGGGCTGCTGGTGGCCCCGGCAGGGCTGCTGCCGCTGGTGCCACAGCCGGTGATCGACCTCTGGAACGCGTTGCCGCTGCCACTGCTCACGCTGGTGTTCGCCAGCCTGCTGCTGGGCAAGCCGCTGCCAAAGCTGGGTGGGCTGTGGCGGCCGCTTTCCGGGCAGGTGCTGATGGCCCTCACGCTCGCCTTCGGCCAGTTCCTGGTGGGCGGGCTGGCGGTGCTGCTGGTGCTGCAGCCCCTGCTGGGCACGAGTCCGGTGATGGCGCTGCTGATCGAGGTGGCCTACGAGGGTGGGCATGGCTCGGCGGCGGCGATGGGCCCCACCTACGAGCGCCTGGGGCTGGAGGGCGGCCAGGCCCTGGGGCTGGCAATGGCCACCGTGGGGCTGCTGGCCTCCACCGTGGTGGGCGGGCTGGTGGTGGTGCTGGCGCGGGCACGGGGCTGGCTCAGCTTCGGCGCCGCGATCCCGTTGCAGGAGGCGATGGAGATCGTGGTGGAGCAGACCCCACCGCTGGAGGCGATCCCTGCCGACCAGCCCCTTGAGGAAGGCACACTGGAACTCCCGGCCTGGTGGCGGCAAGGGGCCGACTGGGCGGTGAACATGGCCCTGGCGGGCATCGCCGTGGCGATCGGCTGCGGTCTGCTGGCAGCACTGCGCTGGGGCGCCGATCGCAGCGGTGGGGTGTTCGCCATGGTGATCGACGCCCTGCCGGTGTTCCCGCTGGCGCTGGTGGGGTCGCTGCTGGTGCGGCTGGCTTTGGAGAAAAGCGGCCAGGAGCGCTGGGTGTCCACACCGATCCAGAGCCAGACCGGCACGCTGGCGGCGGATCTGCTGATCACAGCGGCCACGGCCTGCCTCGACCTGCGGCTGCTGGCCGCCGACTGGCTGCCGCTGACGGTGCTGGCGCTGGCGGGCCTGCTCTGGAACCTGGCGGTGGTGCTGCTGCTGGCCCCGCGGATCCTGCCGGCCGACTGGTTCGAGCGAGCGATTCTGGAATTCGGCCAGGCCACCGGCGTGGCCGCCAGCGGCCTGTTGCTGCTGCGCATGGCCGACCCGGACGATCGCAGCGAAGCGGTGACGGCCTTTTCGATCAAGCAGTTGCTGCTGCAGCCCCTGCTGGCCGGCGGCGTGATCACCGTGGTGGCCCCGCTGGTGGTGGTGGGCTGGGGACTGCCGGCCTGGACCTCCCTCTGCCTGGTGCTTGTGCTGCTCTGGATCGCTCTGGGGCTCGTTCTGGCACAGCAGGCAAATACTGACTGACACGCGCGGCTTTGAGAGTGGCAATCAAGGCACCGGCCAAGAAAAATCCAGGCAATCAAGTCTGCAAGCAATGCTTGTAACCCAAAAATGCTCGCGTCGGCCCTTCACGTTGCAGGCCAAGAGTTGACTGTAGTGATGCCAGCCTCTTCGAACAAATGCTCCTTTTTTCTTGCCATTATCAGCACTGTTGGACACACTATTTGACCGAGAATGACCTGCCCAGAAACCTGGGACGCACCAAACGCAGATTGATCAAGGCGGCCAACGCGCTCAACTGGCAGCTGGTTTTGAGCAACCGCACGTAGATCCTCCCAAAGCCGAAAGACCACTTGATTGCACGAAAAGGATGTTCACCCTTTAGCAGGAAGTGAGACGGTTACAGGCAGGCGCCTACGACTTGGCGCAGCCAACCTGGATCATCCAATGGTCCATCCACAGCAATGGCAGGCCTCGCCACCTGCTTAGTCTCAGGAGAGCTCGGAAGGGGATGAACTTGCCCTCAAATCAGGACGATTTTCAATACCTTGCTTACCATCGCCGGTATCGGCAGCATCTTGCTTAGCTTGGCGCAACTCAGGCGCTGGCATGAGGTCATGAACATGAGCGACTGTGGTCTCCACCTCAATCCCGGGCGACTGGTCGCCCGATCAGTTGCTGAATTCATCCCCGCGGTCAACAAAATTCCTGGCGGAAACCAGCAATAGCGAAGTCATTAAGATAAAGCGTTGACACATAGTGGTTGACTGGTCGTCAGGGGAGCAATACTACGACGCCAATCCAACGAAAACGACGTCCGGGCGTCTCCTTTTGGGTTTCCGTGAGAAATTCAGCGTGTCTGCCCCCGCTTGCAAGAACGGGCGCACGCCTCAGTCGTCCAGGCCTAGTCGGGCCCAGATCACCCCGAGCTGGGCGCGGTGCAGATCGGTGGAGAAGCACATGTCCAGTTCGGCAGTGCTCAACACGCCTGTCACCTCGGGGTCGGCCAGCAGGTTGGCGCGAAAATTCCCGCCCTCGGTGTTCCAGGCGCTGTGGGCGTGGCGCTGCACCAGCTGATAGGCCTGCTCACGGCTGAGCCCATGTTCCACCAGTGCCAGCAGCACCCGTTGGCTGAACACAACGCCTCCATAGATGTGAAGATTGCGGGTCATGTTGTCGGGATAGACACCCAGCCCTTTGACTACCTCCGTCATTTCACGCAACATGAAATGCAGGGTGCAGGAACAATCCGGCAGCATCATTCGCTCCACAGAGCTATGACTGATGTCACGTTCATGCCAAAGCGCCACGTTTTCCAACGCCGCCACCGTGTAGCTCCTCAGCACGCGGGCCAGCCCGCTGATGCGTTCGCTGCGAATCGGGTTGCGCTTATGGGGCATCGCTGAACTGCCTTTCTGCCCCTTGGCGAAGTTCTCTTCCACCTCAAGCACATCAGTGCGCTGCAGATTCCTGATCTCGGTGCTGAAACGCTCCAGGGAAGCCCCCACCAGTGCCAGGGTCTGCACATACTCCGCATGGCGATCCCGGCTGATCACCTGCGTGCTGGCCGTATCCGGCTCCAGCCCCAGGCTGGCGCAGGCCAGAGCCTCCACCTGGGGATCAGTGTTGGCATAGGTGCCCATCGCCCCGCTCACCTGGCCCACGGACACCGTGGTCTCCAGCTGCTGCAGGCGCTGGCGGTTGCGCAGGCTTTCGGCCAGCCAACCCGCCACCTTGAAGCCGAAGGTGATCGGTTCGCCGTGGATGGCATGGGAGCGCCCGATCATCACGGTGTCCTTATGGGCGCACGCAAGCTGCCGCAGCGCTTCCACCAAGGCCTCCATCTCTTGCAGCAGCACGCGTACCGAGCGCTTCATCTGCAGGGCGAGCCCGGTATCAAGCACGTCCGAGCTGGTCATGCCCACGTGGATGTAGCGCCCCGCAGGCCCCACGTGCTCATTCACGTTGGTGAGAAAGGCGATCACGTCGTGACGCACCTCTGCCTCGATCTCCAGGATGCGCGGCACCTCAAAGCGGGCCTTGGCACGGATTTCGGCCATGGCCTCAGCGGGCACCCGGCCGAGGGTGCAGTTGGCTTCGCAGGCGGCCAGCTCCACATCCAGCCATCCCTGGAACTTGGCCTCTTCGCTCCACAGAGCGCCCATTTCGGGCAGGGTGTAACGCTCGATCAAGGCTCCACGGCGCAGGCACACCCGGCCAATCTATGGGGCAGTCCTCTGGCCTCCGTGCCGCAGCGTCCGGTGGCGCTTCACCACTCTTGCGGGCGCTGGCCAGCTGGTCCCGGCATGGTTGGATGGCCTCAGATCCGCCGGGGATCGCAGTCGGATGTACCCAGAGCCAAGGCGTCATGGGCAGAAAACAACGCCTTGATCTGCTGCTGGTCGAGCTGGGTCTGGTGACCAGCCGCCATCAGGCCCAGCAGCTGATCCGCGCCGGCCGGGTGCGGCTGCAGGGCCACGTGCTCGACAAGCCGGGGCAGGAAGTCGACAAGGAGCTGGTGCCTGAGCTCGAAGCCCCGCCCCGCTTTGTGTCCCGCGGCGGCGAGAAGCTGGCCGCGGCGCTCCAGGCTTTCCCGCTGGCATTGCGTGGCCGCATCTGCCTCGATGCAGGCATCTCCACAGGTGGCTTCACCGATTGCTTGCTGCAGAACGGTGCCGCCAGGGTCTACGGCATCGATGTGGGCTACGGACAGACCGCCTGGTCGCTGCGCAGCGATGAACGCGTGGTGCTGCGGGAGCGCACAAACCTGAGGCACCTCGATCCCGCCGACCTCTATCGACCGGAGGACCCCTGGCCCGACCTGGGTGTGGCGGATCTTTCCTTTATTGCGTTGGCGCGGGTGTTGCCCGCACTGCGCGGCTTGCTGCGCAGCGATGCGGCTGAAGCGGTGGTGCTGGTGAAACCCCAGTTCGAAGTGGGGCGCGAGCGGGTCGGCAAAGGTGGGGTGGTGCGCGATCCCCGCGCCCACGTGGATGCAATTTCAGCGGTGATTGCGGCGGCGCTCCCCTGTGGGTGGAGGGCAGCGGGGCTGGTGGCCTCGCCGCTCACGGGGCCCGCCGGCAATCACGAATACCTGCTCTGGCTTCGCCCTCAATCCCTCGGGAGCAGCGCTGCAGGGGACGAACCCCTCAGGAACACTGGGCTGATGGGAACTGCCGAGTGCTCACAAACGGGCGTGCCCTCAGAAGAGTGTGGTCACCCACAGCACCTAGAGCGCTCAGAACACGGAGAGCCAAGGATCAAGGCTGGGAATGCAGTGCCCGCTGAGCGTGCAAGGGCCGCCGAGATTGCAGAGCTCGCTGAGAGTGCAAAGCTGGCTGCGGGTGTAAATTCGGCTGCGAGTGGAAGGGAGGCTCAGCTTGTTTCAACGGCAGAGTCGCCAAACGCTGCTGAAGCGCCGCATGGCGGTGAACAGTCATCCGTTGATGAGCAATCACCCGACGCTGAGCGGACATCAGACGACTGGCTTACGCGCGATGGTGAGAGTTCTCAGATGAATGCTCCCTCAGATGATGCGATTGGCCAGCAGAGGGAAGTCGCACCGGCAGGTGGAACACTTGAGGCTGCGGCTATTGAGAGGATCGTGAAATCGACATTGCACTGAACTCAGTGCTTGCCCTTCATCGGTGCTGACCTGAAGGTGAGCTTCAGGTCAGCTGAATCCAACAGCTGAAGCGATGCTTCAGATTGCCGTGCTGTCGCGATCGCCGGTGCGAATCCGGATCACGGTGCCAATGGTGCTAATGAAGATCTTGCCATCGCCAATCTCTCCGGTGCGTGCGGCGTCCTGAATGGCGGTCACCACTGTGTCCACATTTTCGTCTTCAACCACCACTTCCAGCTTCAGCTTCTGGAGGAACTCCACTGTGAACTCGGAGCCGCGGTAGCGCTCCACCTGGCCCTTCTGACGGCCAAAACCCCTGACCTCACTCACGGTCATGCCAACGATGCCCGCATTCACCAACGCAACTTTGACATCCTCGAGTTTGAAGGGACGGATGATGGCCTCAACTTTTTTCATGAATTCTCCTGAGATTTCAGAACGAAAAGGTTAGTTTGAAGATTGGATCGAGACAGGCAGGATAGGGGTGCGACAGACAAGCAACCCAGCGGCCCTGGCATCCTCGCAGAGAAGATCCGCAGAGGATCCGTCCACTTGGATTTGACCAGCGGCCAACAGCGACCAGTGCTCGATTTCGAAGTGGGTTTGCAACCACAACATACCGATGGCCGATTGAGGGCCCAGCCTGAAGCCCCCATCGCTGGTGGACGTAAGAGCGAGATCCATGAAAAGACCCTGCAACTCAGGCCATTAGGCCCGAGCCTGCAGGGCTCCGGTGTAGCAGTTGCTACGGGGAGATCCCCGTGTCAGCGTTCAGCCGGCGTTCACCTGGCGGGCGGCTTCGGCGCGCCTGTGGTGATAGGCATGGCCGCGGTAGTGAAGCTCAAGTGCTTCGTCGGGCTGGGTGGGCTCGTGACGCAGGGCCTCGCGGTAGTGAACGCCTCTATAGACGTGCTCAACGGGCTGGGCCGGGAGTTCAGCGTGTTGGGTGCCGTCGTAGGCGACGCCGCGGTAGACGAGTTGGGTCTTGGTCATGATGGATGGCCTCGAAGAGGGTGGGGATCACCAGCCCGCTGGCTGGTGCCGCTTCGTGGGAAGGAGCGTTGCTTCGCCTCGCGGTGGGGCTACTTCCGACAGGGGTGGAGAGCGGATCGCCCCTCACCTGGTCAACGGTTTGTCCTTCGATACCTTTCTAGCAAGTTCGCGCTGTTCGTGACGAACATTTTCCTTTCATCTTCGCAAATCGTTGCGAACGGTCTGTCTTTGTAGCATTCCCCCACAACCCGCTCCCCCATGCCTGCAGGCCCTGTGCTCCCCTACCGGTGGGCCCGCGCTGCCTAAAGCAAAGCCGGGACAGGCCTTTCCCCAGCCCTGCTGCCGTGACCCTGCCCACCCCACCGGCCACCACCACTCCGCATTACGGCGAGCGGGTGATCGCCGAGTCCCAGTTGATCGGTTTTGACAATCCCCGGCCCGGTCGCGCCTATGAAGTGGCGATCGAGCTGCCCGAGTTCACCTGCAAGTGCCCCTTTTCCGGGTACCCCGACTTCGCTGTGCTGCGCCTGCTGTACCAGCCGGGCGCCAAGGTGCTGGAGCTCAAGGCGCTCAAGCTCTACGTCAACAGCTGGCGTGACCGCAGCATTTCCCATGAGGAAGTGGCCAACCGCATCCTTGACGACTTCGTGGCTGCCAGCGATCCGCTCTGGATGCAGCTGGAAGCCGATTTCAATCCCCGAGGCAATGTCCACACTGTGATCCGGGTCAGCCACGGCGTTCGGCTGCCCTGCTGACCCGGCGGCTGGAAGCGCTGCTCTCATCCGGAGCCGGCCCTGAGGGCCAGCTCCTGGGCGTCCCCCGGCCCTGAGTTTCAGACCGTTTGCGGTTGCCCCTGCTCCTTGGCTTCGCCGGTGGAAGGGCGCAGCTGACGAATCTCCAGGAGCAAGGCAGGCAGCTCCCCGGCCAGCGCCGTGAGATTGCGGTTGCAGAGGCCACCCACGTGCAGCTGATCGTGTGCCGGGTCGGAGATGCCCCAAAGCTGGCGTGTGGCGATCAGGCTCAGCGCGCCGCCGGCGAGGGCAATCGCAAAACCGCCGTAGACCAGTGGAACACCTGGATCTTTCTTGAGCAACAGGCCGCTTGCAGGCATCACCTCGGCCACGCGCAGGGATAACCCGTTGATGTCGATCGGAGCGCCGCCGGGGCTCAGCCGGCCGATGGGTTGAGCGTTAGCTGCGTAAACCTCCACGGGGCCCTGCTCGCTGCTGAGGGTGAGCAGGACCGGTTCGCTGCCATCCGGGCGGGTCGGGACGGCCAGGCCCCAGACCTGCTCGCCCAGTTCGGGCAGTGCGCGCAGCGGAAATTGCAGCAGGGGGCTGCGACCCAGCTGAATCGTGATCGCCGCCAGTGACCAGTCGGCCTGATAGACGGTCATGCCCCGAAAGCGCAGCGGGTGGTTGACGCTGATCTCGGTTTCTTCCACAGGCGCCCCGGTGGAATCCAGCAGCTTGAGCTGGGAGCGGAACTGCTCCGGGCGGCCGACCGAATCACGATCAATCTCGAAATGCTCGAGTGCCACGGTCAGCTGGTTATCCCCTCTGGAGTTGAGCAGCTCGAGCTCGCGGCCAGGCGCCAGATAGCGCTCCAGCCGCTGGCCCGCCAGTGCGCCCCAGGCCGAACCCACCATCAGCACCACCAAGCCGGCGTGCACCAGAAGGGGCCCCACACGGCCCAGCACCCCTTTGCGGGCGGCCAGGCGACCGTTGGCCGCCTGCAACTGCCAGCCCTTGGTGTGCAACAGGTGTTGCAGGTTCTGCAGGTCGGTGTCCGGGTCTGCGCTGGGGATGGTTTCCGCCAGGCTGAGCTTGCTGAGCTGCCGCGGGGAGTGATAGTCAACCCAGCGCAGCGCTGCCTGCAGGGCGGGCCATTGTCTCCGCCAACTGCACAGCACAAGCGAGAGGCCCAGCAAGGCCAGGAGAGCGAGGAACCAGCTGCTGGCGTAGACGTGGTCGAGCTGCAGCTTCAGGATCCAGTCGCCGGTGACCACGCCCAACCAGGGCTTGCGGTCGTAGAGCTGGTGATAGGCCTCACTGGCCTCACGCTGGGGAATCAGCGTGCCGATGGCGCTGGTGGCGGCGATCACCAGCAGCAGCCCGATGGCGAGGCGAAGGTCGGAGAGCCACGCGAGCAGTCGCCGCCAGGTCGGTGTGCGGGTTTGAACGGGAGAAGGAGTCACGAGAGCTGCGCCAACAATGCCAGTCCACCGCTGGTGATCAACACCACGCCGCTGATCGGAGGCACCCAACGGCTGAGCGCGCGCAGCGCCAGCAGGCGCTGCATTGAGGCGGCGGCACTGCCGGCCAGCACCAACGGGAGCACCTGGCCGGCACCAAAACAGGTGAGCAGCACCATCCCCACCAACGGACGGCCCTGCTGGGCCATCCAGCCCAGCAACACCGCCAACACAGGGGTGGTGCAGGGGCTGGCCGCCAGACCAAAGGCCGCACCGGCCGCCACCGGGCCAAGCGGCGCCGGGACGCGCCCGCGCCAACGTTCCGGGTCAGGACCAGCCGGCAGGGGAAGGCGCAGCAGGCCCAGCAGGTTGAGCCCCATCACCACCGCGAGCACAGCCACCACGGTGGGGATGAAGCCTGGCACCTGCCCATAGAGACGCCCCAGAACGGCACTAGCGAGACCCAGCATCACGAGGGAGAGCACGATCCCCCCGGCAAAGCAGGCACTCAGCAGCCATGGCTTGGAGGTTTTGCTTGAAAACCCCGCCATGTAGGCGACCGTGACCGGCAGCAACGAAAGGGAGCAGGGCCCCAGGCTTGTGAGCAAACCAGCGGCGAAGATCAGAACCAGGGTGGAAGGGCCTGGTGTGTTGAGCGAACCGATGATCAGATCCTCCGCCCAGCGGGCCAGATCTGCGACTTGGAACCCCACCGCATCCATCCGCTTGCTGGCAAGGCCATGGGGTTGGCCTGGCACTGATAAGGATGGTCAGCCTATCGGGGCATGGTGGGCCAGGTCGCCAGCAGACCGGTCCGTCCCCTGGCGTCGCCGCCGGCCAGTGGGTTGGTCCAAGCCGGCTGATTCCAGGGAACAGCGGATCAACAATCCGGCTGTCAACAAGCTGGCCAGCAGTGAGTTGCCGCCGTAGCTGATCATTGGCAACGGCAGGCCGGTGGTGGGCATCGAGCCACTGGCCACGGCGATGTTGAGGATGGATTGACCGACCAGCAAGGTGGTGGCACCAATCGCCACGAGGCGCTGCTGGTTGCTGCGGCAGCCCAGGGCCACCCTCAGCCCCACGAAGCCGAACAGCAACAGGAACAGCAGCATCACCACCGACCCCACATAGCCGAATTCCTCAGCAAAGACGGCGAAGATGAAATCGGTGGACTGGATCGGAAGGTATTGGAGCTTCTGGGTGGAGAGACCGAATCCTTCGCCGAGAACACCGCCAGAGCCGATGGCCAGCAGGCTCTGCACCAATTGATAGCCATCGCCTTGAGCATCCCGCCAGGGGTCCAGGAACGACACCACGCGGACTCGCTGGTACTCGTTGATCAGGATGCTCGCTACACCCGTGATGCCGCCGGCTGCTGCGGTGGCCAGCAATCCCAGCAACGGGAGCCCCGCCGCCAAGGCCATCAGCCAGAGCAACAACCCAGTGAGCGCCGCGGTGCTGAGGTTGGGCTGCCGAAGGATCAGGAACAGAATCACGCTGAAAATGCCCAGCCAGAACATCTTCTGGTCGTTGCCGATGCGGCTCCAGTGAGCGAAGAGTGAGGCCCCCTGCAGCACGATGAACGGTTTGATCAGTTCAGATGGCTGGATCTGAACGGGACCCAACACCAACCATCGACTAGCCCCATTGACGGTGCTGCCCGCCACCAGCGTGGCGAAAATCAACACACCACCGATCAGTACGGCCGGGGCAGCCAGCCTCAACCAGCGTCTCAGCTGGGTGCGAATCGACAACCAGAGCAGAACCCAGCTCGCCAGCATCCACAGTGCCTGGCGTTTGAGGTAGAAGGCCGGGTCGCCCATCTCACGCTCCGCCACCCACCAACTGGCAGACGACAGGATCACCAGGCCCGCCAGGCTCCAGATCGCCACCATGCCGAGCAGCAGACGGGCTTCGGCAGGCCACTGTTCCCAGGTGAAACCAGCGGTTCGCTGGGTCCCCTCCTTGGATCCCGCCGCATGGGCGCCAGACCTAGCGCGAGGTGTCAGAGAACCTGGCACGGGTGGAAAGGGAAAACCATTCCCTATTCAGCCGTGTCGCTGCGACTTTTTCAGTGCAGCAGGGACAAAAAAAAGCCCGGCTGGGCCGGGACGTGACGGTAATGATCAGTGAAGACCACTACAGATGAAGCAAAACTCAGGCTTAGTTGCCGACGTTGACCTGACGACGGCCGGTAGCCAGTTCGACTTTGAGGATCTTGCCTCCCTGCTTCATGATTCGCTGTTGTTCAGCAAACCAGCTTTCATACGGCACCCACTTGGTGAAGAAAGTGTTTTGCAACTCCCTCTGACTCCGCACCTTTTCTGGGCATGGAATGCAGGCCGTGATTTTGAACAGACGCATGAAGAAGCCCTCGCTGAGTTCCTTGGGAGGTGATCAGTTGCCCAGGCCGGAACTGATGTAGTCGAGGTAGGTGCCGAGCTCGCGACCGGCATCAGCGCCGACCAGAGAAGCTGCCGTTTCCTTCATCGCCTGGATCGACTGCACCGTGGCACCGATGGGCACACCCAGAGAGTTGTAAGTCTCCTTCAGGCCGTTGAGGACACGCTCATCAAGGATGGAGGTGTCACCAGCCAGCATGGCGTAGGTGGCGTAACGGAGGTAGTAGTCGAGATCGCGGATGCAAGCGGCGTACCTCCGAGTGGTGTACATGTTGCCGCCCGGACGGGTGATGTCCGAATACAGCAGCGTCTTGGCCACAGCTTCTTTGATGATCGCTGAGGCGTTGGCGCTGATGGTGGCAGCAGCCCTCACACGCAGTTCGCCACTGGCGAAATACTGCTCAAGGCGTCCGATGGAGGAATCGTCCAGGTAAAGGCCCTGAACGTCGGACTGATTGATGACGTTGGTGATCGCGTCTTGCATGTGTCCGGGGAAGAGGCGGTGGGCAGGGGGTGTGGCGAACGCTCAGGAAAGGGCGCCGATGACGTAGTCGAAGTAGAAGCCAGCTTCTTCGGCATCGGCTCCCGTGAGAATTCCGAGAGAGGCGTTCTTGAGCTCCCGCACGGCTTCGGCCATGGCCTCAAGCGGTGTGCCCAGTGCCTTGTACATCTCGCGGGCACCGATGATGCCGATCTCTTCGATGGGCGTCACGTCTCCCGCGACCATTCCGTAGGTCACGAGACGGAGGTAGTAGTCGATGTCCCGAAGACAGGTGGCTGTCATCTCTTCTCCGTAGGCGTTGCCGCCCGGGGAGATGATGTCGGGACGCTTTTGAAAGAGGGCGCCGCCGGCCTGCTTCACAATGCGCTCGCGGCTCTCGCTCAAGACCTGAGCCACCCGCAGACGGCGCTGCCCGCCGGCTACGAAAGACTTGATCTGGTCGAGTTCGCCAGGGCTGAGATAGCGGGCTTCGGCGTCCGCGTTGATGATCGAGTTGGAGACGATGCTCATGCAGTTCTGCCTCGAAACAAGCGGTCGCCGTTATGGAGACCGATATCCGGTGGGTAAGGGATGCCCCCCTGACCTGCGACGTCCGATGGCTTTGAGGGCCAGAGCGAATGGTGTTGCAAGCGTGGGCTGACGATCGTGCTTGCCGATCGCCGAATCATTCTGCGGCAAGACCCACCGCAGGCCTGGGCCCGGTAACAGTTCTTCACGGCGAGCGAACCGCGAAATCCCAGGTGGGGCAACGATTTTCGCCGATCCATCACGCCGTGTTCCTGGGGGTCATTGTCAGGAAACTCCATGGAAAACATTGGCTGCCGTTGGACGTTGATCGCCCAACTTGTCAGGATCATGCGAGGTCTCCCCTGAAGTTTGACCAAGGTTTCACTTCGATCTGCGCACTTGGTTGGGCCAGATTGATACCCAAGCACAAAAAACCTCCTGGATTGAGATCCAGGAGGTGCAGGGTGGCGCAGATGCGATTGAATAAGTGTCTGGGCTTGATGCTCAGATGGCGCCCCGGGTGGGTGGGGTGAGTCCGGCGTTGCCGGCGTAGAGCGCAGCGGTTCGGTTCACAGTGGGCAATGGGATGCCGTCCTCGGTGTTGAGGCCCCAGAGATAAGGAACGGTGTCGCGACCGAAGCGGGCGGCATACTCCTCGCTGGTGAGCAGAGCGCTCAGGGCGGTCGTCTGGCCCTGCTTGCCGCGCACGGCCAGGAAATCACTCACCTCTTTGGGTTGACCGGCCCGCCCCATCAGGGCGAGATAGGCCGCAGAGGCGGCGCGAAGCGGGGCCATGCGGTTGAGGCGCTGCTGGAACAGGTCACTGGACGCGACGATCCCGACAAACTCGGACAGGGAGATCTGCCCATCACGCAGTTGGGATTCGGCGTCGCCGAGCCGTTCAGCTGCTAATGGCATGCGATTCAGCAGTTGCCGGTAGGTGGCTGCAATCACAGCCTGAAGTGAAGACTCGCTGGCTCCGGGCCGCCAGGTGATCGGCGCGCCGATGCCACGTCGGCGGCTGAAGCCCTGGGGACGGGCACCCTGGAGGGCGTTCGCCATCGCGGCCTGGGGTTCGCGAACCTGGGTGAAGCTGGCGCCATTGCCGCTCAGGCGGGCAGACCAGCCCCCCACCGGCGGAGAAGAAAGCTGGCGCGTGGTCTGGGCGGGAGCGGGTGACCAGGCAGGAGCCGCGTAGCCAAAGCGCTGACGTGCAGCACTCCAGCGCCGGGTGGGCTCCGGCGGCTGCTTGATGCTCTGGGGTCCCTCCACCGAAGGACGGGCAGCAGGCTGCTCGCCATCGGCGATCTTGGGGCTCCAGCCGCCCACAACGCGCTGCAGGCGACGGTCTGGCAGGTTGCGTTGGGTGAGGTCGCCGCTACCGCGGAACGACTCGTTACGGGCAGTTTCGGGGCGGCGCACAGGGGTGAGCTCCACAACCGCTGCCGCGTTGTAAGGCACCTTCAGCTTCGGCACCCGACGGGCGTTGAGATCGGCCGGTGTGACAAACCGCTCGTAGGGAACGGTGTCCTCACCGAAGGACTGGCTGTATTCGGCGCTTTCAAGGATCGCGTCGATGACGCCGTAGAAGCCCTTGCGGGCAGCTGTGTCGAAGTAGCTGTTGATCTCCCAGCGGCCGAAGGTAGGCCGGCCGAGCAGACGTCGATGGATCACCTCAATCGCTTTGGTGATGTACAGACCCGACCAGTAGCGGCGGCGGAAGGGATTCGAACGCGCCACCAGACGGATGAACTCCCTCAGGGAGATGTCACCGTTCTCCAGCTTGATCTCTTCGACAGTGAGTCGTTCGCCCTGGTAGCCAGCGGTGCCGAGCACCTGGACGTAGACGGCACGAATCACCGCCTGGGTGCTGGATTCGGTGCCACGAATGCTGGGTTCTCCACCTCGGCGGGGCACGGAGGCGCCACCGGTGGAAATCTGCTGGAGGCGAACCACCTTCGGCCCCACCCGTCGCGGAGTGGACGCGCGGAATTGGGGGCTGTCCATCTGACCCGGCTGCTTCATGCCGTTGCCCACCAGGATGCGGCGGGTGTCGTAGCCGAAGGGCGCTGGCCGGGTGGCCACCGAGGCCGTGGACGACGGAAAGATTGCCCCGTACGTGAGGCCCAGAGGGTCGTTGCCGCCGCCGTAGACGTGCTGGTCGGGCAGAGGCTGCCTGTAAGCGGCGTAGAGGGTGATGTATTGAGGCGCGCCTTCGAACGGGGCGCTGAACCGAAAGAGTTTGCGGTTGGAACCCCAGCCGGCACTCTCCTGAGCTTCTTCACCGAGATCGCGCAGGTAAGGAACCGTTTCCTCCCCGAACACCTGGGCGTACTCCATGGAATTGATCAGGGAGTCGACCAGGCCGGCCAGGCCCTGGGCGCTGACAATCGCGAAGTAGCGGCGGAACTCCTCAATCGAACTGACACCGCGTCCGAGGAAATGACGGAAGGCCAGCTCCACCACCCGGCTGTTGGAGAATCTGCCGTAAAACTGGCGGCGGTATTCCTTGCTGCGACCGAGGGCGCGGATGAAATCGCGCATCGCCAGCTGGCCCTGCCGCAGCTGGGTGGCTTCCACCGGGCACACCACCTGGGAGTAGCCCTTGACGATGTCGCGTTCGAAGACCTGGCGATAGGCGGCCCGGATCACCTCGGCCTTCTCACGCCCGGAGAGGCCTGGCTTCATCACGAAGCGCTGGGGGGATTCGGCTGCGAGGGCGTAGATCGCCGGCAGCTGCAGGCCCTGGTTCTCCGGGCTGCCGAGGCGCTGGCGCGGTGAAGGCGTGGGAACGTCCAGTTCCTTGAGCAGGACGTTGAAGCAGTCGATCACCAGCTGACGGGCCTCTGATTCCTGCCGGAAAAGATTGGCCGCTGCTGCACGCATTTCCTGCAGCGCCACATTGGTGGCGGCCAGGGAACAGGCTTTCTCCAGGACATCGCGGAGGCCCCGGGTGTTCACCGCCAGGATGCTGGGATCACCCGCCACGACGGCGTATCCCACGTAGCGCAGAAACCAGCCCATGTCCCGCAGGGACTTGCGCATCCGCTCAGTGCCGTAGCGAGCCACGCTGATCGGCGTGAAGCCCGTGGGCAGCACCACCCGTACGTCGGCGTCGGCTTGCAGACCCTCGAGCACCCGCCCGAGCAGGCCACTTCCGCCGGTTCCCTGGGCGAAGGTGCGCACCGAACGGCTGAAGGCGGCCTGGTCGGCGGCAAGTACGGCCTCTTCAGGCACGGTGACCGCAAAGGGCGTCAGCGGCTCATCGAGATAGGAGAGCGGTGTGCCGCCGGCGAAGATGCGGTTGGCCGCCTTGGCGACGATGGCATCCGCATTGGCCGAGAGTCTGCGGGCCGCTTCCATGCGGGTGGCGCCGCTCTGAAAGAAGGTGAGGAGCGTGTCGAGCTCCCCCTTTTCGGGAAAGCGATCCTGCTGCTCCGCCTGACGGACGCTGGAGAGCGGCAGGGTGTCGTAGCGCTGAGGGCTGACCCTGTTGCTGCCGCTGCTGGCGGTCACGGTCATGGAGAGGGGCGTGTACCAGGCCTGGCCAGGGTACGGCTCAGCTTCCGGCCCTTTTGAACGCCATAGACAAATGTTTGCAGCCCTGAGGGCACGAGGGGCACAGGCTGGGCCCGGCCATGAAAAGCTCGCCTTTCCCCTTCTCCATTCCTTTGCCTGTGTCCGAGCCAGTCGCCGATGCCGCCACACCGGCGGTGCGCTCCTTCTACGACCGCTTCCCTTATCCCGGCGATCCCCTGCAGGACGGCCCACCGCCCGGGTACAACTGGCGCTGGTGCTACCCCTGCGTGGTGAGCGCCTGCACGGGGATGCTCCCGGAACAGGCGGGGCCCTTGCGCCTACTTGATGCCGGCTGCGGTACGGGCGTGAGCACCGACTATCTCGCCCATCTCAACCCTGGAGCCGAGATCCTCGCGGTGGACATCAGCCCTGGCACGCTGGAGGTGGCCCGCCGGCGGTTGGAGCGCTCGGGCGGCACCAGGGTGGCCGGCTCCTTGCGGATCGAGCAACGCAGCCTGCTGGACCTCCAGGGCGAAGGCCCCTTCGACCTGATCAATTCCGTGGGAGTGCTGCACCACCTGCGGCAACCGGAAGCTGGCCTGAAGGCCCTGGCAGCGTTGCTGCGCCCAGGCGGACTCCTGCACCTTTTCCTCTATGCCGATGGAGGGCGCTGGGAGATTCATCGTGTTCAGGCCGCCCTCTCTCTGATGGGGGTCAATGGCGATGGCGAAGGACTGCGCCTGGGGCGCCAGCTGTTCGATGCTCTGCCGCCAGCCAACCGCCTGCGTCTCCACCATGAGCAGCGTTGGGCGCTCGATACGGCGGCCGACGTCAACTTCGCGGACATGTATCTCCACCCGCAGGAGACCAGTTACGACATCAAGCGTCTCTTCGATTTCGTCGATCAGGCCGACCTGAGTTTCGCTGGCTTCTCCAATCCCCAGGTCTGGGATCCGGCCCGGCTGTTGTCAGGAGAACTGCTCGAACGCGCTCGTGCCCTGCCCGAACGGGAGCGTTGGGCGCTGGTGGAGGCCCTCGACCCGGACATCAGCCATTTCGAGTTCTTCCTCAGCCGTGGCGAGCTGCCCAGGCAGACCTGGGAGGACGACTCCACGCTGCTGGCTGCGCACGGCTGCCGCAACCCCTGCCTCTGGGGCTGGCCCGGTGCCAGCCTGCTGGACCCCGATCTGCGGCCACGCGATCTCACCCCGGATGCCGTGGAGCTGCTCACTCAGATCGAGCAGGCGCCACTGGGCACAGCGCTCAGGGCACTGCCGCTCGACTGGGAGCCCGCCCGCATCGCCGGTACTGCCCGCTGGCTCTGGCAGCACCGTTTGCTGTTGCTGAGCGCACCAGTGCCAGCCTGAAACGTCAAGGGAGCTGTGCGGGCTCCGTGATAGATTCCGGCCGCCTTTCCAATGGATTTGGAGCGTTTGCAGGCTCTTCCCGACGCGTCCAAGATCACATCCGGCATGCCTGCCGGGGGTGTTTCGGGCGGCTCCCGTCAGGCCCTGAGCCTCGAGCCCACCACAGACGTTTTTCCTCCTCAGGAAATCAATGATCTGCGGGCAGCGCTCCTGCGCGATCTCTCCGGGCGTTCCTCGGAAGTTCCGCTTCTGATCCAACCGGTTCAACCTGACGCAACGCTCCCAACCGAGGCCCCGCTGGCCAACGGTATGGACGACTACGCCAGGTTGCAGCGCCGCATTCAGCTGGCCACGCTGATTCTTTCCGCGTTTGCCGTTGTTCTTGCTGCCCTCCTGTTCGATCGTTCCACGGCTTTGAGCCTCGCTGTAGGCGCACTGGCCGGCATGCTCTACATGCGGATGCTTGCCCGCAGTGTCGCTCGCATCGGCGGCGACAAACGCGCGGTCGGCAAGTCCCAGTTGCTTGTGCCGATCGTGCTTGTGCTGGCAGCCTCCCGGTTGCCATATCTGGAGATCGTGCCTTCGCTTGTTGGATTTCTTCTCTACAAGCCGGCCTTGATTCTTCAGGCTCTCACCGACCGCTGATTCCCGGCCACCGTCCCGTCGATCCGGGCCTCCTGTCCTTTCTCGTCGCTTCTGCGTCACCCCAGCACACCGATGGCACCGTTGTCTCTCTTGCTGCCCCTGGCCGAACTGGAGGTTGGAAAACACCTCTACTGGAAGATTGGTGGTCTGGTGATCCACGGTCAGGTGTTCATCAGTTCCTGGGTTGTGATCGGCGCCCTGCTGGCACTGGTCGTGGTGGGCACCCGCAAGCTGGAGAGAGATCCCAGGGGTGTTCAGAACCTGCTGGAGTTCCTCTGGTCCTACGTCCGTGATCTGGCTCGTGAGCAGATCGGCGAAAAGGCCTACCGCGATTGGTTGCCGTTCATCGGCACCCTTTTTCTGTTCATCTTCGTCAGCAACTGGGGCGGCGCCCTGGTTCCCTGGAAGTTGATCCACCTTCCGAGTGGAGAGCTCGGTGCTCCCACCGCCGACATCAACACAACCATCGCCTTGGCGCTGCTTGTTTCTCTCGCCTATTTCTACGCAGGTCTCAGCCGGAAAGGTTTCCGGTATTTCGAGTACTACGTGGAGCCCACTCCGATCATGCTTCCATTCAAGATCGTTGAGGATTTCACCAAGCCTCTCTCCCTTTCTTTCCGTCTGTTCGGCAACATTCTTGCTGACGAACTTGTGGTGGCCGTTCTGGCCTTCCTGGTGCCCCTGATTGTGCCGCTGCCCGCCATGTTTCTTGGCCTCTTCACCAGCGCCATTCAGGCCCTGATCTTCGCCACCCTTGCTGCCTACTACATCGGCGAGGCTGTTCACGAAGAAGCTCACTGAACCTCTGCCGCCCAGGCACGTCCCAGCGATCTGCTAAACCTCCTGCGCGTAGGTCCGGCCATTGCCGGGCCCATCTCCGATCCGGGGATGTCCCAAGCGCCAGGTCCAACCCGCGCTTCACCGGCGCCTTCCATCCCCCCCGTTCCAAAATGGATTCCATCACTTCCGCCGCCTCCGTCGTGGCTGCCGGTCTTGCCGTCGGCCTCGGCGCCATCGGCCCCGGCATCGGTCAGGGCACCGCTGCCGGCGGCGCTGTTGAGGGCATCGCCCGCCAGCCCGAAGCCGAAGGCAAGATCCGCGGCACCCTGCTGCTGTCGCTGGCCTTCATGGAAGCTCTGACCATCTACGGCCTTGTTGTGGCCCTGGTGCTCCTGTTCGCGAACCCTTTCGCAGGCTGATCGCCGTCCGTCGGGATCGGGAGACCAGCCCATTCATTTGGTGCGGCCCCGATCCAGACCCTGGCTTCGTTTGAACCGTCCAGACCCATCTGCCGTGCTTTGCACGGCAGCCGTACCTGATCCTTCCAGCGTCCCTGCCCCATGACCAGCTGGCTTCTGCTCGCCGCAGCCGGTGCTCCAGAGGGAGGTCTCTTCGACCTCGATGCCACCCTGCCGCTCATGGCGGTGCAGGTGGTGCTCCTCACCTACGTTCTCAACCTGCTGTTCTTCCGGCCAATTGGTCGCACGGTTGAAGAGCGCGACAGCTACATCACTCTGAGCCGTGCGGATGCCAAGCAGAAGCTTGCACAAGCCGAGCGCCTCGCCGCCGATCTCACCGCCCAGCTGAAGGACGCTCGACAGAAGTCCCAGACGCTGATCGTGGAAGCCGAGGAGGAGATGGACCGGCTGTATCGCTCGGCTCTTGCTGCTGCACAGGCCGATGTCAACGCCAGCATGGAAAGCGCACGCCGCACCATCGAGGCTGAACGTCAGAAGGCCATGGAGCACCTTGAAGGCGAATCCGATCTTCTCAGCGAACTGATCGTCAACCGTCTCCTGGCTGCGAAATGACCCCTTCCCTCTTTCTGATGGCGCCCCATTCCCCGCTGTTCGCCAGCGAGGGACATTTCGGGCTCAATCTCAATCTTTTCGAAACCAACGTCATCAACCTGGCGATCGTGATCGCCGCGCTGGTGTGGTTTCTTCCCAAGGTTCTCGGCAGCGCTTTGGAGCGAAGGCGCGAAGTGATCCTGAGCGATCTCCAGGACGCCGAGGAGCGGCTTGGCGCAGCCACAGCCGCCCTTGCCACTGCCCAGAAGGATCTGGCCGAGGCTCAGATCAAGGCGGATCAGATCAGGGCCGACGGCAAAGTGCGCGCTGAGTCCATCCGGCTCGAAAGCGAGCGTCGCACGGTGGAAGCCATGGCGCTGCTGAAACAGGGCTCAAGCAACGATCTTCAATCAGAAGCCGACAGGGTGAGCGAAAAGCTCCGCCGCGAGGCGGCCAGGCTGGCGGTTGAAAAGGCTCTTGCAGCTCTCCCCTCTAAGCTCGATGCCGGTGCCCAGCTCGCACTGATCGACCGTTCCATCGAATCGCTGGGTGAAGTCTGATGCCCTTGCTCAATACCATCGCTTCGCCCTACGCCGAAGCCCTTCTCCAGATCACCGATCAATCCGGTGAGAGTGAACTCGTTGCCGAGCAGGCCAAGCAGTTGCTTGATCTCTGGCACCAATCCGCTGAGTTGCGCCAATCCTTCGTTTCCCCTGTGATTGAGCCGGAAACGAAGAAAGCCATTGTGGTGGCCCTCTTCCAGGATCAGCTCACTCCGTCGTTCCTGAACCTCCTCAAGCTCCTCGCTGATCGTCAGAGGATCTCAATCCTTGATTCGATCCTGGAGCGCTTCCTCACACTCTTCCGTGAGCAGCGCCACATCGCTCTGGCCAGCGTGGTTTCCGCCACGCCTTTGAGCGACGAGCAGCAACAGGCCCTGCGCACCAAGGTGCAGGCGCTGGCTGGTACCGAAAACGTCGAGTTCAAGCTCGACGTCGATCCCTCGTTGATTGGCGGGCTGATCGTCAGATTCGGATCCAAGGTGATCGACGCCAGCCTCTCCGGCCAGGTCCGGAGGCTTGGACTGGCGCTCGCCAAGAGCGGCTGAACCCCAAGGTTCCCGGCTTTCTCCTTCTTCCCCTCCCCTCCTTTCCTTCCATCGCCTCCCCGCGCGGGGAACTGAACCCATGGTTTCCATCCGTCCCGACGAGATCAGCGCCATCCTCAAGCAGCAGATCGAGGACTACGACAAGTCCGTATCGGTCAGCAACGTCGGCACGGTGCTCCAGGTGGGCGACGGCATCGCCAGGGTCTATGGCCTTGAGCAGGTGATGGCTGGCGAACTGCTCGAGTTCGAAGACGGCACCGAGGGCATTGCTCTCAATCTGGAAGACGACAACGTCGGCGTGGTGCTGATGGGCGAAGGCATCAGCATTCAGGAAGGCAGCACGGTCAAAGCCACCGGACGCATCGCTGAAGTGCCGGTGGGCGACGCCATGCTCGGCCGGGTTGTGGATCCGCTGGCCCGGCCCATCGACGGCAAAGGTGAGATTGCCACCTCGGAAACCCGCCTGATCGAATCGCCCGCACCTGGAATCATCCAGCGCAAGTCGGTGCATGAGCCGATGCAGACGGGCATCACCGCGATCGACGCCATGATTCCGATCGGCCGCGGCCAGCGCGAACTGATCATCGGTGACCGCCAGACCGGCAAGACGGCCATCGCCATCGACACCATCCTGAACCAGAAGGGTGAGGGTGTTGTTTGCGTCTATGTGGCGATCGGCCAGAAACAGGCTTCAGTGGCCAACGTCATTGATGTGCTGCGTGAGAAGGGAGCCCTCGATTACACCATCGTTGTGGCAGCCTGTGCCTCCGAGCCGGCGGCCCTTCAGTACCTCGCCCCTTATGCCGGCGCGGCTATTGCTGAGTACTTCATGTACAAAGGCCAGGCCACCCTGGTGATCTACGACGACCTCACCAAGCAGGCCCAGGCTTACCGCCAGATGTCCCTGCTGCTGCGCCGCCCGCCCGGCCGTGAGGCCTACCCCGGCGACGTCTTCTATTGCCACAGCCGTCTGCTGGAGCGGGCCGCCAAGCTGTCCGATGCCATGGGCAAAGGCAGCATGACAGCCCTGCCCATCATCGAAACCCAGGCTGGAGACGTTTCCGCCTACATCCCCACCAACGTGATCTCGATCACGGATGGCCAGATCTTCCTCACATCCGACCTCTTCAACTCCGGCCTGCGGCCCGCCATCAACGTGGGTATCTCGGTGAGCCGCGTGGGCGGTGCAGCTCAGACCAAGGCCATCAAGAAGATCGCCGGCACCCTCAAACTGGAACTGGCCCAGTTCGACGAACTCGCTGCCTTCTCCCAGTTCGCTTCTGACCTGGATGCCGCCACACAGAAGCAGCTTGGCCGGGGCAAGCGCCTGCGTGAACTGCTCAAGCAGCCCCAGTACAGCCCGCTGATTCTGGCCGAACAGGTGGCCGTGGTCTATGCCGGGGTCAAGGGCCTGATCGATGACGTGGCCATCGACCAGGTGACCCAGTTCGTTCGCGAGCTGCGGGAATACCTCAAGACCAATGCGGCTGCCTATATCGAGCAGGTGCAAACCGAGAAGCAGTTGAGCGAATCCTCCGAGGCCATGCTCAAGGCGGCCATCAGCGAAGTCACCTCCACCCTTCTGGCTTCGGCCTGATCTCCCTGAAGCGAAGCACCTGAACCATGGCCAACCTCAAGGAAACCCGCGACCGCATCAGTTCGGTCAAGAACACCCGCAAGATCACCGAGGCCATGGGGATGGTCGCGGCAGCCAAGGTGCGGCGTGCCCAGGAACAGGTGCTGCGGTCGAGGCCGTTTGCCGACCGCCTGGCCCGGATGCTCGAAAACCTGCAGACCCGTCTGCGTTTCGAGGATGTGGCCAACACCCCGCTGCTTGAACAGACCCGGCCTGTGCGTCACATCACCCTTGTGGTGGTGAGTGCTGACCGTGGCCTCTGTGGTGGCTACAACGCCAACATCATCAAGCGCACGGAACAGCGTTTCGCTGAGCTCAAGGGCCAGGGTTTCACGGTGGAACTGGTGCTGATCGGACGCAAGGCCGCCGGATACTTCAAGAACCGTTCCTATCCGATCCTCACCACGTTCACCGGCCTTGAGCAGGTGCCTACAGCGGATGAGGCGGGCAAGATCGGCGACGAAGTGCTGGCGGCCTTCCTCTCCGGCAGCACAGACCGGGTGGAGATGATCTACACCAAGTTCATCAACCTCGTGAGCAGCGGCCCTGTCTCCCAGACCCTGCTGCCGCTCGACCCCCAGGGCATTGCCGCCCAGGATGATGAGATTTTCCGTCTCACCACACGGGAAGGTCGGCTGGCGGTTGAACGGGGCGTGCCTTCCGGCAACAGCGTTCCGCCTTTGGAGTCGGAGTTCGTGTTTGAGCAGAGCCCGGATCAGCTGCTCAATGCCCTGCTGCCGCTTTACCTCGACAACCAACTGCTTCGTTCCCTCCAGGAAGCCGCCGCGAGTGAGCTGGCCAGCCGCATGACGGCCATGAACAGCGCCAGCGATAACGCCAAGGAGCTCGCCAAGTCGCTCACTCTCGATTACAACAAGGCCCGCCAGGCAGCGATCACCCAGGAGATCCTGGAAATCGTGGGTGGCTCGGCGATGGGCTGAGGCCATCATCGAGATCCAGCCGCTGTTCCCGCTGGCGCTCGGCCGCCAGCAACTGCGCCCCGACCCGCTCGACTCAGCCGTGATGCTGCAGGAGGCCCTGCAGCTTCGCGGTGCAGCCAATGGCAATCCGTCCGAAGGTTGCGCCTGGACGGGCGACCTGAATGACGCCTGGCAGGTGCATCGCCGCCCTGCTTTTGGCTGGCTCGTGACGCAGCTTGAACGTGCTGCGCCGGCCTATCTCCGAGCGCTCGGTTTTGACACCGAGCAGATTGACTTGCACCTGCAGCGTGCCTGGCCCGTGGTGAGCGAGCCGGGTCAAGCCGTCGGCCGCCACCATCACCCCAACGCCCATCTCAGTGCGGTGTACTACATCACGGGGGATGGCAGTGGTCGCTGCGGCTGCCTGCGGCTCTTCCCGCACCGTCAGGTGAACGAGCTGGTGCCGGGCCTGGCCGTCGGTCACAGCGGGCCGATCACCCCTGATCACTTCCTCAACGCCCCCTGGCAGGACGTGGCTCCTCAGGCTGGTCTGCTGGTGCTTTTTCCTGCGAGCACCGATCACGCGGTGCTGCCCAATGAGGACGACGAGCGGCGCTGCTCGGTGAGCTTTGACCTTTTCCTCTCGGCCCGGTCCTCCAGCAGCCATCCCCCTGAGTTTCTCGCTCCCCACCCCGGCGCGTGGACACCGTTTGCGCGCACGGCCTGAGCGTCCGAACCAACAGCTTCCAGCCAGCAGCTTTCAGGAAGCACCTTTCAGCCAGCAGCTTCCCGCCAGCTGCCTCGCTCCCCGCATGGTTTCGCCCGGCGCCAAACAGCGGCGTTTCCCCGATTCCTTTGCCAACGGGCTTCGCTCCCTGCTTCGGGCCCTTCGGTGAAGACTGAGAGCTCCGTGCTGGCCCTCCGTCCGGGAAGATGGGGCCGCTGCCCTCCCTGAGCGGAGTTGCTCCGCTGCTTGCATCCTCTGCCATGAGTGAAACCTTCACCATCGTCGCTGCGCTCGACGGCGCGACCCATACCTTTTCCTGCTCGGCCGATCAGACGGTGCTGTCGGCGGCGGAAGCCGCTGGCGTGCCACTGCCCAGTTCCTGCTGCTCGGGGGTCTGCACCACCTGTGCGGCTGTGATCACAGAGGGAACGGTGCATCAGCCCGACGCCATGGGTGTCAAGGCCGACCTGCAGACCCAGGGCTATGCCCTGCTCTGTGTGGCCTACCCGCGCAGTGATCTGCAGCTGAAGGCGGGCCAGGAGGATGCGTTGTACGTGGCCCAGTTCGGGCAGTATCAGAAGTGAGCGCCTGGCCCGTGAAGCCAGAGATGCCGTGCGGTTGATCGCCAGGGAGGTGTGGGTGCCGCTTCCAGTCACTGCGTCGTCGCCCGCCCCAGCACCAGTCGCGTCATCGCCCTCCGCTTCGGTAGTGGCCGCTGTGTTGGCGGCTCTCGATCGCGAGGAGGGCGTGCCGCTGCGCTGGGCGATCACGGCCGTCGAGAGCGCGGAGCACGGGGCCAGGCGCGCGCGGCTGGAAGCAGTGCTGCTGGTGGAGCCATGACCCCTGCCATCGGCCCAGCGGCGCCTTTGCCGCTCCTGCTGGTGATCCCGACCGGGATCGGATGCTGCATCGGCGGCTATGCCGGTGATGGTCTGCCTGCCGCGCGCCTGCTGGCGGCGGCCAGCGGCTGCCTGATCACCCACCCGAACGTGATGAATGGTGCCGCTCTCTACTGGAGCGACCCGAGGATCCACTACGTGGAGGGCTGGGCGTTGAACCGCTTCGCCGCCGGGGATCTGGCGCTCGCACCCGTGCGTCAGCGCCAGGTGGGACTGTTGCTGGATGCCGGCATCGAGCCGGAACTGCGTCAGCGGCACCTGCAGGTGGCGGATGCCTGCAGGGCCACGCTCGGCCTTGCCGTTGGCCCGGTGCTCACCACCGAGCGGCCCCTGGGGGTGGCGTTGAGCCGCAGCAGCAGCGGAGCGAGCGGTGGTGGGCTTGAGCATCCAGCCGAGCTGCTGCGGGCCGGGGAACGCCTGCGAGAGGCGGGGGCCACAGCCATTGCGATCGTGACCCGCTTCCCGGACGACAACGGCCCGCAGGAGCTTGCGGCCTACCGCGGCGGCGCTGGCGTCGACGGGCTGGCCGGTGCCGAGGCGGTGATCAGTCACCTGCTGGGACGCCACCTGGGGATCCCCTGCGCCCACGCGCCCGCCCTGGCGCCACTGCCGCTGGAGGTGGGCCTTGATCCACGCGCCGCAGCTGAAGAACTGGGGCACACGTTTCTGCCCTGCGTGCTCGTGGGCCTGAGCCGCGCCCCTGATCTGGTGCCGCTGCAGCCGGCATCCCCCCTGGTCGGTGCGGCGCTGCCCGCCGAGCTGATCCACCCCGCCCGGATTGGCGCCGTGGTGGCTCCCGCCGGCGCGCTGGGGGGGGAGGCGGTGCTGCGCTGCGCCGCCCGCGGCCTGCCGGTGATCGCCGTTCAGAGCAATGCCTGTGTGCTCGAGGTCAGCGGCGACGCCCTCGGGATTCCGGTGCTTCCGGCCGCCACCTATGCCGAGGCGGCGGGTTTGGTGCTGGCTCTGCGCGAGGGGATCGCACCGTCAGCGCTGGTACGCCCTCTCCCCTCGCTGGCTGTTGGCGCGGCGGCGGATTGATCCGGATCAGCGCTGGCAGTGATCCCGATCAGCGCAGGCAGGCCATCGGGTGGCGGGTGGGCACACCCAGCGCCTTGGCCACCCCGGGATGGCACACCGCGCCATCCACCGTGTTCAGTCCCGAGAGCAGTTCGGGCCGCTCGGTGACCGCCTCCACCAGCCCCCGGCCGGCAATGCCGACGATGTAGGGCAGGGTGACGCTGACCAGCGCTTCGGTGGAGGTGAAGGGGACGGCGCCGGGCATGTTACCGACGGCGTAATGCTGCACGCCATGGATCGTGACCACTGGATCCGTGTGGGTGGTTTCGCGGCTGGTGGCGATGCAGCCGCCCTGGTCGATCGCCACATCGACGATCACGGAGCCGGGCTTCATGCGTCGGACCAGATCTTCGTCGACGAGGGTGGGCGCCCGGCCGCCGGGGGTGAGCACCGCTCCGATCAGCAGATCGGCGCCGGGCACCATGCGCTCGATCAGGCCCCGGCTGCTCACCAAGCTCACCAGCCGGCCGCTTCGGTCGGATTCCAGGCTGCGCAGACGCTGAGGGGAGTGATCGAGCAGGAACACCTCCGCATCCATCGCCGCCGCCAGGCGGGCCGCATTCCACCCCACCGTGCCGGCCCCAAGCACCACGACCCGCGCCGGCCTGACGCCGGTGCAACCGCCGATCAGAACCCCGCGTCCGCCATGGGGCTTTTCGAGCAGGTGCGCGCCCACCTGGGCGGCGAGCCGGCCGGCGATTTCACTCATCGGCGCGAGCAACGGCAGGTTGCCGTTGTCGAGCTGAACGGTTTCGTAGGCCACCCCGGTGGTGCCAGCCTCCAGCAGCGCCCTGCCCACATCCGGGTAGGCCGCCAGGTGCAGGTAGGTGAACAGCACCAGGTCGCTGCGCAGAAAGCGGAACTCTTCGGCCTGGGGCTCCTTCACTTTCACCACCAGATGGGCCGCCCAGGCCTCTTCCTGGCTCACCAGCTGCGCCCCGGCTTCGGCGTAGCTGGAATCGTCGATGCCCGCACCATTGCCGGCGCCGCTCTGCACCCGCACCTCCAGGCCATGGGACACCAGCTCCCTGACACCATCGGGGGTGAGGGCCACGCGTTGTTCGTCCCGCTTGATTTCCGTGGGCACGCCGATGCTCGCGATCGGCGCGGTGGGACCGGGGCTGGCCATGCAACTCTCAATCTGCTTACACACTGGCGGCGGCGGGGCCGCACTGCCAGGAATTGGTCCGCATCGGCAGACGATTCAGTCGATGGCGGCAGCAATCGGCATGCGCCAGCCACTGCCGAAGGCCCGGCCGCTCACCTTGATCAGCGGCGCGGCCTGGCGCCGTTTGAACTCGGCCCGGCGCAGCAGGCGGTATACACGCTGGGCCACTTGAGCATCCGTGCCGGCGGCCACCAGTTCCTCCGGGCTGCGCAGCTCTTCGATGAACTGCCGCAGCAGGGGGTCCAGCACGGCGTAGTCGGGCAGGGAATCAGTGTCGCGCTGATCAGGCCGCAACTCAGCGCTTGGTGGCTTCTCGCGGATCGCCGCGCCGATCAGCTCCCCCTTGGCCGGCAGCCCGCAACTGCGGCGGCAGTCGGCGGCGGCGGGGCTGTCCAGCCAGGCGCAGAGGCGGAACACGGTGGTCTTGTAGAGGTCGCCGATCACCGCCAGGCCGCCGTTCATGTCGCCATAGAGGGTGCAATAGCCCACGGCCAGCTCCGATTTGTTGCCGGTGGAGAGCAACAGCCGGCCCTGGGTATTGGCCATGGCCATCAGCAGAGTGCCGCGGATGCGGGATTGCAGGTTCTCGGCCGTCAGCCCTGTGGGTGCGGCTCCGATCGGCGCTTCCAGGGCCTGATCAAATCCCCGCATCAGCGGCTCGATCGCCACGCAGCCGTGGGCGACGCCGAGGCGATCCGCCAGCGCGATCGCATCGGTGCGGGATCCTGCTGAGCTGTAGGGGGAAGGCATCAGCAACGCGAACAGATGGTCAGCCCCCAAGGCCGCCACGGCCACGGCGGCCACCAGCGCTGAATCGATGCCGCCGCTGAGCCCGAGCAGCGCTTGCCGGAAGCCGCATTTGCCGGCGTAGTCGCGCACCCCCAGCACCAGCACCCGGAACAGTTGCTCCATCGGATCCGGAGGTGGGGCGACGGGGCCCGTGGGTTCAGCCCCTGGGTCGCTTTCCCACACCGCCAGACTCTCGGCGGCGCAGGGCAACTGAAGCCGCATGGCACCGGCTGCGTCCACCACGAAGCTGCCGCCGTCGAACACCAGCTCATCGTTGCCGCCCACCTGGTTCACGTACGCCACCGGGCACTGCAGCCGGGCGGCAGCCGCCTGGGCAAGCCGGCAGCGCACTGCGCCTTTGCCCTGCACGAACGGGGACGCCGAGAGGTTGAGCAGCAGGTCGGGCTGCAGCGGCATCAGGGCGGCGATCGGGTCCGCCCCGCGCAGCCGATGCCCCTGCAGGCGTTCCTCCACCCAGAGGTCCTCGCAGATGGTCAGGCCGATGCGCCACGGGCGCCCGCCCCACTGGCGTTCGATCAGGCAGGCCGCGTCGGCCGGCTGAAAGTAGCGGCGTTCATCAAAGACGTCGTAGCTAGGGAGCAGGCGCTTACGGGCGACGATGCTCCAGCCGCCCTGCTCCACCAGGGCCACGGCGTTGTGAAGCGCCGGCAGCCCGTTGCCAGCCACCGGCTCGGCGACGCCCACCAACAGAGCCAGCCCGCCGGGCAGCTCATGGGCCAGCGCATCGAGCACCTGCACCTGCTGGCGCAGCAGCGCAGGCCGCAGCAGCAGATCCCGTGGCGGGTACCCCCACAGCGACAGCTCGGGGCTGGCGACCAGATCAGCCCCGGCAGCGGCGGCCTGACGGCTACGTTCCAGAAGCAGTGCACCGTTGCCGCGCAGGTCTCCCACCAGCGGGTCGATCTGGGCGAGGGCGAGCCGCATCAGCGCAGCGGCGGGGTGGCCGGCCGCCTGCTGGCCGCCACGTCGCCTAGGCCGTAGAGGTTGCGCTTGCGCAGCTCCGGCCACAGTTCCGCCGGGATCAGCTGGGGATCGGGATGGAGGCGCAACTGGGAACTGGCCGTGGCCGGGATCTGCAGCGGCAGCACCTCCACCCGGCCTCCCCGTTGCACCAGGCCATCGATGTGCAGCGCGTCGAGCGGCCAGCCCAGGCGAGGCACCACGGCCAGCCGGCAGGCGGCGAGCAGGGCATCCGCCGCGTACCAGCGGGGAATCTGCGGCAGCAGATCGCTGCCCACCACGAAGATCAGGTCGGCTTCAGGCCAGAGCCGGCGGGCCTGCTCCAGGGTGTGGAGGGCGCGGCTGTGGCTGAGGCTCTGGTCCACCTGAATACGAGGATTGCCGATCCCCTCGACCAGCGCCCGCAGCAGCACGGCGCGCACCTCAATGGGGGCCCCATGCTGCTTGAAGGGGTTGTCGCTGGCCCAGGTGCGCACCAGCGGGTAGCGCTCTCCCAGGGCCTGCAGCAGAGCGCGGTGCCCGAGGGTGGGCGGATCGGCGCTCGTGCCGAACAGGGCCACCTGGTCGGGCGCGCTCATGGCTGCAGCCCCTGCAGGGCCGGATCCCAGCCCCGCGGCGACCATTGCTGCAGCCAGGCCTGGGTCTGGGGATCCTGCCGGGCCAGGCGCCGCAGCAGGGCACCGGGGCGGGCCGGGCCCTGATGGGCCGCTTTGAGCAGTTCCGCGGCGGTCAGCCGGCCGGTGAGCCGGGTGGTGTGAACAGCCAGCGCCGCCTGGGCCAGGGCCACTGGCGCGGCAGGGGCCAGCGAGAGCCCGCCGGTGAATGGCGCTGCCACCAGCAGCGCCTGGCGCAGGGCGCCCAGCAGCAGCTGGATGCCGATCTGGGTGCCGCCCAGCAAGGCGCTGTGGCCTGACAGCCGGGCCAGCATCCGCCGCGCCTGAGCGCCATTGATCGTGAGTCCGTACAGCCGGCAGAGCTGCATCACCAGGGCGGTGTCGCAGGCGAGCGAACCAGCCAGATCCAGCAGCACCAGTGGATTGGCGGCAACGCCGGCGGCTTTGAGGGTGGCGTACCGCCCGATCACCCCATGGGCCTGGCGTTGCTGCTGGTGCAGGCGCTGGGCCTGCAGACGCTGAGCGAATCGATCCCCTGCCTTGAGGCTGTTGAGGGCGAGGAACAGGGCCCCGTGACTGGTCAGCAGGTCCACCAGCCGCTCCTGCAGAGGCTCGATGGCGGGCGGCCGGGCTTCGCTGCGCACACGGCCGTCAGCCAGCAGCTGGGCCTGTCTTGGCGCCGCCGACACCGCCACCAGATCCAGGCCGGCGGCGGCGGCCGGCAGCCGCCGGCGAATGCTGTCGAGCAGCTGGACGCGTTCGCCGGCCGGCCAGCAGTCGATCCGGTTCACCACCAGCAGCAAGGGCTTGCCCCAGCCGAGCACGTGCTCCAGGGCTTCGCCTTCCGGGCTGGTGAGGTCGCCATCGAGCACAAACAGCAGCAGGTCGGCGCCAAGAGCCACCCTGGCGGCCAGCCGCTGGCGGGCCGGGCCATCCACCTCGTCGATACCGGGGGTGTCCACCAGCTCCACGCCGTTCAGACCCGCGATCGGCTGCTGCCAGCGTTCTCGTTCCTGCAGGCGGGTGCTCCCGTGGGCCAGGTCGGTGGCGAAGCGGGAACGCCCGAGCAAGGCGTTCAGCAGGCTGGATTTGCCCACACCCACGCGGCCGAACACCGCCAGCCGCAGGCGCCCCTGCTCCAGCCGCTCAATCTGGCGATCCAGGGCCGCCAGCTCCGGACCCAGGGCCGAACACTCGCGAGGGGTGAGGTTGAGCTCCGAGCGCCAAAGCCTGAGCAACTGGCGGCAGCGGGTGGGGGTGTCGGGCGTGGGCCTCATTCGCCGGGGACCTCCACAGGCGACTGCGGCCGCCGCCACCAGCCGGCCAGCACCGCCAGTACGGCGTCGGCACCGATCACACCGACGAAGCCACCGAATTCATCCACCACCACGCGCACGGAATGGCTGCTGCGCCGGAAGGCGGTGAGCAGACGGTCAGCGCGGATCATCTCCGGCACGAACTCCACCGGGCTGATGAGGTTCTCGATCGTGGTCTCACCGCGCCCTTCCACCAGGGCCTGCAGAAGGCTTTCCTGGCTGGCCACCCCCAGCACTTCGTCCACCTCTTCGCCCAACACCACCCACCACGGAGCGTGCTGGGCAAGCAATTGAGGCTTCACGCTCTGGAGGCTTGCCATCCCAGGCAGGGTGGGGGCTGCCACGCGGGGCACCATCAGATCCCGCGCTGTCAGGTCGTTGAGTTGGAACACCTTGCCGATCATGGCGGCTTCGTCGGCTTCGATCTGGCCGGTGCGGGAGCCAAGCCTGGCCAGCAGGCGGATCTCCTCCTCGTCGGTGCTGAGCTCGCTCTCGGCGGTGATCGCCGGCATCAGCCGTTCGAGCACCAGCACCAGCGGCAACATCAACCGCAGCAGCACGTTGACCGTGGCGGCGCTCGCCAGGGACACCGGCATGGCCATGCTGCTGCCGATCGATTTGGGCAGGATTTCCCCCAGCAGGATCACCAGCACGGTGAGGCCGAACGAAAAGAGGGGCAGGGCCATGCCGGAGACGCCCAGCTGCGCGAACACCCAGCCGGCATAGCTGCCGATCATCAGGCTGCCGAAGATGTTGAAGCCGTTGTTGAGAATCACCAGCACCGCCAGGGCGCGGCCCAGACGGTTTTTCAGCCGTTGCAGGGCCCTGGCACCGCGCGGCGGCACCGGACGGCCCGCCAGTTCGTGCACCTTGAGGGGATTGACCGTGAGGATGGCCGCCTCGACGCCTGAGCACAGCGCTGATCCCGCCAGAATCACCACCACCAGCGCTGCCAGGCCAAACAGCTCATTCATGGTGGCGCGCCCTTCCCAGCTCGCTCATGTCGGCGCCTTCATCAAGGCAGGGCATTCCATGCCCTTATTTAATCGTCTAAGTCTCTGTCCCGCCGTTTCGTGGTTCCTCCATGGTGATTTCCGCTGCCACCTTCCAGCAGCGTCGCGCGCTTTTCCTGGAACGGCTCGGTGCCGTGGCCGCCGTGATTCCCGCTGCTCCACTGGTCACCCATCACGCCGATGTGGAACATGGCTTCCGCCAGCACAGCGATTTCTGGTACCTCACGGGGTTCGATGAGCCGGGGGCCGTGGCCCTGTTCCTGCCGCACCGCAGTGAGCACAGGTTCGTGCTGTTCGTAGAACCCAAGGACCCTGCGGCCGAGGTCTGGAACGGCTTCCGCTGGGGGTGTGAAGGCGCGGTGTCCCAGTTCGGCGCCGACCTGGCCCATCCGCGGGCGGAACTGGCCGAACGGCTGGCGGAGTACCTCCAAGGGGCCGAAGGCATCGCGTTCCGGGTGGGTCGTCATCCGAGCGTGGAGCCGCTGGTGCTTTCCGCCTGGGCCGCCCAGCTCGACCGGGCACCGCGCAGCGGTCAGGCGGCGCTTGGCCTGGTGGCACCCTGCCCGCTGCTGCACCAGTTGCGCCTGCGCAAGACCGAGGACGAACTGGAGCGCCTGCGCGAGGCCGCCCGGATCTCCGCCGAAGCCCATGAGCTGGCGCGGCAGGTGGCGCGGCCCGGGCTGAACGAGCGGCAGGTGCAGGCTGCGATCGAGCAGCACTTTCTGCTTCAGGGCGCCCGTGGTCCTGCCTACGGCTCGATCGTCGCCGGCGGCGACAACGCCTGTGTGCTGCACTACACGAGCAACAATGCACCCTTGCTGGACGGCGATCTGCTGCTGATCGACGCCGGTTGCAGCCTCAGCGATTACTACAACGGCGACATCACCCGCACCTTCCCGGTAGGCGGGCGCTTCAGTGCGGAGCAGCGCGCCCTCTACGACCTGGTGCTGGCTGCCCAGCAGGCGGCGATCGCCTGCGTGAAGCCAGGGGCCGATGCCGAGCAGGTGCATGCGGCCGCGGTGCGGGTGCTGGTGGAGGGACTGGTGGAGCTGGGTCTGCTGCAGGGGGAGGTGGATGGCCTGATCGAGCAGGGCGCCTACCGCCACCTCTATATGCACCGCACCGGCCACTGGCTGGGGCTCGATGTCCACGACGTGGGTGCTTACCGCCTCGGCGAGCATCCGGTGCCGCTTGAGCCCGGCATGGTGCTCACAGTGGAGCCTGGGCTCTATGTGAGCGATCGGCTGCCCGTGCCGGATGGCCAGCCCGCCATCGACGCGCGCTGGAAGGGGATCGGCATCCGCATCGAGGACGACGTGGCCGTGACCCCCAGCGGGCACGAGGTGCTCACAGCCGCTGCGCTCAAATCAGCAGACGCCATGGAGCGGTGAAACCGGGTGCACGGTCCGGGCCGTTCGCTCAGCCGAGCAGGCGGTTCAGCAGCGCGGGAGCCTCCGCCGTGGTGGTCAGGATGTGGTTGGCGCCTGCCTGGCTCAGGTGGTGTTCGTAGACCTGCCGTTGCGCAACGGCTCCCGGGTCCTGCAGGTGAGGCGGAGCCACCGCCAGGCTGACGAAGGCCTGATCGGGATGGCACGCCCGAGCACGCTGCACCGTTTCCACATCCGCCACGGTGTCGCCCACATAGGCCACCAAGGGGGCTTCATGGCCCAGGTCGGTGGTGGCCAGGCGGGCGGCAAGCGTGAGCAGGCCGGTGGGATCGGGCTTGTCCGGAGCGTCGCCCATGGCGATCAGGGGAGGCTGCGGCAATCCGAGCCGCTGATGCAGCACGAAGCGCGCGGAAGCCGGTTCAGCGCCGCTCACGAACCCCCAGGCAAAGCCGTGCTGGCTCAACTGCTCGAAGAAAGGCGGCTGTACCAACAGCGTTTCTTCCCGGATGAAGCCCTGCCACGCTTCTGGCGGGCCCTCCGGGTCCCCTCCGAAATAGAGCTGGCTGAACACCTCCACCAGGGCGTCAAAGCTGGGTAGCGGGTCATGCCCGTGGCGCCGCAGCAGCTCCAGCGATGCCTCCCAGTCGTTGTTCCACAGACCTTCGCTCTTGAGCGCATCCACCTCGGTCTGTCCGGGCCGCCAACCGCTGTAGTGGTGAACGGTTTCAGCCAGGGCGCGGCGGTAGCTGCCGCTCACGTCGCGAATGACCCCGTCGATGTCGAACAGCAGAACAGCGCGGGGCTTCAGGGCAGGGAGGCCGGGGCTGGTAGGTTACTCGTTTGATTGTTGTCCTTGAGCGCCGAACCTATGACGGCCAGCGATAGCCCTGACGCGGCGGTTTCTGCGATGCCCGCCGTGTCCGCCATGCCTGAGATCCTTCCCGCCGCCGCGGATCCGAGTGGCGCCCGCGAAGGGCGTCCCGTGCTGCGTGGCGCCAGCGCCGCACTGGCCACGGCCACCCTCGACGAAGATGGCGTTCCTTCCGGCCACACGCCGAAAGCGGATGAAGGCCGCTTCCTGCTCAAGATCCTCTGGCTGCCCGACAACGTCGCTTTGGCCGTTGATCAGATCGTGGGCGGTGGTCCCAGCCCCCTCACCTCCTACTTCTTCTGGCCGCGGGAAGATGCCTGGGAAACCCTCAAAGGTGAACTGGAAGCCAAATCCTGGATCACCGACAATGAGCGGGTGGAGATCCTCAACAAGGCCACCGAGGTGATCAACTACTGGCAAGAGGAAGGCAAAGGCAAGTCGCTCGACGAAGCCAAGCTCAAGTTCCCCGACGTCACCTTCTGCGGAACCGCCTGATCCTCAGCGGCGGGCTGCATTGGCTTACGGCCTACAGCGCAGTCCACTTCCTTTCACGCTTCGTTTGGCTTGGCTTGGCTTGGCTTCACTGGCCAGGTTCAAGAACGGAACGGCTCAACACCTGCTGAAGCGAACGGTCGATGGGTGCCGCTCTTCAGCAAATCGCTCACCGACACTCGCTAGAACGTCTAGCACGCTAAAGGCCCCAAGCAGGGGCCTTTTCTCTGTCGATCAAGCGTTCGATTGCCACACTCGCCCTCGGCCAACTCGAATTCATCAACAAGTTGGGTCGACGGTCAAGTTCCATCCACGGTCGAGTTGAATCCGCTTATCGGGTTGCATCCGCGGTCGAGCTGCATCCTTCATCGATTGTCATTCGCAGCAAAGTTCCAGCCACCATCAGATTGCATTCAGGATCAAGTTCACCAGGCTTGATCGCCGAATGGCATGGATCGATTGACAGCGATTCTCCACTCTGACTTCGCCACGTTGATGATGACGTTCGTGGGAAGTTGAAGTGCCCGAATTCAGCGCTAGTGGCTAGTGAGCCGGCGCTGAGCGTTGCAGGGCCTGCTGGCGGAGATCCAAGGCCTCTTGGCCGAGAACCAGGACCAGCTGGCAGAGCTCAAGGGCCAGCTGGCAAACATCCAGGGCATGCATAAAAAAGTCTTGGACCGGGCTTGTAGAGCCGATCCAAGACTGTTGATGGCATTGCGGCCATGAAGATTGGGACTGCCCGGAAAGGACGACCCCGTTGATGGATCAGGCCTTGCGGGTGGCCTGAAGCCGGGCCCGGGCCCGAGCCAGGTTCTGGACGGCTTTCACCTTTTCCGTGCTGGGCGGCTGGCCTTCGAAGCTGGCTGCACGCAGCTGGGCTTCTTCCACCTGCTGCTCGGCGGCGGCGGCATCGATTTTGTCTCCGAGCTCTGCGGTGTTCACGAGCACAGTGACTTCGTCGGCTTCGACTTCGGCAAAACCACCCATCAAGGCAATGGCGGTCCAGTCTTTGCCGCTGCGCAGGCGCATCACGCCCACATCGAGAGCGGTGAGCAAGGAGACGTGTCCGGGGAGGATCCCCAGCTGCCCAGTGGTGCTGGGCAGGATCACCTCATCCGCGCTGCCGTCGAAAACGCTCTGGTCAGGTGCCAGAACACGGAGATTGAGAGTCATGGCGAGAAGGTGACAGGGAGATCAGAGGCAGTCCGTCGCAAATCAGGACTTGGCGTCAGCGAGGATCTTGGCGGCCTTGGCCTTCACCTGATCGATGTTGCCCACGAGGTAGAAAGCAGCCTCGGGAAGATCATCCAGCTCACCAGCGAGGATCATGTTGAAGCCGCTGATGGTGTCTTCGAGCTTCACGTACTCGCCGGACTGGCCAGTGAAGATTTCGGCCACAAAGAAGGGCTGAGACAGGAACTTCTCGATCTTGCGCGCGCGGTCGACGGTGCGACGGTCGTCTTCGGAGAGTTCGTCGAGGCCGAGGATGGCGATGATGTCCTGCAGCTCTTTGTAGCGCTGCAGGGTGGATTGCACGGCACGGGCGGTGCGGTAGTGCTCGTCGCCCACAACGGCCGGCTGGAGCATGGTGCTGGTGGAGTCGAGCGGGTCGACGGCCGGGTAGATGCCCTTCGAAGCCAGGCCGCGGCTCAGCACCGTGGTGGCATCGAGGTGGGCAAAGGTGGTGGCGGGAGCGGGGTCGGTGAGGTCGTCGGCCGGCACGTACACAGCCTGGATCGAGGTGATTGAACCTTCGAGCGTGGAGGTGATGCGTTCCTGAAGCTCACCAACGTCGGTGCCGAGGGTGGGCTGGTAGCCCACAGCGGAGGGCATGCGGCCGAGCAGGGCGCTCACTTCGGAGCCGGCTTGGACGAAGCGGAAGATGTTGTCGATGAACAGCAGCACATCCTGCTTGTTCACATCACGGAAATGCTCGGCCATGGTGAGTGCCGACAGACCCACGCGCATGCGGGCGCCGGGGGGCTCGTTCATCTGACCGAAGCAGAGCGCCACCTTGGATTTCGGGAGGTCTTCGGAGTTGATCACTCCAGATTCCTTGAACTCTTCGTAGAGGTCGTTGCCCTCACGGGTGCGCTCGCCAACGCCACCGAACACGGAAACACCGCCGTGCTCCTTGGCAATGTTGTTGATGAGCTCCTGGATCAGCACGGTTTTGCCCACGCCGGCGCCACCGAACAGGCCGACCTTGCCACCCTGGCGGTAAGGAGCCAGGAGGTCGATCACCTTGATGCCGGTTTCAAACACCTTGGGCTTGGTTTCGAGCTCGATCAGCTTCGGCGCATCCCTGTGGATGGGAGATGTGAGGGTGGAGGTGACCGGCCCACGCTCATCAACCGGCTCGCCGAGCACGTTGAAGATGCGGCCAAGAGTGGCCTCTCCCACGGGGACGCTGATCGGGGCGCCCGTGTCGAGGGCAGACATGCCACGCACGACGCCGTCGGTGCCGCTCATCGCAACCGCACGCACCCGGTGATCGCCGAGGAGCTGCTGGACTTCGGCGGTGAGGGCGATGTCCTGACCCGAGGAATTGCGGCCTTCAACGCGAATGGCATTGAAGATGCGGGGCAGCTTGCCGGCCGGAAATTCAATGTCGAGAACGGGGCCGATCACCTGACGGACAACACCCTTGGAGCCGGTGTTGACGGGAGCAGCAGCAGCCATAGGAAAGGAAGGAAGATCGCGCAGCGGGACGCGCGCCCGCCTGAAGCCGCGCCACCTTACCACCGCGAATGGCCTGGTCTTCAGAGCCAGAGGCCGGTGCCGCGTGCTGGGTTCGGTCAACCGCACACCGTACCGATTGCACTGCACCCTTCCACCGCCATAGGTTGGCACTCAGGCAGGGCGAGTGCTAATTCGCTCTCCCCTGTGGCGCCCCGGCGCCGCACCACCGCATTTGAAACGATCCATGGCTGCTGTCTCCCTCAGCGTCTCCACTGTCAAACCCCTTGGAGATCGCATTTTCATCAAGGTGTCCGAATCGGAGGAAAGAACCGCGGGCGGCATCCTGCTCCCCGACACTGCAAAGGAGAAGCCCCAGGTGGGCGAAGTGGTCCAAGTGGGCCCCGGCAAGCGCAATGAGGACGGCTCCCGCCAGGCTCCTGAAGTGAGCGTGGGCGACAAGGTGCTCTACAGCAAGTACGCCGGTACTGACATCAAGCTCGGCACCGATGAGTTCGTGCTGCTCTCAGAAAAAGACATTCTCGCCATCGTCGACTGATCGCTCCGGCACATGAGGTTCCTGTGAGCCTCAACTGCCCTCACTGATCACGTCCTGACCCCCGACGACTCGTCGGACGGTCAACCCTTTACCAACTACTTCAAGGAGCATCCCTTCCATGGCCAAGCGCATTATTTACAACGAGAACGCCCGCCGGGCCCTCGAAAAAGGCATCGACATCCTCGCTGAGGCCGTTGCCGTCACCCTCGGCCCCAAGGGCCGCAACGTGGTGCTGGAAAAGAAATTCGGCGCTCCCCAGATCATCAATGATGGCGTCACGATCGCCAAAGAGATCGAACTGGAAGACCACATCGAGAACACCGGTGTGGCCCTGATCCGTCAGGCCGCCTCCAAAACCAACGACGCCGCCGGCGACGGCACCACCACGGCCACCGTCCTGGCCCACGCCATGGTCAAGGCCGGTCTTCGCAACGTGGCTGCGGGCGCCAACGCCATCACCCTCAAGAAGGGCATCGACAAGGCTGCCGATTTCCTCGTCAAGAAGATTGAGGAGCACGCCAAGCCGATCGCCGACAGCAACGCCATCGCCCAGGTGGGCACCATCTCCGCCGGCAACGACGAAGAGGTGGGCCGCATGATCGCCGACGCTATGGACAAGGTCGGCAAAGAAGGCGTGATCTCCCTGGAAGAAGGGAAGTCGATGACCACCGAACTGGAGGTCACCGAGGGCATGCGCTTCGACAAGGGCTACATCTCCCCTTACTTCGCCACCGACACCGAGCGGATGGAAGCGGTGCTCGACGAGCCCTACATCCTGCTCACCGACAAGAAGATCGGCCTGGTGCAAGACCTGGTGCCCGTGCTTGAGCAGATCGCTCGCACCGGCAAGCCCCTGCTGATCATCGCCGAGGACATCGAGAAGGAAGCCCTCGCCACCCTGGTGGTGAACCGCCTGCGCGGTGTGCTCAACGTGGCCGCCGTCAAGGCCCCTGGTTTCGGTGACCGCCGCAAGGCCATGCTTGAGGACATCGCTGTTCTCACCAACGGTCAGCTGATCACCGAAGACGCCGGCCTCAAGCTGGAGAACACCAAGCTGGAGATGCTGGGCACCGCCCGCCGCATCACCATCAACAAGGACACCACCACCATCGTCGCCGAAGGCAACGAAGTGGCCGTCAAGGCCCGTGTGGAGCAGATCCGCAAGCAGATCGACGAAACCGACTCCTCCTACGACAAGGAGAAGCTGCAGGAGCGTCTGGCCAAGCTGAGCGGCGGTGTGGCCGTGGTGAAGGTGGGTGCAGCCACCGAAACCGAGATGAAGGACAAGAAGCTGCGCCTGGAAGACGCCATCAACGCCACCAAGGCGGCTGTTGAGGAAGGCATCGTTCCTGGTGGCGGCACCACCCTGGCCCACCTGGCCCCTGCCCTCGAGGAGTGGGCGGCTGCCAACCTCACCGGCGAAGAGCTGATCGGTGCCACCATCGTGGCCTCCGCCCTCACCGCTCCGCTGATGCGGATCGCCCAGAACGCCGGCGTCAATGGCGCCGTCGTCGCTGAGCATGTCAAGGGCATGCCGTTCAACGAGGGCTACAACGCCGCCACCGGTGAATACGTCGACATGCTGGCTGCCGGCATCGTTGATCCCGCCAAGGTGACCCGCTCCGGTCTGCAGAACGCCGCCTCGATCGCCGGTATGGTGCTCACCACCGAGTGCATCGTGGCCGATCTGCCCGAGAAGAAGGAAGCAGCTCCCGCCGGCGGCGGTGGCGGCATGGGCGGCGACTTCGACTACTGATCGTCTGCCCCTGGATTCGCAGGGTGACCCTGCGAATCCAGCTCCGATCAACCGTCACTGCTTCAAGCCAGCAGCTTCGAACCGCCAACTTCGAGCGATCAGCTGCCAGCCAGCAGCAGATCAGTTGCGACCGATCAGTGCATCACCGGAGCAGGCCAAAAGCCTGCTCTTTTTTTGTCCTTTGTCCATGTGGCCGGCGGGGAGGCGCCACGGTGCATGCTCAGAGGTATGCCGCAACGGCGCAAGGGCTCAACGTCCCTGCCGCAGCAAGTTCCTACTTGCCGGGCACGAAGGCAAGCGCGACGCCGTTGTTGCAGTAACGCTTGCCGGTGGGCCTGGGTCCATCGTTGAACACATGGCCCTGATGCCCGCCGCAGCGGCGGCAGTGGTATTCCGTGCGGGGCACGATCAATTTGAAATCCAGCTGGGTGACCACCGCATTCGGCAGGGGCTGCCAGAAGCTGGGCCAGCCGGTGCCACTGTCGAATTTCGTGGTGGAGGAGAACAGCGGCAAACGGCAGCCAGCACACACGTAGGTACCGGCTCGCTTTTCGTTGTTGAGCGGGCTGGAGAACGGCCGCTCCGTGCCCTCACGGCGCAGCACTGCAAAGGCGGCAGGACTCAGGCGCTCCTTCCAGGCAGCCTCACTGAGTTGCCAGGCAGGATCGCCCGCCTTGCTCGCAGCCTCAGCTTTTCGGCCTCCCAACAGGGGAGAGAGCAGGAGGGCCAGGGAGGCCAGCAAGCCACGGCGTTTGATTGGTGTCACGGCAGAGTCAGCGCAGCCAGCCGGCGCTCAGCACCACGGCGAGGCCGAGAAACAGGGCAAGCAGGGTCCAGGTGACGCGGTTGAGCGTGGCTTCGGCGCTGCGGGCGCTGCTGAACATCGACCCGCCGCTGCTGGCCAGGCCTCCCATGCCATCGCCCTTGGGGCTGTGCAGCAACACGCTGGCGATCAGGAGCACGCCGAGAGCGGCCCAGATCCAGGAAAGAACCGTGGTGATCATCTTCAGACCCTACCCAAACACCAGGCCCGAACGCCAGGCCGATCGGCCCTTCAGAGTGCGGGCAGGCTGACGGCCCTGACGGCCCGCCGGGCTCAGACCTGCAGCGCCCGTGGCCGCAAGGGCTCAGGAGTGGGCAGCAGTGGCGATGGCTCGATCAGGGAGGTCCCCGTCATGTTGGCGGGCACAGGCAGCTCAAGGATCTCCAGCAGGGTGGGGGCGATGTCCGCCAGGCCGCCCCCTTGCCTCAGGCGCACATCCGTGCCGTGGCCAGCCAGCTTGCGCCGTTCCCCTTCCACCAGGATCACCGGAACCGGGTTGGTGGTGTGGGCCGTCCAGGGCCGCCCGTCCTCCCCTTTCATCACTTCGGCATTGCCGTGATCGGCGGTGATCAGCAGGGTGCCCCCCTGCCGATTGGTGGCTTCCATCAGTCGGCCCACGCAGTGATCCACGGTGGCGATGGCGGCGGCTGTGGCCTCCATCTGCCCCGTATGGCCCACCATGTCGGGATTGGCGTAGTTGATCACCACCAGGGAGTAGATGCCTTTATTGATGGAGGCGATGCAGCTGTCGGTGAGGGCAGCGGCGGACATCTCGGGAGCCTGGTCGTAGGTGGCCACCCGCGGGGAGGGCACCAGGTGGCGGTCTTCGCCGTTGAAGGGCTGCTCGATGCCGCCGTTGAGGAAATAGGTGACGTGCGGATACTTCTCCGTTTCGGCGGTGCGCAACTGGCGCAGCCCGTGTTCGGAGACCACCTGGCCGAGCAGACCATCGAGTGACTCGGGGGGGAAGGCCACCGCCACGTCGAGGGCTTGCTCGTACTGGGTGAAAGTGACCAGGTGCAGAGGCTCGATGCGCTCCCTGGAGAAACCGCTGAAGTCTTCGAGCACAAGGGCGCGCACCAACTGACGCACCCGGTCGGGGCGGAAGTTGAAACAGATCAGGCCATCGCCTGGGCTCAGGTGGCCGGAGCTGAGGCGGTAGGGCTCAAGGAACTCATCGTTGATGCCGTTCTCGTAGGCCGCCAGGACCACCTGCTGGGCCGTGAGCGGGCCGTCGGCCGGTCTGGCCTCGGTGAGCAATCGATAGGCCTTCTCGGTGCGGTCCCAGCGGTTGTCGCGGTCCATGCTCCAGTAGCGGCCGCAGATCGTGCTGATCCGCCCCACGCCGGCGGCTGTGATCTGGGCATCGATGCGGTCGAGGAAGGCGATCGCGCTCTGGGGCGGGGTGTCGCGCCCGTCGGTGACCACATGGATGCAGACGTCGCTGAGGCCGCGGCCTGCGGCCCACTGCAACAGCCCGCCCAGGTGATCGATGTGGCTGTGAACGCCGCCGTCGGAGCAGAGGCCGATCAGGTGGAGTGCGCCGCCGTTCACCAGCAGGGTGTCGGCCAGGGCATTGAGGGCGGGATTGGCGGCAAGGCTGCCGTCCTTCACCGCTTTGCCGATCCGCACCAGCTCCTGCCGGATGATCCGCCCGGAGCCGATGGTGAGGTGGCCCACTTCCGAGTTGCCCATCTGGCCGTCGGGCAGGCCCACGTCGCCGCCGCTCGCCTGGATCAGCGTGTGGGGGTACGCCTCCCACAGCGCATCCATCACCGGGGTGCTGGCCGCGCGGATCGCATTGTTATCGCTGGCTTCGCGGTATCCCCAGCCATCGAGAATGGCCAATACCACCGGTGGCACGTAGCGGTGATCCACGGGGCCGGAGGAGGGAGGGGGGAGAGAGCCGCTCGGGCGAGAGCTGGAGCTCGTGGAAGGAATGTCGGTCACCGATTCTTCCGCAAAGCCCTGATACAGGCTGATCGCCCTCAAAATTACAGTGTGATCTCTTCGTCACAGAAAGCAGGCCGGTAAGCGTCAGCTAATGGGCATAAGCGCAAGGAGACTCCCGTACCATTTCACCCCCGGGATCCCCACATGGTGTCGTCAATCGGTGACCATTGCGTGGAGATTCTCTCCGCCCAGGATCTGACCCGCACGGTTCATCGCCTTGCCTCCCAGGTGCTGGAGAGTGCGCCGGACAGCCGCCAGCTGTTGCTGCTCGGCATCCCCACCCGCGGCGTGGAACTGGCACGGGTGCTGGCCGCCCAGCTCGAAGCCAGCTGCGGTCATCCAGTGGATCAGGGCAGCCTTGATCCCACCTTCCACCGCGACGACCTGGCCCGGGTGGGCACCCGCATGGTGCAGGCCACCCAGCTGCCTGCAGCGCTCGAAGGCCGCCATGTGGTGCTGGTGGACGATGTGATCTTCACCGGACGGACGGTGCGCGCCGCTCTGGAGGCGTTGCACGCCTGGGGCCGGCCGGCGGTGGTGCGTTTGCTGGTGATGGTGGACCGGGGGCACCGGGAGCTGCCGATCCAGCCTGATTTCTGTGGTCGGGTGGTGCCCACCAGCCGCCAGGAGTCGATTCAGCTCTGGCTGGCGGGTGTGGATGGGCGCGATGGTGTGGTGCTGCTCAAGCCCTGAGGCAAGTCTCTTCAGGCCACCGGCTCGAGCTCGTCCGGGCGGAAATGGGCGCGATAGCGACCGAACGCCACCACCACCGGCAGGGTCGGGCTGATCGGACGACCTTTCCAGTCGTCAAGCACCTGGAACACCTCACCTTCCAGTCCCTGGAGGTCGAAGGGCTGACCGCGGTGCTCTGGATGGGTGTACACCACGACGCTCTGGCAGACCCTGACCTGTTCTCCCGGCTTCATGAAGGATGCGGTGGCGGACGGCGGCAATCCTGTCACGGCAGCCCTTCAGCGTTGACAGGTGGTTTCGGGGCCGCTCTCCACCACCTTCCCGCCGAGTTGCCGGCAGGCCCGGGTGAAGGCCGACCAGTCGTCGACCCCCTGGGCGAGCAGACCCTTGATGGCCGCATCCAGCTCGGCCACGGGCACGGAGTTGGCTGCCGTAGCGCCATGGCTGTGATGCTCCTGCTCCTGGGTTTTCAGACCAGAGATGGCGGTTTCCACCTGCCTGCGCAGCACGGCTGACTGCGATTTCCACCAGGGATGATCGATCCGGTTGAGGGCTTCAAGCGCTTCCCACCAGCGTTTCTGCTCCACCAACTGGGTGGCCCTCTCCTGCTGAAAGCGGTTACGGCTCCAGAACTCCCTGAGGTTGTCACCGAGCGCGTCACCCGCGGGGTGGCGGTCTTCGCCCATCGGTTTGAGGAACACCATCGCCCCCTCCAGATCTCCGGCCTCGAAACGGGCCATCGCCTTGGTGCGCAGCTCTTCCTGCCAGGAGCGCAACCGGTCGCGGTCAGCGTGGATGCCTGCTTCGGAATTGGCCAGCAGCAGTTGCAGCTGAAGTGCCTCCTGCCAGCGCTTCCCCTGCCAGAGCCGCTCGGCGCGCGCACGGCGGCAGCGGCCTTGTTCGCGCGGTGCGCGCCCTGTCATCCAGCGGAGTGAAGCCAGCTGGTCGCTGTAGGCGAGGCAGGCCTCGTAGCGCCCCTCGCTGGCCGCCCGCTCGAGCCGGCCAGGCAGTTGGCCTTCCCACCAGCGTGCCGCACCGATCACAGCGGCCACGAGGCCGAGAGTGAGCGCCAACCAGAAACGCGGAAGCCTGTGGCGGCGGATGGCCAAGGCAAGGAACAGGCAATCCTCCCTTTCTATGAACACGACCCGCGGCTTTCAGCCTGGCGGGGTCAGCCGCGCTGTCGTCCACTGCCTACGCGTGGGCTGATTGATCACCGCGGGTGGGGCCAGCGGAAGCGCTTCGTCTCAGTGGAAGCGAGCGGTCTCAACGCACGGGGCCAAGCGGCTGAGGGGGTGAGCGCCGCGACGTGCTCAGGTCTTCGCTTTCCAGCACCAGCTGGCCCTGCCCATCGATCTGAAAGTGGAGCCGCAGGCAATCGCTGCCACGTTTTCCGGGAGTATCGAGACTGATCGGCGCGGGTTGCTGCCCCCAGGGCTGCACCTCCGCCTCCCCTGCGGGCCGCCGCCGCAGCTGGGGCAGTCCATCGCGAAACACCACCTCGGAGCGTTCGTCGTCGCGGGGCTCCCCCAGCACCAGGTCGATCTGCTCCTGGCCGTCGTCGCTGCAGGCGAGCAGCAGCTCCAGCGGCTGGGTGGTGGGCCAGTTCTGCCCTTCGACAAACAGCGGATGCCAGCGATGGCTGCCGCTGCGCTGGTCCCAGCAGCGCAGGGACACGCCCCGGGCGAGCACGTCCTTGATCCGCACACCCGGGGTGAGCGCCAGCGCCCCCAGGGCCACCGCCTCGATCGGCCGTTCGTCGCGCAGGGGCACACCGGGGCATCGCTCCTGCAGCCAGCGGCGCACGAGCGGAATCCGGCTGCTGCCCCCCACCGGCAGGATGGCCTCCACGTCCGCCAACGCCAGCCCCTCGGCCCTGGCGGCGGCGAGCACCCGCTCCAGCAGCTCCTCCAGCAGAGAGAGAAATCCCTGCTCCAGAAGAGTGGTTTCCAGTACCTGGCGGCTCAGCTGCAGCAGGCGGCTGGTGCCCCCCGGCAGCATCGTCAGCACCGACGCCTCGGCGCTGTCGCTCAGCCGGCACTTGAGGGATTCCGCAGCTTCCAGCAAGGTGCCGGGTGGCGGGCCCTGGCCGTTTACCTGCGCCCAGAGCGCCGCGGCGATCCAGCGGTCGATGTCCCGGCCGCCGAGGGCCACGCCCGCCTTGCCCACGACCCTGGCGCAGCGCAGTTTCTGGCTGCTGTTTCTGAGGTCGCGGCCGGCGAAGCGCAGCAGCTGGGCCACCGGCGCGGCGCGCCCCTCACCGCCTTCGAGCGCCACCAGCGAAAGATCGATCGTGCCGCCACCAAGATCCACCACCAGCACGCGGCTGCCGGGGGGCAGTCCGGCGCCGATGGCCGCAGCGGTGGGCTCATCCACCAGGGCCACCTCCTCAACAGCCAGGTCCTGGCTGACGGCGTGCAGCCATTCCCGATAGCCGCGGTAGCCGTCGATCGGCGCGGTGAGCACCAGACGGGTGGGGGCCAGCTGCGCTGGCAGGTGGCGCCAGAGCTGGCGCAGCAGCATCGCTCCGGCCTGCTCCGGGGACAGCACAGACGCAGCGGCGGCGCCACCGGCTCCTTCTTCGCGGCCGGCATCGGCGCAGCCGCCGATGCCGCGCTTGAAATCGCGGCAGAGCTCAGGGCCTTCACTGCCGGCGAGGCCGGCCTCGATCACCTGGCGCCCGATCAACGGCTGCTCCGCTGTGGCGCTGGCAAGCCACAGCAGGCTGGGGACCACGCAGGGGTCAGCGCAGCTGTAGGGGGGGATCTCCACGAGCTGGGGCGCGCCGCCTTCGGCGGACTGGAAGGCCACCACCGTGGTGGTGCTGCCCAGGTCAATCGCCAGGGTGCCAGGTGTCGCCATCGTGAGCGGGCGAAGGGCTCCGCGCAGCTTGGCGGATGGCCGCCGGCATCCGCTTGGCGGCTGACCCTTCCGCCCGAGCTGGCCTAAGGTCAGGGAAATCAACATGACCTATGTATTCCGGCGCCACGGTGAACCCGAAGGAACTGGCCCAGCGTGCCGAAAGCCTGATTCGTCAGTCGAGCAACCGCTACCTCACCACGGTGAAGATCGCCTTTCGGGCCAAGCAGCGCCGTTTCGATGATTTCGACGGGCTCCTGGAGGATTCGATGATCAAGCCAGTCCAGCGGGCCATCGTGGAGCTCTCCGATGAGCAGGATCAGCCCGATCTGCTGCCCGGCTGATCGATCCGCCGCTGGCAGCGCCGTTGTTTCTGGCTCAGGAGTGCCGGCTGGGGTCGTTGCACCTGAGCTGGCCGTGCCGGCTGGTTCAGTGCTCTCAATTGCGGCCCCTGCAACCTGATGCACCCGGCAGGATTTGCCACTGAGGGGGAGGGATGGCGGCTGGCTCTTGAGGCTGGCCGCCATCCCTTTGGCGTGTTGATCGGCGGTGATGGCTGGGCAGCGGAGCTGAGCCTGGCCGAAGCGGCCGAACTGCGCCGGGGCCTGCTCGAGCTGATCGAGCAACACACCGCCATTGCCGGCCAGCTGATGGCAGAAGAGAGCCTGGAGCTGGAGCTGGAGCGTGGCCCTTGGTGGCTCGGCCTCTGTGGCGATCGCCGCTGTTGGGCGCTGCGCTTCGTGCTGGCGCCCAGCGATGGGCAGCGGGGCCTGGAAGGGAGCTGGACGCCTGCCGCCAGCGCCGCTCTGGCGCAGGCCTTGGCACCCCTGGTGCTGGAGCCGGCAGGGTGTGAGACCACGGAGGGATTGGGCGGCTGATCAGCACTGCTGATCAGCAACCTGTTCCCAGCCCAGCCCCCGGATCGCGGCGGGTTTTGCCCAGCTTTTCCACAGGCTGGACTGCCCGGACCGGCTGCCCTGGCAGTCACCTGTGGAGAACCGCCCCGCCGCAGGTTCTCCCCTTGACACGCGGCGTCGATCGCTTCAAGGGCAACCCTTAACGCGCTCGTTACCACCCTGGAGCGAAGCTGGGCCCGCAATCTCACGCTGGGATGGGCAATGTCAGCCCCTCTGCCCTCGATTTGACGCCATTGGAAGCTTGTGGAGAACTGGGTGACGACCACCCTCCTGCCGCGCCTCGATGGATCCTGCCTCCGTTGTCGACAGCTACCCGCGTTGCCCGTCCCGCGTCCGTCCGCCTGACGCTGCCGAGGGCAGCGATGGTGCCGCCGGGGTGGTGAGCATCAGGGCAGAGGTGCCGGAGGCCTTGCTGGGCTCGATGCGCACCTTCATCGATGCTCATCCCAACTGGGACCAGTACCGCCTGTTCCAGGCCGCTCTGGCGGGCTTCCTGGTGCAGAACGGGGTCAACAGCCGCGCCGTGACCCGTTGCTACGTCGGCAACATGTTCAACTGGAACGCCTCAGAGGACGGCTGCTTCAGCGCTCGCTGAGCGTCCGGGTGATCCCGCCCTGCACGAAGCCTTGGCCGAACAGGTCGCTGTAGCCGGCCATGAGGGTGCCGATCATCACCGGCCAACCGATCAGCAGCCCCACCGCCAGCAGCACCGCCAGAGCGGCGAAGGGGGTGGGCACCAGCAGCACCATCACCACCTGGAGGCCATGGAGGGCCAGCGTCAGCAAATACAGCGGCGCCCAGCGGCGTGTCTTCCTCGACCAGCCGCGCTGAAAGGCCCGTACCGGCCCCAGCCCTTCCACCACCAACAATGGCAGCTGAAACACCTGGCTGGCATTGAGGATGAGCAGGGCGGCGCCCCCCAGCACCAGCGCCAGCATGCCCAGGACTGGAGTGAGCAGACTCAGCACCCCTGCCACCAGCCCGCAGGTGATCAGCACCAGCGCGTTGACCAGCAGCATCAGCACCGCCATGCCCAGGAGGCGTAGCACGGCCGCACCTTCCCAGCGAGCCAGCTCGGCGAAGCTTGGTTGCCCTGCCGCCAGGGCGATCCGGTTGCCGCGGAGGAGCCCCACGTTCAGCCAGATGTTGCTGGCCCCCCCAGCGGCCAGGCCGGCCAAAGCCAGGAACAGATAACCCGCCGGCCCGCCCTGCTGGAGCCCGTCACTGCCACGGTTCTGCGCCAGCTGGCCGATCAGGTTGAGCACCCCGCCCAGCAAGGTGAAACCCATGAACCGCAACGGCGCCTGCCCAAAGGCGCGCCAGCCCCGCCGCAGGCAGGAACCGATCGCCAGCGGGGCCATGGACCCGCCGGCGGTTGTCATGGGGCCTGCAGCAGCAATGCCATCAGGCGCGCTGCGATGGCATCGGCAACGGGCAGGATCGAAAGCCGGTTGCCGCGCCGCACCACCATCAGCTCTTCGGGCGTGAACGATTCCCGCAGGGCATCCAGGCTCAGCAGCTGATCGAAGGTGCGGCGATAAGCCAGCCGTACGCAATCCCAACGCGGCGCCTCGGGCTTCGAGGCAGGGTCGAAATAGGAGGAGGTTGGATCGAACTGGGTGGGATCGGTGAGCCCGGTGGCGACCACCTCCATCAGGCCGATGATCCCGGGGGGCTTGGTATTCGAGTGATAGAAGAAGGCCTGATCGCCCACCTGCATGCTGCGCATGTAATTGCGCGCCTGGTAATTGCGAATCCCATCCCAGAGGGTGGTGCCCTCGCTGGCGAGATGCTCGATTCCGTAGACGTCCGGCTCGCTCTTCATCAGCCAGAAGGCCATCGCAGCGCCGGCTCCTTGCTCAGCTGAACAGGAGCTCACTCTATGGCGGCAGGTGTGGCATTCAGCGCGGAGACAAGCGCGCGGAAGTGGTCGCCACGGGCTTCAAAACTGCTGTACTGGTCAAAGCTGGCGCAGGCCGGTGATAACAGCACGGTCGGTGATTCGGAGGCCGTGGCCAGGGCGTTGGCCTCCTGCACCGCGGCTCCGAGATCTTCAACATTGCGCACCTCGCCGCTGAAGCCGCTGTTGCGCAGCAGCCCGGCGAAGTGGTCGCGGGCGGCGCCGTATACCACTACCGCCGCCGCCTGCCGTTGCAGCGCCGCGAGCCAGGCGGAGGCATCGCCCTGTTTCGCCTGCCCGCCCGCCAGCACCACCATCGGCCCCGGCAGAGCCTTGAGTGCCACCTCGGCGGCGTCGTAATTGGTGGCTTTGCTGTCGTTGTACCAGGTGATCCCGGCGCGGTCGCAGATCCGCTCAAGGCGGTGCGGAACCCCGGGGAAGCTGCGAAAGGCAGCGGCCATCACGGCAGCATTCAGGCCGAGCTTGAGCCCCACGGCGGCGGCCAGCACCAGGTTCTGTCGGTTGTGCTGCCCTGGCAGGGCCAGGCTGGCAGCGTCGAACAGCTCGCCTTCGCGGCTGAAGAGCCTGCCGTTTTCGATCCAGATCAGCGGATCGATCCCGGCGGGAAGATCGGCGCGGGGGCCGGCCGATACCCAGTCGGCCCGGTCCCAGCTGGGGGCCTGGGCCCTGAGATCGGCGTCATCGGCGTTGAGCAGCCGCACGGTGGCGTTCTCCAGCAGCCGCCGCTTGATCGCGCGGTAGTTGCCGAGCGTGCCGTGCCGCTCCAGGTGGTCCGGGGTGAGGGTGGTCCACAGGCCGAAGGCGGGGGCCAGCTCGGGGGAGGCCTCGATCTGGTAGCTGCTCAGCTCCATCACCACCCAGTCAGGGTTGGTCTCGCCCCGCAGGTGGCGCTCGAGCAGCAGCTCGGCCGCTGAGGTGCCCATGTTGCCGGCCATCGGCGCATCGAGGCCGGCGGCCTGAAGCAGATGGCTGACCAGATGGGTGACGGTGGTCTTGCCGTTGGTGCCGGTGATCCCGATCCAGGGAATGCCGCGACTGGCGGCCCAGGCCACCGACGGTTCGCCGCAGAGCCGCACGCCCCGGTTACGTAGCTCCACCAGGGTGGGGTGGTCCCAGCGGACGCCCGGACTGACCACCACCGTGGCCGGCAGCCGCTCAAGGGCCTCGAACAGCTCGACCGAGAGAGGGCTGTCGAGCTGCACCTCAATGCCGCCGGCCTGCAGATCGTTGGCCAGGAGATGCTGCGCCGGCGTGCCGGAGCTTTCCAGCACCAGCACCTGGCTGCCAAGTGCCTGCAGCAGGCGTGCCGCCCCGGCGCCGGATCGACCCAGGCCGATCACCACGGTGAAGGCACCGAAGGGCGGTGAAACTTCCCGCAGCGGCAGCGGTTGGGTCAACGGGAGAACGTAAAGGAGTGGGCGATACTGGAATCGAACCAGTGACTCCTACCGTGTCAAGGTAGTGCTCTACCTCTGAGCTAATCGCCCGGGTCGGGAGTCATGAAGACGACACCCGGAGCCGAAACTTAGCAGCCGGCCTCTCCCCCCTCACCGCAGCCAGGCGCATCAGCTGCGCAGCAGGGCCAGCCGCCAGCGGTCGCGCTTGGTGAGCTCCACCTCCAGCACGGTGAGCTCTCCCCGGTTCTCCAGCCGCACCCGATCGCCGGCCCTGAGCTCCCTGCTGGGGCTGCGCACGTCGTCCCAGTTGACGCGGACCGCCCCGTTGCGGATCTGCTCGGCCATACGGCTGCGCGGGATGCCGAAACCGGCCGAGCCCACCGCATCGAGCCGCAGCGAAGCCTCCACGGTGGAAAAGCGACGGGGCTGGGGCCGGGCCGGAGGCTGGAGGCGCTCCAGGGGCGTGGTCTCCAGCTGCACCTCCACGCTGCGCACCAGGGCGGTGCCCCCATCAAAACGCCCGGCCAGTTCCGGGGTGACCACCAGCTGGGCGCCGCGGTCACCGCGCAGCCAAAGATCCCCCAGCTCCGCCTCCTGCGCTCCCGCCTGCAGCAGCCCGCGGCGGAAATCGCCGGCGCTGGCGGAATCGAACAGAAAGTTGCCGCTCAGCGTCAGTCCGATCAGCGGCAGGGCGGTGTCCGTCGCCTGGCTGGTGCCTGGTGGCGGGGCGTCCAGCTCGGCGCGCGTCAGTTGCAGCCGGCAGCGCTCGGCGCCGGGGTGCCCCCCTTCGGCGTGAAGGGTGAGCTCGCTGAGGCTGCCGAGGCGCGCCGCGGCCTCCTCACGCAGGAGTGGCGTCACGAAGGAGCTCCACACCGGCTGCCAGGTGCGCAGGGCCTCTTCCGCGTGATCAATCAGCTCTGCCAGCCGTTCGGGGGCGTGGCTGCCCTGCAGCAGCTCGCCGCGCGGGAGGGTGACGGCGCTCAACGCTCCGCCAGGCGCACCACCGCCTTGGGCCGGGTTTCCTGAATCAGGGTCCAGGGAATCTCCTGGCCTGGGGCGCTCTCCACCAGCAGCAGCCAGTTGCCCTCCTCGAGGCGGTTGCGCAGGCTGCGGATGCGGTCGTCGGGATCGGAGGTGACGCTGGCGGCGGCGGCGAAGCTTCCCATCCAGCCCGAGCCCATGCCCAGCAGGCCGCCGATCAGCGGCTCGCCATAAGGACCGGCGAAGGCGAAGGTCTGCAGATCGGTCATGAAGGTGAAGGTGAGGCCGGCGAAGAACCCGAACGGCATCAGCCAGCGCACCATCCCCCGTTGACGGCGTTGGCGGGCCAGCCCCGGGTTGAGCAGCTCCACGCTGTCGATCGAGGTTTCCCCCTCACCGATGGTCAGCAGGGTGGCTGGCGCCGGACGGACCCCATCCAGCTTGTCCTTCAGGCGTTGCAGGCTCTTGCGATCCGCCAGCACCACCACCACGCACAATCCCAAGGCCCGGTGTCCCAAAGCACGATTCTCTTTGCTGAGCGCAGGAGCTGTGGCGGCGGATCACTACACTTCACCCCCTGCGGTGTCTGGCGCGTTCCGGACCGCTCCTTCCCCAACGTCGCGGGTCATGACAAAGGTTCTGGTTTCCGATCCCATCGATCAGACGGGCATCGACATCCTCTCCCAGGTGGCCCAGGTGGATGTGCGCACCGGCCTACCGCCCGACCAGTTACTCAGCATCATCGGCGACTACGACGCTCTGATGATCCGCTCAGGCACTCAGGTGACCGCCGAGCTGATCGCAGCAGCTCCACGCCTCCGCATCATCGGTCGTGCCGGTGTCGGTGTCGACAACGTGGATGTGCCCGCCGCCACCCGGCAGGGGGTGCTGGTGGTGAACTCGCCCGAAGGCAACACGATCGCCGCCGCAGAACATGCGCTCGCCATGATGCTGTCGCTCTCGCGGCACGTGCCCCAGGCCCACGCCAGCACCATGGCCGGTGGCTGGGACCGCAAGAAATACGTCGGCAACGAGCTCTACAAGAAGAAGCTCGGCGTGGTGGGACTCGGCAAGATCGGCTCCCATGTGGCCCGGGTGGCCAAGGCGCTCGGCATGGAGGTGCTCGCCTACGACCCGTTCATCTCCACCGAGCGGGCCCAGATGCTCCAGGTGCGGCTGATGGCAGTCGCGCCCCTGTTCGCCGAAGCCGATTACATCAGCTTGCACCTGCCCCGCACCCCGGACACGGAGAATCTGGTCAACGCCGAACTGCTGGGTTCGATGAAACCCACCGCCCGGCTGGTGAACTGTGCCCGTGGCGGCATCGTGGATGAGGCCGCCCTGGCAGCTGCGCTGGAAGCCGGCACCATCGCCGGGGCGGCGCTGGATGTGTACGCGAACGAGCCGCTGAAGCCCGATTCGCCGCTGCTGGCCGTGCGCGATCGCCTGATCCTCACGCCCCACCTGGGCGCCTCCACCGAAGAGGCCCAGGAAAATGTGGCGATCGATGTGGCCGAGCAGATCCGCGATGTGCTGCTGGGCCTGCCGGCCCGCAGCGCCGTGAACATCCCCGGCATGACCCCGGAGGTGATGGAGCGACTCAAGCCCCACCTGCAGCTGGCCGAAACCCTGGGCCTGCTGCTCAGTCAGATGGCCGGGGGCTCGGTGCAGGAGCTGGAGGTGCGGCTGCAGGGCGAATTCGCCAACCACCCCTCCCAGCCGCTGGTGGTGGCCGCGCTCAAGGGGCTGCTCTCCAGCGCCCTCGGCGACCGCATCAACTACGTGAACGCCTCCCTCGAGGCGAAGGGGCGTGGCCTGCACGTGCTGGAAGTGAAAGACGACTCCAGCCGTGATTTCGCCGGTGGTTCGCTGCAGCTCACCTCGCGCGGTTCCCAGGGCAGCCACACCGTCACCGGGGCGGTGTTCGCCGATGGCGACCTGCGCATCACCACGATCGATGAGTTCCCGGTGAACGTGGCCCCCAGCCGCCACATGCTGTTCACCCGCCACCGGGACATGCCCGGCATCATTGGCCACCTCGGCTCCCTGCTCGGCGAGCACAACGTGAACATCGCCTCGATGCAGGTGGGCCGTCGGATCGTGCGCGGCGATGCGGTGATGGTGCTCAGCCTCGACGACCCCATTCCGCCAAGCCTGCTCGCCTCGATCGGCAAGATCAACGGCATCCAGGAGGCGCACCCGGTCACGCTGTGACCGGCGACCCGACGGCCGCACGGCTGAGCGACCACCGCTGGTGGCGCCTGGAGATGGCGGCTCCGCCGGAGCTGGAGGAGTCGCTGCTGTGGAAGCTGCAGAGTCTGGGGATCTCCCGGGTGGCCGTGCGCCATCACCCCAGCACCCCCGACCAGCACCAGCTCGTGGCCTGGCTGCCGGCGATCGACTGGCCCGAGTGCGAACGCGCCCGGCTAGCTGAGGCCCTGGCCCCACTGGCGGCCACCTTCGATCTACCCCTGCCCCCGCTGGCCTGGGCCCTGCAGGACGACGAGGACTGGAGCCTCAGCTGGAAGCAGCACTGGCAAGCTGATCCGGTGGGGGAGCGGCTACTGATCCTGCCCGCCTGGCTGGAGGTGCCCGACGACCAGACCCACCGCCTGGTGATCCGCATCGATCCCGGCAGTGCGTTCGGCACCGGCAGCCACCCCACCACCCGGCTCTGCCTGGAGGCGCTCGATCAGCTGGCGCAGCAGGCCGGCGGCACGCTGACGGGCCGGCGGGTGGCCGATCTCGGCTGCGGCAGCGGCATTCTCGGCTTCGGCGCCCTGCGCCTGGATGCCGCCTCCCTGGCCGCCACCGACAACGATCCGCTGGCGGTGAGAGCCACCCGGGAGAACGGCCGTCTCAACGGCTTCAGCGAAGGGCCTGGCGGGCTGATGCAGGTGGCGCTGGGCTCGGTGGAGGGCCTGGCCGAGCTGCTGGCGGGGCAACCGGCCGACATCCTGCTCTGCAACATTCTGGCGCCGGTGATCGCAGAGCTGGCCGTGGGGTTCAAGGCGGTGCTGGCGCCCGCTGGCGTGGGGTTCCTGAGCGGCCTGCTGGTGGATCAGGCGCCGGCGCTGGAGCGCACCCTTTCCTCCCTGGGCTGGTTGGCCGAGCTGATCGCCGACGAGGGCGGCTGGGGGCTGATGCGGATCCAGCAACAGCCGCCTGTCATATAAATCACGCTTATCCGTGCTCACCCTTTGATTGCGCTTCCGGGGCTCCCACCCCAAGACCGCCGCCATCGCCCCTGTCCGATGTAGGAAGGTGCGGTCCTACAGGCCCGGATCCTCCAGGAGCCTGTGAGCCCCAAATTTCCCTTCCATGGCTTCCTACAAGGTCACCCTCATCAACGAGAGCGAGGGCCTCAACAAGACCATCGAGGTTCCCGATGATCAGTACATCCTCGATGCTGCTGAAGAGCAGGGCATTGACCTCCCCTATTCCTGCCGCGCTGGCGCCTGCTCCACCTGCGCCGGCAAGCTGACCTCCGGCACCGTTGACCAGTCGGACCAGAGCTTCCTCGACGACGACCAGATCGAAGCTGGCTTCGTGCTCACCTGCGTGGCCTACCCCACCTCCGACGTCACCATCACCACCCACGCCGAAGAAGAGCTCTATTGAGCTGACGGGCCTTACCCGCCGCCAGCCCGGCGCACTGTCGGGCGCTCTCCACATCCAACAGGCGGAACTGATCGCTATCCGGCGCCCCGCTTGTTTCCTTTCTCCTTCTCTGCCACCCTTCGGGGTGGCTTTTTGATGGCCGTGCAGGTCGACACTCTCCAGGACCACGGCAGCGAACATTGCAGCCCCGGGGGCCAGTACAGCTACCGCGTGATCGGAGCGTGCTGCCGCCTGTTCGACCGGGAAGAGTTGCCTTGGCCCTGCTGCCGCCTGGCCTGGCGCAGCAAGGAACCCAGCTGGCGTCGCATCGGCCGCCGCTTTGTGGCCGATCTGGCCTCGCGGCGCTGCCCCTCCTATGCGGTGGAGGTGCTGGAGCCGGGCTCCCGCCCCACCCGCACCGTGATCACGCTGTTTCCGCTGCGCCTCTCGCCGGCGCTCCAGGAGTGGTGGTACAGCAAGCAGCCCGCCTCGCTCGATCCCGCCTGCCAGCGACCACCTGCCGCCTCGGCCGGTAGTGCGGATCCCAACGACCCTGCAGCCTCGCCCCCCGTCTCCCTCTCAGGCCTCTGAGATGAGCCGCGGGAGCAGCGGCGCATGAACTGCCTGCAGTAGTGCTGCACCGCTGCCAAAAAAAAGCCCCCTGGGCAAGGGGGCGGTGGCGTTGATTGGCGGGTAGAGCCTGCCGGTGGGCGAGGCTCAGGCGTGCGCCTGGCACGGATAGAGGCCTGGATCAGAAGTAAACCTTGCCGCCACCCCACTGGGTGCCGCTCACCTTGGGGGCCACCAGGATGTAGCCGGCGATCAGGCGGAGGTCGTCGTCGCTGAGATCGCGCATTTTGACGAACACATCGCTGCTGCGCATGCTCGGGTGGACGTCGGCGATGCTGTATTCACCGTCGTAAGAGGTGGGGTCCTTGATGTAGTCAACGAGGGAGTCGACCGAGTTGCGCGGCGGGGTGGCCAGGGCCAGGGTTTCCGGGTCGAGGCCCACGTTGTAGTTCGTCTTGGTGACACCGCCGGCGTGACAGGTGCCGCAGCTGTCGTTGAACAACTTGCGACCACTCTTGATCTCCGATTCGCTGAAGGTGACCAGGCCACCATCCGGTGTGCCGCTGACCGTGAGCGTTTCTGCATCCCATTGGGCGGCCTGCAGAGGAGCCACCCAGACTCCGAAGGTCAGCAGCAATCCCAGCGGCAGCACCAGCAGAAGGCGGGCGATCGACCGGAGGGCGGCGGGAAGGGAAAGGGCCATGGAGGGAGCTGGCGAATTGGCGGTGGACACCGCACCTGAGACCTTGTATCACGGGCGAAGGGCACTCCGGGGCGGGATCAAGAACTGTTGCAGGCACAAGCGGCCCGGCCAACCCGCGGCCTGTGCCTCAACCCTCGTCGGGGTTGACCTCAAGGGTGAGGAAATCCTTGGCCACCAACGTGTTCGGGAAGATCGCCCTTGCCTCGTCGAGCAGATCATCGGGGGTGACCGTGTTGCCCTGCACGTAACGGGGGCTCAGGTGGGTGAGCGCCAGGGTTTTCACCCCGGCGAGGGCCGCCGTCTGGGCCGCCATGGTGCTGGTGGAGTGCTGCCGTTGGAACGCCATCTCCGCTTCCCCGTGAGCAAAGGTGGATTCGTGCACGAGCAGATCGGCGCCGCGCGCCAGCTCCACCGCCGCTTCGCAGAACACGGTGTCGGTGCAGTACACGAAGGTGCTCCCGGGCCGCGCCGGGCCGCACAGCCGCTCTCCATGGATGATCCGCCCGTCCTCGAGCGTGACGCTCCGACCCGCCTTGAGCTCGGCGTAGATGGGGCCGGGCGGGATGCCCAGCGCGCGGGCCTGCTGCACATCGAAGCGCCCGGGGCGGGGCTTCTGCTCCACCCGGTAGCCGTAGGCGGGGATGCGATGGGTGAGCGGCGCGCAGCGCACGATCAGATCGTCATCGTCGAGCAGCACCGTGCCGGCAGTGGCGGCCTCGCGTACCCGATGGCTGGCCAGGGGATAGCCGATGCGCGTCGATGAGGTTCGCAGCACGCCTTCGAGGTAATCGCGCAGGGGGTCGGGGCCGTAGAGATCGATGCCCTGGCAGCTGCCAGCCATGCCCAGGCTGGCGAGCAAACCCGGCAACCCGAAGATGTGGTCGCCGTGCATGTGGGTGATGAAGATGCGCCGCAGCTGCGACACCCGCAGGTCACTGCGGAGGAATTGATGCTGGGTACCTTCGCCGCAGTCGAACAGCCACAGCTCGGCGCGTTGCGGCAGCCGCAGCGCCACGGCCGACACGTTGCGGGCCCGGGTGGGAACGCCCGAACTCGTTCCGAGGAAAGTGACCTGCAAGCCAGTTGCGCTTTGCCGCATGCTGCCACGTCGATCACTGGCCGGCGGAGGGCTGGCGCGGTGCCCGGATCGTCGTGACAATGACCCCCTTGTGAGCTCCGCTGCTGGTCGCCATGGCTGGGATGTTCGCCCGCTCGGCGCTGCCGAAGGCCTTCCATCGGTCCGCTGCACCTTCACTGGCGCCACGCCTTGGCCTTGCCGGCCTGGCAATGCCGCTGGCCTGGGCGATGCTGCCCGGCCTGCCAGCGGCCCATGCCCAGCAGCCGGCCATCCGGCCGGTGCCCCAGACGGCCAGCGCCAGTCCCGATCCGAGCCTGCGGGTGCTGCTGCTGGAGACGGCGGAGGTACGGGTGGGCGGCGCCAGCGGCCTGCGCCTGCTTGATGCCAGCGGCCGAGAACGGCTGCGCCTCCCCGAAGGCGGTGCCATTGCCCTGCGCCCTGCCGGCAGCGGCGTGCGGGTGGAGGTGGTGGCGCCCCGGGGGCTGGGCACGGCGCCTGCATCGCTGAGCCTGGCGGAGCTGTGGATCGATGCCGGCCAGTCCCCCGGTGGCGACGCCGTGCTGCAGCTGAAGAACCGCGCCTACCGGGGACGGCTGGTGGTGCGCCCGGCCGCCTCCGCGTTGCGAGTGGTCAATGTGGTCGCCCTCGAGACCTACCTTCCCAGCGTGGTGGGAAGCGAGATGCCCGCCAGCTGGCCCCTGGAGGCCCTGCGGGCCCAGGCCGTGGCGGCGCGCACCTACGCCCTCCGCCAGCGCCGCCCCGACCAGCCCTTCGACCTCAAGGCCACCGTCAGCAGCCAGGTCTACAAAGGGGTGGAGGCGGAGACCGCGTCCACCAGGGAGGCGGTGCGCGGCACCCGCGGATTGGTGCTGACCCACCAGGACGCCCTGATCAATGCGGTGTTCCACAGCAGTGCCGGTGGCACCACCGAAAACAGCGGCGATCTGTGGCAGCGCCAGATGCCCTATCTGGTGAGCGTCGCCGACTTCGATGAGGCCTCACCGGTGAGCCGCTGGCGCCAGGAACTGCCGCCGCCGCTGCTGGCCCGCGCCTTCGCCGAACTGGGCGGGGTGCAGCGCATCGACATCCTCTCCACCACCGCCAGTGGCAGGGTGCGGCAGGCCCGCGTGGTGGGCCCCAGTGGCCAGCTTCTGGTGAGTGGGGCGGAGCTGCGCAGCCGGCTGGGCCTGAAGAGCACGCTGGTGCGTTTCGAGGCAGCCCCCTTCAGCTTCACTGAGCCTCAGGTGCCGCCTTCCACCTGGTTGTCGGCCACGGGCGTGCTGCTCTCGCTGCCTGCGCCGCCGCCGCTGCTACCTCCCCGCAACCCCACACTGGTGGCAGTGGGACGGGGCTTCGGCCACGGGGTGGGCATGAGCCAGTGGGGGGCCCTTGCTATGGCCCAGCGAGGCAGCAGCTTCCAGGAGATTCTCCGCCACTACTACCGCGGCGCCCAACTGCGTCCGTACGGTGACATCGCCACACCACGACTGGCGGCGGATGCGGGCTCTGCATCAGGCTCCTCACCATGGAGTCCCCGCCACGCGGCCCTGCGTTCCGCTCGCCTCTGAGCGCGCTGGCCCTACCCTCTCTTTGCCCTGAATCCATCGCTCCGATCCCCGGTTGGCACCACCGGCTGGAGGTCTTTCCGGATGGGGAGCAACTGAGCGAGGCGGTGGCAGAGGCCCTGTTCGACCAGTTGCTGCGCCCTCAGGCCCTGCCGCTGGGGCTGGCCACGGGCCGCACGATGGTGGCGGTGTACGGCGCCCTGCGGCAGCGCATCGCGGCGCTGCCGCCTGCAGAGCGGGCCCGCCTGCTGGCCGGATGGCGCAGCTTCAACCTCGATGCCTACGTGGGGCTGCCCCGGCACGATCCCCGCAGCTTCGCTGCTGAGATGGAGGCCCGGCTGATCGCACCGCTTGGTCTCGCTCCGGAGCAGGTGGCCCTGCCTGATGGCCTGGCCGCCGACGCTCAGGCCGAAGCCGTCCGCTACAGCACCACGCTGGAGGAGGCCGGCGGCATCGGCCTCCAGCTGCTGGGGCTCGGCAACAACGGCCATGTGGGCTTCAACGAACCCCCCTGTGAGGCCAGCCAGCGCTGTCATGTGGTGGAGCTCGATGCCGCCACCCGCGCCCAGAACGCCCCGGCGTTCGGCGGTGATCCAGAGGCCGTGCCGCGGTGGGCGATCACGCTCGGTCTGGCGGAGATCCTGGCGGCGCAGCGGATCCTGCTGGTGGTGAGTGGCTCTTCCAAAGGGCCGATCCTGAGACGGCTACTGCAGGAGCCCCCCAACGCCCAGCTGCCGGCCAGCTGGCTGCAGCAGCACCCCCGGCTCCGGCTGATGGTCGACCGGGCTGCGCTCACTGGCTGAAGCCAGCACCTGCCGGCTCACCTCCCCGCCAGCGACGGCAGGCCAGCCATTACGCCAGGAACGCTTCGATCAGGGCCTCGTCGGCCTCCAGGTTGGCGGTCACGCTGCGGACGTCATCGAGGTCGTCGAGGGCATCGAGCATGCGCAGGCAGTGGCGCAGCGCCTCGGACTCCTCCAGGCGGCAGGTGGTGGATGGGATCCAGCGGTGCTCCCAGCCCTGCACGCTCCAGCCCTGGTGCCGCAGGGCATCCTGCAGGCCCTCCAGGTCGGCATAACTGCACACCACTTCCGCGGAGGCGTCGCCAGCTCCAGCTCCACCACGACCTCCCCCCCCAGCAGGTTCGCCCTTGCCGGCTGCCGTCCCCCCTGCCGCTGGCTCGAACGTGTAGGTGAGCGCGGCGGGACCGCCTGCCATCTCCAAGGCCAGCAGGCTCTCCAGCAGGGCGTTCTCCTCAAGGTGGGGCTGCGCGATCCGCACCACGCCGCGGTGCTCGAACAGGTACCCCACACAGCCCACATCGCCCAGGTTGCCCCCGTGCTTGCTGAAGGCCAGGCGCAGGTCCGCCGCCGTGCGGTTGCGGTTGTCGGTGAGCGCCTCCACCAGCACGGCCACCCCGCCGGGGCCATAGCCCTCGTAGCGGACCTCCTGAAACTGATCGCCGTCACCACTGCCCTGGCCAGCTCCCTTGGCGATTGCCCGCTCGATGTTGGTGTTGGGCAGCCCGGCGGCTCTGGCCTTCTCCAGGGCCGTCCGCAGCTGGAAGTTGCCGGCCGGATCGGCCCCGGCGCGGGCGGCCACGCTGATTTCCCGGGCCAGGCGGGTGAACACCACGCCGCGTTTGGCATCGACCACCGCCTTCTGGCGTTTGATCTGGCTCCATTTGCTGTGGCCGGCCATGGCTGGGTGCTGGGTGCGGGATCGGGAGGGAAGCGCCGACGCGGCGGCCTTAGCCGGCCGCGTCGAACACCAGCCGCGGTTGCAGGCGACCGCCCGGGGCGGTGCGGGCCATGCCGGCCAGGTGGCCCTGCGGATCGAGGATCACCACGGGCTGGTCGAGCACGCTGGGATCGAAACCGGGCCGATCGGGGCTGGAGACGGCGCTGGCGCAGAGGCTGCGGCCGCAGCGCCAGCCTGCCAGATCCGCCGCATCCAGCTGTCGCGAGGGCAGGTGCCTGAGCGGCTGGAGTGGATTGTCGAGAGCCGGCAGGGGCGCCCCGCTCTCGAGCGCCTCCAGGCTGACGCTGCCACTCAGAGAAAAGCCGAGCGCTTCGGTGCGACGCAGGCTGGCCAGGGTGCCACCGCAACCCAGGGCGTCGCCCAGGTCCCTCGCCAGGGAGCGGATGTAGGTGCCAGCGGAACAGCGCACCGCCAGCTCCAGCTGCTGGCTGGCGGGCTCCCAGCTCAGCAGCTCAAGCGCATCGATCTGCACCGGCCGCGCCGCCAGCTCCATCGTTTCGCCCCGCCGCGCCCGCACATACGCCCGCTCCCCATCCACGTGCACCGCCGACACCTGGGGCGGTTGCTGCAGGATCGAACCGCGGAAGCGCTCCAGGCAGGCGTCCAGGTCGTCGTGGCTGAGGGCGGGCACCGGACGGCGCTCCAGCAACTCACCGCTGAGGTCGTCGCTGCTGGTGCGCCAGCCGAGCTGGATCATGCCGCGGTAGGCCTTGCCACTCGGCAGGTAGGGCAGCAGGCGCGTGGCGGCGCCCAGTGCCAGAGGCAACACGCCGGTGACGGCAGGATCGAGGGTGCCGCCGTGGCCGACCCGCTTGAGCCCGTAGCAGCGGCGCACCCTGGCCACGCAGGCGTGGGAGGTGAGACCTGCCGGCTTGTCGAGCACCAGGAAGCCGCAGGGCGAAGGGGAGGCGGTCACCGCGACATCGCTGCAGATGGCAAACGCCGGGAAAGGGAAGGCCGGCGGCGGTGCATCATCGCCGCCAGGGGGTGGCAGGAGCCAGGCGGGGCTTCAGGCTGGGGTGCCTGTTCCCCCGGTACCGCGTCTGTGCCTGTGCAACACCGCCGTGATCTGGCCTTCCTGGTGCTGGCCGGCCTCTTCCTCGGCACCATGGGCATGCTCAACATCCTCGGCCTCACGCGCTTCCTGAGCCTGGGCTCGATCGGCGGCTGGCCGATCGTGGTGGCGGTGGGTGCCCTGCCCTATCCGGTCACCTTCCTCTGCACCGATCTGATCAGCGAGATCTGGGGCGAGCAGAAGGCGGGACAGGTGGTGTGGGTGGGGCTGCTGCTCAACGGATGGATCGTGCTCATCCTCTGGCTTGGAGGGGTGCTACCTGGCCTGGCCGGCACCGACTCCAGCACCTTCTTCGAGATGCGGCGCCTGGCCTTCGGCGCCGTGGGGGCCTCCATGGTGGCGTACCTGGCGGCCCAGTTCACCGACGTGCGCCTTTTCCATTTCTGGAAGCGCTTCAGCGGCGGCAAGGCCCTCTGGCTGCGCAACAACGGCTCCACCCTGGTCAGCCAGCTGGTGGACACCACAGCGGTGGTGTTGATCAGCCACTACGCCGCCCATGTGCTGCCGATCCGTTCTGGTGAGCCGGTGCTGCCCCAGCTGTGGGCGTTCATCCTCAGCGGCTACCTGTTCAAGTTTCTGGCCGCCCTGCTCGACACCCTGCCCTTCTACCTCCTGGTGGGCTGGCTGCGGCGCTGGCTTGAGGTGCCCGGCGACGGGGTGGAACTGGGCCATGAAGACCCCCGCCCCCTCCCGCTCCCTCAGCCCCGGCGCTGAGCCGGCCGTGAGCGGCGGCCCCTTACCCTGACGGTCTGCCAAGGGGACCAGGAGTGTCCGAGTCAACCCAGACCATGACGGCCCCATCGGTGCTGCCCAGCCTCGATGTGGAGCGGTTCCTGCGGGACGGCTTCGGCCTGTTCGACCAGCTGGCGGCCTACGTGCAGCTGAGCCCCGGCGAACTGGAGCAGCGCCTGGCCCACAGCCGCAGCGACCTGGCCGCCCTGCACCCCGGCGCCACCGGCTTCGACCCGGAACGGGTGGAGGCCTTCTACGAGGAAACGGTGGGCCACGGCCACCTGCTCGAGCTTTCGGCCTGGCACCTGGGCAGCGGCGATTACATCGCCGACACCCTGCGCCTGCAGCAGCATCTGGCCCGGGGCCAGGTGCTCGACTTCGGCGGCGGCATCGGCACCCATGCCCTGGCGGCGGCGGCGCTGCCCCAGGTGGAGCGGGTGTGGTTCGTGGACCTCAACCCCGACAACCGGGCGTTCGTGCGCCAGCGGGCGGAAGCCCTGGGCCTCGCCCATCGCCTCGGCTTCTGCCGCGATCTGAGCGATCCGGCCCTGCCGGCCGCGTTCGACACCATCGTCTGCCTGGATGTGCTGGAGCACCTGAGCCATCCGGCCGATCAGCTGGAGGTGTTCGCCTCACGCATGTCGAAGGAGGCGGTGGCCCTGCTCAACTGGTATTTCTTCAAGGGCTTCGCTGGCGAGTATCCGTTCCACTTCGATGACCCGCAACTGGTGGAGTGTTTCTTCCGCAAACTCCAGAGCCGCTTCCTTGAGGTGTTCCACCCCTTCCTGATCACCACCAGGGCCTATCGCCTCGCCGATTGACCAGCCTGGTGACCGCCGCATGCGCGGAGGCGGAGGCGAAAGACTGACGCCGGAGCGAAGCCAGACACCACAGCGGAGCCAGATCCTCTCGCACCCGGGTGTGCACACGCACCAGGCTGGCACCCAAACGAAAAGACCGGGAGGCTGGAGAAACAGCAGTCCCGGTCTTGTGCTGCAGTCCTGTGGCTTTCAGGAAAGATGGGCCTTTTGCGTTGAGCCCAGCCAGCCCTGGCCTGTGTGTTCAAGGCCAAGGCTGGCCGTTGGCGTTCAGCCCAGGGCCACGTGGATGCGCTTGCGGTTGCGGAGGCCGCGCTTGATGGTCTCGAAGTTCACGACGCCATCGATGAGGGCAAAGAGGGTGTCGTCGGAGCCGCGGCCGACGTTGTTGCCAGGCAGCACGGAGGTGCCGCGCTGACGGATCAGGATCGAACCGGCGCTCACGGTTTCACCGCCATAACGCTTGACACCCAGCCGTTTGGAATTGGAATCGCGGCCGTTGCGGGTGGAGCCTGTGCCTTTCTTGTGGGCCATGGGGGCGAGAAAACGAAGGGTGGGCGAAAGAAGGAGGAAGTGGAGCCGGGATCAGGCGAGCGCCTTGCCCGCCACGGTGATCGACTCGACCCGCACACGGGTGAGCTCCTGGCGGTGGCCGTTTTTGCGGCGGGTTTTCTTCTTGGGCCGCATTTTGTAGACGATGATCTTGGGGCCGCGGCGATGCTCAAGCACCTTGAGCTGAACGGTGACACCGCTCACATAAGGGTGGCCCAGTGTGGTGGCGCCGCTGGCGTCACGCACGAGCAGCACGTTCTCCAGGGTGACGCTCTCGTCGACCTCTGCCGCGATGCGGTCAAGGTCGTAGTAGCGGTTCGGCTGGAGCCAGAACTGCTGGCCTGAGGCCTCGGCGATCACGTAGGTGCCGGCGCCCGGCGCTGGAGAGTCTGTGCTCGGCGCTGAGGTGCCGGTGGCGGGGGTGGTGCTCATGGGTGCGAAGGCGTGGACAGGCTGCCCGCTCCTGGCCAGCGACCCTGTTGGGGATCACCGGACGGCTCGGCATTCAGGCCTGGCGCACATCCTGAAGAATGGACAAGTGTCCATCCTCCACTCCCAGAGCCCCGCCCGTCAACCTTAAGGTCTCCCAAACGTGGTTCCACGCGCCGCATGTCCCAGCCGGCCTTCACGATCGCCTCGCTGATTCGCGATCCCGGCCTTGATGCTGCCTGCGGGCAGTGGCTGCAGGAGGGGCGCTACGACGTGGTGGCGCTCGGCCTGGCCCCTGACCCCTGCGCGTTGCTGGCCGAGAGCTGGGAGAACTTTGACGCGGTGCTGCTGGAACAGGGTGCCCTGCCTGAGGCACTCGATGATTTACGCCATCAGGGTTTGCTGCTTCCCGCCGTGGTGGTGGGCCCGGTGAGTGGGCAGCTGGATTACCACGATGCCGAGGTGCATCTGCCCGCCGACCAACTGGAACAGCTCAGCTACAGCCTGGATGCGGCGATCTCCCGCTTCCTGCGACGTGGCAACGTGGAGGGGACTCTACCGAGCGAGCCCGGCGGCGATGGCTCCTGGAGGCTGTCAAGCCGCCTGCAGGAGCGGCTTGGCTATCTGGGGGTTTTCTATAAGAGGGACCCTTCGCGGTTTCTCCGCAATCTGCCTCCCCTGGAGCAGAAGGAGTTGTTTCTCTCCCTGGAGCGCACGTACAGAGATCTGCTGGTGAGCTACTTCAAGGACGAGGCCGCAGCGAATCAGGCATTGGAAAGCTTCGTGAACACCGCATTTTTCAGTGATCTCTCCATCACCAAGACCGTGGCCATCCATGCAAATCTGATCGACGAATTCTGGAAATTGCTCAAGCTCAAAGGACAGAAAGACGATTTTCTTCGTGATTACCGCCTGGCCCTCCTTGACGTGATGGCCCATCTCTGCGAGATGTACCGTCGATCCCTGCCCGTCAACGAGCCGGCCCCAGGGCCGCGCGCCGTCGCTGCCACCACGCTTCAGGACCTTCGATCCAACCAACCTTCTGAGGTGCACCCTTGAGCATTCGCAAGACCTACATCCTCAAGCTCTATGTGGCGGGGAACACTCCCAATTCCATGCGCGCCCTCAAGACCCTGCGCAACATTCTGGAGCAGGAGTTCAAGGGGGTGTATGCCCTGAAGGTGATTGATGTGCTCAAGAACCCCCAGCTGGCCGAAGACGACAAGATTCTGGCCACCCCCACGCTCGCCAAGATCCTCCCACCGCCGGTGCGACGCATCATCGGCGATCTCTCTGATCGGGAGCGGGTGCTGATCGGCCTTGATTTGCTTTACGACGAGCTCACCGAAAATGATCTCTTCAATCCTGAACCCCAGGCTGATGATGCCGGTGGCACGGGCCAGATTCTGTAGATCCTCCTAGTAATTTCCGGGCTTTGTTCAGCTGGGCCTTAGGTTGATGCAGGCACCTGACCAGCCATGACGGATTCTCCTTCCCATCCCCATTCGCAGATGCAGGTTCAGAAGCTTCCGACCGGGGTGGAAGGCCTTGATGACATTTGCCAGGGCGGCCTGCCGATTGGGCGTTCCACGCTGATCAGCGGCACATCCGGAACGGGCAAGACCGTTTTCTCGCTGCACTTTCTCTACAACGGCATTCATCATTTTGATGAGCCAGGCATCTTCGTTACCTTTGAGGAATCGCCCCGGGACATCATCCGCAATGCTTCCAGCTTTGGTTGGAATCTGCAGGAGCTGGTGGATCAAGGCAAGTTGTTCATCCTTGATGCTTCCCCGGACCCCGATGGCCAGGATGTGGCTGGAAGCTTCGATCTCTCGGGATTGATTGAGCGAATCAACTATGCGATCAGAAAATACAAGGCCCGGCGCGTGGCCATCGATTCAATCACGGCGGTTTTCCAGCAATATGATGCTGTGTCGGTGGTGCGTCGGGAGATTTTCCGCCTGATTGCCCGGCTCAAAGAAATCGGCGTCACTACGGTGATGACCACCGAACGCATCGATGAGTACGGCCCAATCGCCAGATACGGCGTCGAAGAGTTTGTCTCCGACAACGTGATCATTCTGCGCAATGTCCTGGATGTGGAGCGCCGCCGCCGCACGGTGGAGATCCTCAAGCTGAGGGGAACCACCCACATGAAAGGAGAGTTCCCCTTCACCATGGGGCCACAGGGTGTAGCGATTTTCCCGCTGGGCGCGATGCGCCTCACGCAGCGTTCTTCAAATGTGCGCCTGAGCTCGGGAGTACCGCGCCTCGATGAGATGTGTGGCGGTGGTTTCTTCAAGGATTCGATCATCCTCGCCACCGGTGCCACCGGCACTGGCAAGACACTGCTGGTGAGCAAGTTCATTGAAAACGCCTACAGAAACAAAGAACGGGCCATCCTCTTTGCCTACGAAGAGTCAAGGGCGCAATTGCTTCGCAATGCCACCAGCTGGGGCATTGACTTTGAGCAGATGGAGCAAGATGGCATGCTCAAGATCATCTGTGCTTATCCAGAATCCACCGGCCTGGAAGATCATCTCCAGATCATCAAAACCGAGATTGCCGAGTTCAAGCCCTCCAGAATGGCGATTGATTCGCTATCGGCCCTCTCCCGTGGGGTGAGCCACAACGCTTTCCGGCAGTTTGTGATCGGCGTGACGGGATACGCGAAGCAGGAAGAGATTGCTGGCTTCTTCACCAACACCTCCGAAGAATTCATGGGGAGTCACTCCATCACGGATTCCCACATCTCCACGATCACTGATACGATTCTGCTGCTGCAGTATGTGGAGATCCGCGGTGAGATGGCCCGCGCGATCAACGTGTTCAAGATGCGTGGCTCCTGGCACGACAAGGGCATCCGTGAATTCGTGATCACAGGCAACGGCCCAGAAATACGCGATTCCTTCTCCAATTTCGAGCGTATCATCAGCGGCGTGCCCCACCGTGTCACCTCCGATGAACGGGTGGAACTCTCCCGCATTGTGCGCGGTGTGGAGGATGACGCTTTCTGATCGGGATCTCCGTTCTGATCCAGATCTCAGGCAGCACTGGCAGCGGGTGGTGATGGCTGTGAGAACGCAGCACTGAATGTAGACGTGGCGGCGGCTGCGTTACTTCGCTCGCCTGCAATCGCCAGTTCATCGCTGTCGGCTTGCTCCAGGGGTAGATCGAACCAGAAGGTGGTGCCAACTCCCAGTTCGCTCACCATGTGGATGCGGCTACCGTGCTTTTCAATGATGCCTCTCACGATCGATAGCCCCAGACCGGTTCCCACTTCGGTGTGCACGGCATTCTCGACCCGGTAGAAGCGATCGAAGATCCGGGCCTGGTCTTCGCGGGAGATGCCGGCTCCCGTGTCGGCGATCTCCACCCGCAGCCGCGGCAGGGGTGAAGACAGACCGCAGCTGAGGCTGTCTTTGTCATGGACGGGGATGGAGAGGTCGATGTGGCAGGAATCAGGCCACGGATAGGCGCGCAGCCTCAAGCAGCCACCCGGCTGGGTGAACTTGAGCCCATTGCCCACCAGGTTGTCGAAGACCTGAAGCAGGAGGTCCCAGTTGCCACGTACGCGGGGCAACTGGGCGTCCACATCCATCGCCAGCGTCACCCCTTTCTCATCGGCATTGAGGCGGTAATTGCGAAGGGTCTGCTCGATCGCCGGGCGCAGTTCAATCGGCTCCAGCACCCAGGTACGGTCGGATTCCAGCCTCGACAGATCGAGAACATCGTTCACGAGGCGTGTGAGACGATCGGTTTCAGCGTTGGCGATGCCGAGGAACTCCTGGGTTTCCTCCTCACTCAGCTGGTCACGCATGTCGTGGAGGGTTTCCACATAGCTCTTGATGTTGAACAGCGGCGTGCGCAATTCATGCGACACATTGCTGATGAAGCGGCTCTGGGCGGCGTTCAGTTCCACTTCCCGGGTGAGGTCCTGGATCGTCATGGCAATCCCCTTCAGGCTTTCGCCGCTGGCATCACGCACGCTCTGCAGCACGATGCGCAGGGTGCGGGGCGGCTCGCCGAACGTGCAGCGCACATCGCAGCTGTCCCGCTCACCGGCCAGCAAGCCATCAAGCGGGGCTTGCAGTTCCATCGCCAGCAGATCTGGCAGTTCGCTGCAGAGATCACTGCCTTCCAGGTTGCGGCCTTCCCAGCGGAACAGGCGGCGGGCCGTGGGATTCACCAGCACGATCTGACCATCGCCATCGAGCAGGGCAGCGCCGTCGGCCATGCTGGCGATCAGGGTCTGCTGTTTCACCTGGGCGGCGGTGAGTTCCTCGATGTTGGCGGCGTCGTACACCTCCAGCTGGGAGGCCATGTCGTTGAAACCATTCAGCAGTTCCCCCAGCTCGCCGCCCACAGGCAGGGCGATGCGGGCCTGGAAATCACCGCCGGCGATCGCCCGCACGCCACGCAGCAATTCCTTCACCGGGCGGGTGATCGTGAGCGCGTTGAACACTGCCCCGAGGATCACCAGCACCCAGATCGAGATGAACACCGCCACGGTGACTTCCCGCGTCAATGCCGCACTGGCCAGCACCGCTTCATTGGGATTGATACCAAGCGCGAGCACGCCGAGGTAGCGCCCTTCGCTCACCATCGGCACGAACACATCGGTCACCTGGCCGTCTGGGCTGAGGTGCTGACGGATCAGCGGATTCTGGGAACGGCGTTGCAGATCGGCGGGCAGTTCAAGCCGGCGGCTGAGCAGCAGTTCACTGCTGCCGTTGCTGCCGCCGATCGGGATGCCGAGGTAGATCACTCCATCGGGATCGGCGAAGAAGATGTAACGCAGGCTTCGGCTCGAGCGCCAGAAGCGCTCCGCCACCGCCGCCAGTTCGCGGTCGTTGGCTTCGGCCACCAGCGGGGTGACGTTCGCGGCCAGCAGCAGACCCAGGTCGCGGGCGAAGCGGGTGTCGCTCATGCGCGCATCGCGTTGGATGCCGTTGAGCGCGATGAAGGTGATGCTGGTCATCATCAGGCTCACCACCAGGGTGGCCACAGCCAGCAGCTTGGTCTGCAGGCTGAATTCGGCCCACCACAGGCCGAGCCGCTGCTGCCAGCTGAGCGGGATGGCGGCCGCGCCAGTGGTGGCGCCGCGAGCGGGGGCAGGGGACGGAGGGGTCGGGGCGGAGGCTGGAGAGGCAGACACCGGCCGGTCAGAAGAGGGCGGAAGCTCGGCGGTCACGCGCGGAACCGTCGGATAGACGCACCCTAGGGGCGGCGCACCTGGTGGCCGATGTCACGCCGGAAGCTGAGGCCTTCGAAGTGCACCTGCTCCAGGCCGCCGTAAGCGGCGGCGAAGGCCGCATCGAAATCGTCGGCCTGCGCCACCACCGCCAGCACCCGACCTCCTGCCGTGACGCACACACCATCGGCGCCGGCCCGGCTACCGGCATGGAAGAGCTGCAGATCCGGATCCGGCGTAAGGCTGGTGGTGATCGCGTCACCGCTGCGCACCGGTCCGGGGTAGCCGGCGGCGGCAGCCACGACGCAGGCGCTGCAGCGGCCCGAGATCGTGAGCGGCGGGGCGGCATCAAGGCGGCCGCTGGCACAGGCCATCAGCACCTCGGCCAGTTCATCGCCCAGCAGGGGCATCAGCGTCTGGCACTCGGGATCGCCGAAGCGGCAGTTGAATTCGATCACCTTCGGTCCGTCGTCGGTGAGCATCAGGCCCGCGTAGATCACGCCGCGGTAATCGATGCCCCGGCCCCGCAGGGTGGCCAGGATCGGCAGCAGCACCTGCTGACGCACCAGCTCGAGCCCGGCAGCGTCCAGCAGGGGGGCCGGCGCATAGGCCCCCATGCCGCCCGTGTTTGCGCCGGTGTCCCCTTCGCCGATGCGCTTGTGGTCCTGAGCGGGAGGCAGCAGCACCATGCGCTCCCCGTCGGTGAGCGCGAACACCGACACCTCCGGTCCGCTCAGGCGCTCCTCCAGCACCAGGGCGTCGCCGGCACTGCCGAAGCGCCCCGCAAAGATCTCCTCGATCGCGGCACGGGCCTCCTCAAGGCTGTCGGCCACCGTCACCCCTTTGCCGGCCGCCAGCCCATCGGCCTTCACCACCAGGGGCCGGCCATGGGACTCCAGGGCCTGCAGCGCCTGCTCGCGGCTGGTGGCGGCCCAGTAGCCCGCCGTGGGCACGCCGGCCTCCTGCATCAGCGCCTTCGCCCATTGCTTGCTGGCCTCCAGTTGGGCGCCGCCTGCCCCTGGACCGAACACCGCCAGTCCGGCGGCGCGCAGCTCGTCGGCGAGGCCAGCGGCCAGGGGTGCTTCCGGGCCCACCACCACCAGATCCACCTGCCGCTCCAGGCAGGCGGCGACCAGCCCAGGCCCATCGCTCTCGGCGATCGGCAGCGGCTCGCAGCCCTCCTGTCCGGCGGTGCCGCCGTTACCCGGGGCTACCCACACCCGTTCCACGCCGCGGCAGCGCCGCAGGGCCCAGCCCAGGGCGTTCTCCCGGCCCCCCGCCCCCACCACCAGCACCCGGCGTGGAGACGGCAGGCCATCGGTCAGGGGTGCGGACATGGAGCGGAGCGGGTGATGGGGGGCGGTTCCCTTAGGTTGTGGCCCGGTGGCCGCCTGCCGTGACCCTTCCTCTTTACATGCCGGTGGGTCCCCGCCGAAGGCTTGCCCTGCTGCTGATGGCCGGGTTGGTCATCGCCGGCCACGTTCCCATCCAGGCTCAGACTGCGCTCCCAGCCCAGCGCCAGCCCGGGTCTGCTGCCCCGGCGGCCCAGGCTCCGCCGATGGCTGCAGAACTGGCCACGCCCCAGGCCCCGGTGACGCCTGCGGTCCCGGGGCCTGGGGTACTGCCGGGAATGCCCGACGAGGACTTCGATGCTGCGCTGCGCTCCGAGGATTTCGCGGCCCTCGAGCGGGCCTGTCAGGACTCCGCCCGGTTCGATCGCAGCGACCGGCTGCGGCTGCTGCGTGAGCGCCTGGTGACGATGCGCCCGGCGCCCCAGCCCTTCGCCGTGATCCTGGTCAATGCCAATGCCCTGATCAGCTGCCTGGCACCAGAGTCGGCGCTCACCGTGCTCGACCGCTACGGCCCCGGGCAGGGCCGCGAGCGGGAGCAGTGGCTGGTGCAGCAGTGGCGCGCCGCCAACGCCGCCCTCGATCACCGCCGGGCCGCCGAGGCGCTGCGGCGGCTGGCGGCGGGCCGCGTCGCCCAGCTCGAAACGATGCCCCTGCCCCTGCGGCTACGCGAAGACGGCAGTCTCGACACCCGCTCGGCCCTTGATGTACTCGCCGGCCACCTGGAGGTGCTGGGCCGCTCGCGGGAGGCGGCGGAGGTGCTGCTGGCCGGACGGCTGCCCGGCACGGTGGCGGCCGAGCGGCTGGAGCGGGCGGTGATCTTGCTGGTGGCGGTGCCGCTGGCTGAGCGCAATGCCCTGCTGGAGCTGGCCCTCAACCAGGCGGCTGCGGATGGGGCCTGGGGGCTGGCGGCGCAGCTGCTGGATCTACAGCAGTTCGTGCAGCGCGCAGCCGGTGCCGATCCGCGCGCGGCCGCCGATCGGCGCCTGAGGCTCGCCCGTCGCATCGACGACGCCTATGGCGAATGGCTGCTGGAGCGCGCCAATCCCGAGGCGAAGCAACGCGCCGCTGCTCTTGAACGTGAGCTGCGCTCCCCCCGGGCCGCCGGTGGGCACGCCAGCCCCGCACCCGCACCCAGCCCTACCCCACCACCCAACTCCCTCCTGCCATGACGGCCTTTTCGATCGGTGCGCTCCTGTATGAGGGCAAGGCCAAGCGGGTGTTCGCCACCCAGGACCCCGACCTGGTGGCGGTGGACTACAAGGACGACGCCACTGCCTTCAATGCGCTGAAGAAAGCGCAGCTGCAGGGGAAGGGCGCCCTCAACTGCCGCATCTCCGCGCTGCTGTTCGAAGCGCTCGAGGCCGCCGGCGTTCCCACCCACTACCTGGGTGTGGAGGGCAGCTCCTGGATGCTGGTGCGGCCCGTGGCGGTGATTCCCCTGGAGGTGGTGATCCGAAACCGCGCGGCCGGTTCCCTCTGCCGGGAGATGCCGATCGCGCCCGGTACCCCCCTGGAGCCACCGCTGCTGGATCTTTATTACAAGGACGATGCCTACGGCGATCCGTTTCTGAGCGAGGCACGGCTGGCGAGGCTGGCGCTGGTCACGGCGCAGCAGCGCGCCGATCTGGAGGCCCTCGCCCACCGGGTGAATGGTGTGCTCCGCCCGTTGTTCGCCGGCGTAGGACTCGAACTGGTGGATTTCAAGCTGGAGCTTGGCTTCACGGCAGACCAGCAGCTGGTGGTGGCCGATGAGATCAGCCCGGACACCTGCCGGCTCTGGGACCTCGCCACTGAGGACGCCAGCGACCGGATTCTGGACAAGGACCGCTTCCGCCAGGACCTCGGCGGCGTGATCGAGGCCTATGGGGAGGTCCTCAAACGGGTCCAAGGGGTTTGCCCTTCCCCCCGGGTCTACGGGTAAGGTCACGCCAATTTGCGGCCCGTCCGCCTTCTTCCGGAGAACCATGGGTGTCCCCCGCAACGCCCTCACCGGCGATCTCCTCTCCGTATTGGCGCGCCGCCCCAACTCCGTGGCCCTCGCCCTGAGTCTGCCGCTGCTGGGCGGCGCCACCTTGCTGGCACCGGCCAGCACTGAAGCCAAGCCGGTTGCTGGTGCTGCAGCTGCTGCCACATCACCGGCCACTTCCAGAACTGCAACCACCTCTGGTGCTCTGGCACCGACGGCCGGGAACCCGCAGGCTCCGTCCGGTGTTCTCCAGGCTCAGGCCACCCCACCGGCCTCCGGAGCCCCGGCCAGCCCCGACCCTGCCGCCCAGCCCGCACCCGCCGAGGCTCCCTCTGCCACTCCGGCCCCGGCGGCGGAGATTGCTCCGCCAGCCTCCCCCAGCGAACCGCGCGTATTGATCAGCGAGGTGGTGGTGGAGGGCCTGGACGGCCACCCGGAGCGGGAGCGGCTTGAACTCGCCGTCTACGACGCCATGACGGTGCGTCCCGGCAGCCGGGTCACCCGCTCTGAGCTGCAGACCGACCTGTCGGCCATCTATGCCAGCGGCTGGTTCTCCGATGTGCGCATCCAGCCCAAGGACGGCCCCCTGGGCGTGCAGGTGGTGGTGATCACCACGGCCAACCCCGTGCTCTCCCAGGTGGCGCTGGACACGCCCAAGGCCAAGCTGCCGCCTCAGGTGATTCAGGAGACCTTCGCCCCCGATTACGGCAAGACCCTGAATCTCAATGTGCTCAAGGGCCGCATCGACGAGCTCCAGAAGTGGTACGCCGACCAGGGCTACTCCCTGGCCCGGATCACCGGCCCCAACCGCGTCAGCCCCGAGGGCGTGGTGGAGCTCACGGTGCGGGAAGGCACCGTGCAGGGCGTGGAGGTGCAGTTCCTCAACAAGGAGGGTTCCGCCACCAACGACAAGAACGAGCTGATCCGTGGCAAGACCAAGCCATGGGTGATCACCCGGGAGATCTCGATCGAGCAGGGCGAGATCTTCAACCGCCGCCAGCTGGAAGACGACATCAAACGCCTCTATGGCACCGGCCTGTTCGGTGACATCAAGGTGACCCTGCGGCCGGTGCCGGCCCAGCCCGGCGAAGTGGTGATCGTGCTCGGGATCGTGGAGCAGTCCACCGGTTCACTCTCCGGCGGCCTCGGCTACAGCCAGAGCCAGGGGGTGTTCGGTCAGGTGCAGTTGCAGGACAGCAACCTGCTTGGCCGTGCCTGGGACCTGGCGCTGAACTTCACCTACGGCCAGTTCGGCGCCCTCACCGATCTCTCCTTCACCGATCCCTGGATCAAGGGCGACCGGTTCCGCACCGCGTTTCGCGCCCGACTGTTTGTCAGCCGCGACGTGCCCCAGATCTTCCAGTCGCAGGACGGCGGCAACATCAACACCGCCTCCGACTTCTACAAGGCGCCGGGCACCGATGTGGCCTTCAACATCAACGATTCCAATAACCCCGCCGACCGCAGCTTCAACTCGGTGGATTCCGCTGAGAACGCCTTCCCCGAGACGAGCTGGTTCGACTTTGACGGCAACTCGGTGGTGTTGCAGCGCATCGGCGGCAACTTCCAGTTCGCCCGTCCGCTCAACGGCGGCGATCCCTTCAAGCGGGCCACCTGGAGCGTCGTGGTGGGTGCCAGCGTCCAGGAGGTGCGGCCGATCAACTTCGGCGGTACGTCCATGCCTTTCGGCGTGAGTACCAACAACTTCAACGGCCGCAGTGCCCCCACCGAAGACGTCATCTGCATCGCCTTCAACTGTGCCACCACCAACCAGCTGGTGGGTATCCGCTTCGCCGCCACTCGCAACACCCTCAACGATCCCCGTAACCCAACCGACGGCAACTTTCTCTCTCTGAGCACCGAACAGTTCGTATCGGTGGGCCCCGATTCCCCCACCTTCAACCGGGTCCGGGGCAGCTACTCCCACTTCATCCCGGTCAACTGGCTGAGGTTCTACAAGGGTTGCCGACCCCGTCCAGGTGAGCCCTTCGACTGCAAGCAGGCTCTGGCCTTCCAGGTGTCCGCCGGTTCCACGATCGGTTCGCTGCCCCCTTATGAAGCCTTCTGCCTGGGCGGCTCCAATTCGGTGCGGGGCTTTTTCGACTGTGACCTCGGGGTGGGGCGCAGCTTTGGTGAAGCCACGATCGAGTACCGCTTCCCGCTGTTCAGCGTGGTGAGTGGTGAGCTGTTCATCGATGGCGGCACCACCTTCGGTACCCAGGCGAACGTGCCGGGCAACCCCGGTGGGCTGCTGGGCAAACCCGGCAGTGGCTTCTCGGTGGGCACCGGCCTGATCGTGACCACACCGGTGGGGCCCCTGCGCCTGGAGGTTGCCAGCCGTGATTTCACCGGCGAGTGGCGTTTCAACCTCGGCGTGGGCTGGAAGTTCTGATGAGCCCGTGGCCGGCGGACTATGCCCGTGCCTGGACGCTGGCTTCCCCGGTCGAGATCACCGGTGTGGGCCTGCACAGTGGTGCGGTGGCACGGGTGCGCCTGGAGCCCACCGAGCGCCCGGGGTTCGCGGTGGGCTGGCTGGATCAGCCCAGCCAACCTCCAGTGCCTCTCCACCCCCGCCAGGTGGCCGACACACGTCTATGCACGGCGCTGCGCTTCGATCAGGGCCGCCTGGCCACCGTGGAACACCTACTGGCAGCGCTGGTGGGCACGGGACTGAGTCACGTGGACATCCTGGTTGAGGGGGAAGAAATCCCGCTACTCGATGGCTCCGGCCTGCCCTGGGTGGAGGCGATTGCGACGGCGGGCCTGCACGAGATCGGCGAGCGGGAGCCGCTGCAGACCCTGGCAGCACCGCTCACCGTCCAGCAGGGCGTGAGCTTCGCTGTGGCCCTGCCCAGCGAGCAGCCGCGCCTCAGCGCCGCTGTGGCCTATCCCCAGGCGGCCATCGGCCAGCAATTGTTCACTCTTGAACTCACCCCACCGCGGTTCGTGGCCGAGATCGCCCCCGCCCGCACCTTCGGCTTCCTCGAGCAGATCGAACAGTTGCGCGCCGCCGGACTGATCCAGGGAGGCGCCCTTGACAACGCCCTGGTCTGCGATGGCGAGGGCTGGGTGAACCCTCCGCTGCGCTTCAGCGATGAACCAGTGCGCCATAAGCTCTTGGACTTGCTGGGGGATCTGGCGCTGGTGGGCTTGCCCATGGCCCAGGTGTTCGCCTTCCGCGGGTCCCACGGCCTGCACACGGCACTGGCGGGCGCCCTGGCCTCCCTCCCCCGAACTGCCTGACGCTCCCTTGTCCGTCTTCTCTCCCCCCGAGACCTCGCTGCTGACGAGCGAGCAGATTCTCAACCTGCTGCCGCATCGCTACCCCTTCGCCCTCGTCGATCGGGTGATCGAGCAGGAGATGGGCGTGCGCGCCGTGGCGATCAAGAACGTCACCCTCAACGAGCCCCAGTTCCAGGGGCATTTCCCCGGCCGCCCACTGATGCCCGGTGTGCTGATCGTTGAAGCGATGGCCCAGGTGGGGGGGCTGATCATCAGCCAGATGCCTGAACTTCCCAAGGGGCTGTTCGTGTTCGCCGGTATCGATGGTGTGCGCTTCCGACGTCCGGTGGTGCCGGGTGATCAGTTGCGGATCACCTGCGAGCTGATCGCCCTCAAACGCAAGCGCTTCGGCAAAGTGAAGGGGACCGTCACCGTCGATGGAGACCTGGTGTGTTCAGGGGAACTCATGTTCTCTTTGGTGGACTGAGGGAATGACGAGCTCCGCCGTGACGACCAAGATCCATCCCAGTGCTCTGGTGGATCCCCGCGCCCGGCTGGCCGAAGGGGTGGCGATCGGCCCGTTCGCCGTGATCGGTCCCGATGTCCAGATCGGTGCGGGCAGCACCATCGGCCCACACGTGGTGATCGATGGCCGGGTCACGATGGGCGCGCGCAACCGGGTGTTTCCGGGAGCCTGCATCGGCCTCGAGCCCCAGGATCTCAAGTACAACGGCGCTGACACCGAGGTGGTGATCGGGGACGACAACGCGTTTCGTGAATGCGTCACGATCAATCGGGCCACCGCCGCCGGCGAGCAGACCCGCATCGGCAGCGGCAACCTGTTGATGGCTTACAGCCACGTGGGCCACAACTGCGAACTGGGCGACCGAATCGTGGTGGCGAATGGGGTGGCGATCGCCGGCCATGTGGTGATCGGTGATCGGGCCGTGATCGGTGGCGTGCTGGGCATCCACCAGTTCGTGCACATCGGCAAGCTGGCGATGGTGGGTGGCATGAGCCGCATCGATCGCGACGTACCCCCCTTCGCGATCGTGGAAGGGCACCCGGGCCGGCTACGGGGCCTCAACCGCATCGGCCTGCGCCGCAGCGGCCTTGCCGACCGCGAGGACGGCGCCGAGCTGCGCCAGTTGCGGGAGGTGTGGGACCGCCTCTACCGCGGCGATGAGGTGCTGATGGAGGCGCTGCGGCAATTGCGTCAGCAGCACCTGCTGCCGGCAGCCGAGGAGCTGTGCAGCTTCCTCGAGGCCTCGATTGCGCCCGGGCGCCGCGGCCCATTGCCGCCGCAGCGCTGATGGCGCGGTTGCTGATCAGCACCGGCGAGGTGTCGGGTGATCTGCAGGGGGGGCTGTTGATCCAGGCGCTGCATGCGGAGGCGGAACGCCGCCACCTGCCGCTGGAGATCGTGGCCTTGGGCGGCGAGCGGATGGAGCGTGCCGGCGCCCGGCTGATCGCCAACACGGCGCCGATGGGGGCGATCGGACTCTGGGAAGCCCTGCCCCTGGTGCTCCCCACCCTGCGCCTGCAGCGCAAGGTGGGCCAATGGCTGCGCCAGTCGCCGCCCGATGGGCTGGTGCTGATCGATTACATGGGCGCCAATGTGAATCTGGGCCTGCGCATCCGCCGCGACTACCCCTGGGTGCCGATCACCTACTACATCGCGCCGCAGGAGTGGGCCTTCCGCTTCGGCGATGGCGGCACCACGCGCCTGATCGGCTTCACCGACCGGATCCTGGCCATCTTTCCCCAGGAAGCCAGCTTCTACGCCGCCCGCGGCGCGGACGTCACCTGGGTGGGCCATCCGCTGGTGGACACGCTCACCGAACAGCCCGATCCGGCCGAGGCCAGGCGCGAGCTGGGTCTCACCCCGGACCAGCCCCTGCTGCTGCTGATGCCGGCCTCCCGGCCCCAGGAGTTGCGCTACCTGCTGCCGCCCCTGGCCGCCGCCGCAGCAAGGCTGCAGCAGTTGCGCCCCAGCCTCAAGGTGATCGTTCCGGCCGGCCTGCCCAGCTTCGAGCAACCCCTGGCCAGCCGCCTGGCGGCTGCGGGCGTGGAGGCCACCGTGGTGCCGGCCGCCCGCTGCGACGCGCTCAAGCCCACCCTGTGTGCCGCCGCCACCCTGGCCTTCACCAAGTCGGGAACGGTGAACCTGGAGATGGCGCTGCGGGGGGTCCCCCAGGTGGTGGGCTACCGACTCAGCCGGCCCACCGCCTTCATCGCCAAGCGGCTGCTGGGCTTCAACGTTCCCCACATCTCCCCGGTGAACCTCCTGCTGGGGGAACGGCTGCTGCCGGAACTGCTGCAGAACGACCTCACCGCCGACACGATCGTGGCGGAGGCCTTGCCGCTGCTGGAGCAGGGCCCCGAGCGGCAGCGGATGCTGGACGGCTACAGCCGCCTGCGGGGGATCCTGGGCGAGCCGGGCGTCACACGCAGAGCGGCGGCGGCCATCCTGGATCAGATCGCTGCGGCGGCCACCCACGGCGCCGCCACCGCCCGCAGCGTTCCTGAACCGGCATGAACCCGCTCCCTTCCCCCCCGCCCTCGCGGAGCCCGCTGCAGCGCCCCTGGCACCACTGGCTGGCACCGCTGCTGCTGGTGGTCACCCTGCTGATCGCCGCCGTTCCGCCCGCGCAGGCGGCGGTGGAGGAGGCGGTGCTCGCCGGTGGCTGCTTCTGGTGCCTGGAGCACGACCTCGAGCAGCTCCCCGGTGTGCTCGATGCGGTGAGCGGCTACAGCGGCGGTGCCCAGGCCAACCCCACCTACAAGCAGGTGTCGGCCGGTGGCACTGGGCACCTCGAAGCCGTGCTGGTGCGCTTCGACGCCGACCGGATCAGCTATCCGGCGCTGCTGCGCTCCTTCTGGCGCAACGTGGATCCGCTGGATGGGGGCGGCCAGTTCTGCGATCGCGGCTCGTCGTATCAGCCGGCCATCTTCGTGCGCGGTGCCCGTCAGGAACAGCAGGCCCGTGCCAGCCAGGCCGCGGCCGCCCGCGAACTGAAGCGCAAGCCCGCTGAGCTGCGGGTGCCGGTGCGGCCGCTGCAGCGCTTCTGGCCCGCCGAGAGCTATCACCAGAATTACGCGGAACGCAACAAGGCGAAGTACTCCTATTACCGCTGGTCGTGCGGCCGTGACCGGCGCCTCGACGAGCGTTGGGGCAAGGCCGCCCGCAGCGGCACGCCCTGGCGTTCCCCCTGACACCCCGGTGGGGGTTTCAGCCCTTCCCAGAAGCGGGCCGCCTGCTTACGTTGACTGCAGGCGACATGTCGGTGCCTGTATGTATCTGCTGACGATCAAGGACGGCCTGGCCACCCGCCACATCGGCCCCTACGAAAGCCCGAAACAGGCGGTCGACGATCTCGACCGCCTGTTGATGAGCTTCGGCGACCGGGCCCGCTGGCAGATCCACGAGTTGGAGTCCCCAGCCATGCTGCTGAGCGGCGTGGCACCGGTGGCGGCCGCCTGAGGCGCCACCACCACGAGGTTCCAGCACTGCAGCGATCCAGCGGATCTTGGCAGGGGAGCAACCGGAACAGCTCCGCGCCGAAACGATGCAGCACCCGTTCGGACCAGTCCTCAAAGGGCTCCCAGGGTTGGGTCCATGGACACACCGCCTGCGTCGTGCTGCTCAGTCCGTGCTGTTCAGCCTCTGTATGGCCGCTCCGCCTCTGACCTGATGAACAGACAGGCAGGTCTACCGGGCCTGGCGGGGGTAGCCGCTCAACAAGCCGCTCTCCACCATCAGGCCCACACCCGCGGTCACACAGATCAGCCCCAGGGCGCCGTACCAGAACCAGGGGCCGGTGGCCGGCGCTTTCACCAGCAGCGCCACCTGCTGCACCGTGCGCCGGCTGATCGCTTCACCCACCAGGCAGAGGCCCAGCGGCAACAGCAGCACGCCCAGTTGCGCGCGGATGTACCAGCGGATCTTCTTGGCGGCCATGGCGTCGGCAAGCGGCGTCAGTGGACAACCCTAAGCCGGGCCCCCGAGGCACACCCAGTTCACCAGGGTGCGCACGCCGAAGCCGGTGGCACCGGCGGGGTCGAGCCCCCGGCCCTTGTCGCTCCACACGGTTCCGGCGATGTCGAGATGGGCCCAGGGGAGATCGGGCGTGACGAAATCCTTGAGGAACAGGGCCGCCGTGATCGACCCTCCCGGCCGTGGCCCAGTGTTCTTGAGATCCGCCACCGGGCTTTTCAGGCCCTGCTTGTAGGCGGCATGCAGCGGCATGCGCCAGAACAGCTCGCCGCCCTGCTGACCGGCGTCCACCAGGGCCGCCGCCAGCGTGTCGCTGACGGACCAGAGTCCGGCGATCTCCTCGCCCAGGGCGATCACGCAGGCACCGGTGAGCGTGGCCAGATCCACCACCGCATCCGGTTCGAGGTTGCAGGCGTACACCAGGGCATCGGCCAGGGTGAGCCGCCCTTCGGCATCGGTGTTGTTGATTTCGATGGTCTTCCCGTTGGAGGCGGTGAGGATGTCGCCGGGGTGGATGGCGTTGCCGCTGATCATGTTTTCGCAGGCGGCCACGATCACGTGCACCTCCACATCCGCCGGCTTGAGCTCGGCGATGGCCCGCGCCGCACCCAGCACCGCCGCGCTGCCGCCCATGTCGTACTTCATCATCTCGATCTGGGAGCCGGCGGTTTTGAGGTTGTAGCCGCCCGAATCGAACGTGAGCCCCTTGCCGATCAACACCAGCCGTCGGCTGGAGCCCCCGGCGGGGCGATAGGTGAGGTGGATGAACTTCGGCGGCAGATCCGAGCCCTGTGCCACGCCCAGGTAGGCCCCCATGCCGAGCGCTTCGCAGTCGTCGCGCTCCAGCACCTTCAGCTCCAGGCCGAAGTCGGTGGCGATGCTGGCGGCGGTGTCGGCCAGGGCCTGGGGGGTGACCGCATTGGGCGGGGCGGCCACCAGCTCGCGGGCCAGCTCCACACCGGCGCAGGTGGCGGCCACGGCGCTCAGGCCAGCAACGGCCGCTTCCGGCAGGCCCAGCAGGGTGACGCTCTCCGGCAGCGGCTGGGGCTCTGCCTCGCTCTTGAAGCGTTGATCCTTGTAGAGGCTCAGCCGCACCGCTTCGGCGATGGCCGTGGCGGCCGCGGCGGGATCAAGGCCCTCGATGGGAAGGAGCAGGCCCAGCGCGCCCCCGGCGGCGGCGGCGGCCTTGGCGCTGACGGCTGCGGCGCTGCGCAGGGCGGCGCCGTCGAGGCTGCCAGCCTCCCCCAGCCCCACCAGCACCAGCAGGCTGGGGGTGTGGGCGGGCAGATGCAGGGTCAGGCAGTCGCCGGGTTTGCTCTTGAAGCGTCGCTTCTCCAGCAGCGCGGGCAGGTCGAGGCTGAAGCTGGCTGACAGGAGCGGCAGCCAACCGGCGGGATCCCCCTGCAGCACTCCCACCGCCAGGGTGTCGCCTTCCCACTGCGTGAAGGCGGTGGGGCTGGTGCGGAACTCCATGGAGCGTCAACCTTGGAGGCGCGATCGTAGCCATGCCGCCCCGGACTCCCCGCTGGCGCTCAGGCCGGATCGGCGGTGAAGGGGGTGGCCCAGCGCTGCCGCGTTTCCTTGTTGAAAGGGGGCTGCCAACGGCGGATCAGCGCCTGCTCCAGGGCCCGGCGCGGCCTGACTGCCCCGGGGACGTCGCTGCAGAAGCGGATGCTCAGCCCGCTGGCGAGCCCGCAGCGGCGCAGGGCTTCGTCGTAGGCCGCCAGGTAGGTCTTGCAGTCGTGGTCGCCTTTCCAGCGACGATCTGCGCAGCCGGTTTCGCCCACGTACAGCAGCAGGGGGTGCTCCAGCTGGGGTTGGCGGTCCATCACCACATACAGAGCCGCCCCCTGCTGCGGCGGCTCGGGCCAGCGCCAGAACTGCAGGTTGAGCGGTGCCAGCGCCAGTGGATCGAAGACGGCAGCCTGCGCGGCGGCGGCATCGGTCCCGCCGGCTCCGAACAGCGAGCGCTGCGCCACACCGGCCCCGCTGCCGTGCAGGGGACGCTGAAAGTCGGCCAGGCCCTGCTGCCAGCGCAGCAGTTGATGGCGCGCCAACGGCAGAGCCGTGGGAACGTGGTCGCCGGCGGCGGACGCCGGCCCGGCGCCGAACAGGTTGAGCTGGCCCTGGCGCGGCAGGCCCATGCTCAGGGCCGCTGCCGCTGTGGCGCCGGTGTCGGCCGTGGCAGATCCGGCCCCACCGGCCCCCGGCCGAAACTCACCTTGCCGATCAGGGCCTCCACCAGGTGGGGGGGCAGTTGCAGCCGTTGCTGCAGATCGGCGAGATCCTGAAAGGGCCCCCGCCCCCGTTCGCGCACCAGACGCTGGCAACGCGGGGGATCAAGCAGCAGCCGCGCCTGCAGCTGTTCGACGCTGCAGCGGTTCACATCCAGCGGCACCGGCCGCAGCGGCGCGGGCTCCCCATACCAGCGGAACTCCAGCAGTGGCAGCCAGCACTGCAGCTGGGCGTCGCTGAGGCCCAGCAACCGTTGCAGGTCGTCCTCACCGCTGAGCTGCACACCGCCGGCCTGCAGACGCAAGAGCAGATCCACCTGGTGCGGCTCACAGCCGGGCAGCCGCAGCCAGTCGGCGGGGGTGGCGCGGTTCACATCCAACCGCCAGCCCAGGGCGGCGGCGTGGCGCACCTGGGCGGCATCCCGCAGCCGCAGGCCAGGGTTCTGCTTCAGCTTCAAGGCCAGCAGCTCCCGTTCCACGGCCACGTCGGCCCCGACAGGCTCATGGCCGCCACCGGCCCCGGCCGTATCTGTTGCGGCGTTCGATGACGCCGGCTCACGACGAAGCGGTGGTGGTGGCGGCGCAATCTGCCCCGTGGCGATCAGCAGGCGGCGCGCCAGTGGATCCAACCAGTGCCCTCTGGCCATGGCGGCCCCCTTCAGCCACGACGGACTGGGCCGAAGTTAGCGGCAGGGGGCGGTCGATACGTCAATCCGTACTCACCGGCAGACAGGCAGGCGCCGCAGAATCGTTCCGATCGCTCTGTGTTCGGCAGCTTGATGGGCTTCTTTGAATCCGAGATCGTGCAGGACGAAGCCCGGCGCCTGTTCACCGATTACCAGCAGCTCACCCAGCTGGGCTCCGACTACGGCAAGTTCGACCGCGAGGGCAAGAAGCTCTTCATCGAGCGGATGGAGGAGCTGATGGACCGCTACCGGGTGTTCATGAAGCGCTTCGAGCTCTCTGAGGATTTCCAGGCCAAGCTCACGGTCGAGCAGCTGCGCACGCAGCTGGGCCAGTTCGGCATGACGCCTGAGCAGATGTTCAGCCAGATGCATCTCACGCTCGAGCGCATGAAGAGCGAGCTGAGCTCGTCCTGCTGACGCCTGCCTACGATCCGCCGCGATGGGTCGTGGCACGGGTGGGGTGAACGGATGGGGCAGGCGCAGGTGTGGCCGGACGTGCCGGCATGGCTGAGCCGGGGCCTGGCGGATCTCTTTCCGCACGAGGCGGGTCCGTTGGCCGGCAGCGCCACCTCCCTGGCCGCGCGCCTGGCGGAAGCCGAGCGGGAGGACAGGCCGCTGCGCATCAAGCTCGGCATCGATCCCACCGGCTCCGACATCCATCTGGGGCACAGCCTGCTGTTCCGCAAGCTGCGGGCCTTCCAGGACGCTGGCCACACCGCCGTGCTGATCATCGGCGACTTCACCGCCCGCATCGGTGATCCCACCGGCAAGAGCGCCACCCGCGTGCAGCTCAGCGCCGAGGCAGTGGCCGCCCATGCCACCACCTATCTGGAGCAGCTGGGCCAGGGACAGCCGCGGCAGCGCGCCCTGCTCGACTTCGAAACCCCCGGCCGGCTGGAGGTGCGCCGCAACAGCGAGTGGTTGGCGGCCCTGGATCTGCCACAGGTGATCGAGCTGCTGGGTACCAGCACCGTGGGACAGATGCTCGCCAAGGACGACTTCTCCAAGCGCTATGGCGGCGGCACGCCGATCGCCCTGCATGAGTTCCTGTACCCGCTGCTGCAGGGCTATGACTCAGTGGCGGTGCGCTCCGACCTGGAGCTGGGCGGCACCGATCAGAAGTTCAATGTGGCCATGGGCCGCGATCTGCAGCGCCACTTCGGCCAGCCGCCCCAGTTCGGCCTGCTGCTGCCGATCCTGCCGGGGCTCGATGGTGTGCAGAAGATGAGCAAGAGCCTGGGCAACACCGTGGGGCTCCAGGACGACCCGCTCTCGATGTATTCAAAGCTGGAGAAGGTGCCCGACGCCGCGGTGAACGCCTACCTCACCCTGCTCACGGATCTCGAGCTCGAGGCGCTGCCGGCCAATCCGCGGGAGCGCCAGAAGGCGATGGCCCTGGAGGTGACCGCCACACGCCATGGCCAGCAGGCGGCGTTGCAGGCCCAGGCCGATGCCGCCGGACTGGTGGGAGTGGGGGCAGGGCGGAACCCCGGGCTCGATGGTGAAGCAGGCGGCTCGCCCCGTGCCGAGGCTGTCGAGGTGCTGGAGGCGTCACTGGCGTCGGTGAACTTTCCCGCCAAGGCCTTTTTCCTGCTCAGTGCCATCGGGGTCTGCGCCAGCAGCAGTGAAGGACGGCGCCAGATCCAGGGGGGCGGCGTGAAGCTGGATGGCGAGAAGCTGAGCGATCCCAACCTGGAATTCAGCAGCCCGGCGGAGCTGGACGGCAAGGTGCTGCAGCTCGGCAAGAAGACCTTCCGGCGGCTGGTGCCCTGATGGCCACCACAGTGCGAACCACGGTGGGCACCACGGCGTTGGCCGATCCTGCAGAGCGGATCATCGTGGCCCTTGACCGGCCCGATGCCGGCAGCGCCCTGGCATTGGCCGCCTCGATTCCGGAGCTGCGCTGGGTGAAGGTGGGCCTGGAGCTGTTCACCGCCGCCGGGCCGGAGGTGGTGCGCGAGCTGCGCCGGTGTGGCCTGCGCCTGTTTCTGGATCTGAAGTTCCACGACATCCCCGCCACCATGGCTGGCGCCTGCCACAGCGCCGCCGCTCTGGGTGCCGAGCTGATCACCGTGCATGCCAGCGCCGGTCGCCGGGCTCTGGCGGCGGCCCAGGCGGCGGCGGAGCAGGGTGCTGCTGCCCAGGGCATGGCTCCGCCCACCCTGCTGGCGGTCACTGTGCTCACCAGCTGGGAGGCCGACCGCTTCGCCGCCGAACTGCAGGTTCCAGTGGCGATGGCCGCCCACGTGAGCGACCTGGCGGCCCTGGCGGCTGCCGCCGGGCTGCGCGGTGCCGTGTGCTCACCGCTGGAGGTGGCCGAGCTACGCGCGCGGCATCCACTGCCCTTCGCCCTGGTGACCCCGGGCATCCGCCCCGTCGGCGCCGCCACGGGCGACCAGGCCCGCGTGCTCACGCCGGCCCAGGCGATCGCCGCTGGTGCCAGCCAGCTGGTGATCGGCCGGCCGATCACGGCAGCAGCCGATCCGGCGGCGGCGTTCGCGGCCTGTTGCGCCGAACTGACCGCAGCGCCCTGAGCCACCGCCCCGCTGTCTGAGGCTTGGCCTGGCCCAGCGGCCCACACCAGACCCACTGCCGCCGGCTGCCCCGCAGACCACCCGCCCAGCCCGCCAGGAGCGGGTCCCGTTTTCCCCTGCTCCGCCAGCCGCTGATCCCGCCGGCCCGTGGCGCACAGACAGCCGGGCCGCAACGGGGGATGCTGCAGGCACGCTCTGCCCCCCGACCATGCCCCGCGCCGGGATCCAGCCGGCCCAGTCGGGCCTTCGCTTCCTCCCCGCCCACTTCAGCCCCTGGGTGCACCGGCTCAGCCGCTGGGCGCTGCCGCTGCTGTTGCGCAAGCGGGAGATTGTGGACTGTCAGGTGGAGGGGGCGGCGCGGCTGGCTCAGCTGTTTTCGGAGCACCAGCAGGGCCGCGTGCGGCTGCTGATCGCCTTTCGCCACCCCACCACCACCGATCCGCTCACGATGGCCAGGCTGATCTGGGAGGAGGTGCCCCGGGCCGCCCGGGCGGCAGGGCTGACCCTGCGCAGACCGGTGCACAGCCAGTTCCTCTACGACCGAGGCATTCCCCTGTGGGCGGGAGAGGCTGCCGGCTGGATCCTGGGCGCGCTGGGAGGCATCCCGATTCAGCGCGGCAAGCTCGACCGGGTGGCGCTCAAGGCCGCCCGCGAGGTGCTGGCCCAGGGCCCGTTCCCGCTGGCGATCGCTCCGGAGGGTGCCACCAACAACCACGGCGAGCTGCTTGGCCCCCTGGAGCCGGGGCTGGCCCAGATGGCTTTCTGGTGCTGCGACGACCTGGCGGCCGCCGGCCGTCAGGAGCGGGTGCTGATCGTGCCGATCGCCCTCAAGTACGTGACGCAGGGCCGCGACTGGCCGGCGATCGATACGCTGCTCGATCGCCTCGAAGCCCAGCTTCGCCGGCGTCCGGGCCGGCATGGTGCCGAAGGCTCAGAAGGTGCGGAAGGTTCAGAAGCATCAGACAACACAGCACACCCTGCAGGAGCAGGCGGCCCCATGGGGGATGGCAGCGTGGCGGAAGCGCTGCGCTACCGCCGCCTGATCCAGCTGGGCGACAACGTGATCACCCTGCTGGAGGACTTCTACCGGGAGGCCCATGGCCTGGACCTGCCTCCTCTTTCGACCCCGGCGCCGTACCCGTCCTGCCTCGAGAAAGGCTTCATCACCAGGCTCGAGCGGATTCGCAACGCGGCGCTGGGGGTGGCTGAAAGCCGTTTGCAGCTCTTGCGTCCGAAGGGGAGCCTCGGTGAGCGCTGCCGGCGCGTGGAGCAGGCGGGCTGGGACCGCATCTACCGCGACGACCTGAAGGCGATGACGCCCCTGGAGCGCAGCCTGGCCGACTGGCAGGCCACCGAGGCCCGCCTGGCCATGGACCATATGCGCCTGGTGGAATACTTCTCCACGCTCAGCGGTTCCTACGTGGCTGAGAAGCCCAGCTTCGATCGCTACACCGAAGTGCTGCAGATCCTGTGGCGAGCGATCACCTGGATCAACGGCACCAGCCACGACAAGCCACCCGAGCTGGGCTCCCGGCTCGCCCGGCTGTCGGTGGGGGAGCCGATCGATGTGACCGAGCGGCACGGCCGCTACCTCAGCGGTCGCCGTGAGGCTGTGGAGGAACTGATGGCCGACCTGCGCGCCCGCATGCTGGCGGAACTGGAGGGGGCCGGCCCTGGCTCTCAGGCCGCCAGGGCGGGACGAGGCACCAGTTCGGCGTAAACACGCTCCAACGCCTCGATGTTGCGTGTGAGCGTGTAGCGCTGCAGCGCCCGCTCCCTGGCACGGCGCCCGAGTTCGGCGGTGAGCACAGGCTGGTCGCGCAGCACCGGCAGCAGGGTGCGCAGCTGGGTGGTGACCCCTTGGGTGCTGATCACGATACCGGCCCCTCCCTCCAGCACCTCACCATCGGCGCCAGCATCGGTGGCCACACAGGCGGTGCCGCTGGCCATAGCTTCCAGCAACGACAACGACAACCCCTCCACCAGCGACGGCAGCAGGAACACCTCCGAGGCCTGCAGCAGCGCCACCCGTCGCTCCAGAGCAGGTTCATAGCCCCACCAGAGGATGTCCGGGTCTTCATGGGCGGCCTGCAGCGATCCCCGCAGCGGCCCATCGCCCACGATCACCAGCACACAGCCGGCTGGCCGCACCAACCGCCAGGCGCGCAGCAGGGCCTCCACGTTCTTCTCGGTGGCCAGCCGGCCCATGTACAGAAACGGGCGGCGGCCTTCGCAGCGCGCCTGCACCTCACGGCGCAGAGCGCTGCTGCCACGCTCGGAGCCTCTCCGCTCTGAACCTCCTCGCTCGGAGTCCGCGGGCTTCCACACATCGGTGTCGACGCCGTTGGGGATCACCGCCAACCGGTCATCCTTGACCCCCAGCCGGGACAGCACCTCGGCCTGCAGCTCGGAGAAGACGATCACCCGGTTGAAGCGGGCCAGAGCCGGGGCATAGAGCTGGTAGGTGAGCTGCTGGGTACCGCCCGCCAGGTTGCGAAGGCCGGCGTCGAAGGCGGGATGGAAGGTGGCGACAAGCGGAACGCCCAGCTGCTGGCAGAGATCGGGCAGCAGGAAATCGAGCGGCGAGAGCGTGAGGCTGGCGTGCACCAGATCCGGTTTGAGCTGCTCCAGCGATTCCCGCAACTCCCGCTGGGCACCCGGCGCGGGGACCGTGTAGACCTGCGACTTCAGCAGGTAGGGCAGGGCTACTTCGCTCTCATCGCCCGCCAGCGCGGCCCGGCGCGAGGCCCGCAGCGCCTCCTTGGTGAGCGTCAGGCCTTTGCCGTTGACGCTCGGGGGATCCCAGGGCAGCCCGGGGCCCGTGGCGGGTGTGTCGAAGTGGATGAAGCTGATGCGGTGGCCCCGTTGCCGCAACTGCTCCGTGGTGGTGAGCCCGTAGGTGACGTTGCCGCAGAAGGGTGATTTCTTGCCCAGCCAGGCGATATGCGCCAACTGCTGTCGCCCATTTCTGCCAAAACGCTAGCAGCGCTGCCAGGGACGCTCCAGCAGGGCCGCCAGCAGGGTGATGCCCGCAAGTACCCAGAGCACGGGCTGCAGCCCGTAGCGGCTCACCACCGTGCCCGCCAGCACAAGCGGCAGGCTCAGGGCAATGTTGATCAGGTTGTTCTGCAGGCCAAACACCTTGCCGCGCAGTTCTTCCGGGGTGTCTTCCTGGATGGTGGTCTGGGCGGGGATGGCCAGCAGGGCGGCGCCCACCCCCAGCGCCACGCACAAGCCGAGTGTGAGCGACAGGCTGCCGCGCACCTGGCCCAGCAGCACCAGCGCAAAGGCGATCAGGCCCAGGCCCGAGGCCGAGAGCAGGCGGCGGGTGAAGCCGCGGCCGAGCTGGGCCACCGCCAGTGCACCGACGGCCATGCCCAGGCCGCTCATGGCCAGCAGGGTGCCGAACTGGGTGGGTCCGAGCCCCTTGATCGCCGAGGCCAGGCTGATGGCCAGGACATAGAGCGCCGCCAGGATGCTGTACAGCAACACAAGATGCACCAGGGCATTTCGCACGCTGGAGCGCTCGCGAAGCACCTGGATTCCTTCCAGGATCTCGCCCCACACCGAGGTGCCGCGGTCTTGCCAGGGGGCTTCCACCACGCGGATGCGGGCAATCGACAGCGCCGCCAGCCCGTAGCAAAGCGGGAGCAGCACGAACTCACCGCCTTCGATGCCGAGCGTGGCGAGTCCGTTGCGCAGCAGGCGCAGCACCGGGTCGCCGAGCGCGAAGCCCACGATCGTGGCGCCCATGCTGGTGGCCTGGTAGAGCGAGATGGCAGCGAGCAGAAGCGGTCGCGGCACGAGCAGGGGAATGGCCGCCTGCTCGGCGGGCGCAAAGAACTGGGTGAGCACCGACTCGAGGAAGGTCATCGCCACCAGGCCCCAGTAGCCCCAGCTGAGGCCGAGGAAGAAGGGGCCGGGGATCAGTAGCAGCGGGGCCAGCAGCACCAGGCCCGCGCGCAGGGCGTTGGAGGCCACCATCACCTTGCGTTTCGGCCAGCGGTCGGCCCAGACCCCCGCCACGGTGCCGAGGGCCATGGCGGGCACGGTGTTGGCCACATAGATCCCTGTGGCCAGCAGGGTGATCATCTGGGCGCGGGTCTCGAAATCGAAGCGCAGGCTGGCGGCCGCTTCAGCCAGCAGCGCGTTGGTCTGGGGGGTGTCCGTCACCCAGTACTGGGCGATCAGGAACACCATCAACACGATGTAGAACTTGTCGGCCAGCTGGGAGAAGATCTGCCCCAGCCACAGGCGCCGGAAGTCGGGCAGGGCCAGCACCGCCTGCAAGCCCTGGCCCCGGGCCGTGCTGGCCAGCTCCTCGCTGGCGGCCGCCTCCGGGCAGGCTGCCGGACCTCTGGACGCATCTTCGCCGACGCTGCCTCCGCTGGGGCCGGCCTCCGGCATCGGCGGAGGCGGGGGGGTGGCTCGGGACAATCCGCTCAAGGTTCTATCCGTTCCGCCGCAATGATGGCTCAGGGGATGGTGCCTCCAGCGCGTGACCCGGCTCGAAGCAGTCACGCAGAAGACGCAACGCACGGCAGCGGCGTCCGCCGTGCTCCTGGGTCCACAGTTCCACCAGCTGCAGGAGCCGCAGCCACACCGCCAGCGGCCCCATCAATTCCCCGTCCCGGCGGCGCGGTGGAGCCGGGCGTGTCAGCCGTTGCAGCAGCGCCAGTTCAGAGGCATTGAGCACGAGCATCGCCCCAGGCACCGCGCCGATCAACAGCCCTTCGCTGGGCACCAGGCTGCAGCGCCAGTCCCAGTTGCCGATCGGTGGCTCCAGCGACTGCCCGCTGCGGCCGCAGCACTGCAGCGGCAGGCCATAGCCGCCCAGGGCCAGCAGATGCACGCTGCCCTGCACCGCGATCGCCAGGGCCTCAACGCTCTCCTGCCGCTCGCGCACCACGGTGTCTAGACGCCCCAGCTGCATCAGCAGATCCTCCAGCACCCCGTGGACGCCATCGCCGCCCGGCACCAGCAGCAGGGCCAGCTCCGCCAGCGCCTGAGCGGCAGCGAGCGTTTCCAGCCGCTCCGCCAGCTGGCTGTAGGTCCGCTGCACCTGCAACTGCCGAACCCGCCGCAGGCCGCGGCCACCGCCCACCTGCAGCTGGAGCAGGGCCAGCGGCACCGCTGCCGCCAGGCTGCTGCGCGGCCGGCGCGCTCCCGGCACCGCCAGCCGCACCAGCCCCTCGGCGTCGGTGAGCAAGGTAAGCAGACGGTCGTTTTCGCCGAGGGGCCCGCTCTTGAGCACGAGCCCCTCCAGGCGCGCCGCGCCGCCACTCACGAGCCAGGGGGTGTGGCGGGGCTGCGCAGCGCCTGCATCAGTGCCACTCCACGGCTGGTGCCGAGCCGGCTGGCGCCGGCCTCCACCAGCTCGAAGGCCTGTTCCAGCCCAGTGATGCCACCGGAGGCTTTCACGGCCACGCGGCCGCGGGCCAGCTCGCGCAGGTGCTGCACCTGGGCCACGCTCACCGGCGGACCGAAGCCGCTGCCGCTCTTGAGGAAGGCGGCGCCGGCATCGATGGACGCCTCCACCAGCAGGGCCAGGGCGGGATCACTCAACCTGCCGGCCTCGAGAATCACCTTCACCGGCAGGCCCAGCTCCACGATCGCACCGATCTCCTCGTAGACGGCGCTGCCGTTGCCATCGGCGAGGGCGCCGAAGTCGGGCACGATGTCCAGTTCGTCGGCGCCGGCGGCAGCGGCGGCTTCCGCCTCGGCCCGTTTGATCGCCGCCGGCACCGCGCCGAATGGGAAGGCCACCACCCCGATCAACCGCACGCGGCTGGCGTTGCCCAGCCGCTCCCGGCCGCAGGCCAGCCAGCGCGAGGCGAGGCAGACACCGGCAAAGCCGAAGTGGCGGGCCTCGTCGCAGCAACGATGCACGGCTTCGATCCCATGATGGGGATCGAGAAGCGCGTGATCAATGAGCGGTGCCAGGTCGGGGCGTTCGTGGCGCAAGAGTTCAGGAATCCCGCGGTTGAATCACTCCGAAGCCACCATGATTGCGGCGGTACAGCACCTGAATTCCTCTCGTCTTCTCATCACGAAACACGTAGAAATCGTGATCGATCAGATCAAGCTGGTGCAGCGCCGCTTCCAGGCTCATCTCCGGCATGGCGAAATACTTGCGCCGCACAGCGGGCACCGGCAGTTCCGGTTCGCGGCCGGCCAGAAGATCGGCCGTGAGCGCCGTGGTGTCGGTGGTGCCGTCTTCGAGGCCGACCGCCTCCTGCACGTCGCTCTGGTGGTGATCGGTGAGGCGCTCCTTGTAGCGGCGCAGCTGGCGGCTGAGTTTTCCCGCCACCATATCGATGCTGGCGTAAAGGTTTTCGCTGCGTTCCTGGGCGCGAATCACGAGGCCGTTGGCGAACACGGTGACCTCCGCCGTCTGCTGGGGAACCCGGGGGTTGCGGGCCACCGACAGATGGACATCCGCCTCCTTGACCAGCCCCTCGAAATGATTGATCGCCCGGGTCAGTTTGTCTTCCGTGTACTCCCGGATGGCTGGGGTGACGTCGAGATTGCGACCGTGGATCAACAGCTTCATCGAACCGCTCCTTTGGCGATCGGATTGCAATAAGCCTAGGAAGCCAGGCGCATGAAACCACTTCTCGATGCAATCCGTTTTGAACCCCCGGCGCCGGTGGAGTTCACTCAGGCGTGGCACTGGCAGCAGCAGCTGCGTGATCGCCTGCTGACCAACCCCGCGGCTCCGGAAGCGCTGCTCCTGCTCCAGCACCTGCCCTGCTACACGCTCGGTCGCGGGGCCAGCTCAGGGTTTCTGCGCTTCGATCCCCAGGCTCCGCCTGCGCCCCTGCACCGCATCGATCGCGGCGGGGAGGTGACCCACCATCTGCCCGGCCAGCTGGTGCTCTACCCCGTGCTCGATCTGCAGCGGCACGGCGCTGATCTCCACTGCTATCTGCGCGCCTTGGAGGGGGTGGTGATCAGCGTGCTGGCGGAGCTGGGCCTGGTGGGGGAGCGGATCGAGGGGCTCACCGGTGTGTGGCTGGAGGGGCGCAAGCTGGCGGCGATCGGGGTGGGGGCGCGCCGCTGGATCAGCCAGCACGGCCTTGCCCTGAATGTGAACTGTGACCTGGGGGGATTCGAGGCGATCGTGCCCTGCGGTCTGGAAGGGCGGGCGGTGGGCCGGCTGAGCGACTGGTGCCCCGGGATCACCCCCGACCAGGTGCAACCGCTGCTGAGCCGGGCGGGTGCCGAGGCGTTCGGACTCACGCTCCGACCACCGGAGCCCGCCGAACGGCTCTGGGGGTGTTAAGCCTGTGCCACCATCGGCTGCAAGGCAGTGAAAGCACGGGCGGAGATTTCCTGGTCGGGTGACCGGAAGGACTGTCAGGCGCTGGCCGCTCGCGAGGACCTCAGCCAGATCACCGGGCTGGAGCAGATCTGGCCGGAAGCGGCCCAGCGCTACGGCACAGCCGTGGCCCTGGAGGCTCCCCACACCACCCCGCCCGAGCAGCTCAGCTTCTGCGACCTCAACGCCGCGATCCTGGAGGCCGCCGCTGCCTTTGCCTCCCTGGGCGTGGCCCCCGGCGATGTGGTGGCCCTGTTTGCCGAGAACTCGCCGCGCTGGCTGATCGCCGACCAGGGGCTGATGCGGGCCGGCGCCGCCGATGCGGTGCGGGGCAGCACGGCGCCGGTGGAGGAGCTGCGCTACATCCTCGAGGACTCCGGCGCAGTGGGGCTGGTGGTGGAATCGGCCGCGCTGCTGCAGCGCCTGGCCCTGCCGCCCGAGCAGCTCGCCCGGCTGCGTTTCGTGGTGCTGCTGGAGGAGCCGGCCGGCGCGGGCGCACTGCCGCTGCCCGAGCAGGTGATGGGCCTCAGCTGGCCCGACTTCAGCGCCCGCGGGGCCGGCGTGGCGCCACCGCCGCTGCCACCGGTGGCGCCGGAGCGCCTGGCCACGCTGCTCTATACCTCCGGCACCACCGGCCGGCCCAAGGGCGTGCCGCTCAGCCACGCCAACCTGCTGCATCAGCTCCGCACCCTCGGGGTGGCGGTGAATCCCCGCCCCGGCGATCGGGCGCTGAGCGTGCTGCCGATCTGGCATGCCTATGAGCGCACGGCCGAATACTTCCTGCTGGCGGCCGGCTGCCGCCAGACCTACACCACGCTCAAGCACCTGCGCGGTGACCTGCAGGCGGTCAAGCCGCACTACATGATCAGCGTGCCCCGCCTCTGGGAAGCGCTTCTGGCGGGCTTCGAGGATGCGCTGGCGGCCATGCCCGCCAAGCGCCGCAGCCTGATCGAGAAGGCACTGGCGGCGAGCCGCTTCCATGGGCTGCAGCGCCGCCGCGCCAGGGGCCTCACCCTGCAGGTGGAGCCGCCACTGGGCCGGCTTACGGCGGCGCTGCTCAGTGCGGTGAGCTGGCCGGTGGATGCGCTGGCCGCTGCGCTGCTGTGGCCGAAGGTGAGGCAGCAGTTGTCGGGAGGGGTGCTGCGCACGGCGATCAGCGGCGGCGGTGCCCTTTCCCTGCACGTGGACAGCTTCTTCGAGGCGATCGGCATCGAGCTGCTGGTGGGCTACGGCCTCACCGAAACCAGCCCGGTGCTTGCCTGCCGCCGGCCCTGGCGCAACCGCCGCGGCAGCGCCGGCCAACCCCTGCCGGACACCGACTTGAAAATCGTCGATCAGGAGAGCGGCGCGCCATTGGGCTGGGGCGAGCGGGGCCGGGTGCTGGCGCGCGGTCCGCAGGTGATGGCCGGCTACTTCAACAAGCCGGAAGCCACCGCTGCCGTGCTCGATGCCGACGGCTGGTTCGACACCGGCGACCTCGGCCACCTGCTGCCCGATGGCTCCCTGGTGCTCACCGGCCGCGCCAAGGACACGATCGTGCTCAGCAGTGGCGAGAACATCGAGCCCGGCCCGCTGGAGGAGGCCCTGGTGGCCCATCCGCTGGTGGAGCAGGTGATGCTGGTGGGGCAGGACCGCCGCCAGCTGGGCGCCCTGGTGGTGCCCCGCGCCGAGCCGCTGGCGGCCTTCGCGGCGGCGGCCGGTCTGCCGGCGCCCGCTGGTGCCGGTGCCGCTGTGGAGGCCGATGCCCTGTTGCTGCGTGCCCTCAAAGGTGAGTTCAACCGCTTGCTGGCGGCCCGCCCCGGTTCGCGCCCCGACGAACGCCTGGCCGGGGTGGCACTGGTGGAGCCGTTCACGATCGACAACGGCCTGCTCACCCAGACGCTGAAACAGCGGCGTGACCGCATCACCCAGCGGGACCAGGCGGCAGTGGAGGCCATCTACGCCGGTTGACCCCCGCTCCACCGGCTGACAGCCTGGTAGCTGCTACCAACCCCCCATGTCCGACGGCCAAACGCTGACCATCAAGCGCACCATCACGGTGCGGGCGGTGGTGACACCGCGCTGGAAGGAAGATGCCGAGCGAGAGCTCAGCGGCGCTGTCGCCAACACCGATCAGCAGCTCGCTCAGCTGGAGCAGGAGGGCCAGCAACTGGTGGATGAGATCCGCCGCCAGAGCATGAATCCGCTCGATCCACGGGTGCAGGAGCAGGTGGGCTCAGTGCAGCAGCAGGTGGCGGCCAAGCGCAGTGAACTGGAGGAGCAGAAGCGCGCCATGCTCGAACAGCAGCGCCAGGTACGCGAACTGGAGTTCGAGCAGATCGTGGATCAGGGCCAGATCGAAGGCGCCTGCAAGATCAAGGTGGGCGACAACCTGGTGCAGAAGCTCCAGGTGGCGGTGCTGGTGCGCGATGGCGTCGTGGAGGCGATCGAGGGGGGCTGAGCTCCGGGGTGGCGACGGCGTGGCGCGTAAAATCCCGTCGCCGGCTGCATCGGGACCAGGACTTTGGCGACCTACGAAATCTTCATGCCCGCCCTGAGCTCCACGATGACGGAGGGCAAGATCGTGGAGTGGCTGAAGCAGCCCGGCGACCGCGTCGAGCGCGGTGAGTCCGTCCTGGTCGTCGAATCCGACAAGGCCGACATGGACGTGGAGGCCTTCCAGGAGGGCTTCCTGGCCGCCGTGTTGATGCAGGCCGGTGGTACGGCACCGGTGGGCGAAACGATCGGTCTGATTGTGGAAACCGAAGCGGAGATCGCCGCTGCCCAGGCCGGTGCCCCCAGCGCGCCCGCTGCAGCCCCCGCTCCTGCGGCCGCCCCTGCCTCGCCCTCACCCGTTGCCGCACCGGTAGCGCCGGCGGCTCCGGTCGCTGCGGCTCCCCCGGCGCCAGCGGCTGTTGCCGCTGCCAGCCTGCCTGTGGCTGCTGCTCCGGCGGCGGGCAACGGCCGGGTGGTGGCTACTCCCCGCGCCCGCAAGCTGGCCAGCCAGCTCGGGGTCAAGCTGGAAGCGCTCAAGGGCAGCGGCCCCCATGGCCGCATCCAGGCCGAGGACGTGGAGCGGGCTGCCGGCCAGCCCGCCTCGGTGGCCCGGGTTGCGGAAGGCAGTGCCCCCTTCACGGCCGCCGCTCCCGCTGCCGCTGGGGCTTCGGCCGGTGGCGGTGCCTCGGCCGCACCCGCGGGCCAGAGCTTCGGCCGCCCGGGAGAGACGGTGGCCTTCACCACCCTGCAGGGGGCGGTGAACCGCAACATGCTCGCCAGCCTCGCGGTTCCCTGTTTCCACGTGGGCTACACGATCACCACCGATCGGCTCGATGCCTTCTACAAGCAGGTGAAGAGCAAGGGCGTCACGATGACGGCCCTGCTCGCCAAGGCGGTGGGCGTGGTGCTCGCGCGCCATCCCCAGGTGAACGCCGCAGCGAGCGAAACCGGCATGGTGTACCCCGCCTCCGTCAATGTGGCGATCGCCGTGGCCATGGATGACGGCGGCCTGGTGACGCCGGTGCTGAAGGAGGCCGATCGCACCGATCTCTACAGCCTGTCGCGCAACTGGGCGGACCTGGTGGCCCGCTCCCGCACCAAGCAGCTCAAGCCCGACGAGTACAGCACCGGCACCTTCACCCTCTCCAATCTCGGCATGTTCGGGGTCGACCGTTTCGATGCGATCCTTCCGCCCGGCACCGGCGCGATCCTGGCGGTGGCGGCCTCCCGCCCCACGGTGGTGGCCAACGCCGATGGCTCGATCGCCGTCAAGCGCCAGATGCAGGTGAACCTGACCGCCGACCACCGGGTGATCTATGGCGCCCACGGGGCGGCGTTCCTCAAGGATCTGGCCGACCTGATCGAACACCGGCCCGAAAGCCTGGCGCTCTGAACCGACGGTGTCGAACCCTGCCGCCGGCTCCCTGAGCCATCCGGACACGCTGCTCTCCAGCTACAGCTTCCATCTGCCTGAGGAGCGCATCGCCCAGCGGCCGGCGGAACCGCGCCATGCGGCCCGCCTGCTGGCCGTGGAGCCGGAGCCGGCTCCGCCGCGGCACTTAACGGTGTGGGATCTGGCCGAGGAGCTCAAGCCCGGCGATCTGCTGGTGGTGAACAACACCCGCGTGCTCAAGGCGCGGCTGGCGGCACGGCGCCGCACCGGCGGGGCCGTGGAACTGCTGGTGCTGGAACCCCGCGGGGAAGGGCGCTGGCTGTGTCTGGCACGGCCCGCCAAACGCCTCCACCCCGGTGAGGAGCTTGAGCTGCAGGCTGCTGGGGGACTGTCGCCGCAGGCCACTGATGGACCACCGCTGGTGGTCACAGTGCTGGAGGTGGATCTGGCCAGCGGCGGCCGGGTGATCCAGTTCCCGCCCCACTGCGTCGATGCCGCAGCCATCGAGGCGCTCCTGGATCGTTACGGCAGCATGCCCCTGCCGCCCTACATCCACCAGCAGGACAGCAGCGACGACGAGCGCTACCAGACGCGCTACGCCGACAAACCCGGTGCCGTGGCAGCACCGACGGCGGGGTTGCATCTCAGCGACGAGCTGCTGGCGGCTCTGAAGGCCCGCGGGGTGCGCCTCGTGGCGATCACGCTGCACGTGGGGCTGGGCACCTTCCGGCCGGTGGAAACGGAAGATCTCAGCGCGCTCGAACTCCACAGCGAATGGGTGGAGGTGTCGGCAGAGGTGGTGGAGGCGGTGGCTAGCACACGCGCCGCTGGCGGGCGGGTGATCGCGATGGGAACCACGAGCGTGCGGGCGCTGGAAGGGGCTGCCGCCGCGTCAGCGGATGGCGTGCTGCAGCCTTTTCAAGGGCCGGTGGCCCTGGTGATTCAGCCCGGGTTCCGCTTTCGGGTGGTGGAAGGGCTGATCACAAACTTCCACCTGCCGCAGAGCTCGCTGCTGCTGCTGGTGAGTGCCCTGATCGGGCGTCCCCGGCTGCTCGAGCTCTACGCCACGGCGATCAACGAGGGTTACCGCTTCTTTTCCTATGGCGATGCCATGTGGATTGCCCCGGCAGCGGTGCTGCCGGGGGCCAGGCCCTGAGGCCCTGAGGGTTCAGGCGGCAGCCAGATTAGCGGCCACGAACTCCCAGTTCACCAGCTTGTCGAGGAAGGTGGAGATGTAATCCGGGCGGCGGTTCTGGTAATCGAGGTAGTAAGCGTGCTCCCACACATCCATGGTGAGCAGGGCCTTCTGGCCATGCGCCAGGGGCAGATCGGCATTGCCGGTCTTGGTGATCTTGAGGGTGCCGCCATCCAGCACCAGCCAGGCCCAGCCGCTGCCGAACTGAGTGGCGCCGGCAGCTTTGAACTGCTCGGTGAACACATCAAAACCGCCGAAATCAGCATTGATCTTGTCGGCCAGAGCGCCGCTTGGGGCACCGCCGCCGCCGGGCTTGAGACCCTGCCAGTAGAAGGTGTGGTTCCAAACCTGGGCGGCGTTGTTGAAGATGCCCGCCTTGCTGGCGTCGCCGGCCACAGCCAGGATCACCTCTTCCAGGGATTTTCCTTCCAGATCGGTGCCTTCCACCATCTTGTTGAGATTGCCCACGTAGCCCGCGTGGTGCTTGCCGTGGTGGAACTCCAGGGTCTGGCGGGAGATGTGCGGCTCGAGCGCGTCGAGTTCGTAGGGAAGCGCGGGCAGCTGGTGAGCCATTGGTGGGTTCGAAAGAAGATGAAGAGCGGAGACGGGCTGACGCGTGGAGCGATCCGCGGAGCGAACCCTTCCGCCGGTGTGAACCCGCCCGCTGGTGTGATCATTTTAACAATCACACCCATCATCACGCCGTGAAGGCGGGGGGGCGAATCAGCCGCCGACGCGCAGCAGCTCCACCTCGAAGGTGAGGGTGGCGTTGGGGGGGATGACGCCGCCGGCGCCGCGCTCGCCGTAGGCCAGATCAGGCGGGATCACCAGCTTGCGCTTGCCGCCCACCTTCATGCCGGCCACCCCTTCATCCCAGCCCTTGATCACCCGGCCAGCGCCGAGCGGGAAGCTGAAGGGCTGATTGCGGGAATAGCTGCTGTCGAATTCCTTGCCATTCTCGAGGGTGCCGCGGTAGTTCACCAGCACGTTCTGGCCGCTGATCGCTTCAGCGCCTTCACCGATGCTGACGTCAATGATGCGCAGCCCGCTGGGGGTGACCCGTTCCTTGGCTGCCACCATCTCACCGCCGAGAGCGCCGGCGCCGCCTCCCTGGGCCACGGAGGAATCGGTGCTGGAGTCAGAAGCCATGGCAAAAAGTGTGGGGTTGGGGTCGTCGGGGTCGAGTTCGAAGCGGTTCACGGCCATGGCCGCAGCAGGCTGCGCGGTGCCGGCTGCCGCAGCATTAGCGGTGGGGGCCGCAGTCGTGAGCGCGGCACTTGTGCCTGCCGCCTCCACCGTGCTGGGGGCCACCAGCTGGCTGACAAGAGCCACCAGCAGGAAGGCGACGCAGAGGGTCGAGCTGATCAGGATGTCGCGCATGGCGGACGGGCGGGTCAAGGCACAAACGGTGGCAGGCCCGATTCTGCCAGCGGGCACTGCGGTTTCCGGCCGAGGTCGCATTCAGTCGCTGCTGTCCTCCGTCTCCCGGCGGGCGCGCAGGGCCTGCTCGAGCCGGTCGATGCGACCACGCAGCTCGTCCACCTCCCTCTGCCGCGCCAGCCCCAGGTCCTGGAGAAACGACTCCACGTTGCGCTCCACCGTGCGGCCTGCCTGTTTCTCCAGCTCGGGGTTGTCTCCCCGCAGGGCTCGCAGCACGTCATCCACCAGGGCGGTGGCCTGGCCGGGATCGAGCCGGCCGCTGGTCACCCACGACTGGGTGACGCTGCGCAGCCGCTCAGCCACCATCGAACTGGTGCCGAGCCCACGCAGCAGCAGCTGTTGCAGCAGATTGTCCCGTTCCATGGCGACAACGTTCGGTGCCCCATCCTGGTCTCCCGCCCTGGACCCAAGCCATGGGCGATGACCGGCCGCTGCCCTGGGCCACGCGCCCGCTCACGGCTCCCTTCACCGCCGTCTTGGCGGGTGCGCTGGCGGGCGTGACGTTCGCCCCGTGGGGCTTTCCGCCCCTGCTGTGGCTGGCGTTGGTGCCGCTGTGGGGGCAGACCACGCCGGCTGGCGCTGCCCTGTGGGGGGCGGCGGCGGTGCTGGTGAGCCACCGCTGGCTGCTCTGGCTCCATCCGCTCGACTGGGTGGGGGTGCCGCTACCGCTGAGCCTGCCCCTCTGCCTTGCCCTGTGGGGTGCCCTGGCGGTGCTCGGTGCCGCCCTGGTGGCGCTGTGGAGCCTGCTGGTGCGCCGCCTCGATCCGCGTCGCTGGAGCACGGCTTTGCTGGCGGCCGCGCTCTGGGGTCTGGCGGAAGTGACGCTGGCCACCGGGCCGCTGTTCTGGATCGGGCTCGGGGCCTCGGCCCTGCCCGGCGACCGGCCCCTGGCCGGGCTGGCGGCACTGGGCGGCAGTGGCCTGGTGGCGGCGGTCCAGCTGTTGATCGGCTGGGGTCTCTGGCGGGTGCTGGCCGGCGGCCCGCAGCGGCGGCGTCGCAGCGGTGTGCTCCTGGCGGCCTCGATCCTGCTGCTGCACCTGATCGGCTGGAGCCAGCTGGGAGTTTTGGAAGGTCAGCGCCAGAGCACTGGTCAGAAACCGGACCAGCGACTGAGCCAGATCCCGGCCAAGCACACTGCAATCCAGCACAGCGAGGCCGTAGACCTGCGGGAGCTCGTGCTGGTGCTGCAGCCGGCGATTCCCACGCGGCGCAAGTTCGACGCCGATCAGCAACTCCTGCTACGCCGCCGTCTGGCCGCCGCTCAGGCGGAGGCGATGCAGCGGCAGGTGGATCTGCTGGTGCTGCCGGAGGGGGCTCTCGCCCTGGGGCAACACCTGCCGGCAACGGGGCCGGTGGAGGTGCTCAGCGGTGGCTTCCGGCAGGTGGGAGAAGAGCTGCGCAGCAGTGTGCTGCGCTTCCCGCCGGGCTCCCTCCAGCCCGTGTCCGCCCTCGACAAGCACCGGCTGGTGCCGCTTGGGGAATGGGTGCCGCTGGCGCGTTGGTGGCGCTGGGCCGGCCTGTCGGCAGTGGGCGGGGTGCAGCCCGGGGCGCCCTCGCGCCTGTTGCAGCGGCCGGGGGGCGCGCTCGCTGTGGCCATCTGTTACGAGCTGGCGGACGGCCGGGGGCTGGCGGCCGCCAGCCGCGCCGGAGCCGGCTGGCTGCTGGCCACAGCCAACCTCGATCCCTATCCCCCGCTCTTGCAGCACCAGTTCGCGGCCCTCAGCCAGCTGCGTGCGATCGAAACGGGCCGCTGGCTGGCCAGTGCCGCCAACACCGGTCCGAGCCTGGTGGTGGACCACCACGGAGTGATTCGCCAGCGGCTGGCCGCCGGGCATGCCGCCACCGGCCTGTTCGCGCTGGAGCACCGCACGGCGTGGACCCCCTACGTGCGCTGGGGCGAACTGCCCCTGCTGGCGCTGGTCGGCGGCGTCTGTCGGGCGGCAGCCATGAAAAAAGCCCCGCACAGGGCGAGGCTTGAAGGTTGATCAGGAAGCGACCGAAGGGCGCTTCGTTGAATCAGCAACGGGTGAATTCAGTACCGGCTCAGTAACGGCTGCGGCCGCCACCACCACCGCCGTAGCCGCCGCCGCCACCACCGCCGCCGTAGCCACCGCCACCGCCGCCGCCGTAGCCGCCGCCACCACCGCGGTTGCCGCCGCCACCGCCGCCGCCACGCGGCTCAGCTTTGTTGACGCGGATCATGCGATTCATCCATTCGACGTTCTGGAGATCGTCGATGGCTTTCTGTTCTTCGGCATCATTGGCCAGTTCGACAAAGGCAAAACCGCGCTTCCGGCCGGTTTCCCGATCGAGAGGCAGGCTGCACTGGCGAACTTCCCCGTACTGACTGAAGAGGTCACGGAGATCCTCCTGTTCGGCATCGAACGAGAGGTTGCCTACGTAGATTGTCATTGAGCTGAGAAAAAACTTGAACGGATCCGTCGACGTCTTGAACAGACTTGTGGACTGGCCAGGGATCTAGGAATCAACCAAATCGTACAGGAGCTCGCCCCGTACGTCCGTCCAAGTCTTCCCGTCGTCGCGGTGTGTTTTCCACCCATTGCCAGCCCTCCTCCATGCCACTACGCCAGCAGCTTCTCGACGCCCTAGAGCGGCCCGGATCCCTGGCCGACGACGCACTGCTGGCCCTGATCCAGGGGTTGGAGCAGGAGGCGCCCGCCGATCTGGACCGCCAGCTGGAGCAGCTGAAAGGCGTGTGGGAACTGCGCTGGAGCAGCAGCCAACTGCCTTATCTCAAAGTGGCGCCCTGGCTGGAGAACCTGCAGGTGCTGCTGCCGCAACGGGGCCAGGCGATGAACCTGCTGCGACTGGCGGGTCCCCTGGGGCCACTGGCAGCCATCGGCGTGCAGGCCCGCATCGCCGTCACCGGCGCCCAGCGGGTGAGCGTGACCTTCGAGCGGGGTGGTTGGCGCGGGCCCGAGCTGGCGGGCCGTCGGCTGGAGCTGTTCCGCGCCGTTCAGCAGGGATTTCCCGCCTGGCTGGATGTCACGTTTCTTGATGATCAGCTGCGCCTCAGCCGCGGCAACGCCGGCACCGTGTTTGCGCTGCGCCGCCGGCCCGATCTGGATCCCGACATGTTTCTGGGCGCCCTGGACCACCAGGCGGACGCCGCCCCATGACCCCCGCCACCCGGCCGGGCCACACGCCAGCGTGCTGGCACCGGCCGGCTGACCATGTCAGGTTGTGACCATGAACCGGTTCCCCGACCTGCCACCCGAGGTGCTGCTGATGGAGCCCCGGCATTTCGAGGAGTCGCTCGACGCTGTTCAGGCGGTGCGTGAACGCAAGACGGTGGTGCTCAACCTCACCGCGATGGCGCCCGAGGAGGCGCAGCGGTCGGCGGATTTCGTCTCCGGTGGCGTGTTCGCGCTCGATGGCCACCAGGAGCGGCTTGGCGAGATGGTGTTCCTGTTCGCTCCCAAAGGGGTGGGGGTGACCCGCGACGTGGGCGGTGGCGGCTGATCTGTATCAGTCCTCCAGCACCTGCTCGCGCAAGGTGAGCTTCACAGCCAGGCCGGGTGCCTCCGCGTGAGGCGCCACCAGCACGCGGTGGCAGCCCGCCTCCAGCACGAACGCATCGCGGGCTTCATCGAAGTAGGACAGACGCCGCAGCGGAATCCGCAGGGTGAGCGGCAGCGTCTGCCCCGCTGCCAGGCTCAGGCGCTGAAAGCCCACCAGCTGCCGCGCCGCCCTCGGCAGCCGCAGGCCCGGGGGCTCCACGTACACCTGCAGCACCTCGTCGCCTGGCACTGCCGCAGTGTTGTGCACCACAAGTGACACGGCCAGCATCTGCACGTCGGGCCCTTGCGCCTGCGGCACCTGCTCCTCCGGCACGAGCCGGGCCACCAGCCCTTCATGGGTGAAGGCCGCGTAGGACAGACCCCAGCCGAAGGGGTAGGCGGCGGCGTGTCCCTGGCGGCGCAGGCGGCGGTAGCCGTGCCAGAGGTCGTAGGTGAGGCGCCTGGCCCGGGGATCGAACGGCGGCAGGTGCGCTTCGCTGCTGGGCAGGGCGAACGGCAGCCGGCCTGAGGGGGACACCCGCCCGAAGATCACATCGGCCAGGGCCGCGCCCCCCTGCTCGCCGGGATACCAGAGCAGCAGCAGCGCCGGCACCAGCTGCCGCCACTCCTCACACAGGATGGCGCCGCCGCCCATCAGCACCACCACGGTGCGGGGGTTGGCTGCGGCCACGGCCCGGATCAGGCGCAGCTGCGCCGCAGGCAAACCCAGGCAGGTGCGGTCGCCGGAGGCGAAGTGACTGCCGGGCCGGGCCGAGCCCAGCCGCGCCAGGGCCGCGATCAGCCGCGTCAGCTGGCGCCAGAGTGGCGTGAGCCGCCGCCAGCCCAGCCAGCGCACCAGCGCGGCGGGGGGCGGCACCTGCTCGAGCACCGGGGCGATGTCCCCCGGGTGGATGTGCTCGCCTTCGTTGCGCCAATCCAGACCCACCACCACCACGGCGGCATCGCTCGCGGCGGCCAAGGCGGCGGCGGCTGCCAGGTTCCGCCCCTCCTCGTGGCGGATGTCCATGGCGGGAGCCGCCGCCCGCAGGCCCGCCAGCGGTGTCACGACACTGCCGGCTGCGGGCCGGGTGTCGGAGGAGCCCCGGTCGCCCAGGTTGGGCTGCGCCGCCAGCCGGCCGATCACCGCCAGCGAGCCAGTGGCGGCCAGCGGCAGCAGCGGCCCCTCATTGCGCAGCAGCACGATCGCCTTGGTGGCCGCCTCCCGCGCCAGCGCCAGGTGATCCGCGCAGCGTCGCAGCGTGACTGGGTAGCGGCCGGCGGGCACGGCGAGTTGAACCCGCAGCTGGCGCAGCACTGCATCGTCAATGCGCGCCTGCAGGGCAGCGCTGAGGGGGTGGCCCACTGCCGGCCCCAGGCTGCCCGCCAGGATCATTGGAAAGGGCATCTCCAGGTCGAGGCCCGCCTGCAGGGCGCGCGGCCCATCGCGCAGGCCGAAGATGAAATCCGTGACCACGAACCCGCGGAAGCCCCAGCGGTCTTTGAGGATGGCCTGCAGCAGCAACGGGTGCTGGCCGCACCACTCGCCGTTCACGCTGTTGTAGGCGCTCATCACAGAGCCGGCGCCAGCGTCGACGCAGTCGCGGAAGTGGGGCAGGTAGAGCTCATGCAGCACCCGCGGGCTGGCCTGCACATCCACCAGGAAGCGGCAGCCGTCGATGGAGTTGAGCGCGAAATGTTTGACGCAGGCGATGGTGTGGCGCTGCAGTCCGCGGGTCAGGGCGGCGCCCATGGCCCCCACGTGCACCGGATCCTCGCCATAGGTTTCCTGGGCGCGGCCCCAGCCGGGATGGCGCAACAGGTTCACGCACACGGCTCCCACCCAGTTGGCGCCGAACGAGCGGGCCTCAAGACCGATCGCCACGCCGATCCGTTCCTCCAGCTCCGGATCCCAGCTGGCGCCACGGGCGATCGGCACCGGGAAGGTGGTGGCGCCGCCTTCGAGCACCACCCCACGCGGTCCATCGACGAAGTGCAGCCCGCCGATCCCCAGCCGGGGCACCACGCCGGCCGGCCATGGATGGCGGTGGGAGGCGTCCTGGGTGGCGATTTCCACCATCCCCGACCAGAACGGGGTGTCGCCATCGAGGCAGCCGAGCTTCTCCGACGGGCTCATGCGCTCCAGCAGGGCGCGGGCTGTGCGCTCAATGGCCGCGGCGGGTCCGGCGCGGCCATTGAACAGGTGGGGGCGAGGCGGCGCCATGGCAGGGGGGTGGGCTCACTGTTCATGGTGCAGCCATTCCCAGCGGCAGGCCGCAGGCCGGCACCAACATCGACCTGGCGCTGGTGGAGAGCGGCCACGCCTTCGTGTTCCGCCGCTTCCTAAACCAGTGCGACGCCAAGGCCTACCTGGCGGCGGAGCAGCAAGCCATCCGGCGCCGTGCCGGCGTCTGGCAGGTGCCGGGGGGCCTCAGCCGCCCGTGGGACTTCCGCCGCGAACGGCGCAGCGGCGTGACCTCCCTCTCCGCGGATGGGGCCATGCAGGCTGCCTAAGGAAGCCATGTTGCTAAGCAAAGACCTGTCAACGAACGCTGAGTGAGCCATGAGCAGAGCATGGTGGCCCAATGTGGTGCTTCCCGAAGTCAGGAGCACGTCATGCCAGTGATGCCAATGGTGCTCAGAGATTCGCTGGCCAATGCAAGAATTCGGCGTTGCCGTGTGAGAGATCGACTTCACTCTGCGGCCAGGTCAATGAGAAGAGGATGAATCTGGCTTGGTTCTCTACTCTCATTGCTGTACTCATCGGCTTCGTTTGCTTTTTTTCAGCGGTGGATGGGCGGCACATCCTTGTTGTGCCAAGGGTGAATTCCTTACCCATGACCCAATGCCCGGCGCTGCGTCTGTCCCTTCTCCACATTGCTGACCCGTCCTGATCGCTGACGCGCCCAGCTCGCGCACCCTCACGACTCGCCTGTGCCCCCCAGCTGCCTTTGCCCCCCGGCCACAGCCTCAGCCCAGCAGGCTGGCTTCCACGGTGAGGCCAGGCCCGAAGGCCAGGGCCACCCAGGGGCGGGGAGCGTTGCTGCGGCGCAGCCGCTCGAGGATGAACAGGATCGTTGCCGACGACATGTTGCCGAACTGGCGCAGTACGGCGGCCGAGGGCGCGATCTGGTGGGGCTCCAGCTCCACCGCCGTGGCGACCGCCGCAAGGATGCGTGGCCCGCCAGGGTGCAGGGCCCAGGACCCGATGGCGGCGAGGGGTTGCCCTCGGGAGCTGAGCCATCGTTCCAGCCAGGGGCGCAGGTGGGTAGCCACAGCCGCCGGCACCTTGGTGGAGAGGGTCATCTCGAAGCCGTGGTCGGCGATGGTCCAGGACATCAGATCGCTGCTGCCCGGAATCAGGGTGGAGCCGGAGGCCAGCACCTGCAGCGGCGGGGCGTCAGCGGCTGCCCCTGCCGCTCCGGCAGCGCCCGTGGCCACCAGCGCACCGGCCCCGTCGGCGAAGAGGGCGTTGGCCACCACCTTCTCCGGATCCCAGCCGTAGTGCATGTGCAGGCTGCAGAGCTCCACGGCGCAGAGCAGCACGCAGACGTTCGGATCGGCTTCCACGAAGGCCCGCGCCACCCGCAGGCCGTTGAGCGCGCCGTGGCAGCCCATGAAGCCCACATGGGTGCGTTCCACATCGGGGTGGAGGGGCAGCTGGGCCATCAGGGCCAGATCGAAGCCCGGCGCCTGGAACCCCGTGCAGCTCACCGTGACCAGGTGGGTAATCCGCTCTGCAGCCAGGTCGGCATCCGCCAGAGCCCGGCGTGCCGCCTCCAGCGCCAGGGGTTCAGCATGGGTTTCGAAGGCCCGGAGCCGCGCGCCGGTGGAGGGGCTGCTCTCGCCGTAGAAGGGCATGCGGCCATCGATGCCCGCCTCGTGCTCCGCCGACTCCAGCAGCACGCTGTGGCGCAGGTTCACCCCGGAGCGCCGCTGGATGCGCGCCAGCAGGGCCGCCCGCTCCGGTGTGGAAGCGGAGATGCGCGCGGCCATCGCCGCCGATTCCGCCGGGCTGATCCGGTGGCGGGGAACGCTGGTGCCGACGCCGAGGATCGTCAGGGGCATCGCAGCAGCCGTTGCGGCAGGGAAGGCAGGCGAGACGCTGCCCAGAACAGGCCCCGGCTGCTGGTGGGGTGGCGCAGCGCCAGGGCCAGGCCACGACAGAGCAGCTGCCGGCGGCCGATCCGTTGCCGGTGCAGCTCACGCCAGCGGCGCTCGATCGCCGGCTGCCATCTGCCGGTGCCCTCGAGCACCAGCGGCGTGGCGGCGACGGCGGCGGCGAGGGCCCAGCCCATGCCTTCTCCAGTGAAAGGCTCCACATAGCCGGCGGCATCGCCGAGCACCAGGAAGCGATGGCCCGCCAGGGGGGTGGTGCGGCGACTGAGCGCCGGTGTGCTCTGCCAGGCGGCCTCCGCCAACTGGGGAATGGCGGGAAAACCGGCCTCCGCCAGCACCTGCCTGGCCGCCGCCGCGGCGCCTCCGCACTCCTGCAGCAGGGCGCGATCGAAGGCCGCCGCCAGGTTGAGGCTGCCGTCCTCCACCCGCACCAGGCCCACGTATCCCTGGCGGCCCACCGCCATGTGGATGGTGCCCTCCTCCCAGCGGCTGTGGCTCCCCGCCAGCACGCAGCCGGCCCCCAGCCGGGAACGGGGGCTGATGCGGGTGTGGGCGGAGGGCTCGTGCTCCAGGCTGCGGTTGGCCAGCCCCGCCGCCACCAGCACCACGGACGCCTGCACCAGCTCCTGCCGCTGTCCCTGCCGTAGGCAGACGCTGCGGGTTTGGGTACCGGTGCGGGGGGTGACGCCACCCAGCTGCGCGGTGGTGTGGGGGCGGAACACGGCACCGGCGTTGACGGCCGCCTCCACCAGCGCCTGATCGAAGCGACCGCGGGAGAGGGCCCGCCCCGGCGGCAGGGCGCAGGTGGTTTCCCGTCCGCCCAGGCCGAGCCGCAGCCGCCGCAAGGGTCGCCCGCCCAGGTGTTCGAGCAGGTGGCCCTGGCCCACGGAGGCGAGGGCCGCCTGGGCCTGGGCGTTGAAGCAGGAGCCGCACACCTTCCAGCGCGGGAAGCTGCGCTTCTCCACCAGCAGCACCGTCAGACCGCGACGGGCCAGATCCAGGCTGGCCAGGGCGCCGGCAGGCCCGGCCCCGATCACCAGCACGTCCCAGGGCTTGCCCGGTTGGCGTTCAACCACGGGACCAGCTCAGCAGGTAACGCTCCGGCCAGCAGCGCTGGATCCTGGCGCCGCTCAGCCCGGCCCGATCAGCCATGGCCGCCACCTCAGCGGGCTGGAAGGCCCCTTGCACCGACAGCGGTCCATCGGTGTGGACGATCCAGGAGCGGCTGAGCAGCCGGGTGCCGGCCCAGGCCAGGCCATAGCCGAGCGGGCTGCGGATCAGGTCGTTGACGAGCACGAGGTGACGGGCCCGGCGGGCCATCAGGGCCAGCAGTACCTCGGCGTCGTGGTCGCCCAGGTGGTGCAGGAACAGGGAGGTGATCACCACGTCATAGCCAGCGGGCGCGGCTCCGTCCGGACCGGAGGGCAAGGGATCCGCCAGGGCATCGGCCTGGAAGAAGCGCGCCGCGGCGCCGCAGCGTTCCGCATTGGCGCGGGCGATCGCCACAGCGCTGGCGCTGATGTCGCAGCCCTCCAGGATCAGCGGCAGCTTGCTGCGCCGGGCCAGCAGGACCAGATCAATCACGGTGTCACCGCCGCCGCAGGCCAGATCGAGCACCCGCAGCGGCTGGTTTGGCTGCCGCGCCGCCAGCGCCGCGATCGGCGCGAATAGGGAGGCGGAACAACGGCTCAGGGCATTGATGCGGCGGAGACCCGCCAGGGCCCGGGCGTGATCGGCAGGGTCGATGCCCGGCTGATCCATCACTTCAGGTATCCGTTCCCTGCGGCTCAGGGCGTTCAGGCTCGGCATCGCCTCGGCTTGTCCTGAGAGGGCATGCACGAATGATGGCGACGCCGGGTGGGCAGAGGGCGGCGTGCGGGGTTCCTCTCGTTGATCCGTGCGGCAGGGCAGCACCCCTGCTGACCGAGGGCTGGCAGCGATGGCAGCGCTTTTCCGAAGGCGTTGAGCAAACGCCGCACCTACAGCATCCGTTCAAGTGCCTGGGCGTGAAGCTCCTGCGGCCTCAACCAAACCAGGCACGGAGGTCTCAGAGATGCATCGGTTGCGGAGCACCCGGCTTGTGTCGAGGCACCCTCCACAGCCTTGATGTGGAGATTGGCAGCACCAGCCATTGGAGCGGTGTGATCCAGCCATTGTTGAGAAGCTCGATCACCGGCTACAGCCGTGACGACCACCGCCCAGCACCTTCTCAATGGACTCATCGCCGGACTGGCTGCGGGGCTCACCCTCGCTCCTCCGGCGCAAGCCGCCGAGCGGCTCGGGGCCATCCCCGCAGTCTTCCGGGGCCTCTGGATGGCAGAGCCGCGGCACTGCACTGCCCCGCAGAGCGACGAGTCGTGGCTTCGCATCGAGGCCGATCGCCTCAGCTTCTATGAGAGCAGTGGGCCGGTGCTGGCGGTGGCGGGAGAGGGGCCCGAGCGGATCGGCGTGATCATCGCGCTCTCCGGGGAAGGCAGTACCTGGCTGTACCTCGGCCTGCTGAGCCTGGATCCGGGCGGAGACCGCCTGCGGCTGGTCAGCACGGGGGTGGAGGGTGAAGTGTTCCGGGTGCGGTGTGAGACGCGCTGAGCCAGCTTCAGGGCTGGTTGACGTTGCACTCCCGCAGACTCCCAGCGATCGCAGTGATCAGGTTCTCAGCCTCATTGCGCCAGTCGCTGCGGAACTTAAAGCCCAGCACCACCGTTTCTCGATTCTGAAGCCGCAGGGCGTAGACCTCGGCGAAGGAAGGAGCGGGAATCGAGGTGGAGAAGGCCAGCCCTTCAACACTGCGCTCCAGCAGGCGGCGCTGAATCGGCCTTCCCTGATGGGCCTGGCCGGCGAGGAACACCGTTGCCACGTAGGCACGCAGTTCGGCCGGGGTCATGCCGGCCTTGGCATCGGTGACGTCAAGCGGAAAGCGAACAGCGGTGAGGCTGAAGCGCTCGCTCTGCGCGTCGGCTGCCGGCGGATGCACCACAGACACAGCAGCGAGACCCACCGATAAGGGGCTAGAGAGGGCGCGTGGGGAACGGAAGCAGAGACCCTGCAGCGCCACGACCTTGTCGGGCCGGGCTGGAGCCTCACCTGGTGAAAGCACCAGACACAGAGCGAAGGCAATACCGGCGGCGGTAGGGCAACAGTTTCCCTTCAGAAAGGCAGCCTCTCGCCTGGCAACCTGAAACAAGCAGGCCCTCCAGGCATGACTGAACCATGCGAGGAACCAGCGGGACGGTGTCACGACGATGCTCCATCCGTGGTTACCAGCATCCTCATCCAAAGGGTTCTAGGACGCGCCTCAACTGGGTCCACCTCGAGTGAACTCTTGAGCTTGCAGCTACTTGACCTCGCGCCTACGGCGATCAGTAGCAGACGATCGAGGCCGGGCCCCAATGGACTGTCGAAGTCTTGCTGCCCGTACGCAACAGCATGGCAGCATCATCAACCACGCTCTCCATCATCCCGCCGAAGTGAACTGCATCGCCCTGCTCATCCGTCGCTGCCAGGGTTGGAGCACAGACCTGGCGTGCCAGGGGGGCTGGGCACCCGAAGGCGCACGGCACCAACGACTAGCCGGCGGCCGCCGCGCCCTGCGCCCCCTGTGGTGATCGCCACCAGCTCCCACTGTGATCCAGCCCATCGCGCTGAGGTCTTGAACTGATCAGTCCATTCATGCCGATGAGCAGAAGCAACAGCTACGGCGTGATCACTTGATGAATCCATTCGGCAAACTCCACCGAGAGCTTGATGGTCATGTCAACTCGGTCGATGAGATCTGGTTGCTCGCCATCCGCTGGTAGTAGCAGGACGATCCGTTGGCAATTCGGCCGCACCAATCTACCATGGCCCGACGGTCAACAATGTTCGTAGATCCTGTCCCACAATTCACCTCCCGCAGAGCCGACCAAGATCAACACCTTCCTCCTGACGGAAACAAACAAGAGAAGGCCTAAGGCCACGCCTGCCCAGGTGAAGTAGTCAGCGTATAACTTCAGCTGCCGTGCTGGAATCAGAGTGCTGTTGCAGAACACTTGGCAATGACGATCGGACCACTGCGGAGGGCGCTGGTCAACGTCCTCATCAGCCACTTGAGCTTGTTGTGAGCCTCAACGCCTAACTGGATCTCCCCAAGAACTGGACAGCCCTCTCTCCCAATCCTTATCTGGTTTCGCGCGGCACACTCAGCTTGTTGACACGAAGCCTGGAGACCAACCAACTCAGGGGCTTACTCATCTTGTTCATTTCCAGGAAGACCATCTCAACTCGAATCGAAGTTGAGCTCGAACCACCATCGAAGGCCTGAAGTAGAGCTATCCGCCTGGTGCAACCCGAATGAGTCAGATCTCATCAAGCCACACCTCCCATACAGACCCAAGGAGCACCTTTTCGGGGATGCCTGCAGCGAAGGCACTCAACCACAGAGCCGGCACAAGAACGCACCACATTGTTCGAGGCGCTTAGGGGCGCTTGATTGCGAGACCCGAGCGCAGCACTGGCCGCTGAACATGAGCTGAATCTGCCAAGCCATGGTGGGCAGCGATTTGGATACGTTGCGGAGGTCCTCAAGCTACGTGCGGCTGTCAATCGCGCAGGAGGGGATTCGACAAGAACTCTCTGCTGACCGAAAGAGATGGCCCAACCGGAATACCTGCTGGAGTGCGATGAACAACTCTCGGTAGTGAAGTCAACTGATGCCCAGCAGGCCGCGGATGAAGGCCTCACCGCCGAACAGAACAACAGGTACCGATCAATGTTGAGGCTCGCAGCCGCCTGGTGCAGCAGCAGCCCATGCTTCGGGGAGGGGCTTGGGACAACCACGAGCGTGGGATCTTGATCAGGCTCCAACGCAAAGCTCAGCAGCCTGCACAGGGCATCCCAGAGCCGGAGTGCCAGCTCCACCTGCGCCTTGCCCACGCACACACGTTCAATGCCGCCAAAGGGCTCCAAGGCAATGGGCTCCCGGATGCGGCGAAAAGCCCCCCACCGACGAGGTCAGGCGCCTGAAGCCATTATCATTTGAGGACACGACTTTATGGCTTCAAGCGGAGGGCTGGTTGCGACATGATGCAGATCTCGGCAGAAACGAGAAATGTCGATTGTCACAAGTGCGACTGGATTCTATGGCAGAGATGATTGCGGCTGCAGCTAATTTTTCATTTCCAAGCATCCATTCTCTTCGCAAGTCCTGGGGGCAATGAAATGCTTGCCTTTGTTTTGTCGCGGCTATTCACTCATACGCTTCTCAGTGGTGTTCTGGGAGCGATTTTGGGTGTTGCTATTGGTGTTGTCACTGGGGCACTTCGGCGATCAATTCCAAGCACATTCGCAGTGAGCATAAGGGGCGCGTTTTTAGGCTGCATCCTGGCTTGCAGCAGCCCACTGATTTGCACCCCTGGCTCCCTGGAGTCATGGGGAGCGGGGGGAGGGCTGGGATCATTGTCAGTACTGGTAAGCCTGGCTTTCATTGCCTTGGGAGGGCTAATTGGCGGACTGACTGCAAGCACATTTGGATACCGATGGGCAATGAGAATGAAACCCAGATTCTTTGCCTGGACGATGAGCGGAATTTACATCTTCATGGCAGCTTCTCTTGCATATGGCTATCTCCGCTATTGCTTCGCTGGGTCATCGTATTGTTAAGCTCTATTCTTCCGTCAAAATCCGAGGCCGATCACAAAGGTCAGTTATTGGTATGGGATCTGGATGCGCCACATCATCCAAGCCGAAGATGGCGGGATGTTCTTTGCTTGAGCCAGGGAGAGCCGTCGCTACTGAATCGAACCGTTAGCAAGGGTTGCAGGCGAGCACATCGCCGGAGATGGCATCGGGGCTGCTTTGAGTCGCCACCATGCTGTTCATGCCAGGAGGTGATCATGTCGCTGCTGGGAAGGGAAGCCACCCGGCGGGCACGCACACTTGGGCAGTTCGGCTCAGAGGGGCCAGAAGCCACTCCCAGCACTGTGCCATCCACAGCGTCGTGCTCACTCATCAAGCGGATCGCCACTCGCTGACAACGCTGAAGCGCCCGCATGCATCAGTTCATTCACTTCATCGGCAAAGCCGATGCCAGGGAAAGACGTCGTCACCATGCTGCGCAGGCGGTGATCAATTGTGCGCGTCCCAACAGTGTTCTGCACTGATCAGGGGGGACCTGATTCGCGTCATGACGATCGACGCAACACGAGCCTGCAGACGTGTCTGAACATGCCGTTCTCCCTGGCCGGTGTCGCATGGCGGTGACATCGGGTCAGACATCAACCAAGGTTTTGCATTGCACTCCGGGAGCTACTTGATGCTGATGAAGCCCAGCTGATCCTCAATCAAGGCGCTGCAGGTGGGAGCCTTCTGGCGCACCACCTCTGCGGCGATGCGCATGAGAAGGTCCATTCTCCGCCCGACCGCCCATGGATAGCAGGTGTTCCATTCACTGATGTCGCCGATCAAGATGGATGCAACGGTGTCGCCACCGCAGAACTCCCAGTAACAGGAGATGGTGTTGATCCCTTCGTGGTAGACGACAACCCCGCTACGCCCGTTGTCGCTGATCTCCACCCACCATGGTGCAGAGAGGCTCCCGGTCACCGGCTGGCCGGCTCCAGGATGCGGTGGGAGGGAACCTCATGGAGAGCCATCAAGCGACGCTCAATGGTGGCTCCATTGGACTTCATCCAGGCCGCCGTGGTATCTCCCACTTTTTGCCCATAGATGCGATGGCTGTAGATCACCGCAGTGCCACGACCATCTGCCAGCCTGAATCGCGCAAAGACAGCCTCGATAAAGTTACGAACAGGGAAAAGAACGACGATCAGATGTTCTGTGGGCTTCACGGCAGTGCGGGGAACCGATAAAGTGCGAACCACCACGGCCTTGTTCTGCTTGTAGTTATCGAGCACCCTATTGGCAACATTGGCCAGCCCATCCCCATCGCTGACACCTGGGTACGTGTTGATGGTTATCATGTCCGTCCAGCGACTGAGGTCAGTCTGATCAGATGGAGTGAACTCATGCTGATGTTTTGACGACCATCGAAGGAGATAAGTCTGATCAGCAAACTTCATCGTCAACGGAGAAGCTGGCGGCCCACCTGCCGCATGCGAGGCGATCGGCACAGTCATCATCAATACAGCTGTCAATCGAATCAAGCCACGAAGGTTGCGCATGCCACTTATGCGGGAATCTCAACGGGAAAGGCCCGAAGACAATCTTCAGGAACATGGGCAGGATACGCACTTGCGGTGCGCAGTAGCAGCAAGCGGCGACGTGCGGCTTCGAAGAGATGATGAAGAGGCTGTGAAGAAACCTTGGGGCTGACACTCATCCAGGCAAAACATCCCTTGCGCCATCTCAGCATCGGGCAGGGCCACGAACGCATCAGGCTGGCGTGTTAAGCCGCTTCGCTCGACATGATGGATGGTGCGGCCGTTCCCGGTGGGATCAAGGATCGTCAGCAGCACGCCCTGATTCACCTGGGAGAAGGTGCAGGAAGTCACGACGGTTCAATCCGTATGGAGGCGTGCCGCTGATTGATCTTCAGGTTCAAGATCTGGCAGCTCACTGAAGGACCCGCTCGGGCATGAGCCCTGGACCAAAGGCCTTGGACATCACTGACGCTTCTACCGATTCCCCGGAGACTGCGCTTGCCGCCGCGCTGGGCGTGGCTTTGGGTAACGGGTTAGCGGTAGGCCGCAGTGGGCGCCGGAGCCTCACAATGGGATCGATACTCATCCTGGGCGCCATGACCATGCCGGATCTCAGCGCAGAACAGCCGGCCGGCGACCTCGATCTGCTACGCATCCTCTGCTGTGTCGCCTGGTCCGATGGGGAGATGTCTGAGCAGGAGCGAAGGCTGCTCAAGAAGCTGGCGGAGCGCACGGCAGCGGCAGATGCCGGCCCAGAAGCCGCTTCCACCGCTGTGGATGCCCTTGCGGCCGAGGCGCTGGGACCGGAGGCACTCGAGACGCTTCTGCCAAGGATCACCACGGCCGATGACCGGCGGCTGGCCGTGAAGCTTGCGTATCAGGTGCTTCGCATCAGTCGGCGACCGGAAGACACCTCGAGCATCAATACCGATGAGAAGTTGGCGTACCGGCGGCTGGTTGAGGGTCTGAAGATCGACGACCGAGAGATTCTCGAAGCCGAATGGGCGGCGGAGCAGGAGCTGGCCCAGCCGCCCGGCCTACTCGCCTTCCTTGCCAACCGCTTTCGAGGCCTGGGGGCCTGGGCAGACAACGACCAGCTGGAGCCGCCAGGCGCAACGCGCCCCTGAGCAGCTTGGCCAGGTGGCGGGATGGACCTGCACCCCCAAGACCCAGAGGGCGAAGCGAAGGTGCAGCAGGTCCTTCGTTCGGCAATGGACAGGCAGGCAAGTCGATCCGTAAGGGTCAGCATCTCCTCTGCAGTTCCAGGGAGAGCCTTGCCAGAGAGATCTACGGCAAAGGCACTCCTGTACAGCGTTTGGTACAGGAGTGCCAGCCCAGTGACGTGGGACGCTCAGGGCCGCTTGATGCCGAGCGCCTGGGCGCCGTACTGCTCGCTGAACATGGCCTGGATCTGCCAGGCCCTCAGGAGCGTTTTGGACACCTTGCGCAGGTCTTCCAACTCCGTGCAGTTGTCGATGGCACGGGAGTGGGCTTCCACGAAGAACTCTCTGCTGACCGAAAGGGACTGGCTCATGGCGATGCCTGTTGGAGGGGGAGGAGCTGATCGGGGCAATGGGTTCAGCCGATGCCGAGCAGGCCGCGGGTGAAGGCCTCACCGCCGAGGGCGAATTCAGTGGCGAGCAGGGCGATGAAGCCGAGCATGGCCATACGGCCGTTGAGCTTCTCGGCGCGCTCATGGAAGCCCCAGCCGCTCTCGGCGCTCACCACTTCCATGCGGGGCTCGGTGGCGAAGGCATTGAGGCGGCCGCCGTCTTCGGTGGTGACGGTGGCGCCGCGAATGGTGGCGCGGTCAAGGGCGCTGGGGGCGGTGGCGGTGGCTTGGGCCATGGGGCTCTCGCTTGGGATGAGAGAACTGTAACAGACTGTTTCGGATTTTGAACAGATGTCGCTTCTGGGCGGCGATGGGGCCCCGCAGGTTGTACCTCAAGGGCGCTGCTGGTTGTTTTGCATGGGCCCTGCGGGTTGCTCCGCCAGCTCCTTTGCGCCCGGGCGGCCTTGCGGAACCAGAGCGGGTGCCCAGCCGGCCGAAATCCTGCTGCGCCCACCCCTTCCGCCGACCTCCTCCGCCTGTTCTGCCGCGGTGCCCTTTCCGGGGACGTTGCTCCTCAGGACTGCGCGTCGGCAGTGGATGGGGGCCCCGCCATGGCCTGGCCTGCCGCTCCCCGGCGGCTGGCGCGCACCCGCAGGCCCTGCTTCGGGGTGGGGCTTGGGATCACCACGAGGGTGAGGTCCTGATCGGGCTCCAGCGCAAGGCTCAGCTGCTTGAGCAGCCCCACCGCCAGCAGCCGGATCTCCAGTTCCGCCAGCGCCTTGCCCAGGCACACCCGTTCACCGCCGCCGAAGGGCAGCAGGGTCACCGGTTCCGCCCCCTCCAGATGCCGCTGGGGCCGAAAGGCCGCCAGGTCCTCGGGGTCAGCGCCGTGGCGCTGGCTGGAACTGATGCTCACCTGCACCACCCGCTCCGCCGGCACCAGCACACCCGCCAGGGCGATCGGCTCCCGGGTGCGGCGAAAGAAGCCCCCCACCGGCGGCGTCAGCCGCATCACCTCCTTCACCACCGCCTCCAGCCGCGGCGCCCGCACGGCGTCGTAGGCGCTCACGGCCACTCCTTCTGCCGGTGGCCAGGGCAAGCCGTCGAGTTCCTCCCGCAGCCAGGCCAGCTCAGCGGGATGCTGCAGCAGGGTGAGCAGCAGGCAGCTGAGCGCGGAGGCGGTGGTTTCGTAGCCGGCGAACAGCAGCAGCAGCAACTGCTCTGCCACATCGACGTCGGCGAGGGGGAGGCCGGCTTCATCAAGGTCTCCAGCCAGCAGATCGAGACCGCCGGCGCTGAGGGGCGCTCCGGCAGCGGCGGCGGCCTGGGCGTTCTGAAGCACGGCGCCCAGGCGTTGCAACAGGCGCCTGCGGGCCTGACGGGCGCGGGCGAACGGGCTGCCGGGCAGGGCGAACGGCAGGGAGAAGAGGCCCTGGCACCAGATCTCGAAATCCACGAACAGGGCCTCGCGATCGACCGCATCGAGCCCCAGCACGGTGCTGGCGATCACGCTGAAGGCGAAGCGCCGCAGCTGCGGCACCAGGGCCAGCGGCGCTTGGGCACCCAGCAGGTCCTGGTGGAGCACCTCCACCTGCGCCACGATCGCCGGGCTGTAGCGCTTCAGGGCAGCGGCAGCGAACAGCTGCCCCACCACCCGTCGGCGGGCCTTGTGATCCGCACCATTGCAATTGGCCAGCGACAACGGCCCCAGCAGCTCCCGCACACTGTCCGGCCACCAGCCCTGGACCGCGTCACCCTGGGCGAACAGATCGCTGATCGCCTGGTCGCCGCGGATGAACACGGTGCGCTGTCCCAGCAGGCTGGTTTCGTACACATCCCCGTAGCGCTCGAAGCGCTTACGGGCGAAATCGGCATCACGGAAAAAGGCGAGGGTTTCGAGCACGCCGCTCACGGCTGGCGTGCACGGCAGGGGCTGAAGGGTGGCGGAATCGAGGGGCAAGCAACCGGATCCAAGCGGCGCCCAGGCTGGCAGTCAGCTGAATGCGGCGCGACGCCATCATGCCTGCCAGCTCCAGGGCGGCCACACCCGTTGGGCCTCAGCCCCTGCTTCGATTGAGGGCGGAATCGCCTGATCCTGCTGCTGCACATCCGCTGCAGGTGGCTATGCAACGGCTGAGTTTTTCGCACCGCCAAGGCGATGCCGGGGTTGGTCGTTGCGCGACATCGTGCCTAGACCACCCATAGCCATCCCCACGGATCTGAAGCGGCCAGGATGAACTCGCCAACGCTCAGGCCACAACCCAGCGATCCACCCGGGCCGCACCACAACCAAGACAACCGCCACCTGCCCGCGATCGGTGGTGAAGCGGGTGTAATGGCCAAAGATCCGATCTGCGGGATGGTTGTACCGAAGGCCACAGCTCTTTCGGCGCAGAGAAGTGGCCGCAGCTACTACTTCTGCAGCCAGAGTTGTCTGCAGACGTTCCGCAATCCCGACCGCGAATTGCGCGTCCTGCGTCGCCGCGTCGGCTTAGTGATCGGCGGGGTGTTGGCGCTGGCGTTGTTGCGGGCCGGGGCGTTCCTTGCTCTGGCGGCAGGCATCAGTTTGATGGCGTGGGTGCCGTTGCCGGCTCTGCCCTGGATGAGCTGGGGGAGGTGGTTGTTCGTGCTCGCCACTCCGGTGCAATTCATCGGCGGCTGGTCGTTCTATGCCGGCGCCTGGGCAGCCCTGAAGCGCCGCGCCCTCAACATGGACGTGCTGATCGCCCTCGGCACCTCCGTGGCCTACTTCTACAGCGTGGTGGTGGTGTTCGCGCCCACCTGGCTGCCGGTCGGTGTGAGTGATCGCGACGTCTATTTCGAAGTATCGGCGGTGGTGATTGCCTTTGTGCTGCTGGGCAAGTTCATGGAGGAAAGCATCAAGCAACGCTCCTCGGCTGCGGTGCGGAAGCTGCTCGATCTCCAGCCCGCCACCGCCACGGTGATCCGGGACGGCATGGAGCTGACCGTTCCTGCCGACACCATCGCCATTGATGAGCAGGTGCTGGTGCGCCCGGGCGAGAAGATTCCCGCCGATGGGGTCGTGACCGCAGGCAGCAGCTCGGTGGATGAGTCGTTGCTCACCGGTGAATCCCTGCCGGTGGCCAAGCTGGTGGGCGCCGGGCTGATCGGCGGCACCGTGAATGGCCGGGGGGTGCTGCGTTTTCGCGCCACCCGGGTGGGATCCGCCACCGCCCTGGCCCAGATCGTGCACCTGGTGGAAGAGGCCCAGGCCAGCAGTGCCAGCGTGCAGCGCCTGGCGGATCAGGTCACCGGCTGGTTCGTGCCTGCCGTGGTGTTGATCGCCGTCGCGGCATTTGCGATCTGGACACTGGCCGGCCAGTTCAGCAGCGGACTGCTGGCCTTCATTGCCGTGCTGGTGATCTCCTGCCCTTGTGCCCTCGGCATCGCCACCCCGGCGGCGCTGATGGTGGGAGTGGGCAAGGCCGCCGAGCAGGGCATCCTGATCCGCAGCGGCGCCGTGCTGGAGCGGGCCGAGCAGCTCACCACCGTGGTCTTCGACAAGACGGGCACGCTCACGCAGGGCCGGCCGATCCTCACGGATCTGATCGCCCTGCCGGGCAGTTCGGAGCGGGACGTGCTGCAACTGGCAGGGTCACTGGAGCATGGCTCGGAGCATCCCCTGGCCGGGGCCATCGGCGCGGCGGTGGCAACGCACGCCGTCGATCTGCTGCCGATCGACCACTTCGAGGCCCGGGTCGGCGAAGGCCTCACCGCCATGCAGGGGGGAGAGCCGGTCTGGCTGGGGAACCGGCACCTGGCCGCTCGCTTCATCGGCGATCTGCCGGAAGACCTGCAACAACAACTGGGCGACCTTGAGCTCGGTGGCCGCACCTCGATGCTGCTGGGAAGGGCGACGCGCCTGCTTGGTCTGCTGGCCGTCGCAGACACGGTCCGGCCCGAAGCCGAGCAGGCTGTGGCCCAGCTGCGTCGCCGTGGCGTGCGGGTGATCCTGCTGAGCGGCGATTCCCGCACCACCGCGGAGGCCATTGCCGCGCAGCTGGGCATCAGCGAGGTGATCGCCGAAGTGCGGCCCGCCGAGAAGGCTGGAACGATCAAGTCGCTGCAGCTCACGGGGCAGAAGGTGGCGATGGTGGGGGATGGCGTCAATGACGCCCCGGCCCTGGCCACTGCCGATGTCGGCATCGCCATCGGCTCCGGTTCGGATGTGGCCAAAGAAGCTGGCGACATCATCCTGATCGGCAACGATGTGCGGCAGGTGGTAACGGCCATCGGACTGTCGCGGGCGACGATGCGCAAGATCCGCCAGAACCTGTTCTGGGCATTTATCTATAACGGGATCGGCATCCCGATCGCCGCCTTCGGTTGGCTCAATCCGATGATCGCCGGTGCGGCCATGGCCCTGAGTTCGCTGTCGGTGATCGTCAATTCCTCCTTGCTGCGACGTTTTCGGGTGGCTTGATCGGTGTGCATGCCGTCCGTGCACATCCGGCCGTGGCAGCCGTTGGCGTGAACACTGAAGCCTTCGCGGGTCGCAGTGGTTGGACAGTGTGATTCCGACGACCTGGAGCCCGACGGATCAAACAGACACCGAACGAACGGATACCGATCCAACGGGCACCGATCCGATGAAGCAATGACCCGCAGCCGCGGCCAACTTTTCACAGCGTCTCCATGCTGAGCAGAGGCAGATGCGATGGAGAAGAGCTGATGAAGAGGCACCGACTCGTAGACGGCCGCTTCCATCCGATCGCGTTCCGATGGGACGTGGTGTTCCGATGCACTGCCACAGCAGGGCTGGGGGCGTTCGTTCTGATGCTGGGAGTTCCAGCGTTGTCCCAGCCTCCAGCACCTTCCAGCTCACCGGCGCCAGGGTCGGGAGCAGGAATGGGAGGTCCGGGGGGGATGGGCCGGATGGGCGCCCAGTCGATGGATCAACACTTCATCGTGATGATGATTCCTCACCACGACGGTGCGATCGCCATGGCCGATCTTGCCCTCACCCGAGCCAAACGGCCCGAGATCAAAGAGCTGGCCAGGAGCATCAAGAACAGCCAGACGAGCGAGAACGCTCAGATGCGTACCTGGTACCGGCAGTGGTTCGGCCAACCCGTGCCCAACTGGAACCAGGGCACAGGCCTGGGCAGGACCGGGGGCGCAGGCGGCGGCATGGGGATGGGGCAGATGGGCGGGGGCACGGATCTCACCGCCCTGAGCAAAGCCCCGGACTTTGATCGTGCCTTCATCGAGCAGATGATTCCCCACCACCAGATGGGCGTGCGAATGGCAACGATGGCCCAGGCCAACAGTCAGCACCAGGAGCTGCGCCTGCTGCAGCAGGCCATGGTGAAGGCCCAGAGCCAGGAGATTGAGCAGATGAGGCAGTGGTACAGGAGTTGGTATGGCTCACCCTGACTCCCCCAGTGAGAGTGAGGGCAGTGTTCAGCCAGCGGGCTGAGCCTTCACAGTGATGGTCAGATGGCCGTCGCTGTCGCGTTGCAGGGCGTAGAGCTGTTGCTGCATCAGCCCCTGCAGTTGCTGCACGGCTTGTTGCTCCTGGCGGCTGGGATGGCGTACGGCTGAATGGAGCAGCCGCAGGCCCAGACCGGCGCTGCCGATCACCCCCAGAGGGCCCATCACCACGGCCAGGCCTGGCACCAGCATCAGCGCCACCGCCAGCACCACCGACATCGGCAGGGCGCCTGCCGCCACCAGGCCGCTGTTCTGCAGGATCTGCAGCAGCCGCTCCTGACGCGCCGCTGCGCTGCCATTGATCAGTTCATCGCGGTGCACCAGCAGTTGATCCAGGGCGGCGATCGCCGCTGAATAGGCGCCTGCCTCGACGGCATTGCCGAGGGTGCGCTGCCAGAACTCCGGCGTCTGAGCTGCGGCGATCAGACCATCGAGATGGTTGTCGCCGCTGGCGCGAAGGCGCTCCAGCCCGGTCATGTTGGCGCTGCCCCGGGCGATGTTGACCGTGCCGTCCTCCCAGATGGCATTGGCGGCCTCCGCCGCCCGGTGGGGCGCATTGGCCTGGCTCTCCAGGTGAGACCAGTGCTTGCCGAGGGCATCACCGCCTTTGAGGAACGCGTCGACGGCAGCGGTGCCGTAGTGCTCCAGTTCGCCTGGCAACCTGGCCAGCAGATCCGCCGCTGCCACGCCGTGATTGGTGGTGGCGGAGCTGATCCGGCTGATCAGCTGGGGATCGACGGCGATGTTGTGGAGCTCACTCAATGACGCAGCAACCGCGCCGCTCGCCATGGCCAGCACCTTGCTGCTGCGAGACAGGCCATGACGCAGCTGCTCGGTGGCGGCGGCACCGGCGGCCAGTCCCGCCTGGGTGAAGGTGGAAAGATCGGCCATCGCCCGGCATCGATTGACCTTCATTTTCACTGGTGTTTTGCTCTGCTGGGGCCAACGGCCTGTCGTTTCCTTCCCTGTGGTTCACGAGCATGATCTGGCGCACGATTCGGCCGGGATGGCCTCACCGTTGCGTGCAATCCATCCCCTGCAGGCCTGACCATTCCGCCGGAACCGATGCCTAGGCTTCCCCTCAGCACCCCAGCTTGAGCGCTGCCTGCCTCCAGGTTTCAGGAACAGCATCCGCGCACGTCCGTGACGCCGTCCCTCCAGGCGGCTGCCCTGACGCCACTGTTGCTGCTGCGGCTTCGATCCGGCATCTCCGGCCAGCCCAAGGCACAAGGCTGCGCTGCGCGGGGCGGGGCTGCATTCCGTTGTCGGCCGGGGTCCGTTTCGGTGAGGGTGGCATCGAACTCCTGATCCTGCTGGCGCTGGTGGGTTGGCCGCTGCTGGACGCTGCGGTGCAGTCCGAACCCCGCGCCCGCTTGGCGGCGCCGCTGCCCCTGCCGCCGCCCGGCAGCTATGCGGTGCTGGTGGCCGACTGGGGGCTGCACTCCGCGATCGTGGTGGAGCAGCCACCGGGCTGGCGGCTTGGCCCTCCCGGCGCTGAGGCGGCTCCCTTCCTGGAGATCGCCTGGGGTGACCGGCGCTACTACGCCGCCGGCGATCGCCGCCCCCAGGCGGTGGCGGCCGCTCTGTTCCTGCCCACTGAGGCGGCGCTGTTCCTCGCTGGCCACCCCGATCCGCCGCTGCTGAAGGGAGCCGTCCGCGTGCATGAACGCCGGGTGGATGCCCCCACCCTGCACGCCCTGCTCACGAGCCTGGAGCGTTCGCTCCCCCGCAGCCCCGCCGGCGGCCGGCCCGATCCCCTGCCGTTGCCCGCGGGCCGCACCGCCCGTTTCCTCCCCGCCCACGGCGCCTATCTCTGGACGCGCAACTGCAACTGGTGGACGCTGCAGCGGCTCAGCGACGCCGGCCTCGCCGCCCCGCCACTGGGCGTGCTGTTCAGCCGCCAGGTGCCGGCGCATCTGCAGGGCTTTCAGCAGCGTTGAGCACCAGCACCAGCAGGCCGGGCTTACTGGAATCCCAGACCACAAGGCTGTGGGTCAATCATTGCTGTGATGCCCAACGGCTCACGAGGGCAAGGTGATGGCTACGTGTTGGTGATCAAGGAGCTATCCCAATGCTGAAGGCATCACAAGAGCTGGAGCATTCGATCCAGCGCGGAAAAAGCACCGCACTATGCCAACCAGATCTGTTGGACGCTGTAATTCCGCCAGCCCTCCGCTCGCCAGCCGCTCAAGCCAATCCAGAAGACCAGCCTGCGGCAACGGCCTAGCCACTGATCACCCCAGTCCGCGCAGACGGATCAAGGCGCCCACCACCACGAAGGCGATCGCCAGGGCGGTGATGGCGCGGATGTGCCAGGCCAGGCCGTTGAGATTGTCGTCGTTGAGGGTGGGGATCAGCTGCAGCCGGGCGTGCAGGGCCAGGGCGGCCGTACCGGCCAGCAGCAGCAGTTTCACCCCCACGAGCATTCCGATCGGGTTCGCCGGGTTGAGCAGCCCGCGGAAGCCGGGCAGGTAGATCCAGCCCATCCAGGCGCCGGTGACCACCTGAATGGCAAGAGCGCTGAGCCCCAGCGGCTCGAACGTGTCCTCAAACGCGCGGATCTGTGCTGCCTCCCGCTCCCGCAGCGCCTTGGGCAGCACCCCCAGATCCAGCACCAGATGGCCACCGGTCCAGACCGTGGCCGCCAGGGCATGAACGATCACCAGCAGCGGAAAGGGCGACACAACAGCTCCACAAGGCTGCTCCCACGATGAAGGCGTTCCGGCACGGGCGGCCATGGCGCAGCCCGGGGCGGTGGCGATGCAGCAGTTCCTGGGGATGCACAACGCTGCCGAGAGATGAACCGCCCTGCCGAGAACGCGACCCCCCGGCCGCCGATCACCGCCTACCTGTGATTGCAACGCTTAGGAGGCTGCTGGCCAACGTTTTGGGCCTTCCATCGCAGCCCCGTGAGGCTCAACAGGGCTCAACAGAGAGACAATTCCTGCCCTCTCTCGCCTAGCGGTAGACATTTCAGGGCGCAGTCAGCCACCGATTCAAGCTTTTCAGGCACCTGGTCAGTCGTGATCGCTGCGGGCCATCCGGACAGAGACGTAGTCACCGTCCGCTCCAGCCTTCAGGCGGAAGACGCCAAGGCGAGTCATTGCCTTGGGGGCGACATCTTGCAGCAAGGACGCGAGGCTCTGACCAGGGCTGGAGGCGGGCCCTGGAGCCGGCAGGGGGAAGCCGAAAAAGCGATGCAGCTGCTCCACCGTGGTGGCAGCGTTGAAGCTGAGCGAGAGATCCGCGGGCAGTGAGGGTGGCTCCGGCTGAGGATCGAACAGCCGATCGATCAGGGGTTGCAGCCGGGTGCGCAACGCCACGAACACGTGATCGCCTGGCTCCAGGGGCGTGGAGCCCCGGGGCATCACCACCTGCTTGCCCCGCAGGATCAACGTGACCAGGACACCATCGGGCAGGGCCAGATCACGCAGGTGCTGGCCGGCCACCTGGGCGCCTGGCTTCACGGTGTAATCCACGATCTCGCCATCGACATGGCGCAAGGCGTGGATCTCCACCGACAGGGCCGGTGCCGGATCCGCCGGGCGGCCGATGCGCAGCCAGCGCGCCACCAACGGCAACGACCAGCCCTGGGTGATCGCCGAGATCAGCACCACAAAAAACACCGCATTGAAGATCAGCTGGCTCTGGGGAACTCCGGCCAGCAGCGGAAAGGTGGCCAGGGTGATCGGCACCGCCCCCTTCAGGCCCACCCAGGAAAGAAAGGTGAGCTCGCGCCGTCGAAAACGGAACGGCAGCAGGGACACCACCACCGCCACGGGTCGCGCCAACAGGATCAGCACCAGGGCGATCAGCAGCCCCTCGCCGGCAACGGCCAGCAGCCGACTGGGAAAGCTGAGCAGGCCGAGCATCACGAACAGCACGATCTGGCCCAGCCAGGCCAGCGCATCGTGAAAGGAGAAGATGCCGCGCCGGAACACGATCGAACTGTTGCCGAGCACGATGCCGGCGACGTACACCGCCAGAAAGCCGCTACCCCCCAGCACCGCCGCCAACCCGAAGGCCACCAGCCCAAAGGCCAGTGCCAGCAGCGGATAGAGGCCCGGGTAATGGAGATGGATCCGGTTCACCGCCCAGGCCGCCAGCCGGCCCACGGCGATGCCCACCAGGCTGCCCACGCCGAACTGGCTGAAAAACAACCCCACCAGACCCTGGAAGGAATCGCTGCTGCCGGTGATCAGGCTGATCAGCCCAACGGTGAGGAAGATGGCCATCGGGTCGTTCGACCCGCTTTCCACTTCAAGGGTGTCGGTGAGGCGCTCTGGCAACTTCAGCCCGCTGGTGCGCAGCACCGAAAACACCGCCGCCGCATCCGTGGAGCCGACGATGCTTCCCAGCAGCAGCCCCTGCAGCAATGGCAGTTGCAGCACCCAGGCGGCTGTCAGGCCCGTGAGCAGCGAGGTGATCAGCACCCCCACGGTGGAGAGCGCCAACGCCGGGCGCCAGACGGATCGCACCGCGCTCAGGGACGTGCGCAGGCCGCCGTCGAACAGGATCAAAGCCAGCGCCGCGCTGCCGGCGTTGCTGGCCAGGGCGTAGTCCTCGAAGGGGATGCGCCCGAGGCCCTCCGAACCCGCCAGCATGCCAACGCCGAGAAACAGCACCAGCACCGGCACACCGAGGCGGGCGGAGAATTTGCTGGAGCCAATGCCCACCAGCAGCAGCACGCCCACCAGCAGCATGGAGACGTTGATCACGCGCTGATCTCCTGCAACTGCGGCATGGGTCGCTGACGGTCCAGATGCATGGCCGAGCCCTGGGCGAGGTGATGGAGGAGGGGATGGGGGGATGGACGGACCTGTCCCTCGTGTTTACCCACCAGCTTGCTCAAACCCCAGCTGGGCGAGCCACTGCCAGGGGAACCCTCCAGGCTGATGAGGCACCTGCGCTCCCCCACACCTTCGTCACCACACCTTCGTCAATGGAGAGCACCTCAATACAGACCGCTGAGCGGCTGCCGCCGATCTCAGGCCCTCGTCCAACCCGGGTCCAGCCCAGGTCCAGCGCCGCCTTACGCAACCACAACCGCATGGACGAGCTGCTCAGGCGTGAGCCGGCAGGCTTCTCGGCAGCACTGCCCGGTTCCCTCTGCAAGGGTCTGGAGCGGCACGGCATCGACGAGGCGCTGACCCATCAGGCGCTGCAGGCTGATTGGGGAGCTACCAGCGATCGGTGTGCGGTCTTGGCAGGAGTAGTGGCGCCCCGCCCTGGTGGTCTCACCCCTGTTGGCTGCTGTCCGAATTGGTGGGTGTCGTCAGCCCCCGGCTGCAATGGGTTCCGATCGTTGGCTTTCGACCGCTCGAAAGGAGGACGATCTGGTCACCCACCCGTGGATTCTGCGCACAAAAAAATGGTGCTGAGATGGGGAGCAGATGTGCGCCCATTTCTGCAACAAGGGTGTCTGGCGGTGATCCAGAAAGTGAATGGAGCCAAGCGGATTCGAACCGCTGACCCCCTGCATGCCATGCAGGTGCTCTACCAGCTGAGCTATGGCCCCATTGGGCTCACGCCGATGCTCGAAAGCCCCGCCGTTTTGCCTCGAAAAGCTTACACCGCAGGCTGACTGGCCCCCGGCAGCGGCCTCACACCTGGCGCCAGACGGCCACCAGCCGGCCCTGCACCGTGACCTGATCGGCGTCCAGCACGATCGGGTCATAGGCAGGGTTGGCGGCCTCCAGCCGCACCTGGTGCCCCACCCGCTGAAAGTGCTTGAGGGTAGTGCCGCTGCCTGGCACAAGCGCCGCCACGATCGTGCCCGGCTTCAGCCGGGCCGGGTCGGCCACCGGCTCCATCAGCACCACATCGCCGTGGTCGATGTGGGCGTCCACCATGCTGTCGCCGTTCACGGTGAGGGCGAACAGGCCGCGGGTGTCGAGCACGGGCTGCAGGTCGAGCCGCTCCTCGTTGTCGTGGAAGGGCTCCACCAGCCCGCCCGCCGCCACCGATCCCAGCACCGGAATCCCCGGACGCTGGCCGCCCAGCAGCTGCAGGGTGCGTGCCTGGCCCTCCTGCCAGGTGATCCAGCCTTTCTGCTGCAGGTGCCGCAGGCGGCTCTGGATCGGCGCCGGGGAGCGCAGCCCCATGGCCTCCATCATCTGGCGGATCGAGGGGCTGTGGCGGTGTTCACCGATGTAGCCGGCGAGCCAGTCGAACAGTTCCTGCTGGGCGCTGGTGAGCTCGCCCTGGGGGCCGTTCTCGCCGCCGGAGCCGGCAGGGGCCAGCGGCAGCGGGGCGCCGAACGGGGCGCGCGAGGGGTTGGAGCGCGATGGTGCAGATCGCGATGGGCCAGAACGGGACGGGGCAGAGCGGGGCACCATGGGCAAGGTCACAGTTGCCGGTCAGTACATTTGTGCCATCGATCGGCGCACTTGTCCAGTCCCTGGCCTGGTTTTGACTGCGGTTCGCCGGCCCGGTTCAGCCCGCCACGCCCCCCAGGAGAGCCGCCAGCAGGGCCTGCTGCACGTGCAGGCGGTTCTCCGCCTGGTCGAACACGCGGCTGGCGCTGCCTTCGATCACACCGGCGCTGATCTCCTCGCCCCGGTGGGCCGGCAGGCAGTGGAGCACGATCGCGCGCGGATCGGCTTCCGCCAGCAGGTTTTCATCAAGGCAGAAGCCGGCGAAGGCCTGCTCGCGCTGGCGCTGCTCCTGCTCCTGCCCCATCGAGGCCCACACATCGGTGTAGAGGCCATGGGCGCCGCGTACCACCGCCACCGGATCGTGGCTCACCTCAATGCTGCTGCGGCTGCCCGCCAGCTGGCGGGCGTGGTCGAGCACCTGCGCCGACGGCTCAAAGCCCGGCGGGCAGCCGATCCTCACATTCACCCCCAGTAAGGCGCCGCAGAGCAACAGCGAGTGAGCCACATTGTTGCCATCGCCCACGTAGGCCAATGTGAGGCCGGCAAGGCCATCCGCCGCCGCACGGCTGCTGGAGCCACTGCCGCAGAAGGCCTCCTGCAGGGTCAGGTAGTCGGCGAGGGCCTGGCAGGGGTGCTCCAGATCGGTGAGGGCATTGATCACCGGAATCGAGGCCCAGTGCGCGTACTCCTCCAGCTCGCTCTGGGCAAAGGTGCGGATGGCCAGGACGTCCACGTAGCGGCTCAGCACTCGGGCGGTGTCGGCGATCGGTTCGCCGCGCCCCACCTGGGTGACGGCCGGGTTGAGGTCGAGGGTCTGGCCGCCGAGGCGGGCCATCGCCACTGAAAAACTCACCCGCGTGCGGGTGGAGGCCTTCTGGAAGATCAGCCCCAGCACTTTGCCGCCGAGATCGATGCGTTGCTCACCGCGCTTGAGCGCCGCCGCCAGCCGCAGCAGCTCCAGCGTCTGGTCCCCGTTGAGATCGGCTGAGGAGAGCAGGTCGCGGCCTTGGAGCGGGTTCAGGGCGGCGAAGGAGAACGCCATCGGCCCACGGCAAACAACACTTATGCGAGATCAACCCCCCTGACGTCAAGGGGGGAGATCCCGCTGGTGGTGGACGCGCCGGTGCTGGTGCGGCTACTGGCCGGGCTCAGGCGGGAACCGGCACCGGCTCGGCGAAGGCGGCGTCCTCAGGCATCACGCTGGAGGAGAGCAGCTGCTTGAGCTCGTCGCCTTCGATCACCTCTTTCTCGAGGATCTTGGCGGCGATGTCCTCCAGCAGGCCGCGGTTCCCCTTGAGGATCGCCAGCGCCCGTTCATGGGCCCGGTCCACCAGGCTGCGCACCTCGCGGTCGATCGCCACCGCCGTGGAATCGCTCACCACCCTGCGGGGGTTGCTGCCGTTGCCGAGGAAGCGGTTGCCGCCCTGCTTGTCGTAGGCCAGGGGGCCGAGCGTGTCGCTCATGCCGTAGGTGCCCACCATCTGCTCGGCGATATCGGTAGCGCGCTGCAGGTCGTTGGCGGCGCCGGTGGTGATTTCACCGAACACCACCTCTTCGGCGGAACGACCGCCCAGCAGGGTGGCGATCTGGCCTTCGAGGTCTTCCTTGGAATTGAGGAAGCGCTCTTCCTGCGGCAGCTGCAGGGTGTAGCCGAGTGCCGACATGCCGCGCGGCACGATCGAGATCTTGGCCACCTTGGCGCCGCCGGGCATCAGGTGCCCCACGATCGCGTGGCCCACTTCGTGGTAGGCCACCACCCGCTTCTCGTCGTCCTGCAGGACGCGGCTGCGCTTCTCGAGGCCCGCCACCACCCGTTCGATCGCTTCGTTGAGGTCGCCCTGTTCCACCGAGGTGCGCTTGACCCGTGCCGCCAGCAGGGCCGCTTCATTCACCAGGTTGGCCAGGTCGGCACCGGCGAAGCCGCTGGTGGCCTGGGCGATCTTGTCGAGATCGACGCCAGGGGCGAGTTTCACCTTGTCGGCGTAGATCTCCAGGATCGTCTTGCGGCCGGAGAGGTCGGGGCGGTCGACCAGCACCTGGCGGTCGAAGCGGCCAGGACGCAGCAGGGCGGCATCGAGGGTTTCCGGCTGGTTGGTGGCTCCCACCACGATCACCGGCTTGTCCTTGGAGGTGAAGCCATCCATTTCGGTGAGCAACTGGTTGAGGGTCTGCTCCCGTTCGTCGTTGCCGCCCACCACGCCCATCGAGCCGCCCCGGCTCTTGCCGATGGCATCGAGTTCGTCGATGAAGATGATGCAGGGCGCCTTCTGTTTGGCCTGCTCGAACAGATCACGCACGCGGGCGGCACCGGCACCCACGAACAGCTCCACGAATTCCGAGCCGGAGATGATGAAGAACGGCACGCCGGATTCACCCGCCACTGCCTTGGCCAGGAGGGTTTTGCCGGTGCCCGGAGGGCCCACCAGCAGCACGCCTTTGGGGATGCGGGCGCCGATCTCCACATAGCGCTCAGGGGTCTTGAGGAAGTCGACGATCTCGGAGAGCTCGGCCTTGGCTTCATCCACGCCGGCCACATCCGCGAAGGTGACGCGGGATTCCTCATCAGGCACGTAAACGCGGGCCTTGGATTTTGTGAAGCTGAGCGCGCCCTGGGCACCGCCACCGCCCATCGAACGGCGGGCGAAGAACTGCAGCACCACGATGAAGATCAATGGCGGCACCACCCAGCTCAACAGGGTGGTGAAGAAGCTGGGGCGCTTCGGTGGCGCAGCGGCGAATTCCACCCCTTTCTGCTCCAGGCGCTGGGGCAGGTCCATGTCGAAGATCGGCGTGGTGGCCAGCACCGACGGTGATCCCTCAGGGGCGTTGCTCAGCTCGTAGCGGATCTGATCCTGGGTGATGAAGGCACGTTTGACATTGCCGTCATTGACCTGGTCGATGAACAGGGAATAGGGGACGCGCGGCACCTGGGTGGCCGGGTTCGGCAGGAAGTTGCTGAACAGCAGCAACACGCCGAAGCCGATCAGCACCAGATTGATGATGCTGAAACGGCGGTTCGGCTTGTTCTCGTCCTGACGGAGGGCCATCGCCTGAAGATGCAGTGGAGCCAAGCTAAGCGGCCCTCCTGAGGCAGCGGCCCCTGCACCGGGGGGTGACAACCGAACGTGACCTGACCCGCCTGAACGTGTAACGCCATGTGTGGCCGCTACTCCCTCACCAGCGATCTCGACCGCCTGCTGCCGCGGCTCGGCGGTCGCCTGCCGGCGGATCTGGCGGCCCATCACGCCGCCCGGCCCGAGGTGCGCCCGGGCGAGCCGGTGCTGGCCCTGCGCCAGGAGCACGGCGTGATCGGCGCCGCCCTGCTGCTCTGGGGCCTGCTGCCGGAATGGGCCAAGGACCCGCTCGGGGCACCGCGGCCGATCAACGCCCGCGCCGAGACGGTGGCGGAGAAAGCCTCCTTCCGTGGCGCCTGGCGCCACCGCCGCTGCCTGTTGCCCGCCGACGCGTTCTACGAATGGAGCGGCCCGAAGGGACGGCGCCGGCCCTGGCGGATCCACCGCCGCGATCAGCAGCTGTTCTGGCTGGCGGGAGTGTGGGACCGCTGGATCGGCCCTGACGGCAGCGAGGTGGAGAGCTGCTGCGTGCTCACCACCTCCCCCAATGCGCTGATGGCGCCGATCCACGGCCGCATGCCGGTGATCCTTCCCGACGGCCTGGAGGAAGCGTGGCTGGCGCCCAGCGATGGCGCGGGGCTGCGGGCCCTGGAGCCGCTGCTGCGCGGCTGGGAGCCGGAGGCCTGGCAGGCGGATCCGCTCGGGACTGACACCACGGACACCAGGGAGACCGGCAGAGCGGCAGCGCAGCTGGATCTGTTCGGCTGAGCGCTGGCCGGGGCTGCTGCTGCTGGTTTCGGTGCTGCCGTCGACACAATGGGTGGCCCGCTGCGGTCGCGCCCTTGTTCGCTCCGGCCTTCCGGCATGACCCCAGCGCGCTGCTGCGCCTGGAACGTCGCCTGCGCTTCTACCCCGCCCTGCTGCTGCTCACCGTGCTGGTGATGGCGAGCTTCGCCCTGCCGATGGAATGGCGCCCGCTCGGCGCCCTCGGCTACGGGCTCACCCTGCTGCTGCTCGTGGTCGCCATGGGCGGACCGATCCGGCTCGCGGGACGGCCCTGTCTCGGCAATCTCCTTTACCGCCTGCTGGGCCTCTCGGTCCTGATGGTGCAGGGGCTGTGGTCGTTTGCCCCCGCCGGCGCGCAGCGCAGCGGGCTGCCGCTGCTGGTGATGGTCACGGTATTCATCACCTGGAGCGTGCTGCGGCTGCTGGCGCTGCTGGCACTGGAGCCCACGGTGGAGCGGCGGGTGCTGATGGGTGCCGTGGCCGGCTATCTGCTGCTCGGCCTCACCGCCGGGCTGTTGATGACGATCCTCGAGACGATCGTGCCCGGCAGTTTCACGGCGCTGGATGCCTCGACGCAGCTGCTCGGGCCGATCACCTCGGCCGAGATGCAGAAGCTCATCTGGCAGCTCGATTTCGTGCGGCTCAACTATTTCGCCTTCGTCTGCCTCACCACCGTGGGCTTCGGGGACATCGCCCCCCAGACCCCGCAGGCGCAGATGCTCACGATCAGCTTCTGCGTGATCGGCCCCACCTACATGGCCCTGGTGCTGGGCTTGCTGATCAACCGCTCCAATTCCGCCGAGGCGCAGGAGGTGGCGGAAGCGCTCAGGCAGCTCAAGGCCGGTCGTCCGCCATCGCCCTGAGGGTTGACGCTGGCCGCTCGCCAGTTGGCCCTTCGCCGGACGCCCTTCTGCCGGACGCCCACCAGCAGGTTGACCGCCCGCCATCGCACCGAAGGTTCCCGGTTGGCCGGTTGCCGGAGGCCCGAGTGCCTCGTTCGACTGAGTTCTTTTGGCAGCGATCCGTTAGGACAGAGCCGATCCGCCCGGACACCGTGAGCCTCGCCCAACTCGATGCCTTCCTGGCTCACGCCCGCCGCACTCCGGCTCTGCAGGCGCGCCTGGCTGAACCGCTGGAGCTGGAGGCGTTCCTCGCCCTGGCTTCCCAGGAGGGCTACACGGTGGAGGAGCGCGACGTGCTCGCCGCGCGCGAACGGGATGAGTCGCAGTGCAGCGCCGCCGAGCTGCAGCAGCGGGCTGGCGCCGATGCCCGCCGCCTGCGCAGCTTCATCCCTGGCTGAGCGGCAGGCCTTCAAGCAGAGCTGCCGGCGCAGGGCACCCACGCAGTTCGCGGCTGCGCCGGGTTGGGGCGGCTAAGCGGCTCAACGAACGGTCAGCGGACCTGAGTGGCGGGTGGCCACTCCTGGGGGCGATCGGCGCTCACCTGGGCCAGGTAGGCGCTCACCAGCAGCAGGCCGAGCGGCAGCGTCCAGCGCCATGACCGCAGCCGGGAGAGCCCGCCCAGGCGTGGCAGACCGGAGCGGGGAGTACCGCCGCGACTGGCGTTCGGGCCCAGCGGCAGGCTGCAGTTACCGCACACCATGCGTCCGGCCAGGCTGCGGTCCCTTCGCACACTCCAACTGCCGCAGCGGGGGCAGGACATCAGAACAAGCGCAGAGTCGAAGGGGAAAGGGCAATGCGAAGGACAGGCCCTAAAGCCTCGGTCCTGGTGCGGGCTCCCGGTAGATCGCCCCAGCCGCCAGTATGCCGCCTGCGAATCCGGACGCATGGCCGATCCAGCTCACTCCCGGTGGGGAGAAGAAGGGAATCAGGCTGGGCAGCAGGCCGCCGTAGCTCACCAGGCTGAACAGCGACAGGGCCAACACCAGCGGGCGCTTCTCCAGAAAACCGATCACCAGCAGATAGCCCAGCAGGCCGAACACCACCCCCGAAAGGCCATGGCTGCCATTGGGCCAGAGCAGCCATACCGGAATGGCGGTGGCGTACACCCCGAGCCACACCGCCAGGTAGTCGCGCCAGCTCTTCAGCAGCACCAGCCAGGACAGCGGCAGGAACCAGAGGGTGTTGCCGATCAGGTGGCCGAAGCCGCCGTGGCTGAACGGCGCCGTGAGCACGCCCATAAACGAGCCACCGGGCTGCATCGGCAGGTTCCACTGGCCGCCGAAGAAGATCTGGTCGATCAGCTCCTGGCCCCAGGGCACCGCCACCACCAACAGCGGCAGCCAGAAGGTCTGCTGCAGTTTGACCATCACACCGGAGCCGTTCGCCATCAGCGGCAGCCGCGGGAGAAACGGCGGGCGAAGGCATGAGCGGAGAGATGGCCTGGGGCCGGCTGCAGCCCCGGCAGGATTGGAAGCGGCATCGTTAGCCAACGCTCCTTGGCGCGTCCGACGCTATCGGGTAAGGGGCGCCTGGGGCGGGCCGGCTGCCTGAGAGCCCCCAGCCCGTTCGCTGGCTGGCTGGGCGGGCTTCCCAGGCCTGACCACCGTTGCCATTGTTTTTCTCGAAGTTGGGAGTTTCCCCGGAACGTCATGGCCGCTCCTGCTTCCTCCAACAACCCCTCGCTCAAGGATCCGCTGGCTCCATCCCCATCTCCACCTTTGTCCCCGCTCACGCCCCCTCCAATGGGCGCCGAGCCCCAGCAGCGTCAGGGGTCGATTCGGTTTCCGCTCGCCTGGATGGGCTCGCTGGTGGTGGTGGACGGCAGCTTCCTGCTGGCTGCCGCCGCCATTCACCAGCCAGGCTGGGCCAGTGCCGTGCTGGTGATCGCGGCGGTGATCAACGTGCCGCTCTTCCTTGGCGCGCTGCTGCTGCTGCGGGGGAAGTTCTGAGCCATCACACTGACGGCAGCACAGCCAGGACCATGGAGCGCGTCGCTGACTATCCCCGTCCCCCCGCCCTCGTGGCGAGCACAGCCCATGTGGAAGTGGAGGCCCTGGGCAGGCGGCTCGCCGACAGCCACCGCTCCCTGCTGGTGAAGGAAACCTTCCATCCCCCCACGGTCTACCTACCACCGGAGGCCGTGCAGCTGGAGCTGCTTGAGGCTGTGCCGGGCCGCAGCTTCTGCGAGTGGAAGGGGCTGGCCACCTACGTGGATGTGGTGCTGGACGAGCGGCGCCTGCGCCGTGCGGGCTGGACCTACACAGACCCCACGCCGGCGTTCCGTGAGCTGGCCGGCTGGTTCAGCTTCTATCCGGCCCTGATGGACGCCTGTTTCCTTGATGGTGAGCGTGTGACGCCGCAACCCGGAGGCTTCTACGGTGGCTGGATCACCTCGCGGGTGTGCGGCCCGTTCAAGGGAGATCCACAGCATCCGGAGCTGATCTGAGTGGATCTCATCAGAGTGGATCTCATCAGAGTTGATCTGATCGGAGTGGATCTGATCTGCCCGGACCCCCCCCACTAGCAGCCGATCCGATCCGCAGCATCGTGGAATTCCCTGGAGGGTGTACGGTGAAGTGTCGGCCGAAGCTCCGCGAGGGGCCGATTCAATCAACGGTTTGTTTCAGCGGCTTCCTCCAAGCTGGCTCAACCCACCTGTTTCATCGCCTGGCTGCATCGCTTCAGCGCCAGGCAAGAGCTGGATGGCTTTCCGGGATTCCGGTCTTCCTCTGCTCGTGGTCAATCCGGCTCCGGCCTTCCTCCCTTGATGGCCCTTTCTCACGCAGCGCGTGAGGCGGCTTGTTCGGTGACTGGATCCAACGGCGCCTCGTGGCCGGATCCAGTGTTTCTGCGTCAAGCCCGGGCTTTCTGGGTCCGTGCCGTGCTTGCTCCTTGCTCCTGGGCGTTTCCATGCCCCGCTTTTTCACTTCATCCAACGTTCTTGACCCGTTTTTTCATGCCCACTGTTTCCATGACCATCACCACCACCTTGCCCACCACCACCAGCCCGGCGACGCGTACCACCCGATCGGCCCGCCGCCAGGTGCTGCCGGCCCCGGCCGCCACCAGCGCCCTGTTCTGCTGCATTGATCGCGCCAGCCACTTCGCCGGCCTGGCTTCCATGGCCTCGAAAGCGCGTCGCAGCAAGGAGCGCGCCCACCAGCCACTCAGCTGGGCTGAGCTGCTCGGCGAGCGCTGAGCACCGAGCAGATCCTCCGAAACGGGCGCCGTTATCGGCGTCCAGAGGCATCAAGGAGCCACACCCTGGTGCCTAGATCAATCAACGCGAATGGCGCCCAAGCAATGACGTCAGCCTGAGAGCGTCGGGTTGCTGAACCAATCAATGTCTGAAGCCCGGCCCGGGGGTTGAGGCCGACGCCGTCATTCGGGCTGACACCCTGCCCCTGAGGGAGGTGCCCCCTCAGGCCCGCGCCTCAACCACGGGAGCCTGTGGCCCGGCGGCGCCGGCCAACGCTTCCGCAAGGGCGGCCGCCACCGACTGCAGGCGATCGCGGTTGCGATCCCACAGGACGAACTTGAAGCAATCCGGTATGTCGCGGATGTGCAGAACCTGGGCGTGTTTCAGGAGCTCTGCGTTGCGTTCGTGGCAGGCCCGCAGGCGGTAGTTCGGGATCGTTTCGCAGAGGTGATGGATGTTGTGGAAGCCGATGTCGGCGGTGAACCAGTTCAGGATCGGCGGCAACAACAAAAGGCTCGTGCCATCGAGAGCACCGGTTAAGCCACTCCAGCCCTCGGTGCGATGGGCATAGGAGGTTTCAAAGTTGTGCTGCACGAAGAAGATGCAGATGAACAGCGCCGCCGAGCAAGCCATCACGATCGAATACACACTCCAGAAACGTCCGGCCCCCAGCCAATGGGAGAGCAGCACCCAGCCGCTGATCACGCAGATGTTGTTCAGAAGCAGATCAACAAACTGGGAAGTGGAATACCAGTGCTTTGAGGTGTGGGTGCTGAGCAGTTTGTTGAAGGGCGTGCGTGGGTTCTGGCGCCAGGTGCGCGCCGCATGGCGCAGCGCATCCACACTGCCAAGCAACAGGGCCACGCGGGGCTTGATCACCAGATAGAAGAAGCCACCGGGAAACAGCATCAGCGGGTGACGCAGAAACTGGTAAAAACGCTGCTGGCCGGCTGAGAGGTTGAGGAATTCGTCTACCGAAATCAGCGCCGATGGGCCTCGGTAGAGCTCCCAGTTGCCGTTGTGGCGGTGGTGATAGGCGTGCCCTTCCGACCAGGGATGCTGCGGAATGGCATTGATCACACCCAGCAGGAAGCCCGCGCCCCGGTTCATCCAGGCGGTGCGGAACAGCGAGCGGTGGCCGCAATCGTGCATCAGCGAAAAGCACCGCCCGGAGAACAGCACCATCACCACCAGCAACGGGGCGCACAGCCAAGGGTGACCGGCTGCCAGCAGCCGCATCACCAACGCCCACAGCAACAGGTAGGGCACCACGGTGTTGACCAGCTGCCAGGCAGCGATGCGGTCGTCGCTGCGGCAATAGGGGGTGAGGATGAAATCGGAGCGGCGCACGCGGCGGGATGGCAGGGCCTGGCCTGCTTGCGGCTGGGCGGCAACTGAAGGCCTGCTCTGCGCAGCCGCAGCGCGTGACGTCGGGCCCGGCGAATTGGCGCCAGGTTGGGTGGAAGTGGTGACGGACGGGATCATCGTTGGGGGGCGGCTGCCGCCGAAGCCGTGAGTGGACGGAGAAGGGGGCTGCAGGTCAGCAGCAATTGAAGGCTCAGGCGCGGGCCTCGGAATCACGATGATTCCCCGATGGTAGGCAGGCCTGCTGCGGAACGAAGCCACCGGCGATGACCCAGCCACCAGCCTTGGCCAAGGCCCCTGTCCCGGACCAGGCGCCGGCCGCACCATGGCGCAGGCCGTTCAGTGCCTCCGCTCGCGCGGCCAGCGCCATGCTTGCCAGCATGGGCGGTCTTACCAGCGCCCCATGCCCCGATCGCCGCGCCAGATCCTTCTCGATGCCAGCGCCGGGCTGTGGGAGGGCACCTTCATCCGGCTGGATGGGGCCGGGATCGAAGCTGAGCGCTTTCCCACCGGACTGGAGGTGCGGGAGGTGGACGGCAACGTGGAGGCCGCCCTCACCTACCGCCACACCGGCCGGGTTGCCACGATGCGGTTTCAGGAGCCTCCCGCCGAGATGGAGATCTCCCCGCAGGGGCACTGGAGCCTCGGCCCCGACAAGGTGGGCCCCTGGAGCTGTCTCACCGAGCTCTGCCTCGTGCACGGCGAGCGGCGCCGGCGGGTGGTGGTGCGGCACGGCGCCGAGCGCCTCGAAGCCGTGGTGCTGGTGGTGGAAGCCCGCCCCGGCCTCCAGGAGGCGGCGCCGGCAGCGCCCCATCGGGTGCGTCGCCAGCCCGCCGGCGGCAGCCGGGAGCTTTGGCAGCTGGAGGCGAACCTGCAGCTGGAAACCACCAACCCGCGCCTGCCGGGTGAACCGCTGATCACGGAACTGCGCTGGACGCCGGAGCCAGGGCTGGTCCACCACCTGCAGCGGGCCTACGGACCCCACGGGCTGCCGCTGCCGCAGCTGGCCGCGTTGGCTTGAGCGTTCAGGCCACGCTGACGCCTTTCCAGAAGGCCACCCGTCCGGCGATCTCCTCCGCGGCTGGCTTGGGCGACGGGTAGAACCAGGCGGCATTGACGTTCACCTGGTCTCCCACCACCACGTCGTAGTAGTGGGCTTCCCCCTTCCAGCCACAGACGCTGCGGTGCGTGGAGGGGCGGAAGCATTCCGGCCGCAGGGCCTGCGGCGGGAAGTAGGCATTGCCTTCGAGCTTGACGATGTCGTCACTGGAGGCGATCACGCAGTCGTTCCAGCGGGCTTCCATGGAAAAGGCACAGGGGCCCTCCATTTTCGGGCCTTTCGCAGAGGGTTGTCGCGCCGGGCCAGGCTGCCGCTGATGTGGCCACCTCAGCGTGTGCCGGGGTGTGGCTCCCGCCGCAGCGCCTGCGCGCCCTGCATCAACCGCTCGGCTGTGGCCTGGTAGAGGCGACTGGCTTCGGCGGCGTCATGGCCGATGCAAGTCATGCCAAGCTTGCCGTACTGGGACAGGCAACCCAGCAGGTGAAACAGGCTGCCGCGCAGCTCCGCGGGATCGAAGTGCAGCCCCGCCACGGCCACGATGTCGATCAGGTCGATCGGCAACAGACCGCGCAGGCGGGCATCGCAAAGGTTGTCGGTGGCCACATAGCAGAGCTCCTGGCCCGTGGGCGAATGGAACACGCCACTGACCGGATCGATCCGGCCATTGGTGGCGTAGCGCAGGGCCATGAACGGATGGGTGGTGCCCCCTTTGCGCAGGTTCACCTCGATCGCCTGCACATCCCACTGCTCAGCGAAGCGGCGGGCGATGAAATCCACCGCGAAGCGCTCCAGCGCGCCCTCCTGCGCCAGCGCTTCCCCCACCGCCCGCCCATGGCGCAGCAGCGCCTCCCGGTAGGCGGCGTCGGCGGGGAAGCGGCAGCCCTGATACGTCTGCCCGTTCGGACCGCCGAGGATCTGCTCGTGGGTGGAGAGCATCTCCACCTGCCCGCCCGGGTGGATCGTGCCCTGCACGCTGGGTGAGCTGAGCGCCTCTCCCCCCTGCAGCCAGGCCTCCACCAGGGCCCCCTGCTCCACCAGCAACTGCTGCCACTGGGGCGGCGGCATCGGCAGCACCTCCAGCACCTGACGCAGCAGCCGGCGCCGTTCGCCGCCACTGCGTTCCGCCAGCTGCAGCGGCCCCAGCTCCAGCGGGGCGTTGCCTTCGCCACTGAAGCCTTCGTTCAGCTTCACCACCACCCGCTCCAGATCCGGATGGGCCTCCCACAGGGCAGCGGTGGCCTCGCTGAGAGCGTCGAGATCGTGCACCAGCGCGCTGCCGGCCGGATGGGGCACCCCGCAGCGGCGGAACAGCTCGCGGCTGCCCGCCTTGCTGCCCCAGCGCCCCAGACCGGGATCGGTGCCCAGCAGCGGTACCTGCAGCCGCACCGAGAGTTCCTTCTCCAGTGGCGTCACGTTGAAGCAGGTCATGAAGCTGCGGCCGGGACGCAGCCGCTCGCGGATGCGCTGCAGCAGGGCGGGCCGCTCCAGCAGTTTCTGGGTGAGGGGCCGCGGCGAGGCGTCGTCGGTGTCGAACAGCTGCAACCGGCGCCGGGCGTGGGAGGCGGGCACCCCCGGCAGCAGCTCCAGCACCGCATCCACCACCAGATCGGGCAGCAGCTTGCTGGTGAGGTATACGGCCTGCACAGCCGGATGCCGCAGGCTGATCAGCGAGAACAGCTGCCGCTCCTCGTAGTGGTGAGCGCCGGCCACCAGGTCGATCTGGTTCTGATCCAGGCTCAACGACGGCACCACCAGCAGATCACAGCCCTCGGGATCGAAGCCATCGCTGGCGCCCACATCCAGTGCCCCCCAGGCGGGCCGCAGCTGCTGTTGGAGTTCCTCGAAGGTGAGCGGCATGGTGAGGGGGCAGCGGCTCAAGTCTTGAGCAGGGAGTGGAGCGGAGCTGGCATCTGGGCACCGTGCTCCTCCACCACCCGGCCGATCTGCAGCAGCAGCCGTTGCTGCAGGTCCCAGGCAGTGGCCATGTCGCCATCGCTGGCGTGGCAGAGCAGCCGCAACTGCAGGCTGGACTCGCCGTAGCCCACGAAATGCACCGCCAGGGTCTTGTCGTGATCGATGGCGGGATCGGCGGCCAGCTGGTGCTGCAGGGCGTTGATGATCACCTCCAGCACAGGGCGATCCTCGTAGCGCACGCCGAAATCGATCCAGATCCTGCGGTTATCGATGCGGGCGATGTTGATCACCGGCTGGGTGGTGAACAGGCCATTGGGAATGAACACCGGTTGCCGCTCGGGATCGCGCAGCTGGGTGTAGAACCAGCCGATCTGAACCACGGTGCCGGTCAGCTCTTCGGAGGGGATGCGGATGACATCCCCCACCACGAAGGGGCGGTTGATGTAAAGGCTGATGCCGCTGAGGGCGTTCTCCACGATCGTCTTGGCGCCGAAGCCGAGGGCCGCCGCCCCGAAGCCGCCGGCGGTGGCGAGCAACGCCGTGGGGGTGCCGAGCAGCCGCAGCAGCTCCAGGGTGACGATCACCGCCACCAGAATCGCGATCAGCTTGTCGGCCAGGTCGAACAGGAACAGGCGGTCGCGCTCTGGCAGGTTCGGGAACACCTGCTTGGAGTAGGTGTCCACCCGGCGCAGCAGCTCCCCCTTGCAGCGCAGCACCGTCCAGACCAGGCCGATCACGATCAGCCCGTCGCGCACCTCCAGCCCGCCGCGCGGCAGCGGCAGCAGCTCGGTGCCGATCAGCGTGGCCACCCACCAGCCCACGCTGGCCAGCAGGATCGTCAGGCAGAGGCTGAGCCGGCTGCGCATCAGCAGGGCCCGGGCCAGGGAATCCCGCCGCATGCGTGTGCCGATCAGCTGCAAGGCCACCCACACCGCCACCGCCAGCAGCAGGCCGGCGATCGGTATCGGGAAGCGGGGGGGCAGCAGGGCAGGCACCGGCATGGCGGCCGTGGTGGCTGCCCGACACCCTACGGATCAGGCTCCGGCGCTTTATGGATCAGGCTCCGGCGCCTCCAGCTCCCAGAGCAGATCGGGACCGCAGCGGCTCAGCTGTTGGCCGGTCCACAGCCGGGCTTCCGCCAGGTCTGCCAGCTCCAGATCACCCAGCGGCGTGCGGGCGGCCGCCCCACCGAGCAGCCGCGGCGCGATCACGGCTGCCAGCCGCTGCACGCAACCCTGCCGCAGGGCGGCGGCCGCCAGGCTGGGCCCGCATTCCCACAGCACCTGGTTGCAGCCGCGTCCAGCCAGGGCCGCCAGCAGCGGCCGGGGTTCGCAGGCGCTCAGCTCCAGCGTTTCCACACCGAGGGCCGCCAGTGCGTCACGGCGCTGCTGCGGTGCCTCAGGGCCATGGGCCACCAGGGTGCGGGCCTGCTGCTGATCCCAGAGCTGCATTGGCCGGCCGGGCAGCTCCAGCTGGCGGCTCAGCACCACCCGCAGCGGTTCGGGCTGGCGCCGGCCGCGGCTGGTGAGCAACGGGTTGTCGGCCCGCACGGTGCCGCCGCCCACGATCACGGCATCGCAGCGGGCCCGCAGACGGTGCACCCAGTCGCGGGCGGGGGGGCCGGTGATCCACTGGCTCTGCCCGCTGGGCAGGGCGGTGCGCCCGTCGAGGCTCATGCCCCACTTGAGCAGGCCCAGCGGCCTGCCGTTGAGCACCCTGTGCACGAAGGCGCGATTGAGTTCCAGGGCCTGCGCCTGACGCACCCCGCCGATCACCTCCACCCCCGCCTGCCGCAGCCGGGCGAGGCCACCGCCCGCCACGCGCGAATCGGGATCCTCCATCGCCACCACCACCCGGCGGATGCCGGCGGCGATCACGGCCTCGCTGCACGGTGGCGTGCGGCCGTGGTGGCAGCACGGCTCCAGGGTCACCAGCAGGGTGCCCCCCCGGGCTCGTGCCCCGGCCTGGGCCAGCGCCCCCACCTCCGCATGCGGCTGCCCGGCGGCGGCATGGAAGCCCTCCCCCACCAGGGTGCCGTCGGCGCTGAGCACCACGGCGCCCACCATCGGGTTCGGGCTGGTGCGGCCCTGGCCGAGGGCGGCCAGTTGCAGCGCCCGGTCCATCCAGGCCAGCCAGGGGCGGTGGCCGGAGTCAGCCGGCACAGCGCTCAAAGGGGCGCGTCCGGCAGCTGCCGCCATTCAGCCACCACGTAGGGAGGAACCAGCAGATCGGTGAATCCGCCGCGCAGCCGCAGACGCAGCGGCCGGTCGCGGTCAAGGTCGGCCAGCAGCGGCGCCAGATCGAATTCGGCCGCGGCCGCCCGGGCATCGGCTGTGAGCTGGGGATTGGCGAGGGTGAGATCGGCGAGCTCCCACTGGAACACCCCGGATCGCACCGCCAGCGGGGTGGGGTGATCGAGGCGCAACTTGCCCGGATAGCCCACGATGCGCAGGCGCAGCGGGCCGCCGGGTGGCCCCTGCCGGTAGCCCACCAGCTGCCAGCTCTGGTCGTCGAGATCCCGCAGGCTCTCGAGGCTGCGCACCACCGGCGTGCCGTTTTCGTCGGGGTGGCTGTGAATCTGGGCGAAGGCCGGTGGCGCCAGGCCGATCAGGCCAGCCAGTGCGCCCAGGGCCAGCAGCAGGGAGAGCGCGAGGGTGAGCGCCCTGGACGGCAAGCCGCTGCTCATGGCTGACGGGCACTGCCCGGAATCGGTTGCCACTGGGTGTGTGTGGCCCACAGAGCCCAGATCGCCATCGCCCGTAGATAGTGGCAGGCGCGGAAGGTGCCTGCGGCGGTGAGGGCTTCGGGGGTGCGGAACTGCAGGCCCCCGTCGTACACCTGCTGCACCACGGCGCCGGTGATCGCCAGAGCGGTGCCGGTCTGCCCCATGAGCCGGTAGTAGGCGGCCAGGCCGAAGTTGATGCCGGTCCACACTTCCAATGGGTGGGTGCCGTTGGGGTCGAGCGGCGTGCCGTCGCGGCGCAGGCCATTGGCCACCCCGAGCTTGCCGCCCTCGAAGCGCTCGAAGCAGGCGTCGCGGATCGCCGTGAGCGAGGACAGCGCGTTGGCGTCGCTCACCACCGGCGGCAGGTTCAGCAGGCGGGCGTAGAAGTCGCCGCAGAGCTGATCGGCCATCACCACCGGCGTGCCGCTGCCGGCATCGATGCGGTAGTACTCGCCGTTCCAGAGCAGCCGGTCGAAGTTCGCCCGCGACTGCTCCAGCCAGTCGCTGAACTGCCGCTGCTCCGCGCTGGTGTCGAGTCCCAGATCCAGCTGCAGCCGCTGCCCCATCGCCAGGGCCGCCTCCAGGGCCGCGATCCAGAGGGCGCCGCAATAGGTGCTCACCCCCTTCAGGGCCCAGTCGTCGAAGGTCTGGTCCGGGGCGCCGCCGTTGTCGGGCAGGCCGTCGTCGTTGATGTCGAAGGTCTTGAGGTACTGCAGGGCCTGCACCGCGGCGGGCCAGCAGTCGGCCAGGAAGCGCAGGTCACTGCCGGTGGGCGCCAGCTGGAAGGTGCGCCACACCTGCAGCACGAAATCACTGGCCAGGTCCTTCCAGAGGTTGCAGTCCTGGTAGGCGGTGTAGTTGGTGGCATCAAAGGGCCGCTCGTTCGGAGCGCCCAGATCGTGGGGCGTGGCCCCCGCCAGCTTGCGGGCCGCCTCCACCCGCCCCTTGCCCTGGGTGAAGTACCAACCGATCGGTCGTGGCGTGGCGTCGGCGGCGGGGATGGCCCTCGCGAAGCTGCGCAGCACCGCCTTGTCGAGCTCGGGCCACAGCTGCAGCAGGGCGAGGGAGCCGTAGAGGCGCACGTCGAGGCTTTCGTACCAGGCGTAATCCAGGCACTCGAGCACCCCGAAGCGGCCCACCGGGTCGGCGGTTGTGGCGGCGGTCCAGAGGCTGCCGCCGCTGGCGAGGTCGTAGAGCTCGTTGAGCAGCGCCATGCGGATCGGCTCGGGCAGGTCGCTGCGCTCCAGCACCGGCTGCTGCCAAGCCTCGATCGCCTCGCGCCACTGGGGCCAGTCGCGCAGGGCCTCGGCGGCGATCGCCGTGGCATTGGTGCCACTCCCACCGAACACATCGGTGTAGCGGCGCAGCGCCTGCTGGCCGCTGGCGAAGGCGGTCACCGGCAGGTCCCAGCTGATCACCACCGGCAGCTCGATCGTGGCCCCGGGCTCCAGCCGCAGCCGCAGGGCGATGGCGGCACTGGCCTGCTCGCCGGCGCTGCTGCGGCGGTCGTTGTCACTGGCGGGAATGGAGCCGTCGCGGGCGAACGGGGCCCAGATCTCGGCGCCGCTGCCGGTGGGATCCCAGCGGCTGCAGCGCAGCACTTCCACGCCGGGCAGGTCGTCGGGCACCGCCACGCACCACTGGCCTTCCCCTTCGGCGATCGGCGTGCTGATCGGCCCCTCCAGCAGCACCCCCTTCAGGCCGGGCTGGTTGATCTGGCGGTTGCGCTGGCCGGCGCCATGGCCGATCGCCGGCACGTAGCTGTGCTCGGGGCTGCCGTCATCACGGAAGGTGACGGCGGCGCTGGGATCGGTGTTGGTGAACCAGCCGGTGGTGTTGCGCCAGCTCACCAGCAGCGAGAGGTCCAGCGGCGCTTCAGTGGGATTGCTGAGCTGCCAGCGGAACACGGCCACCGGGTAGCTGCTGCGCGCGTAGTCGCCCGGCAGGATCGGGCTGAAGGCTTCGCAGCAGACACCGGCACGGAACACGCCGCTGTGCTGGAACCAGCTGAGCGGGTAGCGGGCGGCGTAGGTGCCGGTCTGCTGCTCGGCGCTGCTGGCCGGGTACCACTGCCAGGCAGGCAGGGGGTTCTCGCCGGAGCCCGGCCGGGAGTCGTCCTGCTCCGGCGCCGTGGCCAGCGCCATGGCCAGCGGTGTGGTGCCGTCGCTTTCGAACAGGGCGAACTGGCAGTCGGGCAGGGTGCCGAACCAGTGCTCGCCGCCATCGAGGTGCCAGAGATTCACATGGCCGGCGGAGCTGCGGCCGATGCAGCCGGCGCCGAAGCCGCCCAGCGGCATGCCGTGCCAGGGGCCGTCGTCCAGGTTGCTGGCGTAGCGCACCGTATAGGGCGAGTCCCAGCCCAGGCCGAAGGGCCGCTGCCAGCTGGCCGGCGGCGCCTGCCACCCCCCCTTGCCGCCCCCGCGTCCCAGCAGCGTCTGGAGAGCGGAGAAGCCGAAGCGCGCCATGGTGCTGCACAAGGTGGGGCCAGCTTGTCAGAGCTGGCCGTTGCTGTCCTGGTCGATCAGGGCGTCGAGGGTGACGGCCGAGCGCACCAGGGCCTGGTAGCGGGCCACCACCCGGCGGTTGCGCTCCAGCCACTGGCCGGCCTCGCCCGGGTTGCCGCTGAGGGCGGCCCCATCGCCGTCGAGCAGCTCCAGATCCCCCTGCTGCGCCAGCAGGGCCAGCACCAGTTCGTGGATCCGCTGGCGACGGCTGCGGATCGCGGCATCGGGCGGCTCAGCCATGGCGAAACGGGGGGGCGGTCATCATGGCCGGATTCCCTCGCCGACCTGCCGGCATGAGCAGCGACCCGCAGGCCGGCCGGCGGCAGCAAGGCCCGCCGTTGCAGGTGATCGGCACCGACGCGGGCGGCCTCGCCTCCCTGTCCGCGGCGGCGCTGGAGCTGGTGCGGGGGGCGTCCCTGCTGGCGGCACCGTCCCGGCTGCATCCCGGCCTTGAGGCCCGGCTGGCCGCCTGGGCGACGCAGGCGGCTGCGGCCACTGAAGCTGCCGAGGCCGTCGAGCCCAATGAGGCCATCGAAGCCACCACCCGCCCCGCCCTCGCCTGGAAGCCCCCGCGTCTGCTGGCCAGTGACAAGCCCGAGCCGCTGCTCGCGGCCCTGCAGCAGGCCCTTGCCGCTGGCGAGTCGGTGGTGCTGCTGGCCAGCGGCGATCCGCTCTGGTTCGGCATCGGCCGGTTGCTGCTGCAGCACATTCCGCCGGAGCGCCTGCACTTCCATCCGGCGCCCACCAGCCTGCAGCTGGCCTTCGCGCGCCTGGGCCGCCCCTGGCAGGACGCCGGCTGGGTGAGCCTGCATGGCCGCGAAACGGAACCCCTGGCCAAGCGGCTGCAGCAGCGCCCCGCGGCGCTGGCGGTGCTCACCGACCCCTCGCGTGGCGGCGCCGAGGAGGTGCGCCGCCTGCTGCGGGCCAGCGGCCTGGAGGCCGCCTACAGCCTGTGGCTGGCCGAGCGGCTGGGACATCCGCAGGAGCGGCTGATGCGGCTGGCCCCCACCGCACCCCTGCCCAGTGATCTCGATCCACTGCACCTGGTGCTGCTGATCGCCGAGCCCCCAACCGCTCCCGATCCGGCCGGCCTGCCCCTGTTCGGCCTCGACGACGGCCTCTGGCTGCAGCATCCCGATCGGCCCGGCCTGATGACCAAGCGGGAGGTGCGGATCCAGCTGCTGGCCGACCTGGAGCTGCCGGCCAAGGGCGTGCTCTGGGATCTGGGCGCCGGGGTGGGCTCGATCGGCCTGGAGGCCCTGCGCCTGCGGCCCCAGTTGCAGCTGTGGACGGTGGAGCGGCGCGGCGGCTCCGCGGCGCTGATCCAGGCCAATGCCGAGCGGCTGGGGGTGCGGCCCGCCGGGGTGCTGGAGCTGGAGGCGCTGGCGGCCTGCGCCCCTGGCGAGCACCCCTCCCCCCTGCCCGACCCCGACCGCGTGCTGATCGGCGGTGGCGGCCGCGGCCGCGCCGCACTGCTGGCGGCCGTGCTGCAACGCCTGCGGCCCGGCGGTGTGGTGGTGATTCCGCTGGCCACCGTGGAGGCGCTGGCGGAGCTGCGGCCAGTGCTGGAGCGGGGCCAGCTGGAGGTGGGCGTGAGCCAGCACCAGGCCTGGCGCGGTGCGCCCCTGGCCGAAGGCACCCGCCTGGCGCCGCTCAACCCGGTGCTGGTGCTGAAAGGGCGCCGCTCAGTGGCCGGGGCCTGAGCGCAGCGGTACGGCCTGCAGGCGGCGGCTCCAGGCAAAGGCGGTCGGCAGGGCGGCCAGCGGCAACGGGCCCACTTTCGCCAATCCAATCCTGCGCATCCGCTGAGCTGCTTGCCCCAGCTTTCCCTGATGCAGCCGCTCTGTGCTTAGCGCTCGGTACGCACTGTTCAGAGCTCACCGTTCAGCGACGAAGCGCTCCGTGCTCAGAGATCAGTGCTCAGAGATCAGTGCTTCCTGTTTTCCGTCTGTGGTTGGCCACGCACCGATCAGCGGCCAGCTCCCCGGCCGGGGAGCCAGCGCAGGGGTGCCGGGCTGCCCACCACGATCCCGAGCCGCTGGGCTTCGTGAGCCTGGAGCTCCACCACCCCATCGGCGGGTTCCGCCGGCCCGTAGCTGGGGCATGGCAGGCGTGGACAGGGCGGGACGGCTGCATCGATGGCGATCACCCGCCCCTGGCGCAGGTAGATCAGGTCGAGTGGCTGGGGCACGCGGTGCATCCAGAAGCTCACCGGTGTGGGCGGATCAAAGCGAAACCACATGCCCCGCAACGGGCCGAGCGGGGGCCGCTCCATCAACCCCAGGGCCATCTGGCGCACGCTGCGCGGCATCTCCAGCTGAATGCAGCCAGCAGGCCTGGCGGGATGCTCCAGACACCATTCCGCTTCCAGCGGCAGAAACTGCGGGGGCCCCTGCGCAGTGGATGCCCCGCCGGCCGCAGCGGCCCCTATGGCCCCAACCGGCCCGACCACCGCCGCCAGCACGCCCAGCCCCATCACCCGGAGCAAGTCCCCCCGCCCGACTACTCGTACGGGACCACTGAGGGCCGGCAAGGCTGCGGGCCTCTGACCGCTGGTGCGCAGGGGGGTGGGTGTCATGGCGCCGGCTTGCCGCTGGGAAGCTGACGATCGCAGAGGCAGTAGCCCCGCCCCCGCACCGTATGGATCAAGCGGCGCTCACCACCCTCCTCCAGCTTCTGGCGCAGGTAGCGCACATACACCTCCACCACGTTGCTGGCAGCTTCGGTCTGGTCGTCCCAGGCTTCCCGCAGGATCTGCTCGCGGCTCAGCACCTCGCCCGCCTGGCGCACCAGCAGCACCAGCAGCCGGTATTCACGGCCCGTGAGGGTGAGCACGCGGTTGCCGCGCTGGACGCGTTTGAGGGTGGGGTCGAGCCGCAGATCGGCCACCTCCAGCACGGCCTTGATCGGCAGGGGTTGCACGCGCCGCTGCAGGATCAGCCGCAGCCGCGTCAGCAGATCGCTGGCACCGGCCGACGACAGCCAGAAATCATTGGCACCGGCGCTGAGGCACTCGGAGCGGCCCTCCACGCTGTCCTCGACGATGTCGAGCAGCAGGGGCACCTGCTCCATCGTGAGCCGCAGGGCAGGAATGCTGAGAGCGCCGATCTCCCCAGACAGCAGCACCGCGGCGGCGGGCTCGGGCAGGGAGCCCGCCAGGGCGGTGCGGTAACCGGAGGCTTCCAGCCGCGGCGCCATCGCTTCGGCCTCCGGGCCGATCAGCAGGATCAACGGCTGGCTCACGCCCGCTCATCCCCGGTCTCCGGGCGCGGGCCGCCGCCGCCGTGCTCATGGCTGTCGGGTTTGGCCACATGGGGCAGGCCCCAGCCCAGCTTGTTGCGCAGCACCTGGAAGAACTCGTGGTCGTGCAGCCGCACGAAGCGGGCCGTATGTTCACTGCGGCGGATCAGCACCCGGTCTTCCGGCCACACGTAGCAGCCGGCACTGCCGTCCACCACCATCATCAGCCGCTCGGGCGTGGCGGGGAACACGGTCACCGGCTCCCGGTCGCTGAAGACCAGGGCGCGGGACGCCAATGAATGGGGCGCGATCGGGGTGAGCTGCAGCACCGGGCAGTCGGGGGTGATCACCGGACCGCCGGCGGAGAGGGCATAGGCGGTGGAGCCCGTGGGGGTCGAGAGAATCACCCCGTCGGCGGAGATGTCCACCGGCACGTGGCGGCCGATGGCGATCTCGAAGTGGCACATGCTGGTGAGCGGCTCCCGGTGCAGGGCCATTTCGTTGAGGCAGAGCACCTCCCAGCGGCGATGCTCCCCCCGCATCACGCTCACCACCAGCATGGTGCGCTCCTCCACCGTCCATTTGCCCTGCAGCAGCTGGTCGATGGCGGCATCGAGCTCGTTGAGGTAGGCCTCGGCCAGGAAGCCCATGTGGCCGGTGTTGATCGTCAGGATCGGCACCCCGATCGGGGCCGTCTGGCGGGCGGCGGAGAGCACGGTGCCATCCCCGCCGAGCACCACCGCCAGTTGCATTGCCCCATGAAAACTGGACGGCACGCAGGCGGCGTAGCCGAGGCTGCGCAGGTGCGTGTCGGGGTTGGCGAAGCCCACCATGCCGCCGGAACTGCTCACCCGCACCACGCTGTTGCCGGCGGCGATGAAGCGCGCCTCAATCGCATCGGCGGTGCGGACGGCCACAGCCTTGCCGTCGTTGACGATCAGTCCGACGCAGGGCACCGATCGCGCGCAGGGGTTTCGAGAGTTTATGAGGGGGGTCCGGCTCTCAGTGGTGGTGCTGGTGTGGGGATCCTGGCGGGCGCTCCGCAGGGTCAGAACTGTTCGAGGAAGCGCAGATCGCTGGTGTAGAGGCGGCGGATGTCATCGATGCCGTGGCGCACCATGCAGAAGCGCTCCACCCCCAGTCCGGCGGCGAAGCCACTCCAGCGCTCGGGGTCCAGTCCCAGCCCCTCCAGCACCGCCGGATCAACCATCCCGCAGCCCATCACCTCCAGCCAGCGGCCGCGCCACTGCACGTCCACCTCGGCGGAGGGTTCGGTGAAGGGGAAGTAGCTGGCGCGGAACCGCACCGGCAGGTCGCCGAAGAAGGCCTGCAGAAAGGTGGTGACCGTGCCGCGCAGGTGGCTGAAATCCAGCCCTTCGTCGATCGCCAGCACTTCCACCTGGTGAAACACCGGCGAATGGGTGGCATCCACTGCATCCCGTCGGTACACGCGCCCCGGCGCCACGATCCGCACCGGCGGTGGGTTCTGCTCCAGATGGCGGATCTGCACCGGTGAGGTGTGGGTGCGCAGCAGGGTGCTGGTCGTCAGATAAAAGGTGTCCTGCATGTCCCGCGCCGGGTGGTGGGGCGGGATGTTGAGCGCGGTGAAGTTGTAGTGGTCGGTCTCCACCTCCGGGCCTTCCTCCACCCGGTAGCCGAGACCGGCGAAGATGTCGACGATCTCCTCGGTGGTGGTGATCAGTGGATGGCGGTGGCCGGCGGGCACGTAGCGGCTCGGTGCGGTCACATCGAGGCTTTCGCCCCGCAGCTTCTCGGCCATGGCGGCCTCGCGCAGCGCCTCCAGCCGCTCGCCCAGCAGGGCCTGCAGTTGCTCCTTGAGCCGGTTGGCCCGTTGTCCCACCAGCGGCCGCTCCTCGGCCGAGAGCTTGCCCATGGCGCCGAGCACCGCCGAAAGCCGCCCTTTCTTGCCCAGCAGCGCCACCCGCAACTGCTCCAGGTCGGCGGCGACGGGAGCTGCCCGCACCTCGGCGGCCGCTTCTGCCTCAAGGGCATCGAGTTGATCGGTGAGCTGCTGGAGGGTGATCGTGGCGCTCACGGAGGGGTGGCGTAGCGGCTCGACTGTACGGATCCGGGCCGCCTAGGTTGCCGCCAGGCTGGATCCCTCCACCTCTGCCGCCGCTGTGCTCGCGCCGATGCATCCCCTCCGCATCCTGATCAGCAACGACGACGGGGTGTTCGCCGAGGGCATCCGCACCCTGGCGAATGCCGCCGCCGCCCGGGGGCATCGGGTCACGGTGGTCTGCCCCGACCAGGAACGCTCCGCCACCGGCCACGGCCTCACGCTGCAGACCCCGCTGCGGGCGGAACGGGCCGATGCCCTGTTCGCCGAAGGGGTGGTGGCCTGGGCCTGCAGCGGCACCCCTTCCGATTGCGTGAAGCTGGCCCTGGGCCGCCTGTTGGCGGAACCGCCCGATCTGGTGCTCTCCGGCATCAACCACGGCCCCAACCTGGGCAGCGATGTCTTTTATTCCGGCACGGTGTCGGCGGCGATGGAGGGCACCCTGGAGGGCCTCAAGGCGCTGGCGGTGAGCAGCGCCTGCTTCGACTGGCGCGAGTTCGGCCCGGCGGCCGGGCTGGCGCTGGAGGTGGCCGAGCAGATGCTCGCCGGTGGCTGGCCCGAAGGCCTGCTGCTGAACCTGAACGTGCCGGCCCAGCCCGCCGCTGCGATCGGCCCGGTGCGCTGGTGCCGCCCGGCGGTGCGCCGCTACGTGGATCAGTTCGATTGCCGCACCGATCCCCGCGGCCGCGCCTATTACTGGCTCGCTGGTGAGGTGGTCAACGATCTGGAGGCGGCCACCGCCGGCCCGCGCGACTGGCCCACGGATGTGGAGCAGGTGCACAGCGGTGGTGCGGCGCTCACGCCGCTGCAGCCGGAACTGTTCTGGCGCGGGGCGCTGTCGCAACTTGCGGCACTCGATCCCCTGCTGGTGCGGGGGTCCCTTTCAGCCGGGCCGCTCTGACGGCAGCGGCCTGTAGACCCGCTGCAGCAGCCACAGGCTGAGCAGCAGGCCCACCAGATGGGCGAACAGCACCTGGGTGTTGCTCAGCACCGAGAGCATCTCGATCGAGGTGATCGGCAGACCCATCACGTTGCCGCCCGCGCCGCCGGGGGTCGTGATCTGGGCGCCGAAGAAGCCGGGCACCTGCATGGAGGCCTGCACGAACAGGCTGCCGGCCAGGGCCTGGTAGCCCACCGCCGCCAGGGTGAGGCCAAGCAGATCGCCCAGCACGCTGCGCTTGATCAGCCGGCCGGTTTCGCCGCGGCTGGGCCGCACCGGGCTGGCCAGGGCGCGGCCGCAGCGCACCATCAGCCAGCCCTGCCAGAGGCTCCAGAGCAGCACGAAAAACGACAGCGTCGTGAGCGACAGCCCGGGGCCCAGCCCCAGGGCCCGCTGGGTGTTGGCCATCAGCCGGGTGCCGATGTTGTTGAAGATCAGCACCCCCACCACCACCACGGACAGCACCACCTGGGTCCAGAAACGGATCCAGGCCATGCGACGCACCGCCGCGGAAACCAGCTGGAGATCGAGGCGATCGGCCATCGGCGGCGCTTGCGTGGGGAAGGGCGAATGGCAACAAACTTGGCATGGCCGGCCACCCGTGCTGCGAGGCCCTGACCGCCAGGCCACAGCGCCCGGCGCCGCGTGGAAGGATGGACCCCCGCGGGAACCGTCTGGACAGTTGATACCGCTGCGATCTCCCCAGGATGCCCTGACCCCCACCGCCGTCGCCCTTGGGAGCTTCGACGGCCTGCACCAGGGTCACCAACGGGTCATTGCCTCGATCGCTGCCGCCCCCACCGCTGGCCTGGTGCCCACGGTGGTGAGCTTCTGGCCCCATCCCCGCGAGCTGCTGCATGGCGAGCCCCGCCTGCGCCTCGATCTGCCCAGCGAGCAGCTCTCGCTGCTTCAACCCTTCGGCATCCGCCAGCTGGTGATGGTGTCCTTCACCCGCGAGCTCGCCTGCTTCACACCGCAGGAGTTCGTCGAACGGGTTCTGGTGGGGGCGCTGCAGTGCCGTGAGGTGGCAGTGGGAGAGAATTTCCGCTTCGGCGTGAACCGCTGCGGTGATGCGGCTGCCCTCGTCGCGATCGGCGCCCAGCACGGCCTGAAGGTGTCGGTGCTGCCGATGCTGTGGGATGGCAGCGAGCGGGTGAGCAGCAGCCGCATCCGCAGGGCCCTGGCCGCTGGCCGGATCGATGAGGCCGGGCGGCTGCTGGAGCGTCCCTACCGGTTCAGCGGCACTGTGGGGCGCGGGCGCCGGCTGGGCCGCACGCTCGGCTGGCCCACGGCCAACCTGGCGGTGGACGGGCGCAAGTTCCTGCCGCTGGAGGGGGTGTATGCCGCCCTGGCCTGGACCCAGGGTGGCGGCCCTATGGCGGCGGTGATGAATCTGGGGCCGCAGCCCACGGTGGACCCCCTGGCGCCCTCGGCGGTGGAGGTGCACCTGCTGGATCGCCAGATCGAGCTGGAGGGGCGCGTGCTGGAAGTGCAGCCGCTGGCCTTGCTGCGTTGCCAGCAGCGGTTCGAGAGCCTGGAGGACCTCAAGGCCCAGATCGGCCGGGATGCCGAGCAGGCCCGCGCCTTGATGCCCGAGCGCATGCTTGAAGCGGCGGTGGCCAGCTCAGGCGGCGGGATAGGCGTTCGTGAGGCCCCAGCTGATGAAGGCCGCGATGCCGCCCAGCAGCAGAATCCCTGAAACCAGCACCCACATCGGGCTGTCGCCGCCGCCGGAATTCATGGGCTCTGAGAATGGTCCTCCACCCTAACGAGCCCATTCCGTCCCGTCCCCACATTCCCGCCGCGCCATCCCGGCGCGGTCCGCCCGCCTGCCACCTGGCTGGCTCACCTCCACGCCGTCTCATTGCTTCACAGGCCCGCCGCCACGCGGCCTCACCGTTGCCTGCCTCAACCCTTCCCCTGCTCCGATGGACGTTCCTTTCTCTGCCTCCGGTCCGCAGCTGGCGGAGCCGGCCGTGCTGCGCCTGCTGGACGCCAACCTCGACCGGGCCCGGGAGGGGCTGCGGGTGATCGAAGACTGGTGCCGCTTCGGCCTCGGCCGCGACGACCTGGTGGCCCGCAGCAAGGACATGCGCCAGCGTCTCGGCCGGCGCCATCAGGACATCTATAAGCAGGCGCGCCACAGCGCCACCGATCCGGCGGCGGGCCTGGCCCATCCGGCCCAGCAGCAGCGGCTTGGCTCCGCGGCAGTGCTGGGGGCCAATGCCGCCCGGGTGCAGGAAGCCCTGCGGGTGCTCGAGGAATTCGGCCGCAGCAGCGATCCGGAGCTGGCGGCGGAGGCCTCAGCGCTGCGCTATCTCGCCTACGACCTGGAAGTGGCCGTGCTCCAGGCCACGGCGGGCCTGGGCCACCGGCGCCAGCAGCTGGCCTCCTGCCGGCTGTATCTGATCACCAGCCCCTGCCAGACCCTTGAAGCTCTCGAAACCACGGTGGCGGCGGCCCTGGAGACGGGGGTCCGTCTGGTGCAGTACCGGGCCAAGCAGGCCGATGACAGCCAGCGCTTCGCCGAAGCCACCGCCCTGCGCCGGCACTGCGCTCGCCATGGTGCCCTGTTCCTGGTGAACGACCGGGTGGATCTGGCCCTGGCGGTGGACGCCGATGGCGTGCACCTGGGCCAGGGGGATCTGCCGCCGGCGATCGCCCGTCGCCTGCTCGGGCCGGAGCGTCTGATCGGCCGCAGCACCCACTGCATCGAGCAGCTGCGCCAGGCCGTGACCGATGGCTGTGACTACGTGGGGGTGGGGCCCGTGCATGCCACGCCCACCAAGCCTGGCCGCGCGCCGGTGGGGTTCGCCTATCTCAGTGAGGCTGCGGCGGAGAGCCCGCTGCCTTTCTTCGCCATCGGCGGCATCGAGGCCGCCACGCTCGCGCCGGTGCTGGCGGCCGGCGCCCGGGGGGTGGCGGTGGTGCGCGCGATCATGGAGGCCGCCGATCCGGCGGCGGCCAGCCGCGAGCTTCTGGCCGCCCTGCCACCACTTCACTCAGCACCATTTCCCTCACCACCCCTGCCCTGAACTCCGTCGCCTCCACCACCTCTTCGCCCTTCCGCTGCCGTGACCCTCTCTCTGAAACTCAACGGTGAGGCCCGCCAGTGCCAGGCAGGTCTCAGCCTGCAGGAGGCGCTGAAGCACTTCGGCTACGAGCCCCGCCTGGTGGTGGTCGAGTTCAACGGCACGGTGCTGGCCCGGCGGCATTGGCCGGAGCAGCCCCTCAACGATGGCGACGTTCTGGAAGTCGTCACCATCGTGGGGGGTGGTTCCTAGATTCGAGCCATTCGCAGCGGCAACTGACGTGTCCTCTCCCCAAGCCACCGGCCGTGCCAGCGCGGGGCGCCTGCGCCTGTCGGCCTGGCTGGTGCTGCCGTTCCTGCTCAGCACCCTGGTGATGTTCGCTGCGCCGCAGCCGAGCCAGGCCGCCAGCGGTGGCCGCATCGGCGGCGGCAGTTTCCGTTCCGCCCCCTCCATGCCGCGTAACTTCAGCGGCGGTGGTGGCGGGAGCTTCGGGGGTGGCGGCTACCGGGGCGGCGGTGGCGGCTTCGGCGGCGGCATCGGCTTCCCCTTCCTGATCCCGATCTTCGGCTTCGGCGGCGGCGGCTTGTTCGGCTTCCTGGTCCTAATGGCGATCGTGGGCGTGATCGCCAACACCCTGCGCGGTGGAGGTGGCGGCGCGCTGACCGGCGGCAATGGCGGCGGGGCGATGGTCGCTCCCCGCGCTGACGGCCCCGTGGCAGTGGCTCAGCTGCAGATGGGCCTGCTCGCCACGGCCCGCGATCTGCAGAGCGATCTGCGCCGCCTGGCGGCACAGGCGGACACCGGCAGCAGCGCCGGCCTCCAGCGGGTGCTGCAGGAAACCACCCTCTCGTTGCTGCGCAACCCCGATCTCTGGGTGTACGCCAACGTGGAAGTGGGTCAGGTGCCCTTTCCCAGCGCCGAAACCACCTTCAACCGCCTCTCGATGACAGAGCGCAGCAAGCTGCGCCGCGAGGTCACCTCCAATGTGGGCGGCAAGCGCTTCCAGGATGCCGCCGCGCCGGTGGGCAACGCCGATGCCACCAGCGATTTCATCGCCATCACCCTGCTGGTGGCCAGCCGCGGCCGCATCCCGATCAAATCTGCCAGCACCGCCGACGACCTCCGCAACGCGCTTGGCGTGCTGGGAGCTGTGAGCTCCACTGATCTGCTGGCCCTCGAAGTGATCTGGCAGCCCGAAGGCGAGGGCGAAGTGCTCAGCACCGAGGAACTGCTTACCGCCTACCCACAGCTGCAGCACCTCTGAGCCTCAGCCACGGCTGCACGCGCCACACAGCCATAGCCGTTCAACCCCTGCAAAGGCCAAGCAACGGCTGCAGCCGCTCGATCCCATCAGTTGAACCGGCTGTCGGCCACAGCCGGTTCAACTGATTGAGCTGGCAACCCGCTCAGTGATCGCCCTGTTCATTTGCGTTGAGGATGCGCAGAGCGGCCATGGCGGCGCCGTAGCCGTTGTCGATGTTCACCACGGCAAGCCCTGGCGCGCAGCTGGCGAGCATGCCGTGCAGCGCCGCCATGCCGCCGGCACTCACGCCGTAGCCCACCGACACCGGCACGGCAATCACCGGCTGGGGCAACAGCCCGGCCACCACGGTGGGCAGGGCCCCTTCCATGCCGGCGCACACGATCAACACGCGGGCACGCCGCAGCCGCTCCAGCTTGCCGAGCAGGCGCTGCAGTCCCGCCACGCCCACGTCCACCACCAGGTCGTGGGCAATGCCGTGGCAGCGCAGGGCCAGGCCCGCCTCCTGGGCCACGGCCAGATCGCTGCTGCCGGCGCACACCACCGCCACCGACGGCGTGGCAGCCACCGGCGGCTCGCTGCTGCCCTCCTGCAGGCCGAGCGTCAGGCAGCGGGCGATCGGGTGATAGGCCAGAGCCCGCTCTGCCGGTAGCGGCGGCAGCGCCTCTCGGCAGAGAACGGCAACAGCGGCAGCCTTCTCGTCACTCACGCGCGTCACCAGAACGGTCTGGGCGGTCTGGGCCAGCCGCAGCAGGATGGCGGCGATCTGTGTAGCGCTCTTGTCCTGGCCCCAGATCGCTTCCGTCATCCCCAGCCGCAGCGGACGCTCCAGATCGAGCTCGGCCACCCCAGCAATCAGGCCGGGCCCCGGGTTGTGCTGAGACGCGATCTCGGGGTCGTTGTGAGGAGGGATCGGCCCGGTGCCGAAGGTGTTCATGGTTGCGGCAGCAGTTCGGCGCTGCCCAGCAGCGCAAAGGGGTTGTCTGCGGTGGTGGGCAGAGCCAGACAGCGGCGTGCCTCCGCCTCGAAGCGTTGCTGGGGCTCCGCCAGGCTGGTTTCTGCAAGGCCATGCCAGTCGGACGCCCGCCGCCAGCGGATCAGCAGGACGCCTTCCGTGTCGCGGGCGTTCCAGAACAGCTCCCGGCCCGCGAAACCCTGCTGCCGCTCCAACCAGGGCCCCCACCCCACCGCTTCAGCCTGCAACCAGCAGTTGCGCTGCTCTGCCGGCACCCGCAACCGCAAGAGCTCGATGGCTCCAGCTCCGATGCCCACGTCGGCCCTGGCTGCCACGTCTGCGCCAGCTTCCAGGCCTGAGCCGGCAGCGCCCGGCGCGGCAAGAGCCATGCCCGGTTGTAGCCCAGGCGCCACCAGCAGGGCCAGCCCCAGGCAGAGCGCCAGCCACCAACCCTTCATGGTTTCTGCAGCAGGGCGACGGCATGGCAGGCGATGCCCTCCTGACGGCCGGTAGGCCCCAGACCTTCGTTGGTGGTGGCTTTCACCCCCACCTGTTCCGGCTCCACCGCCAGCCGTGCGGCGATGGCGGCGCGCATGGCCTCGATGTGGGGCTTGAGCTTGGGCTGCTCCGCCACCACCACCGCATCCACGTTCACCACCTGCCAGCCCTGCTCGCGCACCAGCTCCATCACCCGCTCAAGCAGCAGCAGGCTGTCGGCGCCTTTCCAGCGCGCGTCCTCCGGCGGGAAATGGCGGCCGATGTCGCCGAGGCTGAGGGCGCCCAGCAGGGCATCCATCAGCGCGTGCACCAGCACGTCGGCGTCGCTGTGGCCATCGAGGCCGAGCGGATGGTCGAGCCGGATGCCCCCGAGGATCAGGGGCCGTCCGCTTACCAGCCGGTGGATGTCGTAGCCGTTGCCGATGCGCAGCTGCATGCCGAAGCCGTGAGGCGAAGCGGAGCCATCATGGGCATTCTCCCGGCGCGGACGCGTCGTCCGCGCCGCCTCCCTGCTCCAGCCAGCGCTGGTAGAGATCGGGGCGGCGCTCGCGGGTGCGCTGCAGTTGCTGCGCGTGGCGCCAGCTGGCGATCACCGCGTGGTGGCCGTTGCGCAGCACCTGGGGCACCTCCATGCCGCGAAAGCTGGCCGGGCGGGTGTACTGGGGATGCTCCAGCAGCAGGGCGCTGTGGCTTTCGTCGTCGAGCGAGGCGGCGGTGCCCACCGTGCCGGGCAGCAGCCGCACCACCCCATTGATCACGGTCATCGCCGGCAGCTCCCCGCCAGTGAGCACGAAGTCGCCGATCGACACCTCCGCATCGGCCAGGCTGCGGATGCGCTCGTCGAAGCCCTCGTAGTGGCCGCAGAGCAGCACCAGCTGGTCGCAGCTGGTGGCCCAGTGGCGCAGGTGGGCCTGCCGCAGAGGCTGGCCCTGCGGGCTCATCAGCAACACCGTGCGGCGCTCCAGTTGCGGGATCGCCTCGAAGGCGGCGAAGACCGGCTCGGGTTTGAGCACCATGCCCGCACCACCGCCGTAGGGCACATCGTCCACCTTGCGGTAGCGGTCGGTGGCGAAATCGCGGGGGTTGTGGGTGTGCAGGCTGGCCCGACCGGCGGCGAACGAGCGGCCGATCACCCCGAGCCCGCGCAGGGGCTCGAAGGCCTCCGGCACCAGCGTCACCACATCGATCCGCAGGCCGCTCACGGTGCTCAGGAGGCGCTCACGCGGCGAATCTCGCTGCAGAAACTGGCCACCGCGGCACTGCCATCGGCGCGGTGCTCCACGCTGCTGCGCAGGCGCAGGTTGGGCTTGGTGAACCAGATCCGTTCCCGCACCAGGCCCTCACGGCGCTGAAGTTCCAGTTCCAGGCTTCCGTCAGGCCAGAGTTGCCAGCGACCGATCGTTCCGTCGACGCCCCGCAGGCCGCCGTCACCGTCAAAGCCGAGCGTGCTGCGGATGCCCTCCGGGGCATTCACCTGCAGGCCGCCCAGATCGCCTGCGGCACCTGCCTCCAGCAGGGTCACCTCCACCTCCCCCCGCTCGCTCAAGGGAGCGGCGCCGTCGTCTGGGTTGCTGCTGGCGCTGCCGGCCAGCGTGCTGCGCAGACCCATCCAGCGGCCGGCGCAGAGCTGCAGGAAGGCGGGCAGATCCGCCGGTGGGAACGCTGGGCTCGGGCCGGTCATGGCGGCAGTGGGCGGGCGGTGCGCCCATCCTGAAGCACGGCTCAGGGCCCAGCGGCAACGGCAGGGGCCAGCGCGCCGCCGGGCGGCTGGCGCGGCCAGCCTTCACTCCTCCCGGTAGCCCAGCTCCGCCAGCCGCGCCGGGTTGCGGCGCCAGTTCGGCACCACCTTCACGAACAGCTCGAGGTACACGGGCCCGTCGAACACCTTCTGCATCTGGACGCGGGCGCCGCTGCCGATGTCCCGCAGCATGGTTCCGCCCTTGCCGATCAGGATGCCTTTCTGGCTGGAGCGCTCCACCACCACCGTGGCGAGCACGGCCGTTCGCTTGCCGTCTTCCACGATCCGCTCCACCTGGACCGCCACCGAGTGGGGCACCTCCTCGCGGGTGAGGGTCAACACCTGCTCGCGGATCAGTTCGGCGAGCAGCAACTGCTCCGGCTGGTCGCTGATGGTGTCGGCCGGGTAGAGCGCCGGGCCCAGCGGCAGCCGTGCCGTGAGGGCCGCCACCAGCGCCTCGCAGCCCTCGCCACTGGTGGCGCTGCACGGGAAGAGCTCGGCGAAGGGGGCGAGGGCTTCACGGGCGCCTGCGCCGCTGGTGGCGTCAGCAGGGGCACCACCGGGCTCGTCGCCGCGGAAGCCGGTGGTTCCTCGGTCGTTCAGCAGGGCGTCATAGCTGCGTTGCAGGGCGGTGGCTTCCGCCGGATCCACCAGGTCCCATTTGTTCAGGGCCACCAGCACAGGCCTGCGGCTCTGGCGCAGCAGCTCCACGATGAAGCCGTCGCCGCGGCCGGCCGGCTGGCTGCCGTCCACCAACAGCAGCACCACGTCCACGTCGCCGATGGCGGAGCGGGCGCTGCGCACCAGCCGTTCCCCCAGCAGGTGATGGGGCTTGTGGATGCCGGGAGTGTCCAGCAGCACCAGCTGGGCGGCGGGAGTGGTGAGGATCGCCCGTAGCCGGTTGCGGGTGGTCTGGGCCACGGGGGAGGTGATCGCCACCTTCTCCCCCACCAGCTGGTTGAGCAGCGTCGATTTGCCGACGTTGGGCCGGCCCACCAGGGCCACGAACCCGGAGCGGAAGTCGGGCGGGTGGCTCGCCGGTAGGAGCGGAGAATGCATACCTTCAACAGTGTCATCCCAAGGGCCGTCGATGTCTGCCTCCACCCCGGCTTCACTCGGTGCGGGAGCCGGAAGCCCCGCTGCTGTTCCCAGCTTTCCGCAGGCCATGGAGATCACGGCCCAATGGCTGGGCTTGTGGGAGAACGGTGAGCTGAGCGACGAAGTGCTGGCTGATCGGGTGGGGGAGCTGGTGCAGAGCCGCGATGGCGCCAGGGGGTTCTTCGTGGTGGCGCTGGCCGGCGATTCCCCCCTGATGGACCGCCTGCCCGATGGCCTGGTGTGGCAGTTACGCCAGGCAGGCGCCGGTGTGGTGGATCTCACCGCCCGCAACCTGGCGATGAGCAGGGCGATGGCCTTGCACCATCAGCGCCAGGACGATGGGGCCATGCAGGCCAGTTCCGAGCGGGTGCACCAGCGGTGTGTGGAGTTGCTGCGCCTGCTGGACCCCAGGGCTGTGAAGGAGCGGCTGGAAACGCTGCTGGAGGCCACGGCAGGCCGTGGTAACGACGTGGCTTTCCTGGAGCGCTGGGGCTACGACGCCGAGCAGCGTGCCGCGATCGCGGCGGCGATCAAGGAAGTGGCAGAGCCCGCTTGAGAGGGAATGGCTGGTTGCAAGCGCATGGGCCGGCAGTTGGTTGGTGAGCTTGATCCCTCACCGCACCATCGCCGCCACGTTGCCGCCGTCGACGGTGAGCACGGCGCCGGTGGTGCGATCCAGGCGGGCCAGGGCCACGAAGGCCTCGGCCACATCGGCGGCGGTCACTTCCTGGCCCAGCAGGTTGCCGCCCATGTAGGCGGCCTCGCTGACGCCGCGGGCGACGGAGCGCGCGCGGATCATGGCGTCGTCGAGCAGGCCGGAGCGGATGCGATCAGCATTGATGGCATTGGCACGGATGCACTCCGTACCCCCCTCGAGCGCGTATTGGCGCATCAGCGCCAGCAGGGCCGCTTTGGCGATGCCGTAGGCACCGAAGTTCGGGCCGGGATTGAGGGCCTGCTTGGAGACGTTGAACAGCAACTGGCCGCCCAGCGGGGAGGGATCGGGAGCAGCTGAGGTGAGGCCTGCGCCGTCCTGGGCGCGGAACACGGCGACAGCGGCCTGGGCCACGTGCTGGTGGGCGAAAAGGTTGAGCTCGAAGCTGGCACGCAGATCGGCGTCTTCAAGGGTGGCGATCGGGCCGGTCCAGGCGGCGCCGGCATTGGACACCACCAGATCGAGGCCACCGAAGCGGGTCACCAGCTGATCGATGGCCGCGCGCACCTGCGCCGGTGCGGTGACATCGGCATTGAGCGCCAGCGCCCGCTTGCCGCAGCTGGCGGCCACGGCGGCAGCCCCCTCGGCGTCACGATCGAGCACGGCCACCTCAGCACCGACGACAGCGAAAGCTCGGGCGATCGCCGCGCCGATGCCACCCGCTCCACCGGTGACCAGCACCACGTGCCGGGCCAGGGGCAGCTCCTTGCCCTTGCCGAGCTTGGCCTGCTCCAGGCTCCAGTACTCCATGTCGAAGGTGTCGTCCTCACCGACGGGCTGAAAGCGGCCCAGCGCCTCGGCGGCCAGCAGCGTCTGGGCCCAGGCCTCGGCGATGTCGGCGGTGACGGCGGCCGCCGCCGCACTGGCGCCCACTCCCACCAGGCCAAGGCCGGGGATGGCGATCACGCGCGGCAGGGGATCCAGCGGCGTCTTGTGGCCGCCCACGCGGCTGTTCTGGCGGTGCACGTAGGCCTGATAGTCGTCCACATAGGCCTGCATCGCCGCTTCCAGTTGCACCGCCCAGGACTGCAGGGCCGGCCCGGCCTCGGGACCCTCTGCCGGCGGCGCCGGCGGCAGCACCAACGGTTGGGCCTTGGTGCGGATCACATGGTCGGGGGTGGCTACTCCCCGCCCGGCCCAGTCGCCAAGGCGCTGGTCGTTGGCCACCGCCAGGGAGTTGGCGGTCTGCCGCAGATCCAGCAGCCAGCGGCGCGCACAGCCCTGACGCTCGGCGGCCCGGCTCAGGGCCCCACGCACCAGCGGCAGCAACGCCGCCGCAGGTGCCGGGCGGCTCGGCAGGGCGCATGGCTGAAACAGGCGCTCGCTGTGGCTGAGGGCGCGCTCGGCCTCCTCCACCAGCGCAATCATCCGCTCGTAGCTCTGCTTGGCCGTGGCCCCGAAGGAAAACAGCCCGTGCTGGAGCAGCACCATCCCCTCCAGCTCCTGGCCGCGGGCGGCGGCGGCCTCGGCGGCCGCCTCATAGGCCTCGGCGGCGGCCTTGGCCAGCGCGAAGCCGGGCATCACGTAGGGAACGATCGCCACCCGCTCGCCATAGACCCGGCGGCACACCGCCTCGGCGTCGGGCTGATCGGCCAGCGCCAGCAGCGCCACCGCATGGGTGTGATCGATGAAGGCGTGGGGCAGGAAGGCATGCAGCAGGGCCTCCACCGAGGGGTTGGGCGCCGCCGGATCGATCAGGTGGCGCCGCTGGGCCGCCACCATGTCCTCGTCGCTGAGGGACGGCAGCGCGCGCAGCCGCAGCAGCGGCTCCAGCTGCACGGCCGGGTGGCCCGGCGGCTCGATCGTGGCCAGATCCCAGCCGCTGCCCTTGACGCACAACACGGAGATGGTGTCGCCGAGCAGGTCGGTGACGCTCGTTTTCAGCGAGGTGTTGCCGCCGCCGTGCAGCACCAGTTCCGGGTCGGCGCCCAGCAGGCGGGCGGAGTAGGTGCGCAGGGCCAGCGCCTCGCTCACGCCCCGGGCGCCGTAGTGGGCCACAGCCGCCTGCGCATCGGCGTCGGACCAGCGGTTGAGCACGGCCATGGGACGGGAAGGAGCTTGGGGGAGACTACGGGGAGCCACCCTGCAGGGCCTGCCCGTGTCGTCCCACTGCCGCCGCAGGCCCCCGCTCACCCCGCAGCAGAAAGGCAGGGGGTGGGCGGCAGCGGCGTTGCTGCCGGTGGTGCCACTGGTGCTGCTGGCCATGGCGGCGCCCGGCCCGGCCCAGCAGCCGAACCCGCCCCAGATTCCCCGCGACGGCTGGAAGGACTGCGAGTACAACGGCAAGCCCCTGGCCTGCGTGGATGAGCAGATCCCCGGCGGCCTGAAGATCCGCTGGAAGGACGGCCTGTCGATGACCTACCGGGAGGTGTCCGGCAAGGGCAAGGACCCCAGCGGCAGCGACCTGCTGCGCGACCGGCTGGGGGGCCTCTGGCGCCGGGAGCTCTACGTGCAGGGCAACATCTCGCTCACCAACGACGCCAACGGCAACCGGATCTTCGTGCCGCTGCGCTTCCCCTGCAAACCGCCCCTGAAGGGGGAGGTGGGCTACTGCCGCTACTGACCCCGCCGCCATGAGAGCGATTCTCGCCACCCCTGCCCTGGTGGACACGGAGCTGCCGGAGCCCGTGCCCGGCCCCCACGACCTGCTGGTGCGGATCGAGGCGGTGGCGGTGAACCCGATCGACACCAAGTTGCGGGCAGCCGTGGGCCCCGGCGCGGCTCCGAAGCAGCTGGGCTGGGATGGTGCCGGGGTGGTGAGCGCGGTGGGGGAGCGGGTGCGCCGCTTCCGGGTGGGGGATCCGGTGATGTTCGCCGGCGATGCGGGCAGGGCCGGCTGCAACGCCGAAGCCGTGCTGGTGGACGAGCGCCTGGTGGGCCGCAAACCGACCCGGCTCTCCTGGGCCGAGGCGGCCAGCGTGCCGCTGACGGGGCTGACGGCCTGGGAGTCCCTGTTCGAGCGCCTCGGGCTGGATCCGGATGGCGGCGGTGGCGGGAGCGCCAAGGACGCCAGCCTGCTGATCCTCGGCGGCGCCGGCGGGGTGGGCTCGATTGCCATCCAGCTGGCCCGCCGGGCCGGGGTGGTGGTGATCGCCAGCGCCTCGCGCCCCGAGAGCACCGCCTGGGTGCAGGAGCTGGGGGCCCACCACGTCGTCGACCACCACCGGCCCCTGGCTCCCCAGCTGGCCGCCCTGGGCTTCGAGGCGGTGGATCGGATCGCCAACTTCAGCGACACTGACGCCTACTGGGAGGTGATGGCCGAGCTCATCGCCCCGCTGGGGTCGATCGTGGCGATCGTGGGCAACCGCCACCCCCTCGACCTCAACCGGCTCAAGGCCAAGAGCGTGACCTTCGCCTGGGAGTTCATGTTCAGCCGCTCCCAGTTCCAGACCGCCGACATGGGACGGCAGGGGGAGATCCTGGATCGCCTCGCCGCGCTGTTCGAGGCCGGCGAGCTGCGCCCCACCCTGGGCCGCACCCTCAGCCCCATCAACGCCGCCAACCTGGAGCTTGCCCACGCCCAGCTGACCTCCGGGAGCACGATCGGCAAGATCGCCCTGGAGGGCTGGGGCTGAGCGCCTTGGGCGCACGGCGCACTCGGGGGCCTCAGCGCACGGCCACCAGCACCCGGTGGCGGGGGTCGCAGGCCTCCCGGCGCACGTGGCCGAACCCGGCCTGCTCCATGGCCCTGGGCAGATCGAGGCTGAAGTAGTCCGCCAGGTAGGGCTCGGTGCTCTTGAGCAGGGTGGCGATCGGCGCCGGCAGGCGGCGGATCACGGCCGAATCCGGGTCCTGGTCCACCAGTGCCACCACCCCGCCGGGCCGCAGCAGCCGGGCCGCCTCCCGCAGCACCGCCCGGGTGGCGCCTGCGGGCAGCTCGTGGCAGACGAACTGGAGGGTGATCAGGTCGACGCTGGCCGCCGGCAGGCCGGTGGCTTCGGCGGCGGCGTGGTGCCAGCGGCGGATGCGGCCGCCGGGGTCGCGGACCCTGGCCACCGCCAGCATCTGGGGGGAGAGGTCGAGGCCGTCGACGGCGACGCCTGTGCCCTCACGTCGCTCCAGCCAGTCCTTGAGGGCCAGGGTGCCGACGCCCACCGAGCAGCCGATGTCGAGGGCACTGCGCACCGGGCCGGTGAGGCTCGGCTCGATCGCGGCGAAGATCGCGTCCCTCAGCCGCCGCTGGGCGTCCTGGGGCTCCAGGGTCTCCCCCGGCCACACCCGCAGGGCCATGGCATCGGTGGCCTGCTCCGCCTCACCGGCCGCCTGCCAGCAGAGGTTGCCCTCCTGGTAAGCGTGGAAGCGGGCCCGGTAGTAGGCCGGCGTGGCGGTGGCCGCATCCGTGCTGCTGGCCAGCAGCGGCTCGGCCTGCCGCACGAGCTCCTCGCGCCGGGCCCGCCAGGCGATGCCGCGGCGCTCGGCGGTGCGGATGATCAGCTGGCGGGCCTGCAGGAACAGCAGCCGGCGCAGGGGCTCGACCGCCAGCAGCCGGTCGATCAGCCAGCCGAGGGGATGGCGCGAAGCCACCCAGTTGGGGGGCGGGGCGGCGGCGGTCAGGGCCGGAGCGGCGGGCTGGGCCTGGGCCATGGCGGCGGAGCGGCAGCGGCGGGGGACTGCATTCTCGCCGCAGCCAGCCCGGCTGAATCGGGGTACGGTTGCACTGCTGCCGCGAAGAACAAGCCATGCACTGGCGTCCCCGTCTGCTGGCCTTCTCCACCTCCCTGCTGGTGGGAGCCGGCGCCCTGGTCGGCGGAGCCGCCCTGGCCACCCCGGCCGGATCCCTGCTCAAGGGCCTGTCACTGCCGCTGCCCAAGCCGGCCGCCAGCCTGTTCGCCGCGAACGCCATCGGCCAGACCAGCCTCAACACCCAGCTGCCCGGCAAGCCGGACGAGCTGCTCGCCAAGGTGAAGGCCTCCCTGGCCAAGCAGGGCTACAGCGAGCGCAAGATCAACACCGTGGTGGGCCCGTGGGGCTTCAACCTGGTGCTGGATCCGCCGGCGGGCACCAAGGTGGATGGCACCGCCGAGGGCAAGGCGGCCGCCCTGGTGCTTCAGGCCACCGCCCTCGGCCCCAACCAGCTGAACCTCAACGTCCGCTTCGAAGGGCTCTGAGGGGTCAAGGACCAGAGTGGCCCCATGGACAGCAAGCCAGCCCCCAACTGGTGGGCCCGCAACTGGAAATGGCTGGTGCCGGCCGGCTGCCTCACGGGGGTGGCCGGGCTTGCCGGCTTCATCGCTCTGATCGTCGGCCTCGTGTTCGGGCTGATCAAATCGACCACGCCCTACCAGCAGGCCCTGGCCAAGGCCCAGAAGGATCCGGTGGTGATCAGTCGGCTGGGCGCCCCGATCAATGGGGGCTTGCTGGTGTCCGGCAGCGTCAATCTTTCCGGTGGCACGGGCCAGGCCAACCTGGCCATTCCCCTGCAGGGGTCCAGGGGCAACGGCACCCTGTACGTGGAGGCCCGCCAGAGCGCCGGCACCTGGACCTACTCCACCCTGACGGTCCGACCGGACGGCGCCGGTGAACCCATCAGCCTGCTGCGGCCCTCGCTCTGAATCGAGCGACGGGCGGCGACGGGCAGCTGCTCAACCCGCGGCCACCGCCACCGAGGCGGCATAGAGGGCCTGGAGGCCCGCCTCGCTGGCCGGCGCCACGCCCCGCTCGGTGATCAGGGCCGTCACCAGCCGGGCGGGGGTGACATCAAAGGCGGGGTTGAAGCCGTCGCTGCCATCGGGCACCAGCTGCACGCTGGTGGGCTCCCCTGCGGCGGGCTTGCCGGCGATGCGGGTCACCTCCAGGGGGGAGCGGGCCTCGATCGGGATCTCGGCCACCCCGTCGGCGATCGACCAGTCGATGGTGGAGGCGGGCAGGGCCACGTAGAAGGGCACGCCGTTGTCGTGGGCGGCCAGGGCCTTGAGGTAGGTGCCGATCTTGTTGCAGACATCGCCGCAGCGGGTGGTGCGGTCGGTGCCGACGATCACCGCATCCACCTGGCCGTGCTGCATCAGATGCCCGCCGGCGTTGTCGACGATCACCGTGTGGGGCACCCCTTCGCGGCCCAGCTCGAAGGCCGTCAGGCTGGCCCCCTGGTTGCGGGGGCGGGTCTCGTCGACCCACACGTGGATCGGCAGGCCGCAGCGGTGCGCCTTGTAGATCGGCGCCAGGGCCGTGCCCCAGTCGACCGTGGCCAGCCAGCCGGCGTTGCAATGGGTGAGCACGTTCAGAGGCTGGCCGCGGCGCTCCTCGGGGCGGCGGGCGGCGATCTCCTGAAACAGGCGCAGGCCGTGGTCGCCGATCGCCTCGCACATGGCCACGTCCTCCTCGGCGATGGCGGCCGCCTCGGCCTTGGCCGCCTCGGCGCGCAGCTCCACCGCCAGAGGCAGCACGGCGGCCCGCACCCGCTCCAGGGCCCAGCGCAGGTTGATGGCGGTGGGGCGGGTGGCATCGAGGCGCTCGAAGGCCGCCGCCAGGGAGGCATCGGAGGGATCGGCCTGCAGGGCCAGCATCAGGCCGTAAGCCCCGGTGACGCCGATCAGGGGAGCCCCCCGCACCACCATGGTGACGATCGCCTCGGCCGCCTCCTCAACGCTGGTGAGCGAGCGGGTCAGGAAGCGGTGCGGCAGCAGGGTCTGGTCGATCACACCGACCGAGCGGCCGCCATCCTCCAGCCAGATGGTGCGCCAAGGCCTGCCGTCGATGTTCATGGGGGTGCGGGGGGTGCGGGCATCGGCCCCATTGTTTCGCCCTGCTGCCCAGCGGCGCCGGGCGGGGACGTGAGCCAGAACACCACGGCAGGAAATGATCAGAAAACCAACCTAAAATCGGTGAAACCCATCCCTCCAGGCCATGGCGTCGAATCCGGTCACCTGGTTTGAGCTGAACGTGCACGACATCGAGCGTGCCAAAGCGTTCTATACGGCCGTGTTCCAGGTGGAATTCCAGGACTTCTCCAACCCAGAGATGGCCTACTGGTGCTTCCCGATGGATGACGGGCAGGTGGGCGCCGGTGGGGCACTGATGAAGATGGCGGGGTGCGAACCGGGGAAAGGCGGCACGATGGTGTATTTCAATTGCGACGATTGCGCGGTGGAGGAAAGCCGCGTGGTGCCCGCTGGCGGCACGGTGTGCCGGCCGAAGATGGCGATCGGCAACTTCGGCTTCATCTCCGTGGTCATCGACACGGAGGGCAACCCAATCGGGCTGCATTCGCTGCGTTAGCCGAAGCCACCAGGGTCAGGCGGCGGAAAGAAGGCGTCCTGTTCTGGCGGTTGTCGGCGTTGGAACGCAGCCTTCAGCTCGGGCAGCGGTATCCCTTGTCGTTGAACAACACCAGGCAGGCATCCGTCACCTCCGGGTCGTAGAGAACACCGCGGTGGTGGGTGATCTCCTCGACAGCGGCAGTGGGGCCCAAGCCTGCACGGTAGGACCGGTGGAAACACATCGTCTCGACCACGTCGGCCACAGCCAGGATCCTGTCTTCCATCAACAATTGATTGCCTGGCAGGGCGTCAGGGCATCTACTTCCGTTGATGTGCTCGTGGTGTTCCAAGTGGCACTGCACAGCTAAGCGGCCAGGCTCGTCAATCCGCCCGGCCAGGGGAACTACAGGTGCCGCCGATGTTCATCGCGTGGTCAGCTGGGAGGTATTCAGTTGATGCAGAGCGGATGACCTGCTCATGCGTTGCGGATACAGCACTGATGAAGGCGTAGAGGCAAGAGCATCTGGTGGCGGGAAGGAGCGGGGAGCCTTTCCAAGTCCATCCCCCTCGCGGGATGGTCACTGAGCGGACCATTGTTTCAGCATGCCATTCGTGCACGAAACCTTCCTGCAGCAAGCCATTCATTCAGCGGGCAGCGCGTGCTGCGCTGCTGCGACGGCCATAGACAATGGCGCCGAAACCGGTGACATACATCAACAGGCTGTAGACGGCGGCTGGTATCGCCATCTCCGGGCTGTTGAGCAGGCCGGCGGTGATGGCGATCGCCAGCGTGCCGTTCTGGAGGCCCACCTCGATCGCCAGGCAGATCCGCTGAGCTGGGGGCAGACGAAACAGACGGCCAGTGAAGAAACCCGCCAGCATCGCCAGCAGGTTGAGCATCAGCACAGCGAGGCCCACCTGCGCCAGGAAGCCCGGCAGCCTGGTGCCCTCCCGCGCGAGCAACAGCACAATGATGAGCGCCAGCAGCCCCGCCGCCAGGCGGCTCATGTGCGGCTCGAGACGTCGCGCCGTTCTGGGGAAGCGCCGGCGAATGATCATGCCGATCGCTGTAGGCAAGAGGGTGATCAGGAAGATCTGCAGCATGGTGGATCCAATTGGCAGGGAAATCGCCGCCTGCGCGTTGAGAAAATGCTGCAGTGCCAGGTTGGTGAACAGAGGAATCGTGAACACGGTGAGGATGCTGCTCACGGCCGTGAGAGTGACCGACAACGCCACATCACCCCGCGCCAGATAGGTGAGCAGGTTGGAGGAGGGGCCACCAGGACAGAGCGTCAACACAATCAGACCCACCGCAATCGTCGGCTGCATGGGCACCACCAGGGCCACAAGAACGCCGATCAGCGGCAACACCAGGAGCTGGCACAACGTACCGATGGCCACAGCCTTGGGATCACGTGTGATGCGCTGAAAATCCTCAGCCACCAGACTGAGCCCCATGCCCAGCATCACGATCGCCAACGCAAGCGGCAGCAGAACCGCCGTGAAGATGGTGCTCTGCATCAGCCGCTGCTGGTCAAGAGAGGAAAGAAGTCTGCCGGCCTAGACCCTAATCCCAGCCCTCACCGGGCTCACGTAGAAGCCGGACCTGAGGCGCGGGCCTGGGGTGCTGTAGCGATCCAGACAAGAGGCCGCAGGCGGTGAGCCAGCTCTGGCGATCACCCTGAAGGGAGCTCATGAAAGCGCATCAGGAGACCAAAGCCAGAAACCTCATCTGAGGTCAAAACCAGGAGCCAATCCTGTGTCAGGACGTCCTGAGTGTGCCCAGGGGCGATACCCCCTGGCCTCCCCGTGGCCATCCTCCAGCCAACAGGTGACCAACCTTTGACCGAGCCGCAGCCAACCGGGGGCGACCCCGTGGCCAACTGCAAGGAGGCTACTCAAGATGTTACGAACCTCCCATCTGCGAAGGATGAAGCTCAATAGGAATGGCATGGCCACCTGCACCTCGCACGACGGGAATGGTTCCAGGGAACAGAGCTGGTTTGACGAGAAGCAGCCAGTCAGTCAGTTTTCCGGAGATAATCCGGAGCTTGATCATCACTGTGGGCATGGCCATAAACAACACCCGATGGGAAGTACTCGGCATCGAACTGCACCTTGCCGGCCACCTCCTCACCCGCCACCTCAGCAATGAAGCGCAGCGTGAGATCAATACCAGCAGAAACACCCGCAGAACACCAGAGCATTCCATCCCGGGTGAATCGCTCCTCCACCACCTCCACATCGCCAAAAGCACGCAAACGATCCAGCGAGGCCCAGTGAGTGGTGGCTCGCTTGCCGGCGAGCAGCCCCGCCGCCTGCAGCAGAAAAGCACCGGTGCATACGGACAACACCGCCTGACAAGAGCGGGCCTGCTCCGCCACGAACTCCAGCAGGCAAGTGTTGAACACTTCTACGCGGGTTCCCTGGCCGCCCGGTACCAGCAAGACATCGAGTGCTGGGCACGCCTCGAAGGACACATGCGGATTGATCGACAGGCCATTGGCGCAGACCACCGGCTCCAGCCGCTCCGCCACGGTGAGGCAGCTGCTGGGGCCACCGTCATGCTGCTTCCAGAGCGAGAACATCTCCCATGGGCCGATCACATCGAGCTCTTCAACCTGAGGAAACACAAGAAGGCCGATGTCCATGGAAAAACCTGCAGGTGAAGGTCTGGGCCTGAAGCTGGGAGCAAGGGCATACCCACACGGACGCCCCTCGTGAAGCCAGCCGGCGGCTAGCGCTCCGGCCTGGACGACAAAGGACGCTCCTCTTCATCATCGACAATGTCGCCGACCGAGACGTGTGCCTGCATTCCCATCGAGGACTTAGCAACAGTCTTGTTATAGAGGCTGGCCCCAATGCTTGCAAGAAAGACAGCGAGCAACCAGCCTGCAGCAAGCAAGCCAATATCCTCCTCTCTGCTGTCAGGGAAGTGGTACCCAATCAACGCGATCGCCATCTGCGCGAACCCTTCGGCAACCCCTCATCCATGGCAGTCTCCATGCTGAATCATAGCGATCACGACAGCAGCGCTGAGGCTCAGGACCTGGAACAGAGATGGCCAGGCTCAGGGTCATTGCGGAATGCCGAAAAGACAAGAACCGGTGGAAGCGAGAAGCCACACGGATCCGTCAACAGGGTGGCATCAGAACCTCATTGGAAAATGGTGAATCCAGATCGGTGGCATGCACGTGCACATCGGGATCGGCGCAGAGGATAGCCACCAGGTCGTTGTGCAATGCTCCGGCAGCTTCATCGGCACCGGTGTTAACGAAGCGAAAGCGACGCCAACTCCACCGGCTTGTGGGAGTAGCCCCATCGCCGAGGTAGAGCTCCAGGCTGCCATCAGCACAGGCACGCCCATAAACACACACACCAAAGGTGAAGGGGTAGCCGGCCAACTCCACCCACCACCCCCAGTCTTCACAACAGAAGAATGGAGCAAGGTATCCAAGTTCCCGCAGTCTGTCAGTGAGATACTCAGCCAGGGCCTTCCCATAGGTGCCTTCGTTGATGATCTGATCAGCTTCTCCTGGAAGAATGGAGAACTTCGCAGATGTGATGTGGATGAAGCGGGTCATCGGCAGGTCACCACCTAGAGCCGGCAGTCAGGCATCGCACCGCGACAACGCCAAAAAAACTCCAAGCCTGAATCCAGAAATGACCTGAACCATGGCCCCTCGCCTGCCCCGAAGCGAGATCCAAACAATCGCCTCAAGCCTTCCGCCTGACGTCGTCCGAAAAGCACCTGAAATGACCTCACCAATGACCTCACCAATGACACCCAGGGTTCACCGAATTGAAGGTAATGGCGAAACGAGTGGCTCAAAAGAAGCCTGAAGCAGCGCCGGCCAGAGCCATCAGCCTGCAAGTCCACACCACTCACATCGCCAGCTCGTGCGTGGCAGCCCATCAGCGGGTTGTCCAACGGGGATCAAGATGCGGGTCTTCGCCCTGAGCCGCTTGTTCAGCGGAGACGGGCCTAAACCCATCGATGTATTCGAAACGATCAACAACATGCCCTTGCATGAAGGCACGTCCAGACGTGGGGCAACGGCGAAACTCCCAGGTGTGCTCAATGCGGGCCTTCAGGAGCTGGCTGGTTGGACTGTTCTCAGGGCGATGGCGATAGGTCCACAGCATCACCGTCCTGGCCATGGTGAAAGGCTCCTGAACCGCCACATGGATGGAGGTGTAATCGTGAATCTCATCGAAGAATCTTCTCTTCGCGATCTGGTGGGCTTCAAAATCCGCGTAACCAACCCATTGCTTATCACCAAAACGCATGTAGAAGCCATCCGTGGCAATGACAGGGAGGAACGCAGACAACCCCACCTGCAGATCGTGCAGACGTCCCCACTCCAGGATGATTGAACGGGCCTCGTCTTCAGAAACGGGTTCCAGTGCGGGCACGGGAAAGAGGGTTGACACAGTCTCTGGATGCTAGCTACGCGATTCACTCCCGTCGGGGTCGACGGGAGTGCCTGAATGCCATGCAAGCGTGAAGCAGCACACAGAGATCACGGCTGCACGGGTCAAGAGCGCAGCGTAAAGCCCATGCCTCCACTGACGGCACTATTCGTTAATCACTGAACAACCGAAGGCTAGCCGCCAGGAGCAGAGGCCTGATGTCTACACTTGAGTCGCTGGTCAGGCGAGAAGTGTTGCTTGAATCGATGTGCTGAGTGGAGTCGTCGGACAGCCGATCAGTCTGCTCAAGGTTCTGCTGTCGTCATACAATCCACCCTGAGCAGCGCCAGTGTCTGACTCCGCCAGCATCATGGCAAAGGGCGGCGGGAAGCCGGCACCTTCCAGCGCTTGGCTGTAGTCAGCCTGAGACATGTTCTGATAGCAGACCGGCTTGTGAGCCTGCCGGCTGAGCTCGTCCGCAAACTCCGTCAACGTGTAAGCCTCATCACCTGCCAATTCATACACCTTGCCAGCCTGATCATCGGCCAGGAACACAGCAGCATCGGCAGCTGCGTAATCAGCGCGCGTTGCCGAAGCAATTCGGCCTTCACCCGCGCAGCCCATCACGACACCGTAGCCAAGGGCGGCCGGAATGCTCGCGAGATAGTTCTCGGTGTACCAGCCATGCCGCAAGACAACGTGGGGAACTCCAGAGTCTTGCAGGAGGATTTCCGTCTGGTGATGTTCTGCCGCCAGCGGAAGCGGGCTCACATCAGCGTGCAGAAGGCTGGTATACGCCAGCAGCTTTACACCCACAGCTTTGCAGGCATGGATCACGTTGGCATGCTGAGGCACGCGGCTTCCAACCTCACTGCCGGAGATCAACAACACTTTCTCGGCACCGGTAAAAGCGGCTTCCAGCGTGGAAGGCTGGGCGTAATCCATCTGCCTAACCTGTACACCAAGGCTGGCGAAGCCAGCAACGCTCTGAGGGTTACGAACCGCGGCCACCAACGCACTGGCCGGAACCGATTGCAACAGCTCACGCACAACCAACTGGCCAAGTTGCCCCGAGGCGCCCGTCACAACAATCATGAAGTCAGCTCGTTCCTTTTGGTCGGCAAGGTCACCGTAATGTGAGACACTAACGAATCGCAAGTACCAACCAAAAGGTAAGTGCATGAGCGTCTTCCCTGCCCAGCCCGACACGCTGAGCCAGCGCCTCGACCAGGGCGATCTCTTCGCCCAACCCTGCCCCTCGCGCGACATCCTCAAGCACGTATGCAGCCGCTGGGGAGTGCTCTGCCTGCTATCCCTGCGCCAGGGCACGCATCGGTTCAGTGAGCTCAGACGCAAAATCGGTGGCGTCAGCGAGAAAATGCTGGCCCAGAGCCTCCAAGCTCTCGCAGACGATGGCTTTGTCCTGCGCGTGTCCTATCCGGTGGTGCCTCCATTCGTGGAGTACAGCCTCACGCCCTTGGGAGAAGAAGTGGCCGAGCATGTCGCCACCTTGGCCAACTGGATTGAAGTGAATCTGCCGAGGGTGTTGGAGGCCAGAACACACGTGTCCACGCCCTGATGAGCCTCAATGGAAAGCGGCCCTGATGATCTGCGCCGAACCAGCAACGTGCACGTCCTCAGATCTTTCAAGCCACCAGATCCTTCCAGTCACCAGATCCTTCGAGCCATCCGCACGACGTTCCACACCAGCCACCTACGCTCCCTCCACAAGCTGCGGGAGGCCTCACCGGCAGCCCAGTCCTGAGCCATGGACCTTTTCGAGCGCCAGTGGAGCACCTACCGCCGCGTGGTTGACCACGACCTGATGGAGCACAAGGCGCTCTCGGCAGCCACCACAGCGGCGATCGAAGGCTGGCTGGCTCAGCGCCCATCAGGGTCGCCGCTGCCCCGGATGGTGGATCTGGGCTGTGGCGATCTGGCCCTGCTGGCGCCCCTGCTGCGGCGGCTGCCGCTGGGGTCGTACCTCGGAATTGATCTTGCCGCTCCCGTGCTGCCCCTGGCCGCCGCCCAGCTGCAGGGGGTGCCCTATCCCTGCGCCTGGCGTGAGCAGGATCTGCTCTCCTGGGCGCTGGAGCCGGCCGGCGACGACCCCGGCGCCAGCGCCGCCGCACCGGTGGATCTGATCCACACCTCCTTCGCGGTGCATCACCTCACCACGCCGGAGAAGGCCCGGTTTCTGGCGGCCTGCCGCGCACGGCTCGCACCCACCGGCCTCCTCCTCTGGGCCGATGTGTTCCGTGAACCGGGCGAAAGCCGCGAGGCCTATGTGGCCCGTTACGTGCAGCGCATCTCGGACGGCTGGCAGGCGCTCGCAGCCGAAGAACGGCAGCGGGTGATGGATCACCTCAGCCGCTTTGATCACCCCGCCGACGCGACCGGGATCCAGCACACGGCAGAAGCGTGCGGCTGGCGATGGCAGTGGCTCTGGCGTGGAAGCCACCGCGCCGAAGCCCTGGCCCTGCTCACCCCCTGCTGACCGGCGGCCGGTGGTCAGCCGTGCTCCTTCAGAAACTCCACGCTGCTCTGCAGTTCGTCGGCGAAGCGGTCGATTTCTTCGAAGGTGGTGGTGAAGGCCAGGCTGGCGCGCGCCGTGGCCGACAGGCCGTAGTGGCGATGCAACGGCTGGGTGCAGTGGTGGCCGCTGCGGATGCAGATGCCACCGGCATCCAGCAGGGCCGAGAGGTCGTTGGCATGCAGGCCCTCCACCGTGAAGGCGGCCAGGGCGCCGCGATCGGGTTGCTGCTCCGGCGTGGGGCCGAGGACCGTGAGCCCTTCGATCGCCTGCAGCCGCTGGAACAGGTGGCGGGTGAGCCCCTGCTCCCAGGCGTGGATGCGCTCCATACCAATGGCATTGAGGTAATCGAGCGCGGCGCCCATCCCCACAGCTTCACCGATCGCCGGGGTGCCGGCTTCAAACTTATGGGGCAGCTCCGCCCAGGTGCTGACGTCGAGGCCCACATCCTGGATCATCTCGCCGCCGCCCAGAAATGGCGGCATCGCCTCCAGCAGCGCCTCGCGGGCCCAGAGGAAGCCCATGCCGGTAGGGCCGCAGAGCTTGTGCGAAGAGCCCACCAGGAAATCAGCGCCCAGCGCGGCCACGTTCACCGGCAGGTGCGGCAGGCTCTGGCAGGCATCCACCAGCAGCAGAGCACCGGCCTGGTGCGTGAGCTGGGCGATCGCCGCGATCGGATTGAGGCAACCGAGCGTGTTGCTGATCTGCACCACGCTCACCAGCCGCGTGCGTTCATTGAGCAGACGGCTGAAATCCTCCATGTCGAGCTCGCCGGTGTCGGTGAGGCCGGCGTGGCGCAGCACGGCGCCGGTGCGGGCCGCCAGCAGCTGCCAGGGCACCAGATTGCTGTGGTGCTCCATCACCGTGAGCAGGATTTCGTCGCCGGGCCGCAGGAATGCATCCCCCCAGCTGCGGGCCACCAGATTGATCGCCTCGCTGGCATTGCGGGTGAACACGATCTCCCTGGGGGTGGCCGCAGCGATGAAGCGGGCGGTCTTGTCGCGAGCGCCTTCAAACGCATCGGTGGCCCGGGCGCTCAGCTGGTGGGCGCCGCGGTGCACGTTGGCATTGTCGTGGGAGTAGTAGCCCTGCAGCGCCTCCAGCACCTGCCGCGGCTTCTGGCTGGTGGCAGCGTGATCGAGATAAATCAGCGGTTGCCCCAGGCAGGCCTGCTGGGCGAGCAGCGGAAAATCGGGCCGGGTGAGCGCCGCCAGGTTCTCGCCCGGGGCGGTCCCAGCCGCCGCAGCGGCAACCCCAGAGGCCATCGCGCCTGAAGCACCATTCGGCTCGGTGCCCGGAGCACCGTTGGGCTCCGTGGTGGCTGTGGTCAGCGAGGGAACGGTGACGGGCATCGGGGTCAGGCCTCCGCGAGCAGACGCTTGAGGGGCTCCCACCCTGCCGCCGCCGGCGGCAGATCGCGTAGCACCTCCTGGCAGAAGCCCCGCTTGAGCAGCCCCGCGGCCACGGCGGCACTGATGCCCCGGCTCTGCAGATAGAAGAGTTCGTTCTGCTGCAGACGGCTCACCGTGGCGCCATGGGCGCAGCGCACGTCGTCGGCAACGATCTCGAGCTCGGGCTTGGTGTCGATGCGGGCCTGGTTGGAGAGCAGCAGGTTGCGGCTCAACTGGGCGGCATTGGTGCGCTGGGCCAGCCGCGGCACCTTCACGGCGCCGTTGAACACGCTGCGGCCGTGGCCGTCGGCGATCGCCTTGTGGAGTTGCTCCAACTGCCCGTCGGGCCCTTCGAACACCACCCGGCTGTGGGTGTCCACGCGCTGGTGCTCTTCAGCCAGCTGCAGGGCCTTGAGGCTGGTGAAGGCACCGCCCTCGGCCTGGCTCACCCGCGGCTCGAAGCGCGCCAGCGCCCAGCCGCGGCTGGCCCACACCGATTCCAGACGGCTTTCGATCTCCTGCTCCACCGCCAGATGGCCCAGGAAACAGGCCTCGCCCGTACCGAACGCCAGCAGACCGTGGCGCAAAGTGGAGCCACGTCCCAGCCGGGCCTCACACACCAGGCTGCTCAGGCATGGGCCATCGCCCAGCTGCACCTGGAGCACATTCAGGCTCGCCTTCTCCTCGAGCAGCAGCAGCACCCGCACCGGGGTGAGGCGCTGCCCGATGGGGTGAGTGCCGGGTTCAGCTGCATCGGGACGATTCGCGCCCGCCACACTCACCAGCTCCAGCGTGGAAGCCACCGTGCCGCTGACGCGCAACGCCAGGCAGCGGCTGGCGGTGGCCTGGTTCAGTTCCACCGGCCAGTGGGCCTGGCAGCCGGTGGCCGCCAGGGTGTGGCCCAAGGCCAGCGGCCATTCGCCTTCGCCCAGCAGCGACAGGCCGGCAGGCAGTCTCTGGCCGGCCAGGGGATCACTGCGGCCATCCAGCAGCAGCCGCACCGTGTCCGGCGCCGGGGGGGGCAGGGCGCTGGCAGCGGCAGGGCTGTCAGTGCCGCCGAAGCTGCCGGCTGTGGGGGCGGTGCCGTCGAACACCGCCAGGAGGGGAGCCAGGTCGGTGAAGCGCCAGTCTTCGTCGCGGCGGGAGGGTAGCGGCTGACGGGCCAGGGCTTCGCGGCCGCGCCACTGCACGGTTTCCAGCTCGCCGGCCGGCGCATCGAGCGCGTCGAGGAAGCGCTGGGTCCAGGGGGCGGTGGCCACGCCCTGGGCGAGGGCGGCGGCGTCAGTGTCGGAAAGGGACGCCATCATCAGGCCACCTCGGCAACGCTGCGCTGCTCGGATGCCAGTTCGGCGTCGACCCAGTCGTAACCGCGCTCTTCCAGTTCGAACGCCAGTTCCTTACCGCCGGTACGCAGGATCCGCCCGGCCGCCATCACATGCACGTAGTCGGGGATGATCACATCCAGCAGGCGCTGGTAGTGGGTGATCAGCAGCGTGGCGTTCTCCGGGGTGGAGAGCTGATTGACGCCGGCGGCAACGATGCGCAGGGCGTCGATGTCGAGGCCGGAATCGGTTTCATCGAGGATCGCCACCGACGGCTCCAGCAGCGCCATCTGCAGGATTTCATTGCGCTTCTTCTCGCCACCGGAGAAGCCTTCGTTCACACTGCGCTCCAGGAAGGCGGGGTCCATCTTCACCACCTCCAGCCGCTCGCGCACCACATCTTCAAAGGCGAAGGTGTCCAGTTCTTCCTTGCCCAGCTCACTGCGACGGGCGTTGGTGGACACCCGCAGGAACTCGAGATTGCTGACCCCGGGGATCTCCACGGGGTATTGAAAACCGAGGAACAGACCGATGCGGGAGCGCTGCTCCGGCTCCAGATCAAGCAGATCAGCACCCCGGTACCGCACGCTGCCACCGGTGACGGTGTAGGCAGGGTGGCCGGCCAGCACCTTGGACAGCGTGCTCTTGCCGCTGCCGTTCCGGCCCATCACCGCATGGATCTCGCCGGCACGCACCGTGAGGTTCACACCCTTGAGGATCGGCTGGTCCTCCACGCGCGCATGGAGATCCACGATTTCAAGCAGAAGATCAGCGTCGGGGCGAATCACGGGCAGGGGGGCAGGGGAGAACGGGGTGGGGAGAGGGAGCGGGGCCGCCAGAGAGGCGGCGGAGCTGAGTGGCGGCGATCAGCCCACGGAGCCTTCGAGCTTCAGGGCCAGCAGTTTGTCGGCTTCGGCGGCGAACTCCATCGGCAGCTGGTTGAACACATCGCGGCAGAAGCCACTCACCATCATCGACACCGCCGCTTCGAAACCGATGCCGCGGCTCTGCAGATAGAACAGCTGATCGGCAGAGATGCGACAGGTGCTCGCCTCATGCTCGATCGCGGCATCCGGCTGCTGGGAGCGGATGTAGGGGTAGGTGTTGGCGGCGGCCTGGTCGCCGATCAGCATCGAATCGCACTGGCTGTAGTTCTTGGCACCCACGGCCTTGGGGCCGATCTGCACCAGCCCCCGGTAGCTGTTCGAAGACTGGCCGGCGCTGATGCCCTTGCTCACGATCGTGGAGCGGCTGCGCGGACCCAGATGGATCATCTTGGTGCCGGTGTCGGCCTGCTGGCGGTTGTTGGTGAGGGCTACGGAGTAGAACTCGCCCACCGAATCAGCCCCCTGCAGAACACAGCTGGGATACTTCCAGGTGATCGCTGAGCCGGTTTCCACCTGGGTCCAGCTGATGTGGCTGCGATCGCCGCGGCACTGTCCCCGCTTGGTAACGAAGTTGTAGATGCCACCATTGCCGTGCTCATCGCCGGCATACCAGTTCTGAACGGTGGAATACTTGATCGAGGCATCATCGAGGGCCACCAGCTCCACAACGGCGGCGTGCAGTTGGTTGGTGTCGAACATCGGGGCGGTGCAGCCCTCCAGATAGCTGACCGATGCGCCTTCCTCCGCCACGATCAGGGTGCGCTCGAACTGGCCGGTGTCACCGGAGTTGATCCGGAAATAGGTGGAGAGCTCCATCGGGCACTCCACCCCCTTCGGGATGAACACGAAGGAGCCGTCGCTGAACACCGCCGAATTGAGAGCAGCGAAGAAGTTGTCGTTGCTGGGAACCACCGTGCCGAGATAACGGGCGATCAGTTCGGGATGGTCTTTCACCGCCTCACTGATCGAGCAGAAGATCACGCCGTGCTCGGCCAGCTTCTCCCGGTAGGTGGTGGCGATCGACACGCTGTCGAACACCGCATCCACAGCCACATTGCTGAGCCGCTTCTGCTCGCTCAGCGGAATGCCGAGCTTGTCGAAGGTTTCCAGCAGCTTGGGATCCACCTCGTCAAGACTGGCCTTCTTTTCCTGCTGCTTGGGCGCCGCGTAGTAGATCAGCTCCTGATAATCGATCGGGGCATGGCCAAGGGCTGCCCAATCGGGCTCAGTCATGCGCAGCCACTGCCGGTAGGCCCGCAGGCGGAAATCCAGCAGGAAGGCGGGCTCGTTCTTCTTGGCCGAGATCAGCCGCACCACGTCCTCGCTGAGGCCCTTGGCGATCTTCTCGGTTTCGATGTCGGTGACGAAGCCGTACTTGTACGGCTGGCTGACCAGATCACCAACGGTGGGCGCTGTGGACATGACGGAGGCCTCCTCAGCCGGCTGTATGGGAAAGAATCTCTTCGGTGCTGATCGTCTGCTGGTCGCCGCGGAAGGGATTGTCTTCGGTGAGGAAGAGCATGCAGTGGCACTCCTTGCGTTCCCGCATCGGCACGCAAGGGCAGTTCCAGAACGCCTGGGACACTTCCGCCTGCTTGTCTTCGTAGTGGCGGCAGGGGCAGAGGGCGCCGCCCAGCTGGTCTTTGTGGCGGGCGAGGCCTTCCAGGACCACGGCGGTGACGCCGGGATCGCTGCAGAAGTAGGTGCCGGTGCGCTGGGCGTAGGTTTCGGCAAACTTCCGGATCACCTCCAGGCTTTCGCTGGTGGGGGCGGAGGGGGCGGAAACGGATTCGGGCATGGGCTCGGCGGGAAAGCGGGCGAAAGGCTGGTGGCTGGCCTGAAGCGGGGATCGCGGCAAGGGTTTCGCGTGGCCGGCCCCCTTCGAGAAGAAGAAGAGACCCGCTCGCCGGAAGCGATCAACCAGAGGCGATCTAGTGGCGGGAAAGAGCTACGCGAATTACGAAACCAGGAAGTTTCGTTAATCACCTGAGCCTAGGACAGCGAGACCGCCGGCCGGTGATCCGCGCACATCACCGGTCACTCTCCCCCAGTCGCCAGCGGAGCGTGGCAAGGTGTGAGGAAGGTTGCGTCTCGCCAGACCGGCCTGCTTTTCCATGCCTTCCACCACCCAGGCCCCCACCCGCGAGGCGGTGCTCGCGCTGCTGATGCGTCTCGGTGAGGCCACAGCGGCCCAGCTCGCCGAAGCACTCTCGGTGTCGGTTCAGGCGATGCGTCGTCATCTGCGCAGCCTCGAAGAAGAAGGCGTGCTTGAAGCCAGCCCCACGCCCGAAGGTCCAGGCCGTCCCAGCAATCACTGGCGCCTCACCCGCCAGGGCCACGATAGCTTTCCCGACAGTGGCGAGAACTTCGCCATCGGCCTGCTGCAGTCGATGGCGGCGAGCATGCCCCGCGATGCCATCCAGACTTTGCTGAAGCAGCAGGCGGTCGCCAAGGCCAGCGTCGATCGACGCCTGATCGGCGAAGGCAGCCTCACCGAGCGGGTGCAGCGGCTGGTGGAGCTGCGTCGCCGCGAGGGCTACATGACCGAATGCCGCCGCGATGGCGACGGGCTTTCCTGGTGCATGAGCGAATTCCACTGCTCCGTCTCCCGCATCGCCGACCAGTTCCCGCTGATCTGCGACCAGGAGCTCCAGCAGATCCGCCACACCTTCCCCGATTGCACCGTGGAGCGCGTCCACTGGCGGTTGGAGGGCGGCCACTCCTGCGGCTTCCGGCTCACCCCAAGCCCCCCGGCCGCCCCCACCAGCTCCAGCGACACCCCCGGTGATGGCTGAGGCAGGCCCACTCAGCCACAACGACCTGGCCCTGCTCGAAGCCACCCTGCTCCCCGCGCTCGAACGCCACCACCTGCGGCTGCTGGCCCACAGCCTGCGCAGCCTTCAGGAGATCGCCGGCCGCCGCGACGGCGCCCTGCCCAGCCAGCCGGAGCGGGAGCGCTGGGTCAACAACCATCCAGTGTTGGCAGGTGATCCCGGCTTTCGTCAGGCTTTCCTGACGGAACTCGATCGCGCCGCCTGCCAGCTCGACGCCCTCGCCGGGGCCCTGGGCCGCGCGCCGCTTTCGCTGCAGCTCGACGACCTGATCACCTGGGTCGATGGTCTGGCCCGCGCCCGCGTCACCGCGTCATCGCCGCAGCCAGGTTCCCCAGCGCCCCCGTCACCAGGCTGACCCCGGCCAAAGCCAGCACGGCGGCCGCCAGGCCCCGCCAGCCAGGCGTGTCGCCTTCCAGCCCCGCCAATGGCAGCGCCATCACAGGCGCCGTGGCCAGCAGCGCCACGGCCAGACCGCCCGGCAGGTGCTGCAGGGCGGTCTGCTGCAGCACGATGCCCGCGCTGGTGCCCAGCAGCGTGGCCAGCAGCACCAGCGGCCAGCGCCGCCAGCCCAGCCGGGGCCGCTGGCCAGGGAGCGGCAACCGCCATAGCAGCGGCAGCATCACCACGGCTGCGGCCGCCAGGCGCAGGGTGGCCGATTCCAGGGGAGTCAGGGCCGAGGCCCGCAGCGCGGCGCGGGCCAGCAGGGCGCCCGTGCTGCCGCACAGCAGCGCCGCCAGCGCCAGGGCCAGGCCAAGCCGATCCCGCTGCGGCACCAGCGGGGTGGCAGGGGCCTGTCGCGCCACCAGCAGGACCGACAGACAGATCAGCCCCACCCCCAGCCACTGCACCAACGTGGGCACCTCTGCCAGGAACACCACCCCGCCAAGCATTGCCACAGCCGGGCCGCCGGCATCGAGGGTGAGGGTGCGGCGGGTGCCGAGCCGGCGCAGGGCCGCCAGATACAGGCTGTCGCCCAGGGCAATCCCCACCACACCGCTCAGCACCAGCAACGCCAGCGGCAGTGGCGCGACGCGCCAGGGACTCAGCAGCACGAGCGGCAGCAGCGTCGCCACCGCCAGCAGGTTCTTCACCAGGTTGAGCTGGGCAGCGCTCAGCGAGGTGGGCAGCTGCCGCCAGAGGCTGCTGGAGGCTGTCCAGCAGAAAGCGGCGGCGAGGGCGGCCAGAACTCCCGTGATGGCCACCGGCAACAGTCGAGGTGGACGGATTGCGATCATCGCTGTAGCCGTCCACCCGCCGTGACCGTTCCGATCGCCGATGCCATCAGCTTTTTCCGGCTGAGTTGCGGCCGCTGGCGTTCCCAGCGCACCAGCCACCACCTGTTGCATCGACGCGCCGAGGGGGGCGGCTCGCTGATCCAGGTGGTGGACGTGAGCGCCGACGATCCCCGCCTGGTGGCGATCGCCGAGCTGCATGGCCAGGATCCCGGCGCGCTGGTGGGGGGCTGCCAGGTGCGCTGGAGCGGTTCGATGGATTGGGATAAGGCCGGAGAGGAGCACCAGGGGGAGTCGGTGTTCGGCCTGATCCCCACCGATGCCCACGGGCGCGAGGGCCTGCTGCTGCGCGACCGCGGCTACGCCGAAACAGCCCCGGTGGCCGGGCGGTTCTGCATGGATGAGCGCGACGGCCTGCTGCTCACCACCGCCTACGAAACGATGAGCTCCCTGGAGCGCTTCTGGTTCCCCAACCCGGATCTGCGCCTGCGCACCAGCACGGTGGAGGGGCTTTCGAACACCGCATCCTTCTGCATGGAAACCCGCTGCCGCGACGACAACGCCCCAGGCAGCGAAGCCGCCGGGGGGGAAGCAGCGTCGGTGGGGGCCGTAACCGGCGATGGCAACGAGAGGCTGTCCGCTTTCGGCTGGTGAGCCGCCGATGTCGCAAACGTTACGGACTGTGAGCCCTGCCCCTTCGCTGACGGGGTCCGCGGGGCCTCACTTCTACGATCCACAGCGACGGATGACGATGCTCGTGTGGCAATTCCGCTTCTGAAGTACGCGCCCACCACCCAGAACTCCCGGGTGAAGGCCTTCCGCGTGGGTTCCGACGAGGACCCGAAGGCTGTCGCGCTCGACAAGGCGATCGACCGTGAAGACCAGAACTTCGTGATCGAGTCGGCTTACCGCCAGATTTTCTTCCACGCGTTCAAGGTTGACCGCGACACGATTCTCGAGTCGCAACTGCGCGACGGTCAGATCACCGTGCGTGATTTCATCCGCGCACTCTGCCTGTCTGACACCTTCACGCGCAGCTTCTACAACCTCAATAACAACTACCGGGTGGCCCGCCACCTTGTGGAGAAGCTGCTGGGCCGCCAGGTGTATGGCAAAGCTGAGGAAATCGCCTGGTCCGCCGTCATCATGACCAAGGGCGTGGCCGGTGCTGTCGATAAGATTCTCGACAGCGATGAATACCTCGAGAACTTCGGCTACGACACGGTTCCATACCATCGCAACCGGGTGGTCGGCTCCCGCGAGGTGGGTGAAACCCCCTTCAACATCACCACCCCCCGCTACGACGCCTACCACCGGGGCATCCTGGGCTTCCCCCAGATCATCTACACCGGCACCAAGCGCTCCCTGCCCGAGCGCGCGCGTCAGCGCCGTGGTGGCTATCCCGAGGATTACCTCCCCTGGGTGCGCACGCTGCCCGCCCTGCGTGTGGGGGCTGCGTCCTCCGGCAACGCCGGCATGGATTACCTCTCCAAGGTTCCTTATCGCAGCGTCGGACGCTGACAAACCGGCGGGTCCCTGGGCCCCGTCTCCTGGCTCCCAGAGCAGCAAACGGCGGTCCTCCGCCGTTTTTTTGTGTCCAACGCCGCCGGGAGGACACAGGGGCCGTCAGAGCTTGCTGACGCAGCGGCGGGGAACCAGCTCAAAACCGGGGATCTACCCCCAGACTGATCCCAAACAAAAGCTGGAGATCAGGTGACCCAGGCCCTCAATGCCCTCGCTCGTATGACGCTCAGGCAACTCCGCCAGATCGCCAGTGATCTGGGTGTGAGCCTGTACAGCCGTAAATCCAAAGACGAGCTGGTCACGGAAATCACCACCCGCCAGCCGTCGGCCCAGGCCGCGAGCACTGGCTTCAGTGAAGCCGCTGCCCCCGGTGGGGCCAGCGGTGAACCCGCCTCACCCGCCACCCTGGCGGATCTGGAAGCCAGCTTCGAGCCGGCCCCCCGTCCCACCGCCCAGACCCGGGTGGTGTTCCTGCCGCGCGATCCCCAATGGGCCTACGTGTTCTGGGAAATCGCCGAAGCTGATCGGCGCCAGGCCCTCAATGTGGGTGCCAGCCAGCTCTGCCTTCGGGTCGCCGACGTCACCGGTCTGAGCGAGGGCGCCGCCCATCCCCACACGCTGCAGGAAGTTCCCGTCGACAGCCATGCCTCGGAGTGGTACCTGCCGGTGCCCCTGAGCGACCGCGACTACCGGCTTGAGCTGGGCTATCGCAAGATCGGCGGCGGCTGGATCTCCCTGGCCTTCTCCTCGGTTGCACGCGTTCCCGCCCTTCATCCGAGCGAGCAGATCCTTGATCAGTTCGTGCCCTTTTCCCTTGATGTGGCACCTGCACCGGGCAGCCTGCCCGCTCCCGCCGACTATGCCGACAACGGCCTGCACGAACGGCTCTATCAAACGGCCACCGTGCGCTGGAAACACTTCGGTCGCGGCTCTGAAGCCTTCCACGAAGTGGAGGATTCAGGGGCGGATCATCAGCGGCGCGCGCTCAGCGACTCCGGCGTCGGTGTCTGGGCCAGTGGCCGTAATGAATCCGGCGTGGGTGGAGTGGCTCCCCGCCAGCGCTCCTTCTGGCTCGTGGCTGATGCTGAGCTGATTGTCTACGGCGCCACAGATCCTTCCGCCCAGCTCACGATCGGCTCTGAGGTGGTGCCGCTCTCCGCCGAAGGCACCTTCCGGGTGCAGGTTCCGTTCCGCGACGGCCAGCAGCTCTATCCCATCCAGGCGGTTGCCGCCGATGGCGAGCAAAAGCGCAACATCACCTTGCAGTTTGAGCGCTTCACCCCCGAAGACAACAGCAACCCGGCCAGCCAGGCCGTGGCCGAATGGTTCTGACCCCACCGCCCAGCGACGAGTCGGCCGCTACCGCGGCTCACTCTGACTCACGCGCGGCTCTGAAGGCTTTCGTGGCCTTCACCCCGCTGGTGGGAGCGGTGGTACTGCCCCTCGTGGTGCCCGTGCTGATGGTGCGTTTCGGGGTGAGCACCGGTGTGGGCGTAGCAGTGGCCGCCAGCTGCGTGTGGTTTGTGGCCATGCTGCGCACTGCCGAGATGCCTGGCCACCACTGAGCTTGCCCGTTGCGCCCGGTGTTGAGGCGCTGAAGTCGACCACGGACTCATCAGGATCCCAGAATCCTGCTTCAGTTGATCATCTGCTGGCGGTAATCACAGCCTGACGAGGATCTCACCCCCCCTTGACCAGGCGATCCACTTCCTCACGTGTTGCTCTTGAACACCGGAGGAGTTGCATCTCGAGCCTGTGATTACAGGCTGTCAGCTTCCAACTGCCACGTGCAAGCGGCCAAACCCATACCACTGTCCGCCATCTCCTGATCGCATTGCTTCTGTCTGCACGGCGCTGATCATGAGCTGTGCCGAGGGTTTGTTGCTCTCATTGTCTCTATCCAGCGCTCTCTTGCATTCCCGAGGCCTTCGGCCGGCGGTTGCAGCAGAGCGCTTTTGTCCGTACCGAATGGCGGCAGGCTGGGAACGCTCAGCTGAGTTCACGCCGTCCGCCCGTGCCCAAGCCAGTGCCAGCGCACGTGCTCCTTCGCATCCCTTCGCCGTGCCGGCGACCACCCGCTGCTGGGGAGTTGCCGAACGTCGCAAGGACGCGGCGGAGGTCCGGAGTCACCGTGCTCGCCCTGGGCGGGTTGATGCTCAGCCTGGCCGGTTGCAGCGGCGCCGCGCGCATCACCGGGCAGCCTCCCTCCGATCTGTCTTTGCCGCCGGGCATGGAGGTGGCGTTCAACCACAGGGTTGACCGTCACTACCGCAGCCCGGTCAGTGGCCTGAAGCGCAATGGCGACAACCTCGAGCAGATGCTGCTCGATACGATCGCTCGCGCCCAACGGGAGATCCTCGTGGCGGTGCAGGAGCTCAGCCTGCCGGAGGTGTCGCGGGCGCTGGTGGCCAAACAGCATGCCGGGGTCAGTGTGAAGGTGGTGCTGGAGAACACCTACAGCCGGCCGTGGAGCGAAGAGCACCCGGTGGATCTCGACAGCCGCCAGCGCAGCCGGCACCACCAGTTGAAGGCACTGGCGGACAGCAACCGTGACGGGGTGCTCAGCCTGGAGGAACGGCAACAGGGGGATGCGGTGGCGCTGCTGCGGCGCGGCGGTGTGCCCCTGCTCGATGACACCGCCGATGGCAGCGCCGGCAGCGGTCTGATGCACCACAAGTTTCTCGTGGTGGATGGCCGCTGGGTGGTGACCGGCTCGGCGAATTTCACCCCCTCCTGCATTCACGGCGACCTCAATGATGGGCGCACCCGGGGCAATGCCAACCACCTGCTGCGGATCGACAGCCGCCCCCTGGCGACTGTGTTCAACCACGAGTTTTCCCGTCTCTGGGGCGATGGCCCTGGCGGCTTGCCGAACAGCCGCTTCGGCATCGGCAAGGACAACGGGGACCTCCAGCAGGTGATGGTGGGCCCCACCAAGGTGGAAGTGCTGTTCGCACCACACCGGCGTCGCGATCCCCGCAACGGCCTCGCCCTGATCGAGACGGAACTGGGCCAGGCGCAGCAGCGCCTCGATCTCAATCTGTTCGTGTTCTCTGCCCAGAATCTGGCCAATCGCATCGCCCAACTGCACCAGCAGGGGGTACGGATCCGGGTGCTGGCAGATCCAGGCTTCGCCACCCGCTCCTTCTCGGAGGTGCTCGACCTGCTGGGCCTGGCCATGGCCGATCACCGCTGCAAACGGGAAGCGGGCAACGCGCCCCTGGCCCATCCCCTCGCTGGGGTAGGCACGCCGCGGCTGGCCCGGGGCGACAAGCTGCACCACAAGGTGGCAGTGATCGATGACCGCAGCGTGATCACCGGCTCTTTCAACTGGAGTCCATCAGCGGCCCATGGCAATGACGAAACCCTGATGATCATCCGCTCACCGCAGCTGGCCGCCCACTTCAACCGCGAAATGGATCAACTGTGGCAAGGGGCCGAGCTGGGGCTGACGCCACGACTGCAGCGCAAACTTCAACAAAGCAGGCAGCGCTGCGGCACCGGTGAGCAGCGCAGTTGACGCGGCATGAAACCATCCCAGCGCCGGATCCGTAGCAACGATACAGCCATGCCAACGCTGGAGTCTTCAGGCTGTTGGCAGGTTGTGAACGAGTAGTTAGCGCGCACTGCAACAGACGCCTGTCAATGCTGATGGCGGCGGGAAAGTTCTAATGCCAATGGCAACAGGCCACTGGTACAAAGAGTAGCGCCGGGCTGATCGTGCCGTTCTCAGCCGGAAAGCTTCCAGGCCAGACGCTCCGAAAGGTCGTGGAGATAAGCGGCTGTGACGGCAGAAAGGCCCACCATCTGCATCACGGAAAGCGGATCCAGCCTCTCTCTATACGAACAGGGTGCGCACCAATGCCGTGCACCCCACCCACGCAATTCATCCACGTGGGTCCCACCATGGGTCTGGGAAGCCCTGCGCCCCACCGACCGCCACCCGGCCGCTCCACGCCTTGCCCGTCGCCTCCTCCGCCGCTGCCGCCCCTTCCCGCAGCGATGTTGTGATCGTGGGCGCCGGCCCTGCCGGTGCCTCCCTTGGCCTGCTGCTGGCGGAGCGGGGCCTGAGGGTCACGCTGGTGGAGGCGACCCGCCGCTTCGATCGCCAGTTCCGCGGCCAAGGGCTGATGCCCTGCGGGCTGGAGGCGCTCGCCCAGATGGGTCTGGAGCCCCTACTGGCCGGTCTGCCCCAACGGGCGCTAGCGGGGTGGTCGTTCTGGATCAACGGGCGCGAGCTGTTCGACGCCGCCGAGCCACTGGGCAGCACAAGACCGTGCACGCTCGTGCCCCAGCCGGCCCTGCTGGAGGCGCTGGTGCAGCGGGCCTGCCGGAACGAGAGCTTCAGCTGGAGGCCGGGGGAAACCGTGCAGGGCCTCGTGCGCCGACAGGGGCGCGTCGATGGGGTGCGGCTCTCCGGCGATCGGGTGCTGGCCGCCGATCTGGTGATCGCCTGCGATGGCCGCAGCTCGGGCCTGCGGCGCGCGGCCGGCCTGCCGATCGTCAGCGCTCCCAGCCCGATCGACGTGCTCTGGTTCCGGCTGCCCGCCCAGCCGCGCTGCAGCGCCGACAACCGCTTCATGGTGCTGCTCGGCCCCGGCGGCGGCTGCAGCGTCTTTCCCGCCGCAGAAGGCGGCGAGCTGCAGCTGGGCTGGCTGGTGGGCCCTGGCGAGCGGATCACGCGCACGTCGCTGGAGTGGTCAGAGGCCTTCGCCGCCCTGGCGCCCGACTGGCTGGCCGCCCACGTTCGTGCCCATGCTGCTGCAATCCGGGGTCCGGAGGCGCTGTCGGTGCAGGTGGGCTGCTGCCCGCGCTGGCAGGAGCCCGGCCTGCTGCTGCTCGGAGATGCCGCCCACCCGATGAGCCCGGTGCGGGCGCAGGGCATCAACATGGCGCTCCGCGACGCGATCGTGGCGGCCAACTGGCTGGTGCCGCCGCTGCAGCAGGGCGCCGGCACGCAGGCCATCGATGCGGTGCTGCCCCGGATTCAGCAGGAGCGGCAGGCGGAGATCCAGCTGGCGCAGCGGGCCCAGCAGGCCGAGGCGGCCCAGGGCGATCTGTTGCGGCGGCGACCTGAGCTGCGCTCTCTGCTCGCGCCACTGGCGCCACTGGCCGGCCCCCTGGTGAAGGCGCTCTGGGTGCGGCGCCAGGCACCGCTGCGCGACGGCTTCCTGCCGGTGCGACTGCGCGTGTGACCACGGCGTTACCCCAGCATCACGGCCGCTACGGTCATGATGAGCGGGCTACCCCTCCGCGCCCCATGTCCCGGCACCGCCTCCCCATCTGGCGCTCCGCCATCTCCCGAAGGCTCCCGCCATGGACTGGACCTGTGAGCGCCGGCTGGCTGCTGGGTGGTTGGCTGGCGGCTGGAGCCCTGACGGGGGCCAGCCCCGTCGCCGCGGCCAGGCCCAAGCCGCCGACGTTTCCCACCACGACGGAGTTGCGCACAATTCAGTTGGCCACCTTCGCCTGCTCCCGCGAGAACGGTGCCGAACCCTGCAGCCGCGCCCGCAGCCTCGCGGATCCGCTGATGGACAACCCCCTGCTGACCTCTTTCTGCAAGGACACGGTGTGGAGCATCGTGCAGCAGGCCGAGCCGGCCGCCACCAACAGCTTCCAGCGCCGCGACGACCTCGACCGGGCGGGTGAACAGCTGCTCAAGCGCTGCCAGCAACCCAGCGCCGCCAGCACCAGGAAACAGGACGATGGCCCCCGCCGTCCGCCCGCCGCTGGTGGGCCTGGAGCCGGCAGCGGGCGGCCCGCCGGCGCCGGTGGCTCCTGACGCGGGTCAGTCCCAGTCGTAGCTGAGGCGGGAACCGGGCATCCGTTCGCTCAGCTCGGCGAACACGGTGGCGAGGATTTCAGGACCGCAATCAGGATGGGCCCGCACCTCCTTGACCAGACGCTTCACGTCGGATTCGGAGAGACCGCGGTACTTGATCACCTCGTCCACCTTGGCGCGGAAGAGATCCAGCAGCGCCTGCTGCTCCGCGGTCAGGGGCTTGCCGCCGGTGCGTTCGATGTCCATCGGCGGTCAGGGTTGGGTGTGAGGGCCTGCAGTCGGGGCTGCCAGCGCCAGCAGCTGACGCGCTGTCGTTTCCATGAATGTCACCGACCAGCCGGTGGTGACCACCACGCGATCAGCCAGCTCACAGAGCGGCGAGGCGGCACCGGCGCAGCTGGCTGAGAGCCCCAGGAGTGCGTTGGTGAGCTTGCCGCGCAGGCAATGCTCCGTGCCCGATTGATCGAGCACCGCTTGGGCGGCCTCCCGGGTGCGGTTGATCGCCTGGGCGAGGGCAGGCGATGGAGCAGCCGCAGGAACACCGCCACGGGCCGGGAGGGAAGGCGCTCCCACCAGGGCGACGGCGGCCAGCAGGGACGTCACCAGGGCGTATCGGCCCCGCGGACGACGCAGGACGGGAGTGAACAGGGTCACGGGCCTGAAAAGCGAAGGGGGGGTGTCCTTGCGCACGCTACCGAGGTCGCCCGGATCTGCCTCACAGGAGGCAGGGTTACGTTGGACCCCCACACAGTTGGCCCGATGACGAGCAGCGCTTCCGCAGGCTCTGTTGCCTCCTGCCGCGTGACGCTGGCCAGCCCGTTCACCGACCAGAAACCGGGCACCTCCGGGCTGCGTAAAAGCACCAGCCAGTTCCAGCAGGCCCACTACCTGGAAAGCTTCGTGGAAGCTGTGTTCCGGGTGCTTCCTGGTGTGGAGGGCGGCACCTTGATCCTCGGGGGCGATGGCCGTTACGGCAACCGCCAGGCCATCGATGTGATCTGCCGCATGGGCGCCGCCCACGGCCTGGCCCGGCTGATCACCACCACCGACGGCATCCTCTCGACCCCCGCCGCCTCCCACCTGATCCGCAGGCACGCGGCGATCGGCGGCATCATCCTCTCGGCCAGCCACAACTCCGGCGGTCCCGACGGCGACTTCGGTGTGAAGGTGAACGGGGCGAACGGTGGTCCGGCGCCGGAATCGATCACCGACGCCATCTACGCCGTCACCCAGACCCTCGACGGCTACCGGATCGTGGAGGGCAGCCCCTTGCCATTGGAGGCGCCCGGCACCCACCACATCGGCGGGTTGCAGGTGGAGGTGATCGACGGCGTGGACGACTATCTGACGCTGCTGCAGAGCCTGTTCGACTTCGACGCGATCGCCGACCTGCTGGCGGGTGACTTCCCGGTGGCCTTCGATGCCATGCACGCCGTCACCGGCCCCTACGCCCGCCGCTTGTTCGAAGGGCTGCTGGGGGCACCCGCAGGCACGGTGCGCAACGGCATCCCCCTCGAGGATTTCGGCGGCGGGCACCCCGACCCCAACCTCACCTACGCCCATGAGCTGGCGGATCTGCTGCTGAAGGGCGATGCCTACAGCTTCGGCGCCGCCTGCGATGGCGATGGCGATCGCAACATGATCCTGGGCCGCCGCTGTTTCGTGAACCCCAGCGACAGCCTGGCGGTGCTCACCGCCAACGCGACGTTGGCACCGGGATATGCCGGCGGCCTGGCGGGTGTGGCCCGCTCGATGCCCACCAGCGCCGCGGTGGATGTGGTGGCTGCCGAGCTGGGGCTCCCCTGCTACGAAACGCCCACGGGCTGGAAGTTCTTCGGCAACCTGCTGGATGCCGGCCGGATCACCCTCTGCGGCGAGGAAAGCTTCGGCACCGGCAGCAACCACATCCGCGAAAAAGACGGGCTGTGGGCGGTGCTGTTCTGGCTGCAGATCCTGGCCCGGCGCCGCTGCTCGGTGGCCGAGGTGATGGCCAGCCACTGGGCCCGCTTCGGCCGCCACTACTACTCCCGCCACGATTACGAAGCCATTGCCAGCGACCGCGCCCACGGCCTCTACGACCGCCTGCATGGCCTGCTGCCCTCCTTGAAGGGCACCGGCTTTGCCGGCCGCTCGATCGCCACCGCCGACGACTTCAGCTACGACGATCCGGTGGATCAATCGACGACGCGGGGGCAGGGCCTGCGCCTGCTGCTCGACGACGGCAGCCGGGTGGTGTTCCGCCTCTCCGGCACCGGCACCCAGGGCGCCACTCTGCGCCTTTACCTCGAGAGCTTCGTGCCCTCCGGCGGCAACCTGGCCCAGGATCCCCAGGCGGCCCTCGCCGATCTGATCAGCGCCGCCGATGGCCTGGCCGAGATCCGCAGCCGCACCGGCATGGATCGGCCCACGGTGATCACCTGATCGGCGGTTCGATCCGGCGCAGGCCTGAGTATTAACCTGGTTCTGGGCCTTGGCCCGGAACTGGACCTGGACCTAGTTCTGTTCCCAGGGCAGGGATTACGCCTGTATCTGGTTCAGTGCCTGGACCTAAAACTGGGACTGGGCCATCTTCCGGCTTGGCATCGTCTCCAACTCAATCCTCCGGGGCGGCAGCATCGTCCGCGGGGTCAAGCGCTGCCGTCGTCGGTCTGGCCGCCGCCGAGCTGGTGGCATCCTGCTGGGCAAGCTGCGCTGACAGCGCCCGGATCGCCTTCTTGACGGTGCGATAGGGCTTGCCGTGGGGGGTGAAGCCATAGCGCGACAGTTTGGCCAACAGCTCGTCAGCGCTCACCACGAACACCGGAAACAACTGACGGCGCTGGAACTCGGCCTGGAGATCCATCAATGTCTTGGCGGCTGAATAATCCACCGCATCGATACCGGAGGCATCGATCACCAGCCCCTTGAGGTCCGGGCCATTCAGTGTGATCAGGTTCAGCACCTCCTCCATGAAGGCGCTGGCGTTGGCATAAAACAGATTGGCCTCGAAGCGATAGGCCACGATGCCCGGCGCCGCAAACACCCCCGCCGCCACCGGCACTGTGTGCCAGCCCCGGTCGGCGTCATGGGCCCACAGGCGCGTTCGGGGCCTGTAGGTGTGCCGCACCTGATCGATCAACGACAGGCCCACTGCCAGCAGAATCCCCTGCATCACCCCCAGCAGCGCCACACAAAGGGCGGTGAGGATGGCAATCACGAACTCGCTGCGCTGCAACCGGTAGAGCTCACGCAGGCCGCGAAGATCGATCAACTTCAGGCCGATCACAAACACGATCGTCGACAACACCACAGCCGGGAGAAAGCCGAGCGGATCGGTGAAAAAAGCCAGCACCGCCAGCACCACCGTGGCCATGGTGAGGTGCGCCACCTGGCTGCGGCCGCCGGCGGCATCCAGCATTTCCGTCTTGGTGGGGCTGCCGTTGACCACGAACGTCCCGGAGAGCGCCGCGCCCAGGTTGGCGATGGCCAGGCCGATCAGATCGCCATTCTGATCCACACGTTCGTGATGCCGCTGGGCATAGGCCCGGGCCGTGGCAGCACTCTGGGCAAGAATCACCACAAAGCAGGAAGCGGCGGTGGTGAGGGCCTGATTGAGCTGGGCGGCCTGCAGCGTGGGCCAGGCCAGCTGCGGCAGACCATGGGGAACCGCGCCCACCACCTCCAGGCCGTGGTGCTGGAAATCGAGCGCGGCACTGGCCACGATCGTGGCCACCACCGCGATCAGAGCCCCGGGCAGCCGCGGCGACCAGCGCTTGCAGCCAGCGATCACCACCAGCACCAGCACCGCCAGCAGCAGGGACACGCCGCTGGCCTGCCCCAGCCGCTGCAGCACCGAGAGGATCTGCGCGAACGATCCGTCCCCTTGCTTCTCCAGACCCAGCAGGCCGCTGAGCTCGCCGGCGGCCACCTGCAGGCCGATCCCAGTGAGCAGGCCGATCAGAGCACTGCGGGAGAGGAAGTCTGCAAGAAAGCCCAGCCGCAGCCAGGTGGCGAGCACAAGCATGGCCCCCACCAGCAGGGCTACCGCCGAGGTGAGCTGCACATAGGCGCTGGAACCTGGCGCCGCCACCGCGCTGAGCGTGGCCGCCAGGATCGCGGCGGTGGCGGAATCGGCCGCCACCACCAGCTGGCGGGAGGCGCCGAATACAGCAAAGGCCAGCACCGGGATCAGCAGGGTGTAAAGCCCGGTCACCACAGGGGTGTGCGAGATGCGGGTGTAGCCCATCACCTCGGGAATGGCCAGAGCCGCCAGGGTGAGCCCGGCGAGCAGGTCGTCGGCGAGGCCGGAGCGGCGGACCGGCAGCACGCCCCTCAGCAGCGCCACACCCAGCACGTGCGGACCGTCCGTGTGCGGGGCGGGCCGGTTGTGGGGCTCGCGGCCGGCCCTCAGAAGTCGTCTCCGCGTTCGTCCAGCGGCGCGCCAGGCTGGCCGCGGCGGGTGAGGCTGATCTGCCGCAGCGTTTCTCCCCAGGCGCCGCAGAAGCCCGCCATGCCGATCACCAGAGCCCAGAAGCGGGGGTGGATGGTCGGCAGAAGTTCACCAGGGGTGCGCGAGGCGTGGTGGGCCAACACCAGCAGCACCAGCACGGCGAGGGCATAAAGACATCCGGCCAGGGCGATGCGGCGGCGATCCACCCGCAACTGGCGGCGCGGACGGTAGCCGGCAGGGCGGGGCAGGGGCATCTCAGGCGGCCGGGCCTGACGGGAGCACCGGTTCGGTGGCCTGGCTGGCGGGGAACCAGGAGGCTTCCAGCTGCTTCATCAGCACATAGAAGGAGGGCACCACAAACAGGCTGAGCACCGTGGCCACCAGCAAGCCACCGAAGATCACGGCCCCCAGCGACTGCTGGCTGAGGGCGCCGGCACCGCTGGCCACCAGCAGGGGGAAGAAACCGGCCAATGCCGCCATGGCCGTCATCAGGATCGGGCGCAGGCGAGAGCAGGCGGCCGCCATGGCCGCTTCGGCGGAGCTCATGCCCTGCTCCATGCGCTGGTTGGCCAGATCCACGATCAGGATGCCGTTCTTGGCCGCCAGGCCGATCAATGTCACCAGGCCCACCTGGGCGTACACGTTGTTCACCTGGCCGCGCAACACAAGGAACATCAGCGCCCCGAGCATGGCCAGGGGCACCGTCATCAGGATGATCAGCGGATCGATGTAGCTGCCGTACTGAGCGGAGAGCACCAGGTACACCACCACGATCCCCAGCGCGAACACCAGGATGGCCAGGGCGCCGGCCTGCACCTCCGATCGGGTCAACGCCGACCAGGCTGAGCCGATGTTGGCGAAATTGAGCCGGCGGAACACCGCCGCGATCGTATCGATCGCCTGGCCGCTGCTCTTGCCGGCGGCCTCCACCCCCTGAATCAGCACGGTGCGATAGAGATCGAAGTGGCTGATGATCGGCGGGGCGCTGTCGAGGCGGGCCTTCACCACGTTGGAAAGAGGCACCAGCCCACCGGAGCGGTTGCTCACATAGAGATTGTTGAGGTCCTGGATCATGGTGCGGTGGCTCGCATCGGCCTGGACATACACCTGCCGGTATTGCTGCTGCTCGTAGGTCTGGTTCACGAAGCTGCCGCCCGTGAGGGTACCCAGGGCCTCCATGGCGGCACTGAAGTCGATGTCGAGCGAGGCCATGCGGTCGCGGTCCACGTCGAGGCGCCACACCGGCGCATCACTGACGAACTGGGTGTAGAGGTTACCGAAGGTGCCGGTGCCCCTGGCCTTGGCGATCAGTTGCTTGGCGAGGCCGGCCAGTTCGGTGGGGCTGTAGCCGCCATTGCTGAGGTCGTTGAACTGGAAGGAGAGCCCCCCCTGGGCGCCGAAGCCAGGCACGGCCGCGGGCGCCTGAGCGAGCACAATCGCCCCGGGAATCTTGGCGAAGGCCTGGTTCATCCGCCCGATGATGGCATTCGCCGATTGCTCCGGGCTGGTGCGTTCCTCGATCGGCTTGAAGCCGAAGAAGAAGATGCCCTGGTTCAACGAGCCGCCGTTGAATCCGGCCCCACCCACCAGTTCTCCGGACACCACATCAGGCTCCTTGGCGATGATCCTGCGGGCCTCATCCGCCACCGCCATGGTGGCCTCGATCGACGACTGGGCCGGCAACTGGATGATGCCAAGGCCATAGCCCTGGTCTTCGGTGGGAACGAAACCGGTGGGAATCAGCACGAAGGCGGCGCCGGTGAGCAGCACCCCGCCCAGCAACGCCGCCAGCACCAGCCGCCTAAGCCGGATCACCTGTTGAAGCAAGGCGGCATAGCCACGGGCCACCTGATCGAACACCTTGTTGAAGGCCGTGAAGATGGGCATCAGGAAGGTGCCCACCACGGCCCCCACCAGGCCCAGCACCACAGCCAGCAGCCAGCCGCCGGCCAGGGTGCCGTACAACGCACCGAAGGCCCCGCCGATCGCCGTCCAACGCCAGCCCCTGGGTTCGGTTTTGCCGCCACCGAGCAGCAACGCCGATTGCAATGGCTTGCCGGTGATCGCATTGAAGGTGGACACGATGATCGAGAAGACGATCGTGAGCGCGAACTGCCGGTAAATCACGCCGGTGGCGCCCGGGAAGAAGGCCACAGGCACGAACACGGCCAGCAGCACCAGGGCGGTGGCCAGGATGGCGCCAGTGAGTTCCTTCATGGCATTGGAGGCCGCCACAAACGGTGGGTCGCCGGCTTCGATGCGCGCCGACACGGCCTCCACCACCACGATCGCGTCATCCACCACCAGGCCGGTGGCCAGGATGATGCCCAGGAGCGTGAGTTCGTTGATCGAAAAGCCGAACGCCTTCACGAACACCATCGCCCCCAGCAGGGCGATGGGGAGGGCGAGGGCCGGCACGGCCGTGGCCTTCCAATCCTGCAGAAACAGGAAAATGATCAGCAACACCAGCACCACCGCATCGCGCAGGGCATCGAGGGCCCCTTCGATCGAGGCATTGATGAAGTCGGTCTGGTCAAACACCTTCTCCAGCACCACACCTGGCGGCAGGGAGTTGCGGAACTGGGTGAGCACCTCATCCACTGCATCCGCTGTAGTAATCGCATTGCTGCCAGGCAACTGGATCACCCCGAAGCCCACCGATGGGTAGCCGCTGATGGCATTGATGGCGGCCTGATTGAAGTTCTGAAAGGCGTATTCTGCGCGGCCCACATCCCCCAGACGAATCAATCCACCGTCGGGGCCCTTGGAGAGAATGAGTTTTTCGAAGTCACCAACTGTCTCCAGATTGCCGTTCACCAGAATCGGGAAGGTGGAGCGGTTTGTGGGCAGTGAGGGCGGGCCGCCCACGCTGCCGGCGATCACCACCACGTTCTGAGATTTCAGCGCATTCACCACATCGGTGATGGAAAGGTTGAAACGGGCCAGCCGTAGTGGATCCACCCAGAGACGGAAGGCGGGATCACTGGCCCCGAAGATGTTCACCTGGCCGACACCATCCGCGCGCGTGAGCGGATACACAAGATTCAGTTGCAGGAGCCCGTTCAAGAAGGTGCCGTCGAACTGGCCTGCTGTGGACGTGAGGTTGTAAACGAGGAGGTAGCTGCCGGAGGTCTGCTGAACCGTGACCCCTTGAGCATTCACCTGGGGCGGTAATTGCGGGGTGGCGGTCTGAACGCGGTTCAGCACGTTCACCTGATCGATGTCCGCGTTCGTGCCCGGCTTGAAGTAGACGTTGATCTGGCTGCTGCCCTCCCCGGTGCTGGTGGAGGTGATGTAATCCATCCCCGGCGCCCCGTTGATCTGCTCCTCAAGCGGCCCGGTCACGGCGCTTTCCACCGTGAGCGCATCGGCCCCGGGCAGGTTGGCGTTCACCTGAATCGTGGGCGGAGCGATGTCCGGCAGGTTCTCGATCGGCAGCAGGGGCAGGGCGATCACGCCTGCCAGCAGGATGAGCACACTGCACACCGTGCTGAGCACGGGGCGGCGGATGAAGGTGTCCGAAAGGCTCATTGACGGGCCGCCGGGGGGGCGGAAGCAGGCGCCGCTGCAGCGGCGGCGCGCACAGCCAGGCCACTGCGCAACTGGGCCAGGTTGCCCAGGATCACCGAATCGGTGCTCTGCAGGCCCGAAGCCACCGGGAACATCCCGCCCTGCAGCGTGCCCAGGGTGACGGGCACCTGCACCGCCACCAGGGCACCGGCGGGTGGCGGTGGCTCAATCGGCCGGCCCAGCCGCTGCCGTGCCTCCTCGGGGCTCACAGCCAGGAACACAAAGGTCTTGCCGGCCTGGAGCAGCACCGCCTGCTCGGGAATCGACAACGCGTTGCCCTGCGAGAAGATCAACCTGGCGTTCACCCGCTGGCTGTTGCGCAGGACGCCGTCGTCGTTGGCGAAGGTGGCCTTCACCAGCAGGGTCTGGCGCTCCTTGTCGAGGGACGGGGCCACAAAACTCACGGCGCCGCGGGCCGTGAGCTCGGGGCGATCGGGCGCGCTCAGCACCACGGGCATCCCCACCTTCACGCGGGCGGCATCGGTGCCCGGCACATCGAGGCGCACCCACAGGCGGGAGTTGTCGACCACGCTGGTGACGACACCGCCGGCACGAACGACATCACCAAGCTTGGCGTTGATGCTGCCCACCTGACCGGTGATCGGAGCCGTGACGTTCTTGTAACCCAGGGTGGCTTTCGAGGACAGCAGCCGATCACGGCTCACCAGAGCCTGGGTGACATAAAAATCACGTTCCTTGGTGGTTACGGCACCCTGCTCGTTGAGAAAAATATAACGCTCGGCGTTCACCAGGTCCTTCCGGGCTTCCGCCCGATCCGAATTGGTGGTGGCCTCCTGCTGCACCTGGTCGAGCCGGAAGAGCAACTCTCCCTTTCGCACCGCCTGTCCCTCCTGCATCGGCATCGCCACGATGCGGCCATCGATCTCTGGAGCGAGCTTGACCTCGCGGATAGCCTCCAGCGTGCTCTGGTAATCGGCGGAGTCGGTGAAGACGGAAGTGCGTGGATTCACCAGCCTGACGGCCGCCGGGGGCTGCTCGGGAAGCTTGGCCGGCGCACAGCCAATGAGAGCAACCAGCGAGAGAAGAGAGGATGCCGCCAGAACGGTGGTGGGTGGCCGCAACTGCCTGGTCATGCGTTCGCCCCAGGCTGGCGCACAACGGCTGTGGTGTCTACACCCATCGCCACTCCGTTGCGTGTTGATGGGTTGCGTGGGAATGCGATAGCGAAAGCGATTGCCTATCACAGACCCGCGTAAACCTTGTGGCACCGATGCCCACTGTGCCGATCGGAAGGATCAGATCCGTTCGCGGCTTCGGCCCGTTCGGTAAACCTTCCTGTGGTAGGCGGGATCCGGGTTAGTGACCTGCAGCTGTCGCACGGTTTCAATCGCCATGCCACCCAGGCTGCCGAAGGAGGCCAACAGGATGCGGAACCACACCAAAGCACTGGAGCTCACCGTGACCGGTGTATGGGCAACGATGGCCTGAAGAAAGAGGCTGACGGAAAGACCGAGCACGGCCCCCACAAGTCCGGCGAGAACGATGCGGCGGCCTTGCAGGGGCTCGGGAGGACAGGCCATCAGGGAGCAGCGGAGGGCAACTGGTCAGGCTTGGAAGCCTCAGCGGAGCCGAATCCCTTCAGCACCACGTAAAACACAGGCACCACGAACAGAGACAACACCGTGGCCACCGTGAGGCCACCGAACACCACGGTGCCGAGTGAGGCCTGGCTGCGGGCGCCGGCACCATTGGCCAGCACCAGGGGGAGAAAGCCAAACAGAGACGAGATGGCCGTCATCAGGATCGGCCGCAGGCGGGATTCCGCCGCGTCCCGCGCCGCCGCCATCGCCGTGGCCCCCTCAGCCATGCGCTGGTTGGCCAGATCCACGATCAGGATGCCGTTCTTGGCCGCCAGGCCGATCAGCATCACCAGGCCTACCTGGGCATAGATGTTGAGCACCTCGCCGCGGGCCGCCAGAAACGCCAGAGCGCCGAGCATGGCGGTGGGCACGGTCATCAGGATGATGATCGGATCGGTGTAGCTCTCATATTGGGCGGCCAACACCAGGTACACCACCAGGATGCCGAGAGCGAAGATCACCACAGCCAGCGCTCCGGCCTTGATCTCCTCGCGCGAGAGGCCGGTCCAGTCGAAGCCGAGCCCGTTGACCTCCATCTGCTTGAACAGGTCCTGAATGCCCGTGATCGCTTGGCCGGAGCTGCGCCCCGGCGCCGGGCTGCCTTCCACCTTGATCGAGCGGAACAGGTTGAAGTGAGGGATCACCGAAGGGCCGGTGGCAGGTTCCACCGTGAACACCTCTGCCAACGGAACGGGTTCACCCTTGAGATTGTTGACGAACAGCGAGGTGAGCTGCTGCGGCGTGGCCCGGAAAGCCTCATCCGACTGCACATAGACACGCCGGATCTTGCCCTCCTGGAAGGTGTCGTTGATGTAGGCACCACCGAAATAGAAGCTGAAGGCCTGCATCGCCTGGCCGTAATCCACCTGGAGAGCCGCCAGCTGATCGCGGTTGACACTCACCTCCAGCTGCGGAGATTCAGGGCTGAACTGGGTGAACACCCGGCCAAAATCACCGGTGGCGGTGGCCTTGGCGATCAGCTGTTGGGCTCTGGCGAAGAAATCGGGCAGGGTGAGGGCGCCGGCGCTCTGGTCGAGCATCTGGAACTCGAAACCACCGGAGGTGCCGTAGCCGGGGATCGCGGGGGGCTCCACCACGAAAATCCGAGCGCCACTGATCACCGAAAGCTTGCGGTTCAGCCTCTCCACGATCGCCTCCATGGCCTGATCGGGGTTGGGACGTACGTCCCAGTTCTTGGTACCGAAGAAGAACAGGCCCTTGTTGGGGGCATTGCCATCCAGGCTGAAGCCACTGATGAGCAAGGCGGTACTGATGTCTTTTTCGGTGCGAAGGATCTCCGCCACCTGAGCATTGATCTTGCTGGTGGTCTGAGACGAGCTGCCATCGGGGGCCTGCACAAAACCGATCGCATAGCCCTGGTCTTCGATCGGCACGAAGCCGGAGGGGATCGAGGTGAAGGCCACTCCCGTCAGCACCACGCCCCCCACCAGCACTCCCATGATCAGGGCGCGGCGGCTGAGCACCCAGCCCAGGGCCCGCTGGTACCACGCTTCTCCGGAGGCGTAGACCCGGTTGAAGCCCTTGAAGATCGGGCCGAGGAAGAAACCCACCAGCACGCCGATCGCGGTGAACACCAGCACCGTGATCGGCGCTTCCACCCGGGCCATCAGCAGCCCCACCACGGCAGCGCCGATCGTGATGGGCAGACGAAGTGGCAGCCGGGTGATCAGACTCAGCAGATAGCCCAGCAGCAGGCCCGCGACTACCACACCGATCACCAGCAGAGCGCCGCGGCCACTCACCAGCAGGCCGTAGATGAAGCCGATGGATCCGCCGGCGATCGTGTAAGCCCGGCGGCCTGGCGGATCCCCCTCCCTGGCCAGCAGCAGGGCCGAGAGCATGGGGGAAAAGGTGAGCGCATTGAAGGTGGAGATCGCCACCGAGAAGATGATCGTGGCGGCGAACTGCTGGTAGATCGTGCCGGTGGCCCCCGGGAAGAAGAGCACCGGGAGGAACACCGCAAACAGCACGAGCGACGTGGCAATCACGGCGCCGAACAGCTCGTTCATCGTGCTCTTGGCGGCCTCCAGGGCAGTCATGCCCTGCCCCTTTTTGGTGGAGGTGTCTTCGATCACGGTGATCGCGTCATCCACCACCAGGCCGGTGGCCAGCACCAGGCCGAACAGGGTGAGCTGATTGAGCGAGAAGCCCGCCACCTTCACAAACAGGAAGGTACCCACCAGCGCCACCGGAATGGCAATGCCGGGCACGAGCGTGGCTTTCCAGTTCTGGAGAAACAGGAACAGGATCAGCACCACAAGCACCACCGCATCCCGCAGCGAGTTGGTGACGCCTCTGATGGACGCGTTGATGAAATCGGTGGTGTCGTAGATCTTCTCGATCTTCATTCCCGGCGGAATCGTGAGCCGGAAGTTCTCGATCACGTTCTCCACCGCCTCTGACACCTCCAGAGCATTGCTGCCGCCCAGCTGATAAACCAGCAGGCCCACAGAAGGTGTCGCCCTGAGGTCAGTGGCATTGGCGTCGTAGCTTTCCGCCCCCAGCTCCACCCGGCCCACATCTCGCAGACGCACCAGGCCGCCCTGATCGGTGGTGCGCAGAATCAGGTTGCTGAATTCCTGGGTGCTGCGCAGGCGGCCCTGCAGTTGCACGGTGAAGGTGAACAGCTGGCCCTCCGGTGAAGGCTCGCCGCCCACCTGGCCGGCCGGCACCAGACGGCTCTGGCTGCGCAACGCGTTCACCACATCGGCCGAGCTCAGCTTGTTGGCCGCGAGCCGGTCGGGGTCGAGCCAGAGACGGAAGGCGAGCTTGCGGTTACCGGCGTAGGCAATGTTGCCCACCCCACGCACCCGTTTGAGCTCATCGATCAGGTTCTGGTCAAGCAGACCACTGATGAATTCCGTGCTGTAGGCATTGGCGGCATCCTCGCTGCCGAAGTTATAAACGAGCAGAATGGAGTTGGAGGCTTTGTTCACCAAGACCCCCGACTGCCTCACTTCTTCGGGCAACTGGGGCTGGGCTTGAGACACCCGGTTCTGCACATTCACCTGGTTGATGTCACCGTCGGTGCCACTGGCAAACGACACGGTGATGGAACTGGCCCCAGAAGCGGAGCTGGAGGAGGTGATGAACTCCATGTTCTCCACCCCGTTGATCTGCTGCTCCAGCACATTGGTGACCCCCTCCTCCACCGACACCGCATCGGCGCCGTTGTAACTGGAATTAACCGTGACGGTGGGCGGAGCAATATCAGGGAGGTTCTCGATCGGCAGCAGCGGAATCGCAATCAATCCGCCGATCACTATCAGAAGGCTGCAGACGGTGGTCAGAACCGGCCGCGTGATGAAATTGTCGGAAGCAGACATCGGCGGCTCCCTACTTCACCGTCACGGGTGTGCCGTGACGCAGGGTGAGCAGGTTGGTTGTGATCACCCGATCGTTGAGATCCACGCCCTTGAGCACCGGATAGCGGTTGTTCTGCAGCTCACCGAGCTGCACCGGCACCTGCAAGGCGAAGCTGGTGCCCGGTGGCAACTTGCGCAGCGCCTCCAGGTCGGCCCTGCCGGGGTTGCGCTCCAGATCCTGCAGGGTTCCCACTGCGAACACAAAGCTCTGACCCGACGATTGGGTGACCGCCACGAACGGCACGGAGGGCACATCGCCAGCCGCCAGCTGCACGCGGGTGCGCAGCCGCAGACCGGTGCGCAACGCGCCATTGGGATTGGGGAACTCCGCCTTCAGCAGCAACGCCTGGGTGCCGGGGGTGACGGCCGGGTCCACCGATCCCACCACGCCCCTGGCCAGCACCCGATCGCCCAGCGGCTCCTGGAGCACCACCGGCAGGCCGGGCCGCACCCGGTCGCTGAAGGCCCCCGGCACATCGATGCGGGCCATCAGCCGGTCGTTGCGCACCACCTTGGTGAAGGGCGCGCCGGCGGCGATCACATCGCCCTGCTTCACCTGCAGGTCACTGATCACCCCCCCGATCGGCGCGGTGAGGTTGTTGAAGGCAAGGTCGGCCTGTCGGGCCACCACCGCCTCGCGCGACTGGATGTATTCGGCGCGCAGCTGATCACGCTGCAGTGCGCTGGCGGCACCCTGGCGCACCAGGAACTCAAAGCGCTCGTAATTGAGCCGGTCCTTGTCGCGCTGCGCGATCAGGCTGGCCACATCGGCGCGCACCTGGGCCTGGTCGAGCACGAGCAGAAGCTGGCCCTGGCGCACCACATCGCCCTGACGCACGAACAGGCGCTCGATGCGGCCGGCGGTCTGGGCGGCCAGCTGCACCTCCTCAATCGCCTCCAGGGTGCTGATCGTGTCGACATCGTTGCTGAAGCGACCCAGCGCCACCGGCTGGGTGGACACCTGCACCTGGCGCTGCTGCGGGGCTGGCGGCCCGCCTCCACAACCTGAGAGTGCCAGCAGGGCGGCCGCCAGAGACACACCCGTTCCAACTGACATGGAGCGGAGAGGAAGAATCACGCAGCAGGCTCTGGTTGGGGGGATTCTGAAGGACCCACGCGTCAATGCAGTGCGCCGGGGTGGGTCGCAGGATTGTCACCCACCGGGTCAGCATGCCGAGGATTGCGGCGAACCAGAAGGGTGTGACCGATCTGTTCGACTTCGAAGCTGCGCGCCAGCGCCAGCGGATCGCCCCGCTGGCCGACCGCATGCGGCCGCGCGGGCTCGATGATTTCGTCGGCCAGGAGGCGATCCTCGGCCCGGGGCGCCTGCTGCGCCGCGCCATCGCCGCCGACCGGGTGGGCAACCTGATCCTGCACGGGCCACCTGGTGTGGGGAAGACCACACTCGCCCGCATCATCGCCGGGACCACCCGCTCCCACTTCGCCAGCCTGAACGCCGTGCTGGCGGGGGTGAAGGAGCTGCGGGCCGAGGTGGAGGCTGCGCGCGAACGGCTGGGTCGGCACGGTCTGCGCAGCTTCCTGTTCATCGATGAGGTGCACCGCTTCAACGCTGCCCAGCAGGACGCCCTGTTGCCCTGGGTCGAGAACGGCACGATCACCCTGATCGGCGCCACCACGGAAAACCCGTTCTTCGAGGTGAACAAGGCGCTGGTGAGCCGCTCCCGCCTGTTCCGCCTGCAACCGCTCGATCCTGGGGATCTGCGCCGCTTACTGGAGAGGGCGCTGGCGGATGTGGAGCATGGCTATGGCGGGCGGCCGATCCAGATCGAGGCCGACGCCAGCGCCCACCTGCTGGATGTGGCCGGCGGCGATGCCCGCAGCCTGCTCAATGCCCTGGAACTGGCGGTGGAAACCACAGACCCCGGCGCCGATGGGGTGATCCGCATCGATCTGGCGATCGCCGAAGAGTCGATTCAGCAGCGGGCCGTGCTCTACGACAAGCAGGGCGATGCCCACTTCGACACGATCAGTGCCTTCATCAAGTCACTGCGGGGCTCCGATCCCGATGCCGCCCTGTTCTGGCTGGCCCGCATGGTGGAGGCAGGCGAAAACCCCCGCTTCATCTTCCGCCGCATGCTGATCGCCGCCGGTGAGGACGTGGGGCTGGCGGATCCGAAGGCCGTGGTGGTGGTGGAGGCCTGCGCCGCCGCCTTCGAGCGGGTGGGCCTGCCCGAAGGGCTCTACCCCCTGGCCCAGGCGGCGCTCTACCTGGCCTCCACCGAAAAGAGCAACAGCGTGCTGGGGTTCTTCGATGCGCTCAAGAGCGTGCGTGCCACCAGCCGCCAGGAGGTGCCCTCCCACCTGCGAGATGCCAACCGCGATGGCAAGGCCTTCGGCGACGGGGTGGGCTACCGCTACCCCCACGCCTACGCGGAGCACTGGGTGGCCCAGCAATATCTGCCCGGTGCCCTGCAGGGGGAGGTGTTCTGGAAGCCGGGTGCCCTGGGCTGGGAGGGAGGGCTCGGAGCGGGCCTGCAGCGGCGTCGGGCTGCCCAGCTGGCGGCCGCGGCCGAAGCCGATCTCGAGCAGGGGATCCTGCTCACCACTGGCCCCGAGGATCCGGCTCTGCAACGTTGGCTACGGCGCCAGATCGGCAGTGAGGGCCAGCGGCTCGAGCGGCTGCGGCAGCGCTTCTGGCAGGGGGTGCGGTGGCAGCGGCAGGACCGCTGCCTGGTGTTGAATGCGCGCTCGCTGCTGTGGAGCCTGGATCCGCTCGACGCCACGCCGGAAGGAGGCGTGGTGATCACGGTGGCGGCAGAGGCGGAACGGGGCCGGCTGGAGGCCCAGCTGCAGGTGCTGGATCAGCTGCGACGCCCGCGGCTGCTGTGCGTTCCCAGTGATCAGCCCGAGGCGCTGATCGCGACTCTGGAGCCGGGGGAGCGCTTCGAGTGGATCGTGGGCCGCTCTCCTTTTCAGGAGCTGGGGCCGTCAGGCCTGGCGGCCTGGCTGGATCGCATCGACGAGCTGGCGGCGCCCCAGGCCCAGATCCGGTTGCTGCAGAGCCTGCCGCTGATCGGTCCAGCAGGAGCCCTCACTGAGCTGGTGCGGCAACGGCAGCGATCCATGCCCCGGGAGCTGGCCACCCTCCTGCAGCAGGCGGCTGCCTGGGAGAGCGGCGAACTGGCCAACGGCCCCGGCGCGGACGCCCTGCAACAGGGCCTTGAGGCGCGGGGCTGGCGCGTGGCAGCGGAACAGTGGCGCGAACCGCTCAGCGTGACGCTCTCCGCCGGTTTGCGTCAGCGCTGGTTCGGCGAGGGGGCGAGCTATGGGCGCCAGCTGAGCGCCGCCCTCGGCAGCAGCTCCACCGGGCGGCTGGAGCAGCTCAGCGCCGATCTGGAAGGGGCAGAGCTGGCACAGGCCTTGCAGCACACCCTGCTGGTGGCCATGAAAAAAGCCCCGGGAATCCCGGGGCGGTAAGGCTGAACCGCGAGGGTTCACCAGAGGCCGCGGATGGGCATGGGGTCGGCGGCGGCAGGGGCAACCACAGGAGCCTGGAAGTTTTGAACCTTGGCCACGGGATCGCCCATCTGGTTGGCCTGGATGCAGGCCGGCAGGAAGACGTACCAGGACAGCAGGGAGGTGCACTGGGCGGAACCTTCCTTGCACTTGCCTTCGGCGCAGATGTTCTGCTTGCCGTCGTAGGTGCCGCAGGTATCAGCCAGGCGGTAATCCACCGGCAGCGCCGCCATGATTCCGGCCGAGGAAATCTGGCCGTCCTTGGCATCGGCGATGATCGCGCTGCGCAGACCCTGCACGGCGTAGGTGCTCATCGTCCAGTAAGGGAAATAGCTGCGGCTCTGATTCTTGAGGAACTTCACGCCCTCATCGGAATAGAGGAAACGGGTGACGCCGACCAGGTCGACGCTGTACGACTTGGAGAGACCGTCGCGCACTTCGGCGGCCGTCCAGCCGGAAAGATTGAGGCCACCAGCCAAGCCACGGTCGGTGATTTCGCCGGTTTCAAGGAAGGTGCCGAAAGCGCCCATGGGGGTGGACCAAACGGCACCGCCGGTGTTCCAGCGCACGGGGAGGTCGTTATCAACAGCGGCGGAGGCCGGCAGGGTGGAGGCCACGAGAGCCGACCCCATCAGGAGGCCAGCGGCAAGACGCTTCAGCACGGATCAGTTCTGGAACAACAATCCGAACCTAATCAGCCCGGTTGCATCTGCCAACAACTCGTCATCGGTCGAACATGAAGACCCAAGCGCGTCAGGTGCTAGGGATGCGGCGCCTCTGCAGCGGAACCTCATCAGCGTGGGGCATGACCGGCAGGCCGCTCACCAGGGGTTCAAGACCGCACCGCCCCTGCGGTGGCGGGGCGAACGGCCGGTAGGGCCACCCAGCCGGCGGGACACAGGAGCCGGTTGTCCTGGCTGGGGAAGGCCTCGGGATCAGGCGCCGGCCGGGATCCACGGCAGACGGCACCGCGGGGGGCATTCTCGACCGCCTCCACCCGGGCAAGGTAGATCTCATCGCCACCGGTCGGGGTGAGCACCAGCTGAACCCGGTCCTGGTTGAAGACCACATCGGCCGTCATGGTGGCGGGAATCTCGATGCCGAGCACATCGAGGTAAGGGGTGAAGCCGCCCCAGAAGTAGCGGGTGATCTCCGCGCCCACGAAACGGTTCAGCAAGAGCGACACCTGTTGGCGCTGCCCGAGCAGGGCTTCCTGGGTCTCCAGCCGCGCCAGCAGACCCGCCGTGTCCGCATCGGTACGGCTGGCCAGGGGGGGGTGCAGGCGCATCTGGGTGAGGCCGGCCAGGCCGAGCACCGCCAGGAATCCGATCAGACCGAGGCGCACGACGGGGGCCATGAGCGGCCAGGAAGTGGGCGGACCCTAGCCGCCCCTAGGCTCCAGCCAGCCCAGCTTTGGACAGCTTCATGACCCTTGAGATCGGTGATCCCGCGCCTGAGTTCACCCTGCCGGATCAGGAAGGCCATCCGGTGCAGCTCTCCGCTCTGAAGGGCCAGCGCGTGGTGATCTACTTCTATCCGAAGGATGACACCCCTGGCTGCACCAAGGAAGCCTGCGGCTTCCGCGATCTGTGGAGCCAGTTCGAAGCCCATGGCATCAAGGTGCTGGGCATCAGCAAGGACGGGGCCGCCAGCCACGGCAAGTTCATCAGCAAATACGAGCTCCCCTTCACCCTGCTCACGGATGCGGAACCCTGTCCGGTGGCCACCGCCTACGAGAGCTATGGACTGAAGAAGTTCATGGGCAAGGAATACATGGGGATGATGCGCCACAGCTTCGTGGTGGCCCCCGATGGCACCCTCGAGAAGATCTACCGCAAGGTGAAAGCCGAGGAAATGGCGGAGCAGGTGCTCATCGATCTGGGCCTGAGCGCCCCAGCCGCCTGAGCCGGGCAGCGCTCAGCGCGTCCAGCGCCTCCAGCGCCAGGTCGGGCACGAGCTCGAACGGCTGACCCAGCTCCTGCAGCAGCGGGGCCAGCCGGGGGCCATCGCCGCCGGTGAGCCACAGGCCCGGCGGCGGCTCCGGATCGTGTTGTCGGCAGGCCCCGGCGATCGCATGGGCCAGCCCCCACAGGCAACCGCTGGCCATGGCAGCTCCAGTGACGCTGGGCCAGAGGTCGAGGGGCATGCCCGGATCCGGCAGTCGCTGTTGCGGCAGCAGGGCCGTGGCCCCGGCCAGCGCCGCCAGCTGCAGACCGGCGCCAGCCAGCAGCCTTCCGCCCGCGAAGGCGCCGCTTCCGGCCACCCGGGTGAGGCTCAGCGCCGTGCCGGCATCGGCTACCAGCACCGCGCCACTGGTGCCATCGCTTTGGCCACCACCCCCCAGGCGCCCTTGAGGCGCCAGACGCGCCTGCTGACGCTGCCAGGCTCCCCAGCCCGCCAGAGCCCGATCGATGCCAAGCCAGGCCGGCATGCCCAGCAGGGGCACGGCATCAAGCGTGCACCTGTGCCGCAGCGGCAAGGCCAGCTCCGGCGGCAAGGGGCCCACGGCGGCCCAGGCCACCAGCAGGTCGCGGTCTGCTGGCTCCAGGCGCTGGGGCGGCCGCGTGCTCCAGCAGCGGAGGCCTGCCAGTTCATCAGGCTCCGAGGCCGGTTCGCGCCGCCCCCAGTGCCAGTGAGTGTTGCCGATCAGCAGCACCAGGCTCGCAGCGCGGCCCGGAGTGCCGCCGGCGAGCCCCACCACCTAGATGCCCTCGCCCATCACACCGGAGAGATGGATGCCGCATTCCTGATGCAGGCCACCGAAGCGGGTGGCGCGGCCACTACCGTCGTCGGGGCCGCTGGAGTGCCAGTCGCCCACAGTGGAGTACCCCTGTTCGAAGAGCGGGTGCTGGGGGAGGCCGTTGTTCTGCAGGTAGTAGTAGACGTCCCGGTTGGTCCAGTTCAGCAGCGGTCGAAGCGACCAGCGGCCCCGCACCGGTTGGAGCGGCAGCATTGAGGCGCGGTGGTCAGTCTGTACGCCACGCACCCCGCTGGCCCAGCAGGCCACGCCGATCGTGTCGAACGCGCGATCGAGTGGTTCCACCTTGCGGAGGCGGTGGTACAGATCCAGATCATCGGCATCGCCTGTGGCCCACAGCCGGCCATGCAGAGCCTCCATACGGGCCGGGCTGAGCTCGGCTTGGGCCACGTGCAGATTGAGCGACAGCAGATCCGTGAGCTGCTCTGCATAGCGGTAGGTCTCGGGGGGGAGATAGCCCGTGTCGACCCAGATCACCGGCAGAGCGGGATCGTGGGCGGCGGCCATGTGCAACAGCACCGCAGACTGAATGCCAAAGCTGGTGATCACGGCGAAGCGATCCCCGAAGGTGTCCGTTCCCCAGCGCAGCTGATGCGGGGGAGTGAGGCTTTCCAGTACCGCCCCTGCGGCCTCGGCGTCGAGTGGCAGGCCCTGGCGGTCGGTGGGAAGGGTGGGGGAGATGGTGGCGGCCATGAACGCCATCATCTCCTGTGATGAAACGCTCTGGTTAGGGTTCGGGTAGCCAACGCCACAACCGAGACGCCGTACCCATGGCGGAGACCAGCGGGGACCGCACCCCCTTCCCCAATCCAGCCGAAGCCGGTGCGGGCACCACGTCCTCGTGGGAGCCCCCCCATCCGGTGGTGATCGTCGGGGGCGGCTTCGGTGGCCTCTACACGGCGTTCGCCCTGGCTGCCCGGCGTGACCCTCCGCCTGTGGTGCTGGTGGAGCCGAACGAGCGGTTCGTTTTTCTGCCGCTCCTCTACGAGCTGCTCTCCGATGAGCTGCGTGCCTGGGAGGTGGCGCCGCCCTACGCCAGCCTGCTGGCCAGCCGCGGCATCGCCTGGCTGCGCGACCGGGTGGTGAGCATCGACGCCGCCAGCGGCACCGTCACCACCGCGCAGGGCCGCTGCCTTCCCTACTCCCGGCTGGTGGTGGCCACCGGTAGCCGCAGCAATGATTTCGGCATCCCCGGCGTGCACGACCACGCCCTGCAGTTCCGCTGCCTGGCGGATGTGGAGCGCCTTCAGGCGCTGGTACAACAACTCCAGGCGCAGCAGCGCCCCCTACAGCGTCTGGCGATCGTGGGGGCCGGGGCCAGCGGAGTGGAGCTGGCCTGCAAGCTTGCCGACCTGCTGCACGGCCACGCCGTGCTGGAACTTGTGGAGCAGGGCGCCGAGCTGTTGCCTGAGGCGCGAGCCTTCAACCGGGAGCAGGCCCGCGCCGCCCTGCTGCGCCGCGATGTGCGCCTGCGCACCCACACCCGGGTGGAAGCCGTGGAGGCGGGCGGGGTCACGCTGCGACACGAACCGGCGGGCGGGGGCGCCGCCAACACGGAGCATCTCAGCGTCGATGGCGTGGTCTGGACCGCCGGGGTGACAGCGGCGGCGCCGGCGATCACGCCCACCGCGGCCACCGACCGCCGCGGCCGTCTGCTTTGCCACCCCGATCTGTCGTTGGTGCACCATCCCCACCTGTTTGCCCTCGGCGATGTGGCCCATGCGGCCGATGCCGATGGTGAGCCCCTGGCCGGCACGGCCCAGGTGGCCTTCCAGCAGGCCGACGTGCTGGCCGACAACCTGATTCGCAGCCTGGCCGGCGAACCCACCAGCCCATTCCGTTGGAACGATCTCGGCGAGATGATCAGCCTTGGCATCGGCGAGGCCAGCCTCACCGGGCTGGGCCTCACCCTGGCCGGATCCGCCGCCTACCGCCTCCGCCAGCTCACCTACCTGGGCCGTCTGCCGGGGCTCCCCCACCAGCTGCGCGTGGCCGCCGGCTGGCTTTCCGACCTGGGCCGCCCCCTGTTCGGCGCCGGCGAACCCGCCCGCACGCCGCCGCCCCGACCCTGATCGCCGCCGCTGCCACGGACGCCTGGCCGGCCCCGAAGGGGCTGCTGCTCGATGCGATGGGCACCCTGATCGGCCTGCGGGAATCGGTGGGCACCACCTATGCCGCCGCCGCCGCCGGGCATGGAATCACGCTGAGCGCTGCCGCGATCGACCAGGTCTTTCCGGCCGTGCTGCGCCAGGCCCCGCCCCTGGCCTTTCCGGGTCTGCAACAGCAGGAACTGGAACGGGCCGAGCGGCAGTGGTGGGGCGCACGCATCGATGCTGCCCTGCAGGGCGCTGGCAGCGGCGCGCCCGCCCCTGGCGCCCTGCAGGAGGAGCTGTATCTCCGCTTTGCTGATCCTGCTTTGTGGCGGGTGCTCCCCGGGGTGGCTCCCGCGCTTGAACACTGGGCGGCCGTGGGCCTCCGGCTGGCGGTGGTGAGCAATTTCGACGGGCGTCTGAACGGGCTGCTCAGCGGGCTGGGCCTGGCGGAACATCTTCAGGCGGTGATCGTGTCCAGCGCGGCCGGGGCCGCCAAACCCGATCCCCTGCCCTTCCGGCTGGCGCTGACGGCCCTCGGCCTTGAGGCCGCTGAGGTGTGGCATGTGGGGGACAGCCCCGAGGATGCTGAAGGGGCGGCTGCCACCGGTGTGCGTTGCCTGCGGATCCAACGCCCCTGACCCGATGCACCCGCGCCGTTGAAACAAGCTGTGCTGCTGGGGCGTGTCAGCGGTCTGCGCCCCGCCCAGAAACGCCGCCTGGAGCGGCTGTCTCACCGCCGGCACCCGGAAGGGGGAGGCGCGGAACTGCTCTGCCTGCAACGGCTGGCCGCCGAGGCCCGTGAGCTGGAGCTGCCGCTGAGCCTGGTGGTGGACGGCCGCGGCCTCACCCGCCTGCTGTGGGTGGGGCCACTGGAGCAATCGGGCCGGCTGATCGAGCGACTGCCCGGCAGCGAGCGGCGCCAGGGGAGCGACCTGCGCCTGATCACCTGCGTGGGCCGCAAGCCCGGCCTGGAGCCGCTGGCCAGCGAAGCGCTGGTGGGGCTCGATCTGGAGCCGCTGGTGTGGCTGCGCTACCCCGACAAGGCCGCCGCGGGGGGGCGCTGGGCGGCAGCGTCCTACACCATCAGCCAGGAGGAGGGGCGCCCCTGGGCCCTGTACCGAGAGGCCGACCTGGCCGAGCTCTGCGAGGCCGCTGACTCGCCGTTGCCCGCGGAGGCCGCCAACGACGCCCCGGGGCCGGCGCCCCAGGCTGGGCCCGAACGGGTGCTGTTGCTGGCCCTGATCGGTGAGGACGGTGCCGCCAGCCAGCGCGACATCGCCGAGCTCGAAGGGCTGGTGCGAAGCGCCGGCGCGCTGCCGGTGGGCTTGATCCAGCAGAAGCGCCAGCAGGCGGCGCCCCAGACGCTCTGGGGGGAAGGGAAACTGCGCGAGGCGGCCCTGGAGGCCCGCCGACTGGGAGCCACCCTGGTGGTGACCGATCGGGACCTGACGCCGGTGCAGGCCCGCAACCTGGAGCGGCTGCTGGACCTGCCGATCAGCGACCGCACCGAACTGATTCTCGACATCTTTGCCCAGCGGGCCGCCAGCGGCGCCGGGCGTCTGCAGGTGGAACTGGCCCAGCTGCGCTACCGGCTGCCGCGGCTCAGCGGCCGCGGCCAGAGCCTCTCGCGTCAGGGGGGTGGCATCGGCACCCGGGGCCCGGGGGAAACCCAGCTGGAAAAAGACCGGCGGGCCATTGCCCGACGCCTCGACCGCCTGCAGCGGGAGGTGCAGCGGCTGGGGGAGCACCGGGCGCGCCTGCGCGAGGGACGCCAGGGCGTCAGGCGGCTGGCCCTGGTGGGCTACACCAATGCCGGCAAGAGCTCCCTGCTCAATGCCCTCACCCGCCCGGTGGCGGGGGAGGAGGTGCTGGCCGAGAACAAGCTGTTCGCCACCCTCGATCCCACCACGCGGCGGCTTGACCTGCCGGATGGGCAAGGGGGGCTGGTGCGGCTGTTGATCACTGACACGGTCGGCTTCATCCGCGCCCTCCCGCCGCCCCTGGTGGAGGCGTTCCGCTCGACGCTGGAGGAAACCCTCGACGCTGATCAGCTGCTGGTGGTGGTCGATCTTTCGGACCCGGCCTGGCCGCAGCAGCTCGAAGCGGTGAACGCCCTGCTCGACACCCTCGGCAGCACCGCGCCGCGTCAGATGGTGGGCAACCAGATCGACCGCTGCGACGCGCAGGCGCTGGAGCTGGCCCGCACCTTGCACCCCACCATGCTGTTTGTGTCAGCGACCGCAAACTTCGGCCTGGAGGGACTGCGTAACTGGATGATCACCCGGGTCAGCTGACCGCAGGGCTATGGCACGATCAACCATGTCTCATCCCCCCTGCCATGCCTCTTCAACTCGGTGACACCGTCCCCGATTTCACCCAGGATTCCCAGCTGGGTCCGATCAACCTCTACGACTTCGCCGGCGACAGCTGGGTCGTGCTGTTTTCCCACCCGGCTGACTACACCCCCGTGTGCACCACGGAGCTGGGTGAAGTGGCCCGCCTGCGCCCGGAGTGGGAGAAGCGCAATGTCAAGACGATTGCCCTGAGCGTTGATTCCGCCGAGAGCCACAAAGGCTGGATCGGCGACATCAATGAAACCCAGTGCACGATCGTTGATTATCCGATCCTGGCGGATGCGGACAAATCAGTGAGCGATCTGTACGGGATGATCCACCCGAAGGCGCTGAACAACCTCACCGTGCGTTCGGTGTTCATCATCGATCCCAGCAAGAAACTGCGTCTGCAGATCACCTATCCCGCCAGCACGGGCCGGAACTTCCATGAAATCCTCCGGGTGATCGATTCCCTGCAGCTCACCGATCACCACCAGGTGGCCACACCGGTGAACTGGCAGCAGGGCGACGACTGCGTCGTGGTTCCCTCGATCTCCACCGAAGACGCCCGGGCCAAGTTCCCCAAAGGCGTCACTGAGGTCAAGCCCTACCTGCGCATGACCCCCCAGCCCAACACGTGATCACACGATCGGGCTGGCAGCACGTCTCATCGTTCCGCGGTTCACCCTGGTGACAGGGATGCTGGTGATCGCCCTGAGCACCGTGGTGATGGCCAGCCCGTTCTGCTCCAACGACGACGTGTGCTGGTGGGAAGGGTTGTTCACCGTCACCTCGGTGATCACGGTCATGCAGCTGTCGATCATCGGTGTCGGCACCACAACCACCACATTCGCCCTGCTTCGTGCTGTGCGTGGTGGCCATGGCCCCGGTGCTTGGCCTTCGACGCCGTGAGGCTCGATGTCGGCGTCACCGCCCAGTTCAACCGCTGGGGGCAGTTGGTGCTGATGGTGGGCATGCTTGTGGGCCGGGTGGGGATTCTGCTGCTGCTCTCCTCCCTCTACCCCAACAGGACCCACAATCGTGAGGGCTATCCCCGCGAAGAGCTCTCCCTCTGATCGTCATGCGCCTTTCCCTGTGTCCCCTGCCGTTGCACCGCTCATGACCCAGTGGTGGCAGTGGCAAGGTGGCAGCGACACGGTATCGAGAAGCTTCGCCGTGATCGGCGTGGGCCGCTTCGGCAGTGCCGTCTGCAAGGAGTTGCTCCGCTTCGATGCGGAAGTGCTGGCCATCGACAACTCCCAGCGGGCGATCGATGAAATGCGCCAGGTGGACCCGGCCATCGAGGCGCGGGTCGTGGACTGCACCGATGAGGAAGCGCTGCGCGCAGCTGGCGCCCTTGATGTGGGCACGGTGGTCGTGGCGATCAGTGAGCCGATCGAGGCGAGCATCACCGCCACCTTGATCGTCAAGGATGCTCCCGGCAGCCGCGTGCGCCAGGTGATCGCGCGGGCCACCAGCGATCTGCACGAAAAGATGCTCCGGCGGGTCGGCGCCGATCGGGTGGTGTTCCCCTCGAAGATGCAGGGCACCCGGCTCGGCATGGAGTTGGTGCGGCCCAACTTGCTGGAGCGGCTGCGTCTCGACGACCGCAACAGCATCGAGGAGATCAAGGTGCCGTCGGCGTTCGTGGGTCGCTCGTTGCGCGATCTGAACCTGCGCAAGAACCACGACGTCAGCGTGCTGGCGGCCGGTCCCCAGAACCACCTCACCGTGAACCCTCCGGCCTCCCACGTGCTCAACGAGGACGAACTGCTGGTGGTGATGGGCAGCAGCGAGGCGCTCGAGGCCCTCCCCTCCCATTGAGCCGATGAAGGTTCTGGGCCTGATGAGCGGCACAAGCGCCGATGGCATCGACGCCGTGCTGGCCAGCTTTGAAGGTCCTCGCGACCATCCCCGTTGGCGTGTCTTGCACAGCACCTCGACCCCCTACCCCGAGCAGCTGCGCTCCCAGTTGGTGGCGGTGGGTCAGGGGGAGCCACACACCGCCGCCGCGCTATTGGATCTGGCGGAGGCGGTCACCATCGAACAGGCGCGCACCGCCCGCAGCTGCGATCCTGCCGGCGAGGCGGAGCTGGTGGGCTGCCATGGCCAGACCCTCTGGCATCGCCCGCCCACACCCGAAGGTCGCGGTGCCAGCTGGCAACTCCTGCAGGGCCCCCTGCTGGCCCAGCTGTTGCACACGCCGGTGGTGTTTGATCTGCGCGCCCATGACCTGGCACTCGGCGGGCATGGCGCGCCACTGGTGCCAGCCGCCGATGCCGCGTTGCTGCCACGCATCGGCGGCTGGCGGGCGGTGCTCAACCTCGGTGGCATCGCCAATCTCACCTTGCTGCCGCCGGCCAGTGGCCCGGAGCGGCAGGCCCCGGTGACGGGCTGGGACTGCGGCCCGGCCAACACTCTGATCGACCTTGCGGTGGCGCAGTTCAGTGATGGCCGCCTCGGCTACGACCGCGATGGCGCCTGGGCTGCCCGCGGCAAGGTGCAGAACGCCTTGATCGCCCGTTGGCTGCAGGACGACTATTTCCACTTGCCACCGCCGAAGTCCACCGGCCGCGAACTGTTCGGCCAGGAGGATCTGCGCCGCCGCCTGCAGGAACTCGCCCTGGCAGCCGAACCCGGGAACTCAGGACTTGCCACCCAGCAGGCAGATGCACTTGCCACCCTCACCGCCTTCAGTGCGGCGGTTGTCGCTCAGGACCTGGAGCGGGGCACCCGGCCAGTGGAGCTGGTACTGGCCGGCGGCGGCGCCCACAACGGCACGCTGGTGCGTGAGCTCCGCCAGCGCTGCCGCGGCGTGATGGTGAGGCCCCTGTCGGAGCTGGGGGTGGAGCCAGCCCAGCGGGAAGCGCTGGGTTTCGCGCTGCTGGCCTGGTGGCACCACCACCGCCATCCCGGTTCCCTTCCTTCCGTCACCGGGGCCTCCCGCAGCGCAGTGCTGGGCGTACGCGCAACTCCCACCACCTGAGCGCCCGCCACTGCCGCTGCCGCAGGCACCGGCCAGCCCAAGCCGCGGTCAACCGACGGACCAGAAAGCCGTTCAGCTCGCCGGCCGGTAGAGCCGTAGGCGCCGCGGCGCCCCCCGCAGACGACCTGGTCCATTGCGTTGCTGCCGCTCCAGGGCTTGGCGGAACTGATCGGTGCGCAACTGGCGCTGACTGCGGGCATCGCGCGGCCGTTCCGGCGGCAGCTCGGGCGGCGGCTGATCGAGACGATCCAGGCCCTGCTGGATGAGCACCTTGGCCATGTTGCTGACCGTGCGCGACTCCGCCTCCGCCACCGCGGCGAGCCGTTCACAGAGTTCTTCAGGCAGCACCACCTGAATGCGAGGTGACTTGGGGCGGCCGCTGGCGGAGGTCTGACGGGTGGCCACGGCCCCAGGGTGCGCTTGCTCTACACACGAGTGTACAGAGGTGCACAGGGATAGTATCCAGCCGTATGCTTGTGGAGCTCTGCGCATGCGCCGCCCCCAAGCCATGACCAAAGCCATGACGAAAGCTGTGACCCGGGCCACGGACGGACCCACCACCCCCGGCGACACCAAGGCAAGCCAGGTGGCAGCCTCGAAACCCGCCAGGCGCGCCGCCAGCAAACTGCCAGCCCAGGCTGCCGCCAGCACTGCAGCCCGCGCCGCCGGCCGCAGCGATCGATCGGGCCGCGGCGCCGAGAAAAGTGACGTGCTTGTGTCCGCCGTGATCAGCACGTATCTGCTCACCCATCTGCACCACGTTCTTCAGCGCGCGGAGTTCGCCGCAGCCCAGGAGGGCCACAAATCCCAGGCCTCCAACTACGCCCAACTGCGCAAGGTGCTCTGCCTCGACGCCCGCACCATGGAAGATGCCTCCGCATCCGAACAGGAGGAGCTCGACTCGCCCTGCGCGGCCTGAAGCGAGCGCCCCGTTCCCGCTGGCCAAGCAACGCTCAGACGCACCCTGTCACAGGCCCGGCCGGCGATTCCCACGGCGCAGGAATGCATCCGGCAAGGTGTTGGGACGGTATTCAGGGAACGCCGACCCCACCTTGGACGCCTTCCCTCTGATTCCTTCGGCCTCGCTGGCCCCCGCCCTGCTGCCGGTGCTGTTGGTGCTGGCGGCGGCCCGCTGGCTCACCCACCGGCCTGAAGCCCTGCGTCCGCTGGCGGCGCGCCGATTGGCGGTGGCGCTGCTGCTGTTTCTGGTGCTGCGTTACCTGGTGTGGCGGGTGGGCTTCAGCCTCAACACCTCATCAGCGCTGGCGCTCACCCTCTCTCTGGTGCTGCTGGGCTGCGAAGCCTTCCTGCTGGGCACCGGCATGATGCAGATCCTGCTCAGCTGGCGCGCGATTCCGCCACGGGAGCGGCAGGCCGATCGACTCGAAGCCTGTTTCCGCATCGGAACCTGGCAGCCGCCGGTGGATGTGCTGATTCCCACCTGCGGCGAGCCGCTGGCGGTGTTGCGGCGCTGTCTGGTGGGCGTGACGGCGATGCGTTATCCCCACAAGCGCGTGTTCGTGCTCGACGACAGCGGCCGCGCTGAGGTGGAAGAGCTCGCCAACCGCCTCGGTTGCACTTACCTCAGCCGCCTCGATCGCCGCGGCGCCAAGGCGGGCAATCTGAATTTCGGTCTCAGCCACAGCCATGCGGAACTGGTGGCGGTGTTCGATGCCGACTTCATCCCGCAGACCCACTTTCTCGAGCGCACGCTCGGCTTCTTTCTGGAGGCGGATGTGGCGCTGGTGCAAACCCCCCAGACCTTCATCAACGCCGATCCGTTGATGCGCAACCTGGCGATGGAGCGCTGGCTGCTGCCCGATGAGGAGAGCTTCTACCGCTGGATCCAGCCGGTGCGGGATGGCAATGCCGCCGTCGTCTGTGCCGGCACCTCCTTCGTGGTGCGGCGTTCGGCGCTGGCGGCCATCGGTGGGTTCAACCCGGGGGCGCTCTCCGAGGATTTCGTGGCCGGCCTGGAGCTCACCGCCCGCGGCCATCGCCTCGTGTACCTGCCGGAGAAGCTCAGCGCCGGTCTGGCGGCGGAAACGATGGCCGATTTCGTCCAGCAGCGCTTGCGCTGGTGCACCGGCACCCTGCAGACCCTGCGCCTGAACGCCAATCCGCTGCGGCTGCGGGGGCTCTCGGCCCAGCAGCGCTTCTCCTACAGCGAGGGACTGCTGCACTGGTTCAACAACCTGCCCCGGCTGATCCTGCTGCTGATGCCGTTGTGTGTGGGGCTGCTGGGCATCCTGCCGATCCGCATGACGCTCGAGCAGTTTCTCGTTTACGCCCTGCCCGTGCTCTGCAGCCAACTGGCCCTGGTGGGCTGGCTCACCCGCGGCTCCCGCCATGCCCTGCTGCCGGAGCTGATGAGCTGGCTGTTGGCGGTGCCACTGGCGATCACCGTGCTGCGCAGCCTGGTGATGCCGGGCGGAGGCTTCACGATCACGCCCAAGCACCGCCTGCGCCAGCACGGCGGAGGCGCCTGGTCGTTGATGTTGCCGCTGCTCGTGCTGCTGGTGGTCAACCTCGCCAACCTCAGCGCCGTGCTGCTGCAGCTGCAGGCGGGCCCGCTGGCTCCCACCACCCACTGGGTGGGGCTGTTCTGGGGCGGCCTCAACACCTTTGCCCTGCTGGTGGCGTTGCGCTGCTGCATCGATCCCCCCTGTCTCGATCCCACCCCCTGGCTGGCGCTCCACCTGCCGGTCCAGCTGCGGGCAGAGGGGATCACCTGCACGCTCCAGCTCGAAGCCATCAGCGAGCGGGGGTTGGAAGGCCGCCTCACCGCCGACCTGCCGCCGTTCAGCGAGGCCACCCTGCAGCTGCCTGGCCTGCCGGCGCCCCTGCCGGCCAGCTGCCTGGCCAAACGCGAACGGAACGTGGCACTGGCCTGGGAGGCGCTCAGCTGGGACAGCCACAACGCGCTCATTCAGTTTCTGTACTGCACCCCGGGCAGCTGGCCGCAGCGTCAGGCTCCGCCGGAGTGGAAGGCGCTGGCGGTGCTGTTCTCCCAGCTGCTGCGGGCCCCGCGGGAGGCACGCCCCTTCCGCCGCAGCCTGGTGCCGAAGTCCATCAACACCACACAATCTCTCGCCCCACTCACCAGCCACCCATAACGTCGAACCAGATCAACGGCTCCCATCCGTTTCCATGACAGATTCCAGCGCTGCTCCAACCCCCGTTGCCGAGCTGTACGCCCGCATCCAGCAAGACCACGAGCTCACCCAGTTGCTGTTCCGCCAGGCGCTGCAAGACCCGAAGGGCACCTTGCAGCGGATCGTGGAACTGGGCGCGCAATGGAATCTGCCCGTCACCGCTGAGCAGGTGAAGGAGCATCTGGCCAGCCACGATGAAGGCACGCGGCAGTGGCTGGTCAAGGCGCGCGGCGGGCTCTGATCGAGGTGCGCAGCTATCTGCTCAGGCCAGGCCAGCGAGCTCTACGTAACCCGGCCGGCGTGGCTCTGCGCAAGCCCCTTGGCGCACGTCTGATGAAGAGGGAGGTGCGCCAGCTCAGGGGTATGTGCGGTCCGCTGGCAGCGGCAGGTTGCCCCCTGCTAACGGCGCGGCTGTTCCTTGGGGGCGCGCCAGCTCGGTTCCCGTTCCTTCCGGCATGGGCGTCAGGCTGCGCGGAGCCAGGCGATCGGAGCGGCCACCCTGCGACCAGCTGAAGAACAGCCAGTAGCTCACCAGTGCCAGACCGGCGGCCACCACCAGCGCCGCCACTTGCTCCAGTCGTTTCACCATGGCTCCAGCCGGTGGGTCATCATCGCGGCGCCTTTCTCCTCCCTCCAGTGTGCCGATACGGTTCCAGGCGGGCACAGGCGTGATGATGGGACACAACTCCCAATACCCCCCACGCTGTGCTTCGTCTGGAACGCGTCTCAAAGCTTTACCCCACCGGCGAAGTGCTGCGCGACGTCACCTGGGAAGTGAAGCCAGGCGACCGTATCGGTCTGGTGGGGGTGAACGGTGCCGGCAAATCCACCCAGCTGCGGCTGATCGCCGGGCTTGAGGAACCCAGCAGCGGCCAGGTGGTGCGCCAGGGGAATCCCCGCATCGTGTACCTCAAGCAGGAATTCGATGTGGATCCCAGCCGTACCGTGCGGGAGGAGCTCTTCCAGGCGTTCGGGGAGGCCGCCGAGGTGCTGATCCGGCAGCACCGGGTGGAGCATGAAATGGCGAGCGAGCAGGCCAGCACCGACCCCGATCATCTCGACGATCTGATCCACGAACTGGGGCGGCTGCACAGCCGCTTCGAAGCCCTGCACGGCTACGAACTCGACGCCCGCATCGACAAGCTCCTGCCCACGATCGGCTTCACCCCCGAATCCGCCGACCTGCCGGTGGGCGACTACTCCGGCGGCTGGCAGATGCGGATCGCGCTCGGCAAGGTCCTGCTGCAGGATCCCGATCTGCTGCTGCTCGACGAACCCACCAACCACCTGGATGTGGAAACGATCCAGTGGCTGGAGGGTTACCTGGTGGCCCAGCCCGTGCCGATCGTTGTGGTCAGTCACGACCGCACCTTCCTCGACAGGATCTGCAACCAGATCGTGGAAACCGAGCGCGGCATCTCCCGCACCTACCTGGGCAACTACAGCCAGCACCTTGAGCAGAAGGCACTGGAGAGGGAAGCCACCCAGGCCGCCTTCGAACGGCAGCAGAAGGAACTGGCGGGCCAGCAGGCCTACATCGACCGCTTCCGCGCCAGCGCCACCCGCAGCACCCAGGCCAAGAGCCGCGAAAAGCTGCTGGAGAAGGTGGAGCGGATCGAAGCTCCGCTGGAAGGGGTGTCCGGCCCCAGCTTCCAGTTCCCGCCGGCGCCCCGCTCCGGCCGGCAGGTGGCGCTGATCGAAGACATGAGCCACAGCTACGGCAACCGGATCCTGTTTCTCGGCGCAGGGCTCGAAGTGGAGCGGGGCGATCGGATCGCCTTTGTCGGCCCCAACGGCGCCGGAAAATCGACGCTGCTGCGCCTGGTGATGGGTCTGGAGCCGGTCGACGAGGGCATCGCCCGCCTTGGCGATCACAACGTGGTGCCGGGTTACTTCGAGCAGAACCAGGCCGAGGCACTCGATCTGGAGAAAACCGTGATCGACACCCTGTTCGAGGCGGTGCCCGACTGGACCCAGACCCAGGTGCGCTCCCTGCTGGGCAGCTTCTGCTTCAGCAACGATGCGGTGTTCAAACAGGTGGGGCAGCTCAGCGGCGGCGAAAAGGCGCGGCTGGCTCTGGCGTTGATGCTGCTCACTCCCTGCAACCTGCTGATCCTTGACGAGCCCACCAACCACCTCGACATCCCCGCCAAGCAGATGCTCGAGCAGGCACTGCAGGAGTACGACGGGGCGGCGCTGATCGTCTCCCACGACCGCTATTTCATCGCCCAGGTGGCCAACCGCATCGTGGAGCTGCGCGATGGCGAGCTGGTGCTCTACCGGGGGGATTACGCCTACTACCTGGAGAAAAAGCGCGAAGAGGCCGAAGCCGAGCGGCTGGAGCAGGAGGTCCAGGCCCGTCGCGCCAGAACGGCCGCCAACAAGGAAAAGCAGCAGGCCAAAGCGGCCTCGCGCAAGACCCGCCAGGACTGAGCGCGGCCGCCCGCAGCCAGGGCAAGCCACAGCGCCAACCCCAGACGGTTGGCCACCAGGAAGCAGGGGTACCAACCGAAAGCAACCGGACCAATCGGTGCATCCCACCGGCCCCTCAACGTCTGATCACCCGCTGTCGGAGCCGGGCTTCAGCTGTGCCGGGTCAGTGGTGCCCAGGCCTTTTGCGCGGGGCGCCAACCATGGCCAGGCCCGCTTCCCGCCACTCCACACCCGCTTACGGCCGGATGCATCACCTGGACCTGAGGCAGGAGAAGCGCCTGAGAGCCCGCTCTATGCAGCGAATACCACAGAAAACTTCATGAAGGCTTAGGCAGGAAAACTCATTTTCCTGGACCCCTCCTATTGATCTGCATATCCTGACCGTATCCCACGCCGCAAGACCAATGAGCGATCCCCGTCTGACCTCCTCCTCCTCCTTTGGCGCCGACGCCCTTGACGGCGGCATGATCGCCATGGATGCTGCCCTCGGGCGAGATGCCGCAGGAGACTCTGTCGAGTCTTACTTCGAATGCATCACCACTTGCTCACTGGATGATGGTGCCTGCATCACCGAGTGTGTAGAGCAGCTGCGGATGCACCACTGATCCCTGGGCGCGAGACCCGCCATGGTGGGACCCTGACACGATCCCTCTAACTCTGTGGCGATCGATACGAGCGACCTCGAAACACTTCGTAGCATTGGGGCGGCTCATTGATCCGCCGCGATGCCAGGAATGTCCGAACCGCTCGCCCTCACCCTTGGCCAGCAATTTGAGTTGGAGCGCATGACCCGCGTCATCGACTCCACCGGAGACGCCCAGTCGCTGCGCGGTCTGGCCAAACAGTTGCTCCAGGCCTGGCAAACCCAGCGGGCCGCTACCGAGTGGATGATGCGCCAGCAGCTCGGCAGTCCGCCGAGCCGCCTCAGCGACCCTCCGGGGCAGAGCCAGCCCACGGCTCTCAAAGTGAATCAGGAGTTTTCCGTGGCTGGCCCGGATGTGCTCTGACGGTGGCCTCTGAACTGTCGCCCCAGCGCTGCCAGCCCCTCCGGCCGGCAGCGCTCAACCAGCGGCTGCATGGTTCACAAGATCCAATCGCAATGCCGATTGGCGCACGGCCGATTGTCCCAAGGAGGACGGACCCAAGCCCGTTTGACTCAAGCCTGAACGCCAACGAGCAAGCCATTGGGTCTGACGACCCAATGGCTTTTCTCTGACCTTTCGCTTCGTGGTTCCTCTCGCCGGGTTCTGCAGCAGTGCTCGTTTTTGTGGCCCTGCTGATCACCGTCCGTTTCTGCGAGCTGCTCAGTGGCCCGGATCGCTGGGCACCGGAGATCGATCAGCGCCGCTGGCCCTGGCCCACCATGGCGGTCGGGGTGACCTGAAGGTCGATGTCAGCGCCGTTCCGGATGATGCGCAACGCCATCGGCCGGCCCACACCATTGCTTTCCACGGCGGCGATCATCTGGGCGGGGCCGGGCAGCGGACGCCCCTCGACCGCCACGATCACATCGCCGGGCCGCAGACCCGCTGATGCGGCAGGGCTGCCCGGCAGCACCGAGCGCACGAGGGCACCGCGCGGGGCGCTGCCTGGATTTGTGCCGGGCACGTTGTCGAGGCCGACGCCGATCATCGGGTGGTCCACTCGGCCGGTGGCCAGCAGCTGATTCGCGATGCTGCGGGCGCGGTTGATCGGAATCGCAAAACCAAGGCCGGCGCCGGGGCCGGAGCGCACCAGGGTGTTGATCCCCACCACTTCACCATCGGCATTGAGCAAGGGCCCGCCGGAATTGCCGGGATTGATGGCGGCATCGGTCTGGATCAGATCCAGCCGCTTGTCGGTGATGCCCAGCTTGCTCACGTTGCGGTTGAGGTTACTGATGATCCCCATGGTCACGGTGTTATCGAGACCGAAGGGATTGCCCACTGCAATCGCCCAGTCGCCCACCTGCAGCGCATCAGAGTTCCCGAGCCTGGCCACCGGCCACGGCCCCGGGCTCAGCAAACGCACCAAGGCGAGATCGGTGAGCCGGTCAAGCCCCACCACTTTCCCTTCCACCCGGCGCCCATCCTTGAGGCCAACATACACCCGGTCGCTGTTCTCCACCACGTGAGCGTTGGTCAGAAGCAGGCCATCGGCCTGGAAGATCACACCGCTGCCCTGACCCCGCTCGGTGCGCTGGGACGGCTGCTGAGCCTGGGGCAGGTTGAAGAACTGGCGGAAAAAGGGATCAGCCATCAGGCCGCGCGGCAGCCCTGAGCCGCCACCGCTCACCACCGTGCGCTCCGTGTCGATCGTCACCACCGCCGGCCCGGCGCTGCGGACAGCGTCCGCGACGAACGACTGCCGGGAGAGCCCAGGCGCACCGCCTGGCTGAGCCTGGGCCGGCGCAGGAGCGGGCCGGGTGAGCACCGGGGAGGCCAGCAGAACGGCAAGGGGGAGCAGATAAGGCAGCTGGCGGAGAGACAAACGCCTCATGGACATGGCGATCAGAACAGGAACGGGACGTGATTCCGACCGTAACGGTGTTGCCTGGCGTTGAGGAACGCCTGCGGCAGTGAAGGTGTGACGAAGTGCGGCAAAGCGCAGGCTCAAAGGATCTCTGCACGCAAGACGCTCCGCCCCTAGGGTTGAAGAACTTTTATGAATGAATATGGACACAAGCAGCGTTCTGCTGGTGTTTCTCGCCTTTGGCGCCGCCTGCAGCACCCTCTGGGCCTGGAGCATGGCACCCGGGTCTTCAAGCAGGCGATGATGGGCCATGGCCTTCCACGGCCACGGCAGCTTGCCCATCACCGATGGACCCCTTTCTCGCCCGCCTGTTTCCCCTCCTCTACGGCGCCTGCCTGCTTGGCCTGCTGTGGCAGGCGTTCCGGGTGATGGCCAAGGGATTCACAGCGGTCTCCCGACCCGCCGATCTCCCGTTTCCCAGCCCCTTCGCCCCGGTCAGTGCTCAGCCGGAGAGCACTGACCGCACCGGCCGTCTCACCATCCACCCGGAGTTACTCGACGCCGACGGCAGCCTTACCCAGGAGGATCTGTTGACAGTGCGCTTCAGTGATGGTGCGGAGGAAACGGTTCTTCCTCCGGAAACCCCTTAGCCCAGCCAAGGCGCCATGAACTGCTACCCGCTCTGAGCGGAGCCTTGGCTTGCGCACATGCGCACCGGATCAGCCTGCTGCGGTCCCATGGGCTGGTACAACCAGAACGTAGAACCGAATCACGGCGGAGGCCGACAGTTGGATCAGAGAACTCGAATCGTGGCGGCCGTTCTGCGCAGCCTCAAACTTCCTCCCCGGTTTCGCCTCCAGCTCACGAAGGAGGATCCGATCCGCCTGGAGCTGAGCCTCACGCCCTCCTACGGCAAGGATCCGATCCTGGTGGGCCTGGTGGAATCCCAGGATCTCGTGGCACGCCGCGATCGGGAGGGCAGGATCCCCCGCGACCTGCAGGGCACCTGGGACTGGACCGTGCGGCACGGCAAGGTCACAACCGGGGGCTGGAACCCCTACCTGAAGGAAGCCCTGCAGACGATGTTTGAAACCGGCTTGCCGGCAGTCGTCTACGAAGAAACCACCGGCGAGGCGTATCACCCGGTGGATGGCGCCCGTCACGTGCGTTGAAAGGCGGCCGGCGGTGCCGTGCGCAAGCTGCTGACGATCGGCGTGGCAGCGGCGCTACCCCTGATCAACAGGCAAAGAAACGTGGCTAAGACCACCACCTGTGGTCCAGAGGGGCGCTAAAACGGACGCATCGGTTTCTTCCGTTTTTCTTTATGTCCTCGCTGGCCCTGTCCATCGGACCCCTGGTGAGACTGCTGGCATCCCTCGGGCTGCTCAGCACCGCCCTGCTGGCTCTGATCCTGAAGCTGCTCGGCTGATCCCGCAGCGACCTCCGGCTGACCCCCCGCCTGCGTTGCCGGGGACCATCGTCGGACTGCCGCTGAGATCCGGCATGCAACCGCTCGGTCGTAGCTTCCCTCCGGCCTCTGGCCCGTCCAAGGCCCCCCTGCCGATTGAGGCGGTTCTGCCGGACATCCTGGAGCGGCTTGAGCCGGCCGGATCCACAGTGCTGCTGCACGCCCCCCCCGGAGCAGGCAAGACCACACGTGTCCCGCTGGCGCTACTGCGCCGCCTGCAGGAGCAACTGCCCCAGGCTGAACCCCACACCGTTCTGATGCTGGAGCCCCGGCGTCTGGCGGCCAAGGCCGCCGCACAGCGGCTCGCCGCCAGCCTCGATGAAGCGGTGGGCGGCACGGTGGGCTATCGGGTGCGGCTTGAGCAGCGCTGTTCGGCAGCCACCCGGCTTGAAGTGCTGACCGATGGGCTGTTCCTGCGGCGGCTGCAAGGAGATCCCGCACTCACGGGCGTGTCGTGTGTGATCTTCGACGAGTTTCACGAGCGCCGAGCGGACACGGATCTCGCCCTGGCGTTACTACTGGAATCCCGGCCACTGCTGGCGCCGGAGCTGCGACTGCTGGTGATGTCGGCCACGCTGGATCTCACCCCGCTGGCCCGCCAGCTGCCGGAGGCCGCAGTGATCCGCAGTGAAGGGAAAAGCTTCCCGGTGCAACTGGCGTACCAGCCCCCGAGGCCGCAGGAGACCCTGGAGCAGCAGGTGGTGCGCGGGCTTGAGCAGCATTGGCTGGAAGCCCGCGGCACAGGCGAAACCGTGCTGGTGTTTCTGCCCGGGCAGCGGGAAATCCTCCAATGCCAACGGGCGATCCAGGCCACTGGCTGGGGGGCGGAGCTGGAACTTGCCCCCCTGCACGGTGGCTTGCCGCTGGGAGCGCAGTCGGCGGCCATGCGGGAGGCACGCAGCGAGGCGGGCAAGGTAGTGCTCGCCAGCGCCATCGCCGAGAGCTCGCTCACGATCGCGGGGGTGCGTCTGGTGATCGACAGCGGCCTCAGCCGTCGCAGCCGCTTCGATCACGGCACCGGCATGGATGGGCTGGTCACGCAGCCAGCGAGCCAGGCCTCAGCCACCCAGCGTCAGGGCAGGGCCGGACGACTGGGCCCGGGCCGCTGTCTGCGGCTCTGGTCGCCGGCAGAGCAGCAGCGGCGTCCTCCGTTCGATCTGCCGGAGCTGCTGGAGCGGGATCCCCTGCCGGTGGCCCTGCAACTGGCGCAGTGGGGCGCTGGAGCCGGGGGGTCGTTGCCCTGGCTGGATCCCCCCCCACAGCAGCCATTGCTGGCGGCGATCGACCTGCTGGGCCAGCTCGGAGCCACGGACGTCCACGGCCGCATCACGGCCCATGGCCGTGCCATGGCCCAGCTAGGCCTGCATCCCCGGCTCGCCCACATGCTGCTGATCGCCAAGCAGCGCAACCTGCTGCCGTTGGCCTGCGAGCTGGCGGTGCTGCTGGAGGCCCGCGATCCGCTCGGGCTACAGGAAGCCGGCTCGGATCTGCTGCGGCGGCTCGACTGGTTGAGGCAAGGAGGCGCTGACCCTCGCCGTCAGCTCCTGCTCCAACAGCTGGCACAGCTGCAGCGGCAGGCGGGCGGGTGGCGCGTGGCCCAACCGTTGGCGACCAGCGGCTTCAGAGCCAGCACGGGTGGCTCTGAAGCCCAGCAGGCGGCCGAGCTGATCGGCTTGGCCTACCCGGAGCAGGTGGCCCTGGCCCGTCAGGAAGCCGGGGGCCGCTTTCTGATGCGTAACGGTCGCGGCGCCCGGCTCCATCCCGGCGATCCGTTGGCGGGCGCCGAGGTCCTGGCCATCGCCCGGGCCGACGCCGGAGGCAGCGAGGCGCGGATTCTGCTGGCCCTCCCCCTGGCGAGGGCCAGCCTGGAGCAGTTGGCCCAGCTTGAAGGCAGCAGCGTGGCAACGGTTCGCTGGGATGGCCAGGAGCAACGGGTGGTGGCCGTGCGGGAGCACCGACTGGGGGCCCTGGTGCTGAGCCGGCGGCCCTGGCAGGACGCCCCGCTCGATCAGGTGCAGGACGCCCTGATGGCGGGCCTGCGGGAGCACGGCCTCATCGCCCTGCCCTGGAGCGCCGGCAGCCGGCAGTTGCAGCAACGCCTCTGCCTGGCCCATCGGGAGCTGGGGCCACCCTGGCCCGACCGGAGCGAGGCGGCCCTGGGGGGTGATTTCGGCGCCTGGCTCGGCGATCAACTCGCCGGCCGGCGTTCCCTGCAGGAGTTGCAGGCGCTCGATCTACAGGAAGCGCTCTGGTCGGGGATCCCCTGGGATTGCCGCCGCGACCTGGACCAGCTCCTGCCTGCCAAGCTGCTGGTGCCATCCGGACGGCTGGTACCGATCGACTACGGCCACTCTCCCCCCGTGCTGGCCGTGCGGCTGCAGGAGATGTTCGGTTGCAGCCGCACGCCGGCGCTGCTCCAGGGGCGCCTGAACTTAACCCTGCACCTGCTCTCCCCCGCGGGCCGCCCGGTCCAGATCACCCAGGACCTCGACGGCTTCTGGGGCAGCAGCTACCGGCAGGTGCGCGCCGAGCTTCGGGGCCGCTATCCGCGCCATCCCTGGCCGGAGGATCCCCGCCAGGCCCTGCCCACGAGCCGCGCCAAGCCCGCTGCCCGCAAATAACCGCAACATGACGGCGGCGAAGATGTGGCAGCGACGAGCCGACGTCGAAGGGCTGGCCCGAAGTGTCAGTCGAACAGGTGGGCAAAGCCGAAATGCCTCAACCCCTCCGCTATACCCTCACAGCCAGGAGCGCGCGCCGCATAGGTGCGCTGCAGCCGGGGCAGCTCCTGGCGCAGGGCGGGTTCTGCATTGCCCACCATCACGCCCTTGAGGCCGGTCTCGAACATGGCCAGATCGTTGAGGCTGTCGCCGGCGGTGATCACTGTGTTCGGATCCAGCTCCAGCCACTCCACCAGTGCCTGCAGTGTCGAGCCCTTGTTGACTCCCGCCGGCAGCACATCCAGGTAGCGGTCGGCGGAGATGAGGCAATCCACCCCCAAGTCGCTCAGGCGGGACGGCAGGCCCGGGTCGAGCTTGCCAAGATCCACGTCGTAGGCGAGGCGGCGGTGGGCGCTCACCGGCTGGGGGCTGAGCCCGGGCTGGTTCCGCAGCAGAGGGGCCAGCCGTTCCGCGCAGCCCTGCCAGCGGCGATCGATCGGATCCACCAGACCCGGCAGTAGCGCCAGGCTGGTGCCACAGGCCACGGTGGCGCCCACGTCACTGATCACCAGATGGGGAGCTGGTGGCCGCTGGATGGTCTCCTGGAGCAGCAAGCGACCCACGGAGGCCAGATCCCTGCCGGTGCTGAAGACGTGCAGCACCCGGTCGCGGCGCTGCTCCAGCCAGGCGTAGAAGGCGCCTTTGGCCGCCGGACTGCCCTCCAGCAGCGTGCCGTCGAGATCGGTGACGAGCACGAGCTGCGGCTCCCGCGGCAGTCGAGCCACCAGCTGGGCCGTGGCCGGATGGTCGGTCGCGCAGCGACTGATGGCGCGGACATCAGCGGCGGGATGGCCAATGGCGCGGTGGTCGTTGGTGAGATGTTCACCGAAGTGTTGGCCGCCGGCGTGCTGGTTGAAGGGGTGGTTATCGATGGCGGGATAAACGATGGGATGTTGATCGGTGGGGCGTTGACGGGTGGAGCGTTGATCGCTGAAGCGTGCGGAGTGAACGATCGCAAAGGGGTGGATTGCCGAGCGCTGGGTTGCGGAGGGCTGAACTGCGGCGGGTTGGCTTGCGAAGTGGTGGTCGGCGGCCTCTGCCGCAGTTGTCTGTGGCTGTCTGCTGGCTCAATAACTGCTGGCTGTTTGCCGGTTGGTCGTTGGCAGTTGGTAGAACCCTCGGAAACACGGTGGAGCAAGCATCACCAGAACGGATTCCCGAACCTCCCAACGACAGGCCGGCAACTGTCAAGCCATCCCCATCTTTCGTTACGATTTGATCTGTCATTGAGCTTGCGTCATGGCTGACTCCACCTCCCCCCGCTTCGGCTTCGTCAACTTCGCGGAAACCTGGAATGGCCGCCTGGCCATGCTGGGCTTCGTGATCGGCCTGACCACCGAAGTGCTGACCGGCCAGGGAATTCTCTCCCAGATCGGCCTGGGCTGATTTCCTGCCTGCAGCGTCCCATTGGCCTCGCCGCTTCTTCAGGAGTGGTGGGGCCTATTCCTTTGACGTTTCACAGTGGGCCTGTCCACTGGTCCACCACGACGACTGCTGATCGGCAAGACTGGGCCTTCCGTGCCGACGTTGCTCGCATGGCTCCGTTCTACGTCAAGAACCGACGCGAAGGATCTCGCCTGTTGAGCACAGCCCTCGTGGTGTGCGCCGCGGGATTGGTCCGTTTTGATCACCCCAGCGGCCGATCCATTTTCCTGGTGGCCGCCGCCGTGAGTCTCTACTGGGGTTTCTGCTACGGCCGTCTTGAACGCTGACTCCGCCACCGGTGTTCTCCCCCGCTTCAGCGTCGCCGAACTCAACGTGGCGATCGGCACTTTGATCGAGCGGGGCTTCGCGCCACGCTTCCTGATCGAAGCCACGGTGTCCCGGCCTCAGCTCAAGAAGGGTCACCTCTGGCTCACGCTGATGGACGAAGAGGCCTCCATTGCCGGTGTGGTGTGGGCTTCCCAGTTGCCGCGTCTCAGCTTTCGCCCCGGCGATGGGGACGGCGTCACGGTGGTGGGGAAGCTGAATTTCTGGCCGGCGCGGGCCACTCTCTGTGTACAGGTTCTCGACGTTCGGCCAAGCCTCAGCAGTGTGCTGCGTCGTTTTGAGCGGGTCCGCGACCTGCTGGAACCGTCCGGGATCTTCAGTGCCGCCCGCAAACGTCCCCTCCCCGCTCTCCCCGAGGCGATTGCCTTACTCACCAGCGTGCCGAGCGCAGCGCTCGCGGACATGCTTCGCACCGCGCGGGAACGATGGCCGGCCACCCGGATCGTGATCCTGCCGATCCCTGTGCAGGGGGGCGTGGAGGACGAGATCTGTCGTGCCATTGCCGCTGCGGGCCGGCACGCCGGCGCCCTCGGCCTTGAGGCGCTGGTGCTGGCCCGTGGTGGGGGGAGCCGTGAAGATCTCTCCGTCTTCGATGGTGAACGACTGGCCCAGGCTCTGGCAACGTGCCCGCTCCCCGTCATCACCGGGCTCGGCCATGAAAGCGACACCACCATCGCTGACCTGGTGGCGGACTATCGGGCCGCCACACCTACCGCTGCGCTGGTGGCCCTGTTGCCGGACCGCGCCAGTGCCCTCCAGCGCCTGCGCTCGCTCAGGTCCCAGCTGGGCGGCGAATTGCGCTGGCGCCTGCAGAGCCACCGCCAGAACCTGCTCGCCCTAGCGGCCCAGCGTGACCGTTGCCATCCCGCCCGGGTCCTGCAGTACCGTCGCCAGCGGCTTCAGCAATTGGAGAATCTGCGCGAAGCCCTTTCGCCTCAACGCCTGCTGCGTCGGGGCTTCTGTCTGGCCCGTGGCGAGAACGGTCAGCTGGTGCGTTCGCTCAGACAGGTGGGCATCGGCCAGCACCTTCAGCTGGAATGGACTGATGGGCTAGCGGACGTTCAGGTCACCGACACCAGCCCCATCGGCGAAGCCATGGTGGAGTCTTTCGTCAGCTTGCCCCCTTCATGACCCTACGCAAAAGCAAGCCACAGGCCAAAGCCCGCGCAGCAGGCCCCCTTGCCGGCGTTCCGCCCGCCTGGGCCGCGGAGATCGGCGAACTCACATACAGCCAGGCCCTCACGGCACTGGAGCTGGCCCTGGCCCAGCTCCAGTCGGAGGATCTTGAGGTGGAAAGAATGGCGGAGCTCTATCAGCGTGCACTGGCCTACGGCCACCGTTGCGAAGCCGTACTGCAGCAGGTGGAGCAAGAGGTCTTGCAGCTTGAGGTCAACGCAAGTGATCAAGCCACTGCCGCCCCATTCATCGAGACGCAGCCATGACAATCCCGGAACGGTCAGAACGGCCCACTTTCCTTCCGATCACAGGGGCGCCCGCCAGTTCGCATCGACTTCAGTGGCTCTATCTGGCGTTGGCGGTGGCGGGAGCCGTCCTGCCCTGGCTGGCCAATCTGGAGTTCATCCAGCTCAGCAACAGCGCCTTTGATCTGGGTCTGTTCCTCCGCCTGGCGAATGCCAATCCAGCGGCGCAGTCTCTTTCGCGTGATCTTTTCATTGGCGCTACAGCCATAACCATCTGGATGGTGGCAGAAGCCCGTCGGCTGCAGGTGAAGGGCATCGCGATCTGCCTCCTCTGCTGTGTGACACTGGCCTTCGCCTGCGGTGCTCCTTTGTTCCTGTTCCTTCGCGAACGGCGGTTGCAGGAGCTGGACCATACCAACGCAGCCAGCGGATAGGAGCCCGCTGAAATTGCCGCTCAACCGATTGCTGTAGCGCTTGCACCACCACCGGCGGCGTTTGTCGGCGCCATGTGGGGAGGTCGATCGGCCAATCGGGCGATTCCTGTGCGCATCTGTGAGCATCCGCTCCGTGCGATTGCCGTAGATCCCCTGCAGCAACAGGGCCATCAGCAACTGCTCAGGAGGGACTGGGGGCCAGGCACCCTCGGGGTACAGCCTGAAAAAGCTTGGAGTCAGCCGGTCGAGCACCTAGTGGTCCAACTCCTGTGCCTGCCGCATGGCGTGGCGCTTGGGGATTCGGTCCTTGGTTGGGGACGTAGGAGAAGAGAGGACCGGTCCGTTCCTGCTGGCCGCGCCTCTGCTCGGTTCCGTTGGGCCAATCTCCCGCGGCTCGGTTGATCTTTCAGCAGCCGCATAGAGGCGAGTCACCAGTCTCAGCCGCTTGAGCGTCGGTGAACAGTGATGCCGGCGGTTGAAAAAACCGCTGACAACAGGGTTCAAGCTTCAATGGTGTTCACGGAGACAATCAGTGGGGACATCGGCGATGTCGACAATATTGGATAGATAGGCGGCGCGAACGGTATCAAGTGTAGATGCCCGAAGCAGAGTCTGTATGTTTACGGCCAGGGGTCCCGCTGACTCACTAACCCTCATGTGGTGTCGGCCGTTAGCGATGGGAGACCGTACTCACCTGGGGGTCTCCTCAATCTCTTCTGGATACGATCAACACAAACAGTGTCATCGGTGCTGGATCATTCCGGCGGTTCGTTGTCACTGATCGGCCTGGCAGCAACGTCAATAGTCACATCGGTTGCCTCGCGTTCTGAACCAGTCGTGCGGCTCGCTTGGTCCCTCCCAGGGTCGTCATCGACCTGAATGAAAAGAGAGCGGTTGAACAACGAGGCAGAAAGCGGATTTCGCCGTAATCCGGCGTCCATTGGTGCCTGTGTTTGCTGATCGACGCCACGAGCCTGTGGTCCATCTAGATCAAGTCGGGATCCACAGGCCGGGCAGTTCACCGCCGACAGGGTGGTGAGTCCGCAGGTGGGACAAGTGCGCACGCGGCTGCTAATGATTCTCCACGCCACCCATCCACCGCCGGCCAGCAAAAATGGCAGCAGCACAATGATGAGGGTGAGTCCACCCAGCAGATCAAGGATGAGCCGTCCAGCAGGTCCCGGTGCCAAGAGCAGCAGAGCACCCAACAGAATCCAGACCCAGGGAATCCGCCGCTCCATCAGCGTTGAAAGCGAGGGTCGCTTTCGATCCACCTCTCCAGAGCCGCAAGCCCCTCAATACCAGCCCAACTGAAAAGCACAACGCCCACCAAAAAGCAAAGCAGGAGGCCAGCCCCCAGCAGCACAGGCACCAAGGCAAGGCTGAGAAGGCCAATCAGAACGATGGAGCCCACACCGGCAGCAAGCAGCAAAAGGCTGGCGGGGAGTGGTCGGAGGGAGAGACCTGGTCGGGCCACGCGTTTACTCCTAGCTCCCATCATCCTCGCGCGAATGGCGCAAGACGATCGGCCGAATCGAGGTGTGGATCGCCCCCACTGCGCCGCCGGCCCAGAACGACGCTCCATGCGATGCCGTAATAAAAAATCAGACCCTGCAACCAGACCCAAAGAGTCAGCACGAGCACACCACTGATCACGCCATAGGCCTGAAAGCGGGTCCCTAGGGAAACGAGACTGCGGCCCACCGCTAAGTTCAACACCAACTGCACCACCCCGATCAACAACGCAGCAGGCAGCAGGGGACGCCAAGGCGTCACCCCTGAAGGCAACACGCGCAAAAGAAGAAGTGCCACCAACACGGAGATGAGCAGCGACCCCACCAGATTCAACACGGTCGGGTCAGGAAGGAAGACCTGGATCAACCAGGAGAAGTGTGAATCAAACATGGAACGCCACGTCTGCGTGCCCATTGATCGGAGGTTAGTGGTGAGCTGATCAATCACCAACAGGAGACCGACTGAACCCACGAACCCAAACGCCTTGAGGCGTTGCAATACAAAGCGGCGAACAGCGAACCAGGGCTGCTGTTGCTGAATGGGAGCGGCAACGGAAGGGATGGCCGAGTCATCGCCCCAGAGACGGTCAGCCCCACGCTGCAGTGTGAGATAGGCGTTGCTGGAGGTGAGCAACAACATCCCCAACCCAAACCAACCAGCACTGGCCCTGGCAGATTGCAACTTGAGCAGAGTGGTGCGAATCAGTGGCAAAGAAGCCTCGGGAAAGAACTGGGCAGACCAACTGATAATCTGTTCAGTAAGCCCATCCTCTCTACCGAGAATGCCACTCGCAGTAGAGAGCACGATCAGCAACACTGGGAATATGGATTGAAGTGTGTGATACGCAAAGGCCGCACTGAGGTCAATACAGTCGCAACGATCCCAGAGGCGATAGGCCCTCCAACCAGTCAGAGCGAGCCTCTTTGCTGCCAGCGGAAGCCTGATCGGCACAGTATCAACACGGCCAGCCTGCATACTTTAAGCACACACCAGCGGCTGCACAGCGCAGTTCTTGGCATGGGCCGCTGGATCACGCCTCACAGAGTCCTGTTGCAGCAGCACTTGCTGGGAGCGAAGAGGCAAAACCCATAAACAAATGATGCCCAGCATGTGTCTTGAATCTGCCCCACCAGCAATCCATCCTCCAGCCAACACGCAACCAACAAAAAAGCCACCCTTTCGGGTGACTTTCAGTGTTTTGCTTCTCTCGATTCATCATCATCAGATGACAAGCTCGATCAAAGCAAAACTTGGTAGGAATGAAAAGTTTTATCCTGGCATTGAGCTATTTTTGCAGGAAGCTACCCTCCAACTATCTTCGCCGCTACTGCGTTTCACAACCGAGTTCGAGATGGATCGGAGTGGGG
>NZ_JAGQBP010000003.1:0-394195 GCF_024345695.1 Synechococcus sp. L2F | reverse complement strand
CGCCTTGCGGTTCTGTTTCCCCGAGAACGGGCCAGGGCACTGACGCGTGTGCCTTCCAGTCAGCGGTCTGGTTCCCGCCTGCCGGTCCACCGCCTCCAGCTGGCTAACCCCCTGCCTCCCTCTCAATCCCCTCCACCGCCTGCTGCGCAGGCTTTTTTCATGCATTTCCACAGCGAGATCACCATCCGCCGCCCCGATGGTTCCGTCTTCCCTCCGATCGGCCTCCTCCATGAAGACGATGACGTCCTCTCCGGAATCCTGTTCCTGCAGAGCATGGGCCGCCAGATGGCTTGGCATCGCAATGGCGAGCTCAGCGGCCTCCAGCTCCAGGTCACCCCTACCCCTGAGCCTGAAAGCGCCCGAACCGGCAGCCGGGGAGCCGCCAGTTTGTCCCCACCGCGCCACAAGGACCTGGATGACGCCTTCTCCTTCCTCGATTCCCCTGCCTGCTGCCCCAATGGAGCCCAGAGGCCATGAATATCACCATGCTGACGGGCACCGCCCCCCTGCCGGTGCAGCTGACCAGCTTTGACTGCGGCGCCATCCGCGCCGAGCTGCTCCTGCTGGTCCCCGGCGTCACCCCCCGCTGGCACGAAGAGTCCGCCGGTGGCTTCTCAGTGCTGATCGAGGTCTGGGGGAAGCAGGCGCAGGAACTCAGCGACCATGCCATACCCGGCATGCGACTGGCGGCCTCCGGACGGCTATGCGGGAACCACTGCGGCCTGCGGCTGGTGGTCGATCGCCTCCGGCTGCTCAACCCATCTCCCTCCTGCAGCTGATCCGTTCAAACGGGCAGGCGGGTGTGAGCCCCGCCCCAGCAGTTGCCGGTCTCCCCCCCGAGGCCGGCTTTTTTGTCCTCTCTGGCGGCCTGTGTGCCGCAGCTGTGAACCCCATGTCCCACGATTTCCACTCCGGTGTCTTCCTCAACAGCCAGCCCGCCTGGCACCGCCTGGGCCTGGTCCTTGACGGCACCCTGCCGGCGCGGGAAGCCTTCCGCCTCGGTGGCGCTGACTTCCAGCTCGCCGGCCTACCCGTCTACGACGCCGATATGCAGCCCATTGATGGCTACCAGGCGATTACAAGGACCGATACCGGCACCACCCTCTCGGTGATGAACGCCACCTATGAGGTGGTGCAAAACGAGCAGTTGATCCGGGTCGCCGAGGCCCTCCATAGCGATGCGGTCATGGATGCGGTCTGCGTCCTGGCCGGCGGCCGCAAGGTGATCTTTACTGCAAGGGTGCCCCAATCAGAAGGGGAGGTGCTCCCCGGTGATCCAGTGAATCAGTACCTGGTTGGCTGCACGAGCCATGACGGCACGATCGCTTTCTCCGTGTTCTTCTCCCCCATCCGGGTGGTGTGCAAGAACACGCTCTCTGCTGCCCTGGGTCTTGCCTCAGCAAGTAGCCGGCGCCAGCAGGGCTGCCGCATCCGCCACACCCGCAATGCCAATGCCTTGATCAGCCGGCTCCCTGAGCTGATTGACCTGCAGCGGCAGCAATTCAGTGGAGGGCTGGCCGAACTGCGGGCGATGGCCGCCGCCCCCTGCACGGCTGCGCAGTTCCGCAGCTATGTCGAGACCCTGTTCGCCGATCAGCTGCGGGGAGCGATCAATGACCGCCGGGGCGATGCGGCGACCAGCCGGCCCAGGCGGGTGGAGGATCTTCCCGCTTGGGAGGGTCTTTCCGCCAAGTTCGAAGGCCGGGCCATTGGCAGTGACATCCCGGGCGTGCAGGGCTCGATGTGGGGCGCCTACCAGGCGGTGACCGAATACCTCTCCCACGACGCTGGCCGCTCGAGAGATCCGATCGAAGCCGCCCGCCAGCGGCTGGAGGGGCTGTGGTTCGGCAAAGCCGCCGCCACCCTTACCCAGGCCCATGAACTGGCGCTGGCGGCAACCCGCCGCTGAGGGCCTGCGGTCAAGAGGAGGTTCTTACCGCCTGAGGCAGGGCAAAGCCAGAAGAGGAAAGGGCAAGGGCTCTGACCTCCTTGCCGGTCGTGTCCACACCAGCGGCGCTGTGACGACCGCCGGTGTGGCTTGATGCTGCCATGGCTTGCGGGGACTTTGGCTGCGTCGGGAGGCGCTGGAGCTTCCCCCCGAGCCCGTCAAAAGAGGAGCCCTGCGGGCTTTCCTGGGCCTCCACCCCTTGTGAGACCTGAATCCCACAGGAGGAGTGCCTCCACAACAGAAACAAGCCCCAATCTACCCAACCCATGACCATCAACACCCAGCTTTCCGAACAATTCCGATGACTTCCTACGAACCCAACGTCTGGACCACGATCGCCACCTTCTGCCGGGAGCTAGCTCCCATCAGCGGGGCGTTGCTTGACTCCGTCGGTCAAACGGCAGCAGCTATCGATCGAGCTGGATTCGAATCTCGCTCACTCAGAGCACCGGTCAACCGGAACCGACAGCCGGTGTTAACCCCCGAGAACGAAGATGACGAAGAATGGGACTAATCAGATTTACTGGTAAATGCCGTAACCACCAACGTGCGCGGTGTGTGGCTGGTTCTCTACCTGGTGATCGACGTCTGCAGCAATAAAGTGGTGGCCTGTGATGTCGTCGACCGAGAGGACCCGGCCATCGCAGCCGATCTGATGAGCAGCGACTGCCTTAGAGAGCGGATCGACCAGCTTGCGTGGTTCACGAACATCAGAGCAACTCCAGCTCCATCTGCAGCTGCGCGTAGCCGTCAGGCTTCTGCAAGGCTGTGCAGCTGGACCAGCTCAGCCTCTTTGGTCTGCTCCTCGTCCTTGCCATTGGACTTCTTGCTTCTGGTGAAACGTTCCGTGGCACCGTCGAGCAGCTGCCGCTTCCATTGGCTGACCTGGATCGGGTGTACAGCGTGGTGGGCGGCGATCTCCTTGATCGTCTTGCGGCCACTGAACGCCACCATGGCGACCCTGGCCTTGACCTCGGGGCTGTAGGTACGGCGCTTGCTCAACACTGTGAGCCCCCTTTCAGGGGCGATGCCCCACCTCAGAGGTTAACGTTGGGGGCTGTCCAGAAAAACCAGTCCACCTCTCGGTGGGCAGTTGATCGACCATGGCCTCCAGCCCTACGTCCCGCGCTTTTTCCGTTTCTGGAGACCTGGAGTCTGGGGCGGCCAGGCCACCGAGCCAGCTGCCGCCGCCTTCAGGGCGGCCCTGATCCAGGCTCTGGTGGGTCCAGGGGGCTTCCGCGCAAGCGTTCATCGGCAGGGGCACTATCAAAGCCCGATCCCGCAGCCATTGGGCCAGGGCACCGGCCAGGGAAAGGTATTGGTGCACAAGGCGATCGCGTTGAGAGAGAGGGCGCATCGTGAGTTGGCGCAGGATGCGCCCCCCCATCCGCAGCACCGCGTTGGGACCATCGGGGGAAGACCAAGCCAGCACCACAACGCCCACTCAACCCGCGCGCTGTGCCAGCAAGACCCCGACAGGTGCTCCTGAACGACCACCGCCCCAGCCACCGCGCAACCAAGGCGCTGAAAGACACCGGGGAGTGAAAAAGACCCGACCGCTGTGCGCAGCAGCTACGGCCTGCTCGACGCTTCAACCAGCTCCAGCACACCTCCAGCAGCATCCCCCACCCGCGCCACGAGCGGGCGCAGCGAAACCCCGAGCAGGCGCGAGAAGGTGGAGCGGAGCCCACAGTCGCTGGAAACCACCAACAGCAGAGCGAGCAGCAGCAAGGTTGGCCAGAAGAAGGGGCATCAGCCCCATAGGCACTACCGCTTCACTAGCTGTGTTCAGAGTGGCGCGCTTCCAAGCTGTAGGTAAAAGGGTGGAGAAAGGAGAGGAGCGGATAACAAGCCTTCCCGCCTCCTGAGAATGGTTCTCAACAGGGTGGGCTCTTTTCCGCCAAGATGTGGCGAAGAAATATCCCTTGTTTTATGCCGCTGGGCGCATTTTTCTTGCGCGTTCCGGCACCGCGCCAGTTTTGTCTTCCCCTGGCGATGGGGCTCATAGCGCTTTCTCTCACCAGCTGCTCTGAACCGTCAGGACCGCCGAGAGGCGGCGCGTTGCCGGTGCAGACAGAACCTGCCCAGCTGGCAACCTTCAGCACCAGCGTCGAAACGGTGAGCAGCCTGGAGGCGCCAGATCTGGTGCAGCTTTCCGCCCAGGCGGACGGCAGGATCGAGAGGATCTTGGTGCGCCAGGGTAGCCAGGTTCAAAAGGGTGATTTGCTGCTGGTGCTGGATCAGGAGCAGCAGAAGGCCGACGTGATCAACCTGCGGGCCAAGGCCGCCAGTGACCAGCTCAACTATGAACGTTATGAGTCGCTGGTACGCCAAGGGGCCGCCAGCCCGATCCAGCGGGACCAGTTTCGACAGGAGTCAATCGCCTCTCGGGAGGCCCTGATCGCCAGGGAAGCTGACCGCCGATTCCGCAATCTGCGTGCACCGATCAGCGGTACCGTTGCCGACCTGCAAGTGAAGCAGGGTGATGTGATCACGAGCGGTGACCCCTTCACCAAGTTGGTGAGCAACGATCGGTTGATGGTCAGGATTGAGGTGCCAACGGTCTACGCCGAACGGGTGCGGCTCGGCCAGACCGTGCTCCTCAGCGATCCGGCCACCGACCAGCCCTTGGCCAACGGCCTTGTGCAATCGATCGATCCAGTGGTCGGCGATGGCAGTCAGACGCTGCTAGCGAAAGCCGAGTTCGACAATCGTGGCGGCCGCTTACGCAGCGGCGTCAAGGTACGTACGAAATTGGTACTGGAGCAGAACCAGCAACTCTCGGTTCCCTTCAAGGCGGTGCAGCAGCTCCCCGGCCAGAACTTTGTGTTCATCACAGGAACCCTTGCCCAGCTCCGCGCGAACCCTGACAGGGCCGATCTGGCCTCACTCGCCAAGCTACCGGCTACCACCCTTGTAGCCCTGCAGCGTCCTGTGGTGCTCGGGCCACTCCAGAACAACCGCTTTCCTGTGCTCAGCGGCATCAGCCCCGGAGAGGCCGTGATCACTTCAAACCTCATCAACCTCCGCCACGGCGTACCGATCAAGCCCAGGTCCTAAACCGCCACCTGCCGCATGTCGCTCTCGAACCAATTCATCCGGAGACCGGTGCTTACGGCGGTCTGCAGCTTGTTGATTGTGATTGCTGGGCTGATCTCGATTCCGCTCTTGCCCGTAGAGAACCTGCCAGACATCGCACCGCCCACTGTGCGCGTGTCCGCCAGCTATGCAGGTGGCGATGCGATCAGTGTCGAGCAGGGTGTTACCTCCGTGCTGGAACAGCAGATCAACGGCGTAGAGGGCATGGAGTACATCACCTCCAGCAGCGCGTCGGATGGAAGCAGCGCGATCACTGTTGCCTTCAAAAACGGCAGCGACAGGAACATCAACCAGGTGAACGTGCAGAACCGGGTGGGTTTGGCAGAGCCACAGCTGCCTGATGAGGTACGCCAGTCTGGTGTCACGGTTAACAAGGCTTCCACCTCAATTCTGCTCGTCTACATCTTCGGCAGTACCGATACCAAGCAGCCCTATAGCGTCGAGACGATCAGTGGTTTACTGGACCAGGGCCTCACCGACGAGATCAAACGGGTGACGGGAGTCGGTGATGTGACTTACTTCGGCTCCCGCAAGCTCGCCATCCGCCTCTGGCTCAACCCAGTAAGCCTGGCTGTGAATGGCTTGACAGCCAGCGACGTGGTGGATGCTTTGACAAGCCAGAACCGGCTGGTGCCGGCTGGCCAGATCGGCAGCTCTCCAGCTGCTGCCGAGCAGGAATATACCTTCAGCGTGGAACTGCAGGGACGGCTCACCTCTGTAACGGAGTTCGAGAACATGATCGTTCGCAAGACTCCAAGCGGCGGTCTTGTTCGCCTCAAAGATGTTGGCCGGGTCTCCTTGGGAGGCGAGAGCTATGACGTCAGCAGCACCGATCTACAAGGCGTTCCGTCGGTGGGTATGGCTGTCTATCAGCTCAGTGGCAGCAACGCCCTTGAGGTTTCCACCGGCGTCAAGAGGGTACTCGAGAGTTTCGCCAGCACCCTGCCCGTAGGGGTGAAGATGGAGAAAGTCTATGACAACAGCGATTTCATCAACGCGTCCATTGAAGGCGTGGTGGCGGCCCTGCGGGACGCCATCGTGCTGGTGGTGCTGATCCTGTTTCTGTTCCTGCAGGATTGGAGGGCGACGTTGGTGCCAACAATCGCCATTCCTGTATCGCTGATCGGCACCTTCGCTGTGGCCAAACTGGTCGGCGTGTCACTCAACCAACTGACCCTGTTCGGACTGGTTTTGGCGACCGGGCTGGTGGTTGATGACGCCATCGTGGTAATCGAAGACACCGTGAGCAAAAAGCGCTCTGGCCTGAACGCCCTCGCAGCGGCCCAGGCCGCCATGAGCGAACTCTTCGGCGCAATCCTCGCCACCTCGCTGGTGTTGATCGCCGTATTCGTGCCGGTGCTGTTCTTCCCTGGTGCGACTGGAACGATTTACAAACAGTTTGCTGTCACTATCATGGCAGCGATCACCATCTCCACCTTCAACGCCCTCACGTTTTCGCCGATGCTCTCGGCCGTGCTGCTAGACCGTTTTGACGCCGCTCCAGGCCGTTCCAATTACGCCATCGGCGGAACCACCCTGGCCTTCATCTTCGGAGTCTTGCTCAGCGGCGGCGGCGTCCTCACGATTCTGGGGGCCCTCGTAATTGGAACACTGCTGGGCTACTGCCTGAGCAAGCTCACCGGGTGGCCGCTGATGCTGCCACTGGCCGTAGCCGGCGCCCTTACCGGCATGCTGATCGGCGGGGTTGACCGTCCGCTCAGCGTGGTGCTCTGCACCGCACTGGGCCTGCTGGTGAGCTGGTTCACACCCGAGATCTTCAACCGCTTCAACCTGATCTATGCCCTGATGGAGCGTCGTTATTACATCGGCCTGGACTGGGTGCTCGACCGTCGGCGTCTGGTAATAGGCCTGTTGCTGGGGGGCATTATTTTCACTGGGGTGGCCTTTACGGCGATCCCCACAGGTTTCGTGCCTGTGGAGGATCAAGGTTATGCCCTTGGCATTCTGCAGGCTCCGGAAGGGACCTCGCTTCCAAATACCGAGCGCATCAACCAACGGGTGGCTGAGATCCTGCGCGGAGAACCAGAGATCGCCACTGCGGCGTTGTTCAGTGGAGCTGGCTTTGAAGGCAACACCCCCAACCGAGGATTCTTCTTTTTCGGGTTGAAACCATGGGAGGAGCGCCGTAGAGCCGATCAGAGTGCTGCGGCGGTTGTGGGGCGCCTGAATGGAAAACTGTCGGTGATAGAGGACGCCCGTATGATCGTCATCGAGCCTCCGCCAATTCGCGGCTATGGCAACTCGGGCGGCTTTGAATTCCAGTTGCTGGATAAGAGCGCCGGCGCCCTGGATCTGTCCAAGTTTGCCGGAGCTGCTGACGAGCTCATCGGAAAGGCCAATGCCAATGACGCCTTTGAAGTTGCTTTTACCCAGTTCTCGGCCGTCTCACCGAAGCTGCGGGTTCAGGTGGATCGTGATCGCATGGCGGCTCTGGATGTGGATTTCGGCAAGGCGATGCAGGCCTTCAGCGTGACCATGGGTGGGAGTTATGTGAACGATACGTTCCAGTCCGGCAAGGTTCGCCGTGTCTACGTGCAAGCCGACCAAGGCTTCCGCGCCACCCCAGAACGGCTGAACTCGCTGTACGTGAACAACAGCGCTGGCAAATCGATTGTCCTCTCGGAGTTCTTCCGTGTGGAACCCACCACCGGCCCTTCAGTGATTCCCCACTTCAACCTCTACCGTGCCATCAAGATTGAAGGAAAGGCGGCGCCGGGCCGCAGTTCAGGTGAGGCCATCAACAGGATGGAAAACTTGTTCCGCGGCTTGCAGATCAACGGACTCGGATACGACTGGACTGGCATTTCCCGAGAGGAGATCAAAGCCGGTTCTCTGGCACTCGCGATCTTTGCTCTAGGCATCCTGGTGGTCTACCTGGTCCTGGCAGCCCAGTATGAAAGCGTCAGCGATCCGCTGATCGTGCTGATGACCGTGCCTACCGCCATGCTAGGGGCCATGCTGTTTCTGAGCTTGCGGGGTGAGGTCCTGAATGTCTATGCCCAGGTGGGTCTGGTGATGCTGATTGGCCTGGCCGCCAAGAACGGGATTCTGATCGTCGATCTGGCGAATCAGCGACTCGCTGGGGGCGTTGTTGTGCTGGAAGCCGCCCGGGAGTCGGCCCGATCGAGACTGCGTCCCATCCTGATGACCGCCATCGCATCGCTGCTGGGATTCCTACCCCTGGTTTTCTCCAGCGGAGCTGGTGCCCGTAGCCAGATTTCCCTCGGTACGGTTGTTTTCGGTGGCCTCGCCGTCGCCACTGTGTTGTCACTGTTCGTGGTGCCTGTGTTCTATGTGGAACTCAAAAGCTGGCTCGGGCACCAAGCTCTAAAGACTGATGACAAGTAGATCTGAAGGCAACGAAGCTGCTTGCCCAAAGTTGTCATGCTTGACCCAGCCACGGCTATATCCAGGAACTGCAGGTTGTAGGAGTCGCTACTTGCTTGATGGATATCTGAGTGTGGCTCTGGACAGGGTTTGCAGGCCCAGAAGTTGGGCCCAAAATGGTGTCATCTTGACGAGATTTGCAAGCAGGGACGATTGTTATCAGTTGAGCCTCGACAGTAGCCAGGCCCGCGGTCTCTCGCCGATGTTCAGCCGCAGAATTCGCTGCCCTGAGTTCAAGGCCTGTTTGACCATGTTGGTCATTGATGGACGCAAAGACCTTTTTCGGCTTGCTGCCGACTACCCGGTATGACGATCAGGCTGAGCCACTGGGAAAAGGAGATGCTGAAGTTGTGGAACATCCGTTCTGTGGTCAAGACATCGGCGCCACGGGCGGTGATGTCCTGACCCCGAGCAGGAGCGAGCGGGTGGAGCGGAGCCCGCAGGCGCTGGGGAACCTCAAGGTGTGGTTTCCCACCAGGTTGTTCATGCTTCCAACTGGGCGAGCCGCTGCTGGGGGATTAGACCACCCAGGGTCTTTTGGCTCCCATAGCTGTTTTGGATCCGCATCACGCACGACCGAAGTGGCCGGCATTCAAGCGGCCAGCAAACCGATCTCAGGCCACAATTGGAGCTGGAGTTTCCCTGGCGCGGCATGCTTCATCTTGATCTCCCTACACGCGACGATCTCGCTGCGCTGGCCAAGCGACGCCACGATCCCAGCGTGTCGATCGTGCTGCCCACCACACCGATCACCCCGAACACGGACGTGGACCGGCTTGAGTTCCGCGCCCTGGCCGGTGAGGCGATCCTCCAGCTGGAAGCCGCGGGCACCGATCGGGCCGCATTGGAAGCCCTGAGCGAATCCTTCGATGATTTGATCGATGACGACGAGTTCTGGCGCTTCCAGGCCCACGCTGTGGTGGTCTACGCCACGCCGGAGAATCTGATCAGCTACCGCCTACCGACGACCGTCGAACCGCTGGTGGCGGTCTCTGACCGGTTCCACCTCAAACCCCTTCTCCGCGCAACCACCTTCGGCAACACCTGCTACGTGCTGGCGCTAGCGGAGGGCGGGGTCCGGCTGATCGAAGTCTCCGCCGATCTGCCGGCCGCGAACGTGAGGCTGGCTGATCTGCCCACCGATGCCGCCTCGGCGGCAGGTAAGGCCAGCATCAACGACCGTTCCCCCAGCGGCCGGCTCACGGGCTCGGAAGGCAAGAAGGTGCGGCTGCGCCAGTACGCCCGCCTGGTGGATCAGGCGCTCCGTGAGCGTTTGGCCGGCCAGATGATCCCGCTGGTCCTCGCCGCTGTCGACAGCCTCGGGGCGATCTACCGCTCGGTGAACACCTATCCCCACCTGGCGCCCATCGGCATCGAGGGCAGCCCCGAGCGCCTTTCCGATGCGGAGCTCACCGAGGCCTCCCGCGCCGTGCTCGACGACATGAACCGCCAGTGGATCGCCGATTGGCGGGATCAGTTCGCTGTGCGCGGGAGCGAGGGTCGTGCCAGCAGCGATGTGGCTCAAGTCGCCCGTGCCGCCACCTTCGAAGCGGTCCAGAGCCTGATGGTGGACATGGACCGGGTGATGAACGGGCGGATCGACGAAATCGACGGCCGCATTGACGAGGCGGAGATCGCCGGCGCAGACAGCTACGGCGTGTACGACGAGATCGCCCAGCGGGTGCTGCTCTCGGGTGGTGAAGTGCTGGCGGTTCGGCAGGAGGATCTACCCGATGACGCTGGCGTCGCCGCGATCCTGCGCTACGCCCTCTTAGTCAATGGCCATGCCCTGCCAGGTCGGGGCAATGGCAGTGAGTTGCGAAGGCTGACCCCGCAGATCACCACAACCCCGTCAAGCTCACTCCCCCTTGTCCGCTGAACAACCTGTTGTGACTACCCATCCAGGCGCTGCTTGACGAGCAGCACGTCACGCCTGAGGGGGGGTAGAGGGGCCGCAGCCCCTCAGGCGTTAGTGCAGCTCCCAGCTGCGTTCACAGCGCCTTAGCTCCAGCTCGATCGCGAGCCGGCGAGGAAAGGTCTGCAGGGGCCAGATCAGTCCAGCCAACCAGCGCAGTTGTCGCGTGTGGCGGTAGAGCCACTTCCAGCAGGTGATCTTGAACGAGCGGCTTTTCATGGCTGAGGCGCCAAAGAACACCGCTCCCGCAACCCGGGGCCGGGTTCGTCAAGGGGGCCGCAGGCCCTTGCAACGCCCTTGACGGACCAGGCCGCAGACCCAGAGGCGCAGCCAAAGAACACCCTGCCCACCGGGTTACGGTCTGCGGTGTCTGGCGAAGCGGCCATGAAACTGCCGCGTCAGGGCTCCTCGAAGGGATAGAAGCCCGGCTGCTCCTCCACCTGCTGGCGGTCCAGATAGGGATTGGACGACCAGCTATCCCAGGCCGAACCCAGCAGCCCCTGGTCGGTAGCAGGTAGGGAGAGTTCAGCCTGCAGGCACTCCGGCTCAGGCTCCTGCCAGCCTTGAGCGCAAGCGACCTGCAAGCCTTGAGCGCAAGCGACCTGCCAGGCGTCGATCGTGGCGGCCGTCTGAGGGTCGGTGGTTGCAGGTTGGAGTGGAGTCGGCTCAATGGAAGGAACGGCGTAGAACACCGTCCCCAGCCAGCGTCTGCTGCAACTCAGGCAGGGGGAGCGTCAGGTCCAACGCGCAGCCCTTGCCGGTTGCCGCCGCCACCCCGGTCCCAACCGGGCCGGTGGGGTGCTGGTGAACAATCGGAGCAGGGTTAGACGTTCGGGTGGAGGGGATCACCAGACGGACACCTGCTGCCTGGCCAAAGGATTGGCGTTAGTTGACGAGCCGAATGGCATGACCTGAGCGATACCGCTATCGCGTCCTGCCCTGGAGCAGGCATCTGGTCGGTGGTGGTCACCGGCTGATTGCTCTGTAACAGAAGTTCCACCACCGAACCCCCGCCGAGACATTGACCTTGGGCAATTTAAACAACAGAATCATTTAACTTTTTGCCAGTCACCAGCCAGAGCAAAAGGGCTTGGTACGACAACAGCTGGTCCATGAATGCCGCGCCACTGTCGGTGGTGGGATCGATCGCTGCAGGGTTGAACCATCACACCAAGCGAGCTGAGTTCAGCTGCATCAGCCAAGCAAGAGTACTTGGCAGGGAAACAGCACAAACAACTTAACACTTGAGTAGGCAGGAAGACTCATTTCATGGGTGTTTGAAACACCATGTTCGTATGGTGGAGATATCCGCAGAAGAAAGGACCATGGCTCGCTCGACCTACCCAGTTTCCCATTCGGCTGATCAGCTCCCCGCCGGGAACGGCATGGCTCATGGGCTGCAGGTACCAGAAATGGATAGTTCCCAGGAGAAGAAATGGGATTCTGTGGAAGCGTATTTTGAATGCATCACCACCTGCTCCCTCGACGACGGAGAGTGTGTCACCCACTGCGTGGAGGAACTACGTGAACATCATTGACTGGTTTTCCAAGCCGTCCTCTTTGCGTGCTGGTAAGAACGCAGCTCAGTGAGACCTTGGGCAATGGCATCAGCCAGTCGTGAGCCCGTTGTAGGGCGAGCTATCGGTCGTCGCCGTGGGGCTTGGGATTGTGGAATGGATACCATTGAACAAAAGGATGCTGCAGTATGACCTCATTGTTTCTAAGTTGCGGCAGCATCCCCCGACTTCATCGGCAGGCAGGGCCAGAAAGTGAAGCCTGAGGTGATCAGGTGCTTGGAGACTTAGGAGGAGATTGATCGTTCAGCGGGTAGTAATCATTTGGAAGTATGCCATGAATATTCCAGCTCCTAGCAACAGAGCAAGCGGCAGTCACTCGGTGTTTCACAGTCGCTTGTCCCCCCGCACGACGCACCGAATTAAACCCATTCAGCCAGCTCCACGGTGATTCCATCTGGTCCGCAGAGAAAAACGAGCTTTCGGCTATGGAAGGTCATGACCTCGTTCCGTAGCTTGATGCCCGCAGCTTTCAGCCTCTCCACTTCAGCATCCAGGTTATCTACCGTAAAGCAGATATGGTTGAACCCCAGGTTGGTGAGGCTGTCAGTCGTTGGAGCGGGCAGTGGAACAGGCTGACGGTACTTCAGCAGTTGCACTTCGATGCGCGGTGAGATGTTCTCCAAAGCAAGTGTGATGTGTTCTGCTTCGATGCCATCCACCCCCATGTAACTGGAGAATACGGGACCCTTGATCACTACTGACTTGTTCTCCTTGAAGCCCAGGAGCCCGAAAAAGTGCTTGGCCGCTTCAACATCACTGATCACAACTGTGATGTGGTCAAAGTATTTAATCATGGGGGTTTCAACTGTGGATGGAAGAGCTTTTTTATTCCTCACCACTACCAGTGAAGCGGCTGGTGGATCATTTATGCAAGCGCGGACCAAGCTGCCTGCTCGATCAGCCAGGGTCGTTTTCTACAGCCTCTGGTAGTACCAGCTCCACAGCTCGCCTGGCCTCACCCAGCACCTGGAACAACACCTGTGGAGTTTCCCGGAGCAGGTCCAGCCAGTGCCCCAGGTATGCCGCGTGGTTTTCAAGGGCACTGCCGATCTCCAACCGGTCCCCCAGCAGGACTGAACCGAGTTCCGCCACCAGTTCTTCTCGGGCATAGGCCCGAGAACCAAACCGCCCGCTCAGATCCCGCTGGAGGCAGCTGGCGTGCCTCGTGGAGTGGATCACCTCCTGGGCCCAGGTGGCGTAGAACCCAGCGGCGGAGTGAAAGGCAGCGCGCTCCGGCAGCTGGATCCGATCGATCTGGGGGAGGTAGCAGGCGCGTTCACCACCAAAGCTGAGCGGTACCGGCCAGGCCCCCAGCAGATCTTCTGCTGCAGCCAGGCGGTCTGGTTCACTGCGCTCCGCCCCAGCTGCTTCTGCTTGCCTCTGCTCCACCCAACCAGCAAGGGCGTCACCTTCCAGGTCGATCGCGTTGAACACCACCACGGGCCGGAAGCTCATCCATACCCGGTCTGTAGGCGCGTCGTCCGGCTTGATGCCTGGGGTGGCTGTCGATGCGTCCAGGCTCCCCGACCGCTCCGTGTCACCTGCCACCCGGTTCACCTGCGGCCTCAGGATCCGCACCCCCTGAGAGCCCTTGCGGGTGAACATCCCCAAAGCCTTGGCCTCAGCAAACCCGCACCAGTAGGGCAGCGCTGAAGCCCTCAGGTGCATCCCGAAGGTCAACAGGATCGGGTTCGCTCCCTGGTAGCGATGCCCTGAGATCAGGTTGACGTGGTGCCCACCACCAGAGGCGTCCCACTCCCTCCGCCAGGGCGTAGTGCCAGCCTCCAGCAGCTGGATGATCGCCTCCACCAGCTTCTCTGTAGAAGAAGCCTCTCCCTGCCGGTGGTTGCTTCTGGAGCGGGACTTGGACCGGGAGCGGGAGGAAGAAGAAACAGCAGCCATCAGGCAACAGCACAGGACCCGAAGCACCAGCACGGCCAGCAGCAAGGGCTGGCCCAGGCACTAAGGCACAAGCCAGTGCCCCAGGCGCTTCGCGCGGAAGGCGGGCCAGCTTGCGTCAGCCCTTGTGCGGCCGCGCATGCTGAGGAACCCTGCGCTTGATGACATGAACCAGGAAGACGTCCCCCTTGACATTCATCTGGAGGGAAAAGATGCCAGCGCCAACCACACATCTGTTGGCTAGCCCATAGTCGCCAGAAACCCCGATCCCGCCCCGCCAGAGCTCATCAGCAGGCGGTCCCTTCTTACTGAGCTGCTCCGCATCGAGGCTTCAGCGGGATCTGCCATGCGACTAGGCCGCAGTGGCCTTAATGATCGCCGTAGTGGAGGCCTCCACGGCTCGGGCCACCTCCTGCAGGGACGGATCAGCCGAGAGGCCCGCGAGCATCACCTCGGGGCGAATCATGCCGAGGCGGGTCTGGCCGGCTTCGGTGTAGACCGAAATCCTGCACGGCAAGGCCATGTTGAGCGCCATTGAGGTGCTAAGCACTGCGGCGGCCTGCTGAGGGTTGCACACCTCGAAGATGCGGCACTGCTCTGGGAATGGCAGACCTTTGCTGCGCAGGGTGTTGCCCAGATCATGTACTGCCAGTACGCCGAAGCCGTGGTCCACCACTGCCTCCTGGAGGGCGGCACTGGTCTCCTCGAAGGTTTTCGGTGTGTCGGTTATGAAGAACGGATCCATGGCTGGTGTTGGGTTGGAAGATGCGGAGTCCGTCTGAGCCGTCCTTGATAAGAGTCAGGTCGTTCCGTACCAGTTGCGATACCACTGAGTCATCTGCTCGATCTCCCTGCTCTGCTCCTTGACCATCGCCTGCTGCATCGCCTTCAGCTGCGGATGCTGGCTGCTGTTCTGGGCCATCGAGGCCATCATCACGCCCATGCGGTGGTGGGGAATCATCTGCTCAATGAAGGCCCGATCGAAGTCGGCGGCGTTCTTGAGGGCGGCCAGGCTCGTGCCCATCATTTCCATTCCGCTGCAGCAGCTCATGCCCATACCAGGGCCCATGCCACCACCCATTCCCCCGATGCCCATGGCTCCACTACGCGTCATGGCGGGAACGTCGCCGCCGTACCACTGCCGGTACCAGGTGCGCATCTGAGCGTTCTCACTGGTCTGGCTGGCCTTGATGTTCCTGGCCAGCTCTTTGATCTTGGGCCGCTTAGCTCGGGTGAGGGCAAGATCGGCCATGGCGATCGCCCCGTCGTGGTGAGGGATCATCATCACGATGAAGTGCTGATCCATCGACTGGGAGCCCATCAGCCCCCCACCCATCATCCCCGATCCCATCCCGCCTACTGGTGGGACCGCTGAGGCGGGTGGCTGTGACAGTGCTGGAGCCGCCAGGGACAGGACAAGCACTCCCAATCCTGTTGTCGTCGCGAGACGGTGATGGTTCATCAGTTCTCCTCCCTGGGTTCTGCCTGTCATCAACATGGGGACGCAGAAGCAAACTGGACGAAGCTGCGGGTCATTGCTTCACATGCCAGCTGTCACACCTGAAGATTGGGGCAGATCAGATCGCCGTCCTTGACGGGATCGCTCTGCCAGCTAGCCAGCAAGTCCTGCAGTTCCTTTCTGAGTTGCCTGAGCTCCTTGATCTGGCCATCGATCCGCTCGATCTGACGCCCCAGCTGGATCTCGATGTCGCCGCAGGGCAGCTCACCGGCGTCGTGCACCGCCAGGCAGCCCTGGATTTCCTCCAGGCTGAGCCCCAGGGTCTTGAGCCGACGGATGAACTCCAGGCGCCGCAGGCTCTCTTCAGCGAACAGGCGGAAGCCGCCTTCGCTGCGGCCGATCGCCGGGAGCAGCCCCAACTCTTCGTAGTAGCGCAGGGTCTTGACCGGCAGGCCACTGCGGCCAGCGAGGGCACCGATCTTCATGCCAGTCGTGACGCCGATGGCCACCATGGGCTTGACTCTCCATCTATGGGGAGACTCTAAAATGGATCTCTGACTTTTCCCTGGCATTCCGTGAACCGTATCGCCCTGGCTTTTGTCCTGCTGGCCGCTGGCTGCCTGTCCCCTGGCGCCGCCCGCGCCCAGGCCTACGACATGTTCCCGAGCAAGGCCGCTGCGGAAGTACGTGCGAAGGAGCTGAAGTGCAGCGGTGTCTTTGCGATGGGCAAGGACTGGATGCCGTGTCAGAACTTTGATGTCTATCAAAAGGCCGTTTCCAAGGAGAAGTGACTCCACATTTCTGCTCTGTTTCCTTTACCAACGCGGTTACCACTCGATGAATCAGCACCACGCCATCCCCCTCTTGAAAGGAAGCCGGTGGGCTCTGCTGGCTGCCCTTGCAGCGACGACCTTCTCCCCGCTCTTCATCACTCCGCCCGCCGCCGCGCACATGAAGGGCATGTTCAAAACAAAGCAGGAGGCGGAGCAGCGCGCTGCTGAGCTCAAGTGCAAAGGCACTTTTGCGATGGGCTCCTTGTGGATGCCCTGTGCCAATGAACAGCAACTGCACAAGGCGCTTCAGAACGAGTGAGCCGCCATCACCTCATGCGCCGGGTGCACCGCAGCCTCGTGCCCCTGGCCGCCCTGCCACTGCTGCTCACTGCGCTCTCCGGCTCGCTCTACGGCGCCCTCTCGGCCCAGGGGATCGAGGCCTTCTGGCTGATGAAGCTGCACACGGGCAACTTCGGCCTTATCAATCTGCAGCCCTGGTACTCCTCGATCCTGGCGCTGCTTACCCTGTTCGTCATCGGCTCCGGCCTGGGACTGCTGCTGGATCGCCGCAGGGGGACGCCCGCCAGCCCACCGTTCTGAGCAGGACGGCGATCAGCGGGGGACAGGCAACCCGGGGGAGTTCGCGGCCAGAGGCAGGGTCACCGTGAAACAGCTGCCGGAGTGCCCATCCGAGCGCACCGTGATCGCCCCCCGGTGGCGGCGCACGATCGCCGCCACGATCGAGAGGCCAAGGCCGGTGCCGCCCTGCTGGCGGGAACGCCCGGGATCACTGCGGAAGAAGCGATCAAAGATGCGTTGCTGATCGCATGGAGCGATGCCGATGCCGCTGTCCTGCACCTCCAGCAGCCCATGACTTCCCTCGCGCCTCAGGCTCAGCACCACCTCTCCGCCTGGGGGCGTGTAGTGAATCGCGTTCAAGAGCAGGTTGGAAACGAGCCGATAGAGCTCCGATTCCACCCCGAACACGTTGAGATCGTCATCACCACCCTGCAGGCGGAGCTGCACCTCGGCAATCGACGCCCCCTCGCTGGTCTCCTCCAGCAGATCGCGCGCGATCTGTGTAAAGGAGCAGGGCTGCAGGCCCGCTCCGGCCTCGGGACCATCGAGTCGGGCCAGCAGTAGCAGGTCACTGATCAAGCGGCTCAGCCGCTTACCCTGCCCGTAGACCACCGCCAGCGCGCGCTCTCCGGCGAGGGGTTCAGCTGACAGTTGCGTCTTGTGGGCCTCCACCACAGCCAGCAGGTTGGCCAGAGGTGCGCGGAGTTCGTGTGCCGCATCGGCGGTGAACTGCTCCTGCTGCCGGTACGCCGCCAGCAGCGGTCGCATCGCCAGACCGGACAGCCACCAACTGGCCAGGCCTGCCACCAGCAGGGCGAGCACAACAATCGTCTGGATTGCCCACCAGAGCCGCTCCCGCTCTGCGTCGAGCCCGCTCAAACTGCGTCCGATTTGCAGATACCCCCAATCCAGTTCCTGCGCATTCGCGCCAGGGTGCGCTGGCGTGTGGGAACGGTGCAGGTGGATCGAATACTGCAGAAAGCGATCGCCTCCCAGCCCTGCCACCACCATCCAGGTGGGGCCGGGGCGTTCAGGCTTGACCCTTGGCGATCCCGGGGAGTGGGCGATCAGCACACCACGGGGATCCAGCAGGCGCAGGTAGAACCGCTCCGAGTCCGTGATGCTCACAGCATGGCGAGGGATCAGTGAGGGGGCCGGCTGACAGGGGGATCCGACCAGACAAAGGCCAGGCAGCACCGCGGCCAGCTGGGGCGAGGGCCTGGCTTCCGCGGGCAGCAACGGCTTGAGGCTGTCATGCAAGGTGCCGGCCACGGTTTCCACCTCGCGCTCAAGGGCCGACCAGTTGGAGCGCATCAACAGGCCAAACATGCCAAGGCCAGCGCCATAGAGAATCACCCCAATCACCGCCAGGTAAACAGCCGCCAGTTGTAGGCGGCTCCGGGACATGGGTCCAGGCCTGGCCAAGGCGAGCCGTTCTATTGCTCTTCCTCCGGCTCAGGATCAAAGCGGTAACCCTTCGATGGGACCGTGGCAATCGGACAGGCCAGCCCGTAACTGGCGATCTTGCGCCGCAGCAGACGCACCTGGGCCGCCACCACATTGCTGATCGGATCCTCATCCAGCGACCAGAGCTGGGACCGCAGCCGCGCTCCTGGAATGATCTCCCGCGGATGCTCCATGAAATAGGCCATCAGCTGCAGTTCCTTGGTGGAGAGGGTGATCCTGGTGGTTTCCTTTCCCCGCTGAACGGTGAGGCAGCCCTCGGCCAGATCCAGCACATAAGGCCCGGAATTGAGCAGTGGCTCGCGATAGTTGGGCTGGCGGCGCTGCAGCGCCCGGATCCTCGCCAGCAGTTCCTCCATCGCGAAGGGCTTGCTCAGGTAGTCGTCGGCGCCGGCATCAAGGCCTTGCACCCGGTGGCTGGTGTCGGCCAGCGCCGTAAGCATCAGCACCGGCAGGGTGAGGCCAGCCCCGCGCACCCGCCGGCAGAGTTCCGGGCCTGAAAGACCCGGCAACATCCAATCAACGATCAGCAGGTTGTAGCTGGCCAGCTCGCTGCGCAGCAGGCTCCAGGCCCCCAGGCCCTCCGCCACGTGATCGACGACATGCTGCTCGGCCCTGAGCACCACCTGAATCGCTCCGGCCAGCTCGGCTTCGTCCTCCACCAGCAGGATGCGCAGGGGCATGGGCCTGGAACAGAAGTCAGAGATTGCGGCTGATCCTAGGTAGCGCAGCCGGTTTCACCTGTTTTTCATCCCCCTTGCGGCATCCTCGGCGGGTCCTTGTCCTGCCCTCGCGGCAGCAGCAGCATGCGCGCCCTTCTTCTGGCCACCAGCCTCAGCCTCGGAACCGTGGTACCCGGTGGCCTCAGCCCCGCCATGGCCCACGTGGGGCACGGCGATGAGTTTCAGCAGAAAGGGAATGTGCGCCAGGTGAAGGCCAGCGCGGAGATCGATTCCCTGCTGGGCATCACCACCGCCCCCGCCGCTGAAGCCGGTGGTGTGGTCACCATTCCGGTGGCGGCGGTGGTGGATGCGGATGGCAAGCCCCTGGCGTTCGTAAAGAGCGGCACCACCTACGACCCGGTCTTCCTCCAGGCCGGCGCCAGCCAGGGCGATCAGATCGAAATCACCGACGGCAGCATCTCGCCCGGGGACAGCGTGGTGACCCAGGGAGCCCTCTCGCTCTACGCCGAGTCCAAGAAGAGCCAGAGCGCCGCCGCACCCAACGGGGAAGGGTCCACCCCGAAAGCCCCAGCGGCCTCAGCCTCAGCCACCACATCCACAGCCGCAGAAGGGCTCAACCCCCTGGTGATCGGAGCCGGCGCTGCCGTGCTGGTGGTGGGTGGTGTGGTCGTGGCCTCGCGCCTGGGCAAGAAGAACTGATCCCCTGAGCCCGTCGTTCTCTCCGCCCACCTCATCCCATCCCATGCTCAATCGCCTGCTCAACCAGACGCTGCGGACCTCGATCGCCAAGCGCTGGCTGGTTGTTGTTGCCGCCATCCTGATCAGCCTCTGGGGCCTGTCCATCCTCAGCCGGATGCCCCTTGATGTGTTCCCCCAGTTCGCCCCACCCCAGGTGGATGTGCAGACCACCGCTGACGGCCTGGCGCCGGAGGAGGTGGAGCGACGCATCACCGTGCCGATCGAATCGGCGGTCAACGGGCTGCCGGGAGTGGAAACGGTGCGCTCCTCCTCGAAGGTGGGGCTCTCGATGGTGCAGGTGGTCTTTGCTCAGAACGCCGACATCAACCGGGCCCGTCAATCGGTGGCGGAGCGCCTGCAGCAGATCGAGGCGGAGTTGCCTGTCAATGCCAGCGCCCCAGCGATCTCGCCGTTGGTGTCGCCGCTGGGCACGATCCTGCAGTACGCCTTCACGCTGAAGGGCGGCGGACCAACCTCAGCGATGGAGCTGCGCCGGATCGTCGCCACCACCTTCAACAACCAGATCCTGGCGGTGCCCGGTGTCTCCCAGGTGACCCTTTACGGCGGTGAGGAGGCCCAGCAGCAGATCCTGATCAATCCTCAACAGCTTCTGGCCCGCAAGGTGTCGTTGCAGGCCGTGGCCGAGGCGGCGGCTGCCGCCAGCGCCAACGCGCCGGGCGGCTTTCTGATCGCGGGCGGGCAGGAGAAGCTGATCCGCGCCAGCGGCCAGGCCAGCAGCAGCGAGGATCTTGCCGATTCGGTGGTCACAGACAACAAGGGGCAAACGCTCCAGCTCGGTGATGTCGCCGAGGTGCGGCTGGCCAGTGCCCTCAAGCGCGGCGATGGCAGCTTCAACGGCAAGCCGGCGGTCGTGCTGATGATCAACAAACAGCCCGACATCGACACCCCCAGAGTCACCCGTGAGGTGGAGGAGCTGATCGCCGCCCTCAGTAAAACCCTGCCGGGTGATATTCAGGTGAAGCGCACCTTCCGGCAGGCCAATTTCATTGACACAGCGATCAAGAACGTCAGCGCTTCCTTGATCGAAGGGATCGTGATCGTCTCGGTGGTGATGGTGCTGTTCCTGATGAACTGGCGCACCGCCGTCATCACCCTCAGTGCCATCCCTCTGTCACTGGTGATCGGCCTGATGCTGATGCGTGCCTTCGGGCTGGAGATCAACACCATGACCCTCGGTGGTCTTGTGGTCGCCATCGGCTCGGTGGTCGACGACGCCATCGTCGACATGGAGAACGTCTACACGGGGCTGCGCCAGAACCAGGTGATCGCCCATCCCAGGAATCCGCTGCAGGTGGTGTTCGAGGCGTCGGTGGAGGTGCGCCAGCCGGTGATCCTTTCCTCGGTGATCATCGTGGTGGTGTTCGCACCGATCTTCAGCCTCACGGGGGTGGAAGGGCGGATCTTCGCGCCGATGGGCCTTGCCTACCTGTTCTCGATCGCGGCCTCCAGCCTGGTGGCGCTCACGCTCACGCCAGCGCTCTGCGCCATCCTCCTGACAAACACTCGTCTCCCCCCCGAGAACACCTGGGTGGCCAACTGGGCAGAGCGGGCTTACCGGCCCCTGCTGGAGGTGGCGCTGTTCTCCCCCAAGCGGGTGCTGGCCGCAGCTCTGGCGATCGTGGTTGTGGCCTGCGCCATCCTGCCCAGCCTTGGGCGGGTGTTCCTGCCGGAGTTCCGCGAGAAATCGCTGGTGAACTCGATGGTGCTCTACCCCGGCGTGTCGCTGGAGATGACCAACCGTGCCGGCCTGGCCCTCTCGGGCACCCTCAAAGCGAATCCCCTGTTTGAGTGGGTGCAGGTGCGGACCGGGCGGGCCCCGGGTGATGCCGATGGCGCAGGCGTCAACCTGGCCCATGTGGATGTGGAGTTGAGCGATCAGGCGATGAAGGATCGGCCTGCCGCCATCGCACAGCTACGAGAGGCCTTCCTGAAGCTGCCCGGGGTGGCCCCGAACATCGGTGGCTTCATCTCCCACCGCATGGATGAGGTGCTCTCGGGTGTGCGCAGTGCCATCGCCATCAAGATCTACGGGCCAGATCTGGCGGAGCTGCGCAGGATCGGCGAGCAGGTGCGGGATGCGATTGAGCCGATCCAGGGGGTGGTGGATCTGCAACTCGAACCCCAGTTGCCGATCCAGCAGGTGCAGATCGCCTTCGATCGTCAGGCCGCCACCGCCAATGGGCTCACGATGCAGCAACTCGCCGATGCGGTGGAGATCGCCCTGAACGGCAAGACGGTGGGACAGGTGGTGAGCAACGGCACCGATCGCACCGATGTGGTGGTGATGCTGCCCGAGGACTCCCGTAACAGCCTCGATGCCCTACGGGCCATACCGATCGCCACCCCCGCCGGCACCTTGCTGCCGCTGGGAAGCCTGGCCACCATCGACTACGGCCTGGGCGCCAATGTGGTGAATCGGGAGAATGTTTCCCGCTTGATCGTCGTGTCCACCAACGTCAGCGGCCGGGCGCTGGGAACGGTCGTCGGCGACATCCAGAAGACCATCGACAGCATGATCAAATTGCCCAGCGGCTATCTGATCCGCTACGGCGGTCAGTTCGAATCGGAGGAGCGAGCCACCGCCAACCTGGTGATCTACAGCCTGTTGGCCATGATGGTGATCGCCGTATTGATGTTCGTGTCTGTGAAATCACTACCGGCCACGATCGCCATCCTCCTCAACCTGCCCCTGGCCCTGGTCGGTGGCCTGGTGGCCATCCTGCTCACCGGCGGTGTGCTCTCGGTGGCCTCCCTGATTGGGTTCATCACCCTGTTCGGGGTGGCGGTCCGCAATGGCCTGCTGCTGGTGGACAACTACAACCGCCGCCACGCGGAAGGAATGGAGCTCAAGGAGGTGATCCGCGCCGGCAGCCTTCAGCGCCTCAACGCGATCCTGATGACGGCCCTCACGTCGGCTCTGGGCACGCTGCCCCTAGCCCTGGCCTTCGGGGCGGGCAACGAGATCCTCCAACCGCTGGCGATTGTGGTGCTGGGTGGCTTGATCACCTCCACCATCCTCACCTTGCTGGTGCTGCCGGCCCTCTACGCCCGTTTTGGTGGCTGGTTGCTTCCCCGTCTCAAACCAGCTGTGCGCGAGGCTTGATCCCATGATCCGAGGTCCTGCCTCGAGTGCCATGGCGAACCCCCAGCGGCGGGGGCTGGTCGCCGGCCTGCTGGCCGCCGTGTTCTTCGGGCTCAGTGCGCCGTTGATCAGCGTGATCAGCTGCGAAGCCTCGCCGTTGATGATCGCGGCCCTGCTCTACGCCGGAGCCGCCCTGGCTCTGCTGGTGGTGCGGGCCGCCGGGGGCCGCCAGCAGGCAGAGTCGCCGGTTCAGCGACGCGATCTGGCCCCCCTGATGGGGCTCACGGTGGTGGGGGGCATCGTCGGGCCCCTGTGCCTGGTGCAGGGGCTCACCTTGCTGTCCGCCGGGTCGGCCTCGCTGCTGCTGAATCTGGAGGCGGTGTTCACGATGCTGATCGCGGTGCTGATCGGCCGGGAGCACCTCAGCCGCAACGGCTTGATCGCCGCGGCCCTGATCGTGGCAGGTGCCGTGTTTCTTTCGGTGGGATCGCTGGGCGGGACGACGGTCCAGGGGGGACTGTTGATCGGGTCGGCCTGCCTGGCCTGGGGCATCGACAACAACCTCAGCCAGCGGCTGAGCCTGCGCAATCCGCTCCAGATCTCCCTGCTCAAGGCCTTCGGAGCCTCGGTGCCGATGTTGCTGCTGGCCATGGGCCTCGGCCAGCGGTTCCCCACCGGGCCCGGGCTGCTGGCCGCCCTGGCGATAGGGGCCGTGGGCTACGGGCTCTCGATCTGGCTCGATCTGCTGGCCCTCCGCGAGCTGGGTGCCGCCCGAGAAGCGGTGGTGTTCGCCACCGCGCCGTTCGTGGGGGTGGTGTTCTCAGTGCTGGTGTTGCGCGAAGCCTTCACCATCCCCCAGGCGCTCGCTTCGCTCCTGATGATGGTTGGGGTGGGCGTGCTGCTCCGGGACGATCACACCCACCGGCACCACCACACAGCCCTGCTGCATGCGCACCGGCATCACCACGACCCGGCCGGCGGCGATCCCCATCACGCCCATGACCACCGTGTGGAGGATCTACCGCTGCAGGGGCCCCGGGGGGCCTACTGGCATGCCCACGACCATCTGCATGAATCGATCGATCATGACCATCCCCACGTGAGCGATGCCCACCACCGCCATCGCCACGGGTAGGCAGCGGGAGGAGGCAGGCGCTACGTCCTGATCAAGCCGCTCGGTAGCGACGCAACAACGACGAGTTGACGATCACCGACAGCGAACTCAGGGCCATTGCCGCACCGGCGATCATCGGGTTCAGCCATCCGAGGGCAGCAATCGGGATGCCGATCCCGTTGTAGATGAAGGCCCAGAAGAGGTTCTGGCGGATCTTGCGCATGGTGGCCCGCGACAGGCCGATGGCGGTCACGACCAGCCGCACGTCGTTGCCCATCAAGATGATGTCACCGGCTTCCTTGGCCACATCCGAACCGGAGCCGATGGCGATGCCGATGTTGGCGGTGGCCAGGGCTGGGGCGTCATTGACGCCATCGCCCACCATGGCCACGTTCTGCCCATCCAACTGCAGGGACTTGATCGTTCCGGCCTTATCAGCAGGCCGCACCTCTGCGATCACCTCGGTGATCCCCACCTGGGCGGCAATCGCTTCTGCGGTGGTGCGGTTGTCGCCGCTGAGCATGATCACCCGCACGCCACGGCGCAGCAGCAGGGCCACGACCTGCTCGGCCTCGGGTCTGACCGTATCGGCCACGGCGATCACCCCAAGGATCTGATCGGCGCGCCCCAGCAGCATGGCCGTTTTCCCCTGGGCCTCGAGCCCAGCGAGCTGGCCCTCTACAGGTTCGGGAAGCCGGGGCAGGAAGCGGCTCGCCAGGGAACGGTTGCCGAACCAGACGACGTCCCCGCCCTCTATGGCGGTGATGCCCTCACCCACCTGGGCCGCAAACTGCTCCAACGGCAACAGCTCCAGATGGCGCTCTGCAACGGCCTCGGCAATCGCCGCCGCCAATGGGTGTTCGGAGCCATGCTCCAGGGAACCTGCGAGCTGAAGCACCTCCGGCTCTGAATGGCTTGCCAGGGGCTCCAGATCGGTGAGCATCGGCTTGCCCAAGGTGAGCGTACCGGTCTTATCGAAGACCACGGTGGTTAGCTTCTCGGCCCGCTCCAGCACCTCGCCGCTGCGGATCAGGATGCCCTGCTCAGCGCCCTTGCCCACCCCCACCATCAGGGCCGCGGGGGTGGCGATGCCCAGGGCACAGGGGCAGGAGATCACCAGCACGGCAATGAAGGCCAGCAGACCACTGCTGAACTGGCCCGCCAGGGTCCAGAGGGCGAAGGCCGCGAAGGCGATCAACACCACGGCCGGCACGAACCAGCCGGTGACCTGATCGGCCAGGCGTTGCACGCTGGCGGTGCTGGCCTGGGCCTCTTCCACGATGCGCACGATCTGGGCCAGCGAGGTGTCGGATCCCACCCGGCTGGCCTGAAAACGGAGCAGCCCTGATCCATTCACCGTGCCACCGATCAGTTCGGCGCCGGCCTGTTTGGCCACCGGCAGGGATTCACCGGTGAGCAAGGATTCGTCCACCGAGGAGCTGCCATCCAGCACCACACCATCGGCGGGGATCTTCTCGCCCGGCCGCACCAGCACCGTCTCGCCTGTGTCGATGGCATCGGCGGGCACGGTCATCTCCACCCCTTCGCGGATCACCGTGGCCGTGGCGGGCTGAAGATCGAGCAACTTGCGCACGGCGGCTGAGGAGCGTTTCTTGATGATCTCCTCCATGTATTTGCCCATCAGCACGAAGGCAATCACCACCGCCGAGACTTCGAAGTAGACGTCCCGTTCACTGACGCCAACCGGCAGCCAGGTGGGCGCAAAGACCACCACCACGCTGTAGAAGTAGGCGACGGAGGTGCCAAGGGCGATCAGCACGTCCATGTTGAGGGCGCGGCGTTTGAGAGCAGCCCAGGCGCCGGTATAGAACGACCAACCACCGATGAACTGCACCGGGGTGGCGAGCAAGAACAGCCACTTCCCCCAGCTCATCCAGGGCAGGAAGGACACAGGAGCCCAGGACACCAGACTCACCCCAGCGGCCAGTAGGATGAAGGCCCCGGCCCGGAACAGCGCCAGCGCCAGCACCCCGCCGATCACGAAGCCCACGCGACGGCGCATCACGCGCAATTCGCGGTCGGGATTCTGGAAGGTCTGCAGGCAACTCTGGCTGCAGAAGTAGTAGTCGCGGCCGCCGCGCTGGGTGCTGAGGGCTGTGGCCCTGGGAACCACCATGCCGCAGATCGGATCCTTGGCCATGCCTTTGCCGCCGCCGGTGGGCGGCGGGCCGTGGCTACCGGGGGGCATGTGGTGATGGTCGTGTTCCTTGCAGCTCGTCGAAGCGTTCATCCTTCCTGCTCCTGATCCATGGGGCTTGCTAAAGGTGGTTTAAACAGGTTTTCGCTCAAAGACGGAACAGCGCGTCGTACTTGAAGTACTCCGGCTTGCGCAATCCCTCCACCGCCAGCATCCTGCGCAGTTCGATGATCTCGGCGCGCTGGGCCACGATCACGCCGCGAGCAAAGCGCCGGATTGTGGTGTTTGTGCTCTTGGCCAGGGCGTCGTGGGCCATCATCAGTGCCCCGGCGTGGTGCTCAAGCATGCCCTCGAGGAACCACACCACCCTGTTCTCCTTGGTGGGGAGCTCGCCCATCATCCGCATGCCATCGATCTGGGCCTGGCTCATGCGCGTGAGGCCGGAGAGGCTGTTCGGATCACCGCCGCTCGCCAGTGCCACCGGGTAGACGGGTGCCTGGGGGTACCAGGCCTTGCGCCACAGGCCCATCGCCCGGATTTCGTTGGCCTGATCGCGCCAGATCGTATTGCCCAGAGCACCGACACCAGGGGAACCGATGCCGAACACAAATTCGCTCATTCGCAGCGCGCCGGTGTGGTGCTGCACCATCCCGTCAATGAAGCGCAGGTCGTAGGTGGCACCGGCCGGGCCCACGTCGTGGGCGTGGCCGGCATGGGCCGGGGCGGATCCGGCCGGAGCAGACATCCCAGGCATGTTCATCATCCCTGGCATGCCCTGGTGCCCTTCGTGATTCATGCCACCGGGCATCTGGGCCAGGGCAGGAGCCGCAACGGAGAGGGCAGAGGCCAGACCGATCAGGGTGGCGGTGAAGCGGAATGGGTACATGTCGGCAAGGTGAGACCTCCCAACGGTATGGTCTCCCCTTGACAGGAGAGTCAAGGGCCAAGGGCGCAGCAAATCTGCGCCGGTCGATGCCGGTCATCACGGGCTTGACTCTCCACCTGAGTGGAGGCACTACGGTTGAGACATTCCCGCATCGCAGACCATGGACTCGACATCTTTCCGCGGTCATTCGCGGTTCTTTGGGCTGCTGCTGGGGGTCGGCGCTGTTGCTGCCGTTGTCTCAGCGGGAGGGTCGCTCCCGGCACGCGCCAGTGCTCCAGCCCTGATGCCGGTCACCTCCTACCGATCCGCGAGCTGCGGGTGCTGCAAGGGCTGGGTGCAGCACATGCGCGCCAATGGCTTCGCAGTGCGCGATGTCGTGGTGGCCGATGTCGGCGTCGTCAAGCGACGCCTGGGGGTCCCCGCCCGCCTGGCCTCGTGCCACACCGCCGAAGTGGCTGCATTTGCCCTTGAGGGTCACGTTCCTGCCGCCGATGTGAAACGGCTGCTGCAGAAACGCCCACCTGTGGCGGGTCTCGCCCTTCCGGGGATGCCCCTGGGCTCCCCAGGCATGGAATCGGCCTACGGCAAGGAGGCGTTCACGGTGATGGCCTTCACGCGGACCGGAGCCATCAGCAGTTTCTCCCAGCACGGCAAATGAGGACCCAACCATGACCACTCCCCTTCGGCGACGCCAGGTGCTCGGACTTGGGCTCGCCGGCCTCGGCACGGCCGTGGTCGGCCCACTTCTCTGGGATCGGGTGCAGCACTCCGCCGCCCGTGCGCAGCCCGCCGGTGCGGCGCGGCTGGGCTCCGTTGGCGGCGTGGCCGATCTGGAGCTGGTGGCCAGCGCCACGCCGGGGAGGCTTCCCGGTGGCCCCGCCACGTTGCTCACCTACAACGGCCGCTCGCCCGGCCCGCTGCTGGAGGTGAATGCCGGCGATCAGGTGCGGCTCCTGCTGCGCAACGACCTCCAGGAGCCCACCAACCTGCATTTCCACGGGCTGCACATCCCGCCTACCGGATCAGGCGACAACGTCTTCCTGACCGTGCCGCCCGGTGGCTCCTTTTCCTATGAGTTCACGCTCGCCAAAGACCACCCGGCCGGCCTCTTCTACGTGCACCCCCATCACCACGGCCACTCGGCCGATCAGGTGTTCGGTGGTCTCGGGGGCGCCCTGGTGGTGCGCGGCGATCTGGATCGGATTCCAGAGGTGGCGGCCGCCAGCGAAAGCGTGCTGGTGCTCAAGGACTTCGCCAGCGCCGACGGTACGGCTGAGGCCGGCATGGGGATGGGGATGGAGCGCATGCTCGGCCGGGAAGGTCCACTGCTGACGGTGAACGGGGAGCTCAATCCCGGCCTGGCGATCCCCAGCGGCGGTCTGCTGCGGCTCCGTTTGCTCAATGCTTCCAATGCCCGCATCTACCGCCTCGCCCTGGAAGGGCACCGGATGGTGCTGATCGCCACCGATGGCGGCGCCATCGCGACCCCTAAGGCCCTCGACGAACTGCTGCTGGCCCCTGGCGAGCGGGCCGATGTGCTGGTGCAGGGCAACCAGACTCCAGGCAGCTACCGGCTGCTCAACCTGCCCTACCAGCGCAGTGGCCACATGGGGATGGGCCAGGTGGCGGACGCTCCTCAAACCCTGGCCACCCTCAACTACGCCGGATCAGTGGCGCCGCTGCCACTCCCAAAAACCCTGATTCCCGTGGCGGCCCTGCCGCAGCCGGAGCGCACGCGCCGCTTCTCCCTGGCCCATGCCATGGGGATGGGAATGGGCGGTATGCAACACGGCATGGGGGGCATGGGCGGCAGGGGAATGGGTGGGGGTGACATGGGCTTCGTGATCAATGGCCAGCCCTTCGATCCCGATCGCATCGACACCCGTGTTGCCCTCGGGAGCACGGAAGACTGGTTGATCGTCAATGACGACGTGATGGATCACCCCTTCCATTTGCACATCAATCCCTTCCAGGTGATCAGCCGTGATGGCCGCCCCGAAGCCCAGCGCCGCTGGAAGGACACGGTGCTGGTAAAGGCGGGCGAGGAGGTGCGGATCCGCGTCACGTTCAAAGATTTCACGGGGCGCACCGTCTACCACTGCCACAACCTCGACCACGAGGATCTGGGGCTGATGGGGGTACTGCAGATCGACTAGTGGATGGTCTGACTCAGCTCAAGATGATCACGCCCATAGCCGCCAAAGACACAAGACTCGAATTGATCCGTGAATGCGCCACGTCCTGACCCTGTTGCTGTCCTGCTGCTGGCTGGCCGCTCCGGCGCTGGCCGCGGATATGGAGGCGTGCCGGAACCTGTTGGAGCAACGCGATGCCCTGGCCGAGCAGGCCATGAAGGCCGAAATCGCCCTGGTTCGAACCATCCGCGAACGAATCTGCCTGGTCCTCAGCCAGCAGGCCGATGGGGCCAATGCCAACGACCGCAACGTGCGCACCATCGACTACCAGGCCCTGCTCGACTGCCGCCACAAGTCGGAAGTACAGCTGCTGCGCAACCAGCAGGTTCTCTACGTCAACCGCCAGCAGTTAAGGTTCTACCTGGCGGCTGGAGCCAAGCTGGCCCGGCAAGCCGATGGGCTGATGCAGCAGATGCATAACCAGGAGTGTCCCAAGCTGCGTTGACGAGCAACCTGTGGCTGCACGGTGCCGCCAGATCCTTGACCCTGAAGTGACTACAGGCTGTTAGATGGGGCCTGGAGGACAGGGCCATGGCGGAACCTTGCTGCAACAGCGGAACCAGCGGGCAGAAGGCCGGAACCACCACGGCGCCGCAGCCGGAGCCGGCAAGCGCCAGGGAGGCGTTGTTTCGGATCAGCGCGATGGATTGCGCCACCGAGGAAGGCGAGATCCGCCATGCCCTCGCAGGTGTCGACGGCATCCGCGGCCTGAGGTTCCTGCTGGCCGAGCGCGTTCTGGCGATCGATGCCGAAGCAGCAGCGCTCAACTCCGCCCTTGCCGCAATCCGCCGGCTGGGGTTCACCCCGGAGCCGATCAGCTCCGATCACCGGCCTTCCGCTGCCCAGACCCGCGCCGAACGGCGCCTTGAACGGCTCCGCCTGGCGGGCTCCCTGGCATTGGCGCTCACGGCGGAGCTGCTGCATCTGGTCGTTCCGGCCTACCCGGGCCATGAGCTGGTGGAGATCGGGATCGCCATCGCCGCGATCGCCCTGGCGGGCTTCTCCGTGTTTCGCAAGGGCCTGGCCGCCCTGCACCAGGGCCGGCTCAACATCAATGCGTTGATGAGCGTGGCGGTCACGGGCGCTTTCCTGATCGGCCGCTTCCCGGAAGCCGCCATGGTGATGGCGCTCTATGCCGTGGCCGAGGCGATCGAGGCACGGGCAGTGGAGCGGGCCCGCCAGGCGATCACGAGCCTGATGGCTCTTGCTCCCGATGAGGCGGAGATCCGCCAGAACGATGGCCGCTGGCAGCGCGTGGCCGCCAGTGCTGTGGCCATCGGTGATGTGGCAAGGGTCCGCCCGGGGGAACGACTGCCGCTTGATGGCACGGTGCTTTCTGGCGTAAGTGCGATCGATCAGGCGCCGATTACCGGCGAAAGCCTGCCGGTCGACAAAGGTCCGGGTGATGAGGTGTTTGCGGGCACGATCAACCAAGGCGGCGCCCTGGAAATCCAGGTCACGGCACCTGCTTCGCTCAGCACCCTGGCGCGCATCATCCAGGCTGTGGAGGAAGCCCAGGCCTCCCGTGCTCCGATCCAACGCTTCGTGGATCGCTTCGCGGCCCGCTACACCCCGGCGGTGTTTGTGGTGGCCCTGGCCGTTGCCCTGCTGGCGCCGCCCTTGCTGGGATTCACCCCCATGCAGGCGATCTACAAGGCGCTGGTGCTGTTGGTGATCGCCTGTCCCTGTGCGCTGGTGATCGCCACACCGGTCACGGTGGTGAGCGGCCTGGCCACCGCCGCCCGCCGCGGCATCATCATCAAGGGCGGGCTTTACATCGAGGAGGCCCGCAAGATCAAGGTGCTGGCCCTGGACAAGACCGGCACAATCACCCTGGGCCAGCCCCAGCTGGTGGCCTTCTCCCCTCAGCAAGAAGGGGCAGACGCTGGCGTTCTCAAGCAGTGGGCCAGCAGCCTGGCGGAGCGCTCCGACCATCCGGTGTCACGGGCCATCGCCGCAGGCCTCGATGGTGAGCGGCTGGCCGTGGAGTCCTTCGAGGCCCTGCCGGGGCGCGGGGTGCGAGGCGTGATCGCGGGGCGGCCGCTGATGCTGGCCAACCACCGCTGGATCGAGGAGCTGGGGCTCTGCTCCAGCGCACTGGAGGCGTCGATGCAGGTCCACGAGTGCCAGGGCCGTTCGCTCAGCCTGCTGGCTGATGACAGCGGCGTGCTGGCACTGATCGCCGTCGCCGACACCGTTCGGCCCAGCTCCGCGGCCGCCATGGAAGCCCTGCGGTCCCTAGGCGTCACTCCGGTGATGCTCACGGGTGACAACGCAGCCACCGCCGGCGCGATTGCGGCCCTGGCCGGCATCGAGCAGGTGAAAAGCAACCTGTTGCCCCAGGACAAGCTCGATGCAGTGGCCGCTCTGCAGGCCCGCTACGGATTCGCGGCCATGGCTGGCGATGGCATCAACGACGCCCCGGCCCTGGCCCAGGCGGACATCGGCTTTGCGATGGGGGCCGCAGGCACCCACATCGCCATCGAAGCCGCCGATGTGGTGATCATGAACGACGATCTGATGCGCGTACCGGAAACGATCGCCCTCTCTCGCCGCACCTTCCGCATCCTGCGCCAGAACATCGCGCTGGCGCTGGGAGTTAAGGCCATTTTTCTGGTGCTCACCGTGGCCGGAAATGCCACGATGTGGATGGCGGTTTTCGCGGACATGGGCACCAGCTTGATCGTGATCGCCAATGGTCTGCGGCTGCTCCGCAGACCCAATCTCCTCACCCTTCGCGGCTAAGCAGCCTTGACTCTCCCCTAGAGTGGAGACTGTATGGTGGTTTTTCCTTCAATGACTGTGTGATGAAGCTCACTCCGTTGGTTTTATTGCTTTTGGCTGGGATTGCCGTTGGCTCCATGGCCGCTCCTGCCCAGGCGAATGAATCCTCCATTCCCACCAGTACCGAGCGGAATCGAGATTCCAATACAGCTCTCCCGGTTGTCGCACAACAACCGGGAGGTGGCACACCTTCCACGGGGGGATGTTGCTGCTGCAGGTAGTCCAAGCCCGTCATGAACTGACATCGCCAGGCTTTTGAGTTCTGCCAGTCTTCTGATCAACCACTGCGGGTCTTCAGGCGACTGGCTTTCTGCTTTCGGTGCACCGATTCAGCTCGGCGAGAATTCCGCAGATCTCCCCTTGATCCGGCTGCTGGCAGAGCCCTCTGAGCTCTCGCAGTTGATCCTGAAGTTTGTGCAACTCATTCACGCGGGCATCGACCTGGGCGATCTTCTCGTCCAGCAGGGCATTCACCGTCTGACAGCTTCCTGATGGTGTGTCGAGCGCCCCGATCAGGATGCGGACCTCCTCCAGGCTCATGTCAAGGCTGCGGCAGTAGCGGATGAAGCGCAACTGCTCGACATGCTGCGGCGAATAGAGGCGGTAGTTGCCATCCGTGCGCTGAGGCACCGGCAGCAAGTGCTCGCGTTCGTAATAGCGGATGGTTTCGATCTTCACCCCGGTGGACCGTGCCAGCTCGCCGATCTGCATGGATTCATCCCCTTGGGTTGGCAAGTCGGGCGGACAAGCCTCCCTGGCGCAACGCTAGGCCCTTGACCCTGAAGCCACTTCAGGCTTTTCAATGGCCGTATCTCAGCCGTTCTCTCCCCCTGTGAGCAGCGCTACGCGAACCAAGCCTCTCTCCAGCCGTCGGGTCGGCCAGGAGCCAGGCCGGCCCTGGGTGCGCCTCACCATGGCCGTGCTCGCAACGATCGGCATGATCGATACCGGCTCGATCACCGCCAAGCGCTGGGGTTGGATCGGCAGCCTCTCCTGTCCGGGCGGTAGCGATGGCTGCGACAAGGTGCTCGGCAGCGCCTGGGGCACGCTGCTGGGCCAGCCACTTTCTCTCTTTGGGTTCCTGGCCTACGCCACGGTGCTCCTGCTGGCCCTGATGCCGTTGCTGCGAGGAGGTCTGCGTGCCCCAACCTCGGAGGGCAATCGCTGGGCTCTGTTCCTCGTCAGCTGCGGCATGGCCGTCTTCAGCCTGGTGCTGATGGGGCTCCTGGTCTTCGAGATCAAGGCCTTCTGCACCTTCTGTGTGGTGTCAGCCGCCCTCAGCCTCGCGCTGTTCCTGTTGAGCCTTGTTGGAGGTGGCTGGATCGACCGCAGCCAACTGATCTTTCGCGGAGTGATGACAGTCCTCCTTGTTGGTCTGCTGGGGCTGGGCTGGGCGGCATCGGCGGACCAGCCTGTCGCTCAAAGCGGACGGGCGGCTCCAGCTGTCATCAGCGCCAGTTCGCCGGCCAAGATTGCCCTGGCGGAGCATCTGAGCGACGTCGGCGCCCGGGTGTTCACGGCGTACTGGTGCCCCCACTGCCATGACCAGAAGGAGGCCTTCGGCAAGGAGGCCGCCGCCAAGCTCCAGGTGATCGAATGCGCCGAAGACGGCGCCAACAGCCAGGCGCAGCTGTGCAAGCAGCAGGGGGTTCAGGGTTATCCCAGCTGGCAGATCAAGGGCGTCGTGGATTCGGGCGTCAAGCCGCTAAATACTCTCGCTGATCTCAGTGGCTACACAGGTCCGCGTGACTTCTGAACAGGCAATCACCCTGCCAGGCCAGCCATTCCCCGATAAGGGACCAACGCCACCCTCGCCCTAACCTCCAGCTCCGCTGGCGTCGCTTCATGCCTGATGCACCGCGCGGCACGGCCGCACGCACCAATGCCCAGACGGTGGAGGTGCCTGCCGGCCTAGGCATGTTGCGCACCTTCCTACGGGTGCTCGGCCCCGGCTACCTGGTAGCCGTGGGCTACATGGATCCGGGCAACTGGGCCACGGATCTGGCGGCCGGATCCCAGTTCGGCTATCGCCTGCTCTGGGTGATCGGGCTCTCCAGCCTGATGGCGATGGTGCTCCAGTCGCTCTGCTGCCGCCTGGGCATCGCGACGGGGCTGGATCTAGCCCAGGCCTGCAGCCGGCTGCTGCCCAGGTTCTGTCGGATTCCCCTGTGGCTGTTGGCCGAGGTGGCGATCATTGCCTGTGACCTGGCCGAGCTGGTGGGCAGCGCCATTGCCCTGCAGCTGCTTTTCGGTCTTCCCTTGCCCTGGGGGGTGGGCCTCACGGCCGCCGACACCCTGTTGCTGCTTGCGCTGCAGCGCTTCGGGATCCGCCGGCTGGAGGCCCTGGTGATCGCGCTGGTGGCCCTGGTGGGCGGTTGCTTCGCGGTGGAGATGTTCCTGCTGCAGCCGGACTGGGGCCAGGTGGGCCAGGGCTTTCTTCCCCAGGCCGCCAGCCTCAGGGACGGCCAGCAGTTGTTTCTGGCCGCCGGCATTCTCGGCGCCACGGTGATGCCCCACAACCTCTACCTGCATTCCTCACTTGTGCAGACCCGCCTCTGGGCCGGCGGCCAGGTGGCGCAGCGCAGGGCCCTGGCTTTCAGCACCTGGGACACCCTGATCGCCCTCAGCCTGGCCTTTCTGATCAATGTCTCGATCCTGGTGCTGGCCGCCGGCAGCTTCTACGGACGGCTACCGCAGCCGGTGACGGACCTGAGCGAGGCCTACCGGTTGCTGACGCCGATGCTGGGCACCTCGCTCGCCAGCGTGCTGTTCGGGGTGGCCCTGCTGGCGGCGGGCCAGAGTTCCACCCTCACCGCCACCATGGCCGGCCAGATCGTGATGGAGGGGTTCCTGCAGATCCGACTGCCGGACTGGAAGCGGCGACTGCTGACCCGCGGCCTCGCCCTGATCCCGGCGATGGCCACGGTGATCCTGTTCGGAGAACGGGCCACCACGAATCTGCTGGTGCTGAGCCAGGTGGTGCTGTCGCTGCAGTTGCCGTTCGCGGTGATCCCGCTGGTGTGGTTCTGCGGGCGGCGCGGTCTGATGGGCGAGCTCAGAGCGCCGCTCTGGCTTCAGGCAGCAGGCTGGCTGTGCGCCAGCGTGATTGTGGTGATCAACCTCTCCTTGCTCAGCGCGGTGCTGCGGGGTGGCTGAACTGTTGACAGCCGCCTCTGCGTGAACCCATGACGAGCAAAAACCACTGGGAGTCGATCTACGCATCCAAGGCCCCTGATTCGTTGAGCTGGTATCAAGCCCATGCCGATGACTCACGCCGGCTGCTTCAGGCTGCCGGCATACCACTGGATGCGGCGATAATCGATGTGGGCGGGGGTGCCTCCACGCTTGTGGATGACCTCCTGAACCTTGGCTATCAACGGATCACGGTTCTGGACCTTTCCAGCGCGGCACTGGCCGTGACCAGAGAGCGGCTTGGCGCACGCGCCGCTGCGGTGCAGTGGCTGGAGGCCGACATCCTCACGGCCACCCTGCCCGAGCATGCCTATGACGTCTGGCATGACCGGGCGGTGTTTCATTTCCTCACCAGCCCCGCCGATCAGCAGGCCTATGTCCGGGCCGTGCTGCAGGCGCTCAAGCCTGGTGGCACTCTGCTCCTGGCAACCTTTGCCGAAGACGGCCCCACCACTTGCAGTGGCTTGCCTGTGGTGCGTTACAGCCCTGAGAGGCTCCAGGAAACTTTGGGGACAGCATTCCGTTTGCTCGATCATGGGTGGTTGCGCCATCGCACACCAGGCGGCGCGGAGCAACACTTTCTGTCCTGTCGGTTCCAACGGACTTCCCCATCGTTTGCATAGGAGCCTGTCCGGTTGCTGTGGTGATCCTGATGACCTCCCAGACGCGAGAACAGCACCGCGGCTGGTTGGCGGGCCTGATTGCTGCCGCCCTGTTCGGCTCCAGCGCTCCGCTGATCGGCAGCTTGAGCCACGGGCCGTCCCCCGTGCTCGTGGCGGGTCTGCTGTACGCCGGTGCGGCATTGGTGCTGTTGCCCCTGGCAGTGGCCGAGGCCCCGACCAGCCGCCACGCTCCGATCCAGCGGCAGGATTTCCCCCTGTTAGGGCTGATCACCCTGTTGGGCGGCATCGCCGGACCGATCGCCCTGGTCAAGGGCCTGGCGCTGCTCACCCCGGGGGCCTCGGCGCTGCTGCTCAACCTGGAGGCGGTGTTCACGGTGCTGATTGCCGTGGGGGTGGGTAAGGAGCACCTCGGTCGTGACGGCTGGGCGGCGGCCGCCCTGACGCTCACCGGAGCCCTGGTGCTCTCGGCGGGTCCGCTAGGCGGCAGCCAATGGAAGGGCGTGCTGTGGATCGCCCTGGCCTGCCTGTGCTGGGGCATCGACAACAACCTCTCCCAGCGCCTCAGCCTGCGCAACCCCCTGCAGATCTCCGCCGCCAAGGCCCTCGGGGCTGCCCTGCCGATGCTGGCCGTGGCCCAGCTGCAGGGGCACCCGGTCCCGTTCGTCTGGATGAGTGCCGCCCTGCTCGGCATCGGCAGCCTCGGCTATGGCGTGTCGATCTGGCTCGACATGGTGGCGCTGGCCTCCCTTGGCGCCGCCAGGGAAGCCGTGGTCTTCTCCACCGCTCCCTTCCTTGGCGCTCTGGTGGCGGTGGGTCTGCTGGGTTCACCGCTCAGTCCATCGCTGCTGCTGGCGGCGGCCGCCATGGCGCTCAGCACAGGCTTGCTGCTGCGATCCAGCCATGGCCACTGGCACCGCCATGCCGAACTCGATCACCAGCACCGTCACTTCCACGCCCCTGTAGACGGCGATGCGCACCACCTTCATTCCCACCGTTCGGAGGATCTCGCGGACCTCGAGCCTGGCCAGCCCTTCTGGCACAGCCATCGCCACCGCCATGACCCGCTGGCCCACGAGCACCCCCACGTCAGCGACGTGCACCACCGCCATCAGCACTGAGTCGTCCGCTCTGCCTACTCCTCAGATCCGGATCAATGGCCAGCTCCCCGCTGGTGATCCCCAGCCGCTGGTCAGTGCGCTCCAAGCGGTTCGGGCAAAAGCGCAGCAACTGGCGGCCATGGATCAGCCAGCCCTCCATTGGGGTCAGGGAGACACGAGGTGATGGACGACTCATGCCTCTGTGAGTCGGGCCTCGATCAACCGGCAGCACTCCTGCACATCACTCGCGCTCTCTACCCCCTTGCTGAGCGAGCAGAAGAACTCACGCCACAGCGGCGGCACCGCCAGCAGGATCAGCGGCCTACCCGCATTAAGCGCATGGGCGGCTTCTGATGCTGTGCCGGGGCCTCCGCGCCCGCAGATCACCACCACATTGGCGCTGAGCACGTTGATCACGTTGCGGGCCTTGCCCATGCCGGTGAACAGGGCCAGATCCAACTCCGCCGTGCTTTGCCTGTCGTCACCCTTCCCTTCATCGGGCAGCACCCCCACCACCAGGTGCCCCTCCACCCGCACTGCGCCGCGGCTGGCCGCCGCCATCACCCCCGCAGGTCGGCCACCGGTGAGCAGCACCCATCCTCTGGTGCTGATGCACTCCCCCAGCTCCTCGGCCAGGGCCACAGCCTCAGCCGAGGCGCCCTCTCCTGCACCCATCACACCCACAACTGTTCGTCGGTTGCTCATGCCACCTCCGGGCACCAGCCGCGCTGGCGCGTCATGTCCTCGGTCCAACCCTGGCAGCGGCGGGTGAGGTGCTCCCCTTGGGTCAGCAGGCCCTGGTGCAGCTGGCAGGTGAGCAGGGGGATGCAGTTCACGCCGGCATGGTGGCGAAACCAGTGGCATGTCATGCAGACCTTGCCGCTGCGGCTGGCCACCAGCACCACCCCATCGAGGTAGGGCCAATGCTCGTAGCCGCCATCGTCTGCCGCTGAGCTGGGCGCCCTCCGGGTGCCGCGGGAGCGGGGTGGGGAAGCAGCCACGGCGACACCATCACAGAGAACACCTGTACTAGCAGAGGTCATCTAGTTCTGGCCAGCTCGGGCGCGACCTCAGCTGGATCCCCAGGTGACAACGACGCTGTAAGCGGGCTGATGGATCCGGCGCCCAGACCAGCACCCGATTCCTTGAGGCCCCCCGCCAGGAACTGCCATGGACGACGCGGCGTAGGTCAGCACCGCTGAGGGGGGTTCAGCCCTGACCCCGGTGAGAAGCACAGAAAGGCTCAACTGGCCTGGTGCGGTTTCTTGACCTTGCCGCACAGGGGTGAGCTCTCCACAGGATTCCGCTCGAACGCGAAGCGAGCTCGGATGAAGGCCGTGCCTCAGACGATTGTCGTTGCAAGAGGTGGGCAGGCCCGTTACGCTGGCTCTGAAAACTACCTCAACCAGGAGAACCAAGGCCACTGGTTATTCTGATGCCTCAGCCTTGGTGCCACTTCTGGATGACAGCACAGCCGGGGGAATGATCTCTGAGCTGGTGCGCTAGGGCCTGCAGCAGCTGATCGAGCTGGAGGTCACTGCCGTGCTCGGTGCGGAGCGCCATGAGCGCAGCAATGACCGGCTCGGCTACCGCAACGGCTACCGGCCGCGCACCCTGGCCACCCAGGCCGGCGACATCGACCTGCTGATCCCCAAACTGCGCACCGGGGGCTTCCTTCCCTCGATCCTCGAGCCCCGCCGCCGCGTCGATCAGGCCCTCTATGGCGTGGTGATGGAGGCCTACATCGGCGGCATCTCCACCCGCAAAGTGGACACCCTGGTGGCGGCCCTGGGCGTCCAGAGCGGCATCCCCAAGACCCAGGTGAGCCGCATCTGCCAGGGCATCGACCAGCAGGTACAGGCGTTCCTGAACCGGCGGCTCCAGGAGTCTGGCTACGCCTACGTCTATCTCGATGCGACGTACCTTCACGGCAGGCTGGGCCGGGCCCTGCAGGTCTGCTCCAGGGCTGCTTTGATCGCCATGGGCGTCATGCCTACGGCCGCCGTGAACTGCTTGGCCTGCAGGTAGGTCACAGCGAAACCGAGAGCCTCTGGAGCGAGTTCATTTGCTCGCTCAAGGAGCGCGGCCTCACTGGCGTCAAGCTGGTGATCAGCGACGCCCACGTGGGCCTCACCAACGCGATCCGGCGGATGCTGCAGGCCTGCTGCTGGCAGCGCTGCAGGGTCCATTTCGCCAGAAACCTGCTTCAGCGGGTTCCCAAAGCCCACTAGGGGATGGTCACGGCGGCCCTGCGCTCGGTGTTCAGCAAGGAGGACGCCGTTGGCCTGGTGGAGCGCTGGGGTGGCCTGGCCGCCACACTGGCCGAGCGTTTCCCCAAGGCAGCTGAGCTGATGGAGAAGGCCAAGGAGGACGTGCTGGCATTCCGCTCCTTCCCGCAGCCCCACTGGAAAAAGGTCTGGAGCACCAACCTTCTCGAGTGCGTCAATGAGCAGGTCAAACGCCGAAACCGGGTCGTCGGCATCTTCCCGAACGACGCTTCGATCACGCGCCTAGTGGGGGTGGTGCTGCTGGAGCAGGACGAGCACTGGCAGCTTGAGGGCCGGCGGATATTCTCCGCAGACAGCAAGGCCGCCATCCCGTCGCTGAAGGATCTGCCGGCCCTGCAGGACTGCCTGGAATAAGCGCCCACACCTAGGCCCCAGGAAATCGTGGTCGTGGCGCCCCCGGGGGCGCAGCGGCCTCGATCACCGCCCGGGGGCCGGCACAGCCGGGACAGCGCCCCGCAAAGCGGCGAACGCCAACAGCACAGCTATGCTCCAGGCGAATAACTTGACAAGTCAATCGTCTGGGTTCATGGTGAAGAAACGAGGCGTATCTGCACCTCGGGAATGACAGCCCGTCATTCCATCCTGTTCACACTCGGACCAGGGCAATCGGGCCTCAGCTTTTACACAACGCGAAGGGAAGCGGCCTAGTTGAATCGTTTCTTTTTGTGCCGCCCTTGGTTAACCATGCTAGGCTCCCAATCTATCCATTCAATGGCATTCGACTCAGTGACAACAACTCTCGGCTGCCACGGTGGTGCTTACGCCGGCTTGCCGCGACTTGTTGAGGACTTACCAAATAGCCTGCTTTAACCAAATGCAATCATTCTGCGTCTTACCACTACGCCGGCATGCGGATCATCAATCTTATTCAAGTTAAGTCTCGCCAAGAAGTCTCCATACTCAGTGGTTAATGGATTCTGCTCGTTGACAACATAAAGACAAAAGTCTCCCGCAGCATCAAAGAAGCCTGCTTGGCGCATGCCACCAACTGAACCTATAGAGTCGTCTTTGCAGATACGATCAAGAACCCCGAATGCTTTCTTCGCGCAAGACACTGAAGAAAAGTCTTGCCCAAGCATTGATCTGAAGTCGGACTGTCCATCACCTATCGCATAAGCCTCTTCGTGCTGGGAGAGAACTTGATACTTTACGAGGCAGTTCAGAGTGCCAACACTAGACAGGTCCACTTTCGCTTCGAACCAAGCAAGCTTCAAGGAAGTCCTGTCTTTTGGATCACGTCCAGCGAGAAAGAAGTCCACGGTATAGTCATAGTCAAGATCCTGGCACAGATGAATGGATAGCTCTTCGTAGATCCGCTTTACAAGCTCGCAGACTACTTCAAGGCTGAGAGTCACGCTCTCTGGAATGTATTGCAAGTTTGCAAGTGCTAAGTCAAAATAGCATTAAAAGACATGCATTCCAGCAACGTTCCCGCTGAATGCAATGCCATAGACACTGTCAAAGGCAACTCTTGCGTCGTCAAAGGCTTGCCCTTCATCAAGTGGCTCGACAGCCTTGACTCTAACCGGCGATACCTTTACACAATAATGGCTGCTGTGTGAACTGCTGCTCATTTGAGAATCTGAACCCAGGTATATCTGGGTCTTGCCGCTGTTTAGTTCTTCAACCACGGCGATTGCAAGCGTCACTCGACCGAATGGATGAAGTGGCAAGTCAGCCTAGCCAAAAGCCCAGCAACTTGCAATCTCGGCGAACGACTTCCAGCATGGTTCAGCCTATGTGTTCGTGGTTGTTTAGATTTCTGGACAAGGACCATTGACGATATGTGAGAAGGATTGCTACCTTTAACGGAATCTCCAACCCAGGAGATTCCCCCATGCATTGACTATAGTTCAAGACCTCGGTCGCCATGGGGGCGAACAGTTTTCGCAAGACGCACCAGGAGATCGCCGCCGCGAAATCGCGGAGCCCCCCGATCCAGGGGAGGCTGTGGAGGAAGCAGCTCCTGGAGGGCGCGAAGATGATCCAGTAGGAACGATATCGACGCCGCAGCCAAGCGTCTGCTTCCACCAAGTCATAGAAGTGACTTCACATGTTTGTTGCATCAATATCGGATTTCTTCTCGTCCTCGAAATCTTCAGGGAATCTCTGGGAGATCTCTTCGGCAGTAGTGACCGCTGTTTTCCGCATCTCTTCTATACCGCTGAATAACTCAATGCCCATTACTTCGCCACAACTGGAATAGTACTGTGCCATTAGAATCGAGATTTCTGATGCACGGTTCATGATGCTTTCGAACTCATTTGCCAATGCAAACGCATGTAGGTCATTACCGTCTAGCTGTGACGTTGTCTCGTTAGTTATTTGGGGATTGCCCTCTTCGTCGCAGGAGTTGGCATTAAGGAGCTCAATGTCCCGACCAAAGCTGCAGGGCGCAAATAATCCCTCTTTGTGGACCGACGATGGCAGTGAACTACCTTCAACGGAACCATTTGCTTTTCCGATATTGGTGTTATCGGTGTCCTGAATGAAGCTCATGGTGAAAACCCTCAAGTGATTGGTAAGTGTTGACGTGAAGTCCGTAGTCCTGGTATTTCTGCTCTGTGCATGGAGGTAAACTCTTCTAATGTGAAGACGAAGCACTGTCCATTCAGAGCATGGCTCACTTGTTTGAGCCTAACGACCCGCTATGCATGGTGTTCTCGGGGGGGGGCATGCATCAAATAGCCTGGAACGGCCGCGTCTAGCTGTGGTTGACATTTGCTACCAGAGTCAGCTTGTATCTTCATAGCACTCATCAATCCTCGATGTTGAGATTGAGGCGGCAAGCAGACTCGACTGGACTCTGTCGGGATCCCAGCGAATAAACCGGCTGATCCGAATGTAGTCTCGACCAGGGAGCAGTACTTGTGACTCACGAAGGCTGCGAATAAACCACCGTGTACAGCTGAGTCGTTCTGCTAGCTGATCTGTAGTGATCCAGTGGGTTGATGTAGTCGAGTCGGGACGTGGATGCCGTTCAGTAGATGATTTCATGGGGGTCGGAGGAAACCCACAACACCCCAAAGGGCTTGTGGAAGTGAGTTTCGCTACGGCAACGATTTGCGGACCGGCTCCGGGCCGGGCTCTACCTCGGTGGGTAGAGCAGTGCGATTTGTTTACCTCCTCAGATCGGCAATCCGGAGCCGATTTTGAGGGCGGAGTGAATGGAGCGTGCACACCCACTGCAGCAGTTCTAGCACCCCATCTAACAACCTGGCAACCCCATAAGTGCAGGCCGGATCCTCTCAGACTCACCAACCCTTCCCTGCCAGGCGTTCTCGAGCCCTTTGCACTTGTCGTGCGGTGTGGTCCTCACTGCTCCATGGATAGGAGTCAATGTGGATCTGAAGAGAGTGACCCATAAGATCCGCTGCACCTGCGGCATCAATACCCAGTCGATGACATCGTAGTGAGTAGGCATGCCGAAGTCCATACAGCGTCGCATGCTCACTGCGTGCAGCAGCAGCAGCAACCATTGTCTTCCATGACGGCTTATTTCTTAGATAAAGCCGAATGGCATCAGCAACGCCGTTCGTTGCTGAGAATGTTGGCAGTTTCAGGACGTTGTCTTCCCACCGTTCATGTAGTTCCCACTGCTGAACGGTTCCGTTGTGGTCCATCAGTGGCAATGACTCTACCCAGCGTGGCTTCGTGCTGCCACGTCCAGATTTCTTCTCGTAGGCCACATGCCAGCGTCGCTTACCACTGCGTGGATCTTCCCGAATGCTGAGATACTGAAGTTCAATAGGTCGAAGTCCCAGCTCCGCAATCAGACGTAAGGCATCAGACCATGGCTCGTCAGGAAGGCTTTCTACCATTGCCACGATGTCTGCATCCGGAATGGGGTCCGACTTCTGAACACGGCGTCCATCCCTCGGAGCTGCACCGATCAACTCACGCATGGAGCCAGCCGGCAGCCATGCCTTCGGAAAGTCGCAGCGATGGACAGAATGATCGAGAAATGCCGCTAGGGCGCGTACTCCTATCTCCCTGGCCCGGCAGCCGCTCTGCCAGTGGCTAGTGGCGGCTTCAATAAGACCAGTGGCGTCCTTCGGGGGGTCGGCGGACTCCATTAATTGGAGTGCCCGCTGGAGCACGGGCAGGTATTTCCTGTTCCAGGTGGTCTCGCTCACGGCTGTCCCCCGCGTCGTCTTAGCTCGGTTGAAGGACGCCAGAGCCTTTGGCCAGTCCAGACGTGCCTGACTGGAGCGGCCCTCCACCAGTGGCATGGCCTGCCGCAAGCTCAGAGAAGGTTCCCTCTGCAGTTCTGATGCCAGCTGCGTGACCCTATTGATGATCGGGCCTTGGCTTGCACTGGTCCACGCGTAGGGGAGCTGAACGCTTTGAACCTTCTGATTGGCATGAGGAACCTTGATCTCAAGGCGGGTCATGCCGTTTCGATCGCCCCGAACGTGCCATCCCGTACCCCCTGCCGCCTGGCGGACGGCTGCGTTGAGTGCTCTCGCCCAGACGGCCGGCTTGGCCTTCGGAGGCTGCTTTCGAGCGGCGTTCACCATCCGATCATTCTGGCAAGCACTAGGCAGAATGTACGACGGATTTACGACCAGCGGCTTGCAACGGGCACCGCGGAACAACAGCCACACCCATAGAAGTACTGCTATGACTTGATCAGCCTAGTGAGAGCGGGAGGCTGCCAGGGCTTTGGGAGCACTAGGTCGCAGGTTCGAATCCTGTCGCCCCGATTGACTTTTCAGGGATTGGTGACCACCTCCGGTTGGCCATGGGTTGGACGGAAGCCCATCGGGCTTGAGGTAACGCCCTCTCCTGGACGGAGATCCGGACCCCCCTTCGCCGACGCAGGCTGTGGAGCAGTGGCAACAGTTCCAGAAGGCGGGCTTGGGCCGTTTTGAGCGGCAGTGCTAGTTCAGATCACTCCGTCAGGGCTAGGAGCCTGTTGTGTGTAGACCAACAGGCTCCTAGACGTAAGCGGCCCGGCCTGGAGTCTTCAGGCGTGATACCAGGCCGTGCCGCTGATCCTGGCTCAGCCCATTCCGGCCTTGCCCTTGACGTCTTCAACAGCATTCCGGCCTTTAGCCTCAGCCTGCTTCGCCTTACCGGCGAGGCGATCTCCCTTGTTGCCAGTGACCTTGCCAATCGATTCCTGGGTCTTGCCCTCGATGTCCTTGGCGCCAGCCTTGACGCGGCCGGCGGTGGAGGCCAGGGGCAAGGGGGAGGCGCTGAGAGTGAAGGCTCCTGAGGCCTGGGCGGGAGCGCTCAAAGCCGGCGTGGCGATCAACACCAGCAGTCTGAAGACAAGGCCAAGGCAAGTGGCGGCCAACTGGCGCAGAAAACGAAAGTGGTGCTTCATGGTGACGATAGCGAGGGCGGAAAGAGGTTTAGTGCAATGAAAAGAAAAGCTGTGGCAACCAATACTGCATGTCCAGAGTTGTTCAATAGTCAGTAACCACTGATTACTGGACTCCGATCACAATGATCTGAGCAGAACATTATGATTAACGCTGCTATTCACATTGCGCTGCGCCGGCCGCTGAGGAAAGAGATCACGGCAAGCACGAGAAACACAAGGAACAGGATCTGAGCGATGCTCGCAGCTGATCCGGCGATACCGCTGAAGCCCAGGACCGCAGCGACGATCGCAATGACAAAGAAAGTAATGGCGTAGTTAAGCATGACGAAGCTCCTAAAGTGTGTTGATTAGCTGAGCAATCTTTGTTTAGTTGGTGGCGTCGCGCACCGTGTCTTTCAGGTCTTCCATGGCATGTTCACCGCTGGCTTGGGCTTGCTTGACCTTGCCTGCTAGCTGATCCTTCTTGTTACCGGTGATGTTGCCAGTGGCCTCCTGAACTTTGCCTTCGATGTTCTTAGCGGTGGCTTTCATGTCTTTTCCCATACCCATGACTGACTCCTTTGTGGATGTGCACATCCATGTGATATGGATGTGCTCCAAGTCTGCTCATGAACACGAGCATTGATTCGCCAATGGTCTTTCGCCTTTCTTAAGCTCTTCTGCATTAAGTCTGCAGGATTGGTAAGTTTATTCAGCCATATTCTGATATGGGCACATTGATGCGCATCGTCAGCACATCTGCTTCATTTCAGTGGATCCGTTCAGGGCACTCCCCGAAACCAGCCATTACGCCTCCACTTCCCCATGAAGGAAGGATTGGGTGCAGCTAGGAGTTTGTGGCCCGAAGACCGCGGCCAGCCTCTCCACAGAAGCCCCTGAAACCGCCCAGATCTAAGTTGCTGCATTCAATCTGGGCGAGAGAATGGGGTATGCCCAAGACCTTCCGCCCCTGGCAGCCTGAGCAGACCACCCGCTGCCGCCATCACCCAGTGACTGACGCTTAGAAGACCATCAGGTGTATTCATGCTGGATCTGGTGGATGAGCTGGATCTCTCACAGGTCCTGATCCCTGCTCAAGCCAAGGATCACCGCGGGGAGAGGGGCTTTGACCCCAGGATGTAGCCGGCAGGCTTCCGCGAAGCGGTTGACGCTGCTGTTGCTCGATGCGTACTGCGTGAGCATCGTCTCTTCCCGCAGGATCGAGCACGCCTGCTACGAGGACCTGGCCTTCCGGGTGCTGACGGCCAACTAGCAGCCAGACCACAGCCGCATCAGTGAGTTCCGGCGCCGCAGCCTTGACGCGCTGACTTGACGCGCTGACTTGACGCGCTCACTTGACGCGCTCATGGGTCTGTTCGTTCAGATCCTGCGGCTCTGTCAACCAGTCTGGATGGTGAGCCTGAGCCATGTGGCGCTGGATGGCACCAAGGTTCAGGCCAACGCCTCCAAACACAAGGCCATGAGCCATGAGTGGATGCTCAGGGCGGAAAGGGATCTCGAGCAGGAGATCAACGCCTTGTTGCTCAGGGCCGAAATCCTGGATGCCCAGGAGGATCGTCGCTACGGCAAGGGGAATCGTGGCAGTGATCTGCCTGATGACCTGAGTCTGGCGCTGGAGGCCTGGTGTGCCAGCAGAGCGAACAAGCTGGCTACGGATCAGGTCTTGGGCTCCTGAGGTACCGGCGGAAGCCGCCGCTCCACCTGGAGAAACACCAGCCAGGCCAAGCCGGCGCCGATGCCGCCGGTCCAGTCACTGCGCAGCAGCTCCACGATCGAGATCGTGCTGGCGCCAATACGGAGGCCACGCAGTAGGAAGCGGCCCAGCTTCTCAAGGTTTAAGGGCATGAACAGGGGCTCGAGCTTCAGGTTGGCGGGAGGCTAGAACCCGCCAGCAGCTAGGCGATCAGCGCAACCAACTGCTCCATCCGATCCAGGCGTTGCTCCAGGTACTGCAGCTCAGGGCCGCCGGCCTTGCTGCAGGCCATGCCATTGCTCCTGCCGCTGGCTGCCAACTGGCCACTGGATGTGCCGCCCTTGGTGCCGTTGACCGGGAGGGCGCTACGCAAGGGGGGACTGTCGGGATGGCTGAGCAGGATGTCCACCTGTTGAAGTTTGGGACCACTGCTGAGGCCCTTGATGCCGCGGTGAAGGCGCTAGTGGATGGATCGTATTAGCCTCAGTCGCTATCAATAAGCTATGATCATCTTCTCAGTGCGCACTTATGGCGACTGCCTCAGGCTTGTGTGATGAGCTAGAGGATGTGCGCTTCTCTGGAGGCTAAGGAATGAATCGACTCCTGCATGCCGTTGGGGCCATCGTTGTCGTTCCATACGTTGTGCTGGCACTCTTCTTTCTTTGCATCGGTGAGGTTGCACGAGCAAGAGGCCTTGGTGCCCTTATTGAGATCGCCTGGAACAGCCTTGACTGGTTCGCCTGGGGTATCTACTTAGCCCCTGCCCTTTGGGTTTGCCTTGTCGCCACAGATTTTATTCCAAGCCTGCAAAGAGCAAGCTCACTTTGCCTGTGCCTGCTTGCCGCTGTCAGCTTCCTTGTGGTTGTCACCTTGTCTTCAAATCAAGTTGGCATTGGCGAGTTCATTTTCCTGCTCCCATGCATCGGCGTTGCCGCGACCAGCGCTTGGCTATTCGCTCAGATTAGTCACAAGACGCCGTCATCCTTTTCTTCTGCAGACTTCTAAGCAGACCTCAAGGCCAGGGTCGCGTCGGTAGGTGTGGATAACACTGGGCGGCTGTTCGGCGGTATCTGGACGATGTGCAGACAGTCTGCCGACGAGAATCGTTCAGATCTGCGGTGGCACCGGTCTCCGGTCCATTCACAGGAGGCCCTCCGTTGCGACGCTTCGGCGTGAACCAACCAGACCAGACAAAGCCCTGGACCGCGGCAGAACGCTCGCGGCTTCAGCAGCTCCAGCGGCGCCAGCCGCACTGGCTCAGGACAGGCCATCCGCAGACCTTGCCAATGGAAAGGCCTCAGGTGAACCACCACCCGAGACCCCTGCCCGAAGGCACCACCACCGTGAAATGCTGGTCCTCGACAAGTATGCCCGCTTGCTGGCATCTCGCCGGCGCAGGGCATGACCATCCCCGTTCAGTGGCGGGCGAATCTGTGCAGCGGCCTTAGCTTCCGGCCGTACTGCCAAAGCCCCAGTGCCGGTCACTTTCCGCCTCCCCCGCCTGCTGATGGGTGCCGCCCTGCTGGCCGCCAGCCTCGCCACCGGCTTCGCCGCGGCTCCCGCTGCACGGGCGGCGGCAGCGGCCCAGCGGGTCACCCCACAATCCCTCGCTGCCGCCCTGGCGCGCCTCGATGGCCTCGCCACGGCCATGCAGCGCCGCACCGGCGTGCCGGGCATGGCGATCGCGGTGGTGCACAACGATCAACTGGTGTTGCTGCGTGGCTACGGCGTGCGCTCGGCGGGGCAGGCAGGAACGGTCGATCCCGACACGATGTTCCAGCTGGCCTCCCTCTCCAAGCCGGTGGCCAGCACCGTGGTGGCGGCCCTGGTGGGAGATGGAGTGGTGGGCTGGGACGATCCGGTGCTGCGCACCCTGCCTGAGGCCCGCATCGGTCCGGCCGGCACGGCGCCAGATGTGACCCTGCGCGATCTGCTCTCGCACCGCAGCGGTCTGCCTGATCATGCCGGCGACGACCTGGAGGATCTCGGCTTCGATCGCAACACGATCCTGTCCCGGCTGCGTTTCCTGCCCACCAACAACCGCTTCCGGGCCGACTACGCCTATACCAACTTCGGCTTCACCGCCGCGGCAGAGGCGGCTGCCCGTGCCGGTGGCAGCAGCTGGGAGGCGATCTCGCGCGAGCGGCTCTACAAACCCCTGGGCATGACGCGCACCACCTCCAGCCATGCCGCGTTGATCGCCGACGCCAACCGTGCCCGCCTGCACGTGCCCACCGCACAGGGCTGGGTGGCGCGCTTCGATCGCGATGCCGATGCGGAATCTCCCGCTGGCGGGGTGAGCGCGTCAGCGCGGGACATGGGCAGCTGGTTGCGCTTGCAGCTCAACGGCGGCCGCTTTGCCGGCAAGCCCGTGCTGCAGGCCGCCGCTCTGGCCGAAACCCATCGCCCGCAGGTGATCAGCACCCCACCGGCGGATCCAGCCACCGATGCGGCCGGGCTCTATGGGCTCGGCTGGAATGTGGGCAAGCACGGAGCAGGGCTGGTGCAGCTCTCCCACTCCGGTGCCTTCTTCCTTGGTGCCGCCACGGCTGTGTATCTGCTGCCTGCCGAAAAGCTCGGCATCGTGGTGCTCACCAACGGCCAACCGGTGGGCCTGCCGGAAGCGGTGGCGCTCAGCTTTCTGGATCTGGCGGTGGAAGGGGAGGTCAGCCGTGACTACCTCCCGTTGCTGCAGGGCATCTTCAAGAGCATGAGCCAGCAGGACTACCCCGCCGTGGTGGCCCCCGCTGTCGTCGTGCCGCCGCTGCCCCTGGAGCGCTACGTGGGTCGCTACAAGAACGACTACTTCGGGCTGCTCAACATCCGCCGCAGGGCCGATGGCCTTGAGCTGCTGATCGGCCCGGAGCCGCAGCGCTTCCAGCTCACGCCGGTGAGCGGCAACACCTTCTCCTATCAACCCCGCGGCGAGAACGCCTTTGGCCCTGCGGCGGTCACGTTTCAGGCCGGCGCCGGCGGAGTGCCCACGACCGTGTGGGTCGGAAACCTCGATCGCAACGGGCTGGGGCTGTTCATTCGCCAGAAACCGTGACGTTTTGACAGCTTTGCCGCGATGCTTGGTCAGCGTTTCACGGCATTCCCTTGTTCAATGATGGCCACGATGGTGCGCCCCAGCTGCCGCCGCTGAACCGCCAGCAGCTGGAAACCCTGCTGGCGGCGCTTGATCCCCGGCTCGATGGTTTCGGCAAGGGAACCTCCTGCCTCGACGATGCCGCCGCCTTCCTGGCGCGCCTGTCGGCAGAACCTGCCGCTGCGAATGGCGCCGGCACCAGCGGCAACGGAACGGGCAGCAGCAACGAATCCGCACCGCTGCAGGTGTGGCTGGAGGCCTGGCGTTCCGCGGGCGGCAACCGCCAGACGCTCTCACTGATGGTGCGGATGCTGCTGGCGCAGGCTGGCGAACCGCACAGTTCACCAACTAGCGCCTGAGCCCAGGGGGCTGCGGCGTCGCGGTCGCTGCTCAGAGCGAGCCGGCCAGCAGCTGGCGGATCAGGGCCGGATCCACGTCGTTGCGGATCACCACATGGCCGATGCCGGTGGGCAGCACGAAGCGCAGCTGCCCCTGGTTCACCTTCTTGTCGCTCTGCAGGGTCTGCATCGCCGCCTCCACGTTCAGCGGCGGCAGGACCAGCGGCAGGCCGGCCTTGGCGATCACCGCCCGCTGGCGTTCCTGGTCGGCGGCTTTCCACAGGCCCATCGCCAAAGCCAGCTGACCGACAGCCTCCATCCCCATCGCCACCGCTTCGCCGTGGATCACGGTGCCGTAGCCGCAGAGCGTTTCCACCACGTGGCCGAGGGTGTGGCCGTAGTTGAGGATCGCCCGCAGGCCGCCCTCCCGTTCATCAGCTGCCACCACCCGGGCCTTGGCGGCAGCCGAGCGCTGCAGCAGCCGCTGCAGGCGGGCCGGGCCGATCGCCTCGAGGCTGGAGAGATCCGCCGCCGACTCCAGGTCGGCGAACAGGATCGGGTCACCGATCACGCCGTATTTGATCACCTCCGCCATGCCGGCGCGGAACTCCCGCTCCGGCAACGTGGTGAGCGTGGCGGGATCCACCAGCACCAGCTCCGGCTGGTGAAAGGCGCCGATCAGGTTCTTGCCGCCGGGGTGGTTCACGCCAGTCTTGCCCCCGATCGCCGCATCCACCATCGCCAGCAGGGTGGTGGGCACCTGCACCACGGGGATGCCGCGCAGCCAGGTGGCGGCGGCGAAGCCCGCCATGTCGCCCACCACACCGCCGCCCAGCGCCACCACCAGAGATCGCCGCTCCAGTCGCTGCGCGTAGGCCGCGTCGTGGATCTGGGAAACGGTGGCGGGGGTCTTCTGCTCTTCCCCCGCGGCGATCACCAGCCGGGTGGTGTGGAAGCCGTGCCGCTGCAGGCTGGCCAGCACGCGGGCGCCGTAGTGGTGATCCACCTCAGGATTGGTGACCAGCAGCACCTGGGTGCCGGCCGCGAAGCCCCGTTCCTCCAGCAGACCGCCCAGCGCCTCCAGCGCCCCTTCACCGATCCGCACCGTGTAGGGATTGCTGGCCAGCGCCACCTCGATCGTGCGCAGCGGCGACCCCGCCACCACTCCAGGGCCGGGGGTGCGGTCGGATCGGAAGCTGGTGGGCTGGCTGGAGGTCATTGCGGAGACCCTTCGAACGGAGGGGGGTCTGATCGTGCTGAAGGTAAGGCGCGGCTCCCTGCGGCCGGCTCAGCTGTCGTTGTTGAGCAGGCTCAGCAAGGCGCTGCCATAGCGCTCCAGCTTGGCAGCGCCGATGCCGCTGATCGCCGCCAGTTCCGCGATCTGGAGCGGCCGCCGCGCGGCCAGCTCCACCAGCGTCCGGTCATGGAACACCACATAGGGAGGCACCGCCTGCTCACGCGCCTGTTCCCGCCGCCAGTCCTTGAGCCGTTGCAGCAGCTCGAGACCGGCGCCCTGCCCGTCGGCCCCGGCCCCGGCTGCGCCTGCGGCCCCGCTCAGCGCGCCGCTGCGTGCCCGCGAGCGCCGCTCCTGGCGCGGTGGTGGCAGCGGCAGCTCCAGCCGCTGTTCGCCACGCAGCAGCGGCCGCACCTGCGCCCCGGCCCCCCAGCGCAGCCCCCCGTGTCCATCGGGCACCGGCTCCAGCAGCCCGGCGGCGGTGAGCTGCCGCAGCAGGGTGCGCCACTGGCCCCGGTCCAGTTCCTTGCCGATGCCGTACACACTCAGTTCGTGGTGCCCAAGGGCCCGTAGGCGCGCTGTGTCGGCCCCCAGCAGCACATCCACCACATGGGCGGCGCCGAAACGCTGGCCGGTGCGGTACACCGCCGAGAGGGCTTTCTGGGCCGGGATCGTCACATCGGTCCGCTCCTGAGGCTCCAGGCAGCGGTCGCAATTGCCGCAGGGCTGCTCTAGGGTTTCGCCGAAGTGGGCCAGCAGCACCTGACGGCGGCAGCCGGGCGCTTCGGTGAAGCCGATCAGGGCCTCCAGTTTTCCGTGCTCGATCCGTTTCTGGGCCGGCTCGGCCTCGGAGTCGTCGATGAAGCGCCGCAGCTGCGGCACATCACCGGCGCCGTGCACCATCCAGGCGGTGGCCGGCAGCCCGTCCCTGCCAGCCCGGCCGGTTTCCTGGTAGTAGGCCTCCAGGCTCTTGGGCAGATCGACATGGGCCACAAAGCGCACATCCGGCTTGTCGATGCCCATGCCGAAGGCGATCGTGGCCACCACGATCACACCGCTGTCCCGGCGGAAGCGGCTGAGTGCGGCGCTGCGCTGTGGCGCCTCCATTCCCGCGTGATAGGCGATGGCGTCATGGCCAGCGGCGCGCAGGTCCGCGGCGAAGCGGTCCACCCGGGCGCGGGAGCGGGCATAGACAATGCCGGCATCGCCGCGGTGCGCCTCAAGGAAGGCCAGTAGCTGGGCCTTGGCCTCGTCCTTGTCACGCAGCAGGTAGCGGATGTTGGGGCGATCGAAGCTGGCCGTGAAGACACGGCCTTGTTCCAGCGCCAGCCGCGCCACGATCTCGTCGCGGGTGCGCGGGTCGGCGGTGGCGGTGAGCGCCAGCCGTGGCACCTGGGGAAAGCGGGTCGCCAGCTCCACCAGCTGCAGGTAGTCCGGCCGGAAATCGTGCCCCCACTGCGACACGCAATGGGCCTCATCAATGGCGAACAGCGCCAGCGAGCGCTCCGCCAGCCGATCGAGCAGGTCGCCGGACAGCAGCCGCTCCGGCGACACATACAAGAGATCCAGGTCCTGGGCCTGGAAGGCGCGCCAGATGGCGCTGCTCTCCTCCGGCGCGAGCGCCGAATGCAGCGCCGCCGCCCGCACGCCCGATTGCCGCAGGGCTTCCACCTGGTCCTGCATCAAGGCGATGAGTGGCGAGATCACCACCGCCAACCCAGGGCGGCACAGTGCCGGGATCTGATAGCAGAGCGATTTCCCGCCGCCGGTGGGCATCAGCACCAGCGCCGAGCCACCGTCGATCACGTGCTCCACGATCGCCTGCTGCGGGCCGCGGAAGGCCTCGTAGCCGAACACCTCGCGCAGCACGCCCTGCGCTGAAGCTCCGTGCTGCAAGGGGCCCTGCGGCGACACGCTCGGCTGCGGGTGTCCCAAGGCGGTGGCCCCTGCGCGCTGATCTCCCACAATGGCGCCATGAACGGCCCATCCGTACCGCGCCCAGCCCCTGCTGCGGCCCCGGCTCTGGCCACGCCCACGGGAACGGCTATGTCCACAGCCCCGGTCACGCCCTCGCCCACGCCTTCGCTCCTTGGTCGTCGCCTCACCCCCTGGGGCTTCCTGGCGCCGGCGCTGCTGCTGCTGGCGGTGTCCGTGCTTGTGCCGGCGGCGATGGCTCTGGTGATCAGCTTCACCGCCACCGGCCTGGACATGAGCGAACCGCTGCGGTTTGTGGGCCTCGCCAACATCCGCCGCCTGCTCACCGACCCGGTGTTCTTTCAGGTGCTGGGCACCACCTTTCTCTTTCTGGTGGGTGTGGTGCCGCCGATCGTGTTCGGCTCGCTGGCCCTGGCGGTGCTCGTGAACCGCAGCCTGCCCGGCATCCACTGGTTCAGGGCCGCCTTCTACACCCCCGTGCTGGTATCGATCGTGGTGGCGGCGATCGCCTTTCGCTGGCTGTACGCCGAAAACGGCCTGATCAACGGCTGGTTGGCAGCGCTGCTGGGCGGCACGTTCGAACCGATCGGTTTTCTCACCAGCCCGTTGCTGGCCTTGCCAGCAGTGATGCTCGTCACCCTGTGGAAGGGACTGGGTTATTACATGGTGATCTTCCTGGCCGGTCTGCAGGGCATCTCGCCGGAGCTCTACGAAGCGGCGGCACTGGATGGCAGCGAAGGCTGGCGCAGCCATCTGGATATCACCCTGCCCCTGCTGCGCCCTTACATCACCCTGGTGGCGGTGATCTCGGCGATCGCGGCCACCAAGGTGTTCGAAGAGGTGTTCCTGATGACCCAGGGGGGGCCGGCCGATTCCACCCGCACCCTCGTCTATTACGTCTATGACCAGGCCTTCTCGGAACTGGAGATCAGCTATGCCTGCACCGTGGGCCTGGCCCTGTTCCTGATCGTGCTGGTCTTCTCGCTGCTGCGCTACCTGCTGACCGGCGACCGCAGCCTCACCTGAGCCCGATGGACGCGGTGGATGTCAGGCTGCACGCTTGCTCGGCCGCCCCGGCGGACCACCATCAGGGGCAGCAACCATGAGCGGCAGCATCGGCGTGGTGGGGGGCGGCCAACTGGCCCTGATGCTGGCGGAAGCGGCGCGGCGGCTGGGCGTCGAGCTTCACGTCCAGACGCCCCTGGCCACCGACCCGGCCGCAGCCCTGGCCACCAGCGTGGTTCTCGCCCCCATCGATGACCTGGCCGGCACCCGGGCCCTGGCTGCCCTGTGCCAGGCGATCAGCTTCGAGAACGAATGGCTCAACCTCGACGCCCTGGCAGCGCTGGAAGCAGAGGGTGTGGTGTTCCTGCCGCGGCTGCAAGCGCTGCAGCCGCTGGTGTCGAAGCGCAGCCAGCGGGAACTGCTCGGCCGCTTGCAGCTGGCCTCGCCCCGCTGGTTTCCGCTCGAAGCGGTGCTGGCCCCTCGTGCGGGGCTGGCTCCCGGTCCGCTGCCACAGCCAGAGGGCGGGCCCGCCGCCGGGGGCTGGCAGCCGGTCATCCTTCAGCCTGCCAACCCGCCCGAACCTGCCGCCCCCCATCTGCCGGAGGGCTTCAGCTTTCCCCTGATGGCCAAGGCCGCCACCGGCGGCTACGACGGCCGCGGCACCGCCTGCATCCACGACGACGAGGAACTGGCCGCACTGCTGGAGCGTGTGCCGCCTGAGCAGTGGTTGCTGGAGGAGTTCGTGACATTCGAGCAGGAACTCGCCCTGGTGGCCTGCCGGGATCGCGACGGCAATGTACGCACCTTCCCGCTGGTGCAGACCCACCAGCACAACCGCGTCTGCGACTGGGTGCTCGCCCCCGCCCCTGTGAGCCATGCGGTGCAGGCGCGCGCCCGGAACGTGGCGGCTTCCCTGCTCACGGCGCTCGATTACGCCGGGGTTCTGTCGGTGGAGTTCTTCTACGGTTCAGCCGGGCTCCAGGTGAACGAACTGGCACCCCGCACCCACAATTCCGGCCACTACACGATCGAGGCCACCGCCACCAGCCAGTTCGAGCAGCAGGTGCGCATCGTGCAGGGTCTCGACCTCGGCGACACGGCCCTGAAGGTGCCGGGCGCCCTGATGGTGAACCTGCTGGGCTTTGAAACTGCCGCGTCGTCCTACGAGGAGCAGCGCCGTGCCCTGGCCGACCTGCCCGGCGCCAGCGTGCATTGGTACGGAAAACGGGAGTCGAGTCCGAGCCGCAAGCTGGGCCACGTCACCGTGCTGCTGAGTGAGCAGCAACCGGAACAGCGGCTGCAGGAGGCCATGGATCGCCTCGATCAGGTGCGTGCGATCTGGCCGCTGCCTCCCGAGGAAAAGCCTTAGGGTGTGGTCGAACTGCTGTGTTGGTGACTGCCTTTCACAGTTTTCTGATCTGACTCCTTCTTCGACGTGGGTGGTCTGTCGCGACGGTGACGTATGCCGGCCTTGCTGCTGGAAACGAAGCCCCGCTTTGCCTGCCCCTCTGGTTCTTCCAGGTCGAAATCTGGGGCAAGACGGCACGGCGGTTCACCCTTTTCTCTGTCAAGGTCCCCGGCCGCTGTTGCGGCGTTCTTGCGGGCCTGATCACTGCCTCGCCGCCGCCTGGATGCGTCCAGCAAACCGGCGCAACCCCCCGCCGCACCTCTTGCTGTCCATCAAGCCTCAGTGAGGCCATCCAGCCTCGACTGCAGCGCCTCCTTCTCCAGGGTGGTCACCACGAACACCTCCTGGGCGGTGGTGCCCTTGCGCGCCAGCAGCTTGAAACCACCCCGTATCGGTGCGGACACCTTCAAGCGCAGCACTGGACTGCGGCCTTTCACGCGGGTGATCACCGCCGGGGTCACCGTGTCGACGCCATCGCCGGCCGCCAGCCGCCGCAACACCGGAATCAGACCCTCGATGTAGGTGCTGTGGGTGATCACCACGCGACCCATCAAACGGTGTCCTTCATGAGAAACGGTCGCAGGAACTGTTAAAACGATGACAGTTCGGAGGGCATTCCGTGCATCAGACACGCGCCGCCATCGCCCGTCAGCTCAGTTCGCACCAGGGTGAAGCCGTTCAGGTGGTGAAGGCCGATGTGGCCCAGGGGCACAGAATCCGTGGATTGGCCGTATGCCCCGGGCGCGTGATGAGCTTCGTGCTCGATGCCTGCACCGGCTCTGTGCGCACGCGCAATCTGCTGGAACTCTCCTCGCTGACGCGTGATCTGGCCTGAGCCGGTCATGCCCGCTCCAGGGGCGCCATGGTGAGCCCTTCGGCGGCGAGTTGCTGGTGGTACAGCTCCGCCTGCTCCTGCGGACCACACCACACCACCGCCGAGCCTTCGGTGTCGATCCGCTTGGCCAGGGCCCAGGCGTGGTCCGGCTGCATGCCGGGGATGTAGGTCAGCAGGCAGGCCACCACGTGCTGATAGGTGTTCACGTCGTCGTCGAGCACCACCACCTTGAAGTTGGGATAGGGCTGCTGCAGGCGCACAGGCTCCAGCACCGTGGCGGCTTTGCCAGGAGCAACGTTCCAAGGGGCAGACCCGGCCCATGGGTTGGCAGACACCCCTGCCCCTGGCGTGGCGAAGAAAAGACGAACCATGGCCATCGCGACCGGCCAATACCGGCAAGGCAGCAGCTTAGGTAAAGTGCGCCGAGTCAAAGTCGTGTCCACGCCATGCTGATCACCCTGGGTTGGTCCTCGCTCGCCGCCCTCTTCAGCTTCTCGATCGCCATGGTGGTGTGGGGCCGCAACGGCGACGGCAGCATCAACTTCTGATCTGAGCCCCGTTCGGCGCGACTGATGCCTGAAACAGCCTTCACCCTCACGAACGCTCTGGCGGTCGTGGCCTCTGTGCTGCTTGTGTTCGTGAGTGGAGGCGTCGTTTACCTGTCCACCGTCGAGTGGCGGGATCGCCGCCGCCGTCAGCGCGCCGCCAACCCGCGTCGATGACCCTCGACCCGCTCAGGCCCATCGCGCCGTGGGCCTGGCGCGAAGCGGGTGACGCGCTGGTGCCGCCTCCCCCACCCTCTGCTGCCGATCGATGGAGCTCAGTCCCCACGGACGAGCTGATCGCCAGCCTGGCCTCTGACGAGGAGCAGCTCCCCGATCCTGGCGCTGCCCTGGCACTTTGCGGCGGCGACCATCCTGCGGCAGCCCTGCAGCACGGCGCTGACGCGCTGCGCAGGCAACTGGCGGGAGAAACGGTCACCTACGTGATCAACCGCAATCTCAACTTCACGAACCACTGCGTGAAGCGCTGTGGGTTCTGTGCCTTTCGCCGGGATGCCGGCGCCGAGGGGGCGTTCTGGCATGGCTTTGCGTTGCTGCAGGAGAAAGCCCGCGCCGCTCAGGCGTGGGGCGCCACTGAGCTGTGTCTGCAGGGCGGCCTCAACCCGATGGCCCGCGAGGCGGGCAGCGCCCTGCGCTACTACGAGGCGCTGCTTGGAGCCTTGCTGGAAGCCGCCCCGGGGATCCATCTGCATGCCTTCTCGCCCCAGGAGCTGCTCTTCATCGCCGAGCAGGACGATTGCCCGCTCGACACCGTGATTCAACGCTTGCGGGAAGCCGGTCTGGGCTCGGTGCCCGGCACCGCCGCCGAGGTGCTGAGTGAGCGGGTGCGTCGGCAGCTGTGTCCCGAAAAGCTGTCGGCGCGCGCCTGGTGCGCGGTGGTGCTGCAGGTGCAGCGCCACGGTCTGGCCAGCACCGCCACGATGATGGCGGGTCACATCGAAGCGGCCGCCGATCGTGTGGCCCACTGGTTCACGTTGGTGGCGCTGCAGCAGCGGGCCTGGCAGGCAGGGGTGCCGGGCTTCTCCGAGTTTGTGCTGCTGCCGTTCATCGGCGCCGCCGCGCCTGAGCCGCTGCGGCGCCGGGTGGGCCGCGATCAGCCCGATCGCGCCGCCATGCTCACACTCACCGCCCAGGCCCGCCTGCTGCTGGGGCGCTGGTTGGTGAACCATCAGCCCAGCTGGGTAAAGCTTGGCCTTGATGGGGCCACCGAGGCCCTGCGCTGGGGTTGCAACGACATCGGCGGCACCTTGATGGAAGAACACATCACCACCATGGCCGGCGCCACTGGCGGCACGAGCCGCAGCCCCCAGGAGCTGAGCAGCGCCGCCCTGGGTCTGGGCCGCCCGGTGCGGCAGCGCACCACCCTGTACGGGCCTGTTGCGGCTGAGGCGTTGCCCGCATGAGCCTCACCTTCCCTCGCTGGCGCCTCACGCACTGGCGCCTGCCTCCGCTCCCCCGGCCAGGTCTGCCCACTCCCAGGCTGCCTCGTTGGCGCTCGCTGCTGCCGGTCACAAGCGGCGTGATCGTGCTCCTGCTGCTGCCGGCGCTTCAGCTGCAGCGGTTCCCCCGCTCCAATGCCGCGGGCCTAGAGCGGCTGGTCCCCGTCGCTGCCCTGATTCAGAGCTTTGCCGCTGCGCCCGCTCGCCCCGTGCCCGCCCTCTGGCAGGAGCGGCTGTCGCAGCCACTGGCCGCGCGGCTGTGGGCACGGCAGCAGGGGCAATGGTGGCAGCTGTGGGGAGAGAGCGGTGATGGGGGCACCCTGCTGGCGATCAGTGGCAGGGCCTTCGAAGGACTGCCCGAGCGCGCACTGCCTGCCAACAGCTTTCGCCTTGACGATCTGCTGGTGATTGCCGCGGATCCCCTCTCCCGGCAGCAGCTGCAGCAGCAGCTGAGCCGCACGGCTCGCCCGCCCAAGGGAATGGAGAAGCGCTGCGTGGACCAGCTGCGTTCCGCCCAGACGGTCGCCTGGACGGGCACGGCTGTCAGCCAGCTGACCGGAGCCCTGGCGCCGCTGCTGGGCCGTTTTCAACAGGGTTGCCTGGTGCTGGCGGGAGATGCCACGGGCCTCACCTGGCGGGGGGAAGCCACAGGATCCGGCAAGGCCGCAGCTGCGGCAGAGCTGGCTGAGCTGCCGGCCGTGCCGTCGCGTCAGCCCCTGCCCGCAACCCTGCTGCTCGACGTGGAGGGGGATCGCCTGGATCTGCTGTTCGAAGGCCTGCTCAGCCGTCAGTTGATCCGCCAGCCGCTGGTGGATCGGTATGGACTGCAGGAAACCCTGCTGCGGCGGTTAGGCGGCAGCCCGTTCCGGTTGCGGCTGAGCCCCCAGCCGGCGGGGGCCTTCCAGGCGTCCCTCGACCTGCAACTGCAGGTGGGCAAGCAACGGCAGGAGTGGATCCAGTGGCTGGCCCAGTTGCGTGAGGTGCTCAAGCAACAGGGGCTGGTGGAGCAGCTGCCGTCAGCAGCGGAGCGTGCTGGTGGAGCTGCTGCCGACCCGGCCCCACCCTTGCCCACGGGCGTGTGGCTGCGCCAGGACGGCACCGTGGTGGGGGGATGGCGCTGGATCCGGCCGACCGCCGGCGCCCCGCCGCTGCTGTCCCTGTTTCTGGGCTCGTTGCCGCCACCCGTGCCGGCGCCGCCGCTGCCGAGGATCGAGCTCACTCCTGCAGTTGCCACACTTCCGCAGACCCTGCGGCTGCGTGCAAGACCCCAGGCGCTGGCTGCGTTGGGACTGCTGCCCCCGGCTCTGCCTCCGGTGCTGCAGCAATCTGACCAGTTAGAGCTCGTCGCCCGTTGGCCAGCTGTCGCGAAAGGAAGCAGTAGTGGTCAGGCCCAGGCCTTATTGGCAGGCTCTCTCACGCTTGACGCTGCACCGGGCACCGCACCGGCGGAGTCACCGCCAAGGCCCTGAGGGTCAGCCCCAGGGCAAGCCAGCTTCAGGCGCTGGGAGCTGCGGTGCCGCTGCCCGCTTCAGGACCTGCGGCGATGTCAGCGGAGCCGGAGGCCACAGCCACACCGGGCTCCGCGGCAGGGGCTTCAGAGGTAGCGCCAAGGCTCTGGCGCTCACGCCGCCGCCGCTCAGCCGCCACCGTTTCCTCCATCAGCTCAACGGCCTGGGCCATCTTCTCGAGGTTGGACACATACAGGCTGAGGTCCTTGTCGACACGATCCTTGAGCAGACCCATGGCTTCGCCGGTGTCGTGGGCGGCCTGGCGCAGGGCTTGGGGTTCCAGAGCGTCAGCCCCCTTGGCCTGTTGCAGCAGGCTGAGCAGCCCGACGGCAAGCAGACGCGAATAGTGGAAGTCCGGGCGCTTCACCGCCTGGAGAACACCAGCGATCGGCTCAGGAGCACCGGTGCCCTGCTCGGTGATCCAGCGGCGCACGTCTTCGACGCTGTGCTGGCCCACGGCCGCCACTGCCTCATTGCGCAGGCGGCGGAAATGATCGGCCTCATAGCCACAGGCCGCGCACAGGGCCTGGAACAGCGGTTCCCGCTGCGCTTCAGGCCGATAGCCACGGGCGAAGCCGTCGAACACCTGGGTCAGGCCGACCGCGAACAGCGGATCAATCTGAAAACCCTTCTGGCGGCTTAGCAGATGCAGCTCCACCAGCAATTCGTCCACCATGCGCCGGTAGAGGGGCGCGATCACATGGGGAAACGCACGATGGAACGAACGCTTGCTGTCAGCGACGGTGAGGCAGGCGCCCACACTGATTCTCCTGGTTATCTGGACCTTAGCGCTGCCCCCTCCCGCCCGATGGGCCGGCGCCACCGCTAGCGCTCACTGAGCTGGACCTGCTCCGGCGAGCTGGCCCAGGCCCAGCGAGGGGGGAACCGTGGGTGCACTGGCCTCGGTAAGATGGGGGAGTTGCTGATTTTTCGTCCATGATCCCGATCGTGATTGAGGATTCGGGCCGGGGCGAGCGCGCGTTCGATATTTATTCCCGGCTGCTGCGCGAGCGCATCATTTTTCTTGGTGAAACGGTCACGGCGGAATCTGCCAACCGGGTGGTGGCTCAGTTGCTGTTTCTGGAAGCAGAAGACCCTGAAAAGGACATCTTCCTTTACATCAACTCTCCTGGTGGCTCCGTCTACGACGGCCTTGGCATCTTCGACACGATGCAGCACATCAAGCCCGACGTCCAGACCGTCTGCGTGGGCCTGGCCGCCAGCATGGGGGCCTTTCTGCTCACGGCCGGCGCCAAGGGCAAGCGCAGCAGCCTGCACCACTCGCGCATCATGATCCACCAGCCGCTCGGTGGCGCCCGCGGCCAGGCCAGCGATATCCGCATTCAGGCCAACGAAATCCTCTTCCTCAAAGACAAGCTCAACCGCGAACTGGCTGATCGCACCGGCCAACCCCTCGATCGCATCCAGGTCGACACCGACCGTGACTTCTTTATGTCACCGGCAGAAGCGGTGAGCTACGGCCTGATCGACAAAGTGATCGAACGCCGCCCGATCCGCCCTGTGGATTGAGACGTCAGGTCCTGGTTGCCGGCACATCCGCAACTCTTCACGCCTGGAGCCAAAGGCCAAAGCGCGGTGATCCTCACCAGCTTCTGTTGCTTCCAGGCGTATTTCTCAACGCGCACTGTGCCAGCGCCATCAGCACTCAGTTCATCGCCCAGACGCGCACCGCCGACTTTACGCCTACCTAAGGGTCAGCTAACTGCTAAGGCTTGTCACTTGCAACAAATAGGCCCGAAGGATAACTTGAACACTGACCCTAGAATCTGACCCTACAATCTAAGCCTGCCAACTGACTCAAAAGCGCCCCGAGAGAGAGGGTGGAAGGAGGCAAACGATAGAGCCAACCCTCAATCGATGACGATCCGCGCAAACAAGCAAGAACTTGCCGTGCATTGATACACATTATTAGGATTGGTTCTCCGAGAATGGATAACGCAGGACTTGGATGATCGCGAAATCAATGACTTGATGATCAACCATCTATTAACTTAACGTTCTGTAAACAGTTTTCGGAGAACTGGACTATTGAAGCCTATTGAGGTTGAATCCTTCAGATTTTACCTGCCTTCTGGAATGCTGCTTTGGAAGCTCAACTCCAAGCAAGGGTGCATGCCGGCTTCCTGCAAGCGAGGAGTCGAAACCAAGGCTCAATCTTTCGGCTGATCCGACTTAAGCAAGTAGCTCTTGCTGAATTTCAGCTCTTTCCAAAGAGAGCGGATCTGGTCGTAGGCATCGGCTTGGGTGATCTTGCCATTGGCCTGCAATCCCACGATCAGTCCCACACGGTCGGCGAACTGCTCAAGGTTTTGGTGAAAGGCTGCGCCCTCAGGGGTCCAGTCGTCACCGTGGTAACGACTGAACGACTCCATCGGGGATTTGATATCGCTCAACGCCGTGAAGCAATGAGGTCAATTTTATCGGACCAACCGCGATGAAAGGACTGATCAGGGTTAATAGCAGATAAAGGAAGGGGCTGATGTCGCAAGGTCATCAGCCCTTGGCCTGGCTCAGGTGGTGGCTGGCAGCAGGGGGGAGAAGCGTTCCTTTTCTGGAATCACACTGAATTCAGCCACGATGCTGCGGAACTCGTCGCCGTTGAGGCTTTCCTTTTCGATCAACAGTTCCACCAGGCGATCCATGCATTCGCGGTGATTGCCTACCAGCTCAAGGGTGTCCTGGTAGCAACGGTCCACGATCAGGCGCACCTGCTCATCGATGCGGCGCGCGATCGATTCCGACACGTCGCTGCGGGTCATCAGGTCGCGGCCAAGGAACACCTCCTGGTTGCCTGCCTCCAACGAAACGGGGCCGAGATCGCTCATGCCGAAGCGGGTGACCATCTGGCGGGCAAGGCCCGCCACCATCTGGATGTCACCGCCAGCACCGGTGGTGACTTCGGCGTGGCCGAACACCACGGCTTCAGCAGCACGCCCGCCCAGGGCACCCATGATCCGTGCCTGCAACTGGGAGCGGCTCACAAGCATCTGCTCTTCATCGGGGGCAAACCAGGTGAGGCCCTGGGCCTGGCCGCGAGGAATCAGTGTGACCTTCTGCACGGGGTCGTGGTTTTTCACCAGGGTGCCCACCAGCGCATGCCCCACTTCGTGATAGGCAATCAGGCGCTTGCTGCGTCCATCGGTGAGCGGCTTGCCTTCCATGCCGGCGATCACCCGATCCACAGCGTCGTCGATCTCAGCCAGGCTGGTGGCCTCCTTGCGGCGCCGCGCGGTGAGGATGGCCGCCTCGTTGAGCAGGTTGGCGAGATCGGCCCCAGTGAAGCCTGGGGTGCGACGCGCAATCGCCTCAAGCGACACATCCTCGGCGAGTTTCTTGTTGCGGGAGTGCACTTCCAGAATCGAGAGGCGGCCCTTGATGTCAGGCGCGTCGACGCTCACCTGACGGTCGAAGCGGCCCGGACGCATCAGCGCTGAATCGAGCACATCGGGGCGGTTGGTGGCCGCGATGATGATGATGCCGCTGTTGCCTTCAAAGCCATCCATCTCCGTCAGGAGCTGGTTGAGGGTCTGCTCGCGCTCATCGTTGCCACCGCCGATGCCGGCGCCGCGCTGGCGTCCCACCGCGTCAATTTCATCGATGAAGATGAGGCAGGGGCTGTTTTCCTTGGCCCGCTTGAACAGGTCGCGCACGCGGCTGGCGCCGACGCCCACGAACATCTCCACGAACTCGGAGCCGGAGAGGGAGAAGAAAGGCACACCGGCCTCACCGGCGATCGCCTTGGCCAGAAGGGTCTTGCCGGTGCCGGGGGGGCCCACCAGCAGAAGTCCACGCGGAATCTTGGCGCCCACGGAAGTGAAGCGTTCGGGCTGCTTGAGGAAGGTGACAACCTCCTGCAGGTCTTCCTTCGCTTCTTCCACCCCGGCCACATCGGCGAACTTCACACCGGTTTCCGCTTCCATGGCGAAGCGGGCTTTGGTTTTGCCGAACTGCATGGCCTGGCCAGGACCGCCGGGCATGCCCGAGGAGCGCCGTGCCAGGAAAATCAGGGAACCGATCAGCAGCAGCGGGAACAGCAGGTTGCCCAGCAGGCCCAGGGCCGGCGGCGAATTGCGCGGCGGGTGGATGTCGAAGCTGATGCCCTTCTGCTTGAGATTGTTGATCAGCTCAGGGGCCACGCCGGGCAGATCCACACGCAGGCGCTGCACGCGGTTGTCGAGATCCGGGTCCACCGCCTCGATCACGGCACTGCGGCCGCCGTCGTAGATGTCCACCGCGGTGACGCGTCCCGCCTCCACGTAGTCGAGGAAGCGGCCGTAGCTCATGCGGGCCACAGCCGTGTTACGTGCGCTGGAGATGCCGGCACCGGTGCTATCAGCGAAGCGGGCGGGGCCGCCACTGCCGAGCACCTGCCAGCCAAGGAACACAGCCACTCCCACAGGGAGAAGCCAAAGTGCGATCAGACGCCAGCGCTGGTTCATGGCTGAGAGGTTGTTTTAACAACTGTAAAGCTCGGGATCCAAGATGGAGACTGCTCCCTCCAGATCCGCGCTTCCCTCAGCCTGCCATGGTGGGGCGGGTTTCCTGAGAATCCGGCTGCAGCCCCTCGGCCAGCACCACACCTGGCTCGCTTTCCATCAGCAGGTCGTTCACCGACAGCGTTTCGATCAGGTCGGGGCCGCCCAGGGTGTGGGTCCAGATCTCCACTTCACTGCTGGGGGGGGCCTCGAAGCTGAGGAACTCGAAGGGAAACGCCACCCGTTCCAGATAGAAGGTTTCAGGGCCGCAGCAACGAAGGATCACCATGCGGTCGCTGGCGTTGCGATACCCGCAGGGGAGTAGTGCCACGGTTGGTGCCTCATCTCAGAACCCTCATAAACGCACCATCGGCACCTCCCGTTTGGTCACAGTGACCACCAATAGGCTTTCTTAATCTTTTCTCGGGATTGTGTGGCGGGGCCTGATCGGTTCAGAGGCTCCGCAAGGCCACGATCGGATCCAGCCGCGCCGCGCGCCGCGCCGGCACCACCCCGAAGAACAATCCGATCGAGCCGGATAGCCCCACCGTGAACAGCACGCTGCCGGCATCGATCGAAGCCGGCAGGGGCGTGAAGCGGGCGACCCCTGCCACCGTGGCCAGTCCCACCGCGCTGCCGATCAAGCCACCGAGGCTGGCCAGCACCAGCGACTCCACCAGGAACTGGGCCAGCACATCGCCGCTGCGGGCGCCCACCGCTTTGCGTAGCCCGATCTCCTGAGTGCGCTCGCTCACCGACACCAACATGATGTTCATGATGCCGATGCCGCCCACCAGCAGGGACACGCCGCCGATCGCGCCGAGCATCAGGGTGAGTCCGCCGGTGATGGTGCCCACGATCGAAAGCGCATCCTGCTGGGAGCGCACCGCGAAGTCGTCCTCGCGCAGGATGCGGTGCCGCTGGCGCAGCAGGTTGGTGATCTGGAACTTGGCGGCGCCGGTGCTGGCCTCATCGCGCGCCTCCACGCTGATGAACGTCAGCACCACGCCGTACGTTGGATCGCGGCCGCTCAGTTTGCTCACCATGGTGGTGAGCGGGATGTAAGCAGCCTCGTCCTGGTTGTTGCCGAACACCGCCCCCTTCGCGGCCGTCACGCCGATCACCTCAAAGGATTGGTCGCGGATGCGCAGGATCTTGCCGATCGGGGAATCGCCAGGCAGCAGCTTGTTGCGCAGATCCGGGCCGATCACCACCACGTTGCGGGCGGAGCTGAGATCTTCTTCGCTGAAGAAGCGGCCCTGGGCGATCTCGAAGCGGCGCACTGGCAGGAATTCAGGCGTGATGCCCGACACGGACGCGCTGGAGCTGCGCGCGCCTGCCTGCACCACCAGATTCATGGTGATCTGGGGGGCCACCCGCCGCACAGAAGGCACCTGGGAGGCGATCGCTTCCGCATCTTCCAACACAAGAGTGCGGGGGGTCTGGAGCCCCTGGCGGCGGGTGTCGTTGTTGCCGGGCACCACAAAGAGCACGTTGGCGCCCAGGGTGCTGAGCTGCCCTTCCGCCAGGTTCTGGGCCCCCTTGCCCACCCCCACCAGGGTGATCACCGAGGCATTGCCGATCACGATGCCGAGCATGGTCAGCAGGCTGCGCATGCGGTTGGCCCCCAGCGTGGAGAGCGACATCCGGATGGTTTCGCCAATGGGCAGCTTCGACGCCATGCCTGAAACGGGTTCAGGGCTCATCATGGCCAGCCCGAACGGCGCCCGGGCGTGTCAGATCTCTGGGGTCTGGCGGCCGCCCTGGGTGTGGTTGCGTGCGCCGCGGTGCACGAGGCCCTCGCGCAGCTCGAGCGTGACGAACTCGCCGTGGCGGAGATCGGTGGTGGCATTGGCCACGCCCACGATCACCGGTACGCCTAGGCGCTGAGCGATAACGGCGGCATGGCTGTCACTGCCATCCGTTTCGGCGATCACGCCCCGCGATTTGCGGATCGCCTCCACGTAGGCCACGGTGGTTTCACGCACCACCAGGATTTCACCTGCCTCCAGCCGCGCTGCGTCTTCAGGGCTGTTGGCCACGTGCACCCGGCCACTGACGGAGCCATCGCCGATGCCCAGACCGCGACCGAGCACGGCCGAAACAATGCCCACTTTCACCAGATCGGTGGAGCCGCTGACACCCGCCAGGGTGCCGGCGGTCTGCACCACCAGGTCGCCGTCCTTGAGCAGGCCCTGCTCCTGAGCCACCCCCATCGCCAGGGTGAAGGTGCTGGTGGTGGAGTCCTGGTTGCTGATCAGCAGGGGGTTCACCCCCCACACGAGCTGCAGCTGGCGGGCCACGTTCACATCGTTGGTGATCGCCAGAATCGTGGTGGAGGGGCGGAACTTGCTGACGTTCCGGGCGGTGGCACCGGTTTTGGTGAGCGGCAGGATCGCCGCCGCCTGGAGCTGGCGCGCAATCGTGCTCACCGCCTGGCTGATGGAATTGGGGATCGTGCTCGCCATATGCGAATCGACGTGCCGGGTGGGGTAGTCGCGCTCGATCCTCAAGGCGATGCGGGCCATGGTGGCCACCGCCTCCACGGGATAGTCACCCACGGCGGTTTCGTTGGACAGCATCACCGCATCGGTGCCATCCAGGATGGCGTTTGCCACGTCGCTCACTTCGGCGCGGGTTGGCCGCGGACAGCTGGCCATGCTGTCAAGCATCTGCGTGGCCGTGATGATCGGGATCCCGAGCATGTTGGCCTTGCGGATCAGGTCCTTCTGCAGCAGCGGCACTTCCTCGGCAGGCATCTCCACGCCCAGGTCTCCGCGGGCCACCATCACCCCGTCGCAGAGGGGCAGGATCGCGTCGATCTGATCGATCGCCTCGAACTTCTCAATCTTGGCGATCACCGGAGTGCTGTGCCCAAGCGTGGCAATCAGCTCGCGGATCTCCTGCATGTCGGAGGGGTTGCGCACGAAGCTGAGCGCCACCCAATCGACCCCCTGTTGCAGACCGAAGGCGAGGTCCTGGCGGTCTTTGGTGGTGAGAGCCCGGATCGAGAGCTGCACATCGGGGAAGTTCACCCCTTTGTTGTTGGAGAGCACGCCGCCCACCACCACCGTGCAGTGGAGTGTGCGACCCGTCTGATCCACCGCGTCGACCACCATCTCCACCCGGCCGTCATCCAGCAGGATGCGGCTGCCGGCGGGCACCTCATCGGCCAGCTTGTCGTACGTGATCGTGGCCACCGACTGGGTGCAGGGCACCTCCCTGGAGGTGAGCGCAAAGGGATCGCCGTTGGCGAGGGTGATCGGCCCCTGCTCGAAGCGACCGAGCCGGATCTTCGGTCCCTGAAGGTCGAGCAGGATGCCTACGTGGATGCCCAGCTCATGGGCCACCTGACGGATGGTGGCGATGCGCAGGGCGTGCTCGGAATGATCGCCGTGCGAGAAATTCAGGCGAAAGGTGGTGGCACCGGCGTGAATGAGTTCACGCAGGCGCTCGGGGCTTTCGGTGGCCGGACCGATGGTCGCCACGATCTTGGTGCGACGCGAAAGATCGGGAGCAGCCATCGGAGCGCCGGACGGTGAGCGGAAACTACCATCCGAAACCACCAGGCACCCGCCGCGCCCGTCGCCATGGAGCTCAACCACTACCAGCAGGAAGCGCGCTCCACCGCCCGCTACCCCTCGGTGGGAAGCAATCCCATCTACCCCACCCTGGGGCTCTGCGGAGAGGCCGGCGAAGTGGCAGACAAGGTCAAGAAGGTGCTGCGCGACGGGGACGGGAGCTTCGACGCGGACGTGCGAAGCGCGATCATGCTGGAGTTGGGAGACGTGCTCTGGTACGTGGCTCAGCTGTCAAGCGAGCTCGGTTTCGATCTCAACACCGTGGCAGCCGCCAACCTCGCCAAGCTTGCCGACCGCCAATGCCGCAATGTCATCGGTGGCAGCGGCGATCAGCGCTGAACCCAGCGGCAGCATCCGACGGGGCCGGCACGCGCTCGTACCCCGGGCACCTGGCCTCACCCGGGCCCACTCGCAACTGCAGGGCATGACCAGCCCCCTGTCGCTCTTGGTGCGCCTGAGCCCGTCTTTCGCCATTGTTTTCCGATCCCCCTGCGTTCCTGGAGTGCCATGCAGAACCTGCGTGATCGCCTTGTTCATGCCATGTGCTGGGGGCGATTCTCCGCACCGATCCAGGACGCGACACAAGCTTTGAGCCGGCGGTCTGCCCGCGCCCTGAAAGCCTGCCTGGCTCGCCGTCCTCAGCGCCTGCTGGGGCCCCTCCTGACCCCTGTGATACTGGCTTCCCTGCTGGTGGCCTTCGTGCTGCTCGGCCCTGTGCCGCCGGGCTGGGCCGCCGATCTGGTGGTGAGTGACGTGTCCCTGGAGGCCTGCCCGGCCGCTGATGCGGGCGCCCAACCCCTCCTGCGCCGTGCCGCCGAAGCCAGCTGCTATGCCCTGCGGGGCGTGGTGGAGAACCCGGGCCGCAAGCCCGTTGTCGACACTGATGTGTTCGCCGTGATCGTGGATGCCAGCGGCGAGCCGGTGCTGCAGAACCGCAGCCGGGTGGGCTCGATCGGTGATGTGCCGCCCGGCCGCTCCGACTTCGCCCTGCGCCTGGCCGTTCCCGCCGGCACGCCAGAACCCTTGCAGGTGCGCAAGGCCCGTGCCCATGGCTTCAGCGCCCCCGTGCGCACACGCGCGGCGGAAGGGGATGAATTGCTGCCACTGGAGGAGGCGGTGCAGGAGCAGGAATTGAGCTGATCGCGCAGGCCTCAGCCGCCGTGATCAGCGGGGGGAGTCAGTAACCGAAGCCGGAGCCGGCGCCCATCAGCGAGCCACTCGCTGCACCCAGCAGACTCTGGCCCAGGCTGAGCGCCAGGAAGGCGATCAGGGCAGAAAGGTCAAGGCCGCCAATGGGCGGAATCAGCCCCCGAAAGGCGTTGAGATAGGGATCGGTGATCGAGCTCACGGTGGAGAGCACCGGGTTGCTCCAGTCGAGATTGGGGAACCAGCTCAGCAGCACCCGCACCAGCAGCACCAGGCTGTAGATGCTGAGGGTCTGGGCCAGCACCGCAAACAACTGGCTCAGGATCGTCAGGGACATGGGCGCCATCGGCTCGTGCTTCGACTTTATGGGGAGGTGCGCGGTGGCGTGCGGCCGCCAGGGAGTTCCGCCTCACCACGCACGGCGAACGTGCGGTGGAACTTCTCACTGAGGCTGAGCCAATAGGAACGGCCGTCGCTCTGCCGGCGACGTTCGATGAAGTTCTGGGCCAGCAATTCCTTGATGTGGTCGTAGGCCCCGGAACCGCGCAGTTCCACAAGATCTGACTGAAGGATGCGTTTCTTCAGGGCGATGGTGGCCAGCGTGCGCAGGGTGGCGGTGGAAAGCTCCACCGGCAGCAGGTTCTGCACCAGGCCGCTGAGGCTCTCGCGGAGCTGGAGGCTGTACTGGCGCCCCTCCTGGCGAATCTCCAGAGCCGTGTCCCGATGGGCGTAGTCGGCCATCAGCGTGATCAGGGCCAGCTCAACCGCTTCGGGGACCAGCGCCACGCCAGGCTCCAGGCTGGCAAGCCGGGCCAGCTCGGCCAGATCCAGGGGCCGTCCCTTGAGATAGAGGATCGCCTCGATGCGCGCCGCCAGCGACAGGGAAGCCGCGCCCGTGGCCGCCGCACCCAGGGAGCCTCCGGTGAGGCCCGTCGTGTCGTCGCTGGACATGGAGCCGACCAGCAGAATCTGGGCCGAACGTACCGCAGCCGTTCAGGCTCAGGCCAGGGCAGGGATCGGCGGCAGGACGGGTCCGAGGAAAAGGCGGTAGGCGGGGTTGTCGGTCTCGTCCCAGTAGCGGTAGCCCAGCCCTTCGAGAAAGGTGTGCCAGGCGGCATTGTCTTCCGGTTCCACCTGCACCCCCACCACGATCCGCCCCACGTCGGCGCCCTGGTTGCGGTAGTGGAAGATGCTGATCGACCAGTTGGGGTGCAAGGCGTTGACAAACGCCATCAAGGCGCCCGGCCGTTCCGGGAACTCGAAGCGGTAGAGCAGTTCCTGGCGCAGTTCCTGCCCCTCGCCGCTGAAGCCCTGGGGCCGGCGGCCCCCCACCATGTGGCGCAGATGCAGCTTCGCCAGCTCGTTGCCGCTGAGATCGAGGCAGGGGAAGCCACTCGCCTGCAGCTGGGCGATCAGGCCGGCCGTGTCGTCGGCGCCGCTGATCTGAACCCCCAGGAAGATGTGCGCCAGCTTCGGGTCTGCCATCCGGTAGCTGAATTCCGTGAGGCTGCGGGAACCCAGCAGCTCGCACAGCTGCCGCAGGCTGCCGGCCCGCTCCGGGATCTCCACGGCCACCATCGCTTCGCGCGCCTCGCCCAGCTCGGCCCGCTCGGCCACGAAACGCAGGCGGTCGAAGTTCATGTTGGCGCCGCAGGCCACCGCCACCAAGGTGCGTCCCTGCAGCTGGCGGCGCTGCACGTCTGCCTTCATGCCGGCGATCGCCAGGGCGCCGGCCGGCTCCAGAATCGAGCGGGTGTCTTCGAAGACGTCCTTGATCGCTGCGCAGATCTCGTCGGTCGTCACCGTCACCATGGCATCCACGTGCTGCTGGGCCAGAGCGAAGGTGTGTTCACCCACCTCCCGCACCGCAACCCCATCGGCGAACAGGCCCACCGTCTCCAGGCGGATGCGTCGGCCGGCCGCCAGGGAGCGGGCCATGGCGTCAGCATCCACCGGCTCCACACCGATCACCTCCACCTCCGGCCACACACTTTTCACATAGGCGGCGATGCCGGCGATGAGGCCGCCGCCGCCCACCGCCACGTAGATCGCATCGGGGGGTGAGGAGCACTGGCGCAGGATCTCCAGGCCGATCGTTCCCTGGCCGGCGATCACCTCAGGGTCGTCGAAAGGGTGGATGAAGGTGAGGCCCGCCTCCCGCGCGCGGCGCCGGGCTTCCAGGCAGGCCTCGTCATAGGTGTCGCCGTGGAGCACCACCGCGGCCCCGAGCGCGACAACAGCGCGCACCTTCATCTCCGGGGTGGTGAGCGGCATCACGATCACGGCCCGGCAGCCGAGGCGACCCGCCGCCAGCGCCACACCCTGCGCGTGGTTGCCCGCACTGGCGGCGATCACCCCCCGTTCCAGCTCCTCGGCGGTGAGGTGGGTCATGCGGTTGTAAGCACCGCGCAGCTTGAACGAGAACACCGGCTGGAGGTCCTCCCGTTTGAGCAGCACGTGGTTGCCGATGCGGCGCGAGAGATTGGGCGCCGGGTCGAGCGGCGACTCGATCGCCACGTCGTAGACGCGGGCACGCAGGATCCGCTGGAGGTAATCGCTCATTGACCCAGTGTGACAAGGGCCGGCCGGTGGCTGGCTGCAGACCGCTCAACCTCGATCTGGAGGCCGTTCACAGGCGGCTCACTCCCTCAGCACTCGCCTTCCCCTGCCCATTGGTGACCATTGCCGCCAACCGGCGGGAGGGGGAACGTAGATTGACCTGTACTGAACAGGCCGGGGCATGCATCTCAGCGAGCTGAGCCATCCCAATCAGTTGCATGGGCTCAGCGTCGCCGAGCTGGAAGGCATCGCGAGGCAGATCAGAGAGCGCCACCTGGAGGTGGTCTCCAGCAGCGGCGGCCACCTGGGCCCCGGCCTGGGGGTGGTCGAACTCACCCTCGCCCTCTACCAAACCCTGGATCTCGACCACGACAAAGTGGTGTGGGACGTGGGCCACCAGGCCTATCCCCACAAGCTGGTCACCGGCCGCTACCTCCGCTTCAACACCCTGCGTCAGCAGGGTGGCGTGGCCGGCTATCTGAAGCGCAGCGAGAGCCGTTTCGATGCCTTCGGCGCCGGCCATGCCTCCACCAGCATCTCGGCAGCCCTGGGCATGGCCCTGGCCCGCGATCGGCGCGGCGAGGATTTCAAGTGCGTGGCGGTGATCGGCGATGGCGCCCTCACCGGCGGCATGGCGCTGGAGGCAATCAACCATGCCGGCCACCTGCCGCACACCCGGCTGCTGGTGGTGCTGAACGACAACGACATGTCGATCTCGCCACCAGTAGGTGCGCTCTCCACATACCTCAACCGCATGCGGCTGAGCCCGCCGCTGCAGTTTCTCTCCGGCAGCGCTGAAGAGGCGGTGAAGCACCTGCCCTTCATGCACGGCGAGCTGCCGCCTGAGCTCAAGACCCTCAAAGAGAGCATGAAGCGGCTCTCGGTGCCCAAGGTGGGCGCGGTGTTCGAAGAGCTGGGCTTCACCTACATGGGCCCGGTCGACGGCCACGACATCGCCGGGATGATGCGCACCTTCCAGGCGGCACACCGCTGCGAAGGCCCGGTGCTCGTGCATGTGGTCACCACCAAGGGCAAGGGGTACCCCTACGCCGAGGCCGATCAGGTGGCCTATCACGCCCAGTCGGCTTTCGATCTCAAAACCGGCAAGGCCTACCCCTCCAGCAAGCCGAAGCCACCCAGCTACAGCAAGGTGTTCGGCCAGACGCTGGTGAAGATCTGCGAGCTCGACCCCACCGTGGTGGGCATCACGGCCGCCATGGCCACCGGAACCGGCCTCGATCTGCTCGAAAAGGCACTCCCCGACCAATACTTCGACGTCGGTATCGCCGAGCAGCACGCCGTCACCATGGCGGCGGGCATGGCCTGCAACGGCGTCAAGCCTGTGGTGGCGATCTACAGCACCTTCCTGCAGCGCGCCTACGACCAGCTCATCCACGATGTCGGCATCCAGAACCTGCCGGTCACCTTCGTGCTCGACCGCGCCGGCATCGTCGGTGCCGATGGCCCCACCCACCAGGGCCAGTACGACATCAGCTACCTGCGCGCCGTTCCCAACTTCACGGTGATGGCGCCCAAGGATGAAGCCGAGCTCCAGCGCATGCTCGTCACGGCGATCGCCCATACCGGCCCCACCGCGATCCGATTCCCCCGGGGCGAAGGCGAAGGGGTGCCGCTGGTGGAGGAAGGCTGGGAGCCGATCGCCATCGGCCGGGGCGAACAGCTCGCCGATGGCGACGACCTGCTGATCGTGGCTTATGGCGCCATGGTCTACCCGGCCATGGCCACCGCAGGGCTGCTGCAGGAGCAGGGTGTGCGGGCGGCCGTCGTCAATGCCCGCTTCCTGCGCCCTCTCGACGACTCCCTGATCGTGCCCCTGGCCCAGCGCATCGGCCGCGTGGTCACCATGGAAGAAGGCGCTCTGCCCGGTGGCTTCGGCGCTGCCGTGGTGGAAGCCCTCAACGACAACGACGTGCTGGTGCCGGTGCTGCGCATCGGCATTCCAGATGTGCTGGTGGATCACGCCAGCCCCGACCAGAGCAAGCAGGCGCTGGGGCTCACCCCGCCGCAGATGGCCACCCGCATCCTGCAGCGCTTTCAACTCGGCGTGCTGCGCCAGCCACTCACGGTCTGAATCGCGCCTTGAGCTCAAGCGAACGGCTGCGCTGCCAGGTGCTGGTCGTGGGCTGCGGACCGGCGGGCGGAGAGTTGGCCCGGGGCCTGGCCCGCAGCGGCGTGGATGTGCTGGTGGTGGATGCCCTGCCGGATCTACGGACGCGTGCCTTCAGCAGCGCCGCGCTACCGCTGCAGGCGATCGAACGCTTCGGTCTGCCGCCGGAGGTGGTGGCCAGCCGCTGGAGCGGTTGGCAGCTGTTCGGCCCCGGCGACGACCAGCGCCATTGGAGCCAGGAGCAACCGCTAGGGGCCGTGCTCGACTTCGGGGCCCTGCGCCACTGGCTGGGGCTGCAGGCCAGTGGCTGGGGAGCTCGCCTTGCGTTGGGCCTGCGGGCGAAGCGCTGCGACGCGGTGGGCGATCGCCTGCGCACTTCGTTGGTCGGGGCGTCAGGTGCTCTGGTGGAGGTGGAGAGCGACTGGGTGGTGGACGCCAGTGGCCAGGGGCGAGCCTTGATCGGTGACCCTCCCCCCAGCCGCGATCCGCTGGTGCGTGGGGTGGGGGTGGAATGGCTGCTGCAGGTGCCGGAGCCGCTCTGGCGCCGCTGGAGCAACCGGCTCAGCTTCTGCCTCGGCTCCCAGTGGATGCCCCAGGGCTACGGCTGGGTGTTTCCCATGCAGCCCGGCCTGTTGAAACTGGGTGTGTGCCGCCTGGAAGATCCTCGCCGCCAGGGAACTCAACCGGCCCTTGGCACCTGCCTGCAGCAGTTGCAGCGCCGCTGGCTGCTACAGGAGGCAGAGGTGGTGGATCGGCACGGCGGTGTGATCCGCAGCTCGGTACGTCGCCGGGAACCCCACCGCCGCGGCAGGTTGATGGGCCTGGGCGATGCCATCAGCACCGCCAACCTGCTGGGCGGTGAGGGGATTCGCCACGCCATGGCAAGTGGCCGCCTGCTGGTACCAGCGCTGGTGGAGGCGTTGGCCGGCAACGAACGGCCGCTTGACCGCTACCCAGGCCAACTCAAGCGCATGCTGGGCTGGCGTTGGAGCCTGAGCGGCAGGTTGGCCCAACGCACCTGGCTTGGCCTGGTGGACGAGCGGGGAGACCGCAGACTTTCAGCTCTGCTGCACGGCCTCGAGCAGACCGCTGCCGCCGGCGATCTCTCCGCGCTGTTGTTCCACTACCGCTTCGAGCGTTACGGGGGGCGGATGCTCCCCTACCTGCTGGGGTGGCGCTGAAGCGCCACCCACACGGCCCTTGAACTCAGAGCACACCCCGGGAGGCCAGGCCCTGAATGGCGCCGATGCCGAAGATGTGGCCCAGGCTGGTGGTGGCCAGCAGGGAGGCATGGCTCAGGCCCCCGAAGAACTGCGGGCTGGGCAGCTGGGCGCCTTCGGAGGGGTACTTAATGGTGGCCTTGCCGATGCCGATGGCAATCACATTGCAGACAATCATCACCAGAGCCACTTTCGGTGACCAGGAAATCGAAGCGGGGGCAAGCGCGAGGAGCGGAGCGATCATCTTGGATCTGAAACCGACGCCCCATCTTCCGGGTGAACCACTCCATCCTCACCCGGGCGTAAAACTTGTTCATGGCCCTGAGGCGGTGGGCCGTCCGCGGAGGCGGTGCTGAAACCCAGCAACACCATCAGATTGGCCACGGTGAGGAAGGCCTCGGCAGCGCCATGCAAGGGGTCCACATCCGCCAGCTGCTGGCCAAAACGGAGTTCTGCCACCACCGCGGCCACGATCGTGACGGCAACGAACACCAGCGTGAACTGAAAGCCTCGCAAGGCCAGCGGCGGGAAGCGGCCGCTGCGCCCGGCCCAGCGCAGGAAGGCCAGGTAGGGCAGCAAAGAGAGCACGAACAGGGGCGCAGGATCCACAGCTGCCAGCGGTTGCAGCAACCAGAGGCCGTGGCGCCATCCATCCTGAACAGCGCCAACGGCCCCGCTCAGACCGGAGCTGCCTGCAGCGCTGCTGGCCATGACGAACGCATGGAAAGGGGCAGCAAGCTGATTGATGGAGTGGAGGGGAGCAGTGAGCAGAGCGATGACAGACAACGGAATGACAAGAAGCGGCATGATCTCCGTCAGGCCTGACGCGGAGACGGCAGCAACTGCCAGCCAGCTACCGCCAGTGCGATGTTGCCGACCAAGGTGGTGAAGGCCTGAAACACCACCAGGCCACGCAGAGCTTCGGTGTTGTCGAACAGGTGCCAGGTGCAGGCCGCCATGGCGCTCACAAGGGCAGGCAGCATGGCCAGGGCCAGCCAGCGCCACTGCGGTTCATGGCGCCGTTCCCCCCAGCGCACGATCGCTGCGATGGCGAGCATCCACTCCAGCACCGAGGCGATGTGGATCCACCAGGTGGGCAGCGAGAGCGCGTGCATCGGAGCGTCCGCTTGAGTGGCCTCATCATGAAGGAGCCCGCTGCGACCATGCCAGCGTTGGCAGTTCCGATCTCGCCCCTGCCTGCCGCGCCCCTGCCTGCCACGTCACTGGCAGCCCGACTGATGCCGACCCCCTGATGCCGAACCGTCCTCTGCTCTGCGGCTACTACGGCGAGCACAACCTCGGCGACGACGCCCTGCTCACCGCCTTGCTGGCGCAGCTGCCAGCGGGATGCGATCCACTCGTGACCGCATTCGATCGCGAGGAGGTGGAGCGCTGCTTCGGGGTGCGCACCGTGGACCGTCGGCGCCTGGCGTCGGTGTTACAGGCCCTGGGTGGCTGCGATGCGCTGGTGCTGGGTGGCGGCAGCCTGCTGCAGGACGTCACCAGCTTCGGCAGCCTGATCTATTACACGGGACTGATCCTGCGGGCGCGCCTGGCTGGCCTGCCGGTGCTGCTTTGGGGACAGGGGCTGGGCCCACTGCGCCGCCGCCGCAGCCGCCTGCTGGTGCAGCGCCTGCTGCCTCTGGTGCAGGGGATCACCTGGCGGGATGCCGGTTCAGCGGCCCTGGCTGCTGAGTGGGGCGTGCAGGCGCCAGTGGGCAGTGATCCGGTGTGGTCGTTGCCGGCTCAGTGCTGGCAGGGGCCGGGCGGACCGATCGTGCTCTGCTGGCGCCCCACCAGGCTGCTCAATGACAGCGGCTGGGCTGTGCTGCTGCAGGCCCTTGACCAGGTGGCGCGCCGCCTGGACCGGCCGGTGCACTGGCTGCCCTTCCACCGGGAGCAGGACACGGGCTTGCTGCAGGAGTTGAAGGAGAGGAGCCTGTTGTCGCAGGGGCTTGAGGCCCGCAGCCGGGAGCTGCAGGTGAGGACTCCAGAGGAGGCCTGCGAGCAGTTCCATGGGGCCGCGCTGGTGGTGTCGATGCGGCTGCATGGCCTGATCCTGGCTGCCCTGGCAGGAGCCCCCTGCGCAGCACTCAGCTACGACCCCAAGGTGAGGAGGGCCGCTGATGCTCTCGCCTGCCCCTGCTTCGATCTGGAGGCAACGGCCCTGGCGGCGCACCAGGCAGGACCCCTGGCGCAGAGCTGGCTGAGCGCTGCCGAGATTCCCCCGGCAGGAGCCACCATTGAGCAGTTGCGCCAGCAAACGGCAGTTCACGCTGCGTTGCTGCATCAGCAGCTGGGCTGACCACCGGCTTCGGCTCGCAGAACCGAAGGACGACGGCCCCGCGGCACGCATCAGAAGTGCTGACACATCCGGCTGGCAACGGAATTGTTGGCAGGATCCGGCTCGAAGCGCAGCTGTTTGCCGTCTGTGGCTCGCGGCCGGCTTGGCGGGTGGTTTGACTAGCAAGCCGGTGACCTTTGCCCCTCTCCGATGGACCGCGTGAAACTGCAGATCCTGCTCAGCGTGCTGATCCCGCTGGGGGCGATGGCCTACTGGCTGAGCACGCTCGGCTTCTTCGACAAGCCGTGAACCTGGCCGCGGACGGTGGTCAGCGGCCAGTGACCGCAGCCTTCTAGTTGCTGGCAGGAGCGGCCATCGCCAGCGGGATGCGCGGCACCGGGAAGCCATTGCTGCCCAGCACATCCACGATCATGCGGTTGGTGTCGAAGTACACCTGCCAGTAGTTGTCCGTATGGGTGTAAGGGCGAACGGCAAGTTTCGGGCCGCGCTCGGTGAACTCCAGCACCTCCACATCTGCCGGCATGCCGTCGTACTGGTTGGGAACGCTCTTGATGCCCTCCTTGAGCAGGGCCACGGCACGGGCCACATCGGCGCTGTTGTCGAGCTGGGCCACCAGTTCCACCCGCCGGAACGGATGCACGGAATAGTTCTGGATGTTGTCGCTGAAGAGCTTGCCGTTGGGAATGATATTGCGGACATTATCGGGAGAGAGCACCGAGCTCACGAACATGCCGATTTCCTCCACGGTGCCGGTGACGCCGGCGGCAGTGATGAAATCGCCCACGCTGAAGGGGCGGAAGACCTGCAGGAACACCCCGGCGGCGAAATTGCCCAGCATGCCGCTCCAGGCCGCGCCGATGGCCACGCCTGCACCGGCCAGCAGGGCGGCGAAGCTGGCCGTTTCAATGCCGAAGAAGCCAAGGATGGCCACCACCAGGATCACCCGCAGCACTGCCGCGAGGATGTTGAGCAGGTAAGACACCACCGTCGCGTCGAGGCTGCTGTGGCGCAGAGAGCTGCGCAACAGGCGCACGGCCAGGGTGATGAGCCAGCCGCCGGCAATCCAGAGGGCAACAGCGCCCACCAGCTTGAAGATGAACGGAACGACGATCGCAGTGATCAGGGCGAGGCTCTCAGGCACGGAGAGAGAATCGGGGTGCAGCAGAACGCTGCTGTTTCCTGAGCCTCACGTCAACCGAATGTTGAGGTCTTGGCACGGCGGGATGGCACGTACAACGTGCCAGGGTGCAGCAGAGGCACTCTGCGTCCCTCTCACCAGATGCACGCAGCAGAACGCTCACCCCATGCTCGCTGCCGCAAGTGCAGCAGGTCCCCCCCGCCATCAGGTGGTAAGCGAACCGCTGGATAGCCCGCGAAGGCGCTCGAGTTCATCAAGCACTTCCTTGCTGTGGCCGCTGGGCCGCACGGCCACCCAGCGGGTCCGCAGTATCCCTTCAGGATCGATCAGGAACGTGTGACGCTGGGAAAAGGGCGGCAGCCAGGAGCCGTAACGCTGGCTCACCTTGCCGCCGGGGTCGGAAAGCAGCGGAAAGGCCAGTCCCTCGCTGTCGCAGAAGGCGGCGTGATCATCGAGTGCATCGGCGCTGATGCCCACCACCTCAGCCTGAAGGCTGTGGAAGCGGGCCAGATCGTTCTGAAAGCCTCTCGCTTCCAGCGTGCAACCGCCGGTGAAATCCTTGGGATAGAAGTAGAGCGCGAGCCAGTGGCCGCGGAAATCTTCAAGCCCGAGGGTGGTGGGTTCCAGCTGATCGGCCGTGAAGGCCGGCAAACGAAACGAAGGAGCTGGACGGTCGAGCTCCGGAAGGGTTCCACCCATCGCTGTGGCCGCACGCGGTCGGGCCAGCCATGCGGATACAAACAGGGCGGAACCCTGCAGGAGTCGTCGACGCTTCACCGAACCGGAACGTACCGGCTCAGATTTTGGCCAGGTTGATGCCCAGTTCGCGGGCGTAGGCGCCCAGACCCTTCTTCTGGATGGTGCGAAGGGTGCGGGTGGCCACGCGCAGCTTCACCCAGCGGTTGCCTTCAGCCCACCACAGGCGACGCTCCTGCAGATTCACCTGCTGGAGCTTCTTGGTGCGCACGTGGGAATGGCTGACCGCCATGCCGTTGTTGGCACGCTTACCGGTGAGTTGGCAAACCCGGGACATGACGTTCAGCTGCTGAAAATGACAAACGGGCCTGGCCCGAAGGGGCGAATCTAGCAAAGGGGAGGCGAGGCCTCAGAGGCCCCGCTCCATGAGGCGACCCATCAGGTTGGAACTGCGCTGCTGGAAGCCCGCCAGCTCGTTGGGTTCAAGGCCTCCCACCGAAAGGCGGGCCAGCTCGTAGATGTGACGGCTGAGGTCGTCGGCGAGCTGCTGGCTGGGGGAGCTGCCGCCACCGGTGATCACGGCGCCGGCGGACAGCTTCAGCAGCCCCTCCACCAGGGCATGGCGGCGGTTGATCAGCAGCACGTGGTGGTCGGGCAGGCCGGGCAGACGTTGCTCCATGAAGGCGCCCATGTCATTGATGCGCCGCATCTGCTCCGGCAACAGGATCAAGGCGGCTGGGGCGTTGTCCCCCTTGAGGGCCTGCACCTGGATGGTCACCTTGTCGTTGGCGAGGGCCTGCTTGAACAGACTGCGCAGCTGCTCGGAGCTGTCCTTCCCCTGGGAATCGGTGAGCTCGCTCTCCTTCTCCTGGAGGCTGTCGTCGAGTTCGGCGTCAACGCGGTTGAAGGTGAGCTCCTCGTGGCGTGCCTCCAGCCAGGGGATGAACTGGGCATCGATCAGGGCATCGGCCAGGAGCACCTCGGCGCCCTGGCTTTGCCAGAGGGCCAGAGCTCCGGCCTGGCCGGCCTCATCGGTGCAATAGAGGATGCGCTTGTCGTTCTCAGGAGCCAGCCGGCTGCGGTAGGCGGCGAGGGTGGTGAACGCCTTACCGCCCACGGCGATCGGCTCGGGGTCGGCGGCAGCGGCCGTGGTGCCGAACAGCACCAGATCGGCCACCTGCTCGGCGAACTTGTCGTCTTCCATGGCGCCGATCTTGATGAAGGGAGCGATGCCCTCCCAGATCTCGGCGTAGCGGGTCGGTTCGTCCTTCTGGAGCTGCTTGAGCCGGTCACCCACCTTCTTGGCCACAAAGCCACCGATCGAGCGCACGCGCCGGTCGGTCTGCAGAGCGGAGCGGCTGACGTTGAGGGGGATGTCGGGAGAGTCGATCACGCCGCGCAGCGGCAGCAGGTAGCGGGGCACCACCTCTTTGATCGAATCGCTGACGAACACCTGGTTGCAGTACAGGCGAATTTCGCCTTTCTCCCAATCGCCCCGGCCTGTGAGTTTGGGGAAGTAGAGAATGCCTTGAAGGTTGTAGGGGTAGTCGGTGTTGAGGTGAACCCAGAGCAGGGGATCACCCTGGAAGGGGTAGAGATAGCGGTAGAGCTCGATGTAGTCGTTCTCGGTGAGGTCGCGGGCGCTCTGGCGCCACGGTGCCTGCCGCTTGTTGACCGTTTCGCCTTCCAACTGCACTTCCACCGGCAGGAAATCGCAGTAGGTGGTGATCAGCGAGCGAATGCGGGATGGCTCGATGTATTCCATCTCCTCCTCCTGCAGGTGCAGGATCACATCGGTGCCAGGCTCGGCGCGGTCACCCGATTCGAGGCTGAAGTTGGGGGAGCCGTCGCAGCTCCAGCGCACAGCCTCGGATTCGGGGCGTGCGCTCAGGCTCACCAGCTCCACCTTTGCCGCCACCATGAAGCTGGAGTAGAAGCCAAGGCCAAAATGGCCGATGATGGCGTCGTCTTCCCGTTTGTATTTCTCCAGGAACTCCTCGGCGCTGGAGAAGGCCACCTGGTTGATGTAGCGCTTCACCTCATCGGCCGTCATGCCGATGCCGTTGTCGCTGATGGTGAGGGTCTTGGCTTCGCGATCGATGCGGATCTGAATCCGGCCTTCCTCACCCTCGCTGCAATCTCCAGCCATCGCTGCCATGCGGCGCTTGCTGATGGCATCCACCCCATTGCTCACCAGCTCCCGCAGGAACACCTCATGGCCGGAATACACGGCCTTCTTGATGATCGGAAAGATGTTCTCGGTGTGGATCTGAATCTGGCCCTGTTCCAGCACCGTCATGGCAGTTGAGTCACTGACGCGACCTTAGGGATCCCCCTGGACGGGCTCAAGCCGTGGCAGGGAGGGGTCTCCGAACACCCGGTGTGGTGGCAAGGGCATCGCGGGCGGCGCGGGCGCCATGGACGCGTGCCAAGCGCATGGAGGGGGAGACACCAGTGCAGGTCCAGGTCCTGGCCGCGCCTTGCATGGGTGCTTGCGCCTACCCCTTGGGCACGCTGTGGCGGCCTGCCGGTTGCGCTGCCATGCGGAGCCCAGCAGCACCAGGCGACGCCTTGGAGCAGGGATGGTCAGCCGCCAGCGATGGCCATCTGAACGGATGAAGTGGACAGCCGGATGGACCTTGGAAGGGGGGGATAGTCCTCAGCGCTGAGATTGCTTTCACCGGCCACAAGCCAACGGGGATCTGATTCCTTCTTGCCTGGCATGGGATGAGCGCGGGGCCTTACGCGCAGCATCGAGCCATCTGGGGGGATACAGAGCAACATCCCTGCGGATAGGAGCATGGATGGTCCGGACAGATGGCAAGCTGATAAAGATTCTTTCGCTGCCGTCGGATCGGGTCCATTGCCAGTCGTTGGTGCATCAGCCGTCTTTAGCTCCAACCGCACGTGTGGCCACGCACTCAACAGCAACAGCCCACTCAGCAGCTCAGGCATCGCTCTGAGCGCATGCTGAATGCCCTGGTGGGAATACACACCTCGGCGCATGAGGGCGGAGTTCGTTGCTCAATTCCGCTCAAAGCCCGGCAAACCACTCGTAGCCGTTGTCTTCCCAGGTGCCACGCCGCAACGGGTCGAGTGAGCTGATCACCTCAAGCCCCGTCACCCATTTACTGAGCTTGTAGCCCAGCTTGATCGGCGAGGCGAGGCGCAGGGGGGCACCATTGGCCACCGGTAGCGGCGCACCGTTCATGCCGGTGGCCAGCAGGGTCTGGGGATGCAGCGCGGAAGCGATGTCCCAGGTGGTGAAGAACTGATCGGCGGATTCGATCGCCACGTAGCCGCCCAGGCTGGAAAATCCAGCCAGTGCCAGCACATCGGCGAGGCGCACCCCCGACCAGCACACGATCGCCGCCCAACCCTCCACGCACACATGGCGGATGGTGATCTCGTGCTGGGGCAGAGCGGCCAGATCGGCCAGACTCATTGTCAGCGGCTGGCGCACCAGCCCATCCACGCGCAAGCGGTAGCGCGCAGGATCCAGCCGCGGCACACCGTTGAAGCTGTTCACCAGCAGCGCCGCCGGATCCACCTGATCCCGGCGAAACTCGGGCACCTTGCCCTTCCCCTGCAGCAACGCTTCAAGACGCTCGTTCAACGGCTGCGTAGCCTTTCCCACCTGCTCGCTGAAGCGATTGAGAGCGCACCCGCCCAGCAGCAAAGAAGCCCCACCGCTGTAACCCAGGCCTAGCAATTGCCGGCGGGTCAGCCAGGGGCTCTGCGGTGTCAAGCGAGCATGGAGCGCCAGAGCCGCCATCCTCCGACGCGCCAGGAGAGGGTGGCATGGGCCAGGGTGAGGATAGCGATGGCGGGAATCGTGGCCAGGTGAGCCACACGCAAGGTGTGCCAGCTGGTGGCACCGAACAGTTCCCCGAAGCTGAACAAGCCCGACAGCCACCAGAACTGAGCCGGCTTGTACATCGCCAGGCCCGTCATCAGCGCAAAGGCCAGCAGAACAAGCATCAAGGTGTAGATCAGGCGATGCGCCGCCAGGCGTCGCCTGGCCAGATTCGAACTCGCGTTCAGCGTGGCCAGATCGCTGCTCTGCGCCAGCCGGTCGCGGCGCCGCTGGATCAGCAGGGCGATCCAGAGTCCAAGGTTCAAGGCGCAGAGGCCCATGAAGCCGAAGTGCCAGTCGCGGCCGCCGGCCAGCCAACCGCCCAGGGTGAACAGCTCCGGCACGGTGGCGCCGCCACGACCACCGAACACGGGATGGGCGTTGTAAATCTGCAGACCGCTGGCAGCCATAACCAGAAACACCACCAGGTTGAACCCGTGGAAGGCCCGCGTCCAGAGCGGATGCCGGTGGCGGGAGGGTGACACCTCAGCTGCGACGCTGCTCGGCCGGCCGCTCCTCCGGAACGATCGCCCCCTCCACCGGGCACACCTGCAGGCAGATGCCGCAGTCGATGCAGGTGTCGAATTCGATCCAGTAAAAGGGGGTGCCTTTGCTGTTGGCTCCCGAGCCCGGCTTGATGCAGGCCACGGGACAGGCATCCACGCAATCGGCCACGCCCTCGCAGACATCGGTGAGGATCGTGTGGGCCATGACGGGGCGGGCGCAAGCGTGGCGCGATCCTAGAAATCCGCCAGGCTCTGCTCCGGCTCAGCCAAGCCACTCCAGCCCTTGGCTGTCGCGGCTGAAGGCGACCGCCTCCGCCTCAGCGTGCGAGCCGAGCGGCTCCGGCAGCAGCTCGGCAGCGCGGCCCTGAGCATGGAGCTGATCGAGCCGTTCCAGGGCAGAAGCGAGTCCGTCGGGGTGGCTGTAGGCCACCAGCAGCGGGCGCTCCGCCAGCCTGGTCGCTTCCTTGTTGCCGGGGGTGCCGTTGAGCAGCTCGCGGATGTCTTCGATCGAAAAGGCGAAACCCACACCGGCGGCCAGGGCCGCATCGGCGCAGAAGCGACCCACCAGGGCGTCGTAGCGGCCGCCGCTGGCCACATCCACCGGTGCCGCCGCACCGCGACACACCAGCTTGAGCACGATGCCGTCGTAGAGATCGAAGTGGGGCTGGAAGCTGGGATCCAGCTGCAGTTGCACCCCAAGGCGCTCGGCCGCTGGGCGCACCAGCTCCAGCGTGGTGGCCAGCTCCGTCAGCAGGGGGCTGGACCCCAGGTGCCGCTCCAATTCCTTCAGCACCCAGGCCGGTTCGCCGCGCAGGCGCAGCAGGGCCTGCAGCTGCGCCTGTTCCGCAGGCTCCAGCGGAATGGCAGCCAGGGCCAGCGGATCGAAGCCCGTGAGGGCACGGCGACAGGCAGTGCGGTGCTGGGAAGGCAAGCGTTCGAGCAAGGTGCTGAGCAGCCCGTGGTGGCCCACCAGCAGCTGGGGTTCGTGGCTGGGCTCCAACCCGATCGTTTCGGTGCAGGCCAGCAGCAGGCGGATCAGCTCCACATCGGCGGAGGCCGTGGGCACCCCGAGCAGCTCCACACCGCTCTGCAGTTGCTCACTGATGCGTTGCCCGCCCGCATCACCCACGAGGGCGCGGAAGGTGGGCCCTTCCGCCCACAGACGCAGCGGCCGTGGGCGCGCAGCCATGCGGGTGGAGGCCGCCCGGGCGATTGAGGCCGTGAACTCAGGCCGCAGGCCCAGCGGTTCTTCCGCCGCGAGGCGCACCACGTCCTGCTCGGCGATGCCGCCGCCGGCCTGCAGCGTGTCGAGCCGTTCCACCGACGGGGGCGCCACTTCCTGGTATCCCCAGAGCCGATAAACCTCCGCCAGACGCTCGCGCAGGCGGCGGTTGCCGCCCACCTGGACGGGATTGAGATCCCTGGCGCCGGCGGCGGGTTGCAGGGCCATGGGAAATCAGAGGAAAGTGAAGGGGAGCGGCTGGATCCTATGGAGCGGCGTGGGGCCTGCTCAGAGCTCAGGGGCGCCGAACAACGCGCCTGGCAACGGCCGGCACTGGGCCAACCCATCCATCAAGGCGCGATGCAGGCCGGGGGTGGTGGCGATCAGCCGCCCGTCGGCCAGCACCAACGGCGTGCCGTCGTAGGCACTGACGATGCCTCCCGCCTGCTCCACCAGCACCACGCCGGCGGCCAGATCCCACGGGGAAAGGCCGCGCTCCCAGTAACCATCGAGTCGGCCGGCCGCCACGAAGGCCAGATCCACGGCGGCAGCCCCGCCGCGGCGCACCCCATGGCTGCGGTGGGTGAACCAGCAGAACTCGGTGTAGTTGGTGTCGGGCTGGGTGGTGCGGTCGTAGGCGAAACCGGTGACCAGCAGTGAGGCGGAGAGCTCGGTGCAGCCGCTCACCTGGATCGGCTGGTCGTTGCACCAGGCGCCCAGGCCAGGCGCCGCCCAGTAGTGCTCCGCCAGGGCCGGCACTTCGATTGCCCCCAGCAGCGGCGTGCCCCGCCAGGTGAGACCCACCGAGGTGGCGAACAGCGGGAAGGAGTGGGCGAAGTTGGTGGTGCCATCGAGCGGGTCCACGCACCACTCCAGGTCGGAGCGGGTGGCACTGCGGCCGCTCTCTTCCGCAAGCACGGCCACACCTGCACTCTCGGCGGCGAGCACAGCGAGCACCGCCTGCTCAGCCGCCAGGTCGGCCTCAGTGACCAGATCCCCGGCTCGGCCCTTCTCCCGGATCTGGCGCAGCTTGCCGAAATGACGCGTGAGCTCGGCGCCACCGGCGGCGGCAGCCCGGCGGGCCACCCCGGCCAGACGCTCCAGGTCCCCAGCGCTGAGGCCAGAGGCCTGCAGAGCCTGCTGGGAAAGACAGGGATGGCCGGCGGCCGGTGGCTGGAGGCTGATGGTCATGGCTGGGGAGTCATGGCTGGGCGTTTATGGCTGAAGGGGCATGGCTGGGGGCTCACTCCTCTTCGATCGGCAGGCCGGGGCGAATGCGGCCACGTCCGAAGTGGCGGCCGAACTGCAGGTCGTAGACCTCATCCTCATCCTGGGTTTCCACCTCCAGGGGACCGGTGGCGCGGGCCACGCAGAGCAGGCCATAGCCGCGCTTGCGCAGCTCCTGCGAGAGGCCGAGCGCTTCGCGCTGATCGATCTCACCCGAGAGCACGCGCACGGCGCAGGCCGTGCAGCAGCCATTGCGGCAGCTGAACGGGAGCGGCTGGCCCTGCTGCTCAAAGCTGCGCAGCACGTACTCCCCCTCCGGTACATCCAGCCGGATCACCCTGTTCTGCTGGCGCCAGTGCACCGTGATCGGAAAACGCTTGGTCATCGCCTGACGTGAACCACAAACGGCCTGCTGCTACATTGCCACCTGCCCCATGACAGCCGCTGGAGAGGTGGCCGAGTGGTCGAAGGCGCAGCACTGGAAATGCTGTATAGGGGCAACTCTATCGAGGGTTCGAATCCCTCCCTCTCCGTCCAGATTCACCAAGACCGGCCCTAGCGCCGGTCTTTTTTTGTTGCTGCGGGGAGAGGCCCAGCGGCGCACAACTGATCAGGCGCTGCTTGAACCAGACCATTCATTTCAAATGAAAATCACCGATCAGTTCGCGACCGGGTAGGCCGCGAACCAAGGGAGTGAATCTGCCTGTGCAGGCAGCAGACCAAGGGAGTGAAGCCGCGTGTTGATCAGCCGAAACGGCCGGTCACATAGTCCTGGGTGGCCTGTTGCACCGGAGCGTTGAAGATGCGCTCGGTGTCGTTGAACTCCACCAGATAGCCCACCTTGCCGCTGCCGCCTTCCACGGCTTCTGCGTTGAAGAAGGCGGTCTGATCAGAGACCCGAACCGCCTGCTGCATGTTGTGGGTAACGATCACGATCGAGAAGGACTTTTTGAGTTCGTGCATCAACTCCTCGATCTTCAAGGTGGAGATCGGGTCAAGCGCTGAGCAGGGTTCGTCCATCAGGATCACCTCAGGCTCCACCGCAATCGCGCGCGCGATGCACAGACGCTGCTGCTGACCGCCGGAAAGGGCATTGCCGCTCTCCTTGAGCTTGTCCTTGGTTTCATCCCAGATGAAGGCCTTGCGCAGGGAGCGCTCCACCAGCTCATCCATGTCGCCCTTGTAGCCGTTGATCCGCGCACCGAAGGCGATGTTTTCGTAGATCGATTTGGGGAAGGGGTTCGGCTTCTGGAACACCATGCCGATGCGCCGCCTCACTTCCACCGGATCCACCTCCTTGGCGTAGATGTCCTGGGAGTCGAACACCACCCGGCCCTTTAACGTACAGCCCTCGATCAGATCGTTCATGCGGTTGAGGGCTCGCAACACGGTGGACTTGCCGCAACCCGAGGGTCCGATGAAGGCCGTGACCTTGCCAGCGGGAATCTCCATGTGAACGTTCCGCACCGCCTCGAAGCTGCCGTAGCTGATCGTGACGTCCTCAAGGGCCAGACAGGTGCTGGGGGCCGGTGTCGCTTGCAGAGTCGAGGTCATGGGATCAGGTGGAGGTGGGATCGAAGGCGAAGTGAGGTTGGGGAAGGGGCCTTGCCGTCTTACTTGGAGGCGAAGCGGCGCAGCCAGCGGGCAAAGAGATTCGCCGCGAGGATCATCACCACAAGCACGAACGAAGCGGCCCAGGCCAGTTCGTTCTGAGCCTCGAACGGCATGATCGCAAAGTTGAAGATCAACACCGACATGGTGGCGATCGGGTTGAAGAGGCCCTCCGGCCAGAAGGGAGAGAAGAGGGCTGTGAAGATCAGCGGTGCGGTTTCACCGGCCGCCCTGGCGATTGCCAGAACCACCCCGGTGGCAATCGGCGTGAAGGCACTGGGCAGGGTGATGCGGGTGACGGTCACGAACTTGGAGGCGCCCACGCCGATGGCCCCCCATGTGAGCTCGCGAGGAACCAGCTTGAGACCCTCATCGGTGGTTTTGATCACCGTCGGCAACATCAGCACCGCCAGAGCGATACCGCCGGCCGCCGCTGAATACGACTGACCGAAGAAGATCCGCGTTGCCACGATCGCGCCATACACGAACACACCAGCGATGATCGAAGGAACACCGGCAAGAATGTCGTTGCCGACGCGAATGAACTGCGCAAACCAGCCTCCCTTGGAGTATTCGGCCAGGAACACCCCTCCACCCACACCCACCGGGATGGCGATCAGCGAGGCAATGAACGTCACCGTGACGGTGCCGATCAGGGCGTTACCGATGCCGCCTCCTTCCAGACCCGGTGCCGGCGGCAACTGGGTGAACAGGCTGATGCTGATCAGGCGTCCACCCTGAAGCAACACATAGAGGAGAACGAGCACCAGGGGCAGCACCGCAATGGTGCTGAACAAGCCAGCCAGGGCTGTCAAAGATTGATCCAGCCGGTTGCGCTTCAGGGAGGGGTTGAAGCGAAGCGACTTTGAAGCGGCAGGAAAGGCGGTGGTCATGGGATTCAGTATTTAAGGCTGAGTTTCTTGATGATCCACTGCGCAATGATGTTCACCGTCAAGGTGAGCACCATCAGAATCAACGCGGCATAGAGAAGTGCCGAAACCTGCACCCCATCGGCTTCGCCAAACTGATTGGCCAGCATTGAAGCGATGGTGTTGCCGGGTGCCAGCAAGGAAAAACTGAAATTGTTCGAGTTGCCGATGATCATGGTGACGGCCATGGTTTCGCCCATGGCCCGTCCGAGCGCGAGCATGATCCCGCCCATGATCGAAGACACTGCGGCCGGAAGGATGACGTTGAGAATCGCCACCCACCTTGTACTGCCCACCCCATAGGCCCCCTGGCGAAGTTCCGTGGGAACCTGGTTGAGGGCGTCCCTTGAAATCGACGTGATGATCGGCAGAATCATCACCACCAGAATGATGATCGCCGGCGCCATGCCCGGCCCCTGGGGCGGAGAGTTGAAGATCGGCAGCCAGCCCAGCGTGTCGTAAATGAATTGCAGAAAGGGCCGCACGAACGGCTCCATCACGAAGATGGCCCACAAGCCCAGCACCACCGAGGGAATGGCGGCGAGCAGCTCCACCATCACCCCGATCACCTCGCGCCAGCGCAGGGGAATGAGATTTTCAGTGATGAAGATGGCGGTACCGATCCCGAGCGGGACGGCAATCACCAGCGCCATGATCGAAGACACCAAAGTGCCATAAATGGCCGTGAACGCCCCATATTCGTTGTCGACGGGGTTCCAGCTGGAGGTGGTCAGGAAAGAGAGGCCAAACTCATGCATCGCCTCCCTAGCACCCTGGAAAACAGTGACGAAAATCGCCAGCAGGGTAATCGCAACAAAGGAGGCAAGTACGATCGTGAGGTTGCGAAAACCACTGTCGATCAGGCGATCTGAGGCTGGCCTGCGCCGCAACGTGAATTGATCTTTGTGGGGCGCAGATGTCATTGATCGTGGGCGCGGGAGGACGGTCGGTTCAACTCAATGGTTCAGCGTCCACCCAAAAACTAGTGCCGACCACTGCTTGAATTCCACTAAGAGGGCGTTAACGACAACCCCAGATGGGCCTGGCCGTGGGCCTTCAGCGGGGTTGGAGAGGTTCGGGGTCCTGGGCTGAGACCCACTCTTGAACCTGGCCAGCGGGAGGCGTTGCAGCGGCCGCCCGACAGGGAAGCCGGTAGTTTGGTCCTTCAGTTTGAGGCTCAATGGGTCGGATCGTCGGCATCGATCTGGGCACCACCAACTCGGTGGTGGCGGTTCTGGAGGGCGGCCGTCCCCAGGTGATCGCCAATGCCGAGGGCACACGGACCACCCCATCGGTGGTGGGCTTCAACCGTGACCAGGAGCTGCTGGTGGGCCAACCGGCCCGGCGCCAGCTGGTGCTGAATCCCCGCAACACCTTCGCCAACCTGAAGCGTTTCGTGGGCCGCAGCTGGGACGAGCTCGACGACGACAGCCTGGCCGTGCCCTACACCGTGCGTGCCAACGACCAGGGCAACGTGCGGGCTGTCTGCCCTGCCACCGAGCGGGAATACGCGCCCGAAGAGCTGCTGGCCTGCATCCTGCGCAAGCTGGTGGACGATGCCGCCACCTATCTCGGCGAACCGGTGGAAGCGGCGGTGATCACCGTTCCTGCTTATTTCAACGATGCCCAGCGGCAGGCCACCCGCGACGCCGGCCGCCTGGCGGGGCTCACGGTGGAGCGCATTCTCAATGAGCCCACGGCGGCGGCCCTGGCCTATGGCTTCGATCGCAGCCTGGTGAAGCGGGTGCTGGTGTTCGACCTCGGCGGCGGAACCTTTGACGTCTCACTGCTGCGCATCGCCAATGGGGTCTTCGACGTCAAATCCACCAGCGGCGACACCCAGTTGGGGGGCAACGACTGGGACCGCCGCATCGTTGACTGGCTCGCCGACGGCTTCCTGAGCAGCAACGGCATCGACCTGCGCCGCGACCGCCAGGCACTGCAGCGCCTCACCGAGGCGGCCGAGAAGGCGAAGCAGGAGCTCTCCGGGGTGGCGAGCACCCCGGTGTCCCTGCCGTTCATCGCCACCGGTCCGGAAGGACCACTGCACATCGAGGTGGTGCTGGAGCGCCGCCAGTTCGAAGCGCTTTGCCCCGATCTGCTCGACCGACTGCTGCGGCCGGTGCAGCGCGCCCTGCGGGATGCGGGCATGGCCGCCGAAGAGATCGACGATGTGGTGCTGGTGGGCGGCTCCACCCGCATGCCGATGGTGCAGGACATGGTGCGCACCCTCATCCCGCGTGAGCCCTGCCAGTCGGTGAATCCCGATGAGGTGGTCGCCATCGGCGCGGCAGTGCAGGCCGGCATCCTCACCGGTGAACTGCGCGACCTGATGCTCAACGACGTCACCCCCCTCTCGCTGGGACTGGAAACGATCGGCGGTGTGATGAAGGTGCTGATTCCGCGCAACACCGCGATCCCGGTGCGCCGCTCCGACGTGTTCAGCACGTCGGAGGCCAACCAGTCGGCGGTGGAGGTGCACGTGGTGCAGGGCGAGAGGCAGATGGCGGCCGACAACAAATCACTGGGCCGCTTCCGCCTCTCCGGCATCCCCCCCGCTCCCCGTGGTGTGCCTCAGGTGCAGGTGTCCTTCGACATCGATGCCAACGGGCTGCTGCAGGTGTCGGCCACCGACCGCACCACCGGCCGGCAGCAGAGCGTCAGCATCCAGGGGGGCTCGAACCTCAGCGAGGACGAGATCAACGCCCTGCTGGAGGAGGCGGAACGCAAGGCGGTGGAAGACCGGCGCAAGCGGGCCGAGGTGGACCGCCGCAACCGCGCCCAGACGCTGGTGGCCCAGGCCGAGCGGCGGCTGCGCGATGCGGCGCTGGAGCTGGGGCCCTATGGGGCGGAGCGGCAGCAGCGATCGGTGGAGATGGCGCTCCGCGATGTGCAGATGCTGGTGGGTGGCGACGATCCGGTGGAACTGGATCTGGCCGTGAGCCAGCTGCAGGAGGCCCTCTATGGGCTCAACCGGCGGCTGGTGAGTGAACGCAAGAGCGAGGCCGGGCCGCTGCAAGGCCTCAAGAACACGCTCGGCTCCCTCAAGGATGATCTGTTCGCCGACGACGATGACGACTGGGACCGCCCGGGCGGCCGCGATCGCCCGCGCCGTGAGGCCTGGGACTCCGCACCGCTGAACCGCAGCGCCTACGACGCTCCGGCGGCCTATGGCCCAACTGACTATGGGCCGCCCAGCTACGGCTCGCCGACCTACAAGCCGCCGAGCTACAGCCCCCCCAGCTATGGCAGCTCCTCTTATCCCACCACCAGCTACGGCACGCCCCGCTACAGCGACGTGGATGGCGAAGCAGCTGACGACGCCAGCCCTCGCAACCTCTCCAGCCGCGGTCGCCAGAGCTTCGCCGATGACAACCGCTACCGCCCCTCCAGCGATGAGGAGCCGTCGGCACCGCCGCCCCGCCGCGTCAGAGCGGCCGCCGATGACCCCTGGTCGGAGGACTGACCTCGGTGACCCGCAGCGCCTCCCCCCCGGCGGCCATTGATTACTGGGCGACCCTGGGGCTTGAACCCGGTGCGGACGCCGCTGCCCTCAAGCGGGCGTTCCGCCAGCAGGCGCGCCGCTGGCACCCCGACCTCAATGGCAACGATCCCGTAGCCGAGGAACGCTTCAAGCGAGTCAATGAGGCCTACGCGGTGCTCAGTGACCCCAAGCGTCGCCAGGCCTGGGAACGGGGGCAGGAAGCCGGCGGGGCGCAGAGCGGCAGCCGTGATCGCTTCGCCAGTGGCTTCCCAGCATTCGAGGAGTACCTGGAGGCCCTGTTCGGTCGCACCACAACGGCTGCCAGCGACGACGACGACGAGCCTGAGGACGGCCCGACCGACCTCGCTGACGAGGAGTCGGCGGAACCGAGCGCGGCGCCTGCTTCAGCGCCGGCCGGGCGCAGCCGCGAACATGGCGGCGGGCGGGTGACCCAGGCGCCAGCGTCTCCGCCGCCGGTGCAGGCCAGCGCTGATCTGGAAACCACCGTGGAGCTCACCCCGGAGCAGTCACTGGCCGGGGAACGACTGGAACTGTCCCTGCCCGACGGCACCGTTGTGGAGCTCTGGACCCCGCCGCTGGCCGGGGACGGCTGGCGCCTGCGGCTGGCCGGGGTGGCGCCCGGAGGGGCCGACCACTTCATCCAACTGCGGGTATGCACGCCTGAGGGTCTGCGCATCGATGGCCTGCGTGTGCTCTACACCCTGGATCTCTTCCCTCCCGCCGCCGCGCTCGGCTGCCGTGCCGTGGTGCCCACCCTGCAGGGCGATGTGCAGCTCACCGTGCCGCCTGGATCCTCCAGCGGACGTCTGCTGCGGCTGCGGGGCAGGGGGCTCGCCCACCGTGGCCAGCGTGGCGACCAGCTGGTGGAGATTCGGATCGTCGTGCCGGAGCAGCTCGATGACGCCGAGGCAGCGCTCTACCGGCGATTGGAGCAACTGGCCGAGCAGGCCGAAGCGGAAGCAGAAGCCGGCTGACCGGTGCCTGAGCTGACCACTGGCGCGGGGTGAGACACTGACCCCATGGCGTTGGAGCGCTCCATGACGGTCCATGTGTTGCTGTTTGACGCCGGCACAGACAACGAAGGCATCCATTCGCTTGAACTCGGCGGCCACACGGTGGTGCTGCTGTTCGAAGACCCCGACGACGCCGAGCGCTACGCGGGCTTGCTGGAAGCGCAGGATTTCCCGCTGCCTTCGGTAGAGGCGCTGGAGCGGGAGGAGATGGAGCTGTTCTGCGCCCAGGCTGGCTACGAGGCACGCTTCGTGCCAACGGGCTTCCTGCCCCAGTCGCCGGAGGAGCGGCTGTGGATCTCGCCCCCGGAACGCAACATGGATGTGAGCAACTGGAACGAGGAGGCCAGCGGGACCAGCACTGCAGCAAGCGGTGCGGCAGAAACCACCGCCGGCCTGGTCTCCACCGACGACGGCGTGCCCGAAGCCGAGGCCTCAGCGGCCAGCGATGAACTGGAAGCCTTTCGGCGCCGGCTTGAAGGCTTGCTATGAGCCAGTCTTCAGCCTTCGGCGTGGCCGCAGGTGACCGCGGTCACCTGCTCACCGAACAGCCGAATCCCGCCAGCAGTGCGCTGGATCAGCTGGAAACCCGCGCCATTGTTGAACTGTTCTGCGAAGAGGAGCGCTGCTCCCAGCTGGCGGTGGCCGCAGCGGCACCGGCGCTCAGCGCCGCCGTTGACGCGATCGTGGCCCGGCTGCGCGCAGGTGGCAGGCTCTTCTACCTGGGTGCCGGCACCTCCGGCCGCCTGGGTGTGCTGGATGCCGCCGAGTGCCCTCCCACCTTCTGCAGCCCGCCCGAGCTCGTGCAAGGGGTGCTCGCCGGGGGGGCGCCGGCCCTGCTGCGCAGCTCCGAAGGACTGGAAGACCGCGCCGAAGCCGGGCAGACCGACCTGGAAGCCCGCGGTTTCTGCAGCGACGACGCGCTTGTGGGAATCGCCGCGGGGGGCACCACCCCCTACGTGCATGGCGCTCTCCTGCATGCGCGCCGTCTCGGCGCCCTCACGATCGGCATGGCCTGTGTGCCCACCTCCCAGGCGCCGATGCCCTGCGACATCGACATCCGCCTGCTCACCGGCCCTGAACTGGTGACCGGCTCCACCCGGCTCAAGGCCGGCACCGCCACCAAGATGGCCCTCAACATCCTCTCCACCGGCGTGATGGTGAAGCTGGGCAAGGTGCACGGCAACCGCATGGTGGATGTGGCGGTCACCAACAGCAAGCTGGAAGACCGGGCCCTGCGCATCCTGCGGGATCTGGCCGGGGTGGAGCGACCGCGCGGCATCCAGTTGCTCGAGGCAGCGGGCGGATCCGTTAAGCGGGCCCTGCTGATGGCGGTCACCGATCTGGATGCCGCAGCGGCGGCGGCCGCACTCGATGCGGCCGGCGGTCACCTGCGGCCTGCTCTGGCCGCCCTCGGCGCCCAGCTCAGCCACTGAGTGCCCGGGGCGGCCCTTGGAGGGCAGGCTGATCTAGGCGGCAGCTTCGTCAGGCACGAAGGGGCCCCAGTAGGGAGCGGTGAACAGGTCAAGCTTTTCGCGCGTTTCAGCCGGCACCCGCTCCATCGGCGTCATCAGGGCATTGCGCAGGGCGCTGTGGGCGCTGCTGGCGGGCCGTTGTGCAGCGATGCGCTCGGCCGCTACCTTCACCACCTGCTGCGCCAGCTGTGCATTGGCGTGCAGGTTCTGGATCACCAGCTCCACGCTCACCGAGTCATGGTCGCTGTGCCAGCAGTCGTAATCGGTGACCATGGCCAGGGTGGCGTAGGCGATCTCCGCCTCGCGCGCCAGGCGGGCCTCGCTGTGGTTCGTCATGCCAATCACCGAGCAGCCCCAGCTGCGGTAGAGGTTGGATTCAGCGCGGGTGGAGAAGGCGGGGCCTTCCATGCAGAGGTAGGTGCCGCTGCGGTGCAACTGGCGGCCGGCCGGCATGAGGCTGTCGGCCACATCGGCCAGCAGGCGGCTGAGGCTGGGGCAGAAGGGATCGGCGATGCCCACGTGGGCCACGGCGCCGTTGCCGAAGAAGCTCAGCGGTCGTTGGTGGGTGCGATCGATGAACTGATCCGGCACCAGCATGTCGAGCGGGCGCAGCGGCTCCTGCAGTGACCCGACAGCCGAGCAGGAGAGAATCCAGCGCACGCCGAGCGAACGCAGGGCCCAGATGTTGGCCCGGTAGGGCACCTCGGTGGGGGTGAGGCTGTGATGGCGACCGTGGCGCGCCAGGAACACCACCTCGAGGCCGCCGAGCCGGCCCAGCCGCAGGCTGTCGGAAGGGGCTCCGAATGGGGTGTCGAGCGAGAGTTCCCGCACATCCTCCAGGCCTTCCATGGCGTAGAGGCCACTGCCGCCGAGGATGCCGAGCCGGGCACCGCCCAGGTCGTGACCGGAGCCGTTGGGAGCGGGAGCGGTGGCACTCATGACGTCAGGGGTGAGGGGGAATCCCCGAGCGGAGGGTGGGGCACTGTTCTACCTGAGAGTGGATAAAGTCCGTTTTTCCCGAGCCTGCCGTGACCAAAGCCCAGATGGAGACCGATGCCGGCATCGTGGAACTCGAGCTGTTCGACGCCGATGCCCCCGCAACGGTGGCCAACTTCGTGAAGCTGGCCGAAGCCGGTTTCTATGACGGCCTGGCCTTCCATCGCGTCATCGATGGCTTCATGGCTCAGGGCGGCTGCCCCAACACCCGACCCGGCGCCGCCGGCGCCCCCGGCACCGGTGGCCCCGGCTACAAGATCCCCTGTGAGATCAACAGCCGCAAGCACCAGGCCGGCACCCTTTCGATGGCCCACGCCGGCAAGAACACCGGCGGCAGCCAGTTTTTCCTGTGCCACGACGCCCAGCCGCACCTCGACGGGGTTCACACCGTGTTTGGCCAGGCAGCGAATCTGGATGTGGTGCTCGCCATCCGCAAGGGCACCAAGATCAACAAGGTGACGATCCTGGCCTGAACGCCTGTGGCCGGATCGGCCCGTCCGCCGGCCAACGACCTGGACGGATTGGGCGGTTCCAACCGGCGATCAGTAGCAAGCGCCGATCAGTGCCAAGCGCCGGTCGGTGCGGGCCCGGTACTGATTGATCTGGCTCACTGCCAGCGCAGCAGCGAGCCGGGCTGGCGGGGCAGGGTGGGCCCGTCCTGGCGCAACTCCAGCAGCGGCCGCAGCTCCGGCTCCAGCGTGGCGCTGGGGTGGCTGCTCCGCTGGGCATCGGGGGTGAGCAGCAGGGTGATCGCCCTGCAGCCAGGCCATTCCGCCAGCAGGCCGAGCAAGGCCGTGAGATCGCCGCGACCGAGGGCGTGGCCGTCGGTGGAAGCCAGCAGCAGCGCGAGCTCCGGTTGCTGGAGCAGAGCCAGCAGCCGGGGATGCTCCTCCCGCCGCAGATCGAGGCTGCGCTGCTGGGCCCAGGCACGCAGCTGGGGCCAGTGCTCCGCTTCGGTGCGGGCGGGATCGTTGCCGCTGCCTTGCCAGGCCAGCACCGCGGTGAGGCCGAGGCTGGTGGGCTGGGGGGGCTCCAGGCCGGGGGGCTGCATCAGCAGATGCCCCAGCTTCAGGCGCTTGGTGCTCAGGTAGGCGGCGTTGTGCAGGCCCGCGTCCATCTCCAGCGGCACGCGGTCGTCGACCTGGAGGCCATAGCCTCCCAGCCCGGCGATCTTGCGGGGGTTGTTGGTGATCAGCCGCAGCCGCTTCACCCCCAGATCGCTGAGGATCTGGGCGCCTACGCCGTAATTGCGCAGATCGGCGGGGAAACCCAGGCGCTCGTTGGCCTCCACGGTGTCGAGGCCGCCATCCTGCAGGCTGTAGGCCTTGAGCTTGTTGATCAGGCCGATGCCGCGCCCTTCCTGGCGCAGATACACCACGATGCCTTCGCCGGCCTCTTCGATCATGCGCAGAGCGGCTTCCAGCTGGGGGCGGCAATCACAGCGCAGGGAACCGAAGGCATCCCCGGTGAGGCATTCCGAGTGCACCCGCACCAGCACCGACCCGGTGGCCCGTTCCGGGTGTCCCTTCACGATCGCCACGTGTTCACTGCCGTCGTGTTCGTTGCGATAGCCGATCGCGCGGAAGGTACCGAAGGCGCTGGGCATCATGGCTTCCGCCTGACGCCGCACGAACCGTTCGGTGGTGAGGCGATAGCTGATCAGATCGGCGATGCTGATCAGCCGCAATCCGTGCTGGCGGGCATACGTCTGCAGTTGCGGCAGCCGGGCCATCGAGCCGTCGGGATTCTGGATCTCACAGATCACGCCGGCGGGATACAGCCCAGCCAGACGTGAAAGATCCACCGCCGCCTCGGTGTGGCCGGCACGCTTGAGCACGCCGCCACGCTTGGCCCGCAGCGGAAAGATATGGCCGGGCCGGCGCAGATCGTGGGGACGGCTCTGGGGATGGATCGCCACCTGGATGGTGCGGGCCCGATCGTCGGCAGAGATGCCGGTGGACACGCCGTTCTCGGGGCCCGCGTCCACGCTCACGGTGAAGGCGGTCTGATTGCTGTCGGTGTTGCGATCCACCATCAGCGGCAGTTCCAGCGCATCGAGGCGCTCCCCTTCCATCGCCAGGCAGATCAGGCCTCGGGCTTCGGTGGCCATGAAGTTGATCTGTTCCGGCGTGGCGAACTGGGCCGCGCAGATCAGATCGCCTTCGTTTTCACGGTTTTCGTCATCCACTACCACCACCATCTCGCCGTTGCGAATGGCCGCCAAGGCATCCGCTACGGGATCAAACCGGATGGCCGCTTCTGCAGCATCGCCGCCTCCCACCTGCGCCGCTGGCGATGACGCCTCAACGCTGCCGCGATCGTGGAGTGGGTCGGAACGGAGAGCCAGGGGACGTGGACCATCAACCTTCATTCTCCACCAGCACACCTGCGCACCGTGAAGAGATCGCTGGACGACCAGTACGCTTTCCCCTCCCAATTGCTACCGCATGGCTCCTACAGAACCAGCCCGGCGCGTGGCCGTGATCGGCGCCAGTGGCTATGGCGGTCTGCAGAGCCTGCGGCTGCTGCATGACCATCCCCACCTGGAGGTGACCTTTCTGGGTGGAGAACGCAGTGCCGGCAAGCGCTGGAATGCGATCACGCCGTTTCTGCCGCTGGCCAGGGACCTGGTGGTGCGCGTGCCTGAACCCGACGCCATCGCCGCGGAGGCCGACCTGGCGGTGCTCAGCCTGCCGAACGGCCTGGCCTCGCGTCTCGTGCCCGATCTGCTGGCGCGCGGGGTGAAGGTGGTGGATCTCTCCGCTGACTACCGCTACCGCTCGTTGAACCAGTGGAAAAGTGTGTATGCAGCGGAAGCCCAGGAGCATCCCCGCCACGACGACGCCCTGTGCGAAGAAGCGGTGTACGGCCTGGTGGAGTGGGAGCGGGAGGCGATCGCCGCTGCCCGGCTGGTGGCGGCCCCCGGCTGTTTCCCTACGGCCAGCCTGCTGGCGCTGATGCCGTTTCTCAGCCAGGGCCTGATTGAAACCAGCGGGATCATCATCGACGCCAAGACCGGCACCTCCGGCGGGGGCAGGGCCGCCAAGGAGAACCTGCTGCTGGCCGAGGCCGGCGAGGCGGTGGCGCCCTACGGCGTGGTGGGCCATCGCCACACCAGTGAGATCGAGGAATCAGCCAGCCGCGCGGCCGGTCTACCGATCCGGCTGCAGTTCACCCCCCACCTGATGCCGATGGTGCGCGGGCTGCTGGCCACCGTCTACGGCCGCCTGCGAGATCCCGGCCTCACCGCCGCCGACTGCACCACCCTGCTGCAGGCCGCCTACCGCCAGAGCCCCTGCGTGGAGGTGCTGCCGGTGGGCACCTACCCCTCCACCAAGTGGGTGCGGCAGACCAACCGGGCCCTGCTGTCGGTGCAGGTGGATGCGCGCACCAGCCAGCTGATCGTGATGTGCGCCATCGATAATCTGGTGAAGGGCCAGGCCGGACAGGGCGTTCAGTGCCTCAACCTGCTGGCGGGGCTGCCCGCCTGCACCGGCCTGCCGCTGCTGCCCTTCTACCCCTGAGCCTGCGCCAGCCGCTCGGCGGCCAGTGCCACCGCCAGCGGCAGGATCCGATGCTCCTGCTGCTGGATGCGGGCCGCCAGGCGGGCATGGTCATCGCCGGGGCACACCGGCACGGCAGCCTGGGCCAGGATCGGACCCCCATCCACTTCGGCGGTCACCAGGTGGGCGCTGCAGCCCGCCAGGGTCACCCCTGCCGCCAGCGCCTGGCCGATCGCGTCGACACCGCGGAAACTGGGCAGCAAGGACGGGTGGATGTTCACCAGGCGCTGCGGAAAGGCCTCGATCAGCACGGGGGTGACGATCCGCATCCAGCCGGCCATCACCACCAGATCCACCTGTGCCTGCCCAAAGGCTTCGATCAGGGCGCCATCGAGCGCCTCCCGACTGCTGAAGCGACGGTGATCGAGCAGACGCCAGGAAATGCCCAGCCGCTCGGCCCGCTCGATGGCCCCGCAGCCCGGCTGGTTCACCACCAGCAACTCCACGCTGGCGTTGAGGTCGCCGTGGCGGCCACTGGCCACCAGCGCCTCGAAGTTCGAGCCGTGGCCTGAGGCCATCACTCCCAGCCGCAGCGGAGGATGCGCCGCCGGCCAGGGCTGTGACAACGGCCACTGGATACCGGCATTCACGTCGCTATGGTCTGCCGCAGCAGGCATCGGGTTCATGTCCCACCTTTCCATCCTGCCAACGGTCGTGAGCGATCTCGATCACTTGGTCGCCACCCTTGAGGAACTCGGTGCGAGCCCTCAAATCGATGGTGTGCTGCAGGGCTTCAACGACGAGCAGGTGCCGGTGGCTGTGAAGGTGCGCCTGGATGGCGCTGCACTCGGCTGGCAGCGCCAGCGTGATGGCTCCCTGGCCGTGGTGGGAGATCTGCAACGGCTGAGCCGCTCCCTTGATGTGCAGCGTTTCCTGGCGGCGGTCACCCGCAGCTACGCCGCCCGCGTCGCCCTGGCCCAGGCGATGCGCGAGCTGCCCCAGGCTCACGTCCATCTCGCTGCCTGACGCCCTTGGATCCGGTGGAGCTCACGCTGGATCTGACGGCGTCTCGCCAGCATCTGATCCGCTGTCGGCTTCGCTTCACCCCCATCCACCAGGCCCTGGAGCTGCACCTGCCGGTGTGGACCCCGGGCTCCTACCTGCAGCGCGATTACGTGCGCCAGCTGCAGAACCTGGAGCTGGTACAAGCGGGAGCCGTGGTGCCGCTGGTGCGGCGCGAGCCGTCGGTGTGGACCGCCCAGCTCAAACCGCTCCTTCCGGTGGAGGTGAACTACGGCGCCATGGCCACCGAACTCACGGTGCGCACCTGCCACCTCGACGACGACCACGCCTGCCTGACTCTGGCCGCCCTGGCCCTGCAGGTGAACGGCGCACGCTGGACGCCGCACCACCTGCACCTGCTGCTGCCAGAGGGCTGGGAGCCGTTCGTGCCGCTGCCCTGTCTGGACGGACCGAGCGAACACCGCTGGATCGCAGCCAGCTTCGACCAGCTGGTGGACACCCCGGTGGAGGCAGGCCCGCACCTATGGCATGGGTTCGAAGTGCACGGGGTGCCGCACCGCTGGGTGTGCTGGTCGGCGGTGGGGGGAGACCCCAATCCGCTGCTGGAGCGCTACCCACAACTGCTCGACGACGTGGCGGGGGTGTGCTCCGCCTGCTGCCGGCTGATGGGTGAAGCGGCTCCGGCCGCTGCTGACTACCTGTTTGTGCTGCACCTGCTGGAGCGGGGCTTCGGCGGCCTCGAGCACGACAACGCCACCGTGCTGCAGTACGGCCTGGAGGAGCTGGCCAAGCCCGGCGGCTACCGCAGGTTTCTCCAACTGGTGGGCCATGAATACCTGCACCAATGGAACGTGCGGCGACTCCGGCCAGCGGAGCTCACCCCGATCGACTACGACCGCCCGATGGTCGTGCCCACCCTCTGGTTCGCCGAGGGGGTGACCAGCTACTACGACCAGTTTCTGCCGCGGCTCGCCGGCATCGGCACCGCCGCCGACCTGTGGGACGACCTGGGCGCTGAGCTCAGCCGCTACCTGCTCACTCCCGGCCGCCTGCTCGGCCAGACCCTGCGCCAAAGCAGCCAGGAAGCCTGGGTGAAGCTCTACCGGCAGGACGCCTACAGCGGAGACAATCAGATCAGTTACTACCTCAAAGGTGCCGTCGTGGCCCTGGTGCTGGATCTGCAGCTGCGCCGGGCCGGTTCGTCCCTGGCCGCCGTGCTGCGCGCGCTCTGGCAGACGCACGGCCGCTGGCGGCGGGGCTACAGCGAAGCCGATCTGATCGAGGCTTTTGCCGCCCAGCTGCCCGAACTTCGCAAGCAACTGCCGGCCTGGCTGGAGGGGCAGGAGGACCCGCCCCTGCACGAGGCGCTGCACAGCGTGGGCCTGGTGCTGGTGCCGCACAAGGACACCGCTCCCTTCACCGGCCTGGCCTGCAGCACGTCCAATTCGAGCCTGAGCGTTCAGAAGGTGGCGCGCCACAGCCCGGCGGAAGCGGCGGGCCTGTGCGTGGCGGACGAGCTGATAGCCCTGGATGGCTGGCGGCTGCACACGCCCAGCGAACTCACGCACCGGTGGCAGGAAGGCCGCAGGCACAGCCTCACGATCGGGCGGCACGGCAGGCTGCGTTGTCTTTCTCTGCAGCCCACAGCGCCGGCGGTGCAGAGCTGGAGACTGCAGCCGGATCCCGACGGCCCGGCGGCGGCCTTGGCCCTGCGCACGCAATGGTTGCAGTTGGTTCCATGCTGAACCACGTCCGCGGACTGGTGGTGCGCGCCCGCCAGCTGGCGCCCGAGCGGGGCGGGGCGGTGGCGCTGGCTGCTTTAGCCGTGCTGGGCCTCGGTGGCCTGGGCTGGCTGGGGCGCGAGATCTCCGCCAGCAACCCCTCCGACGCCAGCCCCTCCCTGCTGGAGCTGCTCGAGCAGGTAGGGGCCCCCCGTTCCGGGTCCTCGGCCCCGGCCGCCACGCCGTCGCTCAATGCCCGCCCAGCCCCCACGCCACCGGCCCACGACCGCTGGGTGAGCCCTCTGAAGCGCCAATGCACGGCCGATCCGGCGCTGAGCCGTCGCCTGGAGGCGAAGGTGGCCGCACTGCCGCTGGAGATGGAGCGCCTCACCATCGATCCCACCAACTACGGCAGCCGCTTCCGCAGCGATGCGTTCGGCAATCCGGTGGACCCCACACCTCGCGTGGTGGTGCTGCACGAAACGGTCTACGGCATGCAATCGGCGGTGCAGACCTTCCTTACCCCCCACCCCCGCGACGAAGACCAGGTGAGCTACCACCTGATGATCGGGGAGAACGGGCAGGTGGTGCAGGCGCTCGATCCTGCTTATCGTGCTTTCGGCGCTGGCAACTCCGCCTTCAACGGCCAGTGGGTGATGACCAACCCGGATGTTGGGGGGTCGGTGAACAACTTCGCCCTGCACCTGAGCCTGGAAACACCGCTTGATGGTGAGGATGCCGACGCGGAGCACAGTGGCTACAGCAACGCCCAGTACGACGCCTTGGCGGTGGTGCTGACCGACTGGATGCGCCGTTTCGGCATCGCTCCCCAGAACATCACCACCCACCGGTATGTGGATCTGGGGGGTGAACGGGCAGATCCCCGCAGCTTCAGATGGTCGGAACTGCAGACGCGTCTCGCAGCCCTCGGCATGCTTTGCAAGTCCGGCTGACGGAGGCCTACCTGGCGTTACGAACAGCTCTGGGACCGACGCTCCAATCGCGTATGCGCCTCAAATCAGCGGAGAAAACTGTGGCTTGCGCTCGCCGTAGATGAGGGCGTGGAGAGCGGGATCCTGCATGTAGCTCAGGATGCGGGCGGGGTAATCCAGCTTGCCGTTGTGGAGGTAGGCCAGGGTGGCGAGCGCCTTGGCATCGCGGGGACCAGCGCTGGCTTGCAGGAGGCGGTCGGTGGGGAATCCCAGCAGGGTGGAGAGGCGGTGAAACTTACCCACCAGCAGCTGCACATTCCGCTCGGGGACCAGCAGCTCACGCCGGGCGGCAGCCCGTTCCTCGGGGCTGGCATCGGCAGGCAGCAAGCCCTGATGCACGAACTCATCGACCCCCAGCTGGGCAGGCCCGTGGGTCTTGAAGAGGCCGGAATCGGCCGCCATCGGCAGATCTTCACCGGGTTTCGCCCGCTGAATCTCGTCGAAAAGCACGGCGGCAACGAGCATCGGGTTCACGCCGAGCCGACGTGACTCGCTCACGATCACCGGCCTCAGCTCCTCAATGCGGCTGACCGTGTGGGCACGCAGCGGGGTGAGCTGATCCAGGCCGTGGGTGAGCAACTGGGCCAGCTTCGGCTGGGGACCATGCACGCCGAAACGGCGCTGCAGCTCACGCAGCTCTTCCGGGGTGAAATCGACCGGATTCGCCCGCAGACCCTGCATCGCCAGCTTGGCGGGTTTGCCGCTGCGGGCATTGAGACTGGTGCTGAGGGCAGCTTCGTGCAGCTTGAGCAACGAGGCAGCATCGGGGTGGCGAACGGTGGCCACCTGGGCATTGATCAGGCCGAGGGCGAGGACCCAGCTGGAGGCTCGCAGCAACGCCGGTGTGCGAAGGGAGCCAAGCGGAATGCGTAGCTTCAAGGCAGCCTTCAAACCGGGTTTTGGAGTCAATTGTTAAATAAACTCTACCGTCGTCCACTGGCTGCTCCCGCACCTTGGGCCGTTTGTGTGGCCGTCCATACAATTACGCCGCTTGCGTGTTCCGGCTCACGGCGATGGGCTGTGTCACGGTTCAGAGGGCGATTCCACCGATAGGTTCATCGCCAGAACCTGTCACTTCCACCAGGGCGCATGACCACGTTTCCAGACTTCAAGCCGCAGCCTTCGGCGGAACAGTGGCAACGGTTCTGTTCGCTGCTCTGGCACCACGAAGGGCTGGGGATGTGGCTGGATGTGAGCCGTATGGCAGTGGGGCCTCAACATTTCGAGGAGCTGGCCCCCGCCTTCACCTCCGCGTTCGCGGCCATGGCCGCGCTGGAGGCCGGAGCCATCGCGAACCCGGATGAAGGACGCCAGGTGGGTCACTACTGGCTGCGGGCGCCGCAGCTGGCGCCCGAGCCAGGAATCGGCGCCCACGTCCGCCAGGAGATCGACGGCATTGAAGCCTTCGCCCAGCAGGTGCTCTCCGGTGAGATCCAGCCGCCGGGCCTGGCGCCCTTCACCGATGTGCTGTGGATCGGCATCGGCGGTTCCGGCCTCGGCCCGCTGCTGATCCTGCGGGCGTTGCAGCAGCAGGGTCAGGGCCTGCCCTTTCACTTCTTCGACAACGTCGATCCGCAGGGATTCAGCCGCACCCTGGCCGGCCTCGGCGAGCGGCTGCGCACCACCTTGATGGTGGTGGTGAGTAAATCGGGCGGCACGCCGGAGCCGCGGCTTGGCATGGAGCAGGCGCGGGCCCGGCTGGAAGCGCTGGGCGGCAGCTGGGCCGATCAGGCGGTGGCGGTCACGATGGCGGGCAGCCAGCTCGACCGGCTGGCAGTGGAGGAGCGCTGGCTCCGCCGTTTCGACATGTTCGATTGGGTGGGCGGCCGCACCAGCATCACCAGCGCCGTGGGCTTGCTGCCGGCCGCATTGATCCAGGCAGATCTGCGCGGCTTCCTGGCCGGTGCCGCTGAGATGGATGAGGCCACCCGGGTGCCCGAGCTCACCGCCAACCCGGCAGCATTGATGGCCGCGGCCTGGTATGTGGCGGGCAACGGCAAGGGCCACCGCGACATGGTGGTGCTGCCCTACCGCGACCGCCTCGAGGTGTTCAGCCGCTACCTACAGCAGCTGGTGATGGAGTCGCTGGGGAAACGGCTTGACCGCAACGGTGAACCCGCCTACCAGGGCATCGCCGTGTACGGCAACAAGGGATCCACCGACCAGCACGCCTACGTCCAGCAGCTCCGCGACGGCATCGACAACTTCTTCGTCACCTTCATCGAGGTGCTGGAAGATCCCACCGATGTGCCGCCGTTGCACGGGGAACATCCCGGTGACTACCTGGACGGCTTCCTGCAGGGCACCCGCGCTGCCCTGTCTGAAGGCGGGCGGCAGAGCATCACGCTCAGCATGCGGCGCTTCGATGCCCGCCTGCTGGGCGCCCTGGTGGCGCTGTTCGAACGCGCTGTGGGGCTCTACGCGGAGCTTGTGAACATCAACGCCTACGACCAGCCGGGCGTGGAGGCGGGCAAGAAGGCGGCCGCCGTGATCCTGGATCTGCAGAGCCGGCTGGAAGCACTGCTGGCCGATGGCGAACCCCACGATCTGGCCAGCCTTCAGGGGCAGCTCAGCATCGACAGCCCCGAGCCCCTGTTCTGGATCCTGCGCCACCTCTGCGGCAATCCCCGCGGCTATGTGGCCAGCGGCGATTGGGGCACGCCCTCCTCCCTGGTGTTTCGCCGCTCCTGAGCCGGAGCCCCTGGGGGCAGGATGGGGCTGGTTTCGGGGGGCAGTCCATGATCCGTTCACGTGCGGCGGTGGCCTGGGCGGCCGGTCAGCCCCTGGAGATCACCACGATCGACGTGGCACCGCCACGAGCTGGAGAGGTGCTGGTGCGGATCGTGGCCACAGGCGTGTGCCACACCGATGCCTTAACCCTCTCCGGCAGCGATCCGGAAGGGATTTTTCCCGCCGTGCTTGGCCACGAAGGCGCCGGTGTGGTGGAGGCCGTGGGGCCGGAGGTGAGCTCTCTGGCGGTGGGGGATCACGTGATTCCGCTTTATACGCCGGAATGCCGCAGCTGCAGCTTCTGCCTGTCCGGCAAGACCAACCTCTGCCAGGCGATCCGCGGCACCCAGGGACGGGGCCTGATGCCCGATGGCACCAGCCGCTTCTCCAAGGACGGCCAGACCATTCATCACTACATGGGCACCTCCACGTTCTCGGAATACACGGTGGTGCCGGAAATCGCCCTGGCGACAATCAACCGCGACGCCCCGCTCGACAAGGTGTGCCTGCTGGGCTGCGGTGTCACCACCGGCATCGGCGCAGTGCTGAACACCGCCAAGGTGGAGGCGGGCAGCACGGTGGCCGTGTTCGGCCTCGGTGGCATCGGTCTGGCGGTGGTGATCGGCGCGGTGATGGCCGGAGCGGCGCGGATCATCGGCATCGACACCAATCCCGACAAGTTCGCGATCGCCCGCCAGCTCGGTGCCACCGAGTGCATCAATCCAAAAGACAGCACCACCCCGATCGAGCAGGTGGTGATCGAGCGCACCGATGGAGGCGTGGATTATTCCTTCGAGTGCATCGGCAACGTGGCGGTGATGCGCGCCGCCCTTGAGTGCTGCCACAAGGGCTGGGGTGAATCCACGATCATCGGTGTGGCCGGCGCCGGCCAGGAGATCTCCACCCGTCCGTTCCAGCTGGTGACCGGCAGGGTATGGCGGGGGTCGGCCTTCGGCGGCGTGCGCGGCCGCACGGAATTGCCCGGCTACGTGGAGCGTTACCAGAGGGGCGAGATCCCGCTTGACACCTTCATCACCCACACCATGGGGCTGGATCGCATCAACGAAGCCTTCGATCTGATGCACGCCGGAGCCAGCATCCGCACGGTGATTGATTTCGCCGGTTGAACCTGGAACCTGGGGGCACACCGCGCCACCCCGATCGACGGCCGCTCTGGCCTCAGCACAGGCGTTCCGGCATCGTCACTGGCCATCGGCAGCCCAGCACCGATCCGTCCCCTTCTGCGGCGTTTTCGTCCATGAGCGACTCCCTTCTCGAAGCCATCAGTGAAAGCCGGTGCTTCGGTGGCGCACAACGCCGCTACCGCCATCGCTCCAGCGTGCTGGGGTGCAGCATGCATGTGTCGGTGTTTCTGCCCCCGCAGGCGCTCGCCAGCGCCCGGGTGCCGGCCCTCTACTGGCTCTCGGGGCTCACCTGCACCGACGAGACCATGGTGCAGAAGGCGGGCGCGCAGCGGCTGGCAGCCGCCCTTGGCCTGGCCCTGGTGGCCCCGGACACCAGCCCCCGGGGGGAGGGCGTGCCCGATGACCCCGACGGCGCCTGGGATTTCGGCCTGGGGGCAGGCTTCTACCTGAATGCCAGCGAAGCCCCGTGGGCTACCCACTACCGCATGCACGACTACGTGGTGGCGGAGCTGCCTGCCCTGCTGGAGAGTGCCTTGCCGCTCAACGAGCGGCGCGGAGTGAGCGGCCATTCGATGGGCGGCCACGGGGCCCTGATCTGTGCCCTGCGCAACCCGGGCCGCTATCGCTCGGTGTCGGCGTTCGCGCCGATCGCCCAGCCCAGCACCTGCCCCTGGGGGGAGAAAGCCTTCAGCCGCTACCTGGGCCCTGAGCGTGGCAGCTGGGCCGCCTGGGAGGCCTGCAGCCTGATCGCCCAGGCCAGCGAGCGCTTGCCGCTGCTGGTGGATCAGGGCAGCGCCGACCCGTTCCTCGACCAGCAGCTGAAGCCCGATCAGCTGCGCAGCGCCGCTGCCGCCGCCGGCCACCCACTGGAGCTGCGGCTACAGCCCGGCTACGACCACAGCTACTTCTTCATCGCCAGCTTCATCGACGACCACCTGCGCCACCACGCCGCCGCCCTGCTGGCCTGAACCGGCCATGGGGCAAGGGCGCAGGGGAGCAAGGTTCAGGGCACCAGGTTCACGAGCTTGCCGGGCACCACGATCACGCGGCGTGGCGGTTGGCCGTCCAGCCACTTACGGGCGATGTCGCTGTCGAGGGCCAGGCGCTCGAGGGTGGCGGCATCGGCATCGGCGGGCACATCGAGGCTGCCCCGCACCTTGCCTTTCACCTGGATCACCAGGGCGATGGTGTCCTGCACCAGGGCAGCGGGATCCAGCTCGGGCCAACCCTGCCGGTGCACGCTGCCGGCCCCGCCCAGCTGCTCCCACAGCTCCGCGGCCAGGTGAGGGGCGAAGGGCGCGAGCAGCACCAGCAGGGTGCGCACCGCCTCCTCGGCCACCGGTGCCGAGACAGCCTCCAGGTGAGTGCCCATGGCATTGCTGAGCTTCATCAGCTCCGACACGGCGGTGTTGAACTGATAGCGCCCGTCGGCCAGGTCATCGCTGATCGCAGCGATCGCCGCATGCACGCAACGGCGCAGCTCCCGGTCGCTCTCGGACGCATCAGCCGCGGCGCCAGGATCGGCGCTGGCAGTGACCGTGGCCGCCATCGACACGCCACGGCTGCGGGCGCCCTGAACCTGCCGCCACACCCGCTGCAGGAAACGGAACTGGCCCTCCACGTCGGCGTCATCCCATTCCAGATCCTTTTCCGGCGGGGCTTTGAACAGGATGAACATGCGGGCGGTGTCGGCGCCGTAGCGATCGATCACGGCCGCGGGATCCACGCCGTTGTGCTTCGACTTCGACATCTTCTCGAAGAAAACCTCCAGCCGATCGCCGTTGATCGGATCGCGGGGATCATTGGGATCGGCCACATCGGCCGGAGCAATGTATTTGCCGGTGTGCGGATTCTTATAGGTGAGGCTCTGCACCATGCCCTGGGTGAGCAGACGCTGGAAGGGTTCATCGAAGCTGAGCAGGCCGCGGTCGCGCAGCACCTTGGTGAAGAATCGGGAATAGAGAAGATGCAGGATCGCGTGCTCGATCCCGCCCACGTACTGGTTCACCGGCAGCCACTGATCGGCGGTCGCCTTGGCGAACGGTAGTGATTCGTTGTGAGGATCACTGAAGCGGAGGTAATACCACGAGGAACACATGAAGGTGTCCATCGTGTCGGTTTCGCGCCGGGCAGGACGGCCGCAGCTGGGGCACGGCACGTTGACCCAGTCGTGCAACTGGCCGAGCGGTGAGGCTCCCTTGCCACTGAAGGCGACACCGCGGGGCAGCTCCACCGGCAACTGCTCGGCCGGCACCGGCACCACGCCGCAATGGTCGCAGTGCACCACCGGAATGGGGCAGCCCCAGTAGCGCTGGCGGGAGATCAGCCAGTCGCGCAGGCGGAACTGCACCCGGGCGCGGCCCCAGCCCTGTGCTTCCGCATGGGCCACGATCGCGGCCTTCGCCTGCCCCGATGGCTGCCCGTCGAACGGCCCGGAATGGATCAGCACACCGGGCTCGGTCCAGGCGGTGCCGTCCCAGTCGTGTTCATCGGCTCCCTCCGGCACGATCACCCGCCGCACGGGAAGTTCGTACTGGCGGGCGAAGACGAAATCACGCGGGTCGTGGGCCGGTACGCCCATCACGGCACCGGTGCCGTAATCGGCCAGCACGTAATCGGCGATCCAGAGCGGAATCGCCTCCCCCGTGAACGGGTGGCGCACCGAACGGCCGAGCGGCACGCCCCGCTTGGGTCGGTCGTCGGCCAGCCGCTCTTGCTCGCTCTGCAGCCCCACCCGCTCGCAGAACACACGCACCGCGTCCTCCTGCTCGGGCGCGGTGAGCGTGGCCACCAGCGGATGCTCGGGCGCCAGCACCAGATAGCTCACCCCGTAGACCGTGTCCGGACGGGTGGTGAACACGGTGATGGTGGTGTCCTGGGTGGTGCCGTCCGGCGCCAGCACGGGAAACTCCAGCTCTGCCCCCACAGAGCGGCCGATCCAGTTGGCCTGCATCGTGCGCACCCGCTCCGGCCAGCCCTGCAGCTGGGGCAGGTCGTCGAGCAGGGCATCGGCGTAGGCAGTGATGCGCAGGAACCACTGCCGCAATTGCCGCCTTTCCACCCGCGCGCCGGATCGCCAGGAGCGGCCGTCCCCATCCACCTGCTCATTGGCGAGCACGGTCTGATCGACCGGATCCCAGTTGACGGTGGCCTCCTTGCGGTAGGCCAGGCCGGCATCGAGAAACTGCAGGAACAACCACTGGGTCCAGCGGTAGTAGTCGGTGTGGCAGGTGGCCAGCTCACGGCTCCAGTCGATCGACAGACCGAGGCGCTGCAACTGCTGACGCATCTGGGTGATGTTGCGATCGGTCCAGTCACCGGGGTCGATGCCCCGTTCGATCGCGGCGTTCTCAGCCGGCAGACCGAAGGCGTCCCAGCCCATCGGATGCAGCACCCTGCGCCCCCGCTGGCGCTGCACGCGGGCGATCACATCGGTGATCACGTAATTGCGCACATGGCCCATGTGCAGGTTCCCCGAGGGGTAGGGGAACATCGAAAGGGCGTAGAAGGTCTGCTCCGTCGCCGCGGGGGCGTCGGCAGACGACGGGCCGGGGTCTGGCGTGGCATCCAGCCCCTCGGCCTGCCAGCGGGCCTGCCAGCGGCTCTCGATCGCCGCGGGCTGGTAGCGACCCACCTCTGGAGCGGTGGCGCGGCCGCTCTCGGCTAAAGGGGACGTATCGGTGGGGCCGGTCTCGGCGATGACCTTCTCGGACACGAGCTTCTCGGGCACGACGGACTTGGCGGCGGCCGCAGGGATCAGCCGTTCACTCTCACGCCCGATCGTGCCACAGCCGTTTCCGGCGCCCCCGGCTCAGGGCGTGGAGCGGATCGACACCACCATGCGGCGATTGATCAGAACCGGGTCGCCCTCGTGTTCACCGCGCAAAGCCAGGAATTCGGGGTCTTGCCAGAGCAACGAGCCGGTGACCTGCACGGAATCCACCAGCAGCAGTTCCAGCTGGTTGCGGCCCCGGATCCAGTGCTGCAGCTGGCGTACGCCCGGAAGGCTCGAATCAAGGGCGGTGATCTCCATAAGATCGGACCCAGGCCTGCTGGGAGAACGGGATGCTGGCGTTCAGCAAGTATCAGGGATTGGGCAACGATTTTCTGTTGCTCGACGGTCGCAACGCCACCACCGTTGATTTCTGTTTTGATCTCACCCCAGAACGGGTGAGCCTGCTCTGCGACCGCCGCTTCGGTGTGGGCGGCGACGGGGTGATCCTGGCGCTCCCGCCCGAGAACGATGGAGAACTGCGCATGCGCATCTTCAACGCGGACGGCACCGAGCCTGAGATGTGCGGCAATGGCATCCGTTGCCTGGCCCGCTTCCTGGCCGACAGCGACGGCGATGCACCGGGCCGCCGCTGGGTGGTGGAAACCCTGGCCGGCCTGATCGTGCCGGAGCTGCTGGCCGATGGCTCCGTGCGCGTCGACATGGGCACGCCGTTCCTGGTGCCTGAGCAGGTGCCCACCACCCTGGCGATCGGTTCGGCCGGCCTGCCCCAGGGGGAACTGAACGTGGCGGGCGAGAGCTTCGCGGTGGCCGCCGCCGGCATGGGCAACCCGCATGTGGTGCTGCCGGTGGAGGCGGTGGCAGCGGTGGATCTGGAACGGCTCGGCCCGCTGCTGGAGTGCCACCCGGCCTTCCCCGCCCGCACCAACGTGCACTTCGTGGAAGCGATCAGCCCCAGCCATCTGGTGATGCGGGTCTGGGAGCGGGGGGCCGGGCCCACCCTCGCCTGCGGCACGGGCGCCTGCGCCACCCTCGTGGCCAGTCATCGCCTCGGCCTGTGCGAACGCTCGGCCCGCGTCGATCTGCCCGGCGGCACCCTCTGGATCGACTGGGACACCAGCTCGGACCACCTGTTCATGAGCGGGCCGGCAGAGCCCGTGTTCGACGGGGTGCTGGCGCCGGAGCTGTTCGGTGAGCTGCCGCCCGATGCGCCCGCAGCTGCTGAGCGGGCAGAGGAGAGCGATGGCCTCGAAGGCACTGCCCCCTCCGCGCCGAGCGGCGGCCTCGCGGGCGTTGCCGGCACCAGCCCGTTGGGCGCACCAGCGGACCTGCCCGAGGCGGCCCCTGCGGATCCAGCCGTCAACTGCGCGGTGGAATGCACCAGGGGCTGTCAGCGACCGGACGACTGCCCCAATGCGGCGGCACGGGCCCGGGTGGAGGCCTTGCTCAACAGCCGCTCGCTTGATGATCTGGTGACCCTGGCCAGCAACTCCCTGGAGGCGCGCACGCGACAACGGCTGGAACGGGAGGGCTGAGCAGCCTGAGTAGGGTCGGCGCGCCCGCCACCGATTCAGCGTGCTTCCTCCCGATCTGCTCAGCGCCGAAGCCCAGGCCATGGAGGGCTTGAACGCCGCCCTGGCGGAGAGCGCCAACGGTCGCTGGACCCTGGAGTTCCGCTTTGAAGGGTTGCGTCTGCTGCCACTGGTGCTGCGGCTCGGCCAGGCCCTGCAGGCGCAGGAACGGCAGTTCCGCCTGGTGTTCCCCGATGCGGGTGCCACTGCCCTGGCCCAGCGCGACGCCCCTGATCTGGCCGCCCGCACCGGCAGCCTGAAGGACCAGGAGCGGTTGAAGGCCGCCGCCGCTGATCCTGTGGCTGCTGCTGGAGCTGGGGCTGCAGCGGAGCCTTTGGATTCAGATGTCGCCAGCGCAGAGGCTGGGGATTCGAGCGCCCCTCAGGGCACTGCCGGCGACGCAAAGAGCGATGCCACCCCGGGCGACACCCTGCTGCTGCTGGTGGCGCCAGGCCCGTCGGACTACGACGCGGTCGAGCGCCTCTGCCTGAACCATCGCGGCGGAGTGGTGCTGCTCAACGGCAGCCTCGAGGATGTGGCCGTTGGGATCGGCAGCGTGGCGCGGGAGCGGCGGCGAGGCTTCCTCTCCACCTGGCGCAGTGCCTATGCCCTGCTACCCCTGCCCGAGGGTGCCCTGCGCCGCTGCTTCCCCGGCCCGTGGGAACTGTACCGCAACGACCCCGATGGCCACCGCCTGGTGGAGACCTTCGAGCAGAAGCCCGATGCGGAGCAGGTGGCGGAAACGCTCAGCCCCGGACAGGCGGCCACAGTGGCGGGCGGTTTGCAGGCCCTCGATCGCTTTCTCGGCAGTCTGAGGAACTGACGGCCTGCGGCCGCACCGATGTGCGAATTCAGGAGCTCCACCCCCCTGGTGGCCCCTGGCCAGGCTCCTTAAGCTTGCGTGTCTGAACGTTGCGCCATGGCCGCCGAGCCCCACACCACCCGCCGCTCCTGGAGTCTGGTGGACGTCGGAGCAGCCGCCGCCGTGCTGATGGCCCTGGCCGGGGTGATCTGGAGCCCGAAGCTCAGCGGTGCGGTGGCGGAAGCCACCGGCGCCATGCAGCCGGTCACGGTGATGGTGGATGTGCGAGGAGCCTCGGTGGCGGATCCCCAGGCCCTGATCCGCTCGATCCGCAACGACGGGGAGGTGAGCATCGTGATCCGCAACCAACCCCACGGCACGGTGAAGCTGCAGGAGCTGGTGCCGCTGCAGCGCCGCCTCGTGGCGGTCCAGCCCGACGGACGGGTGGTGACCGCCATCGACCCCAACCAGGCCGTGTTCGGTTCGCTTGATGCCCGCTTCGTCCTTGAGGGCAAAGGGCGCAAGACCAGCGGTGGCGTGGTGTTCGGCAACCAGAACCTCAAGATCGGCGCCCCTGTGGAGCTTGAGGGCCGTGACTTCCGCATCGGCGGCACGGTGTCGGGTCTGAAACTCGGAGTCAGCTGACATGACACGTTCCGCTCAGAAGCTCAGCCGCCTCGGCCTCAGCCTCGGGCTGGCGCTGGCCACCTGCGCTCCGGCCATGGCCATGCCGATGGCGAGCCTGCCGGCGGCGCCGCCGGCCGTCGGGTTGCCCCAGTTGCAGAACCAGGTCAGCTGCCCGGCCCTGCAGCAACGGGTGCGCGCCCACCTCGGCCCCGAAATCGGTGTGTGGAGTGTCACCGTGGCCGATGGCAACGGCCGGCTGCTGGCCGATGTGAACGGCCTGCGTCCACGCGTGCCGGCCTCGAACCAGAAGCTGGTCAGTTCCGCCTTCGCCCTCGACCGGCTGGGCCCCGACTACCGCCTCACCACCCGGCTCTGGCGTCTGCCTGATGGCACCCTGCGCCTCACAGGCGAGGGGGATCCCGATCTCGATCTGCCCCAGCTGCAGCGCTTCGCCCAGCTGGCCCTTGGTTCAGGAGGTGGGCCAGGCCTGCCGGGTGCCAACGTGCGCCTGGAGCTGGCCGAAGAACCGCCCCAGGCCTGGTGGCCCCAGGGCTGGCATCCGGAGGATCGCGCCTACGCCTATGGGGCGCCGATCACCCGGCTGGCCATCACCAGCAACGCGATCGACATGGCTGTGGCCAATCCACCCGGTCGTCTGCAGCGCCTGCTCACCCGCACACTGACCAGCCAGGGAGGGCGGAACGTGCAGCTGGCCATGGTGTCGTCCCTGGCACCGCTGCCGGAAGGATCCGTGCTGCTGCACGAGGAACCCTCAGCACCGATGCACAACCTGCTCAGCCTGGCGAATTCCGAAAGCCACAACTTCACCGCTGAGGTGTTGCTGCGGCAGGCAAGCGGCACCTGGTCGCTGCCCCAGAGCCGGCAGGCTGCCCTGCAGTGGCTGCGGGCCCAGGGGTTGCCCACCGAAGGTGTGGTGGTGATGGGCGGCAGCGGCCTCGACCGCGGCGACCGGCTAACGTCCCGCCTGCTCGCCGGCCTGCTTCTGCGCATGGCCCAGCACCCCTTCGGCTCCAACTACATCGCCTCGATGGCCGTGGCCGGGCGGCGCGGCACCCTGCGCAACCTCTACAAGGGCACCAGCCTCGACGGACGGCTGCACGCCAAAACCGGGACGCTCACCGGCGTGCGTTCGATCAGCGGCGTGCTCGACACCACGGATGGCCACCGCTACGTGAGCCTGATCTCCAATGGAGCCGGTTCACCGAACACCACGATCGGCCGGGTGCTCCGCGACGTGCAGATCGTCAGCCTCTGCCAGCCACCTGCCTGAGGCGTGAGGCGGCGCGGCGGGCGCGGCTGGTGAGGGGAGCCTCCTTGGCTTCAGCCTCAGCGGCGGGTTGGAGGACGGCACGATCACTGGCCGGAGGGGTCTCGCTGGTCTGCAGCCGCCCCAGCTCACGCCGCCCTGCATGCACCACCTTGTTGAGTTCACCGAGCCGCGTTTCCAGCTCCGTCAGCACCTGCTCGGCATAACGGTTGGCGCCTTCCTGCACCGCTCCCGCCTCCTGCCGCGTGCGGGTGATCAGCTGTTCGCACTGCTGCTGGGTCTGCTGGCGGAACTGCAGGGCGTCGCTGTGCAGGCGTTCGGCCTCCGCCTGGCTCTCGCGTTGAATGCGCAAGCCTTCCTGGCGGATCTGCTCGATCTCCTGCAGGCTCTGCTGACGACTGCGTTCATGCTGGTCGCCCAGCTGACGCTTGAGCTCGGTGTACTCGGCGTCGAGCTGCTGGCGGCGCTGGATCGCCTCCTGCTCCAGTTGCTGGCGGCGCGCACCGAACTGCTGCTCCATCTGGGCCTGACGGGTCTGGTGCTCCTGCTCTGCCTGGGCCACCTGCTGACGGGTGGCCAGCTGCATCTGCTCGCACTGCTGGCGGGTGTGCTCCCGGATCTGCGCCCCCTGCTGTTCCGCTTCCTGCCGCACCGAAGCGGCATTGATCAGCTGCTCCCGCTCGCGGCGGGCCTGCACCATGATCTCTTCGGCCTGCTGCCGCGCCTTGGCGATGAACGTGTCGCGCTGAGCCAGCAGCTCCTGCGCCTGAAGCAGCTCCGCCGGGAGCTTCTCGCGAATCGTGTCGAACACCTCGATGGCGTCCTGCTCGTTCACCAGCCGGCCGCCGCTGAAGGGGATGCGCGAGCCCTCCAGCACGATCTCTTCGAGCTGTTCGAGCTGTTCCAGCACGCTGATCCGAGTCTCGGTCATCTCATCGGGGCGGGAATGTCTGATTAAAGAGCCTGGCGAGTTCCTCCGCCACTCCGCCGGGCACCAGGTGGCGCACCTCACCGCCGAAGCGCGCCACCTCCTTCACCACGCTGCTGCTGAGGAAGCTGTGGGGCACGGCGGTGGCCAGGAACAGCGTTTCCACCTCCGGCGCCAGGCTGAGATTGGTGTGGGCGATCTGCAGCTCGAACTCAAAATCGCTCATCGCCCGCAGCCCCCGCAGGATCACTCCCGTACCCGTCCGGCGCGCGAACTCCACGGTGAGGCCGTCGAAGCTGCCCACCTCCACATTGCTGAGATGGGCGGTGGCGCGGCGGATCTGCGCCAGCCTCTGGTCAAGCGAAAAGCTGGGCTGTTTGGAGGGGTTCTGCAGCACCGCCACCAGCACCTGCTCGAACAGGCGACTGCTGCGCTCGATCAGGTCGAGGTGGCCAAGGGTGATCGGATCGAAGCTGCCGGGGTAGAGGGCCTTCATGGGAGCGGGGGCGAGGGGCCCGGCGGCGGGAGCGGCGGGGGGATCCTATGGAGGCTGCTGCTGGCTGCGGTCGCGAGCGGTCCCCCCCTCCGGCTTGCCTAAGGTTGGAATCACCTCCAGGAACCAGGCCATGGCTGTGGATCTCAACGTCGATGGCGCCGCCACCCCCGTGCTCGACAGCGCCGCGAAGAAAACCCTGCTGCGCAAGATCCCCCACGGCGTGTTCATCTGTGGCGTGGCCGAGGGCGATGACGTCAACGGCTTCACCGCCAGCTGGGTCACCCAGGGGTCGTTCGATCCGCCGCTCGTGGTGATGGCCGTGCGTGCCGATTCCACCAGCAACGGCATCATCAGCCGCACGGGCCGCTTCTCGCTCAACGTGCTCTCTGCCGAGCAGAAAGACCTGGCGGCGGTGTTCTTCAAGCCCCAGAAAGGCATCGGTGGCCGCTTCGATGCCGCTCCCTTCACGCTGGGGCCCCTGGGCCTGCCTGTGCTCGACGACGCGCTCGGCGCCGTGGAATGCACGGTGGTGGGCCAGGTGGCCCACGGTGATCACACCGTGTTCGTGGCGGAAGTGAAGTCGGCCCAGCTGCACCGCGATGGCGCCGCACTGGAGCTGTCCGCCACCGGCTGGCAGTACGGCGGCTGAGCCGCCTCTCGCGGGAGCATTGGGCATGGGGGCCACGCTGCAACCGCTGCTGATGGATCAGGCACGCCTGGCTCAGCGGCTGAAGGAGCTGCCGGCCGAGCCGGGCTGCTACCTGCTGCGCGATCTCGACGACCGCATCCTTTACATCGGCAAATCGAAGAGCCTGCGCAGCCGCGTGCGCAGCTACTTCCGTGATTCCCACGATCTCAGCCCCCGCATCAGCCTGATGGTGCGTCAGGTGGCGGAGATCGAGTTCATCGTCACTGACAGCGAAGCCGAGGCGCTGGCGCTGGAATCCAACCTGATCAAGAACCACCAGCCGCACTTCAACGTGCTGCTCAAGGACGACAAGAAATATCCCTATCTCTGCATCACCTGGAGCGAGGCCTACCCGCGCATCTTCATCACCCGTCGCCGCCGGCTGCGCAGCCCGCTCGATCGCTTCTACGGGCCCTATGTGGATGTGGGTCTGCTGCGCCGCACCCTGTTTCTGGTCAAGCGGGTGTTTCCGCTGCGTCAGCGCCCCCAGCCTCTCTACAGGGATCGCACCTGCTTGAACCACGCGATCGGCCGCTGCCCCGGCGTTTGCCAGGAAAAGATCAGCCCTGAGGCCTACCAGCACACCTTGCGCAAGGTGGCCATGGTGTTCCAGGGCCGCAGCGACGAACTGCTTGTGCTGCTGCGCGCCCAGATGGAGCGCTACGCCGAACGGGAGGATTTCGAGGCGGCCGCCCGGGTACGCGACCAGATGCAGGGGCTCGAGCAGCTCACCGCCGACCAGAAGATGGCCCTGCCCGATGCCTCCGTGTCGAGGGATGTGCTGGCGCTGGCGGCCGATGCGCGCGTGGCCGCCGTGCAGCTGTTTCAGATGCGGGCCGGCAAGCTGGTGGGGCGGCTCGGCTACACCGCCGATGCCTCGGTCGCCAGCCCCGGGGCCATCCTGCAACGGGTGCTGGAAGAGCACTACAGCCAGGTGGAGCCGGTGGAGATCCCACCGGAGGTGCTGGTGCAGCACCCCTTGCCGCAGCAGGCGCTGGTGGAAGACTGGCTGAGCGAGCGCCGGGGCCGCAAGGTGCGGCTGCAGCACCCGCAGCGGCAGCAGAAGGCCGATCTGATCGAACTGGTGGAACGCAATGCGGCCTTTGAGCTGGGCCGGGCCCAGCGCAGCGCCGAGCAGCACCAGCTCGCCACCGAAGACCTGGCCCAACTGCTGGATCTGCCCGTGCCGCCGCGTCGGGTGGAGGGCTATGACATCAGCCACATCCAGGGCAGCGACGCGGTGGCCTCCCAGGTGGTGTTCGTGGATGGGCTGCCGGCCAAGCAGCACTACCGCAAGTACCGCATCCAGAGCAGCAGCATCCGCTCCGGCCACTCCGACGACTTCATGGCCATGGCCGAGATCATGCGCCGCCGCTTCCGCCGCTGGGCCCAGGCGAAGGCGGAGGGGGCCGATCTGGTGGCACTGCGCAAGGCCACAGGCACCGCACTCCACACCGGCGGCCTCAACGACTGGCCCGATGTGGTGATGATCGACGGTGGCAAAGGACAGCTCTCGGCGGTGATGGAGGCGCTGCGGGAACTGAACCTGCACGAAGACCTGGTGGTGTGCTCCCTGGCGAAGCAGCGGGAGGAAGTGTTCCTGCCCGGCACCAGCCAGCCGCTGGAGACCGAACCCGACCAGCTCGGCGTCGTGCTGCTGCGGCGTCTGCGCGATGAAGCGCACCGCTTCGCGGTGAGCTTCCACCGCCAGCAGCGGGGGGAGCGGATGAAACGTTCGCGCTTGAGCGACATCCCCGGGCTGGGACCCAAACGGGTGAAGGAGCTGCTGGGGCACTTCCGCTCGATCGATGCGATCCAGCTGGCCAGCCCGGCCCAGATCGCTGCGGCGCCCGGCGTGGGCCCCGCCCTGGCCCAGCAGATCTGGAGCTACTTCCACCCCGAGGCTGACCACGACACGGCTGACCATGACGGGCCCGATCCGGACAACCTGGTGCCGGCCGCCGATTGTGAGCGGCATGAAGCCCCAAGCGTTGCGCAGGAGCCTGGTGGCCGGATCGGCAGCGGCGCCGGCGCCGCCCTCGTGCACTGAGCAGGAGGCAAGCCATGGCGGGGCTCGGGCTCTGGGTGCTGGGTGACCAGCTGCACGCGCAGCAAGCTGCTCTGGCCAGCAGCGCCCCCGGCCAGGCGCGGGTGGTGCTGATCGAGAGCAGTGGTGTGGTGGCCCGCCGCCGCTACCACCGCCAGAAGCTGGTGCTGGTGTGGAGCGCCATGCGGCACTTCAGCGCCGAGCTGCAGGCGCTCGGCTGGCAGGTGGACCTGTTGGAGGCGGCGGAATTCGGCACCACCTTGATCGACTGGATCCAGAGGCAGGGCATCCGCACCCTGCGCGTGATGGAGCCGGCGGATCGCCCCTTCCGGCAGGCGATCGAACGGCTTGATCTGGGCGGGCGCACCGGCGTGCAGCTCGAATGGCTGCCCTCCAACCACTTCCTCTGGAGCCGGGAGGCGTTCGCGGCCTGGGCTGGCCGCTACAAGCAGCTGCGCATGGAGCTCTTCTACCGGGAGGGGCGCCGCCGCTTCGGCGTGCTGATGGAGGACGGCGAACCGCGCGGCCAGCAGTGGAACTTCGACAAGGACAACCGCAAGCCACCGCGCCAGGGACTGGAAGGGCCGGCCCCGCTGCTGTTCAGCCCCGATGCGATCACGCGGGCCGTGATCGAGAAAGTGCGGCGTCTCGATGCGGAGCGGGCCGCCGCCGGAGAAGCGCCGCTACCCGGTGCGCTGGAGCCTTTCCATTGGGCGGTCACCCGCCAGCAGGCGCTGCAGGTGCTTGATCACTTCGTGGCCACCCGCCTGGCTGGTTTCGGCCCCTACCAGGACGCCATGGTCAGCGGCCAGCCCACGCTCTGGCATGCCCTGATCAGCCCCTACCTGAACCTGGGCCTACTGGAACCGCTGGAGGTGATCCGCCGGCTGGAGTCGGCAGGTACGGGCGCGGCGAGCGGCGTGGAGCCACCGGTGCCGCTCGCCAGCCTGGAGGGGGTGATCCGGCAGCTGCTCGGCTGGCGCGAATACATGCACGGCCTCTACCACTGGTTCGGCGAGGGTTATGCAGGCCGCAACCACTTCGGCCACACCCGGCCCCTGCCCCTCTGGTTCGAGCAGCTTGGTGGCAGCGGCATGGCCTGCCTGGATCAGGTGCTCGGCGAACTGGATCGCACCGGCTACGCCCATCACATCCAGCGGCTGATGGTGCTGGCCAACTACGGTCTGCTGGCAGGGCTCGATCCCCAGGCCCTCACCGCCTGGTTCCACCGTCTGTTCATCGACGGCCACGACTGGGTGATGCAGACCAACGTGCTGGGCATGGGGGTCTTTGCCGACGGCGGCCTGCTGGCCAGCAAGCCCTACGCCGCCAGCGGCCGCTACATCGCCCGCATGAGCAACTACTGCAAAGGCTGTCGTTTCGACCCGGCACAGCGGACCGGGCCGTCAGCCTGCCCCTTCACAACCCTCTACTGGCATTTTCTGGATCGCCACGAAGCTCTACTGCGCGGCAATCCCCGCATGGCCCTGGTGATCTCCCAGCTCGATCGCCTCCCTGCCGAGGAGCGGCAAGCGGTCGCCGTCGCCGCTGCGGCCCACCTGGAGCGGGCGGCCGGATCGGCCCCCACCGGTGCCGCCTAACTTGAACGGGCCATCCCTTCGCTGCCGATGCCGGCCCTGGCCCTGCCCCCCGAGGCCTACCTCTGGTTCAAGACCCTCCACATTGTGGGCGTGGTGGTGTGGTTCGCCGGACTCTTCTATCTGGTGCGCCTGTTCATTTATCACGTGGAAGCCGAAGCGCTGGACGAGCCCCTGCGCGCCGCTTTCCACAGCCAGTACGAGCTGATGGAGCGCCGGCTGGCCAACATCATCACCACGCCCGGCATGGTGGTGGCGGTGACGATGGCGGTGGGGTTGCTGCTGGTGCAGCCGATCTGGCTGAAACAGAGCTGGATGCACGCCAAGCTGGCCGTGGTGCTGGCCCTGCTCGTGTACCACTGGTTCTGCTATCGCCTGATGGGGCAGCTCAAGGCGGGCACCTGTCGCTGGAGTGGCAGGCAGCTGCGGGCGCTCAATGAGCTGCCCACCCTGATGCTGGTGCTGGTGGTGATGCTGGTGGTGTTCAAGGCCCAGTTCCCCACGGGAGCTGCCACCTGGTTCCTGGTGGCCCTGGTGGTGGCGATGGCGGCCTCGATCCAGTTCTATGCCCGCTGGCGGCGGCTGCGTTCCGAACGGGAGGCGATCGCAGGTGCCGGCTGACCACCCACTCGTGGAGGTGCTGGCGGCGGTGGACGCGCAGAGCTGCCCCACCCGGCTCAACTTCCATTGCCACACCCATTGCAGCGACGGCAGCCTCGAACCGGCCGCCGTGGCCGACCAGGCGCTGGCGATGGGCCTGGAGCATTTCGCCGTCACCGATCACCACAGCATCGCGGCCTACCAACCGGCTCGGGCTCACCTGGAGGAGCGCCAGCGACTGGGGCAGCGGGTGCCGCAGCTGTGGAGTGGGGTGGAAATCAGCTGCCTGCTGGAGGGCTGCCTGGTGCATGTGCTGGCCCTGGGCTTCGAGCTGCACCACCCGGCCCTGGCGCCTTACGTGCGCGGCCATGCGGTGGTGGGGCCAGGGCTGCGCGCCGGCAAGGTGCGGGAAGCGATTCATGCCGCCGGTGGCCTGGCCTTGCTGGCCCATCCGGCCCGCTACCGGCGTCCCCACCAGCAGCTGATCGCGGCGGCGGCAGAGCTCGGCTTCGATGGGGCCGAAGCCTTCTACGACTACGACCTGACCAGCCGCTGGCAGCCCACACCGTTGGTGTGCGACGCAATCGCCAGCCAGCTGCAGAGCCTGGGTTTGCTGAGAAGTTGTGGCACCGATACCCATGGACTGGCCTTGTCAGGCCGCTAGGGTTCATCACAGGTTTCCGTTTCCTCACCATGGGTCTCTTCGATCGTCTGTTGAACATCGGTACCAAGGACGCCAGCTTCTCCTCCAAGCCGGCCAAACCCGAGAAGCCCGCCGCCAAGGCTGGCGAACAGACGTTCTTCCTCGACCCCGACACCTCCAGCTCCATGGGCAACGTGGAGTACATGCGGCGCTCCAACAAAATCCGGCGCACCTTCCCCGGCAATGCCGACAATCCGGGTGAAAAGGAGATGGTGCAGGAAGTCGATTCGATGTCGGCGCGGCTGGAGAAAGCCAGCAGCGGCCTGCCGGTGAACGCATCGCCTGAATCCAACACCAGCCTCACCGGTGGCGTGCCCAAGCCGGTGAAGAAAACCTTCGCGGCCCGCCTCACCTCCGCTGAACTTGGTCAGCGGCTCAAGGGCGCGGCAGTCGCCGTCAACACGCCCGGCGGCAGCTCTGCAGGGCGCAAGGCCGATGCCGCCGGCAGTTCCCAGCCCCAGTTCACCCAGAAGCCGGCCAAGCCTGGCGACATTGACCCGTTCAAGGCCATGGCCCGCGACCTCAACAACTGATCGGCTTGGTGAGCAGCCGCGGTTCACTCCTTCGAATGTGAGTGGCCGCGGCTCACTTGTTCAGGTTTCGATCAGGCTTTCGCTGCCGATCACCAAGGCCTTCAGATGTTCAAGCTGGGCAGGATCCGCTCCCCGCCACAGCTCGCGGTTGGCGGCCTCCAGCAGCCGCTCGGCCATGTCCCGCAGCGCCCACGGGTTCGACTGCCGAAGCGCCTGCAACACGTCGTCGTCCTGCAGCCACTGGCGGCAGATGGCGCCATAGCTCCAATCCGGCACCCGGCCCGTGCTCGCGTCGTAGGCGAACAGGTAATCGAGGCTGGCGGCCAGCTCGAAACCGCCCTTGTATCCGTGGGCAAGCATGCCCTGAATCCAGCGCGGGTTCAGCACGCGTGAGCGGAGCACCTTGTCGAATTCATGCTCCAGCCGGTGCACGCGCGGCCGCTGGTGGCGCGAATGATCGGCGAACCAGAGGGCCGGAGCGCTGCCGCGCACCCGTTCGCTGGCGGCGCTGAGTCCTCCTTGGAACTGGTAGTAGTCGTCGGAATCCAGCAGGTCGTGCTCACGGTTGTCCTGGTTGTGGAGTACCACCTCCACCTGACGCAACCGCTGCTCCAGCCCCTCACGATCGGGGCTGGCCTCGCAACGGCCGTCACCGCTGGCGTCGTAACGCCAGCCGCTCCAGTTGAGGAAGGCCTCACCGAGATCGCCCCGCTGCTCCCACTGACCACTGTCGATCAGCCCCTGAAGCCCCGCCCCATAGGCCCCCGGCGCCGAGCCGTACACCCTGCCGCTGTGGCCTTCCTGGCGGGCATGGGCTGCCAGCGGGTTGTGCCACTCGTCTTCATCAAGAGCAGCGACCCGGCGGCTGGCCTGATTCATCCAGTCGACCAGCTGCGGGAAAGCATCGCGGAAGAGGCCGGAGATGCGCAGCGTCACATCCACCCGGGGGCGTTGCAGCAGGCTGAGCGGAATCACCTCCAGATCCACCATCCGCCGGGTCGGTCCGTCCCACACCGGCCGCACCCCCATCAGCGCCAGCGCCTGGGCGATGTCCTCGCCGCCATTGCGCATCGTGGCGGTGCCCCACACCGACAGGGCCAGGTGGCGCAGGTCGTCTCCCTCCTGCTGCAGGTGGGCTTCCAGCAGCAGGGCGGCGCTGCGACGCCCCAGGTCCCAGGCGGCTTCGGTGGGCAGCCCGCGCAGATCCACGCTGTAGAAGTTGCGGCCGGTGGGCAGCACATCAGGGCGGCCGCGTGTGGGCGCCCCGGAGGGCCCGGCGGCAATGCGTTCCCCGGCCAGGCCGCGCAGCAGGGCCTGACGCTCGGCGCTGGCGCAGGCCAGCAGGCGCGGCAGCAGCTGACGCCGCACACGCTCCAGCACAGCCTGGGTTGTTGGTCCCACCACCACCGCTGCAGAAGCGGCAGTGGCGGTGGTGGGCGCCAGCAGCGGCTTCAGCAGATCGAGGGCCTGTGCTTCCAGCAGGGCAACGGCATCACCACAGCGGCGCAGGGCGGTCGGGGCAGAGGGAGAGGCCGGGTCAGAGACGGCGGCCGCGGGAGACGCCTGGAGGCGGAGGCGATCCGCCACGCTGAGTGGCGCCTCCTCGGCATCCGCCCACGGGTCCAGCTCCAGTTGCAGATCAGCGGCCAGGGCCTGGGTGAGACCAGGGCCCTCGGCCAGGGGGGGCCGCACCAGGCACAGCAGCAGCTCCAGCAAGGGCTGGGGACCAGGCAGGTGGCCGAACACATGCAGGCCGGTGCGGATCTGAGCTTCCTTCAGCTCACACAGGTAGCCATCGGCGCCATCGAGACGCGCTTCAAGATCATCGATGGCCTGGGCAGAGGCGGATCCCACAGCAGCGCCGGCCGCGAATGATCTGTCTGCAGCTGATCGATCTGCAGATGTGCCGTCTCCAGCAGCGGCATGCGCGGGCAGCTCCAGGGAGGCGAGCAGCCCGGCGAGCCGCTCCCGTAAGGGAGCGACGCGCTCGCTGCCCAGCTGGCGGGCCTCCCAGTACTCGTCGAGCAGGGCTTCGAGCTCCTGCAGGGGCCCGTGCAGCCCGGCCCGATCGAGCGGAGGGGTGAGGTGATCGAGGATCACCGCCTGGGCGCGGCGCTTGGCCTGGGAGCCTTCGCCCGGATCGTTGACGATGAACGGATACAGGTGGGGCATGGGCCCCAGCGCCCACTCGGGGAAGCACTGATCGGAGAGGCCGAGCCCCTTGCCGGGGAGCCATTCCAGGTTGCCGTGCTTGCCCACGTGGACCACCACCTGGCTGGCGGCCACCTGGCGCAGCCACAAATACTGGGCCAGGTAGGCATGGGTGGGCGGCAGGTCGGGGGAGTGATAGCTGAGGCTGGGGTCGCGGCCGTAGCCCCGCTCCGGCTGCACCAGCACGGCCACGGCGCCGAAGCGCAGACCTCGGATCGGGAAGCCGGCACCCGCCGGCCCCTGCTCCAGGCCCTCATCGGCAGCGGGCGGCCCCCAGCGGGTCTCCAGCACGGCCCTGCCCGCCGCCGGGAGTTGCTGGTACCAGGCGAGATAGGTCGCCAGGGGCAGGTGATCGAGCGGCGGCCGGTGCTGGCTTTCCGGGTCGTTGGTGCGTCCGGCCAGCAGCTGCTGGATCAGGGCATCCCCGTCAGCGGGAAGGCCTGTCGTCAGTTCCGCGGGCAGGTCCGTGGGCAGGTCCGTGGGGGTCACGCCCAGGTCGTAGCCGGCCTCCGCCAGCCAGCGGAGCATCGCCGCGGCGCTGGCGGGGGTGTCGAGGCCCACGCCATTGGCCAGGCGGCTGTTGCGGGTGGGGTAGTTGGCCAACACCAGGGCCACACGGCGCTGCTTCACCGGGGTGAGGCGCAGCTCCACCCAGGCCGCCAGCAGGCGGGCGATCCAGTCGAGCCGTTCCGGATCCGGCTGGTAGTGCATCAGCGCTGCCGAAAGCGAGGCATCGGCCCGCTCCAGCTCCTTGAAGGCACCGACCCGGCTGGTGATGCGTCCGTCAAGCTCGGGCAGAGCCACCTGCAGGCTGAGATCGAGCGGGCCGAGGCCGATGCTGCTGGCAGCCCATTGCTCACGGCTGCGGGTGCTGCAGAGCACCTGAATCACCGGCACGTTGAGGCGGTCCCAGAGCGGGGCACCCAGACCCGCTTCCTCGAACTGCACCGAGGCAAAGGAGGTGGTGCACAGCACGCCCTGCACCCCCTCCCTGTCCAGCAGGTCGGCCACCCCCTGCTGGACAGCGGGATCCCTCAGGCCACTCACCCACAGCGCCCGCGGGCAGAGTCCCTGGCGGCGCAGGGCCTGGAGCAGGACGGTGGCCAGCTGATCGTCGCCGGCCTGCAACAGGGCGCGGTAGAGGATCACCCCCACCCGTGCCCCCGGGTCAGCCCGCCAGTCGTGGGGAAGGGGGTCGGCCAGGGGCAAGGGCACCGGCGCTGGCGCCGCCTGGCCAGCGGCGAGCGCCTCCAGGCTGTCGAGCACGCGGCGCAGGTTGTCAGCACCGCCCTCGCGCAGGCAGCGGCTGATCGCCACGGCCATCTCCTCAGGCCCGTTGCCAAGGCTGGCCAGCTCCAGCTCCTGATCGGCCGTGCCGGCCGCCACGATCAGCTGGCGCCCGGGTTGGTGCTCCGCCCAGGCATGCAGCTGCTCCAGCCCGTAACTCCAGTGGCCCCGTCCACCAAGCAGCCGCACCAACACCACGCGGGTGGTGGACAGGCTGGTGGCGATGTAGTGATCGAGGACCGCCGGCGCAGCCAGCGCGGCCAGGTTCAGCCCCCGCACCGGCACCGCACTGGGCTGCCGGGCGAGAACGGCGGCCAGGGTCTGGAGATCGGTGTCTGAACTGCTGAGCACCAGCAACGGCGTGGACTCCTGCTCCACGAAGGCGGAGTCCTCGAAGCCGGAAGGCAGGCCTGGAACGACGGCAAGACGGTGCATCACGCCATCTTCGGCCCCGGCAGTGAGAAGATCTCACCAGCGAACGCCGCCGGCGCCGCATCTCCACGCGCTTCCGCATGCAGAAGTTTCTTCCTTACGCCTGGTTCGGCGGCCGCTGTGTTCCCTTCGGTGAAGCCACGATTTCAGTGGCCACCCACGCCCTCCATTACGGAACCGGCGCGTTCGGCGGCATGCGGGCCCTGCCCAACCCGGCAGATCCCAACGAGATCCTGCTGTTCCGCGCCGATCGGCACACGCGCCGCCTCTCCCAGAGCGCGCGGCTGCTGTTGGCCGAGCTGCCGGAGGCCACGATTCTCGATGCGATTCAGCAGTTCCTGCAGGCGAACCGTCCCACCACCCCGATCTATCTGCGGCCGTTCGTGTATACCAGCGATCTGGGAATCGCGCCACGCCTCCACGACATTGAGACAGATTTCCTGATCTACGGCATCGAACTCGGCGATTACCTCTCCCCCGATGGGGTGAGCTGCCGCATCAGCAGTTGGTGCCGCCAGGAGGACCGCTCCCTGCCGTTGCGCGGGAAGATCAGCGGCGCGTACATCACCAGCTCCCTGGCCAAAACCGAAGCGGTCAAGAGCGGCTTTGATGAAGCGCTGCTGCTCAACAGCCGCGGCAAGGTAAGCGAAGCCAGCGGCATGAACCTGTTCATGGTGCGCGACGGCGTGCTGATCACCCCCGGGGTCGACCAGGACATCCTTGAGGGGATCACCCGCGCCAGCATCCTCGAGCTGGCGCAGGCCATGGGCATCCCCACCCTGGAACGCGCGGTCGACAAAACGGAGCTGTTCGTCGCCGACGAGGTGTTCCTCAGCGGCACCGCCGCCCGGGTCACGCCAGTGCGCCGCGTGGAAACCACGGATCTGGCTGGACCGCGGCCGATCATGGAGAAGCTGCGCAGCGCCCTCACCGCGATCACCGAGGGCCGCGATCCGGCCTACGAGCACTGGGTGACCCGCGTGCGGCTCGATGGGTAAGCCAGCGGCACTTCCTACAGTGACAGCTGGCCTTGAGCGCGTAATCGATGACGGCAGCGGTGCAGCAGGCAGGGGCGCCAGCGACCCAGCGCATGGGGTTTCTGGAGCGTCTCCACGCACCTGAGCGGCCGGTGCTGGTGTTTGACGGGGCCACCGGCACCTCACTCCAGCAGATGGATCTCAGCGCCGCCGACTTCGGTGGCGCAGCCCTGGAGGGGTGCAACGAGCAGCTGGTGTTCACCCGGCCGGATGCCGTGCAAGCCGTGCACCGCCAGTTTCTGGAGGCCGGCTGTGATGTGATCGAAACCAATACCTTCGGCGCCGCCTCGATCGTGCTGGCCGAATACGGCCTGGAAGACCAGGCCTTCACGATCAACAAGCGGGCGGCCGAACTGGCCCGCGCCTGCGCTGCTGAATACAGCAGCCCCGCCAAACCCCGCTTCGTGGCCGGCTCGATGGGGCCCACCACCAAGTTGCCCACGCTTGGGCACATCGACTTCGACACGATGCGCGACGCCTTCCGGGAGCAGGCGGAAGGCCTGATTGCGGGCGACGTGGACCTGCTGATCGTGGAAACGTGCCAGGACGTGCTGCAGATCAAGGCTGCCCTGCAGGGAATTGAAGCGGCCTTCAGCGCCACCGGGCAGCGGCGGCCGCTGATGGTGTCGGTCACGATGGAAACCACCGGCACCATGCTCGTGGGCTCCGACATCGCCGCGGTGGTGTCGATCCTGGAGCCGTTCCCGATCGATGTGCTCGGCCTCAACTGCGCCACCGGGCCCGAGCAGATGAAGGAGCACATGCGCTACCTGAGCGAGCACAGTCCGTTCGTGGTGAGTTGCATTCCCAACGCCGGGCTGCCCGAAAACGTGGGCGGCGTGGCCCACTACCGGCTGACACCGCTGGAGCTGAAGCTGCAGCTGATGCACTTCGTCAATGATCTCGGCGTGCAGGTGATCGGCGGTTGCTGCGGCACCACTCCCGCCCACATCGCAGCCCTCTCCGAGCTCACCGCCGATCTGCTACCCCGCCCGCGGGCCGTGCGGCGTCCGGAGCAACGGCTGGAGCGGCCGGCTTTCCACTACGAACCTGCGGCCGCCTCGATTTATGGCGTCACGCCATACCACCAGGACAACTCGTTCCTGATCATCGGTGAGCGGCTCAACGCCAGCGGCTCGCGCAAGGTGCGTGATCTGCTCAACGCAGAAGACTGGGACGGGCTGGTGGCCGTGGCACGCGGCCAGGTGAAGGAAAACGCCCACGTGCTCGACGTCAACGTTGATTATGTGGGCCGCGACGGTGAGCGTGACATGCATGAGCTGGTCAGCCGGCTGGTCACGAACGTGAATCTGCCGCTGATGCTCGATTCCACCGAGTGGCAGAAGATGGAAGCCGGCCTGAAGGTGGCAGGCGGGAAATGTCTGCTGAACTCCACCAACTACGAAGATGGGGATGAGCGCTTCTTCAAGGTGCTGGAACTGGCACGGCGCTACGGCGCTGCCGTGGTGATCGGCACGATTGATGAAGAGGGAATGGCGCGCACCGCCGAGCGCAAGTTCGCCATTGCCCAGCGCGCCTATCGCGATGCCCTGGAATTCGGCATTCCAGCGCACGAAATCTTCTACGACCCCCTGGCGCTGCCAATCTCCACCGGCATCGAGGAAGACCGCCTCAATGGAGCCGCCACGATCGAGGCGATCCGCCGCATCCGCAGCGAGCTTCCTGGCGTGCACGTGGTGCTGGGGGTGAGCAACATCAGCTTCGGGCTGTCACCAGCAGCGCGGATCACGCTCAACTCCGTGTTTCTGCACGCGTGCTGTGCCGCCGGCATGGATGCGGCGATCATCAGCCCGGCCAAGATCCTGCCGCTGATCAAGATCAGCGAGGAACACCAACAGGTATGCCGTGATCTGATCGCCGATGCACGCCGTTTCGACGGGGATGTCTGCGTCTACGACCCGCTCACCACGCTCAGCACCCTGTTCGAGGGGGTGAGCGCCCGGGAAGCACGCGACGCGGGGCCGCAGCTGGCGGATCTGGAGGTGGAGAAACGCCTCACCCAGCACATCATCGATGGGGAGCGCATCGGCCTCGAAGCTTCACTCAACGAAGCCCTCGCCAAGTACCCGCCGCTGCAGATCATCAACACCTTCCTGCTCGATGGCATGAAGGTGGTGGGTGAGCTGTTCGGTTCCGGCCAGATGCAGTTGCCCTTCGTGTTGCAGAGCGCTGAGACGATGAAGTTCGCCGTGGCGTTCCTTGAACCCTTCATGGAACGGGTGGAAGGGGAGAGTAGCGCCAAGGCCAAGTTTCTGATCGCCACGGTAAAAGGTGACGTTCATGACATCGGCAAGAATCTGGTGGACATCATTCTCACCAACAACGGTTATGAGGTGGTGAATCTCGGCATCAAGCAGTCGGTGGAAGCGATCATCGAAGCCCAGAAACTGCACCAGGCCGATTGCATCGCCATGAGCGGCCTCCTGGTGAAGTCCACCGCCTTCATGAAAGACAACCTCCAGGCCTTCAATGAGGCGGGCATTCAGGTGCCGGTGATTCTTGGTGGGGCGGCGCTGACACCCCGATTCGTCAACAAGGATTGCCGCGCGGTCTACCGGGGGCAGGTGATCTACGGCCGGGATGCCTTCGCCGACCTGCGCTTCATGGACGCGCTGGTGGAGGCCAAGCAGAACAACCGCTGGAGTGATGCGGAAGGCTTCAGCGGTGAGATTCCGCCCGGACTTGGGCTGGAGCGCGGTGAAGACACGGCCGATGACGCCACGACAACCGCCCCCGCCGGTGCGGAAGGGGCACCGGCAGCCCCGGGATCAGCAGCAGCGGCCCAGACAGCCCCTGATGCCGAGGACCCAGCGGCTGCCGCAGTCGTGCCAGAGACGCCATCCAGCGCAGCAGCGCCGCTCAACGACCATCGCTCCGAGGCCGTTCCAGAAGAGGCCGCCATCCAGCCGCCGTTCCTGGGCAGCCGCGTGCTCGATGAGCAGGCGATTCCGCTGGCTGAGGTGTTCGGCTACCTGGATCGCAACGCCCTGTTCGCCGGGCAGTGGCAGTTGCGCAAGACGCAGCAGCAGAGCCGCGACGACTACGAGCAGATGCTGGCGGCCAAGGCCGAACCGGTGTTGCAGCACTGGATGCAGCGCTGCCTGGAGGAGAAGTTGCTCACTCCACGGGTGGCCTACGGCTACTTCCCCTGTGGCCGGCTCGGCAACGCGCTGGTGGTCTTCGATCCGGCCGCGCCTGAGCGGGAGCTGGGCCGTTTCGAGCTGCCGCGCCAGAGGGGCGGCAACCGCTACTGCGTCGCCGATTTCTACCGCGACCTCCGCCAGGGGCGGCCCACCGATGTGCTGCCGATGCAGGCCGTCACGATGGGGGAGAAGGCCACAGGGTTTGCGCGCGAACTCTTCGCCGCCGATCGCTACACCGACTATCTCTATTTCCACGGTCTGGGGGTGCAGATGGCAGAAGCGCTGGCCGAGTGGACCCATGCACGCATCCGACGCGAACTGGGCTTCGTCGCCGAGGAACCCAGCGCCCTGCGCGATGTGCTTGCCCAGCGCTATCGCGGCAGCCGCTACTCCTTCGGCTATCCCGCCTGCCCCAACGTGGCCGATTCCCGTCCCCAGCTGCAGTGGCTGGGGGCGGAGCGCATCGGGCTGAGCATGGACGAAAGCGACCAGCTGGAGCCCGAGCAGAGCACCACCGCCCTGGTGGCCCTGCACAGCCAGGCGCGCTACTTCAGCGCCTGAGGAATCCATCCCGGGGCGATGGCAGGTAGGGGCGCGGTGGCAGGCTGGGGAGGCTCTCTTGCACTGCTGCCATGGCCATTGCCGGACCTGACGGAGTGGATGCGGCCATCGCAGCCGGACTCGACCTTGACGGCTCGCCGATTCCGGCCGAGATGCTGAGCCTGTACCGCGAGGTGATGGCACTGGAGGCCCAACGGGCCCGCAGCGGCGTGAAGAAATCGATGCGCAACCGGGTGGTGAAAACCGGGGCCAAGCATTTCGATCAGGCCAGCCTTGATGCCCGCCTCAAGGCCGCCGGCTGGGATGGCCTCAAGGACAAGGAAATCGCCTTCTTCTACGGCTGAATCGCTTGGGTTCAATCAGCCACTGGAGGAACCGGGCCGCTGACGTGCCCTGCGTTGCGTCAGCGCTTGATTCCGCCGCGTCAGCGCAACCAGCAGGCGGCAGTTCAAGCGATGCGTTTATCTCAGCCCATGCCTTTGGCCGGGAGCCACTGGCCCTCAGCATTCAGCCATGCGGGTTCGACACAGAACCTCCAACACCGAAGCTCCGTCAGCGAGCCATCAAGGCAACGCACTGAACGGAGAGGTTTCAGCGCCATAGCCGGATCAGAGATCTTCGAGGGTGTCGATCACCTCTTGTTGAAACGCCTGGAGATCGGTCGAATCACTCAGGTCAACCCCCTCACCGGCGGCATTCTGGGTGAGCTCCTGGAAATGGAAAGCGCCTTCACCGTGGGCAAGAAACTCCATCGCGGAGCTTTCACCGCTTTCCTTGAAGGCGTCGAGCAGCGCCATGAAGGCAGCATCTTCGGTGAAATCCCAGCTCATGAAGGGGGTATCGCAAGTCGTAAGGGCGGCAGAAGGGAGCCTTCCAGCACCACTGCACAATGACCTTTAACGCCTGCCCCCCCGATTCCGTCAACCTCCCAGGGCCATTCCCGCCATTGGTCCTGCAGACTTTGGGATGATTTCGGCACGATCCGTGGAACCGCGTTCTTCTTCAGCGCCAGTGGTGGCCCGCAATGTGCTCGGTGAGACGCTTGAGATCTGCGGATGCACACCCCGCACCGGCTGGTACCGCGATGGTTTCTGCCGTACCGACAGCAGCGACACGGGACGCCACACCGTCTGCTGTGTGGTGAACGATGTCTTCCTGCGCTACAGCCGTTCCCGCGGCAACGACCTTTCCACACCGATGCCGGCCTACGGCTTTCCGGGTCTTCAGCCCGGAAATCACTGGTGCATCTGTGCCGCCCGCTGGCTGGAGGCCTACCAGGACGGGGTGGCGCCGCCGGTGCGGCTGGAGGCCACGGAAGCGTCTGCACTTGAGGTGATCCCGCTGGAGTTGCTGAAGGAGCTGGCCCACGTGGGGTGAGCGCCGCGCCGCAGCAGCGGCATCACCTCTCTCCCACCACCTGCACCACCCTTCACGTCACCCCGGTCACATCAGCCCGCGTCAGCCGAACACTCCACCGTCTTCACACCCCGCCTTCACCACGGAACCGGGCTCCCGTCCCAGGCCAGGAAGCTGCCGCTCTGCTCCGGCCCCTGCAGTTCCAGCACGTCCAGGAGGTGGTGGGCGGTTCGCTCGGGGCTGAACAGGCGCTCCGGCGGCACGCCGCTGCGGAAAGGCGCTGAGAGATCGGTGGCCGTGGTGCCGGGATGCAGCAGGGTCACGGTGGCGAGGGGTCGGCGGCGGCGCCACTCCAGGGCCAGGCAACGCAGCAACTGATTCTGGGCGGCCTTGGCACTGCGGTAGCCGTACCAGCCCCCCAGGCCGTTGTCGCCGATGCTGCCGACCCGTGCCGACAGGCTGGCGAACAGCGCCGGCTCTGCGGCCGGCAGCAGCGGCTCCAGGGCCTGGGCCAGCAGAATCGGGCCGTAGGCATTCACCGCGAACACTCGCTCCAGGGCGGCGCGGTTCAGCTGGCTGAGCCGCTTTTCCGGTTGCAGAGCCGGGCCGTCGTGCAGGAGGCCCGCCGTGTTGATCACGAGGCGCAAGGTGCCGGCCTGGGCCTGCAGCGTGGCGGCAGCGGCCTGCAGACTGGCGTCCGCGCAGAGGTCGAGCTGCAGGGCGCGCGCGCCCAGCTGCGGCTCTCCCGGCCGGGCAGGCCAGCCGCGGCGGCTGGCGCCCCAGAGGCAGAGCCCGGGGGCCCGCTCGGCCAGGGCCTGCACCAGGGCGCGGCCGATGCCGCCGGCACCCACCACCAGGGCATGGCCGTTCCAGCTGCTGAGGGACGGCCGGGACGGGAGCGGGGGCAACACCTGGGGCGAAGCGGTGGAGGGGATGGCGCATGATGGCGCGATGGCAATGAGGATCGCCGTTCTGGGGCAAGGGGCCTGGGGGCGCACCCTGGCCAGCGTGCTGCGCCAGCAGGGCCATGAGCTCGCGGTGTGGTCGCGCTCCCACGGCAGCGATCCAGCCGCGGTGCTCCAGCGGCAGGACCTGGTGCTCTCAGCGGTGGCCATGGCCGGGGTGCCGGCGCTGGCGCAGCAGCTGAGAGCCGGCTGGCCCGGGGCTGTGCCCCTGGTGAGCTGCAGCAAGGGCATCGACCTTCAGCAGCACTGCACAGCCAGCCAGTTGTGGCAGCAGGCCATTCCGTCGTTGGCGTGCCTGGTGCTGAGCGGGCCCAACCTGGCGGCTGAGCTGGATCAGGGCCTGCCGGCCGCCAGCGTGCTGGCCTCCATCCACACCGAACTGGCCAGCGAGCTGCAACGCCAGCTCAGTAGCCAGCGGCTGAGGCTGTACACCAACGCCGATCCGATCGGCACCGAACTGGCCGGCGCGCTCAAGAACGTCATGGCGGTGGCGGCCGGCATCTGCGATGGTCTCGGGCTGGGGGCCAATGCCAAGGCCTCCCTGCTGACCCGCGGGCTGGCCGAAATGGGGCGGCTCAGCCAGCTGCTGGGCGGCGATCCCGCCACCCTCTACGGCCTGGCCGGCCTTGGCGATCTCCTGGCCACCGCCAACAGCCCCCTGAGCCGCAACTACCGCTTCGGGCTGCATCTGGCCGAAGGTGACTCTGCAGCGGCGGCCTTCACCCGCATCGGCGCCACGGTGGAGGGACCCGCCACGGCCGAAGCCGCGCTGGTGCTGGCCCATCGGCATGCCCTGCACCTGCCGATCTGTGAGCAGGTGGTGGGCCTGCTGCAGCGGCGCAACACCCCGCAGGAAGCCGTGCGGGCGCTGATGGAGCGCGATCTGCGCCGGGAATGGGTGTGAGTCGCAGGGCCACATCCAGAGGCCCCACAGCTCCTACCAGCGCCCATCCAGGGCCCACGTCTGCGCGACAACCGTATGTTCGCGGCCGTTCTCAGCCATGATCGCTCCAACGACTAGTGGGACAGGGATGTGAACAGAGGGAAAGGTTCATGAACTGGCCGGCAGGGCAGCAGTTGGTGGCACAGGGCGCACGTGCCCTGCGTCCGTTGAAGCTCGGCAGCGAGCGGCTGGCGCGACGCCTGCAGCGGACTCTCAGCCCTCAACGCCGCACCACGCTGCTGCTCACCACACCCTTGAGCGTGGTGGCTCTGGGCATCGGCTTCTATGCCCAATCGTTCAGCCAGCCGAAGCCCGACCTTGACGCACGGGTGATGGAGGCGCTGCTGCCGGCCAGCACCACCGGTGAAGCCACCGACCCGGCGGGTGAGGAGAGCCGCCTGCGGGCGATCGAAGCGCGCCGCGCCCAGCAGCCTCCCGCTCCGGCCCAGCTGCCGGATGCCCCCGCCTCCCTGGTGGAACCGGCCGCTGGCCGCCCGGTTCCGCTTGAGGTGCGGGTGGCCCTGCTGCGTCAGGCCGGCCAGCCCAGCTTTTCGGCCACCGGCCCCTGGTGGCTGCGCAACGGCGACGGGCAGGTGCTGGCCCAGGGTCAGGCCCGCAGCCCTGTCGATCTCAGCGCCGGCACCGGCGCCAACGATCTCTGGCTGGACACCGCACCCGGGGAAGCGTTGCTGGTGAACGGCCAGCCGTACACCGGTCGCCTGCGTCTGCTGGCGGAGCGGGGAGGCATCACACCGATCAATCACCTGCCATTGGAGGCCTACATCGCCTCGGTGGTGGGGGCGGAAATGCCCACGTCCTGGTCGATGGAGGCCCTCAAGGCCCAGGCGGTGGCGGCCCGGTCCTACGCCCTGGCCCACCTGGCCCGACCGGCCAATAAGTTCTGGCATCTGGGGGACACCACCCGCTGGCAAGCCTACCGGGGCCTCACCTCGGTGAATGGCCGCACCACCGAAGCTGCCGCGCGCACCAACGGCTTAATCCTCAGCTACCAGGGGGGCATTGTGGAAAGCCTGTATGCGGCCAACAGCCAGATCACGCTGGAAGCGCACGGGCACCTGGGAGCGAGCATGAGCCAGGAAGGCGCCCAGGAACTGGCCCTCGCGGGCCGGCGTTACAACGAGATCCTGGGCCACTACTACCGTGGGGCCTCGCTGGCACGCCTGCAGATCGGTGGAGCGAACTGAGCGCCTGTGGCGAACGGCCTTGCAGCAGAGCCAGGCCGCGCGCGAACGCGGTGCCCTGGTGCCGCTCGTCACCAGGGTGCTGCCGCCGGGAGCTTGGGCACCCTTCCAGCTGCGCCAGCTCGACTCGCCCGTGCCGCGCCACCTGCGCAGCGGTGGGCCCCGGCCCAACCCGTTTCTCCCCTGGGAGCGGCAACTGGAGGTGACGCGACTGGGCGACAGCCATGCGGTGATCCTGAACAAGTACCCGGTGCAAGCCGGCCATCTGCTGCTGATCACCCAGGGCTGGGCGCCGCAGAGCGGCTGGCTGAGAGCGGCCGACTGGCAGGCGGTGGCCCATGTCGATGCGGACACCACTGGTCTGTGGTTCTTCAACAGCAGCGGGCGGGCGGGCGCCAGCCAGCCTCACCGGCATCTGCAGCTGTTGCCCCGCCATCGCGGGGCACCCAACTGCCCGCTGGAGCCCGCCCTACGCGCCCAGCTGCAGGGCCAGGCGCCACCCTGGCCCTGGCGCTACCGGCTCAGCCCGCGCCCCGAGGGCGGCGGACCCGCCGAACTGGCGATGCTCTACCGCCGCCATGCCCTGGAGCTCGGCCTGGGTGATCCGGCGGACGGTGGGGAGCCCAGCTATCCCTACAACCTGCTGTTCACCAGCTCCTGGTTTCTCACCATCCTGCGAACCCGCGAACATGCCGCCGGGTTCAGCCTCAATGCGCTGGGCTTCGCTGGCTACCTGCTGCTGACGGAACAGTCGGATCTGCCGTGGCTGAAGGAGCATGGACCATGGCAGCTGCTCCGCGCCGTGGCGCCGGCCGTGGACGCCGCGTTGGAGCCTGCAGAAGGCCCGCCTCAGACGAGGCACTGAGCGAGGCAGTGGGCCAGTGATTGGGCATGGAGGTGGGCTCCGATCTTCGCCGAGCCCTGTGCGCCGCGGCTGATTCAGGGAGGCGCAAAGGCAACGGTCTGGATGAGGCTGACCAAGGACCCTCAGCGCCTTGGAGCCTGTGGACGAGGAGCCTGCAGCCCCCTCCAGTTGGTGCTCTGGGGGTGAAGAACTCGGTCTCGTCCTGAACCCTCTTCAAAAAAGTTCAGTGAAAGCACGGTTGCACATGGTGGCAGCAAGGGATCTTTCTGGAAAAGGAACCGGACGGAACGACCGGCGGTTCTCCCTACAGCTTCCTTCTCATCTCCGCTTCCCTGTTCATGACCTGCTCCCCACTGGCGGCCCAGCGCTCCACCACCCCACTGAGCGTCGCGCCAACACGTGTCCCGCCAACCAGCGCTCCACCCATCAGCGCTCCACCCACCAACGCTTCGGCTGCAGCATCGGCTTTGCTCTTGCCTGGCCGATCGACCAGCAGCAAGACCGCTGCTTCAGCAAGCCGCCTGAGCGCCGTCCATACGGCCACAAACGCCACCAAGGCGAACACGCCGACCACGAAGCGCAGGACGAACACGAATGCCGGCACTCATGCCAGCCAGCACGCCACCGTGCGACAACGCAACCAGAGGGTGGAGGCCTACAGGGAGCTGGTACGGCCGATCGCTCTCCACTACGCCGCCCTTTGTCGGGAAGGGGCGGATGATCTGATCCAGGTGGGCCTGCTGGGCCTGATCCGCGCCGCGGAGCGGTTCGAACCATGCACCGGAACTCCGTTTTCCGCCTTTGCTCGCCAGCACGTCCGTGGCGCGATCCTGCACTACCTGCGGGATCAGGCCCCGCCCATTCGGCTGCCGCGGCGTCAGCAGGAGCTTCAGGACCGGATGCGGCAGTTCACCCGTGACTGGCAGACGCGATTCGGGCAGAGCCCGAGTGAGGCCGAACTGCGCAGCGGCCTGGAGCTGTCCGTGGCCCAATGGTGCACGTTCGAGCGGCTGGAGCGGCTGCGCCACCTGGCACCGCTCGAAGCCTCGATGGAGGGCATTGCGGCAGACCATGACGACGACGACTGCGTTGATGGCGGAACCGCCCAGGCAATGGCCCTGCTGACGCAGCTGGAGAACCGGCAGCGTCAAGTGGTGGAGCAGGTGGTGCTGGAGGGGCGGAGCCTGCGGGAGGCGGCCCGCCGGCTTCAGCTCAGCCCGATGACCGTGCACAGGGCCCTGCACAAAGGTCTGGAGCGGCTCAGGCAGGAACTGGACCGCGGCCTTCAGCAGGTGGTTACTCCGCCGGCTGTACCCCATCACGCTGCATCTGCTTCTCCAGGGTGCTGATCGCCGCATTCACGGCAGCGAGCTGACGCTCCACTCCATCGCGCCAGTAGGTAAGCATGCGCATCTTGCGCTGCTGATGATGGCGGCGCATCGCTTCATGATCACCGCTGCTGGATCCGTAACAGGCAAAGGGCGGGAACATGGGAAAATTTCACAGTGCCTGAAGGTTCTAGCCAGTGCTCTGGTGCCCATGCGTTCCCTGCCCCACCCGTTGGTGAACTCGGCCTTCAAGCGTCGAAACCAAAGGCAGGCAGGGAATACTGGCCCACCACATCCACCCCCGCACCGCCACCGTTTTGCCGTTGTCCCCCCGCCAGATCAATCAAATGGGACCCATGATTCCCACAAGGTTTCTTCGCCCCTGTCTGGTGGTGATCGCCGGCACGCTCGTGCTGCAGGCGCCTGCCGCCCACGCCTACGTGGCCTTGATGGCGGGCCAGTCAGCCCGTCCACTCAACGGCGCGTTCAACACCGTGCCGGTGCTGCATTCCAACCAGCCTGAGGAGGTCTTCGGCCCGGGAATTCTGGTGAACACAGCGCCTGGCCAGGCTATCGCCACGGAAACCCGTCAATATCTCAACAACGCTACTTACACTTTCAACGGAGATTTCGGGCTCCACGTTCATCACAAGTATTTCCCAGAAAATGCCAGCCGTCTCGGCGGCCGTTATGTGCGCGGCAAGCTCACGATCGCCACGATCGTGATGAACCCGGGCTCGCGTCCTGTCACCCTTGAGATGGAGCGCGGGGCCGTTCGCAACAGCTTTGAAGCGCCTTATCTAGGCAACCACCTGATGGGCGTGAAACCACTGGGGCGGCGCCCCTGGAACACCGGACCGGGTGATGCCACCTCGGTGATCATGTTGCGCGGGGAGCTGGATCCCAAGATGCCGGAAACCCTGGTGGTTCCTCCCTATAGCCGCCGGGTACTGTTCCACACCCGTCTGCCCGCCCGGGGCATCGCCAATGGCCTGCTGAAAGGCCGCAGTGACGGGCCGTTCCAGATGGCGGTGGTGGCAGCGGAGGATCCGGAAACTGATGCCGATCTGTTCGCAGTGCTGGATCAAGGGATGCTCGCGCCAGGCCGCATCTACCTCGACATGCTCTCAAAGATCCACTACGGCCAGGTGTTCTCACGGGTCGGTGGCGTGGCGATCGGCGATGAGTACCAGGCGAGCCTGGTGCACGATCTCAATCAGGGCCCATTGCACGTGCCCTTCACGAGCACAAACCGCCACACCTTCGGCACCCGCGAAGTGCAGGTGAACCCGCTGGCCAGCCGCATGATTGATTCCTCCCTCGACAACGTGGGCACCTATGGCGTCCGTTTCGATGTGGATCTGAATCTCAAAGGCAACGGGCCCCATGAGCTGGTGATGAGCCATCCCACCGCGAACGGCCGCCAGTTCACGGCCTTCCGCGGCTCGATCGGCATCCGTACCAAGGAGGGCTACAACGACGTGCACGTAGGCCTGCGTTCAGGCGAGAGTCTTTCTCTGGCCTCGTTGAACCTGGTCCCCGGTGTGAACAACCCTGTGCGGGTGAGCATGGTGTACCCAGCCGATGCCACGCCCGGACACCTGCTGAGCGTGGTCCCCAGCTACCAGCTGGCTCAGCTGCGCGAGCGGGAACAGCGCATCGCCATGGCCCGTGCCGCCGCCGCGGAAGCCGCCCGCCAACGGCCCGCTCCCAAAGCTCCCCCCACCCTGGCGGCCCCAGTGCCGGTTACCCGTCCCGCCTCCGGCCGCACCGCCAGCGCACCGCCCCCGGCACCAGCACCCGCGCGTCCCACGCCTCCACCCCCGGCACCGGCTGCCGCCCCCCGTTTTCTGCCCACCTTGGTGCCGGCCTGGATACGCCCGCTGCCGGCCATCCCGCTCCCCCTGCTCAACCAGCTGCCGGGTGAGGGCCCCAACGACGGCACCCAGACCGTGCTGCTTGGCCGTTATCGGGAAGCGGCCGAGGCCCAACAGCGGTTCCTCAGGGAGATGATGGGGCGCTAGGTCCACTCCCATCGGTTCCGACGTGGCTGAGCCGGTACGAAAGGAGCGCAAAACTCTGTCGATGACGCTGCCGACCGCAAGGATCGCGCAGTTCAAGCAACTCCAGCGCGAATGGGGCTTCTCCACCCACGGGCAGGCCATGGAGCACCTGCTGGAGTTACTGCTGCCTGAATCCCCCGACCAGGAGGCGGAGCAGGACGACGGCGACGATCAAGAACATGAGGTGCTGCTTGAACGGGGAGCTCTGGTGCTGGCGTCCAGCGGCGAAAGCACGCAACTCGTGCTCACTACCGAGGACGGTCTCACCGAATTCGAGTTAGACCTGACACGAGACTCAGAAGAGGTCTCAAGTGAGACCCGCAAACAGCCTCGAACACTGCCGGGTCCGCACAAGGGGCGGGAGACGGCCGCAACCGGCAGCGGCGGATCCGGAAGCCGAGGCATGGGAGGTGGCATCGATCTGCCTGGATTCGTGCAGCAACGGTCGGCACGGCTGCGCCAGAGCCTCCACCCGCAGCCGAGCACGCCAACACGGCCCAATGATCCTTTTCCAGAAATCTCTGAGCACGATCTGAGCGCCGCCCTCACTGCCGCCACAGCCCACTGGGTGGGCCTGTACGGCACGGCCGCCAACGACGCTGTCCTGGAAGCGGCGATGGTATGGCTGGGCCAGGAGATCTGGCCCCAGTCCGACCAGGCGGAAGGGCGACCTTTCACCTGGTCGGCGCTGGAACACTGGATCGTGGGCTGTGCTCCGAGCTGGCCGGCTGGCCCGCCCAGCTTCGAGCGGGTGATGGTGGGCGCCGGGCTGCTGGAGGATCCGTTCAGCCCGGCCACGTTGAGCCTGCGACTGCCCACCTTGATCAGGCGCTTCGTGCATCGCTTCCGCCGCCGCCGGCAGGGCACCTCCTTCCAGACGCTGGAGCACACGATGACGCTGCAGGGAGCCCTCAAGGTGCTGGAGATTCCCTTCGAGGTCGGCGAACGGCTCACGTTGAAACGGATCCGCGAGGCCTATCGGGAGCAGGCCCAACGGCACCACCCCGATTCCGGCGGCAGCGCCGACACGATGCGCCGCCTGAATGAGGCCTACCAACTGCTCAAGGAGCTTTATCGCAAATCCAGCTGACCCTCTGGGCAGGCCAGAGCTCCTGCTTGGCTCATGGTCCTTTCAGGCGGAGGCCTCTGCGAGCCTCCGCCTGAAAGGCTTCGCCCATCTATCCACGGTGAGACGCGTTATGAGTCTCGCGACGGGACCCGTATGAGATGAGCGGCACATAATGGCGATTGTGCCGCCCGCGAGGGGGAACACCCCCAGGCGCAAAACGATGCAGCCGCACCGTCCCAGCACAGACACAACACCCATCAGATCGAAAACCATAAGAGCGCCATGCACTCGGTACCCAGCCAAAGCCCCGGGCGGATCGCTGACGAGGAGAGGCAACCACTGACCATCGGTTCCGCAATCGTCTGGCTAGGGATCACCGCGCCAATGACACCTTTGTCCTGCAGCGGCTTGTCCACCAGCCAACAGGGCAGGTGTCCAGCAGGTGGACATGGAATCGGGAGGACCTGAAAACCCAAGCAGGACAGGAGAGCTTCGCGCAAAAGTTCAGCTGCGTACCTGCGTGAGACACAGGTACGCAGAGGGTTGACCAAGGCGCAGCTTCGACAGGCTGCACCGGAGTGAGCGCTAGCGAAATCACGATGGCGTGGCATGAAGCCACAGGCAGCGAAGGGGTGAGCCGGCTCGAAGGCTCTGTGGTGGAGTGCCGTGTTGCTGGCTGGACCAGCTCAGGATCCGCCAGGCTCGCAGAGAGCCGGGGGTTGTGTGGGTCACGGTCGACGGCGATCAGCACTGAACGTCCAAGGCGGCACAGATGAACAGGAAGCAACTCCAGCCACCCCCATGACCGGGCCGACCATCTCTGCAGGCTCAGAGGGGAAAAGGGTCGATCTGCACAGGTGGAATCGCAGGAAAATCTGGTTTTCAAGCAGCGCAGACAAGACTCAGCACTGGACCCGTAGCTGGTCGCACATGGGACAGCTGGGAGAGTGCGGCCTTCGGCGAACACCGGGCCTCCAGCGCCAGGCGACCCAGGAAACAACGCAGCCAAGCCATGACGAGGTGACTGCCGACAAAGCCTGCGCGATGAGGGAACGTCTGGGTGAATTGTTCCCACCGAACCTCTACTGCGCACCTGAAAGATTCCCGATGAGCGAGACACAATTGGAAATGACGCCCTTGCCTCGCCTCACCGATCCATGAGGCGAGGCTCGATCGATCGCTTAACCGCTGCTTAGGGCGATCCTGCTGTGGCTTTCATTGGATCTCATGTGCCTCACGACAGAACCAGCTCAGGACCTACTACATGTCCAGAGTGAGACGGTGGAGAAGAGGCGACTCCACGACTGGCCTCAGCGCAGAAGCCAATGGATTCATTCCCTCTTGCAGGACAGAGGCAATGACGATCCTGCTTGGCCAGATTCGGCACATGGATGGCAGGCACGGCGCTTCTGTTCTGCGCTGCGCTTTTCTTCTTGGCAGCCGTTCAAGAGGACGAGCCCGGCAACTGAAACCTTGACAACGGTGCGAGCCAAAGGCTGGGCGCCTTGGTTGCGGTGAGGTCGTCCCAGTTCGAGGCCGGTTGCCTGGATCCGATCCCTGCAGCTGGGATGAGCCTTCAAATCGTGCTGCCCAGTTCCCTGGAAGACCTCAGCTTTGATCTCACCCCAGGGCAGGTGCAGACGCTGCACTCCCTGTCAGAGGTGTGCGCAGCCAGCTGAACAGTTGCCTAGATGTCAGAGGGCTTGCGAAGGGCCTTCACCTGTCGATGAGGGTGGCGCAACCGAAGCAGACGAGACCAAGAAACACCTCAACGCAAGCTGGGTTGCTGGCTCAAGAGCAGAAGATCATCAGGCCAGGCCAGACACGATCAGATCCGACGGGGCAGGCAGATCAGCCGGGCGTCTGCATCCCCTGGATCAGGAAGTCGAAGTAGGGGCCAGCCATGACGGCATCCTCGGTGGCAAGCAGCGCCAGTGACGCCTCTTTGAGTGTGCGCATGCTTTCGACCATGCCCGCCATGGGCACCCCGAGGCTGTTGTACATCTCGCGGGCACCGATCAGGCCGATGTCCTGGATCTTTTCGGTGCTGCCGGCAAGCACGCCGTAGGTGACCAGGCGGAGGTACCAGCTGAAATCGCGCAGGCACTGGGCCCTTTGGCGCTGGCCATAGGCATTGCCGCCCTGGGCCACGTATTCGGGCTTGCGCAGAAACAGCTGCCGCGCCGCCTCATTGACGATCTTTTTCTCGTTTTCCGTGAGCACGCGGGCGACACGAATGCGCTGGTTTCCGCCGGAGAGGTACTCCGCCATGGAGCGCAATTCACCGCCGCTGGGGTAGCGCAACTGATCATCGGCTTGCAGGATCAGGTCCCTGACGACGCTCATCGAAAGCACCACGCTGGGGCCGATCTTACCGAGAAGAGTCCCTCGCGATGGCCGGAAGCGCCTTTGTGTAACGGCCCTTTGCATCCGGGGGGGCCTTTAGGGTCAGGGGCTGCCCGTTGTGTCGCAGGTCTTTGGATGGCCCTTCTCTTGCCCCCCTCCGGCACGGAACTGGAGCTGAGCATCACCGGGTTGAACCACCTCGGCGAGGGTGTCGGTCGCTGGGGCGCAGCCACGGAAGGGGGAGGTGAGCGTGGCGTGGTGGTGTTTGTGCCACAGGCCCTGCCCGGTGAGGCCGTGACAGCCCGCGTCACCTACCAGGCTAAAGGCCACGTGGTGGCGGAGCTGATCGAGCGGCACAACACGGCGGCAGAGCGCCGGCGTCCTCCCTGCATCCTTGCCGAGCGCTGCGGCGGCTGCAGCGTCCAGCATCTCGTCGATGAGGCCCAAGCCCGCTGGAAACAGGATCTGGTCCAGCAGGCCCTGCAGCGGATCGGTGGCTTTTCCCTGGCGGTGCAGCCGATCCTGGCGGCGGCTGAGCCGCTTGCCTATCGCAACCGGGCCGTGATTCCGCTGGAGCGCGGGCCCGACGGCACCCTGAGAGCCGGCTTCTACCGCAGCGGCAGCCACAAGATCGTCAATATGAACCGCTGTCCGGTGCTCGATGCGCGCATCGACTCGCTGATCGCGCCACTGAAGCAGGAGCTGGAAGCCAGCGGCTGGCCCGTGGACGCGGACCTGAGCGAAGGCGGTGGTCTTCGCCATCTGGGCCTGCGCGTCGGGCATCACAGCGGCGAGGTGCTGGTGACCCTGATCAGCAGCCACAGCCAGCTGCCCGGGCTGAGCGAACGTGCAGACGCCTGGATGGAGCGCTGGCCTGAACTGGTGGGCGTGTGCCTGAACCTCCAGCCCCTGCCCACCAACACCTTGATGGGTCCGCGCACCGAGGTGATCGCCGGGCGGGGCTGGCTGAGCGAACGCTTCTGCGGGCACGAGCTGCGCATCGCGCCGGACACCTTCTTTCAGGTGCACACCCCCCAGGCCGAGCGGCTGGTGCCGCTGCTGCTGGACGCGCTTGAACCACGCGCCGGACGCACGCTGGTGGAGGCCTACTGCGGCATCGGCACCTTCGGCTTGCCTCTGGCGGCCGCCGGGGCAAGCGTGCGGGGGCTGGAGCTGCACCTGCCCAGCGTTGAGCAGGCCCGGCTCAATGCGGCGCTCAACGGTCTCAATGGGTTGTCGGTGGAGAGCGCCGACGTGGCCACTGCGCTGGTGGAGCTGCTGCCGGAGGCGGATGGGTTGCTGCTCGATCCACCGCGCAAAGGCCTTCCCGAGCAGGTCACGGCCGTGATCCGTGCCTGCCCCCCCCGACGGGTCGCCTACCTCAGCTGTAACCCCGCCACACTTGCCCGCGACCTGGCCCGCCTCACACAGGACGGGGGGCTGACGCTGCAGAGCGTGCAACCCGTCGACTTCTTCCCTCAGACGAGCCACGTGGAGGCGCTGGCGGTGCTGACCGCCAGCTGAGTGTCAGGCCCACTGCTGGGGATCAGGCTCGCAGCTGGGCGTCGAACTGCTTCTCGACGGCCTGGCGCACCGCCGCGTGGGCCTGCTCCACCTCCGCTTCGGTGAGGGTGCGGCGCGCATCGCGGTAGCGCAGGCGGAAGGCCTGGCTGGCGGCTCCCTCGGCCACCTGGCTGCCGGCATAGCGGTCGATCAGTTCCGCCGACTCCAGCAACGGCCGGCCGGCCTTGCGCATCACCGTGAGCAGCTGGGCAGCCGTAACGCTGGCAGGGATCACCACAGCCAGGTCACGTTCAGAGGCGGGAACGGTGGGATAGGGGCTGAAGCTGGGCTGCCAGCGGTTGCTGCGGGTGGCCGCGCGCAGCAGCGGCTCCAGCGAGAGCTCAAACAGATGGGTGGCTTCCGGCAGGTCGAGGGCTTCGGCCTGGGCCGGGTGCAGTTGTGCAAACCAGCCCACAGCGCGGCCTTCGAGCACCAGCTCCGCCGCCCGGCCCGGGTGCAGCAGCGCATGGCCCTGCAGGGGGCGGTCGTCGCAGGTCAGCGTCAACTGGCCGAGAGCCTGCTGCAGGACACCCCGCGCTTCGTAGTACCCCAACGGCCGGGGCTTGCCGGCGCTGCTCCACAGCTCGGAGCGCCGTTCCCCGCAGATCACCCCCGCCAGCTTCGCCTCGCTGATCGCATCGGTGTCGGCGGCATCGCCGTTGGCACGGAACACATGGCCGATCTCGAAGGACCAGAAGCCTGGCTGTGAGGCCTGCAGGTTGCGGCGTGCCGCCAGCAGCAGGTCGTCGATCAGCGAATCACGCAGGTGGCCGTATTCCGCCAGAAGAGGATTGGCCAGCGCCACCCGCTCTGCCGTCGTCAGCCCAATGCCCCTGCTCACCGGGGCCTGGGCCGGCCCGAGCGACAGCGAGCAGCATTCCTGCAGTCCGGCAGCGCAAAGGGCACGGCGCAACAGACGCTCGGCCTTCTGGGCAGGCTCCAGGCCGCCAGGGCAGATCGGGTCCGGCAGATGGCTGGCGAAATTGTCGTAACCCACGAGCCGGGCCACCTCCTCGATCAGATCCACCTCCCGCTGCAGATCCATCGCCCGCGACGGGGGCACGGTGACCCACCAGCCCTCCTCGCTGTCCTCCAGCTGGCAGCCCAGGGCCTCCAGGGTGGCCGTGATGCGTTCATCGGCCAGGTCGTCCGCCACGCCATCGACGAGCACGGGACCCAGCAGCTGGTGCAGGGCATCGCGGCGCAAGGCCAGCGGTGGGCGGGGATCCACAGGCGCCTGGTGCAGCCAGCGGCCCTGGATCACGCCGCCGGCCAGCTCCACCAGCAGGGCGGCGGCACGATCCGCCGCCGCCAGGGTGACCTCCCGCGGCAGGCCTTTCTCGAACCGATGGCTGGCATCGGTGCGCAGGCCCACGCTGCGGGCGCTGCGGCGCACCGCCTGGGGCGCGAACACAGCGGCTTCCAGCCAGATGGCGCCGGTGCCGGGGTGCACCGAGGCGTTGCTTCCACCGATCACCCCCGCCAGGGCCACCGGCTGGTTGGCGTAGGTGATCAGCAGTGCTTCAGGGGTGAGGCGATGGCTGCTGCCATCAAGCGCCTCGAAGGCATCGCCGTCGCCGGCCTGACGCACGCCGATGGCGCCGGGATCGGCGCTGACAGAGCCTGCCGGGCCGAGCAGGGCGAGCCGCTCGCTGTCAAAGGCGTGCAGGGGCTGGCCAAATTCCAGCATCACCAGATTGGTGACATCGACCACGTTGTTGATCGCCCGCAGGCCGGCCCGCTCCAGGCGCTGCTGCAGCCAGTCCGGCGAAGGCCCGACCTTCACGCCGGTGATGGCCGTGAGGCTGTAAAGCCCACCGGCTTCGATCGCGGCGGCGTCAGCAGCCGCCACCGGCAACGGCACGGCGGAGACCTGCGGAGCCGGCGCTGTGAGCGTGAGCGCTGCGCCGGTGAGGGCCGCCACCTCGCGGGCGATGCCCTGCATCGAAAGCCCATCGGGGCGGTTGGCGGTGATCGCCAGTTCCAGCACCTGATCGTCAAGACCGAGGCTGGGTCCCACCGGGGTGCCCAGGGGCGGCACGTCGCTGAGCAAATCGTCGAGCACGGCGATGCCATCGCTGCTTTCGGGCAGTCCCAGCTCCCGCAGCGAGCAGATCATGCCGCTGCTGGCCACGCCACGCAGTTCGGCGGGTTTGATGGTGAGATCCACCGCCGGCAGGTGGGCGCCCACCAACGCCACGGGCACATGGATTCCGGCCCGCACATTGGGGGCGCCGCAGACGATCTGCAGCAGGTCGTCGCCTGGAGCGGCCGAGAAACGCACCCGGCAGACGCTGAGTTTGTCGGCGTTGGGATGGGGGCTGCGCTCTTCCACGAAGCCCACCACCACGCCGGCGGCGCGGGCAGCAAGATCCTCGATCGCATCGACTTCAAAGCCGGCCATCGATAGACGTTCGGCCAGTTCAGCGGCGGGCATGGAGCAGGCCACCAGCTCCCGCAGCCATTGGAGCGAGACCTGCATCGAATCCACGGCGTCCAGTCGCCGAGATCCTAATGACCGGCGCGTTGCAGGCCGGAGAGTATGTTGTTCAGCTGTCAGCTCGCCTCGCTTCAGCGGCGCACGTCCTTCCATGGCAAAGAACAAGGGCGTCCGGCTCGTGATCACTCTTGAGTGCACCGAATGCCGGTCCAACCCCGCCAAGCGGTCTCCTGGTGTGTCTCGTTACACCACCCAGAAGAACCGCCGCAACACCACCGAACGGCTCGAATTGAAGAAGTTCTGCCCTCACTGCAACAAGAGCACGAACCACAAGGAGATCAAGTGAGTGAGGGCTGGCGGTGATGACCGCCAGCCCCACAGCATTTCCTCTCTCCACGTCTTCTTCCTTTCTGCCCTTCCCCATGTCCAGCTCCTTCTTCAAGAAGCGTCTTTCGCCGATCAAACCCGGCGATCCGATCGACTACAAAGACGTTGATCTGCTCAAGAAGTTCATCACCGAACGCGGCAAGATCCTGCCCCGCCGGCTCACCGGGCTCACCGCCCAGCAGCAACGCGACCTCACCAATTCCGTGAAGCGCGCCCGCATCCTGGCGCTGCTTCCCTTCGTGAACCCCGAGGGCTGAGTTCGCCTTGGCGTTTCAGCCCGGCGACCTGGTCGGTCTGAACGGCTCCAGGGGGCCTGAGCTTGCCGTCATCGACACCCTGTCCGGCAGCAAAGCGGCCCTGCGGGTCGGCTTTGAGGCCAGACGCCAACAGGTGCCGTTGCGTGAGCTTGATCCCCTGGTGTCGTTGCCAGGCACCTTCAACCCGCCCGCCTCTATGGTCGCCCCCCCCTGGGGGCTCACAGCGGAGCTGCTGCAACAGCAGCGGCCCTCCAGCCGTGATCTCGGCGCCGCTTGGCTGCTGCTCAGTGAGCCGGCGTCGCCTGCCGCCGCCGGGGCTTCTTCCCATGGCGCACCTCCTGCGGCCATGCCACTGGAGGAGCTCGTGGCCCTGGTGGCCCCTGCCGACACACCGGCGGCTCGAGCCGCCTGCTGGTTGGTCCTGCAGCACCAGGAGCAGCACTTTTTTCGCTGGCGCCACGGCGCGGTTCAGCCCCGCACGCTGCGGGATCTCCGCCAGCTGCGCCGGGAGCGTCACCTCGAACGCTTGAGCCGGCTGCGCGAACAGCGCTGGCAAGCCTTGCTGCAGCAACGTCAGCCGCTCGATCCGAGCAGCCTCGACGCCCAGGCCCGTGCCCAGCTCGACCACCTGCTGGCCCTGGCCGGCGGGGATACCACCACGCCGTTGCCGGTGGCCCTGCGCCAGGCCCTGCACGGCGCCCACTGCAGTGCGGAGCCGGGGGCGGTGCGACGCCTGCTGGTGGATCTGGGCCAGTGGGAGCCCCACGCACTCCCCTCGCTGCAGCGCACCGTGTGGGAACAGGGCTTCGTGCCCGAGCTGCTGGCCGAGGCCGAGCGGTTGATCGCTGCCGCCGCTGACCCGCAACCCGGCGACGACCAGCGCCGCGACCTCACCACCCTGCGCACCTACACCCTCGACGATCCCGACACCCTGGAGATCGACGACGCCCTCTCCCTGGAGCAGCTGGGCGATGGCCGTCAGCGTCTGTGGGTGCACATCGCCGATCCTGGGCGGCTGGTGCCACCGGAGTCGCCCCTGGATCTGGAGGCACGACGCCGCGCCTCCAGCCTCTACCTGGCCGACCGGGTGGTGCCGATGTTTCCCTTTCCTCTGGCCACCGGCCCCTTCAGCCTGCGCCAGGGTCACCGTTGTGCCGCCTGGAGCACCGCGATCGAGCTGGATGACGAAGGTGCAGTGGCTGCCGTGGAGATTGTGCGCAGCTGGGTGCTGCCCACCTATCGCCTCTCCTACGCCGACGGCGATGCCCTGATCGAACTGGCTCCAAAGGAAGAACCGGATCTGGCCAGCATCGACGCCCTGCTGGAGCGCCGTCGCCGCTGGCGTGTGGCCCAGGGTGCCCTGCAGATGGAGCAACCGGAGGGCCGCATCCGCGCGGTGGACGGCCAGACAAGCGTGGAGATCACCGACCCGAGCCCGGCCCGGGCGCTGGTGGCCGAAGCGATGATCCTCAACGGCGCCGTGATCGCCGCCTATGGCGTGAGCGAGGGTCTGGCCCTTCCTTACCGGGGCCAGCCCAGCGCCGAGCTGCCGCCCGCTGCCCAGCTGGAGGCCCTGCCCCCTGGTCCGGTGCGACACATGGCCCTGCGCCGCTGCCTCACCCGGGGTGTCACCGGTGTGCAGCCCTGCCATCACTTCAGCCTCGGGCTGAGCGCCTACGTGCAGGCCACCTCACCGATCCGTCGCTACGCCGATCTGGTGGTGCAACGCCAGCTGGCGGCCCATCAGCAGCACCAGCCGCCCCTGGATGGAACCGACCTCGGCGCCCTGCTCGATCAACTCGATCCGCCGCTGCGGGAGGGGGTGCAGATCAGCCGCGAAGACCAGCGCCACTGGCAGCAGGTGTGGTTTGAGCAGCACCCCCAGGAACGCCTGGAGGGGGTGTTCCTGCGCTGGCTACGGGAGCAGGACCGGCTGGGCCTCGTGCATCTCGAAGCGCTGGCGCTGGACGTGGCTGCCCGCTGCCCCGCCGCCGCCGAACCTGGCACCACCCTCACCGTGCACGTGCAGATGGTGGATTCGCTGTCGGATCTGCTGCGCCTCGAGGCGCGCTGAAGCGGCCTCAGGCGATGGCCAGCGCAGGCGTCAGTCTGCGACGAGCCGTGACACCCGCAGCCAGGGCCCCCAGGGATTGGCGCAGCCGATCAGCTGCACCGTGCGAGGTCGCTCAACAGCGGCCAGCCAGTGGTGCAGACCGGGTTCGAGCGTGATCACAGGCCAGGGGCGCTCGCCGGTGTCGAGGAGAAAGCCGCCGTTGCCATCGCTCTGCAGGCTGCCCTGGAACAGGCGTTCGTGGGGCTCCGCTGGGGCAACACCGGGATCCGTTGGCGCGGCGCCAAGCAGCGCGCCGCCCGGCGACAGGCGCTCGGGCGCGGCCAGCGCCGCGTGCTGGCGCAGGCGCCACTCGGGGTGATGCCAGGAGGTGTCCCAGAGCGGTAGCGGCCCGGCAGGCGCCTGCGGGTCGTTGATCAGGGCCTCCTGCAGCTGGCGCACCGGCAGCTCGGCCGGCAGCAGTGCGTGGGCCACGCACAATGCCGCCGCCGCTCCCGCCGCCTGGCCGATGTTGAGGATCAGCGGCTGCAGCCGGGTGGCGCCGTTGGCCATGTGGCTGGTGCTGAAGGACTTGTCGGCGGCCAGCAGGTTGTCGAGGTCGGCGCACACCAGTGCGCCATAGGGAATCGTGAAGGGGGTGCCGCTCCAGCGTCCGCCCCAACGGCAGCTCTTCGGGGCCAGGGGCCAGTCAGGGCCGGGGTAGTGGTGATCGTTGGGGTAATTGCCCACGGCAATGGAGCTGATCGTCCCGTCTGGGCCGGTGGCCAGCGGGGCCAGGCGTGCCTCGGCTGTGCCGCCGGCGCAGGCCTGGGGCAACAGATCCCGTTCAGTGACAGTGGCCAGACCGTGCAGGCGCCGGCCCTCGCGCCAGTAGGGCATCAACGCCAAGGCCGAGGAGCCCTGCAGGGCCGCCGCTGCCGCCGCCTCCGGGAACACCGCCGCCGTCTTTACCCAGCCGTCACTGGCTTCGCCCAGGGCCGCAGCAAACGCGAGGCTGTGGGCCCGCATCTCCGCCTGCAGCGCCTGCTGCTGCTGCGGATCGGCGCTGAAGGCCCGCTCCAGGCCGTCGTGCCAGTCGTTGCCGTGCAGGGGCCAGTTCAGCATCACCAGCCCGCCCGGAAGGCGCCCATAGGTGAGCGTGCGCAGCAGGCCGTGGGCCTCGGTGGAGCGCGCGAAGGGTGGGGCCGGCGGCCGGCCGGAGGGGCAGGGGCCCTGCCCGAGCTGGCCCAGCACCACCCAGGTGGGCGACTGCACCGGCTGCCGCAGGAAGAAGGCGTCGTTTTCCAGCTGTTGCTGTGGCGGAGCGCTGGGTTCCCCCCACTGTTCGCGGGCTTCCCAGCCGCAGCGGAACGGCACCTCCGCCAGGGGCAGCAGATCGCCTCGGTCGCTGCCATCGATCAGCACCTCCAGAGCGATCGACTGGGGCTCGTGCTCCCCCTCGATCTCCAAGGCGGTGACCCGCCGTCCCTGGCGCCGTACGCCGCGCAGCGTGCAGCACGGCCACCAGCGCAGGCGCGGTTCTGCCGCCACCCAGCCGCGCAGGATCCGTTCGGCCGTGGCCGGCCTCCAACCGAAGCAGCTCACCCAGTTGTGATCGAGCCCTTCGGCTTCCGCCTGCTGCAAGGCCCGCAGCAGCGCCCCCCAGAGACCGGTCTGCCAGGGGGTGAGCTCATTGCCGTCAGGCGCGCAGACCCCTGCAGCGCTCACCATTCCCCCCAGCCAGCCGCCGGGGGTGAGCAGCAGGGTGTCGGCGCCGGCGCGAGCCGCCTGCAGCGCCGCTGCCACGCCGCCGCTGCCACCGCCCCAGACCACCACCTGGGCTTGTTCCGCTGCGGCGCCCATCAGCGGCAACCGGGCAGCGGGAGGCGGTCACACAGAAGCAAGGCCATCGGCGGCAGGGCGGCTGGTGGGGAAAGGTTGTCAGAGTGCCCGAAAGTGCTGAGGCACCGCTGGCAGAAAGGTCGGCGCCAAGAGACGCTCGGTAGGATCCGTCGCCGGCGCAGGGCCGCTTTGGCGGGCCAGCGAGCCCTTGATCCCCGCCGAATGACCTACACGCTCACCACCCCCCTTTACTACGTCAACGACAAGCCGCACCTCGGCAGCGCGTACACGACCCTGGCCTGTGACGCCCTGGCCCGTTTCCAGCGCCTCCAGGGGGAACGGGTGATCTTCATCACCGGCTGCGACGAGCACGGCCTGAAGATCCAACGCACCGCCGAGCAGGCCGGGCTCACCCCCCAGGCTCACTGCGACCGCGTCAGCGCCCAGTACCGAGAGCTGTGGCAGGCGTGGGAGATCAGCAACGACCGCTTCATCCGCACCACCGATCCACGCCATCGCCAACTCGTGGATCAGTTCTTCCGGCGGGTCGAGGCCGCCGGCGACGTGGTGGAGGGCCGCCAGCAGGGCTGGTACTGCGTGGCCTGCGAGGAATTCAAGGACGAGGCCGCCGGTGCCGATTCACCCAACTGCAGCATTCACCACCGCCCGCTCGAGTGGCGCGATGAAACCAATCTCTTCTTCCGGCTCTCGCGCTACCAGCAGCCGATCGAGGAGCTGATCCGCCGTCCTGGCTTCATCGCCCCGCCCGGCCGGCAGAAGGAGGTGGAGAACTTCGTGCAGCAGGGCCTGCGCGATTTCTCGATCTCCCGCCTGAACGTGCCCTGGGGGCTGCCGGTGCCGGGCCATGAACCGCAGACGTTCTATGTGTGGTTCGATGCGCTGCTGGGCTACCTCACCGCCCTGCTGGAGCCGGGTGATGCCCCCGATCTCGATCTCCTCAGCCAGCGGGGCTGGCCGGCGTCGGTGCATGTGATCGGCAAGGACATCCTGCGGTTTCATGCCGTCTACTGGCCAGCGATGCTGCTGTCGGCTGGCCTGCCGCTGCCCGAGCGGGTGTTCGGCCACGGCTTTCTCACCCGTGAAGGGCAGAAGATGGGCAAGTCGCTGGGCAACGTGCTGGATCCCGCCACCTTGCTGGAGCGCTGTGGGCCCGATGCGGTGCGCTGGTATCTGCTGCGGGACATCGGCTTCGGCGACGACGGCGACTTTCAGCAGCAGCGCTTCACCGACCTGGTCAACAACGACCTGGCCAACACGATCGGCAACCTGCTCAACCGCACCTCCTCCATGGCGCGTCGCTGGTTCGCCGAGGCTGTGCCGCCGGTGAGCAGCGCCGTCACCGATCAGCATCCGCTGGCCCTGGCCAGCGCGGAGGCCACGCAGCGGGTGATGGCGGCACTGGAACGGCTTGATTTCCGCGCGGGGGCGGAGGCGGCGCTGCAGCTGGCGGTGGCCGCCAACGGCTACCTCAACGAGCAGGCCCCCTGGAGTCGCATGAAACGGCAGGAGGGGGTGGAGCTAGTGGCGGATGATCTCTACGCCGTGCTCGAGGCTGCCCGGATCGTGGCCCTGCTGATCGCCCCTTTGCTGCCGGATCTGGCCGGGCGCATGCTGGTCCAGCTGGCGCAGGCCCCCGTGCTCAGCGATGCGCCTGAGCCGGCCCCCGCCGGCAACCCCGCCAATCCGCCATGGAGCGAACGGCTGCGCTGGGGTGGCTTAGTGGCGGGTACACCCCTGCCTGAGCCAGCGCCGGTGATGGCCCGCCTCGAGCTGGAGGAAGCGCTTTGATCGCTTCCCGCTCCACACGCCGCAGGGGCCTTCTGCTGCTGGTGCTGCTGCTGGGGGTGCCGTTGTTCGGTTGTGCGCGCAGCGCCAGAACGCCGGCCAAACCGCAGCCGTTCGTGTTCCGCGCCCTCAACCTCCGCCAGCAGGATGCCAAGGGACGACCCAGCTGGGAGCTGACCAGCCCTGAAGCCCGCTACGACCTGCAGCGCCGCGTGGCCACCGCCAGGCAACCGCGCGGTGTGATCTATGCGGCCGGCAAGCCGCGCTACCGCATCCAGGCCGGCAGCGGCACCGTGATCAACGACGGCGAGGTGATCCAGCTGGAGGGGAAGGTGAGCATCGTGGTGATCGGCCCCCAGGGCGCCACGATCACGGGCGATCGCGTCCGCTGGACGCCATCCCGCTCCCTGATTGAGATCAGCGGGAGGCCCATTGCCACCGACCGCTCCACCCGCCTGACGGCGGATCGCGCCCGTTTCCTGATCGCCGAAGACAAGCTGGAACTGCGCGGATCTCCCCGTCTGCTCCAGCCGGGCCTCAACCTGCTCACCCGCGAAGCCGACTGGTATCCGCCGAGCGGCAATCTGAAGGCGGCCGGGCCGGTGCTGGCGCTGAGGCAGCAGCCCGGCAAGCCCGCCCAGCGCCTCACCGCATCAGCACTGGAGGGCAACACGCGCGAGCAGGTGTTCGACGGGATCGCGCCGGTGCAGTTCCTCGACCCCGCCGCCAAGACGGAGATCGCCGCTGGGCGAACCCGCTGGAACCTCGAGAAGCAATGGATTTCCAGCGCCGAACCCTTCACGGGCCGCTTCGATCAGCTCACGGTGCGCGGCAAGGCACTGGAAGCGAATCTGGCGGACACCACGGCCTTCATCCCCGCCGGCTGCGATGTGCGCCAACCAGGCGAGTGGTTGCAGGCCAACGTCTGCCGGTGGAACTGGACCTCGAAAGAGGTTCAGGCCCAGGGGGCCGTGCGGCTGGAACGCGAGGCGAACCGGCAGATCACCCGCAGCGAGGCGCTCAGCGGCCAGGTGGGCAAAGACGGCACCGTTGAGTTTGTCAGTCCGGGGGCGCGGGTGTTCACCGAGCTCACGGTGCCGCCACGGGCGCCGGGCCCGGCGCGGAAGCGTCCTCCAGTGTCGTTCTGAGCTTGCGAGCCCAGCCCTCCAGCCACAGTTCATCGGCGCGGCAGAAGCATCGTGGCGACCAGCCCCCCACCAGCAACCAGCCCACCGCACCGATGGGTTGCACGATCACGGCTGGCGTGCCCAGCGGCAGGCCGGTGAACTCCTGGCGGCCGGGATAAAGGCGCAGGTCCACCAGCGAAACGCAGCGCTCCGTCCGTCGGGCCCGCTCGCAGATTGCACCCGGGAAGAAGGGCTCTTCGGCCAGCACCCCGCGGCGCAGAACCACCCGGCCCTGCCAGAACAGCAGCACGCTGGCGGCGGGCGTGGCGGTGAGCAGCATGTGGCTGCCCCAGGCGAGTTCCTCCCGGGCCAGGGGCGGGAGGGCCTCATCAAGTTCCAGCCCCTGGGGCCCGGGCAACTCCACCCGCTCCGGTGCCGCCGGCAAGGCCCGCGTCCAGAGCACGGCCACCAGCATCAGGCCCACCGCCATCAGGCTGGCGAGCACGGCTGCCCGCTCCAGAGCGGGAGAAAGGTCGGGTGCCGTGAGCTGGTTGAGCAGGCAGAGCAGCAGGCCGAGCACTCCGGCAGCCAGGCAGAGCCGTGCCGGCGGCGGGAGACCGGCCATGGGATTCTGGCGATTGGAATACGAACGCTGACACATCAGGGCGCGACAGCAGGGCCTGCGGGCGGCAGACTGACAATCACAACTGTGAGGCCCGGTCTTTGCGTCTGCCGCTGCGTCTACTGGCTGCCATCACCGTGTTGCTGCTCCAGTTCCTGCCCGTAGCGGCGGCCTGGGCCGTCGGAGCCAGCGCCTATCCCGCTCTGCCCCAACAGCACCTGATCGATCCCGCCGAGCTGTTCAGCAGGGCCACGGCGGTGGAGCTGGAACGCCGGCTCAAGGAGCTGCAGGCTGATCACATCGAAGCCCGCCTGGTCACGGTGCAGCGCCTCGACTACGGCCTCGATCTCGAGACCCTCGGCCAGCAATTGATCGACCGCTGGTCCACCGCTTCCAGCGACGACTCCTCCCAGCTGATCCTGCTGATCGATTCGCAGACGAACACTGCCGCCGTGGTGGCCAGTGACACCCTGCTGGACCAGCTTCCTGAATCCCTGCTGCGCAACACCGCCGATCGCACCATGGCGATTCCAATCCGGTTGGGATCACGCTACCGACAGGCCTCACTCGATGCCCTCGACCGCATCACGGCCGTGCTGGCAGGCGGCGAAGACCCTGGCCCGCCGCTGGAGCAGGTGATCGTGCCAGTGGAGTCGAACATCCCCACCCAGGAGGAAACGGCCTCCAGCAATGGTTTCACCTGGATCGTCGTGCTGTTGGTGGTGGGCACGGTGGTGCCGATGCTCACCTGGTGGGTTTTCTCCCGCTGAGCACCCATGGGTCTGACCGACTGGATGGGAACCTTCGGGAAGGCCCGCACCAAGGATCTGCGCAGCAATCTGGAGCGCGCCTATGAGGCCGCCCTGCTGATCCAGAACATTGAGCTCGAATACTTCAACGACCGCCCTGTGCGGCCGGAGCTTGAGCTGAGCATGCCGGCGTCGGTGCAGGCGCAGATGATGCGGCGGTTTCGCAGTTCACTGGAGCTGTGCCGGCAGGTGGTGGAGGAACTCCAGCCCCGCCGCCACGAACTCGATCCCCAGGAGCTGCGGCAGTTCCAGCTGATTGAAACAGTCGAGGGGCGCTACTCCAACCGCAAGCCGCTCTCCACCCTCACCCGCTCGCCGGAGTTGTTGCCCCGCAGCCTGATGGGGTTGATGGAGAAGGTGCGACGGCAGCTGGATCCCCAGGCAGAGGCCACCGTGGTGGCTGGCTTTCGCCGGCGCCGCGATTCCACGCTGGTGTCGCTGCGCATCCTGCTGCTGCTGGTGCTGGTGCCGCTGCTGATGCAGCAGGCCAGCCGCACCTTCGTGATTTCGCCCTTGGTGGATCGCTTCGCGCCCGACGTGCCCTTCCTCACTTACCCCAAGCCGCAGCTTGAAGAGGCGGCTGTGGAGAAGCTGCGTGTGTACAAAGCGGAGCTGGAATTCGATGCCCTGCTCAAGGGCGAAGACCTCCCCGATCCGGCGGCGATGCACAAGGCCCTGGCCAGCCGCGCCGCCGAACTGAAGGAAGAAGCGGATGGACAGAGCACCCTGGCGATCAAGAACGTGCTCTCCGATGCCTTCGGGCTGCTCAGTTTCGGGCTGGTCTGCCTGCTGGCCCGTGAGGACATCCGGGTGCTGCGCGGCTTTCTGGACGAACAGGTGTATGGCCTGAGCGACAGTGCCAAGGCCTTTGCAATCATTCTTTTTACCGACATCTTCGTGGGATTTCACAGCCCGGAAGGCTGGACTGTGTTGCTCGATGGTGTAGCCACCCACCTGGGACTACCGGTGAGAGAGAACTTCGTGATGCTCTTCATCGCCACCTTCCCGGTGATTCTGGCCACGATCTTCAAGTATTGGATTTTCCGCTATCTCAACCGTGTGTCCCCATCTTCTGTGGCCACGCTGCGCAACATGAATGGCGGGGGCTGACGCCATGCTCACCCTGGTGACCGGTCCGAGCCGGAGCGGCAAGAGCCGCTGGGCCGAGCACCTGGCCCTGCATTCGGGCCGGCCGGTCACCTACATCGCCACCGGCCCCCGCCTCGAGGGCGATGCCAGCTGGAGCGAGCGGCTGGCCCTGCACCGCCGCCGCCGGCCGGCCGACTGGCCCACCTGGGAGGTGGAAGGGCAGCTCAGCGCCGCGCTGGAGCGGGCGCCCGCTGAGCGACTGCTGCTGATCGACTCGCTCGGCACCTGGCTGGCGCACCACCTCGAACTGGACACAGGCGCCTGGGAGCAGGAACAGCAGCATCTGCTGTCGGCGTTGCAGCGTTGCCGCGCCGCCGCGCTGATCGTGTCTGAGGAGACTGGCTGGGGTGTGGTGCCCCCCACGGCGATCGGCGGGCGCTTCCGGGATCGGCTCGGGGCGCTGCAGCAAGAGCTGCTGCCCCGCTGCAACGAGGCCTGGCTGGTGGTGCACGGGCGGGCGATCGATCTGCTGCGGCTGAGCAGGCCGGTGCCGGAGCTCTGAGCGATGCCGCGCGTGGTGCTGTTTGAGCCGGAGATCCCGCCGAACACCGGCAATGTGGCGCGCACCTGTGCGGCCACCGGCTGCGAGCTTCACCTGATCGAACCGCTGGGCTTCCAGATCGATGACCGGCAGCTGAAGCGGGCGGGCCTGGACTATTGGCCCTGGGTACAGCTGCACCGCCACGCCAACCTGGTGAGCTTCGAGCAGCACCGCCGCAGGTGCGGTGGGCGCCTGGTGGCCTTCAGCAGCCAGGTGGACCAGCCCTACACCTCCTTCGCCTTCCGAGACGACGACTGGCTGCTGCATGGGCGTGAATCGAGCGGCCTGCCGCCGGATGTGCTGGCCGCCGCCGATGCCCGGCTCACCGTGCCGATGCCGGGCTCGGTGCGCAGCGGTGGTGGGGTGCGCAGCCTCAACCTCTCCGTGGCCGCCGCCGTGGTGTTGTTTGAGGCCATTCGCCAGTTGGGGACAGGGATCTCCAGCACCGCCAGGGACGCTTGAACCCCGTTCGCTCCGGCCTTCAGGTTGTCTAAAGGAGTTCAGGCCGCTACTGTCGGCGCGACCCGGGGGGTGGCGGCTTCTCCACCGGGTTTTGTCCAATGGGTGAATTTGCATGAAGCCTTCGCAACTGATCCTGCCTCTGATGGGAGCCCTCCCGGTTCTCTCTCTGGTGGCTGCTGCGGCCATCCCTGGCATCGCCGACTCCCGCTCCAGCGGGGTTGATGAGCTGTCTGCCGGCTTCGGGGATGCTCTGGGGCTGACGGCCGAACCCAAAGCGGTCCAGCAGCTCGCCTCGCTCCCCAAGGCCAGCGACAGGGTGTGGATCCAGGTGCGCGCAGAGGTCACCCTGGATGAGCTCGCTCAGCAGCTGCGCATCCAGGAAACGCCCCTGGCCCGCATGAATGATGTGACCGAAGACCACAGGTTCAGCCAGGGCGACTGGCTGGTGATCCCTGGACGGGACACCAACCGGGCCCGCAGCGTGGCCGCCCTCGATCCCGAGCAGATCCGGCGCTCCGCCCCGCTCTCCGAGCTGCCACCCCTGGAATCCACCGGAGTGGTGCGCTTCGGCGACAGCCTGATGAAGCTCGCCAAGCGCTACAACCTCACGATTCAGGAGCTGCTGCGGCTGAACCCCGGCCTAGAGGCCGCCCGGCTCGTGGCCGGTACCCAGGTGCGGCTGGCCCGTTCCGCCCCCGGTCGCACCCGGATGGTGCTCGGGCTCAATCCCGTGGGCAGCGGCGGCCTCAGCTGGCCGGATCTCCCCTCCTTCGGTGGCCGTCCAGAGGTGGAGCAAGGCCCCACCCAGGGCGACGCCACCTGGATCTGGCCCACCAGAGGGGTGTTCAGCTCCGGCTTCGGCTGGCGCTGGGGGCGCATGCACAAAGGCGTCGACATCGCCAACAACGTCGGCACGCCGATTGTGGCCGCCCGCTCCGGCCAGGTGGTCTTTGCCGGCTGGCATGACGGGGGCTACGGCTACCTGGTGGAGATCCAGCACAGCGACGGCAGCAAGTCGCTCTACGCCCACAACAGCCGCCTGATGGTGAGAGTCGGCCAGATGGTGGGCCAGGGAACCGTGATCAGCTCGATGGGCAGCACCGGACGCAGCACCGGGCCTCACCTCCACTTCGAGATCCATCCCCCCGGCCGTGGTGCCGTGAATCCCCTGGAGTTCCTCCCCGGCCGCGCCTGAGACGCGCCGCACGGGAGGCGTCGGGCCGTCGTTTAAGCTCTCCACACAGGGCTCGGTAGCTCAGCTGGTTAGAGCGTGGGATTCATAACCCCAAGGTCGGGAGTTCAAGTCTCCCCCGAGCCATTGCCCTGAAAATCGATCCAACCCAGTGGTAGATCCAGTGGCACTTCAATTCTTTGACATGGATGGTTTGACATCCTTGTCACCTCAATGGGTTGACACCTGACGTTGGCGAGACTTTGTTGGCGCCTGAAGCTGGCGAGCTCTGCTGAGCGCTCTGCACGGCTCGGCCAATGACTCAATCCCGGCCCTGCGTGCCGGGGCGTGCGAATCAGCCAGCACTCAAGTTGGGTCCGCATGAAAACGGGGTGGGTCCCATCCGGGGTTGGTTCCAGCCGCGGTGGATTGACTGTGGGGTGCGTTCAATCCGCGGGGGGTCAATGTTGGGTGGGTTCCATGCGGGGTGAACGTGATCCTCTCTCTCGCTTCCTGAATCAACCTGCCGCTTTCTGACTCAGCGTCTCGCTTTCTGATTGAGGCTCTCGCTATCTGAGTCACCATCGCGCATCGCCGCGTGATCTCAGCGCATTTCGATGGCGTTCAGGCGCTCACGAAAGCTGGGGGCGGAATTGGCTGAAGCGGCTCCGTAATCCGAGGTGGTGTTCGCAGCCTCGCTGGCGCCACCACGGGCACCGGAGCGCCTTGAGGAGGATGAGGAACCACGGCCACGGCGTGCCGGGCTGCCATCGGCCTGGGGACGCTGAATCGGGTGGGAGACGATTTCGCTGCGCAGCTGGCTGAGCAGACGGAAATGCCCGGTGGCGTTGTACTTGCGAAGCAGGACGGGATCCCAGGACATCAGGGCAGGCAAAAGAAAAGGACCACCGAAACCGGGTGCGCTCCAGGCTGGCGTTCGGTGCTGCGGACAGGAGCTGACGAAGCAGCCTGCCACTTCACCTGCCTACCGCGCCAACGACCCCATTCAGGCATGCAGCCAGTGTTTTATGACAAAAGTTCTTGACCCGCTGCGCTTGGCCGGCAAGGGCTGCCCTGATCCGTCTGGCTGAGGCCCCTGCTGATCGGCTGCGAGCGCCGCTGATCCGCGCCACGGCCGCTGCACACAGACAGCGCTGGATACAGTGATGGAGACGGCAGGAACACCGCGGCACACCTCCTTTCGCAGCTGCAATCTCCGGCTTCCGGCGTGATGCTGTCGCCGGCGGCCATAGCCTCCCCAACCTTCCCGTCCCTGAGCATCTCTCCGCCATGACGATCAACGCCTCCCTGCGCGTGGGTCAGCAGGCGCCCGACTTCACCGCCACCGCCGTGGTCGACCAGGACTTCAGCGAAATCCAGTTGTCGCAGTACCGCGGCCGGTATGTGGTGCTGTTTTTCTATCCGCTCGATTTCACCTTCGTCTGCCCCACGGAGGTGACAGCCTTCAGCGATCGGCACGCAGAGTTCGCCGCACTTGGCGCTGAGGTGCTGGGCGTCTCAGTCGACAGCCAGTACAGCCACCTGGCCTGGATCCAGACCTCGCGCCAGGACGGTGGTGTCGGCGACATCGCCTATCCGCTGGTGGCCGATCTCAGGAAGGAGATCGCCCGCGCCTACGGCGTGCTCGACGAGGAGGTCGGTGTGGCGCTGCGGGGCCTGTTCCTGATCGATCCGGACGGCATCGTGCAGCACGCCACCATCAACAATCTCTCGGTGGGCCGCAGCGTGGAAGAAACCCTGCGCGTGCTCAAGGCCTTCCAGCACGTGCAGGGGCACCCTGGCGAGGTGTGCCCCGCCAACTGGATGCCGGGCGCTGCGACCATGAAGCCCGACCCGGTCGGCAGCAAGGAGTACTTCGCCGCCCACGGCTGAGCTACCCCCTGCCACCGCCTTGGCGGTCAGCCCAGCAGCGAGGCCAGCAGGCGGGTGCCGTCGGTGCCGCCGGTGATCGGGTCGCAGGCCCGCTCCGGGTGGGGCATCAGACCCAGCACGTTGCCTTGGGCGTTGCAGAGGCCGGCGACATTCCCCACCGAACCGTTGGGGTTGGCGGCGTAACGCAGCACCACCCGGCCTTCCCCCTCCAGCTCCGCCAGCGTGTCAGCGTCGGCCTGGAAGCAACCTTCGCCGTGGGCGATCGGCAGGCTGATCTGCTCACCTTCGCTGTAGTGGCGCAGCCACTGGGAGGCGCCCGGGTGCACCGTGAGCGGAGCCGCTTCACAGAGAAAGTGCAGCTGGCGGTTGCGCGTGAGCGCTCCGGGCAGCAGGCCCATTTCTGTGAGCACCTGGAAGCCGTTGCAGATGCCCAGCACCGGGCCGCCACGGGCCGCGAAGCTGGCCACTTCGCTCAACAGCGGCGAGACATGGGCAATGGCGCCGCAACGGAGATAGTCGCCATAGCTGAACCCGCCGGGCAGCACCACCGCATCGATGCCCTCCAGGCTCGACTCCTCATGCCAGAGGAAGCGGGTGGGAATGCCGAGGCATCCTTCCGCCGCCCAGCGCACATCCCGATCGCAGTTCGAACCGGGAAACACCACCACTCCGATCGTCATGACCCGGCGCCCTCCACGGGCTTGAGCTGCTCGAGGCACCAGTTCTCGATCACCGGATTGGCCAGCAGGCGATCGCTGAGCCGCTCGATCGTGCTGCGCGCGGCGTCGAGATCCGGCGCATCGAGTTCCACCTCCATCGCCTTGCCAATGCGCAGACGCGTGATGCCATCGACGCCGAGCCGCTGGGCGGCGGCTCTGGTGGCTTCTCCTGCCGGATCGAGAACCGATGGTCTCAGGGAGACCAGCACACGGGCTTGAAAGCGGGGCACCGGCAGGGATGTCGTTTGTTAAATCTTGGCAGCTTGCCTCCCCCTCGGGACCAGCGCCGAAGCATGGTCAAAACAGAGGTGGGCGTGGGAAGCAATGCAAGCGACAGGCGCCAGCCAACCCTGCCTGGGAGCCCGGCTGGCCCGGGCGGGGATGGTGGCGGTGTTGATCGCGATGGCAGGCACCGCTCTGCTTGCTCCGGCCCTGGCACAGGTGCAGCGGGTGCCCCTGCGCTGCCGGCTGGCCGATGGCCCCTGGCTTCCCTGCGTGATGACGGTGGAAGCGGTGGGTGAGCGCTGGAGGTTGCGCTTCGACAACACACAGCTGAGCTTCCGCCACGACGGCAAGGGCGTGGTGGAGATGCAGCGACCAGCCGGCAGCTGGGAGACGGTGAAGGCCCGCTGGAGCGAGGATCAGGCCCTCTGCTGGGACGGCATCTGTGCCCAGGGGGACATCCCCCTGGACTGAACCGACCATCGGATTTGGTCGGCTGGAAGATTTGGTCAGCTGGAAGTGGATGGCACACCTGGGAAGGCTGTGAATGGATCACAGACAAGCCGCCATCAAATGGATCGCAGGCAGGCCGCCTGAGCTTGGCTGCGAGCCTGCTCAGACCCGGCTGGCGCTGACCTGCCTGCGTCGGGTGCCTTCGATCGCCTGCAGCAGCAAGCTGCGCTCGACACGCAGCCCGAGCGCCACCAGCTCAAGCCGACCCTCGTGGGGGCTGCCAGGGGAGCCAATCTCCCTGGGTGCGGGGGCTATCGGGCCTGCGGGGGCTGCCCTCTGTGCGTCGTGGTCCTCGTACCAGCAATCGAGCCGCGGGCCAACCGCCTGGATCTGCAGAGGCCGTCGTTTGCCGGGCTGAATCAGCCAGCCCTTGAGGCGCAGCAGGGCCTGGTGCTGGATCTGCTCCAGGAGCGTGGCTTCAAGGGCCTCACGATCGAAGGAGCCAGCGAGCTGAATCGCCACCGATTGCATGGGCACGTGGGTGTGGTCGTGGTGCTCGTGGTTGTGATGATCGTGATCGTGATCGTGGTCGTGGGAGGCCTCGCCATGGGGGCCAGGAGCCGGCGCGACGGCTGGGCGCTCCAGGCCCAGCAGCAGCTCGGGCGGCACCTGACCGCGCTGCATTGGCAACACCTGGGCGCCGGGGCGGCAGGAGGCCTGAAGGCGCCCGCGCACCCGGTCCAGCTCTGCAGGCGTGAGGCGGTCGCCGCGGCTCACCAGCACCAGATCGGCCGCCCGCAACTGGTCCTCGAACAGCTCCTCCAGGTCGGAGAGGTGATCAAGGCTGGGGTCGGCGGCCCGCTGCCGCTCAAGCGCGGCGGGGTCGGCCACCACACTGCCGCCGGCCAGCGCTTCACCATCCACCACCGTCACCACGCCGTTGACGCGGGTGCGGGTGCGGATGTCAGGCCACTGGAAGGCCTGCACCAGGGGCTCGGGCAGCGCCAGGCCGCTGGTTTCCACCACGATGCCGTCGAGGCGGTCGGCGGACGCCAGCAGCTTCTGCATCGTCGGCAGAAAATCGTCCTGGACGGTGCAGCAGAGGCAGCCATTGGCGAGCTCCACCAGCCGGCCATCGAGCTCCTCCTCCGGGCAGAAGCCGCAGCTGCGCAGCAGGTCACCGTCGATGCCCACTTCGCCGAATTCATTCACGAGCACCGCCAGGCGCAGGCCGCTGGTGGTGAGCAGATGGCGCAGCAAGGTGGTTTTGCCCGCGCCGAGGAAGCCGGTCACCACGGTGACGGGCAGACGCCGTTGCATGGAGGCTGTCATCTCAGGGCACCAACGCGGACCAGGCGAACGTGGAGCCGACGCCGATCAGCACGCCGGCCGCCAGCATCAACCGCGCCGGAGCGAGGCCCGCGCGCCAGCGCTGCACCAACGTGAGCGCCAGCCACAGCAGGGCGCCCTGGCTGATCAGCAGGCCCAGCAGATACCAAACCACGGAGGCGGGCTGCCAGCCGCTCACGGCATCACTGAGCACATAGCCGTGCAGGGCGAAAGCGGGCAGCAGGGTCCAGACAGGCAGCCGCTGGATCACCACCAGCCCCACCACCACCAGCGACAGCGCCACCAGCGCTTCGGCGCCAGGCAGGGCGGGCAGCAGCAGGCCAAGGCCGGTGGCCGTAAGACCCACGGCCAGCAGAGCAAGCACCCAGCGCAGGCGCTGCACCAGGCCCACCAGGCCGAGCGCCAGCAGAAACAGCAGGTGATCCGGACCCAGCAGCGGATGACCGATGCCGCTGAGCAGACCCGCCAGCGGGCCCTCCTTCAGGGCGAAGGTTTCCATCAGGTGGTGGGCAGCTGCGGGGGTGGCCAGCAGTGGCACGAGCAGCAGCGGGACGACCAGGAGTGGCGCGAGCTGCAGGGCGCCAGACAACAGCAGAGGGCTGGCTGGCTGGGCCGCACGACGGCCTGGGCCAGCAGCCCGGGGTTGAAGAAACATGGCTCGACCGGTCCTCGCCGGAACTGGATGGGTTGAAACGCCGGCGGGTGTTCTGACTGGCCCTGCCACGAGGACTCGCGGAACAGGCTTCACAGTTGCGGGACAGCGCCGGAATCGCACCGGACTTTCCCCCTTGCCTCCAAGGGATGGATCCCCTGGAACCGGCGAGCCAATCTACCGGCAGCCGAGGCTTTCAACCGTGCTGACGCCGGTGCGGGGATTGACGCCTGCGGCCCTGGCGCAGAGGGCTTTCTGCTGGGTCAGGTCGAGCACGGCGTCGCTGAAATCGGCCCCCTCGATCGTGGCCCCGGTGAAGCGGCTCTGCATGAGCATGGCGTTGCGGAGCACCGCACCGCTGAGGTCGGCGTTGTCGAAGCGGGTGGCGAAGGCGACGGCGTCTTCGAGGTCGGCGCCGCTGAGATTGCTGCCCTGCAGATCGCTGGAATTGAACACGGCACCGCGCAGGTTGGTGTCACTGAGGTCGAAGCCCTGCATCGACGCCTTCAGAAACTCCTGCTGCTGCAGGTTGCGGCCATGCATAGCGGGCTGCAGATCCTTCAGCGCCCGCTGGCCGCGCAGCTCCGGTGCCGTGATCGCCAGGGCCGGCGCCAGGGGGCCCACCAGACCCAGCCAGGCGACCGTGACCACCAGCAGGGCAAGCAGGGAGCTGAGCCAACCGGGGCGAGTGAAGGGGGGCAAGAACACACGTACCGTGGGCCCTCAAGTTATGGCAGCCACGGCCGCGGCGCGATCGACATGAGCATGTCCCTGCGGGTGGTGGTGCCGCCCCATCCCCTGATCGGTCACTGGTTGACCCTGCTGCGTGACCAGGACACGCCCCCCTCTCTGTTCGGCACCGCCATGGCCGAGCTGGGCCGCTGGCTCACCTATGAAGCCGTGCGCGACTGGCTGCCCCATCAGCGGGTGACGGTGCAGACACCGCTGGCCAGCACCGAAGGCAGCGTGGTGGACGGCAGCGTGCCCCTGCTGGCGGTGCCGATCCTGCGGGCGGGCCTGGGGCTGTGGCAGGGGGCCCAGGCCGTGCTGCCCACGGCCCGGGTCGCCCACGTGGGCCTGCGCCGCAATGAAGCTGATGCCAGGGCCTCCTGGTACTACGACGCGCTGCCCGAAACAATCGGCCCCCAGGTGGGGGTGCTGGTGTTCGATCCGATGGTGGCCACCGCCGGCAGCCTGGTGCAGGTGCTGGAACGGCTCGAGAGCAAAGGGGTGAGCGGTGACCGGCTGCGGGTGATCACGGCCCTGGCGGCCCGGCCCGGGCTCAACACCCTGGGGCAGCGCTTCCCCCACCTCACCCTCTACACCGCCTGCATCGACGCTGACCTGGATGCCGACTTCCGCATCGTCCCGGGCCTCGGCGATGCCGGTGATCGTTTGTTCGGCACCCCGGCGGCGGCCATTCCCTGATGCCTGCAGCAGGCGCGGCTCCAGCCCTCCTCTGTCGTGCTCGGCCAGACCGTGGCGCCCAGGCCCAGACCTAGGCTCACGGGCCATTGCTCCCCTGGCATGGGACTGGCTGTCGCCGCTTCACCGCCCCCGGCCCGTGCCCTCGGGCAGGAAGGTTCGCGTTCGTTGAGCGGCACCGTGCAGGTGCCGGGCGATAAGTCGATCTCCCACCGCGCGCTGCTGTTCGGGGCAATCGCCACCGGCGAAACCCGCATCGATGGCTTGCTGCCTGCGGAGGATCCGCTCAGCACCGCCGCCTGCCTGCGCGCCATGGGGGTGACCATCAGCCCGATCGCAGCAGGGCAGCCGGTGATCGTGCAGGGGGTGGGCCTCGAAGGCCTGCGGGAACCCGACGACGTGCTGGATTGCGGCAATTCCGGCACCACCATGCGGCTGATCATGGGGCTGCTGGCGGGACGCAGCGGCTGCCACTTCGTGCTGAACGGCGATGCGTCCCTGCGCCAGCGGCCGATGGGAAGGGTGGCCGAACCGCTGGCCGCCATGGGCGCCCAGATCCGCGGCCGCGCCGGCGGCAAGCTGGCGCCGCTCTCGATCCAGGGAAGCGCGCTGCATGGGGCCGTGCTGGGCACCCCGATCGCCTCGGCCCAGGTGAAGTCGGCGATCCTGCTGGCGGGTCTCACCGCCACCGGTCCCACCAGCGTGATCGAACCGGCCCGCTCCCGCGATCACAGCGAGCGGATGCTGCGTGGCTTCGGCGCCGACATCGAGATCGGCGGCGACTCCGGCCGGCACGTGCGGCTGACGCCGGGCCGGGAGCTGGTGGGGCAGCCGGTGGAAGTGCCGGGCGACATCAGCTCGGCGGCCTTCTGGCTGGTGGCCGGGGCGATCACCCCAGGCGCCGACCTGACCGTGCGCAACGTGGGCCTCAACCCCACCCGCACCGGGGTGCTGGAGGTGCTCGAAGCCATGGGCGCCCGCATCGAGAGGCTGGAGCAGCGCCTGGTGGCGGGCGAGCCGGTGGGGGATCTGCGGGTGCGCTATGGGCCGTTGCAGGCCTTTGACATCGGCGGCGAGCTGATTCCGCGCCTGGTGGATGAAATCCCCGTGCTGGTGGTGGCCGCCTGCCGGGCCGAGGGCACCAGCCGGATCCGCGAAGCAGCTGAGCTGCGCGTCAAGGAAACCGATCGGCTCGCCGTGATGTGCCGCCAGCTGGGCGCGATGGGGGCACGGCTGGTGGAGCACCCCGACGGGCTCGACATCACCGGAGGGGTGGAGCTGCACGGCGCCGAGGTGGACAGCGAAACCGACCACCGGGTGGCGATGAGCCTGGCGGTGGCGGCCCAGGTGGCCATCGGTCCCACGCGGCTGCACCGCAGCGAAGCAGCGGCGGTGTCGTACCCCGGCTTCTGGGACGATCTGGCACGTCTGCAGGCCTGAAGCCCACCGGCGAAAGGGCAGCGGGGCGCCGGATAGATTCCCGCCAATTGCCGCCCCCCGCATGCTTGCCGTTGCCGTTCTGGCCGCCGGGAAGGGAACCCGCATGCGCAGCGACCTGCCCAAGGTGCTGCAGCCGCTGGCCGGTGCCACGCTGGTGGAGCGGGTGCTCCGCTGCTGCGACAGCCTCGAACCCGATCGGCGCCTGCTGATCGTGGGGCACCAGGCCGAGCGGGTGGAGGCGTCGCTGGCGGCCCACCACGGGCTGGAGTTCGTGCTGCAGCAGCCGCAGAACGGCACCGGCCATGCCGTGCAGCAGCTGCTGGAGCCGCTGCAGGGGTTCACGGGTGATCTGCTGGTGCTCAATGGAGATGTGCCGCTGCTGCGTCCGCAAACGCTGCGCCAGCTGCTCGACAGCCACCGGCGCGGTGGCGCCGCCGTGACCCTGCTGACAGCCCGGCTGGAGGATCCGAGCGGCTACGGCCGGGTGTTCGCGGACGAGGATGCACAGGTGAGCGCGATCGTGGAACACCGCGACTGCAATGCCGCCCAGCGGGACAACCCGCTCGTGAACGCCGGCATCTACTGCTTTGACTGGAGCCGCCTGGCGGCGGTGCTGCCCCAGCTCTCCAGCGACAACGACCAGGGCGAGCTCTACCTGACCGACACCGTGGCCCTGCTCGGCTCCGCCCAGCACCTGGAGGTGGAGGACAGCGCCGAGACCAACGGCATCAACGACCGCCTGCAGCTGGCCCAGTGCGAGCAGGTGCTGCAGGAGCGGCTGCGGCGGCACTGGATGGTGGAGGGTGTCACCTTCATCGATCCGGCCAGCTGCACGCTCAGCGACGCCACCCGCTTCGGGCGCGACGTGGTGGTGGAGCCACAGACCCACTTGCGCGGCGCCTGCCGGATCGGCGATGGCTGCCGGATCGGGCCAGGCTCCCTGCTGGAGAACGCCACACTCGGCAACGGAGTGGAGGTGCTGCTTTCGGTGGTACGCGAGGCCAGCATCGCTGATGGCTGCGCCATCGGGCCCTACGCCCAGCTGCGGCCCGGTACCGAGTTGGCGGCGGGCTGCCGGGTGGGGAACTTCGTGGAGATCAAGCAGAGCAGGCTGGGCGCCGGCTGCAAGGTGAACCACCTCAGCTACATCGGCGATGCGGAGCTGGGCGAGAACGTGAATGTGGGAGCCGGCACGATCACCGCCAACTACGACGGCGTGCGCAAGCACCGCACCGTGATCGGCGCCGGCAGCAAAACCGGTGCCAATTCCGTATTGGTGGCCCCGATCCGCCTGGGTGAGGGCGTCACCGTGGGGGCCGGCTCCACCCTTACCCGCGATGTTCCCGCCGGCTCCCTGGCTCTGGGCCGGGCCCGCCAGCTGGTGCGCGAGAACTGGCCGGGGCCTCAGGCCGGCGCCACGCCGGCGGCGCCGGCCAGCTGAGCCGCCAGCAGCGGGATCGCCCGCTCCAGGGCCACGCCACGGCTGGCCTTGAGCAGCAACTGATCGCCCGGTTGCAGCCACCCCAGCAGCGCCTCGGCCGCCTCAGCCGGGCTCTGCACGCGAGCCAGCCGCGGCAGGCCACTGGCCGCCTCCTGCATGGCGGCGCCCATGGCACCACCATCCACGATCACCAGCCCATCCAGCTGCAGGTCCGCAGCACGGCGTGCCACGGCGCGGTGGAGCGCCTCGCTCTGCTCGCCCAGCTCCAGCATCGTGCCGAGAGCAGCAAAGCGGCGTCCCGGCTGGGCCGCCAGCAGATCGAGGGCCGCCAGCACCGCTTCGGGGGAGGCGTTGTAGGTCTCGTCGAGCACCTGTACAGCGCCGAGCTGCAGACGGCGGCTGCGGCCACCGGGCACCTCCACCTGGAGGGCCTGCAGCTGATCGCCCCGCACGCCGAGCTCCAGGGCCACCGCCAGGGCAAGCAGCAGGTTCCGGGCATTGTGGCGCCCGGGCAGAGGCAGCGGCACCCGAAACTCCGTTGGAGAAGGGTCAGTGGAAGCCTCGCCAATGGAAGCTCCCTCAGCTGAAGCAACAGGAGCAGGAGCGGGAGCGGCAGTGCTTGCAGCGGCGCCGGGGCCGGCAAGCAGCTGCAGCCAGGCGCCGCCGGCCGCGCCGGGATCCCCCTCGATCTGGCCGAGCAGGTCAGGGGCTGGCACGTGCGGGCCCACGGCGGCAGAACCAGAGCCGGCGACGTCATCGCCTGTGAGCGCCACGCGGCGCACCCGCCCGCTCCACACGGCGCCCAGCGCCTGCTCGAGCAGAGGATCGCCGGCGGGAATCACCACCAGACCGGCCGGGCTGAGCGCGGCTGTGATCTCACACTTGGCCTGGGCAATGGCTTCACGGCTGCCGAGCCGGCCGATGTGGGCCGTGCCGATGTTGGTGATCACCACCACATCGGGCAGCGCACAGCGGGAGAGCCGCTCGATCTCCCCCAGACCGCGCATGCCCATTTCCACCACCACGGCCGCCTCAATGGGGCTGGCCTTGAGCAGGGTGAGCGGCACGCCCACATCGTTGTTCTCATTGCCGCTGGTGGCCAGCACCGGCCCCAGCGGCGCCAGCACGGCGCGCACCAGTTCGCGGGTGGTGGTCTTGCCAGCGGAACCCGTCACGGCGATCACCGGTGCCGCCAGCGTCTGGCGCCAGGCCCGTGCCAGCTGCTGGTAGGCCAGCTGGGTGTCGTCCACGAGCCAGGCGGGCAGGGAGGCAGGGCGCTCCGCGGCACGCGTGCGCGCGATCAGTGCCGCCAGGGCGCCGGCTTCGGCCGCCTGGGAGAGGAACCGGTGGCCATCGTGCTGTTCACCCGTGAGCGGCACAAACAGATCACCCGGCTGCAGACGCCGGCTATCGGTGCAGACGCGGGGCAGCGGCACAGCGGGATCGAGGGCCGGACCGATGGGGTCGCCCCAGAGCGCCACGAGTTGCTCCAGCCGCATCCGCTCAGCCCCCAGCCTGGTGATCGAGAAGGATCATGCCCCCTCCCACCCAGGCAGGCCGGCCCATCAGCAGCCCGTCGCCATCGCTGAGCTCCAGGTTGTCGTAGCCAAGGGCGCGGGCCCGCTCCAGCCAGAGGTTCGCCTGCTGCTGGCGCTCCTGAGCGTTGAGCCGATCGAGCCTGGCGTCCAGCTCCAGTTCCAGGGTGCCGCTGGCGGGATGGGGGCGGGCAACGCGGATCAGCTGCTGCGGGTCCAGGTCGGCCAACAGCTCCAGCAGCGGTTCGATCGCCGGCGGGGAGGGTTCGCTCAGGGCTGAATCAGGCGGGGCGGCTCCAGGCGGGGCAGATGACGGCGCAGGTGACGGCGCAGAAGGCGGCCGCGACGGCGGCGGCGCTGGCGACGGCGAAGGGGTGCCGGCGGAGCGTGCTCTCGTGGAGGGTGTGGCTGGTGAAGGAGTGGCAGGGGATCGCGCTCCCCGCCGCTCCCCTGCCGGCTCAGGGGCGACGGTCCGGGAGCTCGGGGAGTCTGTTGAGCCAGCGGCCGGGGAATGCGGGAGGCCGGGAGCCTGGCCGGGACTGCCGGCGGGGGTGATGGGCGGCTGCAAAGGGGCCGCTACGGGGGCAGCAGGGGGAACCGCACGGGGCCCCAGCGCCCTGAGCCCCACCACAACGCCCGTCAGCCCCAGCAATGCCAGCAGGAGCAACAGCGGCCAGAACAGCGGCGCCAGCGCGCGTGGCCAGAAGCCGGGCACGATCAGATCGGCCTGGCGGTTGCGACGCCACAGTTCCTGCGCCTTCAGGCGCAGGCTGGCGAGCACGGCGATCAGATCCCGGCCGAGGGCACTCCAGGGGCTGGTGTAGAGCGACGGGAGCTGGGAGCGGCCGGGGTCCGGGTCCGTCATGGGCCAGGTTCAGAAGCAGACGGTGGGATCAGGGCGGACCCGCACGGATCAAGGCAGCTCTACCCGCTCAGCTGTTGCCGCGCCGCAGCAGGGCCGAGAACGGGTTGCGCGACACCACCGGGGTGGGCCGGGGCGCGACCGGGGGACGCTCCGGGAGGGCCGCACCATCGGCGAGAGCCGGGTCGGCCTCCTGACCCAACGAGAATTGCTCGACAGCCTCGCGGTTCGGCGAGGGCTCCTTGACGCCCTTCACTTCGCGGTACATCGCGTCGTATTCCAGGGCGGAGCGGGTCCAGCTGTGATCGGCGCGCATGGCGCGCTGCTGCAGTTCCTGCCAGCTGGCGGTGTGCCGATAGGCCTCCCACGAGCGCACGATCGCCGTGTAGAAATCGATCGCTTCATAGCGATCGAAGCAGAAGCCGGTGCCGGTGTGAGTGGCTGGCACGTGGGCCGGCACGGTGTCCACCAGGCCGCCCACCTTGCGCACCACCGGAATGCAGCCGTAGCGCATCGCCAGCAGCTGGCTGATGCCGCACGGCTCGAAGCGGCTGGGCATCAGGAAGGCATCGGCGCCGGCATAGATCAGGCGGGAGAGGGCGTCGTCGTAGGTGAGAAACACCGCGAACCGGCCGGGATGGGCCAGGGCCATCTGCCAGAGCCCCGCCTCGTAGTTGCGATCACCGGTCCCCAGCACCACGATCTGGCTGTCGGTGTAAGCGAGCACGCGATCGGCCACCTGCAGCAGCAGGTCCACCCCCTTCTGATCCACCAGGCGGCTCACCATGCCCATCACGTAGGTGTCAGGGTCCACCCGCAGGCCCATGCGTTCCTGCAGCATCCGCTTGTTGGTCGCCCGCGGTGCCAGGTCGTCGGCGCTGAACGTGGCAGGCAGGGTCTTGTCGGTGGCGGGATTCCAGTCGGCGATATCAATGCCGTTGAGGATGCCGCGCAGCTTGCCGCTGATGTAGTTGAGCAGGCCATCGAGGCGCTCGCCATATTCGGGCGTGCGGATCTCCATCGCGTAGGTGGGAGACACCGCATTCACCCGATCGGCGTAGAGCAGGGCCGCCGCCATCGTGTGATCCCCCTGCATGTACCAGGGGCACCAGGTCATGCGGTCGAGCTTCCAGCGCCAGGGGCCCTGATAGCGCAGGTTGTGGATGGTGAAGACCGTGCTGATCTCCGGGTCCTGATGCATCCACACCGGAATCATGCCGGTGTGCCAGTCGTGGCAGTGCAGCACATCCGGCTTCCAGTGGTTCCAGGCGAACTCGGAGATGGCGTTGGCAAAAAAGGTGAAGCGCCAGTCCTCGTCGTCACCGCCGTAGATGCGCTCCGGGTCGAACACCGGATGCCCCACCAGATACAGCGGCAGGCCATTGGTGGGATGGGTGGTGGCATAGATCGCAAACTCCGTGCCCATCGCCCAGCCCCGCCAGATCGGCTCACTGGGAATCGACAGCTGGCTCCAGAGCCGGCCGTAACCAGGAAGAATCAGACGCACGTCGTGGCCGAGTGCGGCAAGGGCCGGGGGAAGCGATCCCACCACATCCCCCATGCCGCCCACCTTCACCATCGGAGCACATTCGGCGGCGGCGAACAGCACACGCATCAGAAGATCCGGTCGGCAGGGCCGAACTCTACGGGGGCTGCCTGACGGGTCTGTCTGATCGGGCTGCCTGAAGGGCCTGCCTGTGTGACCCCGGAGGCATCGGGCTCAGGGCAGCACCGTGACCGAGGTGCCCACCTCCACCAGCTCGAACAGCTCCTGCACGCTTTCGTCGTGAAGGCGCACGCAGCCGTGGGACACGGCCCGGCCCACGGTCCAACGGTGCGGGGTGCCGTGAAAGCCGGTCATCAGACAACCCTGCAGATCCAGCGCCTGATCACCGCTGAAGCCGCGGCGGCCCGCACAATCCTTCTGGAAGCCGATCCAGCGGCTGCCGAGCGGGTTCGCGGGCCCCGGGCCGATGCGGGTGCCTTTGGCCGGGTGCTCCCACACCGGATTCTTGTGCATGTTCAACACCTCGAAGCGACCCAGCGGGGTTTCCCAGCCCGGCATGCCCACCGCCACGGGATAGGTGCGGATCAGCTCGCCCGCCTCCAGCACCAGCAGGCGCCGCTGGCGGCGTTGCAGCACCAGATGGCGATCGGGCCGCTGCACCAGTGCCACGGGCACCCCCGCCAGCAGGCTTTGGCTGGAGGAGGCCCTGCTCGACGCAGCCGGGGCCGCAAGAGCGGCCGGAGACGGCAACGAGATGGCCGGCAACAGCAAGGCGGCGGCCAGCAGCAACCCGGCGGCGGGCCGCCAGCGCGACTGGGGCAGGGAGGCGGAGCGGCGGTCCGGATCCACGGTCGGAAGGGCGGACGGCGTGGGCAGGCTCTGCAGGCTAGCCAGCGCAAGGGCCCCAGGGCCTTCCAGAAGTGATGGCCACGCAGAAGGTCAAGCTACGTTGACGCTGGCGATCCGAACGGTGAGGACGGTTGCATCGCATCGCTTCCCTGACGTCTGCCGCTCTGTTCATGGGTCTGGAGATCACGGCTGCATCGCTCGGCTCCCCTGAGCACCACCCCGGAGTTCTCTACAGCTACAAGGACAACACAGTGCCGGCCACCTGCTCGAGGAGCTTCTGGTTGCTGCACAAGAGTAAGAAAGTCTGGTTCAGGTTGGATGACAAGCTCAGAGAGCTCCCCCTGGAGACCGCCTTTTACTACCGAGGCCGGAGGATTCTCTACAGCGGTGATCTGGGGAGTCTTCCGAAGGAGAGCCGGAGATCAATGGAAGCCACCAGCATCATCTGGGGCCAGCACCTGGCCAATGGTTGGGGGCGGGGACCGGAGGGAACCAATTACTACCTTCACCTCTGGACGCGGTGGTCGATCTTTCAACCTGCCCGATGCCATCCCGAGTCCTTCAGCATGACCCACCGGCCCCTGCATCCGCCGTCAGGGCGTGGCTCAGGCACAGGACATTGATGTCGTCGTCCTCCCTGCAGTAGCTGATCGTCCAGCCATACTCCTTCTGAAGCTTCAGAAACATCACCAGCCCCCAATGGGCCTCCCTGGCCAGGGGGTCCGAACCACTGGCGGCGATCTCGGCTTCCACCCTGACCAGTGCCGACGCCAGATCAAAGGCGTCGCCGTGGTCGACAATCTGAAGGCGCACAAGGCGGCTGCTCCGCTGCAGCGCGAGCTGCACCTGTGGTGGCGACACCAGGTGGGCATGGGCATGGCGCACGGCGTTGGTGAACCCTTCCACAAGAGCCAGCTGGGCCTGCATCCAGACATCGGCGGGCACGTCGGGGTGGCCCAGTCCCTCGAACCAGCTGAGGACAAGCTCAAGCTGATTGAGATCACTGCTGACCGCAAGCTGCCCATCTGGCACGAAATCTGCCGCCATGGGCAGACTCATGCTGCCCCCGAATCCTTGCTGAGCAGCACAAGGAATGTTCTGGCGATCAGTCGGAGGTCGTAGCCCAGACTCCAGTTCTGCTGGTAGCGGAGGTCGAGCTTGATCACATCTTCGAAATCACGGATGGAAGAGCGGCCATTCACCTGCCATTCCCCACTCAGCCCGGGGCGCACATCAAACCGCTGCCAACTGGGAATGGCGTAGCGACGCACCTCATCCGGGGTGGCTGGCCGCGTTCCGATCAGGCTCATGTCGCCGATCAGCACGTTCCAGAACTGGGGCAGTTCATCGAGGCTGGTCTTGCGCAGGATGCGGCCCACTTTGGTGATCCTGGGGTCATTGTCATTCTTGAAGAAAGCGCCCTGGGCCTGGTTCGCCACACTGCCTTTGAGGGTCTCGGCATCGCTCACCATCGAGCGGAACTTCCAGATGCGGAAACGGCGGCCCATCCAGCCGCAGCGCACCTGACTGAACAGAATGGGCCCCGGGCTGTCCAGGCGGATGGCCACGGCCAGGGGCAGGAACAGCAGCGCCGTGATCCCCAGGCCGATGAGTGCGCCACAGATGTCCATGAACCGCTTGATCCCGGAGCGCACCGAAGGGTGGGTGAGGGGGGGGCGCTGGTCCTCAACGTGGGAGAGCTGGGGGAGCAGGCCCTCGGAATGGGCTGCCATCGGCAACAGCTTCTCCAGCCCTGTCAGCTGCAGGGCCAGGAACACCTGCCGGTGCAGGCTCCAGGCGCAGAGGGGAACGGCCCGCTCCTGGACGGCCTTGATGGCGCCGACCAGGGCACCGATGCCGCTGCTGTCGATGCTGGCCGTCCTGCCGAAATCCAGGATCACTTCGCGCAGATCCTCCACCTCCTCAAGCCAGCCGCAGAAACCGGCGCGGAAAGCCACGGCCTCAGTGACGGTCAGCCGTGGGGGCAGCTGGAGAATCAGCACCCCGTTCTGAACGGTTCTGACCACAGCCGCGTTGGGAGAAGGGTGAGCTGTCATGCCGGAGAAAAGTGGCTCTGCAGACTGCGACACAGGGACTGGGCGGAGCTATCGGTCACGTCGCTGATCGAGGTCTTGAAAGGCGCCAGAAGAAAGCGAACCAGATCGCCCGGGCTCCAGGCGATCGGCACCCCCATTTCCGTCAGTGCCAGGGCGAGTTCCACCTGATGATCATCCACATGCTCCTGGTAACGCACACTGCGGGGAACAAGAATGAAGGGCTGCTGCATCTCATCGAGCAACAGCACCGTGCCCTCTCCGCAGTGGGCAATCACCACCCGGGCCCTCTGCACGAGGGCCCGAAACGACTCCTCCTTCAACAGCCGATACACGGTGGTGCCACTGGGGAGAAACGTACAGGTGCCGTATTGAACGACGATCTCTTCATCGATGAGCTCTTGTTGGATCAGCAGCTCCACCCACTGCATCAGCCGATTGAAGGGGAACTGCTCTGTTCCGACACTGACGAGAATCATGATCCGAGCTTGCCCTGGACAAGTTCGGCCCGGGGATAGCGACGCTGCAGCTGGGGCCAGTGCACATAGAGGATGTCCAGGAAGGGTCGCACCAGCCGCGCCGACAGGCTGAGCGTCTCAATGCGGGTCACGGACTCGATGAACACGGTCTTGCATCGAAACAGCTTACCGAGAAGAAGAAAGGGAACAGCCACACCGGCGCCGGTGGAAAGAATCACGTCTGGCTGCTCTCTGCGGATCACCTGCAACGCCAGCCCCAGGTTGCGCAGCAGATTCGGCAGGTTGCGATTCGTGGGGCTGTGGGCCCAGAGCACCTGTTCATCGGCCAGGGCCGTTTCCGTCGTGGGCGTTCGAAACGTGACCCAGAGATGGGGATGGCGCCCCCAGAAATCGGCCAGCTGCTGCAGCGCCTTGAAATGCCCCCCTGAAGAGCAGACCAGCAGGATCTTCATCAGCTCAGTTCCCCACGCATGCGCCGCTGCTGACTGGCCCCCGTGGAGCGCAGCATCAGACCCTCCAGCCAGCGATAGGGAGCCTCCGGCAACAGCCGCAGCAGGTAGGCGGCCAGCAGCGTGATCAAGGTACGTCGCGGTTCCTCGAGCAGCACCCTCCAGTCGGTGGCCAGGGATTGGTGCAGCAGACGCACGGCCAGGGCGCCGTCCCGCTGGCGGGTGGCCCGGCGGGCCAGGTAGCGCAGCTGATAGGCGCGGGCCCTGGAGCCCCATTGGGCGACGAAATCGGGGTGGGTGGCTTTGGTCTTGAGCAGAACCCGCTCCCAGGAGGCGTACTGCTTCATCAGATTGGCCGAGAGTCCGCCGTCGCTGATGCGGTAGAGCGTCAGTGCCTCGGGGATTCCCTCGATCCGCCAATGGGTCTGCAGCGCAATCCGCAGCCAGCACTCAATGTCTTCGGACTGTCGAAAGGTGTCGTCAAAGAAGAAGTCTTCCACTTCGCCATAGAGATTCGCCTCAAAGCGAATGGCGTCAAAGACGTCTCGGCGGATCACCACAGCTGAGCCATTGCCGATCGGATTGCGGCAGAAGACGATCTCCGGCGTGATGTCCTGCAGCCTCGGCATCTGGTAGATCCCGATCGGCCTGGAGCTCTCATCGATGAATCCGGAGCGGGAAAAGCTGACACCCACCTCCGGCCGCGCTTGCAGATGGGCCACATGCCTCTCCACCTTGGTGGGAAGCCACAGATCGTCGCTGTCCAGAAATCCGAGGAACTCCCCTTGGGCCTGCCGGATGCCTGTGTTCCGCGCCCCGGCCAGGCCCCGGTTCTGCTGATGCACCACCCGAACGCGCCCGTCCCCATACCCCTGGCAGATCGCCACCCCGTCATCGGTGGAGCCATCGTTCACCACCAGGATCTCCAGGTTGGGGTAGGTCTGGCTGAGAACGGATTCCAGGCTTTCCCTCACCGTGGCGGCGGAGTTGTAGAGCGGCATCACCACTGAGACCAGAGGGGATTGGCTCATGTCAGTGCGCTCACAGGCAGAGGGGCATTGGCGAAGGCCATCATGGCCGTGCCTCGTCGTGGCGGCCACCCAGGCGGCGGAAGGGGGCCAGCAGCTGCCTGGTGAAGACGGCCAGGGCCGTGAGCACGGTACGGCGCGGCTCCCGCAGCAGGATCCGCCAATCCGAGCGCAGGGAGCGCAGCATGAAATCGGTGCCGATGGCGGGGGCTCCTCCGAGGCGCAGGGAGCGCCGGGCCAGGTAGCGCAGGTGGATGGCCTGGGCCGTGGCGAAGTGGTTCGCCACCAGCTCGGGCGCATAGCCACGGGCTTCGCTGATCAGCCGCAGCCAGCCCTGTTCCATGCGGTGCAGGCTTGAGGAGAGTCCCCCTGCCGAGGTGCGGTAGTAGGTGAGCACCTGGGGCAAGCCGGCGATCTGCCAGCGGCCATCGCAGGCCACCCGCAGCAGCCATTCCAGATCCTCCGAATAACTCATGTCGGTGACGAATCCGCCCACTGCGTCGAACACCTGCCGCCGCAGCACCCAGTTCGACGTGGTGTTGGTGGGGTTCTCACAGAGAAAATCCACCGGCCGATGCGATTCCCGGGGCAGGGCCGCCAGCAGGCCGGTGGGCGTTCCCCCAGGGGAAAGGAACGCGATGCGGGCGAAACTCACGCCGACATCAGGATGGTTGGCGTGGTAGGCCACATGCTGGCGCAGTTTGTCGGCATGCCAGAGGTCATCGGCATCGAGAAAGGCGATCAGGGGCGCACGGCTGAGGGCCACCCCGCGATTGCGGGCGATCGAGACTCCCGCGTTGGGCTGGCTTACCAGGTGCACCCGGGGATCGTCCCCAAACAGGCGCGACACGATGGCGAGGCTGTCGTCAGTGGATCCGTCATCAACAGCGATCAGCTCCCAGTTGCTCAGGCTCTGGTTCTGCACGGAGCGCAGGGTTTGCTCGATGTGTGGCGCCGCGTTGTAGATCGGTACCACCACGGAAATGGCCGGGTCGTCCAGTTGTTCAGGGTCTGGAACCACCGCAGCTGTCCCGTGGTGATGAAGGTTCACCATCGTGGTGGCTACGACGTATGGCTGGAGCGGTGGCCACCCAGAAGACGACGCAGGACGGCCCTGATCCGTCCCATCAGGGTGATCCGGATCATCCGCAGGCGTTTGGCGTAGTAATCGAACTGGTTGATGATGGGCGGCTGACCCTCCTGGAAGTGGTTCAGTTGGCGCGCAGGCAGCAACTTCGATGTCCAGTCGACGGAGTCGATATGGCGAAACTGTTCGTGGCCGTAGCGGGCCTGAAGCTTCTCCTTGATCTGGTCAGGCGTGCGGTAGGGGTAGTGGCGATTGTAGAGACGCTGCGAGCAGGCTTTGGTGAGTCCGTTGGGCCACTGTGGGGCCACCGCTTCGTTCCAGGTCTGATGGGGTTGGTTGCGGAAGAAGCGGTACTCTCGCCAATTGGCCGAGTAGTACAGGCGCCGTTCGGTGATGGGACGGTGGGGTTCAAGCTTCTCAGCCGCCCAATTCTTGTAATCGGCATCCGTGTAGTAGAACTGCAGATTCCAGGCCGTCACGAAATCGGCTTTTTCACGGTTGGCCGTGGCCAGCACCTCTCTGGGGTCCCCTTCGAGGAACTCATCCCCATCGAGCCGTAGCCACCAATCCTGATCAGCCAGTTCGTGGTTGTATTTGTTGTAGACGATCGAGCGCATCCCATCGCGGAATGGGATCAGGAGCTGGTCCTCGATCACAATCGTCGGATAGTGCTGTGCCAGGGCATTCACGGTTTCCCAGGTTCCATCGGTGCTGCCGTTATCGAGAACGAAGATGCGATCACAGAACGTCAGCGCATGAATCAGACAATCCGCAATGACGTCGCCCTCATTCTTGATCAGACAGATGGCGTAGATCTTCACGCGTGAATCGGGCGGGAGGACGGTACGGCTTGCTCCGATGGCACCCATGGCACCACCGACGTGACCCGGGACTGGGGCGGGGCCAGCGAGGCTTGAAACATTTCCATCACCCTAACCGCGCGCTGGCAGCGGCCTCCATGGGGAAAGGGATTGGGCCTCAGGCCTGTGAAGGTGCGTCAAAGGCTGGCCGGCTGGGCCACCTGAATCCTTCGCAACAGCCGTTGCCCCATCATCAGGTAGATCGGCTGAAGCGTGAGATGGGCCGCTGCCACGGACACGGCCACACCCAGGGATCCCCAGGACGTGCCGATCAGGATGGCGACGGTAAGGGCCACCGTGAAGGCCAGGTTCCACAGCAGATCCACCTGGGGCAGGCCTACGGCGCGGAACAGCATCGAGGAGGCGTTGGCGAAGGGTCGGGACAGGGCCGACAGGCAGATCAGCATCAAGATCGGCACGGCACCCTCCGTCACCCACTTCTGCCCAAAAACGATCGGTACATAGAGAGGGGCCAGGCTGCATTGCATCGCCACAACGGGCACGATCACCTTGGTGATGGTGAGCAAGTTCTTGCTGAAGCGCTGCTTGAGTTCGGCGGGTTGGCTTCTGACGTCACAGAAGTCGGAGTAGATGGAGACGGACAGCGCATTGATCACACTCAGGCTCAGGCCCAATCCAGCGTTGAAGGCGAAGTAGTACACCCCTAGTGCTTTGACACCGATGAAGCGACCGATCAAAAGATAATCAACATTCTCGCGGAACGTGTTGAGCATCTCCACACCCAGGATGCGACTGCCGAATCCCAGCACGGATTTCCAACGTTTGAGGGTGAACGTCATGACGGGACGCCAGGGTTCAAACCGCAGCATCATCGCGACCCAGACCGGAGCCACCAGCAACTTGGGCAGTACAATCGCCCACATGCCCATACCAAACAGCGCAAAGATCCCGGTCAGCAGATTGTCGGTGACGACCGCCGTGAGATTGGTCAAGCTGTAGAACTTGAGCCTGTTTTGCCTGCGTACCAAGGCCGTCTGGACCATGGCGAGTGGGTAGATCAGATAGCTGAAACTCACCACAATGATTGGCAGGATCAGTGCGTTGTCGCTGTAAACGCGGGCAAAGATAAACGAACCAATGATCTGCACGACAAAGAGGCTAAAGCCGATCAGCCAGTTCAGGCTCCATGCCGTCTGGCAGATTTCTTTGACATCCTCCGCATCGGCCTGCACGATCTTGTCCCCGATGCCGTTGCGTGTGAAGACCTTGACAAGCTCGCCGGACGTCAACACGATGGCGGCCAGGCCATAGTCCCTGGGGCTCAGCAGCCTGGCCAACAGCACTGTGGCGACGAGACGCGAGACGCGAATCCCCACCTCCCCCACCCCCATCCAGCCGATGTTGCGGATGAATCGATCCTTCGGGATGAAACTCTTCAGCTGGCTGAGCAGACGCATCAAAGGTCTACCCCACGGTTAAGACTCGAGTGGCAAAGCAACGGCCACAGACTGTGTCCCCACAGGCAGAGCGGTCGAGACCGCAACGACACTGGCCATGCTGTTGCCTTCAGAATGCTCGTCATGGCATCAAGGTGTCTCACGGCTGGCGGATTGGGTGTGAATCACGGTACGGGAAGAATTTCTGACTGGAGCGGGGCTTTGTTCTCCTGTAGAGCCATTCCCATGATAAGCATTCCAGGCCAAAAGAGGTAGACCAGGATCTCCAGATTCTCGCCAAATGTATACATAAACAAGAGAATAATGATTCCCAGCCCAGCTGAGCCAAGTTGATAGCGGGGACTGGCAGCACGCCGCAATAGATCAAGCGCTGTAACCAACATGGGAACAGCCAGAGCGACGAAGCCAACAATACCCTTCACAAAAAGCACTCCGGCCCAGGTGTGATGGGAGCCAATGGCCATGTACTCAACCAGATGGGGGCCGCCCTCTACGACACCATGTCCCCAAATCGGAGCCTCTGTCTCCCAGCGATGGAAGGCGATGCGCTTTAAGGCAAAGCGAACACGCGTAGAGCCAGCCCGAGCACCTTTGAACCCTTCCCAATAGTCGCTGATGGCGGTAAGAATAGACGTAGCAAAGATTCCTCCAAGATAGGAAACTACGCCAAGAGAAATCAGCATGAATGGTTGACGCAGCCTGGATACCACTGCCGTAACGGCTGGAATCAGGATGATGCAGAGCTGGGCAAGACGCGACTTGCAGACGAAGCACATAAGGATCGAGCCAATGATGCCCAGAACCTTCCATTTCCGATCTTTTTCCAGCAGACAGATCATGAAGTTGATATTGCCGACAAACCCAAGAGCAGGCCCCCATGGAGCGAAGAGCCGCCAGCGAAGGTCACCGGTGCTACCATCAATCTCGTAGAGTGGAACGTCAAAGAATTCATTTCCTGGACCACCGACGGCTCTCAATGGCGAGACATAGAGCACTTCTGGCAGGCCCAGATGCGGGGTTAGCAGAAGGAGCGGCATGATGAGGAGCGTATGAAAGCCCACGATGCAAATGGCACGCGTGGGGATGCTGCTCCGAATCGGCAGAGCTCCTGCTAACGGATAGAGCGCTAGGGCGGCCCACCCTTTGGCCCAACCAATCGTGGACTTGATGATAGCTCCAGTCCCGAGGTTGAAGTTCACATGTCCTGCAATCAAGGCAACTTCCATGATGATCATGCCGATGATCCAAAGCCAAATCACGGGTGATATGGAAATTTCTTCATTTTCCTCTGGGTGATCCATTCGGGCCAGAATCTTAATCAATAGGCAGCCCAGAAGCAGCCAGCAGAGAATAGACCCCACAACGTAAAGTCCACCGAATAGCCAGATAGGGTAGGTGCAAATAATCGACCACCAGACCAAACGCTCTGGCCAATTTCTCGGCTGAAGATCATCCTCAGACTGGAAGGCCCTTGAAAGAAGCGTTTTAAGTCCCAATGAAGACCCCTTGTTATGTAGAAATCCAATTGGCGACCCGTTTGATCCAGGGCTTGCGGATCCATAGGATCCAAAGACCTACAGTCGTCAGGATGGAACCAAATGCTGAGCCAGCAAGCACCAATGTTCGCTTTGGTGACGTAGCTGTTTCTGGCAAGGATGGCTCCACAGCTATTTGAATCAGTGGGAATGCTGCAAAGATATTGGCCTGGCCAAGATCCAGTTTGGCCAATGTGGATGCAAAGACAGCTTCTGCTATCTGTTCATTTCGCTTAAGGTTCTCCAAAGAAGACTGTTTCTGGGACATCAACCTGAGGCGCCCCTCCAAGGAGCTGATCTGTTGATCAAGCTTGCGAACCTGTGCTGCTGCACCTGAAGCATCTGACTGGTAGTTCACCAAGTTCTGGAAGAGTGAATCGCGGCCAGAACTGGCACCAGTCAACGCCAGTCTGGTGAGAGTCTGGGCAGATGGAGAGCGACCGAGCAACTCGTTGGCACGCCGATTCATTGCCTGCCTAGCAGCCTCTTGCCGCTTGATCTCTTTGAGAATGCGAGGATTATTCCGACCGAACTTAGACAGTTGGACCTTGAGTATAGACGTGGCCTCGCTGTAGTCCTTCACATTCTGCTGGAAGATCTGATCAACCTGCAACTTGAACGCATCTGTTGCCTCTGAAGGAGACAGCCCCAGGCTACGACTCAACTTCTGCAATCGACTCTCTGCCTGCGATTGCAGCGCAGCCAGCTCGGCTCTCTGTTTGCGTAGCTGTTCAATGTTAGCCGAAAGGATTTCAACCTGTTCAATAGAGGTGAGGCCAGACTTGCGCTTGTATGCGGAAACTTGCTTTTGTGCAGTTTCAAGCTTCTGCTGCGTTTCCAGCAGAATCTCCTGTGCTGGGCCTTGCCGTTGCTCGATCTCGCTGACACGCAGCTCATGGAGACGCTCTACCATGGCGTCATGCAACGCATAGGCGCGCTTTCGTGCATCTACAGGCGATGGACCGGTGGTATCAATCTGCATCAGCGTTGTGTTATCAATGTTCTTAATGCGAGGCTTGGCGAAATCTGCCTTAGGAATATTGGCAATCTTGGCAGCCCGCGCGATGACTTGCTCGCTAACGAAGATGTATTCATAGTTTGCACGAGGATCAAACGTAGCCAGGCCGAGTGATTCGTTTGATGCCGTGGCTTGACCAATTTCAGGCAGGCTTAAATTAACAGCATTAGCGCTTCCAGGTAAAACTAAAGCAAAGGAGCTAGTGTAGACAGGTTTCGCAAGTGCAAGATACAAAATACTGGTACCCCATATCAATCCATTTGTGCATGTGGATACGAAAAGATAACGACTCCAGCGAAGCTTGTCGGTTCGACTCAGTCTGTTCCACCAACCTTTTGGATCGGGTGCCTTCAACCCAGGAATATTTCCAAACTGTTCGGCAAACAGTCGCTTCGCCTTTCCCAAGGGTTCTCGCACGGCCTGCACCTTAGGCCTGAGTCGTCCGATGATCGGCGGAGAGTCTTTCACTCGATTCTAGGGAATACTGCGATCATAAATCAAAACGGATGGATTCAGAAACTGAGTAAAGATGCTAAGAACAGCCTGGAAGTTGGTCATCTTCGAATCATAACAGGCAACACCATCGTCTGCCATGAGATAGGGGTTGTTGGCGTTGCTTGTAGACGCGCGAAGAAGATCTTCTACTCCTCGTTCGTAGACAGTCGTCTTCCCCGAGATCCTTTCAGTTCTCACCAGGATGGCTCGGCGTCGCGCATTGGTGACCATGGTTCCACCAGCACAGTTGGCCGAGACAACCGCATGGGACAAGCGAGATCCATAGGGAAAGTTCCTAGCCTGAGAGCCAATGCCAGCAACAGAGTTTCCAGCCGCAGGAACAGTAAGATTTGAAATGTTAATCTCAACTTCAGCGGGCGTAATCTGAGAAGGGCGAACGATTAGTGGATTAACGGTACCAGTGTCCGGAACAATGACTTGATCACCAGCAATGAGTGGGATGTCGTTAAAAGGTTCTCCCGTAAAAGCACCGGACATATCAATCACTTGCCTTTTTGAACCTCGTTTCACCTGTATCGCGGCGACATCGGCCGTGGGAGTAATGCCTCCTGCACGACGGAGTGCCGTTGTGAGCATACGATTGAGCGGGGCTTGCCCAGAAAGTTGAACAGGAGTCTGGGTCTGTTCGACGTCACTTAATTCGTTGATCAACAACCGTCCAGGCTGAAAAGCAGATCCAATGACAAAGACCGGGACAGGTGCCCATTGAATGACACTCAGACTGACCCTCAGAAAAGATGGCTGAAAAAAGCCTTGTTGCACCAGGGTTTGATAGACCCGCTTCTGAAGCTGTTCCGGCTCAAGACCCACAGCGTAGATTCCCTTGGAAAAGGGAATTTCAAGCTCTCCGTTCAGATTGATTTCAAAGATGCCACTGAATTCTTCCCCTTCAGGGATTGTCACCTTGACTCGATCTCCTGGGGAGATCGGTAATGCCAAGGACGATCCTGGAGTGCCAACAAAGCAAGCGAGCCCTACAAGCCAAAAAAGAAGTTTCGACATCTGTGTCGATCTGGGAGAGTTCGCTTTTTGGCTTGCTCAGACAATCTTAGCGTATCCGTAGACTGCGGGCTACCGGCTTTCAGCCTGGGCGAGTTTGACGAGTGATCACTCAATCGCCTGATGATTCCCGTCACCTGGAGGCAGGTCCGGTGCAACGTGTGTCTGTATGGCCCCTGGCTTGCCTATCCGTCTTCGGCTGAGTCGGTGTATCGCTCTGCTCCCGACCGCGAAGACTAGCCCTGCGCAGCCAATCAGTGGGTGGCGGCTAATCTATTGAGCTACCGCAAGGCTCTTCCCAAATGGTCGCTGCCGGCGCGGAGTGCTGTCTCCGCCAGTGTTGCGGCTAGTTGTCGCGAGGCTGAGGCTCATGAGAACCGGTCGTCCCCCAGGAACCGGTACAGCCTGGGGCCTTGGCGCCGTCCTGGTCCACCAGGCCTTGTCAAGGAGCGCCGCCATGCCCCCACCGGAGAGCTGCGCACCACCTCAGACGCCGTTCCTACAGGTAGGGGCCTGCTGGAGCATGCAGGCGGGAACTGGATCCATGCCCCTCACTGCCGTTGGGATGCTCACGGCTGCTGGGGCAATGGAGCTGGGGAGATGGCCACCCTGCCAGGTCTCAATCACAAAGCTGAGCTAAATTCGTGTGGCAAGGTCCCTGAAGGTATGATGGTTAACATTGTAATTGTGGCAACGGCTAACTATCTTTGGGGGGCGGCGGTCACCGTTCGTTCCGCTTTGGAAGCCTGTAGCACAACCCTAAATGTCTATGCCATTTGCGTCGATCTATCGCAGGACGATAAGCAGCAGCTCTCCAATTCCTGGCAAGCTGCCAACATCGGCGAAATCAGCTTTATTGAGTTCAATCTTGAGCGGGTCAATAGCTTCCGCAGCACTCTGCTTGTCAAGAGCAAATCCCCTTATGCGCGCTTCTTTATACCCGAATATTTGGCGGGTGTATCTCGCTGCATCTATTTAGATACGGACTTAATCGTTTGCTCGGATCTAACTGAACTGCAGCTTCTGGATCTGCATGGCAAATTCAGTGCTTGTGTTATTGATGGTGGCATAGACACCCCACAGCAGCAGCAGCGACTTCGCGAAAAGCTGAAACTAGACAATCCTCGCCAGTATTTTAATTCAGGAGTGATTGTGATGGATCTGGATGCATGGAGGCATCATGAGATCCAATCGAAGGCTCTAGCGGTTGCACAGGACAACTATGATTTGCTTGACCAAATGGATCAAGATGCTCTGAATATCGTCTTGGCAGGCGATTGGCTGGTGCTCGATCCGAAGTGGAATACATCCAAAGGCAGGGCCGATGCTGATTTTTCAGATGGCATTATTCATTTCTTAGGCAAAGTCAAGCCCTGGCACGCAGATTATGCCGCAAATTTTCAAGATCGATGGTTTGCACTACTGGATCGAACCGCCTTTGCCGGTCAGCGTCCTGTTAAACTACTCGGTATAGCAGCCGCCTATCGCAAGTTTGTCCGTACTGTTCCTACTTTGGAGATGGTGAAAGGTAAACTGCGGCGACTCATTCGGTCTACTTGATTCTATCGTTGCCGCCAGGATAGAAGTGTTCTGCGCTGATGGCCTGGCTCACACGGCCTGCCAGACCCGCTAAGGCGAGCAGCAGCCTGGGCATAGGGATCTGGACAAGCCATCTGATTGGTCGGCAGGTCTGGCCCAGGTCGTTGCACAAGCTACCCGACCCACCACGTGGTTACCTTCTGGCCAGGGCTGATAGGATAAGAACCAGTGGCTTGCTCCTGCTTCACTATGGATTCATGCGTAACGCGTTAGTCGTTTCTGCGCCGTTTCCATCACTGTTCTCCACTTCTGCCCTCTCCCGTGCGCATTGGCCTGATCAACGCCTACAGCACCCTGAATCTGGGGGATGCAGCGATCTACAGCGCCTTTCGTCAGTTGCTGCCTGATGTGGAGCTGGTGGGTTGCGTTCAGGATGAACGGCCCGATGCCACCCTTGGGGTCACGTTCTTGTCCGAACGGCCCAGGAATTGCGACGCTTACGTGAGCGTGGGGGGGGACATCTTCAACAATTCCCGTGAATGGTTTGTCACCAAAGCCTTCCTCAAGAACCTGGCTGAACTGAGGCACAGTCCGAACCGCACCATCCTGTTCGGCCAGTCGATTCCTCGCTCCTGCCACGGCCTCAGCTTTCTCCTGTTGCAGCGGTATTTCAAGCGCCTGGCGGCTGTCTGTGTGCGGGATGCCGAAAGTCACCAGCGCCTCTGCGCCGCAGGGGTTCAAGCACGGTTGTCCTACGACATTGCCTTTGTGCTGGAGAGTTCCCCCCTGGCGGAGGCCACGGCGCGGCAATGCCTGGAGCGGCTAGGGATTGATCCATCCCAGGCAGCCGTCCTGTCTGTGCGTGGTTTCGACAGCATGTACGGCCACGACAATGAGGCCTTCGTTTCCAGAATGGCCCAGCTCAGCGTTGAACTCACCGGGGCCGGACTCAGGCCCGTCATTTTGATCCAATCGGGCGCCTATGGCTCCGATAATGATCTCGAAGTGGCCGCCGCCATCCAGGAACGGGCCCCCGACACCGCCATCCTCAACCCGTTCGTCGCCGATCCAGCCGTGCCGAGTTGGCAGTTGGCCATGGCCCTGTTCGCTCTGGTCGACAGCGTGATTGCCGTACGTTTTCACACGGCCGTTCTTTCGCTGGCGGCCGGGCGGGTTCCGTACCATCTCCACTATTCCAACAAGGGCAGGGACCTCAGCCGGCGACTCGATCTACCCGGCTGTGATCTGGCCAGCCTGGTTCCTTCGTCGGCGCTGGAAGCGATTCTGGCCAGCCGCGGGCGCCGGTTCGATCATCAGCACGTGCGTGAACAGGTGCGCAGCGATTTCCGGTGGTGCCTCGATCAACTCCCCGCTGTGATCTGACGGTCGTCGTCTAGCCCCTTGGTTCCCTGAGCTAGATTCATCTATCTGGCCGTTCAACGATGTACGGGCTTGTCAACCGGGCCATTCAGCAGATGGTCACCACCCACCATGGTGAGGAGGTGTGGCAGCGCATCAAGGAGCGGGCCGATCTCCAGGATCTGGATTTCTTTTCCACGTACCAGGCCTATCCCGACGACGTGACCCATCGGCTGGTGGCAGCGGCCACGGAGGAACTTGGCCTCACGGGTGATCAGATCATGCAGGCTTTTGGTGAGTACTGGATCACCTACACAGCCACGGAAGGTTACGAGCAGTTGCTCGAAAGCACAGGGGACACCCTGCCAGAATTCCTGGATCATCTCGATAATCTCCACGCCCGCGCCGCCCTGGCTTTTCCTGAGCTACAGCCTCCCTCCTTCCGTTGCGAGCACAGTGCTGACGCCTCTATGCAACTGGAGTACCGTTCAAAGCGGCGCGGCCTTGCCCCCATGGTGACCGGCCTGCTTCATGGCCTGGGCAAGCGTTTTCGTACTCCACTGGCGGTCGATCAGGTCGCCTCTCGCGACAGGGGCGATGCCACGGACCTGTTCCACGTTCGCCTTTCTCCGCCTTCCGAATCTGTCGCAGGTCGGCCGGATGACGGCATGACGAGCGAGTGAAGGTTCGTCGTTTCTGAAGGTGCCTTCCGTGCCGTTACCTGACCACCTTCTCGATCCCCTGTTCCCTTTCCATTTCGTCGTCGACCGAGAGCTACGTATCCAGTCCGTCGGCTCTGTTCTGCGTCGCATCCTTTCTGTCCCGGAGCTGGTGGGGCAGCCCCTCGATGAGCACTTCCTGCTCCTGCGACCGGATGTCCCCATGAACTTCGCCAGTCTGAGTGACTGCACAGACCGGCACGTGATTTTCAAGTCCGCCGCGATTCCATTGCAACTGAAGGGCCAGATCTGTTGCCTTGACGAAAGGGAACAGCTGTTGTTTGTTGGTACGCCCTGTTTGCTGCAACTGGAGGATCTTAAGACCCTCAGTCTAAAGATCAATGACTTTCCTTTGCATGACTCCCTGGTTGACTTTCTTTTCCTGCTGCAGGCCAGGAATGTGGCGCTCTCAGAAAGCCAGAAGCTCAATGAGATTCTCTTCGCGCAGCGTGGGGAGTTGCGCGAGTCAACCCAGCGTCTGTCGACGCTCAATGCGGAGCTGGAGGCGGCCAAGCAGGCTGCTGAAGCCGCCAATGCCGCCAAGGATACGTTTCTGGCCACGATGAGCCATGAGATCAGAACTCCGATGAACGCCATCATCGGCATGGCCGGTTTACTTCAGGACTCCCAGCTGGAGCCCATGGAGAGGGAGTATGTCGAGATCATCAACAGCAGCACCGATTCCCTGCTGACGATCATCAATGACATTCTCGACTTCTCGAAGATCGAATCCGGTGCCATGCAGCTGGATGAGCAGCGCTTCAACCTCCGCATCTGCATCGAAGAGGCCCTCGATCTGAGCGTGTCCCGCCTCTTGGACAAGCCGCTGGAAATGATCCTCGACATCGAGCCCGGCCTGCCCACGGCTGTCATCGGCGACCTCACCCGTCTGCGCCAGATCCTCTGGAATCTGCTGAGCAATGCGGTCAAATTCACCCCCCAGGGCGAGATCGTCGTCACGGTGTCAGCGGAGCCCCAGGCCGCTGAGGCCGGTCAGCCGACCCCGTGCCAGTTCACGTTTCAGATCCGCGACACCGGCATCGGCGTGTCCGACGCGCTGATTCCCCAGTTGTTCGAGCCCTTCCGCCAGGCCGATCCCTCCACCGCCCGGCGCTACGGCGGCACGGGCCTTGGTCTGGCGATCACACGGCGCCTGTGTGAGTTGATGGGGGGCTCGATCAACCTGGCCAGCCAGGAAGGCAAAGGCAGTGTCTTCACCTTCAACGTGCTGCTGCATCTTGATCCGGCCCCCCAGGCCAGCAACAGCCCGGAGCCCCTGGTGCCGCCGGCGTCCGCCATCCTGCTGCTGGTCGGCAATCCCACCCTGCGCGCCGTGCTCCAGAAGCAGCTGGGTTGGATAGGGCTCTCGGTGATCGCCCCCGATCCCTGCCAGATCCCCATACCGACCGCCCAGCCCCAGATCGGCGACCTCGGCCCTGGCGTGGTGGTCATCGATGGGCGGCTGCTGTGCTCCGAAGGGGAGACAACCCAACCAGCCTTTCTGCAGGACCCCTTGCTTCAGCGGCGTCCCTGGATCGTCCTGGCTGACAGGTGCAAGGTGTCAGAGCTGGCAGCGCTGGCCAAGACGCCGGCTGTGATGCTCTCCAAGCCTGTGCGATTCGAACAGCTCCGCCTGGCCCTGATTCAGCAAGGGCAGAGCCCTTTGGAGCTGCGGCTGGCCGGGCCGCCAACGCTGACGCGCGAATCTGCCCCCCAGGGCGGCCCCCATCGCCTCGCTGACCGGCTGCCGCTGCGGCTGCTCGTCGTCGATGACATCCCCGTGAACCGCCAGTTGGCGCTTCAGTTGCTGCAGCGGCTGGGTTACCGGGCCGAGGCCGTGGCTTCGGGCTCCGAGGTGATCGCAGCCGTGCAGGAGACCCCCTTCGACGTGCTGTTCATGGACGTGCAGATGCCGGAGCTTGATGGTTACGCGACCACGCGGGCGATCCGCTGTCTGCCGGCTCCCTTCGTGCAGCCCTGGATCATTGCCATGACCGCCCATGGCCGTCCAGAGGATCGCCAGGCCTGCCTCCAGGCCGGCATGGACGACTTTCTGGCCAAGCCGATCGTGCCTGCCCAGCTCACCTACGCCCTGGAGCACTACCAGCCCCGCGACCAACCCCAAGCGCCAGCGGGTGGAGGGGCCGACCCGATCGACGCGGCCGCCTGGGAGGAATTGGAGCAAGCCATGGGAGACGGGGCGGCGGCCGTGCTCCAGGAGCTCATCGACCTCTACCTCGAGGACGCGATGCGACTCGTTTCGTCGGTGGTGATGGCCCACCAGTACCACGATCCCCCGGCAATGATCGCCGCTGCCCATTCGCTGCGCTCCCCCAGTGCCAGCCTGGGGGCCCTGCGGTTGGCCACGCTGTGCGGCCAGGTTGAGGAGTCCCTGCGCTCCGATTCCGAGCTGTGGCCCCAGGTCAGAATCGATCAGCTGCTTGTCGAGGCTGGACGGGTGACCGAAGCGCTGCGCCAGCGGCGTCCGATGGACGCCTGACGCCGATGGAAGGTTGTCCCGCCCCGATTTCGATTCTGCTGGTGGATGACGATCGCATCCATTCCCGCATCCTCGAGGTCCGTCTACGCGCCCAGGGCTACCAGATTGTTGTGGCGGATTCGGGTGACAGTGCCCTGGTGCAGGCCCGTGTCTGCCCCCCCACGGTCGTCGTCTGCGACTGGCTGATGGACGGCATGAATGGGCTGGACGTCTGCCGGGCGTTCAAGGCGGAACCGGCCCTGGAATCGGCCCACTTCATCCTGCTGACCTCACGCTCCCGGGTGGAAGACCGGGTGGAGGGGCTCGACTGCGGCGCCGATGATTTCCTCAGCAAGCCGGTGGATCCGGAGGAGCTGCTGGCCCGGGTCCGCTCCGGCATCCGCCTGCACCAGGCCAATGAACGGCTGAAGCTCCTTGCGAGTGAGTTGCATCAGCAGAAGTTGCGGCTGGATCAGGAGCTTGAGGAGGCGGCCAGTTATGTGCGATCCCTGCTGCCCGAGCCCATCGGTGGTGCCGTGCGGGCGGACTCCCGTTTCGAGCCCTGCCATGAACTGGGTGGTGATTCGTTTGATTTCTTCTGGCTTGATGACGACCACTTCGTCCTCTACCTCGCCGATGGCTCCGGCCATGGCCTGGCGGCGGCCTTCCCCTCGATTTCCGTTCACAACCAGCTGCGCTCCCGCTCGCTGCCCGTTGATCTGCCTGATCCGGGCGCTGTGCTGCAGACCCTGAACTCCGGGTTTCCGATGGAGCGTCACCAGGGGCGGTATCTGACGCTTTGGTATGGGGTTTATCAGCCCTCCAGCCGAACCCTGAGTTTTGCCAGCGCGGGCCATCCCCCAGCCTTTCTCTGGAGCCGCACCAGTGCCTTTCCCTGCCATTGGCTCAAAGGTCAGGGCATGGCCGTGGGCCTGTTCGACGACGCGACCTATGGCACCGAGAGCCTGGAGGTGGGCGAAGGGGCCTGTCTTCTCATCTACAGCGATGGCCTCTATGAAGTGCCGAGGCCCGGTGGCTTGATGGGGACACTGCCCGACTTCATGCAACTGGTGGAGCAGTGCCAAGACGTGCTCGCTGATGACGATGGCCTGGATCGGTTGCTGTCCCAGATCCTCCACGTCTCGGGCCATGCGCCATTCACCGATGACTACTCGCTGATCCGGGCGCTGCTGTCGTGATCGTTACGGGCCTTCTGGTTGTTCAGGTGTCGGTTGAGCCGCCCGATTGATCGGCAGCCAATGCGGCGATGCATGCCTCACTGTTCGGAAACGTGGTGAACACTTTTTCGGTGCCGGTGAGGTCCAGAACGATGCGGACCTGGCTGCACAGACCGCAAAGAAACAGTTGCCGACCTTGCTCCTTGACCCGTTTGAGCACGGAAACCAGAGCGCCGAATCCGCTGCTGTCCATGAAGTCGACGCCCTGGCAATCAATCAGGATGTCCCTGGGTTGCTCCGCCAGAACTGAACCGACAGACTGCCGCAACTCAGCGCCATTCTGGGCGTCGAGCAGGCCCATGGGTTTCAGGATGTACAGATTATCCACACATTGAAACGCAAATTGCTAAGAGTTTACCACTCATCGCCGAAAGCCCATTCGTCTGGGCCTGGGGTGTTGAGACCCGTCCGCCCGCTGGTGGCGAGCGGGTGTGGGTCTGACCACAAGCCCCCATTCCGCTAAGAGGGTAGGAGGGAGCCAATGGAGCACAGCGCTACAGTTCGTAACCAGGTAGGCCGCTTCAGCCGCGAGGTTCATGGTCACGATTGAAGAGTTACGACGCCAATCTCTTCCCTTTGTCGCTGCCGACCAGGAAGGTTTGATTGTAGAGATCAACGATCTGTTTGAGGCGACCTATGGATGGACATTGGACGATCTCAAGGGCCATTCTCTTTCCATGATCCTGCCGGCTGCCTATCAAGACGCCCACCATCTCGGCTTCTCCCGTTTCCAGATCATTGGTGAATCGCAGATTCTCAACCATCCCCTGCAATTGATGACCATCTGCAAAGACAACCAGGCCATCAACTCGGAGCATTTCATTGTGGCCGAACGCCGTGGCGATAGCTGGGTGTTCGCGGCAACCCTGCGTCCGTTGACCTGAGGCGTGCATGCCGGACCAGACCCTTGTCGGCCAGCTTCGCAGCACTCTCGGGAGGCTGGAGGCGGCCCTGGGAGCCGTTGACGAGGCCCTTGCCTTCACCGATCTCAACGGAATCGTGGAATGGACGAATGCATCGTTTGATCGGTTCGTGGGTTTGTCCCGCTTGCAGAGCCTTGGCCAATGCCTGAGCCAGATCCTCCCGAGGCCCTATCTCCACGAGCTCAGCGACAGCCAATCAGGCCTGCCGTTCTGGAGCTCGGGATCAGAAGGATCCAGCACCTGGGAACTGCTGGGTGCGCCTCTCCGCCAGGTGATTGAGGTGTCCTGGGCGACTGTCGATCTCCCTGGTAAGCCGTCGTTGGTGTTCACCTTCAGGGACAAAAGCGCGATTGTTCAGGCCCAGGACAAGTTGATCGATGCCCGTGACCAGCTGGAGGTGCAGGTGGTCGAGCGAACCCGCGCGTTGCAGCTGGCGCGCGATGAGGCCCTGGCAGCCAGCCAATCCAAAACCCGGTTTCTGGCCAACATGAGCCATGAAATCCGCACCCCATTGAACGCTGTGATCGGGATGACGGATGTGCTGCTCAGCAGCCCAATGGAGGGGCAGCAACGGGAGATGCTCGAAACGATTCATCAAAACGGCGAGTATCTGCTAAGCCTGATCAACGACATTCTGGACATCTCGCAGATTGAAACCGGGCGATTGGCACTCAACTCCAGAACCTTCGACCTTCATAGTTTACTCAATGACATCATTCATCTCTTTCAGTATCAAGCCTCTGTAAGACACCTCGGCTTGCACCTCAGCATGCCACCGGATACGCCGAGATGGCTCTTTGGTGATGATCTCAAGCTGCGTCAGATTCTGTTCAACCTGCTGGGGAATGCCTGCAAGTACACCAATCAGGGGGAGATTCGTCTCAGCGTTGATACCTTGGCGGCCACGGCTAACCTGAGATCCTTAATGTTCCATGTTTCCGACACGGGTATTGGCATCTCCAGGGAGGCTCTACCGCATATCTTTGAGGAGTTCATTGGCCATTCCAATCCCGCCCAGACGCAGCAAAGTGCCGGCCTCGGCCTCGCCATCTGTTCGAGATTGTGCCAATTGATGGAGGGCGACATTTCCGTTGATTCGAGTCTCGGATCCGGCAGTTGCTTTACGGTCAGTCTGCCGTTCACGCTGGCTTCGCAGGAGCAGGGTGAGATTGTCAGGGACAATCCCGAAGAAGGCTTGGAGCCTGGAATCAGAATTCTCGTTGCTGATGATAACCGCGTCAACCGCAGGGTGCTTGAGTTGATGCTGGCCAGATTGCATCTAAGCGCAGATGCGGTGGGAGACGGCCATGCGGCCATTCAATCCGTCAGGAAGGGGAACGTGGATCTCATCTTCATGGATGTGGCCATGCCAGGTCTGGATGGCATGGCCGCCTCACGCCAACTGCGCAGCGAAGGTTACTCTGATCTCTACATCATTGCCCTGACAGCCTATTCATTCGACTCCCACCGGCAGGAGTGTGCAGCGGCTGGGATGAACGACTTTCTCTCCAAACCACTTCGATTAGCGGATCTTCGCGTGGCCTTGAGCAGGTATCGCGATTGGCGCCGAGCCACAGAGTCGGTTGCATCCGAATGATACTGAGTGATGCGATGAGGGGCGGGGTGGGCACCATTGATGGTCCATCGGAGTCAAGGTGCAGGCTCTCCCGGGCTTCCATCCTGCTGGCATTGGGAATCTTTTCCATTACCGGTTCTGCTCTGATTGTTACCTACTGGGTGGCTGAACGGACTCTCTTCAGGTCTGTCCAGCAGCGGCTGCTGGATCCGGACATCATCCTGATGGATCTGCGCATGCCAAAGGTTGATGGCTTTGAGACCACCCGCAGAATTCGTGAGCAGGCCGGCAACACGGTGCGGCCCTGGATCGTCGCGGTCACCGCCAACATTCGTGACTGCGACCGTGCCGAGGCCCTGGCCAGCGGCATGAATGATTTCATTGGTAAGCCCATCAGGGTCGAGTCCCTGCAAGCCGCTCTGTCCGGGGCCCACGCGGCTGTACTGGCCCCGTGAGTGTGGCTCGGTTCAGCCAGGCAGGCTTGTTCCGGACAGCCTGGCCTGCTTCAGGGCCGCTTCAGCCCGTTGGAACAGGTCCTTGAAGCTGGTGTCGTCGCTGCTGGCGCAAGCCGTGCCCAGGCTGACGGGAAGAGGATGGCGGACTCCCCCCACCAGCCAGCCCTGGAGAGCCAGGCCGGAACGGAAGCCCTCCGCCTGGGCTACCGCCTCCTGCCCCACCAAGCCTGTCTGCAACACGGCGAACTCGTCATCACTCACACGCCCGTAGAGGGCGCTCTCCCCAAAGTCCGATTGCAGTTGTCTGGCCAGCTCCTGAAGCAACCGATCGCCCTGTTGTTGGCCGAATCGTGTGCAGAAACCATGGAAGTCATCCAGACCGAAGATCATCAGGGTCAACGGTTCTCCGTTCTCCCTTTGCCGCCGAAACTCGTTCAGGCCTGCATCGAAGAAGGGTCTTCGGTTCTTGAGGCCCGTGAGGGGGCAGAGGTAACTGTTGCGCCGCGATTCCATGTGCTGGATCACCATCCCAGCAAGGTCCTGCAGCAGTTGTTGTTCGTTGCCGGCGAGTTGCCTCGGCTGGGGGCTGATCACGCACAGGGTGCCGAGGTTGAAGCCGGAGTGGGTCCGCAACGGCACCCCGGCATAGAAGCGGATGTTGGGGTTCCCCGTCACCAGGGGATTGTCCTTGAAACGCTCGTCCGCACTGGCGTCATTGACGACCAGGACGTCATTGCCGCAGATGGCGTGGGCACAGAAGGCCACATCCCTGGGCGTTTCACTCGCCTCCAGACCCACCCGGGAGAGAAACCACTGCCGCTGGCGATCGACCAGGGAAATCAGGGCCGTCGGCACGCCCAGCATCTGGCTGGCCAGGCGTGTGATGCGATTGAAGTCCTCATCGGACTCCGCATCCAGAATGTGTTGCTCGTCGAGGGCCGCCTGGCGCTCAGCCTCGTTGTCCGGTACGGGGTAGGCGGTCATCGCGGGGAGCAGGACGCAGGGGGGACCGGGACGCCGCCGTTCGGCCCTCTATCCCATAACTTGCAGTATGTCCTGTCCTGGTGAGGTCCCGTCCCGGGCTGGTCGCGCGGCGCTTCAGGGAAGCCACGGCGCCTCGCTGAAATCCGGCTCGCGCTTTTCAAGAAAGGCGTTGCGCCCTTCCTGCCCTTCTTCCGTGCGATAAAACAGATGGGTGGCCTGGCCCGCCAGCTCCTGAATGCCGGCCATGCCGTCGGTTTCGGCATTGAAGGCTGCCTTGAGGCAGCGAATCGCTGTGGGACTGTGCTGCAGGATCTCCAGGCCCCAGCGCACTCCTTCCGCCTCCAGCTCCTCCAACGGCACCACCGCATTGACGAGCCCCATGGCCAGGGCCTGGCTGGCGTCGTAGCGGCGGCAGAGAAACCAGATTTCGCGTGCCTTGCGCTGCCCCACCACGCGGGCGAGGTAGCCGGCGCCGAAGCCGCCATCGAAGCTGCCCACCCGTGGGCCCGTCTGGCCGAACACCGCGTTCTCCGCCGCCAGGCTGAGATCACAGAGCAGGTGAAGCACCTGCCCGCCACCGATCGCATAGCCCGCCACCAGGGCGATCACCACCTTGGGCAGCGAACGGATCAGCCGCTGCAGGTCGAGCACATTCAGCCGCGGCAGGCCACTGGCATCGAGGTAGCCGCCATCGCCGCGCACGCTCTGGTCGCCACCGGAGCAGAAGGCATAGCCGCCATCAGCGGCCGGCCCGACACCGGTGAACAGCACCACACCAATCCTGGGATCGTCGCGCACACGCGAGAAGGCATCGCACAGCTCCTGCACCGTGAGCGGGCGAAAGGCATTGCGCTTGGCCGGCCGGTTGATCGCAATGCGGGCCATCCCCTGCGCGCAGGTGTCGAAGCGGATGTCGGTGTAGGTGGCGGCCGGCGTCCAGAGCACCGGAGCTGTGCCGGGCAGCACGGGGTCCGCCGGCGCGGGCTGGGAGGGAGGTGCGGCGGAATCGGGGCGCATCAGGCCTGACAACGGCAGCGGCTTCGGCTCATTCTGCGGAGCCGTGGGCCGGCTCATGCTGGGGAGCCAGGCGCCAGCGCGACCCGCAGCTGCTGGCGCAGGCGGGCATCCGCCTGGCGATCGGTGCGCAGCTCCAGCAGGGCCAGGGGCTGGGGCAGCGCCCAGGCCAGTGCCTCCTCCAGCTCCTCCAGCTGAGCCACGCGCCGCACGGGCACGCCATGCAACGCCGCCAGGGCGGCCTGATCGAGGCTCTGCGGCATGGCGAACAGGCGCTCAAAATCGAAGGGCGCGGCAACCTCCGGCGGAACGGGCGAGGCGCCGGAGGTGCGAATTGGCAGCTGCTCGAAAATGCCGCCACCGCCGTTGTCGATCAGCACCACGGTGAGGCGTCCGCGCAGCTGCTGGCGCCAGAGCCAGCCGTTGCTGTCGTGCAGGAGGGCGAGGTCGCCGCAGAGGAGCAGCAGGGATCCGGCGCTTTCCGCCAGGCCGGCCGCCAGCGAGAGGGTGCCGTCGATGCCGGAGGCTCCGCGGAAGCCGAACAGCGGCCGGGGCGCGCCCGCCTGCGAAGCAAAGCTTTCCCAGTCGCGCACGGGGCTGCTGCTGGCCAGCATCACCGGCAGCTGCGGCGGCAACAGCTGGCTCAGGGCCCGGGCGACGGCGGGTTCATTGGCAGCACCCTTGGCCGGCAGGGCCTGGCTGAGGCCGGCCTGCACCGTGTGCTCCAGCTCCATCCAGCGCCGTTGCCAGGCGTGGTTGGCCGCCGGCGGCTCCCCCGCCCAGAGCGCCGCTGGCAGCGCCCGGCACCAGGCCGCCAGCCCATGGCCGAAGCGGTGGCTGGCGGTGCCGAGCGGATCGAGATCGCGCGGGTCGCCCTCGCTGATCACCAGCTGGCAACCACACTGGCGCCCGATCCAGTGCTGCAGCCGGCGGCTGGCGGGCAGGGGCCCGAGCCGCAGCAACTGGGACACCTGCAACTTCTCCGTGGGCTCCTCCAGCAGCAGGTCGTAGCCCGCCACCAGCTCCAGCAGCGGCTGACCCCGCAGGCCCGAAAGGCCATCAGCGAGCAGGGGCCAGCCGCTGCGCCGCTGCCAGCGTTGCAGGGCCTGCAGGTGGGCCGGCCACTGCTCCGGGGCACCGCGCCAGGGCCCGGCCACGATCACGCCGGGCTGATCGGGATCCAGCAGCGGCAAGGCTTCCGAGGTCACGGACGGCTCCGGCTGAACCCCCACCACCCTGTCGCTGGGCGTGCGGGCCATCAGCGACGCGATGGCGGCGGCCGAGGGATGGAGCGGCTCCTCGAAGGCCAGGTTGAGGTGCACAGGGCCGGCCGGGTGGCCGATGGCCTCCTGCCAGGCCCGCTGCGCGAGCGCCTGCAGGCTGGCGGGCGTCATCACGGCCAGTCCCTCGGCAGCGCCAGCACCGGCCCAGCGGCAGCTGCAGCGCAGAAAGTCCTCCTGGTTCACCGTCTGGTTGGCGCCACGCCCCTTCAACCGCTGGGGCCGGTCGGCGCTGAGCAGCAGCAGCGGAATCGCGCCATGGTCGGCTTCCACCGCCGCCGGCAGCAGGTTGGCCACCGCCGTGCCGGACGTGGTGATCACCGCCGCCGGCAGGCCATCGGCGCGGCTCAGCCCCAGCGCGAAGAACGCAGCGGAGCGCTCATCGATCGCGGTGTACAGCCGCAGGCCTTCGTCTTCGGCCTCCAGCAGGCCGGCCGCTATCGCCAGCGGCGCCGAGCGGCTGCCGGGGCAGAGCACGAACCGCCCCAGCCCCAGCTGCCGGAAGGCGAGCAGCAGCGCATGGGCCGCGCCCAGATTCGCCGCAGCGTGAGCATCGGTGCCCGCTGGGGCATGGCTGCCGAGGCCGTCGTTGCCGCTCACCGGGGCCCATGACTGTTCAGGATGGCCTGATCATGCCCACGACCGGAGCCCCCCGACATGAGCGTCACTCCCACCGGCGGCAGCTCTCCGGACGGAGGCCGCGCCGGGCTGCTGCGCCAGGTCGGCCTGTTGCTGCTGTGGGTGGGCGTGGCGCTGCTGCTGCGCTGGGCGGTGATCGAACCCCGCTGGATCCCCTCCGGCTCCATGCTGCCCACCCTCCAGCTCAACGACCGGGTGCTGGTGGAGAAACTGCGGGCTCGCCTGCACCGGCCCCTGCCGGTGGGCACGATCGTGGTGTTCCACCCTCCCGACGCCTTGCTGGCGGCCGGCTACGACCCCGATGCCGCCCTGATCAAGCGGGTGGTGGGAGCGGCGGGGGATCGGATCGCCGTCCATGACGGCCAGCTGATCCGCAACGGCCAGCCGGTGCCGGAGCCGTGGCGGGCCGAGCCGATCGCCTATGAACTGGCGCCGCTCGCCGTGCCGCCTGATTGCCTGCTGGTCATGGGCGACAACCGCAATGCCAGCCTCGATTCGCACCTCTGGGGCCCCCTGCCGGCCGACCATGTGATCGGCACCGCCGTGTTCCGCTACTGGCCCTGGAACAAACTCGGACCCATACGGTTCTCCCCCTCAGCGGCCATGGGTTGACCCGGAGAGCTGCGTTATGGTGCAGGCCGTGACGCAGAGCACACCGGAGATGTTCAACCCGGAGTTCCTGACGACCGACAGCGAATCAATCAGCGGCAACTCGCTGATCCAGTACCTGCAGGAGCAATCTCCGGACGTTTTGCAGCGTGTGGCCCGATCCGCCAGCGGCGACATTCAGGACATCATCCGCCACAACGTTCAGGGCCTGCTGGGCATGCTGCCGGGCGAGCAGTTTGAAGTGAAGATCCAGGCCAGTCGCGACAATCTCGCTGGCCTGCTGGCCTCCGCGATGATGACGGGTTACTTCCTGCGCCAGATGGAGCAGCGCATGGAGCTGGAGAGCAGCCTGTTCGGCGAAGGCACCCTCGATGCCGACCCCGGCGAGCTGAGCCTCTGAGCCCAGAGCCCCGCTGGGCTCTCCAGATCCGGGCTGATCAGCCCTTTCCGGCGGCTTGAGGCTCCGCTGCCGGCACCTCCGGCACCACGCCCCAACGCACAAGGGCGCTGTCGATGCCGGCAAGGAATTCCCACGATCCGCTGGAGGGCGCCCACGGGCGCTGCTCCAGGGCATCGGCGAGACGCTGGAGATCCTCCTGGGTGGACGCCACAGGTGCCGCGTAGTGGGCAGGCACCACCTGGCGAATGCTTGGCAGTTGAGCGAGCCGCCGCAGCCAAGCCACCAGGGCGGTGCGGGCCCTGGGAAACACCAGGCGCTCCAACACCGGCGCCACCTGCAGAGGATGGGCATCACCGCCCAGCAGCGCCTCGAATTCAGCCTCCCAACCGGGCTGCCAGCGAAAGGGGTAGAGGCCGAAGTAGGCCTTTGCGGCGCGCAGCCCCGGCCGGAAGCTGCCGGCGATCACCTCTGGCCAGGGTCGCACCTCCAGCGCGGACGGCCGCAGGTAGGAGGCGAACAGCACCAGCCGCATCCAGCCGCGCCGCCGTTGCTCCTGGCCATCGCTGAGCGGCTCGGCGCCCTGCTCGCGGGCATGGAACAGCAGGGGCGTGGGATCGGTGCTGAAGATCTCCGGCGGTTCGCTGGAGATGGCCACCAGCGCATCGGTGACGAGCAGGCTGCCGCTGGCCCGGTGCAGGCAGGCCACTTCCACGAATGTGCCGAGGCCCAGGTCCAGCGGGCCAAGCATCTCCCATTGCAGCTGCTCGGCGTGGGGCAGGCCCTGCTCGAACAGCACCCGGGTGCGGCCAGCGGGAAATCCGAGCCAGGGCAGGGGCAGCGGCAGCGGAAAGCTCCACTGGCACGGGCTCACCCACACGGTGGCGGCAGGGAAGGCCCGGGCCATCGCCGGCACCGGCAGCTTGTGCTCCAGCCCTGAGCTGGTGGGCAGCACGATCGTGCGCACCGGCCCATAGCGGGCTTCGAGCTCGCGCAGGCTGTGCAGCAGCTCCTGGGTGGGCGCCACTGGCGCGTAGAGCAGCAGCCCATCGGTGAGGCGTGCCACGGTCATGCGGATCGGCACCGCCACGTAGAGCACGCCCTGAAGTTGCTCGAAACTCCAGATCTGGCCAGGCACAAGCTCGCGCACCAGGGTGCGGCGGCGGCCATAGGGATAGAGCGGCAGCAGCGGCCACCAGGGCCACCCCTGCCGCAGCCTCGGCGTGGGGGGCAGGCCGTTGGAGGCTCTCACTGCCGCAGCTGCGCCATCAGCCCATGGCGGGGCGCGAAGAGGAAGCTGGCCAGGAAGAGGCAGGTCTGGACCACCACGATGCAGCCGCCGGTGGAGGCATCCAGCCAGTAGCTCCAGTAGATGCCGACCACACTGGAGAGCATGGCGGAGCCGACGGCGATCCAGGTCATCCTGTCGAAGCGATCGGTGAGCAGGTGAGCCGTGGCCCCCGGGGTGACCAGCATGGCCACCACCAGGATGATGCCCACGGTCTGCAGGCCGGCCACCGCCGCCAATGACAGCACCGCCAGCAGCAGGTAATGCAGCACGCCGGTGTGGATGCCGATCGAACGGGCGTGGGTGGGATCGAAGCAGAACAGAATCAGGTCTCGGCGCAGCAGCAGCAGCACCGCCAGCACCAGGCCGCAGATCCAGAGCGTCTGCTGGATGTCAGCGGGGCTGATGCCCAGCACATTGCCGAACAGTATGTGGGTGAGATCGATGCTGCTGCGCACCTTCGACACCAGGATCAGGCCGAAGGCGAAGAATCCGGTGAACACCAGCCCGATCACGGTGTCTTCCTTGATACGCGTCATCTGCTTGATGTAGCCGATCACCGCCACCGATCCCACGCCGAACACGAAGGCGCCGAGGGCGAAGGGCAGGTTGAGGGCATAGGCGATCACCACGCCAGGCATCACCGCATGGGACACCGCATCACCCATCAGCGCCCAGCCTTTGAGGGTCATGTAGCAGGAGAGCAGGCCGCACACGGAGGCCACGAGCATGCTCACCAGCAGGGCCCGCTGCATGAAGGCATGCTGCAACGGTTCGGTGAGCCAGGGGAGCGCGTCCATCACAGGTCGCCCTCACCGGACGGATCCGGCGGGGTGATCGTGAGCGAATCGAGCGGTCCGCCGCCGAAGGTGCGGGCCACGTTCTCCTGCGTGAACACCTCAGAGGTGTCGCCGTAAGCGAGCACGGTCTTATTGATCAGCACCACGTCGTCGCAGAACCCGGTGACGTGGCTCAGATCGTGGGTGGAGATCAGCAGCGTGCGGCCTTCCTGGCGGAACTGCTGGAACAGCTGGATCAGCAGCTTCTCGGTGCGGATGTCCACGCCGGCGAAGGGTTCATCGAGCAGCATCACTGACGCCTCCTGGGCAAGGGCTCGAGCGACGAAGGCCCGCTTGCGCTGGCCCCCCGAGAGCTGACCGATCTGGCGGTGGCGCAACGGCCAGAGCTCCACCCGCTCCAGGCTCTCACGCACGGCCTGGTGGTCGCTCCGACGAGGAATGCGCAGCAGGTTCATGGTGCCGTAGCGGCCCATCATCACCACGTTCGCCACGCTCACCGGGAAGTTCCAGTCGACGCTTTCGGTCTGCGGCACATAGGCCACCGCCTGCTGTCGCAGGGCTTCACGCAGGGGCACGCCGTTGATGGCGATGGTGCCGCGCGAAGGGTTCACGAACCCCATCAGCGCCTTGAACAGGGTGGATTTACCGGCGCCGTTCATGCCGACGAGGGCGCAGATGCTGCCGGCGTAGGCCCGCAGCGACACGTCATGCAGAGCCACCACGCCGTTGTAGGCGTAGCAGAGGTTGTCGACGACGATGCGCTCCTGGGCCGGACGGTGCTGAGGCGGGCGGGGCGGGCGGTGTTGCATCGGCTCAGCGCCCCTTGAGTCCGTTGATCAGTGTGGATACATTGTGCCGCTGCAGCTCCAGCAGGGAGGAGGCCGGGCCACCTTCAGGCGACAGGGAATCCACGAAGAAAACACCGGCAAAGCGGCTGCCGCTCTCCGCGGCCACCTGCTTCTGCGCCTCTGCCGACACTGTGCTTTCGCAGAACACCGCCGGCACCTGGCGCTCTCGGACCGTGGCGATCAGGCGGGCCATGCGCTGCGGGGTGACCTGGGATTCGGCATTGACAGGCCAGAGGTAGGCCTCGGTGAGGCCGTAATCGCGGGCGAGGTAGGAGAAGGCGCCTTCGCAGGTGGCCAGCAGGCGGTGCTGGGGCGGCAGGGTGGCCAGATCGCGGCGCAGGTCCCTGTCGAGGGCGCGCAGCTCAGCGCGGTAGGCCTCGGCGTTGCGCTTGAAATCGGCCGCATGGGCGGGGGCGAGCTGGGTGAAGGCCTTGCGCATGTTCTCCACATAAACCTCCGCCAGCCAGGGCGACATCCAGGCGTGCGGATTGGGCTTGCCGGCGTAGGCATCCCCGGCGATCGGCAAGGGCTCGATGCCGTCAGTGAGCACCACCCGCGGCACGTCCGGCAGGCCGGAGAGAAACCGATCGGCCCAGCGCTCGAGGCCGAAGCCGTTGACCAGCACCAGCTGGGCCCCCTCAGCCCGCCGCAGATCGCTGGGAGTGGGTTCGTAGCCGTGGATCTCGGCGCCCGGCCGGGTGATCGACTCCACCTGCAGGTGGTCGCCGGCCACCTGGCGGGCCATGTCGGCCAGGATTGTGAACGTGGTGAGCACGCGCGGTTTCCCTTGCGTCGCTGCGGCCCCTGGCGTGCCAGCCGCGGAGGTGCCGGGGGCCGGTGTCCGCTCGGCCGGACGCGGCGACGGCGTGCAACCCATCAGGGCGCCACTGGTGAGCATCAGCACGCCACAAAGGGCCAGGGCAGGACGCCTGAGAATCGAGCGGGCCGCCATCAACGGCGCAACGTCAAACACGAAAATGGTCTAAGAGAACACAAGCGGCGCTGACGTAACCGTTGCTGGTGCGGCACGTGCCTGCGGCAGCGGAGGCGCTGCCGGGCCAGAAGAAAAGGCCCCCGCCGCAGCGGAGGCCTTCAGGGGTGCAGGTGCCAGGGGAGCTGGCCCCCGGCGGCTGGCGACAGAGGCTGGCTCAGCCGATCGCCGGAGCCTGCAGCGCCACCGGCACCGACTCCAGCAGGGCCAGGTCGAGCGGGAAGTTGTGAGCATTGCGCTCGTGCATCACCTCAAAGCCGAGGTTGCCGCGGTTGAGCACATCGGCCCAGGTGTTGAGCACCCGGCCCTGGGCATCCAGCACCGACTGGTTGAAGTTGAACCCGTTGAGGTTGAAGGCCATCGTGCTCACGCCCAGGGCGGTGAACCAGATGCCCACCACCGGCCAGGCGGCCAGGAAGAAGTGCAGGCTGCGGCTGTTGTTGAAGGAGGCGTACTGGAAGATCAGGCGACCGAAGTAGCCGTGAGCAGCCACGATGTTGTAGGTCTCTTCTTCTTGGCCGAACTTGTAGCCGTAGTTCTGGCTCTCGCTTTCGGTCGTCTCACGCACCAGCGAGCTGGTGACGAGCGAACCGTGCATGGCCGAGAACAGGGAGCCGCCGAACACACCAGCCACACCCAGCATGTGGAAGGGGTGCATCAGGATGTTGTGCTCCGCCTGGAACACCAGCATGAAGTTGAAGGTGCCGGAGATGCCGAGGGGCATGCCGTCAGAGAAGGAACCCTGACCGAAGGGGTAGATCAGGAACACCGCGAAAGCGGCCGAGAGCGGCGCGCTGTAGGCGACGCAGATCCAGGGGCGCATGCCGAGGCGGTAGGAGAGTTCCCACTGCCGGCCCATGTAGCAGGAGATGCCGATCAGGAAGTGGAACACCACCAACTGATAGGGGCCGCCGTTGTAGAGCCACTCATCGAGGCTCACGGCTTGCCAGATGGGATAGAAGTGCAGGCCGATGGCGTTGCTGGAAGGAACAACGGCGCCGGAGATGATGTTGTTGCCGTACAGGAAGGAACCGGCAACGGGCTCCCGGATGCCGTCGATGTCGACGGGAGGAGCGGCGATGAAGGCGATGATGAAGCAGATCGTGGCTGCCAGGAGGCAGGGGATCATCAGCACACCGAACCAACCGATGTAAATCCGGTTGTCGGTGGAGGTGACCCACTGACAGAAGCTCTCCCAGGAGCTGAGACGTCCGCTGCGAACAGCCGTGGCCATTGGAGGTAAGAGGACGGAAGGAAACGGCTTCTTCACCCTCCACTCGCCTCAGGCAGCAACGGAAAATCCGCCAGCATCCGCAGCGAGAGAGCAGCAAAAGGCACCGTACAAAAACGCTAAGGAAGAGCTGCCGAAGCGAGGCACGCGTCCTCCATCTCTTCGCAGATGTTCAACAGAAGCGCTCCGAACTTCACGCAACTACATCATTCAGTAGATCAAACGCAACAATCCCCAGGCCTAAGCCCTTAGCCAAAATCCTTAGGCCGTGGCCTGGCGCAGCACCCACAGACGGCCCTGGTGGAGGAACGCCGGCCAGTCGAGCCGTTCGCTCTCGGCGGCCCGTGCCACCAGCAGGGGGGCCTGCAGACGGATCGCCTGCAGATCCGCTTCCGCCACGCCGCTGCTGAGGGCCAGCACATCGGCCATCGCCCGGGCCACCACCCGGGTGAGATACGCACCGCTGAGCGCCTGCAGGCTGCTGCCCACCAGCCAGGCGCTGCCCTCCAGCCGCATCACGCTGGCGAGGGCTTGGCCGGTCCACTCCACCACCCCCAGCGCCAGGGCAGCACGGGCCAGTTCGGTGGCCGCCGCCCGCAGCTGCTCCATCCCCCAGGGGCAATCCCACAGCCCGGCCATCTCCTGCAGCATCAGCCCGTTGGCCACGGCCAGCACCAGCAGATCCACGCTGGGCAGCGGTGCGGCGAACACGCCGGTGGCCACCAGCCACTGGGTGCGTTGCACGAGAGCCTTGCAGCGCTCACGCCGCAGGCGCTCCAGTACACCCTGCCATTCGCCGTGCAACCGCTCGAGCTGGCGCTGCTCGGTGCGGTGCAGCAGCGCGTGGCCCTGCTGGCGGAGCTCCTGGGCCAAGGGCGTCAGGGCAGCAGGCAGGGCCTCGGGCTGGCCGCTCCAGGGCAGCAGCCGCTCCCGCAGAGGCGCCGGCAGCTGGGCCTGCAGATCGGCCACCAGCTGCGGCTCCTCACCCACCACCAGCAGCCAGACGGGCTGGCCGGCAGGCAGCGTCTCCAGCCAGCGCAGATCGGCGGCCTGCAGCGGCGGGTGCACCGCATGAAGCAGCAGGTCGCAGCGGGGGAAGGGGGCCGGCCAGCTCCAATCGGGGCTGTGGGACGCCAGCGGATGGCCCCAGTGCAGGGTGATCGGCAGGGGCGCGCGCACGCCCTGCACCAGCGGGCCCTCCAGGGCACGCTCCAGCGGACGCAGGCCCACCAGCCCCAGATCGAGGGCCTGGCGGTGCTGGCGGCCACGCAGCTGCTGGAGCTGGTCGCGGCGCTGCTGCTGGGCCGCCTGGAAGGTGTCGGAGGCGGTCGTGGTGGCGCTCTCCAGCTGCTCGAACTGGGGCAGCAGCCCCTCACAGCGTTCGATCCAGCCGCTCCAGGAGCTGGGCAGCTGGGGCGTGATCGGGCCGCGTGGGCGCCGCCACCACCACCAGGCACCGGCTGCCGCAAGCAGGGGGAGGCCGCCCGAGAGGGGGGTGTGCAGGCTGTCGAGCAGCAGCCAACCGCCGAGCACGGCCGCGGCAGGGGCCGCCACCGGCAGGAAGGGAATCAGGCCGCGCCAGGAAGCGGCCTCCAGGGGGCGAGCGGAAGAAGGCAAGGAGAGCAACGCCCGCTGCGAACGAACGTCAGCATCTTTAGCTCAGCTCCTCTCCCCTGCCCAGGGGCTCAATAGGTTGGGGGCAACCGAGCCAGGCCCGGGGGCCTCTCCGATGACGGCTGAGCGGATCCGTCCCGACACGGGCGCCCAGGCCCCGAAGGACGTGGCCGACGGGGGGCTGGCCCGTGAAGGCGCCGCCCATGGAGACGCGCCCCGCTCGGCCGTGGCCGACAACCGCGAAGCGGTGAACACGGTGCTGCTGATCGCCTTGAGCGTGAACGTGGCGATGAGCTTCCTGAAACTGTTCGTGGGGCTGTGGAGCGGTTCGCTGGCGGTGCTGGCCGATGCGATGCACAGCGCCACCGATGGCCTCTCCAGCCTGCTGGGGGTGATCACCAACAGCCTTTCCGATCCACTCCCCGACCGCGACCACCCCTACGGGCACCACAAATACGAAGGCATCGGCGCCCTGGCGATCGCGGTGTTCATCCTGTTCGCCTGCATCGAGATCCTGCAGTCGGCGGCGCAACGGGTGCTGGGCGGGCTGGAACCGCTGCGGCTGGAGAACGGCGCCTTCGTGCTGCTGGTGGTGTCGCTGCTGGGCAATATCCTGCTGGCCCGCTACGAACGGCAGCAGGGGCTGCGGCTCAAGAGCGCCCTGCTGCTGGCGGATGCCCACCACACCACCAGTGACATCTGGACCACCTTGATGGTGCTGGCCGGCCTCGGCGGCGCCAGGATGTTCGGGCTCAACTGGCTGGATGTGGCGGTGGCGGCGCCCCTGGCCCTGCTGCTGGTGCGCTCCTGCTGGCAGGTGGTGCGCACCAACCTGCCCTGGTTGGTGGATCACATCGCCATCGCCCCCGAGGCGATCCACACGGTGGCCATGGCGGTACCGGGGGTGTTGAACTGCCACGACATCGCCAGCCGCGGGGTGCTCGGCCAGCAGGTGTTCATCGACATGCACATGGTGGTGGACGCCGACGACCTGCCCACCGCCCACCGCATCACCGAACGGGTGGAGGAACGGCTGGAGGAACGCTTCGGGCCAGTGCGCTGCACGATTCACCTGGAACCGCGCGAATATGCGCGTTCGGAGATCACCTTTCGCGGAGCCCATGGCTGATCGCAACCGTGAGCTGATCGCACTGCTCACGCCCCGCCAGCAGGTGCGCGTGCGCCAGTTGCTGCTGGAGCAGCAGGGCCATGCCAGCTGGCACGGCGGCGTGCCGGTGCTGGTTCTCGATCGCTGCTGGCTGCGGCTGCGGGTCACACCGGTGGAACACCTGGCCCGGCTGTTGCCGCCCGACAGCACGGCGGAGGCGCCGGAACTCGTGCGTTTCCGCGAACTGCGCCAGCAGGGGTTCAGCGAAGGCGCCGCCCAGGCCCGCTGCTGGGAGGAGTTCGGACCCGCGGCCTGCCAGCTCGCCCTGCACCGCCACTGGCAGGCCCTGGAGGGCCCGCATCACGGCTGGACGCTGGCCGCCTACCTGGCCTTCCTGCGCACCTACCGCGAGCTGTTCGCGGCCGGCCAGGAGCGGCCGCTGCCGCTGGTGGTGCTGGGCCGGCGCGGCAGCCAGGAGCCGCACCGCATCCACTGGCTGGTGGAGACCGGAGCCCTTGATGCGGCACACTTGCCCCCTGATTGAAGGCTTGCGGCCATGGCCGACCTGGAGAACGCATCGGTGCCCACAGACGCGATGCCCACCGACTCTGTGACCACCGAAGCGGTGACCACAGACGTGGTGACCACCGACGTGGTGCCCGTTGAGGCTGGGCAACAGGTGCAACGCCGGGGCGGTGGTCGCCCGCCGGGCGGTGGCAGGGAAGCCGGCAGCCACCGCGAGAGTGGCGGCCTGCGCATCCGCCTGAGCGAGAACGAGCAACGGGCCGCCAAGGTGGTGCAGGAGGCCTTCCAGCTGCGTTCCACGATCGCGGCGCTGGGCTTTTCGATCCGCACCGTGGCCCAGCTGCTGGAGCAGGGTGCGCTCGATGCACTGGTGGCCGAGATGCGCGCCCAGGCGGGCAACCGGCCGGAACGCAGCCGCCCCGAAGGCGGGCGCTCAGAAACGGGCCGCTATGGCGAAGGCGGCGAAGGCCGGCGTGGCCGGCGCGAGGGCTCCGGTGAAGGACGTCCGGAGGGGCGCGGCGAGCGCCGCGTGATCAGCCGGCCCGATCCCTTCGCCCGCCCGAGCCGGCCGGAGCCGGTGCGTGAGCCCGAGCCAGTGGCCGAAGCCAGCGCCCCCGCTGAGGAACCCACCCTGGCCGACGACGCTGCAGACACCAGCAGCCCACACACCAGCGACGCCGAGGCGCTGCCCACCGACGCCGAGACGCAGCTGTGACGCTTCGGCCACGTGTGCTCTCGGGCGTGCAACCCACCGGATCGCTGCACCTGGGCAACTGGCTGGGGGCGATCCGCAACTGGGTGCAACTGCAGGACAGCCACGACACATTTTTCTGTGTGGTGGATCTGCACGCGATCACGGTGCCGCACGATCCCGCCCTGCTGGCGGAGGCCACGCGCCGCACCGCCGCCCTCTACCTGGCCTGCGGCATTGATCCACAGCGCTCCACGGTGTTCGTGCAGAGCCAGGTTCCGGCGCACAGTGAGCTCACCTGGCTGCTGAACTGCGTCACGCCGCTCAACTGGCTGGAGCGCATGATCCAGTTCAAGGAGAAGGCACGCAAGCAGGGCGACAACGTGTCGGTGGGGCTGCTCGATTACCCCGTGCTGATGGCTGCCGACATCCTTCTTTATGACGCCGATCTGGTGCCGGTGGGCGAAGACCAGAAGCAGCATCTGGAGCTCGCCCGCGACATCGCCCAGCAGCGCATCAATGCCCGCTTCGCGCCGGAAGACCAGCCGCTGCTGAAGGTGCCCGAGCCGTTGATCCTGGCGGAGGGTGCGAGGGTGATGAGCCTGATCGACGGCCGCTGCAAGATGAGCAAGAGCGAACCGAATGAGGGCTCACGCCTGCACCTGCTCGATCCGCCCGAGCTGATCACCAGAAAGATCAAACGCGCCAAGACCGATCCGGTGATGGGGCTGGAATTCGGCAACCCCGAACGCCCCGAAGCCGACAACCTGCTCGGGCTCTTCGCCCTGCTCAGCGGCAAGACACGGGACACCGCTGCCGCCGAATGCGCCGCGATGGGCTGGGGACAGTTCAAGCCATTGCTGGCGGAAGCCGCTGTGGCCGCCCTGCAGCCGCTGCAGGAGCGTTATGCCGAGATCCGCCGCGACGAGGCCTACCTGAGCGAAGTGCTGCGCGAGGGCAAGGAGCGGGCGGCAGCCGTGGCCACTGCCACGCTGGAGCGTGTGAAGGCAGCCCTGGGCTTCTTGCCGGCGGCCTGATCACGAGGGCGATGCCGCGTTCCTTGAAGACTGACGTTGCTTTTCCCCAAGCCGATGCAGACATAGCCCTTGGCGTGCCTGCTTTGCTGAGCAGTGAGTGGCACGATGCGACTGATAAACCTTTCGCCATGATTAACACAACGGAGCCAAACGGGAAATCGTGCTGATTGACTGGGGCAACCTATGGCGTCACGCTCCTCTTCGCCTTGGTCGCGCGGGAGCAGTCAGGCTGCGGTACGCCGCTCAAGGCTCCCGGTACACCACGCGACCACGTTCATCATTGCCCACATCGAGCAGATGCTCATGCAGCAGCTCTTCGATTTCGGTGCGCACGGCGTCGTGGTCGGTGCCGGCGGGCAGTGTTACAGCGAGGATCGCGTCATTGAGGGTGAAGCCAACACTGCCGGAACTGCGGGCCAGCACGAGCAACTGGCGCGCCAACGGCTCCGGACGGTTGGTGTCGGCTTTGGCGAGGGCTTCCTGCAACACCAGCGGTTGGTTGGCCTGCTCGATCATCGAGCTGATCAGCAGCGCATCAATCAGTTGGCCGATGCCGCAGAAGCCAAAGGTGAGCAGCCACAACACCCCGCTCAGCGGCTTGCGGGCGTAGAAGCGATGCAGACCGCACAGGCCGACGAAGCCGCATGCCCAGAACAGATAGCCGAGTGCCACGTGGCGTCGCTCGATCAGGGGGCTCGCCATGCTCAAAACCAGCGATGCTCACAGCGGATCCCCGATGCTATCGGGGCTCTGGCTGGGCTCCGGCCTGGCGTGGTGTCATCCGTCTCCAGGGGGCGGCGGGGGGAACAGGGCCGGTTTCTGGCGGTCCGGGGGCAGGGTCACCCCCGCCTCCCGCAAGGCTGCCGACAAACCCCACACCTTCATCACAAGGCGGTGCCAAGGGGCCATTGCCTGCATGTCGAGGGCGAGGGTTTCACTCATGGCGCCGCGCAGTGCTCGTGCCGCCATCAACTCCTGCAACGAGCGCGTAAGCATGGCATCAAAATCCCGCTGCTCCGTGGGCCCCAGCACCGTTTCCGGGCAATAGGCCAGCAGATCTTGGCCCCGCTCGAACCAACGCTGAAAATCATCCAGCAACGAATCGAGCACTTGATTGAGCAGCGGGCCAGCTCCCGCAGGCTGCGAAAACGGTGAGGAAGAGTCGGGAATCGGTGTGCTCCAGCTCATGGACAGCCTAGGAACACAGCCCGCTTTCGGCAGAGCAGCGGCTGGCGTACTGGCGCAAACTGTGGTGCGCCGGACCCACGCTTGCAGGTGCAACGCAGGATCAGCCAAGGCGGCGGCCACATCCGTGCGGGATCGCGCGGCTCCGGGCGGAGTGGCTCGGATGGGAGACCGAGGCGGGGCCTTAGGCCGTGCATGCTCTGCCGCAGTCCGGCGCTTGATTCTGTGGCTCCAGCCAACGCCGCTACAGCTTTCAACCGCGGCTGGGGAACAGAACGGGCATGGGGCCGCTTCGGCTGATCTCCCGCGTCAGCGTCACATCAGAACGATCGAAGAAAACCAGGTGTGTGCTCCATGAGGGCACATCTGTGGCAGCGCATGTGTTGTTGGCAAGCTGGATGCTGACCCAATACCATTGGTCAGAATTGCTGGATACGCCGTAGAGAACGTTCTTGTCTGAATACTGGGCAAGTTGATGATTGCCAGGTCTGTAACAGCTGCAGATCGGGATGTCGTGGATCGTTCCGGTCAAACGTAATGGTTCCCTCCGGCACCATGCTCCAATCCAGCGAAGAATAGGCTCCTACCCTGCGCAGCCGATTGTCGCTGTCAAGCATGGAGGTGGCAGCGATCGCCAGCGCGTCGGTGCCATCACGCAAAGTCCGGAGATTATTGACGCGATCCCTTACCAACAGATTGAACCTGTGGGGATGCACAGCAAGGCCATGGCCCAAGAGGGTGGTGGGATCCAGAGAATGAGAAAGCACCTGTTCCTTCTGCCTAGAACGAGTGATCCAGTAGAGGCGATTACACGAGCTCACCCCAAAGAGCAATGCATTCGCCGGCGCGGCAGCGGCCACGCCACTGACCACGGTCCCGGACGCCGCTGTGTCCCTGGATCCAGCCACCTTGTCGCTGAACCGGGTTCTCCGCATCCAGCCCTGCCTGGCAGTGCCCGCAGATTCGGTCACTCGTCCAGCAGTAGAGACACTTCTCAGGTTTTTAGCCTTCTCTCAACGTCCCACCTGAGACTGGCCTCCTAGCGCCAGGGGCTCCGAAGCGGCCGGCCAGCGGCAATCGCCGCACCCAGGGGATGGCAGCGTTCCTATCACTAGGAGGATCAACAGCCGATGCTTAGAGTTGAGGGTCTTCTGGCCCGTTGCCGTGCCTACCGCTTCCCCTGCCGCCGAGCCCGCCAGCCGCTCTGGGGAAACGGTCACCACCCCAGTGCTGCTGCCCAAAACGAGCGAAAGCCCCCAGCTGCTCAAAATTCGCCACTCGATGAGCCACGTGCTGGCCATGGCTGTCCAGAAGCTGTTTCCCCGGGCGCAGGTCACGATCGGCCCCTGGACCGAATCCGGCTTCTATTACGACTTCGACCATCCCGAACCCTTCACCGAAGCCGATCTCAAGGCGATCAAGAAGGAGATGGGCAAGATCATCGGCCGCCGCTTGCCGCTGGAGCGCATCGAGGTGAGCCGCGCTGAAGCGGAGGCGCGCATCTCGGCCCAGAACGAGCCCTACAAGCTGGAAATTCTCGCGGGCCTCATCGAGCCGATCACCCTCTACACGCTCGGCGAGGAGTGGTGGGATCTCTGCGCCGGGCCCCACGTGGCCAACACCAGCGAGTTGAATCCCAAGGCCTTCGAGCTGGAAAGCGTGGCCGGCGCCTACTGGCGCGGCGATGAGAAACGTGCCCAGCTGCAGCGCATCTATGGCACCGCCTGGGAAACAGCCGAGCAGCTGGCGGAGCACCAGCGCCGCAAGCAGGAGGCTCTGCGCCGCGATCACCGCCGGCTCGGCATCGACCTCGACCTCTTCTCCATCGAAGACGAGGCCGGTGCCGGCCTGGTGTTCTGGCATCCGCGCGGCGCCCGCATGCGGCTGCTGATCGAGGATTTCTGGCGGCAGGCGCACTTCGCCTCCGGCTACGAGCTGCTTTACACGCCCCATGTGGCCGATCTGAGCCTCTGGAAAACCTCCGGGCACCTGGATTTCTACCGGGAGAGCATGTTCGGCCCGATGGATGTGGATGAGCGGCAGTTCCAGCTCAAGCCGATGAACTGCCCCTTCCACGTGCTCACCTACGCCAACACCCTGCGCTCCTACAAGGAACTGCCGATCCGCTGGGCGGAGCTGGGCACGGTGTACCGCTACGAGCGGCCAGGGGTGATGCACGGTCTGATGCGCGTGCGCGGCTTCACCCAGGACGACGCCCACATCTTCTGTCTGCCCGAGCAGATCGGCGATGAAATCCTCGGTGTGCTCAACCTCACCGAAACCATCCTCTCCACCTTCGATTTCCAGAACTACGAGGTTCATCTCTCCACCCGGCCAGAGAAATCGATCGGGGAGGATGCTGTGTGGGAGCTGGCCACCGCCGGCCTGGTGGAGGCGCTCGATCGCAAGGGCTGGGCCTACAAGATCGATGAAGGGGGCGGCGCGTTCTACGGCCCCAAGATCGACATCAAGATCGAGGATGCGATCGGCCGGTTATGGCAATGCTCCACGATTCAGCTGGATTTCAACCTGCCCGAACGCTTCGATCTGCACTACGTGGCCGCCGATGGCCAGCGGGCGCGGCCGATCATGATTCACCGCGCCATCTTCGGCTCGCTGGAGCGCTTCTTCGGCATCCTGGTGGAAAACTACGCCGGTGATTTCCCCTTCTGGCTGGCACCGGAGCAGATCCGTCTGCTGCCGGTCACCGATGAGGTGCTGCCCTATGCCCACACCGTGCTCGCCCAGCTCAACGCCGCTGGAGTGAGAGCCACGCTGGATCGCAGCGGAGAACGGCTCGGCAAGCTGATCCGTAAGGGCGAGCAGATGAAGATTCCGCTGCTGGGCGTGATCGGCACCCAGGAAGCCGAGCAGGGCAGCGTCAACCTGCGCAGCCGCCGCAACGGTGATCTTGGCGCGGTGGCCCTGGCCGAGCTGCTGGCCGCAGCCGCCCAGGCCAACAGCGTGCGTGCGGCGGGTCTGGAGTTGCCGGTCGGCTGAGCCCTGGGCCCTGCGGCGCGTCGTCACCGGGCCTGGCAGCATCCCACCACGGCGCACCTTCCCCATGCCCATCCTGCTGGCCGGCGATATCGGCGGCACCAAAACCCTGCTCGCCACCTATGCCGTGCGGGAGGGTCAGCTGGTGCAGCTGCGCTCGGCCCGCTATGCCTCGGCCGCCTGGAGCGATTTCAGCGCCATGGTGCGTCACTTCCTGGCCGAAGGTGCCCAGGGCACAGAGACAGGTCCGCCCCGCCAGGCCTGCTTCGCGGTAGCGGGGCCGGTGCAGAACGGCCAGGTGAAGCTCACCAACCTCGCCTGGCATCTCGATGCCGGCGCCCTGGCCAAGGCCTGCGCGTTCGAGGCCGTGGAGCTGGTGAACGACTTCGCCGTGCTGATCCATGGCCTGCCCCATCTTTCGCCCGAGCAGCAGCAACCGCTGCGCGGCAACGCCCACCCGGCTGCCGCCGCTGCCACGGGGCCGGTGGCCGTGCTCGGCGCCGGCACCGGCCTGGGGGTGGCGATCGGCGTGCCCGGCCCGCACGGCCCGATCGCCCTGGCCAGCGAAGCGGCCCATGCCGCCTTTGCGCCGCGCCAGGAGCAGGAATGGCGCCTGCGCCAATGGCTGCTCAACGAGCTGGAACTGGAGCGTGTCTCGATCGAGCGGGTGGTGAGCGGCACCGGGCTCGGCCATGTGGCGCGCTGGATGCTGCGGGAGCGCGATCCGGGCGGCAGCCACCCGTTGCACGCCCCGGCCGAGGCCTGGTGGCAGGCGGAGAGGCAGGGGCTGGCGGAGCGGCCGGATCTGCCGGCCCTGGTGGCCCAGGCGGCCCTGGCCGGGGAGGCGCTCGCTGCAGCGGCGCTCGATCTCTGGCTTGGGGCCTACGGCAGCGCCGCCGGCGACCTGGCCCTGCAGACGCTCTGCAGCGGCGGCCTGTGGGTGGGCGGCGGCACGGCCGCCAAGCTGCTGCCCCAGCTGCGTTCTCCCGTCTTCCTGGAGGCCTTCGGGGCGAAGGGGCGGCTCTCGCCGGTGCTGAAGACGATTCCGCTGCGGGCGCTGGTGGATCCGGGGGCTGGCCTGTTCAGCGCCGCCTGCCGCGCCCGCACCTTGATGGGCTGAGCGCAGGGCCGGAATGGCGGGCGTGGAGCAGCGGGCCTGTATCGGCGCGCACCGGCGAATGGGACACTGAACCCATCACGGTCAGCAGGAAGGGAAGGAACGCATGGTCAGGCCCCGCATCGGGCAGGGAGTGGCGGTGGATGTCCCCGCCACCACCGCCAACCTGGGGCCGGGGTTCGATTGTCTCGGCGCCGCCCTCGATCTCAACAACCACTTCCAGCTCACCTGCATCGAGGGGGATGGTGAGCGCTTCGAGCTGATCATCGAAGGCAGCGAGGGCGCCCACCTGCGCGGCGGCCCCGACAACCTCATGTACCGCTCGGCACAGCGGGTGTGGAAAGAGGCGGGCGAACAGCCGGTGGCGCTCGAAGCGCGGGTGCGGTTGGCGGTGCCGCCGGCGCGAGGCCTGGGCAGCAGTGCCACCGCAATCGTGGCCGGCCTGATCGGCGCCAATGCGCTGGTGGGAGAACCGCTCAGCCGCGAGAAGCTGCTGGAGCTGGCGATCGACATCGAAGGCCACCCCGACAACGTGGTGCCCTCCCTGCTCGGCGGCCTCTGCATGACGGCCAAGGCGGCGTCGCACCGCTGGCGCGTTGTGCGCTGTGAATGGCATGAAGCGGTGAAGGCCGTGGTGGCGATCCCGGCGATACGGCTTTCCACCAGCGAGGCGCGCCGGGCCATGCCGCGGGTGGTGCCGATCCCCGATGCGGTGGTGAACCTCGGCTCGCTCACCCTGCTGCTGCAGGGCCTGCGCACCGGCAGCGGCGATCTGATCGCCGATGGCATGCACGACCGTCTGCATGAGCCCTACCGCTGGGGCCTGATCCAGGGCGGCCGGCAGGTGCGGGAGGCGGCGCTGAACGCAGGGGCGTGGGGGTGTGTGATCAGCGGTGCCGGTCCGACGCTGCTGGCGCTCAGCAACCGCGACCAGGCCGCAGCGGTGGGCCGGGCGATGACCCAGGCCTGGGAACGGGAAGGGGTGGCCTCGCGCTTTCAGGTGCTGGATCTGCATCTGGGCGGCAGCCGCTGGGAGCCCTTGCCCGACCGCAACTGAACCCGGAGTTCGCCACAATTCCCGCCGACGCCACGGCGGATCCCTGCTGCGATCCGTGTCCACAGCCCTGTTGAGTAGAACTACTCAGCACCGTGCGTGTAACTGATAAATTCTCCGGGTTGCACCGCCCCAGCGGCGGCCCGAACGTTCCCCTCGCAGGCTGAAATGGACGCCAATCTGCCCCTGACGGCCGCGTCCTCTCTCCCTGCAGACTTTCCCTGGCTCACGCTGATCGCCCTGATCCCGGCGGCGGGGGCCCTGTTGATGCCCCTGGTGCCCGGCGATGGCACCGATCCGCGCGCTCCCCGCACCATTGCCCTCGGGGTGCTGCTCGTCGACCTCCTGCTGATCCTTTGGGTGTTCAGCCAGCGCTTCGACAGCAGCCTCAGCGGCCTGCAACTGGTGGAGCGGGTGCCCTGGCTGCCCGCCCTCGGCCTGGAATGGTCGCTGGCCGCCGATGGCCTCTCGGCACCGCTCGTGGTGCTCAGCGGCCTGGTCACCCTGCTGGCGGTGGCCGCCAGCTGGAACCTCAACCGCAAATGCCAGCTCTATTTCGGCTTGCTGCTGCTGCAGGCCTCCGCCCAATCGCTGGTGTTCCTCTCGCAGGATTTCCTGCTCTTCTTCCTGGCCTGGGAACTGGAGCTCGTGCCGGTGTACCTGCTGATCGCCATCTGGGGCGGCGCCCAGCGCCAGTACGCGGCCACCAAGTTCATCCTCTACACGGCCACCGCCTCACTGCTGATCCTGATCAGCGGACTGGCCCTGGCCCTCGGCGGCGATGGCTTCACCCTCAACCTTCAGGAACTCAGTGAGCGCTCCTACGGCGGCAGCTTCGCCCTGCTCTGTTACCTCGGCTTCCTGATCGGCTTCGGCGTGAAGTTGCCGATGTTCCCGCTGCACACCTGGCTGCCCGATGCCCACGGCGAAGCCAACGCGCCGGTGTCGATGCTGCTGGCCGGCGTGTTGCTCAAGATGGGCGGCTACGCCCTGCTGCGCTTCAACGTGCAGATGCTTCCCGACGCCCATATGCGCCTGGCGCCGGCGTTGATCGTGCTGGGCATTGTCAACATCGTGTATGGCGCGCTCAATGCCTTCGCCCAGGACAACGTCAAACGGCGGATCGCCTGCAGCTCGGTGAGCCACATGGGCTTCGTGCTGCTCGGCATCGGCGCCATCGACACCCTCGGGCTGAGCGGGGCCATGCTGCAGATGATCAGCCACGGCTTGATCGCCGCTTCGATGTTCTTCGTCACCGGTGTGTTCTACGAGCGCACCAAAACCCTGTCGATCCCCAACATGGGCGGCCTGGCCAAGGTGCTGCCTATCACCTTCGCCTTCTTCCTGGCCAGTTCACTGGCCTCGCTGGCGTTGCCTGGAATGAGTGGCTTCATCAGTGAAATCACCGTTTTCCTGGGGGTCACCAGCAACGACAGCTTCACGATCGGCTTCCGTGTGATCACCATCATCCTGGCCGCCATCGGCCTGGTGCTCACCCCCGTCTATCTCCTGTCGATGAGCCGGCGGGTGTTCTTCGGCCCCAGGATTCCTGCCCTGGCCGTGGTGGGTGACATGAAACCCCGCGAACTGGTGATCGGCCTGGTGCTGCTGGTCCCCACCCTGGCGATCGGCTTCTGGCCCCGCCTGGCCATTGATCTCTATGGCGCCAGCACCAACGCCCTGGCCGAGAAGCTCAGCGCCCACGCCCAGCTGGCCCTTGGCCGGCTTCCCGTCCTGGGCTGAGCCGCCGGCGGCTGCACCGCTGGGGTGAAATGGGTCCACACCACCCCAACGCTCCCCGGCGATGCCATCCACCCTCGAAGCTCCTGTGGCCCTGCTGGTCGGCGAGGGCCTGCCTGACTACGCAGCGATCACTCCCGAGCAGGTCAGCGCGCACATGCCCGGCCTGCTGGCCGAGCTCGATCAGCAGCTCGACCGGCTGGAAGCAGAGCTCTCGGCAGCCCTCGAGGCCGACGCTCCGCTGAATTGGCAGCAGGTGATGGGGCCGCTGCAGCGGCTGGGTGAGCGGCTGCGCTGGAGCTGGGGGGTGGTGAGCCACCTCAACGGCGTCTGCAACGGGCCGGAGCTGCGCACCGCCCATGCCGGCCAGCAGGCCGCCGTGGTGGCCTTCGGCAATCGCGTCGGCCAGAGCAGGGTGCTCTACCGGGCGCTGGAAACCCTGCAGGCCAGCAACGACCTCGATGCCACCCAGCAGCGCATCCTCGCGGCCGAACGGCGCGACATGGAGCTGCGCGGCGTGGGGCTGGAAGGCGACGCCCAGGCCGCCTTCAACGCCACCAGCCAGGAGCTGGCCGAGCTCTCCACCCGCTTCGGCAACCAACTGCTCGATGCCACCAACGGCTGGAGCCTCCTGCTCAGAGAAGCGGCCGAGGTGGAAGGGTTGCCCGAAAGCCTGCGCGGGCAGCTGGCTCAGGCGGCACGCCAGGCCGATCACCCCGAGGCCAGCGCCGCCGAGGGCCCCTGGTTGCTGGGCCTCGACATGCCCCGCTATGCCCCTTTTCTCAAATACAGCCGCCGCCGTGATCTGCGCGAGCGCCTCTACAAGGCCCATGTGAGCCGGGCCTCCGGCGAAGACGGCGGCAACGGGCCGCTGATCGAGCGGATCCTCACCCTGCGGCGCGAGCAGGCCCAGCGCCTGGGCTACGCCCACTGGGCCGATGTGAGCCTGGCCGCCAAGATGGCCGGCTCGGTGGAGGAGGTGGAGCGGCTGCTGGAGGATCTGCGTGCCGCCGCCCATCCCGTTGCCCTGCAGGAACTGGCCGAACTGCGCGCCTGTGCTGTCCGCGCCGGCGCCACTGAAGCCGAGGACCTCCAGGCCTGGGATGTGAGCTTCTGGGCGGAAGTCCGCCGGCAGGAAGCCTTCGCGCTCGACAGCGAGGCGCTGCGCCCCTGGTTCCCGCTGCCGCGCGTGCTGGATGGTCTGTTCGGCCTCTGCAACCGCCTGTTCGGCATCCGCATCAACGCCGCCGATGGCGAGGCGCCGGTGTGGAACCCCGATGTGCGCTACTTCCGCGTCGACGACGCCGGCAGCGGCGAAGCCATTGCAGCGTTCTATCTCGACCCCTACAGCCGTCCCGGCAGCAAAAGGGGCGGTGCCTGGATGGATGAATGCCTGGTGCGCAGCGTGACGGACGACGGCAGGCCGGTGCTGCCGGTGGCCTACCTCGTGTGCAACCAGAGCCCGCCGGTGGGCGACACCCCCAGCCTGATGACCTTCGAGGACGTGGAGACCCTCTTCCACGAATTCGGCCATGGTCTGCAGCACATGCTCACCACGGTGGAGCGCCCCCAGGCGGCAGGCATCAACAACGTGGAGTGGGATGCGGTGGAGCTGCCCAGCCAGTTCATGGAGAACTGGTGCTACGACCGCTCCACCCTGCTGGGCATGGCCCGCCACTGGCAGAGCGGCGAAGCCCTGCCCGAAGCAGAGTTCGCCAAGCTGCAGGCAGCCCGCACCTTCATGACCGGCGCCGCCACCCTGCGCCAGGTGCACCTGGCGCTCACCGATCTGCGCCTGCACAGCCAGTGGACCCCTGAGGACGGCCGCTCACCGGATGCACTGCGCCGTGAGATCGCTGCCACCACCACCGTGATCGCCCCGATCCCTGAAGACGCGCTGCTCTGCTCCTTCGGCCACATCTTCGCCGGCGGCTACGCAGCCGGCTACTACTCCTACAAATGGGCTGAGGTGCTCAGCGCCGATGCTTTCAGCGCCTTCGAGGATGTGGGCCTCGACAACGAGGAGGCCATCCAGGCCACCGGTCGCCGCTTCCGCGCCACGGTGCTGGGGCTGGGGGGCAGCCGCCATCCAGCCGAGGTGTTCGAATCCTTCCGCGGCCGGCAGCCCTCGCCGGAAGCGCTGATCCGGCACTCGGGCCTGGTGGCGGTGGCCTGAACCTGCCTGTTCAGGGGGCCAGCAGCACCAGCCTCAGCGCCTCCAGCGAGCGCGGGTCACTGAGGATGTGCTGGTGCAGGGTGGGCGGCAGCGGTGTGCACGGCCCCACCGGCAGCACGCCCCGCCAGGCCGGTATCACCACCTGGTCCAGAGGCGAGTAGTAGCTCTGGCACTCCACCCCCTCAAGGCCGCTGAGATCGCCGTTGAGCTCGCGCACCAGCGGGCTGCCCAGCTTCATCTCGGCGATGCCGCCCACCAGCCAGGAGGGCCACGGCTGGGCGACGATCGTGCCCTGCTGGGGGCTGCCGACGCTGATGAAACGCCGCGTGCGCTGATGGCCACCCAGCAGCTGGATCCAGGTGCGACCGATCACTCCGCCCATGGAGAAGCCGAGCAGATCAATCGGCTGATCCGGGCCGAAGGCCGCCTCGATCGCCGCTCCGAGCCGCTCCGCCAGCGGCCGCATGCGGGTGGCCCCGAGCCGGTGGGGCAGGTGGGGGATCAGCAGCGGGTCGCGGGCGCCGGCCAGCTGGCGGGTCAGCCGTGCGAACAGCCGTGGGGTGTCCCAGAGACCGTGGACGAGAACAAGGGGGGGAAGCGCCGTCATCGGGCCATCCTGATGGCCGGGGGCTCAGTGGCCGCTGGAAGCAGAAGTGGCAAGTGCAGCAGGCAGCCCCACTGGCTGGCCGATCCGCTCCGCGTGCCGCCAGCGCTCCACCGCCACGCTGCCGCTGAAGCCCGGCACAGGGGCCCGGCACTTGCGCAGCTCCAGCCGCTGCGGCACCGGGCCGTACAACCGCTCGATCGTGTTGAGCGTCTGCTCCGCAAAGGCCTCCAGGGTGAGGCAGCGCAGCTCCCGGGCCAGCCGCTGCAGGGCCTGGATCGCCACGCCGTAATCAAGGCTTAGACCCAGAGCATCGGCGCGCCCCGCCGGCGCCAGTGGCCACCAGAGGGTGAGATCCAGCTCGAACCACTGGCCCAGCAGGCGCTCCCGCTCCAGCACCCCCACATGGGCCCAGAGCCGGAGGCCCCGCACGTGGATGGCGTCCGCGCCAAAGCCTGCGGGGTGGCCGGCAGGCTCAACGATGGGTTGGCTGGGCGTGGCGCTGGCGGGTTTGCCGGGCGGGTTTGAGGCGGCAGTCACAGGGGGAGGGAGCGGTGCATGAAGCGCTGATCGCCGCGGGCGTAATCCGCCACGGTCTGGCCATGGCCGCGCAGGCGGTAGCGGTAGGTGACCAGACCCTCCAGCCCCACCGGCCCACGCGGGGGCAGGGTCTGGGTGCTGATGCCCACCTCCGCCCCGAGGCCGTAGCGGAAGCCATCGGCGAAGCGGGTGGAGCAATTGGCGAACACCCCGGCACTGTCGACGGCGCGCAGGAACTGCTCGGCTGTGGCCGGATTGGCGGTGCAGATCGCCTCGGTGTGGCGGGACCCGTAGTGGGCGATGTGGGCCAGCGCCGCCTCCAGGTCGTCGACCAGCTTCACCGCCAGGACCAGATCGGAATACTCCGTGCCCCAGTCCTCGTCGCTGGCGGGGAGCGGCACGCCGAGGGCGCAGGCGCGGGGATCACCGCGCAGCTCCACCCCCGCCGCCGCGAAGGCCGCCACCGCCGGCGGCAGGAAATCAGCAGCAATGGCGCGATGCACCAGCAGGGTTTCGATCGCGTTGCAGGCGGCGGGATACTGGATCTTGGAATCCAGGGCCACCCGCAGCGCCTCCTCGCTGTTGGCCTCCGCATCCACGTACAGGTGGCAGATGCCGTCGGCGTGGCCCAGCACCGGCAGACGGGTGTTGTCCTGGATGAAGCGCACCAGGGCATTGGAGCCGCGCGGAATGATCAGATCGACCAGGCCCTCAAGCTTGAGCAGGGCGAGGCTCTCCTCCCGGGAGGTGAGCAGATCGAGCACCTGCGGTGACACCGCACTGGCGGCCAGGCCCTGCTGCAGGGCCCTGTGGATGGCGGCGCAGCTCAGGCGGGCTTCCCGGCCCCCCTTGAGCAGGGCGCCATTGCCGGAGCGCACCGCCAGCGCTGCGATCTGCACCAGCGCATCGGGGCGCGCCTCGAAGATCACCCCCACCACCCCGAGCGGCACCGTGATCCGCTCCAGCACCAGGCCCTCATCCAGCTCCGTGTGCAACTGACGTTGGCCGAGCGGGTCGCTCAGGGCCGCCAGCTGACGCACCCCCGCCACGGCCGCCGCCAGCTTCGGGCCATCGAGCACCAGCCGTGCCGCCAGCGCCGCCGGCAGGCCATCGGCCTGTGCCGCCTGGCGGTCGGCTGCGTTGGCGGCCAGGATTTCAGCGGACGCCTGCTCCAGTGCCGCCGCCATCGCCTCCAGCGCCGCCTGGCGCTCGGCGTCACTGCTCTGGGCGAGCTGACCCGCCGCTCGCCGCACCGCCAGGGCGCGCTGCAGCAGTTCTGGGGAGGGGTCAGGAACGGGGCTGGTCATGGCCCCATCTTCTCAATCGGTGGGCGGCAGGGGCGCGAGACGATCGAAGGCCAGCCGGGCGGCGCCGAGCCGGCCCGCCCCGTTGCCGAGGGCACAACGGCGCAGACGCAGGCCCTCGCGGCTCTCCGGCATCACCCGTTGCTCCACCTCCCGCCAGACCGCCGGCAGGAAGTGGTGGCTGGCGCCGCTCAGGCCACCGCCGAGCAGCACCAGCTCAGGCGTGAGCACATAGAGCAGGGAGCTGAGGCCCGTGCCCAGCAGCTGGCCGTAGCGGTCCCACACCGCCAGGGCATCGGCCTCACCCGCGTCGGCACGGCGGCAGAGCTCGCGGGGCGCCAGCAGCGACAGGCGCCGCAGGCCATTGATGCTGCAGAACTGTTCCAGCGAGCCCCGGTTGCCGCTGTGGCAGTCGGGACCCTGCGGATCCACGCCGATCAGCCCCGGCTCGGCCGCCGCCCCGTGGGGCCCGGTGAACAGCTGGCCGCCCAGCAGCACCCCGCCCCCGACGCCGGTGCCAAGGGTCAGCAGCAGCACGTGGTCCTCGCCGCGCGCCGCGCCGCACCAGGCCTCGCCCAGCAGGGCGCAGTTGCCATCGTTGGCCAGCACCAGCGGCCGATCGAGTCGGGCCTCCAGCCAGTCGGCCAGCGGCACCCGGCGCCAGCCCGGCAGGTTGATGGCGATGCGCGCAACGCGACCGGACGCATCGACCGGGCCGGGCACGCCCACGCCCACAACGGCCGCCTGCCGCTCTGGGTCGAGCTGCTCGATCGCCGCGGCGATCGCCATGGACACGGCGCCGGGCATCGGTGGCTGGGGGGTGGGCAGCTCCAGCTCTGCCAGGGCCTGGCCCTTGCGGTCAACGCGGGCCAGCTTGATGGCCGTACCGCCGAGATCCACCCCGATGGCCTGATCTGCCGCGGAGGCTGCCGGCAGGGGAGAGGGCCGCGGAGCCGTGCAGGCCAGGCTTAGGGCGGAAGCCTCGAGCGCGCTGGCAGCCATGGCGGACGTTGAGGCCTTGGATGGGGCGTCGGCCATGGGCGGGGACGATCAGAACCGGAAGAAGAATTGCAGCTGGGTTTGCCAGCGACCTTCCGCATCCACCGATCCCTGCAGGCCGTAGGTGTCGTTGACCTGATAGCGCAGGGTGAACTGGGGGGGGATGTCGCTGCGGTTCGGTGCCGCCAGCATCGAGAGGTTGATCCGATCGGTAAGGTCCAGGCCGAAATCGGTGGCCAGCACCAGCTGGGAGGGCACCCGCCCGTTGCCCCTGTTGGGGTTCTGGCTGTCGGTTGGCACCACGTAGCTGGGGTAGATCGCGAAGCTCACCCGCTGGCCGAGCGCATCGGTGAGCGTGCTCACCAGGGGTGAGAGCAACGACTGGCCCAGCACAGTGGCCAGGGCCGCGCCCGCATTGCCCCCGGTGAGGCCCGCCAGCGAATTGCCACCGATCAAGGCCACCAGCCGCTCCTGGGACAGCGGCGGATTGCTGCGCAGCTCCAGTGATTCACCGATCCGGTCGGCCGGACCGCTGATCTTCATCACCACCCGCACCAGATTGAGCTGGTCCAGCGGGGTGAAGCCGCCGCGCAGGTCCTGTTCAGTCACGAAGCCCGGGCTGCGGCCCACCTCCAGGCTGTTCGACACCCGGGTGCGCAGGGCGATGTCGAGGAAGGGCACCAGGCCCAGCGACGGGGTGAACACCGCCACGTTGGGCGCATCGGGATCGAGCGTGAAGGTGGTGGTGAACAGCGTCAGGCGGCCGCCCCTAAGACGCACCACACCGCGGGCCTGCAGGCTGCTGTCGATCGGCCCGTTGAGGGTGAGCAGACCAGTGGTGCGGAAGGCCGCCACCGGGGGCATCACCACCTCCAGATCAGGGCCAAGGTTCAGGCGCAGATCCTCCAGCTTGAAATAGGAAAGATCGGGCACCGAGCTGCGCAGCGCCTCTCCCGAACCCGTGTCCACACCTGCCCCCATCAGCACCAGCGGCTGCTGGAAGTCCCAGTTCGACTCCAGCAGGGTCTGCATCGCCACCGGCCTCACGGCCACTGTCTTGCCTTCGCCGCCCTCGATCTGCTCCGACTGGGCTAATTGCCCGGGCTGCACGTTGAGCTTGCCGCGGCTGACATTCACCTCTCCGCCCACCAGCGGCCGCAGCAGGGTGCCGGTGACGGTGAGCAAGGCATCGGTCTGGGCGTTGAGGCGCGGCACGCTCAGGCGGGCGGTGGTGAGTTCCACCTGCAGCGGCTTCTCCTCCGGCAACGGGGTGAACAGCCGCAGGCTGCCGGCGGCCTTGATCGCCCCCTTCTGCCCCACCTGGCCGCTGAACTCCTGCACCAGTAGCTGCTCAAAGTCGAACAGCACGGTGGCTTCCAGCCTGGTCACCTCCTGACCGGCCAGCAGCAGCTCGCCGCCTCGGACGCGCAGGAAGCCGTTGGCGGAGGGGTCGTCGAGGCTGCCGCGCACCAGCAGCTCCAGATCGGCGCTGCCCCTACGCCAGAGCAGTTGCTTGCCGCCCAGGGCCGTGAGGAAGCGCAGGCCATCGCCGCGGCTGGAGAGCCGCAACCGCAGGCCGTCGCTGGCGGGATCCAGCGGCACCCGCGCGCTCAGATCCACGCTGTCGGCGGCACTATCACCACGCAGGGAGGCCTGGGCCGACACAGCGGCTTCATCGAGGCTCACCTGGGCGTTCTCCAGCACCAGCGGCATGCCGTTGAGCGAGCCGTCGCGCAGGGCCACCCGGGTGGTGAACTGTGGCTCCGGTGCGGACCCAGGCCGGCCCGCGCCACCGATCCGGAAGCGGCCTTCCAGATCGATCGTGCCGCGCAGCCCATTGGGAACCGGCGTGATCAGGGCCAGCAGCCCCAGCGAAAGACCTTCCAGCGCGAACTGGCCCAGGCCGGGTCCGAGCGGCCCCTGCAGCCGCACCACGAAGGGCTCCAGCTGCAGGGCCTGATCGCGGTCGTCGCCCTTCAGCCACAGGTGACCCTTGGCGTTGAGGGTCAGCCTGAGCGCGGCGAGGTTGGGTCCGGCCAGGGTGCCGTCGAGATCCACCAGGCCGCGCAGCAGATCGGTGCGGAACTTCGGCCTGGGCGCCATGCCGGCCTGGGCGGAGTCCTCGAGCCGGGCGCGAGCCGCCGCCAGAGCTGCCAGTTGATCGGCCACGGTGCCGCCCAGGGTGTCGATCGCCAGCACACCCAGATCGCTGGCGCGTCCCTGGGGCGGACCCACCACCCCGCCGGTGCGGGCGCGGAGCTGAAGCACCTGCTCGAAGAAGGCGCTGGTGAGCGAACGGCCTTCAAAGGCGAGCTGGAGCGGGCCACCGCCACTGCCGGAGGCCCGCAGGTTGAGCTGGCCACCGCTGAGCGGATCGACCCGGCCACGGAGCCGGTAGCGGCCCTGGCGGAGGTCACCTTCGGCCACCAGCTCGCGGGCGAGCAGCCCCAGCAGCGCCGGGCGCTCCACCTGCACCCGGCCGTTCATCGTGAGCGGCGCCAGGCCCACCACCCCTTGACCGCTCAGCAGCCCCTGCAGCGGCTCGCGGCGGCCTCCTCGGGTGGTCTCTAGGCGCAGGCCGTTGAGGGGCAGGCCGCGGGCCTGCCAGCGGTACTGCTCCCGGCTGCCATTGAGCGCGAGCGTGCCCCCCTGGCGCTGCAGGCTCACCTGCCGCGGCAACCAGGAGGTATCGAGGCCGGCGGTAAGCGTGCCGGGCAGGGCGGTGCCGGTGGAGCGCATGCTCAGCTGGCTGCCGCTGCCGGCCGCCACCAGCCGCCCGGTCCAGCGTTCCCGCAGCTGCAGCGGACCGCTGCCCAGGTCGGCCACTTCCAGGCGCAGGTCGGGCCGCAAGGCCGCCAGCGGACCGCGCAGGCTGCCGCGGGCCCCCAGCGTGCCGAACAGGCGGACTCCCACCAGCGGACTGAGGCGCTGCAGGGGATAGGCGGGCAGGTCGAGCAGCAGGTCAAGATCACCCGCCACCAGCCCGCGGCGGTTCTGCCAGCGCAGCGGCAGGCGCCCCTGGGCGGTCAAGCCCGGCGCCGTCAAGTCGTCGAGACGCAGCAGCCCGTCCCTCCAGCCCAGCTGCGCGATGGTGGCGCCCAGCACCGACCGACCCTCCACGCTCACACCGGCCGGAGCCCGCAGCACGGCCGTGAGCGTGTTGGGCACGGCAGGACGGCCACCCGCCCTAGCGGAGGCGGCACGGGCCAGCAGGTCGAGGTTCAGCAGCGGGCGGCCCTGGCGGGCCAGCGAGCCCTGCAGGCGTGGGGCCAGCAGCGTTCCCGACGACTCCAGCTCCAGCGACAGCGGCTCCTGACGGCCCAGCAGCGAGCCCAGCCAGGGGGCGGCGCTCCAGAGGCTGGGGTGCAGCGAGCCCGACCGACTGCGCACCGCCAGCCTGGGCCAGAGCGCACCGTCGGCCACCAGCTGGGAACGGCCGGACGTCAGCTGTAAACGCCGCAAGTCCACTGCCAGGGAACGGCGCCGGTCCACCTGCAGATCGGCGCTGAGCGCCAGCGGTGCCGGACTGGTGGGCATGCCTTTGCCGAGCGGTACCCGGCCGGTGAGCTGCACTCTTGGTTGCAGCCAGGGCCCCTGAACCTGCAGTTGCAGGCGATCGCCGCGACGGGGATCTTCAGCACCGCCGGTGAGGGCGAAGGAACGGCCCGGCACCAGCGAACCAGCGGCGCTGCCGCGCCAGTTGGCCATGCTCCAGCGCATGGGATCGAGGCTGATCTGGTCGTCGCGGCAGCGCAGCTGGGCGCTGTCGGCTTGCCAGGGGGCGGGCAGCTGGGGGTCCTGCAGCTGCAGTCCGCCCAGGCGCAAGTTGCCGCTACAGCGGAAGCGACCGGCTTGCTGCGGCAGTGTCAGCGACAACGACAGGCGGCCATCGGCGCGACCGCTGAGATGGCGCCCGCCGGCACCCCCTGGCCGCGCGAAACCGATGCCGGCCGGCAACAGGCCCGCCAGGGGCTCGAGCTGCACCTGCCGCAGCCGCAGCGCCAGTTCAAGCTCGCGGCGGTCCCACTGGAAGCGGCCCTCGGCGCGCAGGCGGCCGGCAGCAGCGCCAACGGCTTGCCTCAGCCCGTCGCCGGCTGCAGGCCGTCCGGCGAGAGCCGCCGGCTCAGGCTTGCGGGGCAGGCGTTGCGATCCGTTGAGGCGCCAGTTCACCAGGCGCTTCTGCAGGTTCACCGCCACCGAGCCCCGCAGCCGCAGGTGGAGCCCCGCCGGGGCAATGGTGACCGGCGTGGAATCGGCGAGGTGCACGTTCAGGTTCAGCCGCGGCGGCTGTCGGCCGGCGACGGTGCCGCCGAACACCCAGTACTGGCCGGCGGCATTGCGGACGAGATCCATCTCGGCGCCCCTCGCCGTGAGCTGGAGGGTGGGGGTCCAGGTCTGCAGGCTTCCCAACGGATCCAGCCCCACAGTGAGGGAGCGCACCTTCACACTTGACCCGTCATTGGGGCCGGGGCTGAAGCGGCTGGCGCCGATCGCCATGCCCCAGGGCCGCAGCCCGTCGTAGGGGCCGAGTTCAAGGGGATGACCCAGGGCGCGGGTCAACTGACGTTCAAGGTCCGGGCGCCAGCGGTCGTAGAGGCTGCGGCCGATGTGATCGGCGCCGAACCAGCCCGTGCCCACCAGGCCTGCACCGAGCACTGTGGCCACCACCAATGGACGGCGCCGTCGCCGCCGGCCCACGGCCTCTGCCACGGCCCCTGCATTGCGCTCAGCGTCGTCCCCCATCGGCTCGCTTCTATCACCGCCTGAGGTGGCCGCAATATATAAGTTGAATCCCCTGCCGCCCAGCCCCCATGCCTGCCGATCCGATCCTGCTCAAAGCCGGGCAGTGGCTCGCGGGGGCGAGCGCGGTGCTGGCCGTGGCGACCCTGGTGGGGTTCATCTCCAGCTGGGGGATCCGCTTCCGGCTGGTGGGGGTCACCAGCTTCACTGTGCTGCTGTCACTCTCCTGCTGGGCCTTCGCGATCAGCTACAACCCCCGTGAGAAGGTCGAAGGGGCGGTGAACGCTCCGATCGTGTTCGACAACGGCACCAACCTGGTGGTGGCCACCGCCGGCGCCGATCTGAGCCCAGCCTCCTACGGGCCCACCGTGGAGCAGGTGGCCCGCAACCTGCGCGGCAGTGGCCGCATCACCACCGACGGCAGCGTGCATGTGCGCCTGCGGCGTGTGGAAACGGTGGCACCAGGCGTGAGCCGGCCCGTGGTGCTGGCGGAAGCCACCCGCGGCCGCGATGGAACCGTGGTGGTGATCAAGCCCTGAACGTCCCCGCCCCCATGTATCCCCTGCCCCAGCACTTCCATCTGGAGCAGGAGCAACTCCAGGCCGCCGGCGTGCGGGAGTGGGCCAGCCTGGCCCGGCTCCAGGACGGGGCCCTGCGCCAGTTGGCGAGACAGGGGGCTTCCGAACAGCGGCTGACGCGTCTGCGCGGCCAGGCAAGGCTGATTGAGGCGCTCGCCCTCGACGCCGGTGACGCGGCCCTGTTGCTCCATGCCGGCATTGCCACAGCCACCGCTCTGGCGGAATGCTCACCGGAACGGTTGCAGGTGCAGCTCACCCGGCTGGAGCGGGCCCTGCGGCCAGGAGCTCTTGCCAGAATCGACCGTGACACCGTGCGCGGCTGGATCCTTCGGGCCCGCAAGGCATCCAGTCGCTCCCCAAACTGACCCGCCGCGCCCCTGCCCCACCCTCCATCTCACTGGAATGGGAGCACTCCCTCCTTGGTCTTGCATTGATTTACACCCGTCGCTGGGGAGACACCAGCCATGCGCTCTGCTCCCTCACAGCCGCACTCGCATCGTTCGCCGTACTGGCAGCCGCTCCAGCCGGTGCCGCTTCCGCCCTGCTCGAATCGGTCAAACAGAATCCGCAGGTGGCCCAGAACCTCTGCAGTCAGTTGCGTGCCCTCAATGCCCAGGGCGTCCGCTCCAGTTCCCCCCAGGCTGTAGCGATGGTGGCCCAGAGCCGCAACGTCAGCACCCAGGACGCCGAAGTGCTGACGACTTACGTGGTGGGCCTCTACTGCCCAGACGTGCGCTGAGCCGCACCGGTGCCTGACGCCCTGCCGGTGGAGTCCAGCGACACCTGGATGCCCTGCGCCGATGGGGTGAAGCTGGCCAGCCGCGTCTGGAAACCGAGCACGCCTGGGCGCTGGCCGGTTTTGCTGGTGCGCCAGCCCTATGGCCGGGCCATCGCCTCCACCATCACCGCCGCCCATCCCCACTGGTATGCCCAGCAGGGCTATGCGGTGGTGGTGCAGGACGTGCGCGGTCGGGGCGATTCGGCCGGCCAGTTCGAAGGATTCGCCCAGGAGGCCCTGGATGGGGCCACCGCGGTGCAATGGGCGCGCAGCCTGCCGTTCGCCGATGGCAAGGTGGGCACCTACGGCTTTTCCTATCAGGGCCTCACCCAGGTGCTGGGCAGCGCAGACATGGCGCCACCGGATGCCATGGCCCCGGCCATGACCGGCCTCGATGAACGGCTTCACTGGGCTAGCGACGGGGGCGCACACCGCTGGGCGCTGGGGCTGGGCTGGGCACTGCAACTGGCCGCAGAAACCGTGCGCCGCCGCGGTGACCGCGACGCCTGGCAGGCGATCCGCCGCAGCCTGGAGAGCGGGCAGTTCCTGATGGAGGGGATGGCGCTGCTGGAGCGCCACGACCCCAACGGCATGGGGCTCGGCTGGCTGCACCTTGATCCCCGGGAACCGCACGGCTGGCGTTGCCACCACCCTCCGCCGGCCCTGCTGCGCCAGCCCATGCTGCTGATCGGCGGCTGGCTCGACCCACATCTTTGCGGCGTGCTTGACCTGCTTGAACGCAGTCGGGCTTGCGGCGGCTCAGCGAAACTGCTGGTGGGTCCCTGGACCCATCTGAACTGGAACGGCGGAATTGATCAGCTGCAGCTGGCCTTCTTCGACCGGCATCTGCGTGGCCGTGAGCCCACCAAGATGCCGGCTGCCTGCGCACTAGGCGACCTCACCAGCGGGGCCTGGGTCCCTGCCCCGGCCGCTCCTCATCCTTCCCTGGTGTGGGGCCTACGCAGCGGCGGGCTGGCGGCGATCAATGCAAATGAGGGGCAGCTCACAGAGGCCGGGAAGGGGGGTGGTGCGGTGTGGCTGGTGCACGACCCCTGGCGGCCCTGCCCCGGCCGTGGTGGCCATCTGGCCCTGGAGGCCGGCCTGGTGGAGAGGGGCGACATCGACCAGCGCAGCGATGTGGCCTGTTTCACCTCGGCGCCTCTCCCGCAGGATGTGCAGCTGTGCGGCAGGCCAGAGCTGGTGGTGGATCTGGCCGCCGATCAGCTCGGCCACGACCTGTGTGGGGCGCTTTCGGTGGTGCGCGCCGGTGGCAGTCAGGTGCTGCAGCTTTGCACAGGGGTGAGTCGCTGGCTCGGCCACGATGCCCTGACCGTGCAACGACGCCGGCTGCAGTTCCAGCCCCTGCTGGCCACGCTTCGCGCCGGCGAATGCCTGCGCCTGTCTTTGGCGGCGGCGGCATGGCCGCAGATCGCCGTCAATCCCGGCGATGGCTATCACCCCAGGGGCCTCACAGGTCCCGACCATCGGGTGATCACCCTCCAGTTCAGTCTCCAAGAGGCGCAGTTGCACCTCAAGCCGCTCACGTCGGCGAAACTTTGCTGATCCCAACCCTCTGACTGCCATGGTTCTACGTTCAGCCCTTCTGGCTGCGGCCCTGTTGGCCGGCTTCTCGGGGCCGGCGGCACTGGCCACTACCAGCCTCTCCCAGGCCGACGCCAAGCGTGCAGCAGAAAACCTGCTCACGGCCATCGGCCAGAGGAACAGCCAGGCGATCTACGAGCAGCTGGCTCCGGAGTTGCGCCAATCCACGACCGTTGAAAAGGTCAATCAGCGCCTGCAGGGCCAGGAAAGGATTCTCGGCAGCAAGGTGCTCGAGGTTGTGAGTGGGGTGGACGACAGCACGGTGGAAGCGGAGCTGACCACCCCCAGCGGCGCAAAGAAGATCGTGTTGGTGGTCGACGAACGGGGCCGGTTACTGGCCTGGGAGTGGGAGCGCAGCAGCACACCAATCCGTCAGATCGCCAGCAGCTTCGTTACCGCAGTGAGCCGTGGCGAAGTGGTGACGGCACGGAGCATGCTGTCGCTGGAGCTGCAGCAGCAGATCTCCGCGCAGGAACTCACAAACCGCTGGCAGAACCTGGAGAAACGCACCGGCCCCTTCCAGCGGGTGCGCGGCACCCTGGTGGCCAGTCAGGGTGGTGACCAGCAGCTGGTGCTCGTCACCACCCAGTTCAGTCGTCTCACCGACAACCTGTTCGTGATCCTCGATTCCGCCGGCCACATCATCGGCATCGATTTCCCCACCACCCCGCCGCGCTGAGGCGGCGGAGCAGGTGGGCGGCCTAAGCTCCCGGCTCGCCCGCATGTGCGCCCATGGCTCCCGCCAGCCTCGACTGGATGGTCCAAGACGGTCAGAAACTCGAAGAGTGCCGTCACGACCATCCGTTTGCGGTGCTGGGGCCCCAACCTCTCGGCGATCACTGGGTGGTGCGGGCCTGGATGCCCGAGGCCGAACGGGTGGAACTGCGTCTCAATGGCCAGTCGCTGGCGATGGAGTGCCCCCATCACCGCTGGCTGTTCGAAGCGGAACTGGATCACGATCCCGCCCAGAATTACCAGTTGTGGGTGCGACGCGCAGGTATCGAGCACCAGCAGCACGACCCATGGGCCTTCCGTGAAGAGTGGATGGGCGAGCTCGATCGCCATCTCTTCGCCGAAGGCAACCACCACCACATCTGGCGGCGGCTTGGAGCCCATGTGTGCGAGCGCAATGGTGTGACGGGCGTGCAGTTCGCCCTGTGGGCTCCCAATGCCCTCACGGTGGCGATGCTGGGCGATTTCAACGGTTGGGATGGCCGCCACCATCCGATGCAGCTGCGCCTCGGTGGCATCTGGGAGCTGTTCATCCCCGGGCTGATGCCGGGAACGATCTACAAATACGAAGTCCGCAATCAACACGGGCACTGCTATCAGAAGGCCGATCCCTACGGCTTCCAGCACGAGGTGCGACCGCAGCAGGGGTCGGTGGTGGCGCAGTTGGGCCAGTACCGCTGGTCCGACCAGGGCTGGCTGGCCGAGCGCGACAGCCGCGATCCGCTGGAGCAGCCGATCGCCGTCTACGAGATGCATCTGGGCAGCTGGATGCACGCGGCCATGGATCAACCGTTCATTGAGCCTGATGGCACGCCCCGGCCTCCGGTGGCCGCCGCTGATCTCAAGCCAGGCGCCAGGCTGCTCACCTATCCGGAACTGGCCGACCGCCTGATCCCCTATGTGAAAGCACGCGGCTTCACCCACATCGAGCTGCTGCCGATCGCCGAGCATCCGTTCGATGGCTCCTGGGGGTATCAAGTCACCGGCTTCTATGCCCCCACCAGCCGCTTCGGTTCCCCGGATGAGTTCCGTGCCTTCGTGGACCGCTGCCACGCCGAAGGCATCGGCGTGCTGCTCGACTGGGTGCCGGGCCACTTCCCCAAGGACAGCCATGGCCTGGCCTTCTTCGATGGCTGCCACCTCTACGAGCACGCCGATTCACGCATCGGTGAGCACAAGGAATGGGGCACGCTGATCTTCAACTACAGCCGCAACGAAGTGCGCAACTTCCTGGTGGCCAATCTTGTGTATTGGTTCGAGGAGTTCCACATCGATGGCATCCGGGTGGATGCTGTGGCGTCCATGCTCTACCGCGATTATCTCCGCCCGGATGGAGAGTGGCTGCCGAACGAATACGGCGGCAGGGAAAATCTCGAGGCCGTGCGCTTCCTGCAGCAGGCCAATGCGGTGCTTTTCCATCATTTCCCGGGGGCGCTGTCGATCGCCGAAGAATCCACCACCTGGCCCATGGTCACCAAGCCCACCGAAATCGGTGGCCTGGGCTTCAACTTGAAGTGGAACATGGGCTGGATGCACGACATGCTCGATTACTTCGAGCTGGATCATTGGTTCCGCCAGTTCCATCAGAACAACATCAGCTTCTCGATCTGGTATCACTACACCGAGAACTTCATGCTGGCCCTCAGCCATGATGAAGTGGTGCACGGCAAGAGCAGCCTGCTGCACAAGATGCCCGGCGACGATTGGCTTAAGTTCGCCAACGTGCGCGCCCTTCTCGCCTACATGTGGACCCACCCGGGCAAGAAGACCATCTTCATGGGGATGGAATTCGGCCAGCGCTCCGAATGGAACGTGTGGGGCGATCTGCAGTGGGATCTGCTCCAGTACGACGCCCACAAAGGCCTGCTGGCCATGGTTGACGACCTCAACCGCTTCTACCGCGAAGAGCCAGCGCTCTGGCGCGACGACTTCGTGGAATACGGCTTCCAGTGGATCGACTGCAGCGACAACCGCCACTCTGTGATCAGCTTCATGCGCCGAGAGAGCACTACTGGGCGCTGGCTGGTGGTGGTGGCCAACTTCACCCCGCAGAGTCATTCCCACTACCGGGTGGGGGTGCCGCTCGAGGGCTACTACAGCGAGGTGTTCAACACCGACAGCAGCCGTTACGGCGGCAGCAACCTCGGCAATCTCGGTGGCAAGTTCACCGATACCTGCCCCATGCACGGCTACGAGCAATCCATCAACCTCTGCCTTCCGCCCCTCAGCGTGCTGGTGCTGCAGCGCGATGAAGCCCGCAGCCAGGCCCTGTGTGACGAATCCACCGAAGCCGGCCGGCTGGTCGGGTAGGTTCGCCGCTGGCATTCCCTCCCTCCATGGCCGAAACCCTGCCCCTGCTGCTGCGCGCTGCCCGAGGCGAGCAGGTGGAGAGGCCGCCGGTCTGGATGATGCGGCAGGCCGGCCGTTATATGAAGGTCTACCGCGACCTGCGTGACCGCCACCCCGGCTTCCGGGAACGCTCGGAGATCCCCGACCTCTCCTACGAGATCTCGATGCAGCCGTTTGAGGCCTTCGCGCCCGACGGTGTGATCCTGTTCTCCGACATCCTCACGCCGCTGCCGGGTATCGGCATCGACTTCGACATCATTGAGAGCAAGGGGCCGATCATTGATCCGCCGATCCGCAGCCAGGCCCAGGTGGATGCCCTGCGGCCGCTGGAACCCGCCGCCACCCTCCCCTTCGTGGGCGAGGTGCTGGGCAGGCTGCGCCAGAGCGTGGGCAACCAGGCGGCCGTGCTCGGCTTCGTGGGCGCACCCTGGACCCTTGCCGCCTATGCGGTGGAAGGCAAGAGCAGCAAGAACTACGCCGTGATCAAGGCGATGGCGTTCCAGGAGCCGGCGCTGCTGCATCAGCTGCTGGGCCACCTGGCCGATTCGATCGCCACCTACGTGAGCTACCAGATCGAAAGCGGCGCCCAGGTGGTGCAGCTGTTCGATTCCTGGGCCGGTCAGCTCAGCCCGATCGACTACGACACCTTCGCCGCTCCTTACCAGAAGCGCGTGGTGGACCAGGTGAAGGCGAAGCACCCGGACACCCCGCTGATCCTTTACATCTCCGGCAGCGCCGGCGTGCTGGAGCGCATGGCCACCACCGGCGTGGATTTCATCTCCCTCGACTGGACCGTGGACATGGCCGACGGCTGCGCCCGTCTGCCCCAGCACCTCGGGGTGCAGGGCAACGTGGATCCCGGCCTGCTGTTCGGCACGCCTGAGGCGATCCGCGCCCGCATCGTCGACACGGTGCTCAAGGCGCGCGGCCGCCGTCACATCCTCAACCTGGGGCACGGCATCCTGCCCGGCACCCCCGAAGACAACGCCCGCGTGTTCTTCGAAGCCGGCAAGTCGGTGAATGAGTGGATCGGGGCGGCTGTTTGAGCAGTTCCGCATCGCCCGGCCCGCGCCAGCGGGTGCTGATCACCGGCGCCAGCGGCTGCGTCGGACAGACGATCGCTGAACAGCTCTACCGCGAAAGCGACGTGGAGCTGCTGCTCTGGCTGCGCGATCCCGCCAAGCTCACCGCCCTGCCGGCCGACGATCCGCGCATCACCCTGCTGGTGGGCGACCTGCGCGATCAGGAGCCCCATGCCGAGGCGATCGCCTCCGCTGACCGCATCATCCACACCGCCACCGCCTGGGGCGATCCCGAGCGGGCCCAGCAGGTGAATGTGGTGGCGGTGAAGGAGTTGCTGGGCCGCACCGATCCCGAACGGCTGCAGCAGGTGATCTATTTCTCCACCGCCAGCATCCTGGATCGCAACCTGCAGCTGCTGCCGGAAGCGCAGGCCTACGGCACCGAGTACATCCAGACCAAGGCCCTGTGCCTGCAGCAGCTGGAGCAGCACCCGCTGGCGGAGCGGATCGTGGCCGTGTTCCCCACGCTGGTGTTCGGCGGCTCGGTGCAGCCGGGTGATCGCTTCCCCACCAGCTACCTCACCGCCGGTCTGCAGGAGGGGGTGCGCTGGTTGTGGCTGGCGCGCTGGTTGAGGGCGGAGGCCAGCTTCCACTTCATTCATGCCGTGGACATCAGCCGGGTGTGCGTCCACCTGTGCCTGCAGCCGCACCAGCCCAACAGCGAACCCGGCCAGGGGCCGGTGCGGCGCCTGGTGCTGGGTCAGCCCGCCGTCACGGTGGATGGGGCGATCACCAGCCTGTGCCGCTGGCGCCAGTGTTGGCGGCCGCCGTTCGGCCTGGCCCTGAGCGGCTGGCTGATCGAAGCCCTGATCAAGGTGCTGCCGATCGAGGTGAACGCCTGGGATCGCTTCAGCATCCGTCAGCGCCACTTCATCCACAGCCCGGTCAGCCCGCCGGAACGGTTCGGCCTGGTGAGCCATGCCCCCACCCTGGAGCGGGTGTTCGACGCCGCTGGCCTGCCCCATCGCGGCGCGGTGGGCTGAAGGCTGGGCCGCCACACCGGTTGACGGCAGCCCACCTCAGCTGGCGCCACGCGCCGCTTGCGTAACGAGATTGTTTCGATCCTCCCGCGTGCTGCAGCGCCGCGTGGGGACGAGACCCTAACTTCTTCTCGTTGCACGCCTTTCGATGCGCCGTCTGCTGTCATTTGTTGCCCTTGCCCTGGCGCTTCTGCTGGGTTCCGCGTCTCCTTCGTTCGCCGCGGATGTCGCCCATGGCGGCCAGGTGTTCTCCGCTAACTGCGCGGCTTGCCACATGGGCGGCGGCAACGTCGTGAACGCCGAGCGCACACTCAAGAAAGAAGCCCTCGAGGCCTACCTGGCCAACTACAACGAAGGCCACGAATCGGCCATCGCCTACCAGGTCACCAACGGCAAGAACGCCATGCCCGCCTTCGGCGGCAAGCTCACCGAAGCTGACATTGCTGATGTGGCCGCCTACATCGAGCAGAAGTCCTCGGAAGGCTGGTCCTGAGCTCTGCTTCCGCTCGCGCTGTCAGGCTCGAGCCCCTCAAGGCTTTGATCTTCACGGCCCATCCCTGAGCCTGGCCTGAGGCTCCATCTGCCATCCGCCTCTTCACCGGGGCGGATTTTCTTTGTGAGCGCGCGGGAGCCTGGGCGGATCAGCCGGTAGGGCAATGCCGTCCGGCGATCCGCCGCTCAGCCAGCTGCCGTGAGCTTCCTGTGCTGGTGTTCGAGGGGCAGCGCACCCGCGCCATGCCTGCCACGCGTCGACACAGCCAGACCAGCGCCTTGAGGCACGGCCTTCAGCCCAGCGGTTTCAGACGAGGCTTCAGCCCAGCTGCTTGCGGCGGGCCAGCACGGCCAGATACAGGTCTTCCGGTACATCGCGGATGTCGTACTCGCTGGGCAACACGCCGTGGGCATGCCGGTGCACCACCAGCCAGCAGTTGCGCTCCGGATCCCTGGCGGTGGCATCGAACAGCCGCGATTCTTCCGCCAGCCGGCTCACCAGCTCGTCGGTCGGGATGGAATCAGGGGGCAGGGCTGTCATCGGCGGGCGCACCATCCATGGCCTGGCCAACGAGACTAGGCAGGCGCCCCCCTACCTCCATGGCCATGAGTCCCGCAGCCCCGCCGCTTCGCCAGCCGGGGGGCCACAGCGTTCTCAACAGGCGCTGCAAGCGCCATGTCTTCGTCTGCCGGGCGGCGCTTGCCTTCACCACGGCGGCGACCCTCACCACCGCCCTGCTCGGGCCAGCGGCGGGTCCTGCCCGCGCCCAGACCCAGTCTCCCAACCAGCCGGAGGCGATCGGCCCCTCCACAGCGCCGCTGAAGGCCTGCCCCCGGCTGCCGCCCACCCCTGATTCCAACCTGCAGCCGCTGCAGCTCAAACCCGAGCAGGTGGCAGGCAAGAACGGCATGGGCTGCCTCTCCGCGGCCGATGCCGTCTATGGGCCCGATGGCTGCCCCGTGCGCCGTTGCACCAGGACGGAGAGTCTGCGCCGGATGCAGTTCCCGCTTCCCGCCGCCACAGGGCCGTGATCGCGGGCGCCATGGGGGGTTTTCTGTGGGTATCGGTTCGGTGCTCCCTCTGAGCCCAGCGCAGAAGTGATTCATAGGGTGATTTCATCTCCCCCCGACGGCGCAACGCGCGCACCCCGCCATGCACCCCACTGCCGAAACCTTCACCGAAAAGGCCTGGGCCGCCATCGTGGCCGCCCAGCAGCTGGCCCAGCAGAAACGCCAGCAACAGTTGGAAAGCGAGCACCTCTTTGCCGCACTCCTGGCCCAGCAGGGGCTGGCAGGGCGGATTCTGGAGAAGGCCGGCGTGAACCCCGCCGTGCTCACCGAGAAGGTGGAAGCCTTCATCGGCGGCCAGCCCAGCCTCGCCACCGCGCCCGAGAGCGTGTACCTCGGCAAGGCGCTGAACCTGCTGCTGGATCACGCCGCCACCCTGCAGAAGGAATTCGGCGACAGCTTCACCTCGATCGAGCATCTGGTGCTCGCCCTCGCCAACGACGCCCGTTGCGGCCGCCAGCTGCTCTCGCAGGCAGGCGTGGATGCCACGAAACTGCGTCAGGCCATCGAAGCCGTGCGCGGCAGCCAGAGCGTGACCGATCAGAACCCCGAAGGCACCTATGAATCGCTGCTGAAGTACGGGCGTGATCTCACCCAGGCCGCCAAGGACGGCAAGCTCGATCCGGTGATCGGCCGCGATGAGGAGATCCGGCGCACGATCCAGATCCTCAGCCGCCGCACCAAGAACAACCCGGTGCTGATCGGCGAGCCCGGCGTGGGCAAGACCGCAATCGTGGAAGGCCTGGCCCAGCGGATCATCAACGGAGACGTGCCCGCGGCGCTGCAGAACCGGCAACTGGTGTCGCTGGACATGGGCGCCCTGATCGCCGGAGCCAAGTACCGCGGCGAATTCGAGGAGCGGCTCAAGGCCGTGCTCAAGGAGGTCACCGCCTCCGAAGGTCAGATCGTGCTGTTCATCGACGAGATCCATACGGTGGTGGGGGCCGGCGCCAGCGGCGGCGCCATGGATGCCAGCAACCTGCTCAAGCCGATGCTGGCCCGCGGCGAACTGCGTTGCATCGGCGCCACCACCCTCGATGAGCACCGCCAGCACATCGAAAAGGATCCGGCCCTGGAGCGGCGCTTCCAGCAGGTGTTCGTGGACCAGCCCACGGTGGAGGACACGATCTCGATCCTGCGCGGGCTGAAGGAGCGCTACGAAGTGCACCACGGCGTGCGCATCGCCGACAACGCCCTTGTGGCCGCCGCCGTGCTCAGCAGCCGCTACATCGCCGATCGCTTCCTGCCCGACAAAGCGATCGATCTGATGGATGAATCGGCAGCGCGGCTGAAGATGGTGATCACCTCCAAGCCGGAAGAGATCGACGAGATCGATCGCAAGATCCTGCAGCTGGAGATGGAGAAGCTGTCACTGGGCCGTGAATCCGATGCGGCCAGCCGCGATCGGCTCGAACGGCTGGAGCGGGAACTGGCCGAGCTGAGTGAGCAGCAGAGCGGCCTCAATGCCCAGTGGCAGAAGGAAAAGGGCTCGATCGACGAGCTCAGCGCCATCAAGGAAGAAATCGAGCAGGTGCAGCTGCAGGTGGAGCAGGCCAAGCGCAGCTACGACCTCAACAAGGCGGCCCAGCTCGAATACGGCACCCTGGCGGAACTGAACAAGAAACTGGCAGCCAAGGAGAGCGAGCTCAATGCCGCCGGTGCCGACAAGACCCTGCTGCGCGAGGAGGTCACCGAAGACGACATTGCCGAGGTGATCGCCAAGTGGACCGGCATTCCGGTGGCGCGGCTGGTGCAGTCGGAGATGGACAAGCTGCTGCATCTGGAAGCGGAACTGCACCGCCGCGTGATCGGCCAGGAGCAGGCGGTGACCGCCGTGGCGGATGCGATCCAACGCTCCCGCGCCGGCCTGTCCGATCCCAATCGGCCGATCGCCTCGTTCCTGTTTCTCGGCCCCACCGGCGTGGGCAAGACCGAGCTCTCCAAGGCGCTGGCGGCCCAGCTGTTCGACAGCGCCGACGCCATGGTGCGCATCGACATGAGCGAATACATGGAGAAGCACGCCGTGAGCCGCCTGATCGGAGCGCCTCCCGGCTATGTGGGCTACGAGGAAGGCGGCCAGCTCACCGAAGCGGTGCGGCGGCGTCCCTACGCGGTGATCCTGTTCGACGAGGTGGAGAAGGCCCACCCCGATGTGTTCAATGTGATGCTGCAGATCCTCGATGACGGCCGCGTCACCGATGGGCAGGGACGCACGGTGGATTTCACCAACACCGTGCTGATCCTCACCAGCAACATCGGCAGTGCCTCGATTCTCGATCTGGCCGGTGATCCAGCCCGCCACGGCGAAATGGAGCGGCGGGTGAATGAGGCCCTGCGCGGCCACTTCCGCCCCGAATTCCTCAACCGCCTCGATGAAACGATCATCTTCCACAGCCTGCGGGCCGAGGAACTGCGCCAGATCGTGGAGCTCCAGGTGGAGCGGCTGCGGCTGCGGCTGGCCGATCGCAAGATCGGGCTTGAGCTCGATGCCGCCTCACTCGACTGGCTCGCCACCGCCGGGTACGACCCCGTGTACGGCGCACGGCCGCTGAAGCGAGCGATTCAGCGGGAGCTGGAAACCCCGATCGCCAAGGCGATCCTGGCCGGTACCTACGGCGAAGGTTCCAGCGTGGGGGTGTCAGTGCTGGGCGAGCGGCTGCACTTCCAACCCCAGCGCCAGGTGGAGCCTGCGCTCGCATGAGGCCCCTGCTGGAGGCGCGCCGATGAGTGACGCGCCCCCGCCGACCAGCGCAGCGGCTGCGGCCAGTCTGGCCGCCACGATCGCTGCCCTCAGCCGGCCATCGGTGTATCCCTTGGCCGACTGGCAGGGCGTGGCGGCCAGCGAGCGGCAGGTGCAGGTGGTGCAGACCCACATCAGCGTGGTGTTCCTCACCCCGCGCCACGCCTACAAGCTCAAGAAGCCGCTGCAGCTCTGGCATCTGCTCGACTACAGCAGCCTGGAGCAGCGCTGGCACTGGTGCCGGGAGGAGGTGCGGCTGAACCAGCGCCTGGCCGCCCCCATCTACCTGGGCGTGCGGGCGCTGGCAGGAGAGCCGGTGGTGGTGATGCGGCGCTTTGATCGGCAGCGCACCCTGCGTGCCCGGCTCGAAGCCGGCCCCGTGCCGGCCGCACAGATGCGGGCCCTGGGGGGCGTCATCGCCCGCTTTCACAAGGTCAATGGCAGGCCCGGCGCCGATGGCCGCGCCGCCATCCGGCGCTTCGCCCGCGTGCTGGCGAGCAACGTGCAGGCCACCGCCAGCGCCGTGCCCGCACTGTTTCCCGCCCCGGTGCATGCTGCCCTGGTGAGCAGCCTGGCCGCGCAGCTGCGCCGACAGCGCCACGCGCTGGCCACACGGATCGCCGCCGACTGGGGCGTGAACGGCCATGGCGACCTGCGCCTCGAGCACGTGCTGCTGGAGGCAGAGCCCGGCCCCTTGATCGTCGATTGCGTGGAATTCAATGCGGGGCTGCGGGAGGTGGATGGCGCCTCCGATCTCGCCTTCCTGGTGATGGAACTGCAGGCCAGCGGCCATGCCGAGCAGGCGGAAGCGCTGCTGGCGGGTTACGGCCGCCCGATCGATCCGGCGGTGCTCAACCTGTTCTGCGCCTACCGGGCCCATGTGCGGGCCAAGGTGGAAACGGTCAGCTGGGCCGAGCACGACCGCGCCGCCACCGAACGCCTGGCGGCTGAACGCGGTGCGCGCGGCCACCTGTCGCTGGCACTCGCCTATGCCCGCACCGGCTTGCAACCGCCGCCGCTGATCCTGCTGCGGGGCCTCTCGGGCTGCGGCAAGAGCCACCTGGCCGCCCTGCTGGCTCCCTGGTTGATCGCCGAGACGATCAGCAGCGACCGGGTGCGCAAGGCGCTGTTCGGGCTGGACCCCCTGGCCCGCTCCAGCGGTGAACAGCGGGACCGCCTCTACAGCGCCGAAGCCCATGCCCGTACCGAAGCGGCGCTGCTGGAGCAGGCCGCCACAGGCCTGAAGACCGGGCGTGCCGTGCTGCTCGATGCCACCCACCTGCGCCTCGCCAGCCGCCAGCGGGCCACCGCCCTGGCCCAGGAGCTGGGGGTGCCCTGGTGCATCGTCGACGTGGACGCCTCAGCTGAACTGATCGAGACACGCCTGCGGACGCGCCTGCAGCGCAACGACGACCCCAGCGATGCCGATCTGGCCGTGGCGGCGCTGCAACGCAGCCAGGTCGAACCGCTCACGCCATTGGAGCAGCGGCACACCCTGCGCTTCCGCGCCGGTGATGACCCGACCACGCTGCTGATGTCGCTCTGGGAGCGGATCGGCTGCGGCAGCACGGACGACACGCCCAAAACTGGGCCCAGTCTGGCCAGAGGTCATGGCTCAGATTGAGATTCAGCCCTCTCGGAACCAGTCTTTCCGGTCCCAGTCTTCTTGGACCCGGGAATCCTGGAGGCGGGAGCTGTCATGGATCAGTACCTCTGAGATCCGGCTGCTTGAGATCCAGCCGTCTTGGATCCAGCCTTCAGGATCTGATGCTCAGGGAGTGAGCAGACTGTTGATCCGCCGCGCGAGCTCCCGGTCCAGGCTGGAGAGGCCCCCCGCATCGTGGGTGGTGAGATCAATCACCACGCGGTTGTAGACGTTGCTCCATTCCGGATGGTGGCCAAGGGTTTCCGCCAGCAGGGCCACCCGGGCCATGAAACCGAAGGCGGCGTTGAAATCGGCGAATACAAAGGTGCGATGGAGCTTGCCGTTGCTCATGCTCCAGCCCGGCAGCTGAGCTGGCAGCGCCTTGATCTCCTCAGGGGTGAGCAATTGGGCCGCCATGACAGGTCCGCAGAACAGTGCTCCCACCAGGATGGCAAGCAGGCCCAGGCGCGCAAGCGGGTGGAAGCACGCCCAGGGGGCACGCCAGCCCTCTGGTTCAGCAGCCGGCATCGCTGAGGTCATGGAGCCGATCAATCAGGAGGTCGAGTTCGGTGTCGCTGTCGGCATCGCCGCCCAGACGCAGGCGACGCTGCACCTCACCATTGAGCCGTTCGCCGCTGCGCAGTGCCAGCAGGGTGACGGGGGAGGCCTGGGCCTGGGCCATCGCGGGCGGAAGCTCTGCCGCCGGCTCCAGCCAGGCATCAGGCGGACGGATGGCCAGGGAGGTGATCGCGGCGGTGAGAGCGCCGATCGAACTGTGCAGCTGCGTGATCTCGCGGCGCAGGTGCACGATTTCCGCCATCAGCTCGTCGTTGCAGCCGCGGCTCAGCGCAGCGGCCGCGTTGGGGATGGACCCGGCGCTGCGGCCTGGGCTGCTCCCCGACCTGGAGCGAGCGTCCATGTGAACAGGCGCCGAAATCGGCCCAGCCGGCTCCGGGGCCGGCGGGACCGGGGCGGATGGCGCGCTTTCCATGGCCTCACTCTGCCGAAGATTCACTCTGCTGCAGGGCCAGTCGGACTGGGCAAAAACCCGCCAGGTCCATACCTGTGGCTCAGATGGCGTGGTTAAGAAGCTGACCCAACCCGAGGGAGCTGACCCATCCCCCGGGAGGCCGATCATTTCCAAGGGAAGTTGGGTGGCCCATTCCCCAGGCAGCTGGACATTCCCCCAGAAGATGGAGGCTCCACTCACGGCAGCTGCCAGCGGCGCGGTGCTCCCAGAGGTAGACAGCTTGACAAGTGGCTGAGCACAGTCCCTGGTAGCTGCGGCTGCGTCGGGTCGGCTAATTCTCGCCCCCGCTCTCTCGCGCCCAGGGCCTCCCGCCCCAACTCACCCGATCCGATCACGCTTGAGCGGCTGGTGGGCGTCCTTGCGAAGATCCTCCCCCGCCTGGAGGCCATCGAGGAACGGCTCACCGGCCTGGAAGAGTCCCAGCCAACCGACTGCCCATGGTCGGCAGAGCAGGTGGATGCGGTGGTCCGCAATCTGCGGGACATCGAGCGACGCACCCGGGAGGCCCACACATGTCCACCACCACCAGCCGCGCATTGTGCTTTCAACAATCCCTGATGTTCAACCGAGGATTGTGCGCCTGGCCGTGGAGTGGCTTGGCCGTGGACTGCTGTGCTCACTCCGCCGGGTTGATGGCGCTCTCTAGTCACGCATGACTTTGGATTTCAATGTCTCCATGGCTTCTACTTCGACCGGGTTCAGTGTCTTTCGCTTGGAAAACAATCCCTCTGCAGAATCTAGAACGATTCGCCTGACTTCTAGATCAGCAGATTTCACTTGCGAGACCAGGACCTTGTAGCGAGTGCGGGAAGGCGTGTTCATGCAGTCTATTCGCCCGCTTATCTGATCAGGCGAAAGACCGCCTTCCTTATAAAGCAGTCCATAGACTCGAATCAGTATGTCCCGCTCGTGCTGCATGAGCCTTCTGTCTCCTTTGCCGAGGAAGAGGAGAACGCCAATGGCCGCATCTAAATCACTGTTCTGATATTCATTGGATTCATCGTCAGCTGGGACCCCGTCCCGCGAGACACCTTCTCCGGCAATCCTCAAAACTTCGCCCGATGCGCAGTTGACGCAGTGCTCCATCCGAGACCAAAAGAATGCTCTTTCATCATTTCGCAAATGACAAAAAGCGTAGACATAGCCATTCTCGATTCGGTTAATCGTAATTCTGCGCTCTGTCCGATTGCCATTCCTGTCCACATATATGATCTGATAGTCCTGATCGGTAAAGTCTTGAAAATCAGCGTATTCAGAGCCAAAAGTCGCCAATGAATCAAGCTCCGGTGGTGGCGGCGGCGGTGGAGGCGGCGGCGGTGGAGGCGGGATACGCAGCGCTGCTGAGCCTGATTGCTCAAAAGGTAAATCTATTGCTTGGCTCGGCGCTGAGGCACTCGATCTACTGCTCCTTGAGCCTTGAGGCGTGATAGCAGTTGTCGGTGCCGCCTTGGAAGCCTGGTCGGCGAGTTGGTTGCCCACCAAGTAGAGGATGCCGACTGGAATGAGAATGAGAAGGATCCATGGAGCAACAAAGACGACCGGTACCAGAAGAAGGAGCAGACATCCGCATCCGACCTTTGCTGATGTGTTGCTGCTCGCCTGGCTTGACCCCGAGCGACGCCCAGCGCCACGGTCGATTGTGCTGGTGTAGGAAAGACCAGTGCCTGGGACGCTTGCGGTGACACGGCCACGGCTGTTGAGTGTCAGGCCCTTTCCGCCAATTGAGGTGCTTACGCCGGACTTGCTTAGATTGATTCGTACTCCAGGAGCGATCCGGATCGACTTCCGAAATCGAAAACCCATTGGACTGAATAGCTAGCCGGCAGGCTAACACTATACGAAAAGACCTTTAATTTTGGCGACCCCACCAGAGAGCGTAATGTAGCCATAGGCACATCACCGCACCAGCTAATTATAGCCAGCTTGGCCGATTGCCCGAGACAGACTACACCAGACTGGCAATGATGAGACAATGAGAGGCAACCAAGCCCTCTCGACTTGGCGAACACTCGCTCTACCAAACCAGGCATATCTGCCCTGGGTCGCTTCATCGATACCTATCAGCAGATGCGGCCCCCGCACTGGTGGGAGGTGGCAATCGAAAGCCGACCCCGCGCCGAAAAGCGGGTGCTGGCTCTAGCCCGATCGTTTCACCCGCACGGCACCTGGGCCGCGGCGGTCGACAACGATCTGCGGGCCTACCAGCTGGCCTTGAGAACAGCCTCCGGCTTTCCCTTGCTGGGCGGCAGGACCACGATGTAGACCGTTGCCGGTGCTGATGCCGTGCGCAGGCTGGCTGGTGGGCTCAGCACGCTCACCGATGTCGACCTCCTGCGGTGGGAGGAGCAGGTGCTCTGGCTTCGGTTGCCGGCTGAGGCGGTGGTGGTCCTGCGGGCCACGGCTGCCGAGCAGGGCCGATCAGCACCCGGCCTCGCCGCAGAGCTCCTCGAGGTCGACCTGGACGGGCTGGTGGCCGAGGCTGCCGAGTGACGCCACTGGAAGTCGCTGCCGCCGACGCCCGCTGGATCCTGCCGGTGCGACCGCTCTACGCCGGCCTGATTCGATCGGGGCGTAAGAACTGCGAGCTGCGCTCATACTCGGCCGGCATCGCCGCTGGCGACTGGGTGCTTCTGTACTCCAGGGCGCCGGTCTCGGCCATCACCGCCGCCATTCGGATCGGTGCGGTGGAGCAGCACTGCCCCGATCGCCTTTGGACAGACCCAGGCCCGCATCGGTTGGGGGTGACGGCCACGGCCTGGCAGCGGGCCTTTGCCTCGGTGCCGACCATCTGGCTGCACACCATCGCGTCGGTGGTGGAGCTGCCCCGGATCGGCAGGGCAGAGCTCACCGATCGCTGGCCCGGGTGGCGGCCCCTGCAGCGGGTGCAGCGCAGATCGCCTGCGGCCTGGCTGGAGCCCGTGCCGGTCAGGCCTGCCCCGACTCGGGATGTGCAGCTACTTCTAGCCATAACATTCGCTCATCCTTCGATGTAGCTGAACATTGCCGAAGTAGATCGTGCGGGCTACACCGAATCTGGATCTGTCGAAGACTAGAGAGGTGGAGAAACTATCTCGCCTCCACCTACTCGCCTCTGATGAGTCTTCCGATCTGCGACTACACCAAGGCCCGTTCAGCGGGCCGTGCTCATACCTCGTACATCGCCTAGCGAACCCGCTTCCTGCAGGCGGTTCGACTGTTGGAAGCCCGCCTGATCGCCCTCGATGCTGCACAGAAGAAAGCGCCCACCGACTGGGGATTTCCGGGTTCTATGGGTCGAGCCGCTGAAGTGATTGAAGAACTGGCCGAATCGTTCACCACCACCGCCTGATCCTCCGATGAAGGACCTATCTCTAACCCGCGCCCACCAACTTCACTGGGCTCTTGCTGCCAACTTCAGAACCGTGAAAGCCTTGCTCGTGTCGGGCTTCATCCAGTGGGATTCGGCTCGCTCCAGCTATGTCCCCTCCGACCTCGGCCTGCAGGCCCTGGACGACTACGACAACCACCACCAGCCCGATCCGGAGGTGCTGGATTGGTTGATCGCTGCCACCCAGGTGGAAGAGGAGCCCGAAGACGAGGAGGCGCCCGCAGAGCCCGAGCCGGTGGTGGTGGTCGCAGAGCCCGAGCCGCCTGCTGAGCCCGCCCAGTCGAAGCGCTCCCGCACTTCCCCTGCCGTCACCGCCTGAGATCCCCCACCTGCTGCCCCGCCTTCGGGTGGGGCTTTCTCGCGACTGCCGCTGGGGGGCGATCCTCGGGAAGCCAGGCACCGCCTACAGGGCAGCGGGTGGGGATGCTGCAGCGAGCCGCGCACCCGGCAGCTTGCGCGGCTTCAAGCGCAGCAGCGAATCGTTGTTGGCGTAGGCCACGGAAGGGCCTTTGCCCCACTTGGCGGTGATCATGAGGCGGCCAGCAGTCCAAAAGCATCCTGGCCATGACCGATCGAGTGATCCGACCAGTGACACCAGACTTGCCGGGAGTCATCACCCGCCACAAGTACCAGCCTCCACCATGGGTAGCGGAGCATCTCGATCCGATCGCCTACAACAATTGGCTGCGGGGAAAGGCTCAAGGTCTGTGCCGACGAGACTGCGAACGTGGGGCTCATACACAGTCAGCGAAGCCAAGGCGGCTGTCCATGCCGCGATGGTTGCCTGCAACGGCCGCGATCACTGGACAGGTGAACCGCTCCGCTGGGATCTGCTCGGCAACTACGACAGCGATGAGTCAGGGCGGCAAGGTGCCTCCTACAAACGTGCGAGGGCGATGCAGCCAACGATCGACCACCGCAACAGCGAGCCCATCTGCGACTTTGTGATCTGCTCCTGGCGTACCAATGACGCCAAGCACGACATGAGCATCGAAGAATTGAAGGAGTTCAGTCGCCTGGTTCTGGAGCACAACCCGTGACCACCCGCCGTCGACCTACTTTCCTCAGATGCAACCACCACCGAGCATCGAGCAGCAGCGGGCTGAACGGCCCGACCTGACGGATGAGCAGCTGCTGGAGAGGGAAGGCCGCTTCAGGCTGGTTCAACAGGCCCGTATGACCGGATTCCCCGGTGAAGTGAGCGGGCCGCCGGATCACCCTGACGATCCGTGGCCCCAAGAGCCCGTACTGCAGGCGTGGTGCTCAGGATGTGCGGCTGGTGGGGGAGTTAACCGAGACGACCTGAAGGGGGCGCCGCTGACACTGACCACCAACCGTGGACTGCCTCCTGACCCCAACGAGCCGAACGATCTGGAGGCCTGGTGCGCTTACCACGGGGTCGAACTACAGACAGGCCCCGCCGCTTACGGCGTCACCCCGACGCAGCAGCACCAGGGGCGGGGCTGAGACTGGGGCTAACGCCCACAGAAATCACCGTCGCCGCCATCGCTGACAGGGGAGCCAGGGCCAGGCCGAATACAGGAGACGCAATCAGGGCTGGGAAGCGCATCTGGAGAGTGGTGGGTTTCGCCATTTTCGGCGCCTCTCTCCGCTGGTGGGAACGCATCGACACTCTCACCGGCGAACACGTCCCGGTATTCACTGGCCGGCCTGAGGAAATGCTCCTCCCTCAGGAAGGAATGACGACGGTGGCCCGGTCGGTTCTGTAGAGGCTTACGTAAACGATCAGGCCAAGCACCACGAATACGGTCTGCGCCGCAACCGAGGCAAGCGACAGCCACGGGTAGGCATAGCCACCGGCCAGGAACGTCGAGATGTCCCACAGACCATGGGCCACCATCGCCGGCCAGAGGAGGCCCTTGGAGCGGCGAAAGACATAGAGAAGAATGCCGCTCAGGGCCGCCAGGACCACCTGGATCGCACCGATCCAGCCCATCCCCATGAACATGTTGGGGAGATGGAACAGGCCGAAGCAGACGCCCGTCCAGATCGCGGCGGTGGCTTCCGAGCGACCACCCTGGCGCAGGCAGCGCAGGAAGAGACCGCGGAACAGCAACTCCTCAGCGAAGCCCACCCCGACGCCGGCGGCGAGGATGGCCAGGAGCAGAGGCGGCGGCACCGCGCTCCACTGGATGCCCACCAGGCGGAAGGCGATCATCGCCATCCACGCCAGCATCGACAGCTTCATCAGGCCTGTGCAGCGCAGTCGCACGGGATCCCGCCAGACGTGGTCCCAACGGCACCAGCGGGTGAAGGCCAGCAGCGCCAGGCCGCCGAGGCTGAGGGGGACAACCGCCGTGGCGAAGGCATTGCCCGCCGTCTTGAACCAGTCCGTGTAAGGGATGCCGGTGCGGTACTGCAGGACTCCGGCCAGGGCGCTGTAGGCGAGCCAGAGCGCGATCCCAAGACGGATTGTCGGACGGACACGCGGCCCCCGGGCCCCCTCCGATGCGGTGGTCTCCATCGATGCGTGACTCCACTCAGGGCTTTGCTAGCGACCCCAGGGTGCCCTGTCACCCCAATCCGCCATGCCCTGGGGGCGCGGATCACTGCCGACGAATGGGGCCGGTGGTCTTGGCGTCGGCATCGAACCAGCTGCTCTCGTTGGTGATACGCGGGTCGCCCTGAATTGTGTAGGTGATGAAGCCGGACTTGAACACGAGGGCGCCATCGGAGAGTTTGCTGGCAACGGACTTGCCGTTCACTAGCACCTTGTTCTTGCCATCGATCCGGATGGTGGAGACGGTTCGGCCGTCCACATTCCTGGCGACCCACTGGCCGGCATAGGGGGACACGGCCGCGCCTGCGGTGCCGAATCCAGCCTTGGCGTTCTGCTCCCTGGTCTTGTTGATGTCACAGCCCTGCAACTCGGTGACCTGGGTGCAGCCGGACTTCTCCAGCTTCCTGGCATAGGCAGGATCGATCGCGTGGGAGGCAAGCGGCAAGGACAGGCCGATCGCAGCGGCAGCGGCGGCCGTGGCGACGAAGGTTTTCCCTGGTTTCATGCTGGAGAATCCTGCAGGTGGCCGCAGCACTTTGCCACTCGAAGGCAGGGGCTGCGCCTCGGGGGATTGGCTGCAACTCTGAGGCTCAGCTTTACCTGGCGGCGCTGCGGGCCTCGCTGTTGGCCTATGCATCGATGTCAGCCGCCTCAGCCTCCCTGACGCGCTTCTGCCACGCCCTCTGCACCACCTTGCGCTGCTCAGGGGTCAGGAACGGCTGGCGCCGGCAATGAGGTGGGAACTGCTCATTGGCAAGGGCCTGGAGCTCGAACCAGGCGACCCCGATCATGGCCTTGGTCAGCTCAGGCATGAACTCGGGCTCCACAGGCGGTGGGGCAAGTGATGGTCCCGGTGGCTGCTGACTCAGCAATTGCAGCAGATCAGCGGTATTGGTGGCGAACTGCGGGGCGATCAGCCCGTCGGTGGTGCCAAGGGTGCCGCTGAGCGGGCTGCCTCGTCTGGTGCCCATCAGCTGCGAGCCACCGATCCAGGGAGGGGCCGCTGCCATCCGTCTAAGGCGGTGCGCTCAGCCTTGGTGGCGGCGATGGCGTTGGCGGTGGCCTAAGCGGGATTGAGGGGGCCGCTGTGGCCCAGCGTCACGCCTCCCTGGGGCAGCGGTCCGGTGACCACGGGGGAGGGTGTGGCTGGTGCTTGCGCTTCTTGCTCACCACCCGGGCTCAGGTAGAGCGCCCCGTGGACCGCCCTTTCGGACCGGGAGCACCCAACCCTGCACGGCCGCCGTGCCGGTGAAATTGCCAGTGCTGCCCTGGCTCAGAAGCTGACCCATCCCCCAGTCAGCTGGTCATTCCCCCAGCAGATGGAGGCTCAGCTCACGGCAACTGCCAGCGGCGCGGTGCTCCCAGAGGTAGACCGCCTGCCAGGTGCCGAGCATCAGGCGGCCCCGCTCAAACGGCAGCGACAGGGTGCTGGCCGTCAGTGCCGTGCGCACATGGGCCGGCATGTCGTCGGGGCCTTCGTCGTCATGCACCCAGGGCCGCAGCCGGCCTTGCCCACTGAGCGGGCGCACCCCTTCCTGCGGCACCAGCGCCTGCAGAAACGCAGCAAGGTCCAGCAGCACACGGGGATCGGCGTTTTCATTGATCGTCAGGCTGCAGCTGGTATGCCGGAGCAACACATTGAGAACGCCCTGGCGGAGTCCAGAAGCGGTCACGCAGGCAGCCAACTGAGATGTCAGGTCGGTGAAGCCCTCACCCTCGGTGGAAACTCGCAGTTGCGACAAGTACTGACAGAGCATGGAAAACAGGCCGGGCGGTCATGGTTGGGTCATCTTTAGTCTCTATGGTTGCGCCATCACAACAGATTTCCAATGGCTCCCCTTCCCCTTGCTTCATGGCGTGCCGCACAGCTTCCTATTGGCCTGATGGCGCTGCTCATGGTTCCGCTGGCGGGTGGGGCTGTGGCGGGCGGGGCCATTGCACAGCAGGTGATCCCGAAGCGAGAAGGAATGTGTCCGCTCGGGTATGTCGACACCTTCAACGGCAAGTGCAGTACCCTCGGGGTCACCTCTTACACCGTGAGTCCACGGGATGGAGAAGCCTGTCAGTCGGGGTGGATGAACATCGGCGGAGGCTATTGCCGCAAGAAATGATCACAGGGGATCACGGCCTTGGCTCGGTCCCTTTTGCCAGCGCACAAGCCCGGTGGTAACGGCGATCAGGGCAGCATGGTTGCGATTGCGTGCTCCCAGTTTGCTTCGAATCGCCTTCATGTGGGTTCGCACCGTTTCCACGGACACGAGCAGCTGGGCAGCGATCTCTGCATTTCTGTACCCTTCCACCAGCTTGCAGAGCACATCGCGTTCGCGGGGGGTCAGCCGTGTTCTGACTTCCCCAACGGAGCTGAACGTACCCTTCAGCATGATCGTCAACAGAGGGGCATCCATGTAGATGCCGCCATCAAGGATCACCTTGAGCGCCGTGACGATATAACCCCGGCCCGCATAGCGCTCTAGGCAGATGCCATCACTGCCCGAGGCGAACGCTTCCTCCAGCACGTCCGATGTTTCGTTCTGCAAGATCAGCAGGCACGGCAGGTGGGGATAGCGATGCTTGATCCTGCGAATGAAAGCCATTCCCGTGCTTCCTTCAAGGAATTCACCCACCAGCACAAGATCGGGCACGAGCTGCTGAAGATGCTTCAAGCCAGCCTCCTCAGTAGTGGCGCTATGCAGTGAACAGAACACACTTTCCAGGAGAATTTTCATGTGGCCGATCATCATGCGCCGAGCGCTCACACACAGCAGCGAGCGACCAAAGAGTAGCTTCCTGGTGGCTTCATCGTGCTCCAGATCAGATTGTAGGAACGGGTTGAAATCCATTAATCGTCCGGCGAGTCTGCCGCTGAATGCCGCAGCGGCAGATGGTCGAGTTGCCTTTGTGCAGACAACTGGGGTATCAGAGGTAACAACGCCAGCCATGGGATGGACAGAACAGGGACATGGTCCATCTGAAGGCGGTTAGCCGCCTGGAACATCCCCGACACGGGCCAAATCGACCACATTGGGCGGGTGGGAAAATGTGCACGGCCGGGCAAAGTCGTATAGAACGAAGTTGTGTGAGGGTAGCCGTTTCCATGGCGAATTGCAGAAGAATTGCCGTGCCATCGCTCGGGCACCGTTAGAACAGCACCCTATTCTTCTCATTTTTTGCGCCACACCGGTCACTCACACCAGCCTGGAGACACGCAATCCTCTGAAAACGCATTGGCGCCCCATTCAGTTTCACTACCGCACGGGCCAGGCAATGCCCTGAAGCCTCAATACCGAAGCGCGCGGTCACTGCGCCTGGCGCATCGGCAGGTTCAGTAGTAACGCTTGGGATTCTGGGAAATCGCCAGCTGCACCTCCTGCAGGAAAAGCACCAGCCCCACGATCAGCATCAGCATCGCCAGCACGAAGGCTGGCACCAGGATGGCGGCAAGATCCAAAACCGCCACCGCACTCACGAACATCACAGCCACCACCGCGGCGATCAGCAGCGCTGTGAAGGTGACGCAGAAGATGGCGCGGTTGATCAAAAACATGCGCTTCTTCTGCACATCCAGCGATTTGCGCAAGCGGCGCGCCTCCAGGGTGGTGCCCCGAGCGAGAGCCTCCTGCAGCAGGCGGGTGCGGTCGACGATCCGTGCCAACCGCTGGGTGAACATGCTCAGCAGGCCGGTGATGCCCGTGAGCAGGAACACCGGCGCCACCGACAGCTGAATGGCATAGGAGAGCTTGGCGACCGCTGCGGTGCTTTCCGTGCCGGCCGCGAGCACGAGGATGTCCGGGGCCGTCATCGCATTCCGCCAGAAGACTCCGCTGCCATTCTCAGGGGCAGACACGATCGGCCTCGCCGCGATGACCACCATCCAGTGCCAGTACGAAGGTTCACTCCGCTGCCAGGCCCTGCATGAACCCTCCGGTTCCTCCCTGCTCACCGATGCTCCGCTGGACAACGAAGGCAAGGGCGAGCGCTTCTCCCCCACCGATCTGGTGGCTACGGCCCTGGCCACCTGCATCCTCACGGTGATGGGCATCACGGCCCAGCGGCACGGCTGGGCGCTGGAGGGGAGCCGGGCCCGGGTTGAGAAAACGATGACCCGCTCCGGTCGACGCCGCATCGAGGCGCTCACGGTGTGGATCACCCTGCCGGAGGGCCTGGCGGCGGATCATCGCCAGTTGCTGCAGCGCGCGGCGGAAAGCTGCCCGGTGAAGCAGAGCCTGGAAGGCGCCGTGGCCATGGAACTGATCTGGGAGCACGCCGGCACGCCCGCCTCAGACCAGCCGCCGGCCGCATGAGCGAGGACGCCATGCTGGGCCTCGCCACCGCAGCTCCTCCGATGTCCGAGCCGGCCACCGCCCTGCAACGCCTGCAGGATCACCTGCACGAAACCAGGGTGCTCGGGTCGATCAGCAGCGCGCTCTACTACGACCAGAACACGGTGATGCCTGCGGCCGGGGCCGAGTGGCGCGGCGAGCAGCTGGCCTTGCTGGCGAGCCAGATCCATGCCCGTCAGAGCAGCGCCCACTACGCCGAACTGGTGGCGGCCGCCGAGGCGGAACTGGGGGCCTCAGCGCCCGCCGAGCGGCGCCGCAACCTGCAGCTGGTGCGCCTCGAACTGGAACGGCAGCGCTGCCTCGACCCTGCGCTGGTGGCCAGCCTGGCCAGGGCGCAGTCGAAGGGCAACGCCCTCTGGCAGAACGCCCGCCGCCACAACGACTTCCCCACCTTCGCCCCCGCCTTGGCGGAGCTGATCGCCCTGCGCCAGGAGCAGGCCGGGCAACTGGCCAGCGCCGAGCTGGCGCCGCGCAGCCCCTGGGAGGTGCTGGCCCAGCCGTTCGAACCCGACATCAGCACAGCGCGGGTGGAGGAGCTGTTCGCCCCGCTGAAGGCGACCCTGCCGGTGCTGCTGGAGCAGGTGGCCGCCGCCACCTCCCAGCAGAGCGGGGAGAGCACCGCCACCGCCGAGCTGCCGGAGACGGAGCAGGAACGCCTCTGCAGTGAGCTGCTCGACAGCTGGGGCTACGACCCGACGCGCTGCCAGCGCTCCCGGTCCGCTCACCCCTTCTCCTGCACGGTCGGACCTCAGGATTTCCGCATCACCACACGCGTGGTGCCCGGGCAGCCGTTCTCCTCCTTCCTGGCCACCGCCCACGAATGGGGGCATTCGCTCTACGAGCAGGGCCTGCCCCGCAGCACCGACCACTACTTCCCCTGGCCGCTCGGCGAGGCCACCTCGATGGGGGTGCATGAGAGCCAGTCGCTGTTCTGGGAATGCCGGGTGGCCCGCGGCCGCGCCTTCGCCGCCCGTTGGCAGCCGCACTTCGTGGCCGGCGCCGGCGCAGATCGCTGGGGCGGCATCGATGGCTTCTGGCGGGGGCTGAACCCGATGCGGCCCGGCCCGATTCGTGTGGAAGCCGATGAACTGAGCTACTGCCTGCACATCGTGCTGCGCTTCGAGCTGGAGCTGGCCCTGCTGGAGGGAGGTCTGCCGGTGGCCGACCTGCCCGGTGAATGGAACCGGCGCATGGTGGACCTGCTGGGCCTGCGGCCGGCCAGCGACAGCGAGGGCTGCCTGCAGGACATCCACTGGGCTGAAGGCCTGTTCGGCTACTTCCCTTCCTATGCCCTCGGCCATCTGATCAGCGCCCAGCTCGCCGAGGCGATGGAGCGGCAGATCGGGTCGATCGAGGCACACGTGGCCGCCGGCCAGGAACAGGCGCTACAGCAGTGGCTGGCGGCCCACGTCTGGCCGCTGGGGCGGGCGGTGAACGGGGAGGAGCTGGTGGAGCAGGTCACGGGGGAGCGTCTCAGCGCCACGCCGTTCCTCACCTATCTGGAAGCCAAGGTGCAGCAGTTGCTGAGCAGCGTCCGCCACTGAGCCGGTGGGAAAGGCAAGGCGAGCGCCTGCGGGGGCTGGTGGCGCGGCCGTCAGCGTGCGTCGTTAACAGAGGGTGAGGCCGTCAGGGTGCATGGTGATTCGAGGCCGAGTCTGAGGGTGACCTGAGAGCAAGGCCGTTCGCATGCGCCTTCGTGCGAGCCCCTGAGTGAGGCCGGTCTGGGGCACTCCGTAGGATCGGCCGCGCCGCTCGTTTCCCATCGCCATGGCGAACATCGACCATCCGCCCAGCCGCACGATGCTCAACCTGCTGCATGTGCTGCCGGCCTTCGCCGACGAAGCGGAACTGCGGTTGAACACGATCGTCGAGCTCAATTCGATGACGATCAACAAATACGAACTGATCACCGAAACCGGCCATCTCAAACTCGACAGGGTGGGCTACTCCTCCCTGGCCTATCCCTTCGCCTACGGCTGCATCCCCCGCACCTGGGATGAAGACGGGGACCCGCTCGACATCGAGATCGTGGGTGTGACCGAGCCGCTGGTGCCCGGCAGCCTGGTGGAGGCCCGCATCATCGGCATCATGACCTTCGACGACGGCGGCGAAGTGGACGACAAGGTGATCGCCGTGATCGCCGATGACAAGCGCATGGATCACATCACCAGCTACGAGCAGCTGGGCGCCCACTGGCAGAAGGAAACCCACTACTACTGGGAGCACTACAAGGATCTGAAGAAGCCCGGCACCTGCAAAGTGAATGGATTCTTCGGCGTGGAGGAGGCGGTTCGCATCATCAAGGAATGCGAAAAGCGCTATCTCGACACCATCGATGCCAAACTTGTGGGCTGAAGCCCCACGACCGGCACCTGAATGCGCCCGATCCCAATGGTTCTTCCGCACCTTCGCAGTCCTGGCGCCTCCACCGGTGCTCTGGTGACCTCCACCGGCGCACTGGTGATCAGCCTGTGCAGCGCCACCCTGCTCGCAGGCACCGCTGCACTGGCACTCCCCACCGCCACACCGGCGGGTCCGGCCAGCTCGGCGCCGGGCACGGCCACACCGGCACCTGCGGTCGCAGCGCCGGAAGCCACAACACCCACAATCACGGCGCCTGGAACCACCCCGGCAGCCAACAGCCCGGCACCTGGAGCCACCACTGCCCCAGCCACCGCGTCACCCGCCGCCACCCCAACGGCGCAGCCGGTCGTGGCCTCACGGATCGTGCTGCGGCTGGGCAAGCGGGACATCCGGCTTGAGCAGGGCGGCAAGGTGTATGGCCCCTGGCCGGTGGCGATCGGTGATGCCCGCACGCCCACGCCCACCGGCACCTTTCAGGTCACCAACAAGGTGGTCAACCCGATCTACGCCAGCACCAGAACCGGCAAGGTGAAAGGCACCGTCGGGCCGAACGGTCCCCTGGGTGATCGCTGGCTGGGGTTCAAGACCGTCGGCCCCAACCAGTTCGGCATCCACGGCACGCCCAGCGCCTGGGCATGGACGGTCAGCTCCCGTTCGGCGGTCACCAATGGCTGCGTGCGCATGTTCCACGAACACGTGCGCAAACTCTTCGACCTGGTGGACGTGGGCACCCCGGTGGTGATCACCCGCTGAGCCCACGGGCCAGCGCGAGCGCCATGCCATCACGGCTGGCCATGCCTTGAAGCTCATCGGCTCGCAAGCCTGCCCAGGGCACGCCGGCCGGCAGCTTGGCCTGAGGGCCATCGTCCTGTTCAAACACCGGCAGCTGGCGCAGACCGTTGGGGTTGAGCTGGTCCTCCAGCTGCGCGAGGCTAGCGCTGGCCGGCAGCCAGATCAGCTCGGCTCGGCGGCAGTCGCTCAGCGGCGCCGCCCCCCCCTGGCTGGTGATCACCCGCTGCAGGTCCATCAGCGTGGCCAGCCCCACCACCCAGCCGTCCTGCTCGATCAGCAGACAATGGCCATGGGCCCGCACCAGCTGCGCCAGCGCCTCTGCCGCAGCGGTGGTTCCCGGCAGCACCAGCGGTCTCTCCGGTTCCAGCGCTGCCCGCACCGACAGGCCCGCCAGGCGGGCACGACGTTCCTCTTCCACCGGATCGGGCCCCAGCAGGCCTGGATCGGCCAGGCCATGCCATCGCTCCACCAGCACGGCGCTCAGCCCCGTGGCCGCCATCAGCGGCAGCACGATGCGGATGTCGTGGGTGAGCTCGAACAGCAGCAGCAGGGCCGTGAGCGGCGCCCGGGCACTGCCGGCCAGCACGGCGGCCATGCCCACCATGGCGTAGGCCGGCGGTTCGGCCACCGGCAGGCCGAAGCCGCTTTCGCCCAGCAGCTGGCCGTAGCAGTTGCCCAGCACTGCCCCCAGAAAGAGAGCAGGCGCAAAGCCACCCCCCACAAAGCCGCTGGCATTGCTGAGCCCCGTGGCCAGCAGCTTCACGGCCAGCAGCGCCAGCAGGCTGGTGAAGGCCACACCACCTTCCCGGCCCAGCAGCGCTTCGATCGTGTCGTAGCCCACGCCCAGCACCTGCGGGAAACCGAGCGCCATCACCCCCACCCCAAGGCCGCCGAGGGCGTTGACGAGCACGGCAGGCAGGCGCTCCACCCGCCGCTGCACAGCGGCGCTGCGGCCTGCGGCCAGGATGCTCACCAGCGCCCACGACATCAGGCTCGCCACCACCCCAAGGCCCAGGTAGAGGGGCAGCTCCAGGGGGGAGCGCACCTCGTAGGCGGGCAGGCGGAAGATCGGCTGGTCCCCCAGCGACAGTTGCGTGACCAGGGAAGAGGCCACCGCCGCCACCAGCACAGCCCTGAGGCTGGGCCGGCCGGGGATGGTGCTGTAGGCCCCCTCGAAGGCGAAGAACACGCCGGCGATCGGCGCCTGGAAACCGGCCGCCAGCCCTGCCGCCACGCCGGCGGCCACCAGTGCCTTCTGGGAATCGGGTGTGAGCCCCCCGCGCAAGCCGAGCCAGAGGCCGATGTTGCCGCCGCTCTCCACACTCGGCCCCTCCGGCCCGAGCGAGGCGCCACTGCCAAGGCTGAGTGAGGCGGCAATCAGGCGCAGCAGCGGCAGGCGCGGCGTCGCCGGCAGGGCGCCATCAGCCATGGCCATCAGGCTCGGCAGGCTGGGGCCCAGATCACGCGCGAGCTGGCGCAGCAGCCCTACACACAGTCCACCCAGCACCGGCGCCAGCAGCACCGGCCAGGAAGTCAACCAACCGGCCAGGCCGCTGGCGGGCACGGGCAGCGGCACCGGCACTGGCGGCAGTGGAGGCGGTGGCAGGAAGCCGATGCCACCGAGACCGATCAGCACCAGCGCCTTCAGCGGGGTGCCGGAGGGGGCGGAGGTGGTGAAGATCTCCGGTGGTGGGGTGGGATCGGGCTGAGCGCTGCCCAGCAGCCCCGTGCCCCACTCTACGAGCGTGCCGAACAGAAAATTGTTGATGAAGCCGAGCAGATAGTGGAAGCCCACCACAGCCGCGCCGGTGAGCACCCCCACCAGCGCAGCCCAGGCCAGCAGGCTCCACTGGAAGGGCAGTCCACGGCTGTCACCCTCCCGTGGCTGGGGAGGGCCGGCCGGTTCAAGCCTCGGGCCTGACAGCTGCAAAAATCTCCTCCAGGATTTCGCCCGCCCCTTCACTGCGCAGGGTGTGGGCGAGGGCGATGCCGATGGCCTCCGGCTCGGTTTGATCGCCGCGGGCCTCGTTGCGAAGCAGGCGCTGGCCGTCGAGGCTGGCCACCATGCCCGTCAGCACCAGCTCGTCACCGTCGAAGCGGCTGTTGACCCCGATCGGCACCTGACAGCCACCTTCGAGCTGGCGCAGGAAGGCCCGCTCCGCCAGGCAGCGGCGGGCCGTGGGGAGGTGCTCCAGCACCTTGATCGTTTCGAGCACGGCGGTATCGCCCTCGCGGCATTCGATGCCGAGCGCGCCCTGACCCACGGCGTGCAGGGAGATCGAGGGGTCGATCAGTTCATGGATGCGGTCAGCCAGCCCCAGCCGGCCCAGGCCGGCGGCAGCCAGAATCAGGCAGTCGTACTGGCCGGCATCCAGCTTTTCCAGCCGGGTGATCACATTGCCGCGCACATCCTTGAAGGTGAGCTGGGGGTAGTGGTGGCGCAGCTGGGCGAGCCGGCGCAGCGAGCTGGTGCCCACCACGCTGCCTTCCGGCAGGGTGGCCAGGCTCTTGTCGGCATGGCGGGCGTGCACCACCAGGGCATCGGCGGGATCCTCCCGCTCGGTGACGCAGCCGAGCATCAGCCCCTCAGGCAGGTTGGTGGGCAGATCCTTGAGGCTGTGGACGGCGATGTCGGCTTGGTCGACCAGCATCTGGGCTTCCAGTTCCTTGGTGAACAAGCCCTTGTCACCGATCTTGGCCAGCGCCACATCAAGGATCTTGTCGCCCTGGGTGGCCATCGCCTCGATGCTGATCTCCAGCGAGGGATGGGCAGCGGAGAGGGCATCCCGCACCCAGTGGGTCTGCACCATCGCCAGCTGGCTGCGGCGGGAGGCAATGCGCAGGGTGGAGCCGGCCATCACGTCAGTCCTCACTTCGGCGTCACGGCCGTTTCACAGCCGCCCAGCCTAAGGACAGGCCGGCCGCGGGCCCGGGCGACGTAACAGAGAACCTGATCCATCAGCGGCACCAGGCCCGGATCAGGCGAAGAAATCGAGGGGGAACGGTCCCCAGGTGTCTTCCGCTTCGGGCGCCACGCTGCTGTGGCCGGTGATCAGCAGGCCGCAGCCGAGGCCGGATTCCGGACGCAGCAGGAAGTGACCAGTGCGCTGGTTGCCCTTGAGGAACACCGGGCCCTCCTCACTGTCAGAGGTGTCGCGGTCAGGAGCCTGCAGGGGCTCCCAGCCGAGGGCCTTCTCACAGGCGCGCAGCGCCGCCACCGCCTGGGAGGCGGAGGGTGCCATCACCCCGACGGTGAACCATTCACAGGCCGCCAGCCGCTGGTCGAGTTCACTGCGCAGCGCCTGACGGGCCGCGGCAGTGAGCTCCGGCGCCGTACGCAGGCCGCAGAGAGCCGCGAGCGTGCTGAGCGAAGCGGGTGTGGTCAAGGGGTTCGCCCCAGGGAAGGGCCAGTCTGCCGGGGGGCGCAGAACTGGAGGCTCACGGCGCAGATGCTGAACCAGATGAAGCCGACGCAAGCGCCACCCACCATGTCGGTGGGCCAGTGCACCCGGCAGTAGAGGGTGCTGAGCCACACCAGCGCCACCCAGAGCGAGGCACCCACATACAACGGGCGCCGCAGGCGCGGGTAGAGCGAGGAGAGGATCATGCACATGAGGAAATAGAACACCACGGCGCCGGCGGCATGGCCACTGGGAAAACTGCGGCCGATCACCTCCACCAGCCGGTCGGGGGGGCGCGAGCGATCAAACATCGGCTTGAGCCAGCGATCCACGATCAGCAGAATTCCAGCCGTCCCCACCGCCAGCCAGCGCAGCTCGTTCCAAGCCCGCTTGGTGTAAAGGAACACCAGTGCGGCCGCCACCAGCACGGCGGTGAAGCGGGTGCCGCTGAGCTTGTACACGAGCACGAGCAGGGCGCCCGGCTGGGGAGGAATCACCTGGCCCAGCCAGTCGAGGATGGCGATATCGAGCTCAGGGTGCTTCTGGTTCACCATCGTGGCCTCGATCCAGAGCACCAGCCCCAGAGCGATCACGCAGGCCAGCAGCCTAGGGACGCCGAACAGCCGGCACCAGCGGCGGAAGCGGTTCACGAACCGGCGCCGCCGGGGCGGGGCTCTGATCCCTTCACCGCTGCCGGCCCGGGCACGTAGCGAAGCAGGCGGTGATTGCCGCGGCTGGCCAGGGTCTGCACCTGCCCCCCCTCCGTGTTGAGGTCCTCGAGCTTGCGCTGTTCGCCGAACACCAGCACGCTGGCCGGCTGGCTGTCCCGCAAGCCCCGACGGGCCCCTTTGACGCTGTCAAAGAACTGCACGGGCCGGCCGCTGTAGAACACCACGCTGTAGCGCATGTAGCCCACCACCAGCAGCGGTTCCTGCGGTCCAGCCAGCTGGCCGGCGAGAACGGCGAGCTCGCGCACCGGTTGCTGTCGCTCCCTCTCCATCAAGGGGGCAAGTCCTGGCACCACCAGCAGGAGGACGCCGGCAAAGGCCGCCGCATCTGGCAGCCACAGGTGCTGCAGCGGGCCGCGACGCAGGAGCTGCACCACCATCGAGAACGCCGCCACCGCCAGCAGCCCCCCCAGCAGCATCGGCAACCCGGAGCTGTTGAGGGCCTTGGCAAAGCCGGGATAGGCGGGGTCGGAAGCGGCCCAGCGCGGGGCCACCACGGCGGCAGTGGCCATCACCGCCAACAGCAGCGCATTCAGCCAGCCGAAAAGCTTCTGCCAGCGATCGGTGGCCGGTAAGGGGGCGGTCGCAGCGGGCAGCGGCTGCCAGAACAACGCCACCAGCAGCGCACCGGCGGGAATCAGGGGCAGGATATATCCGGCGAGCTTGGTGCTGGCGACAGAGAAAAACACCAGCACCACCAGAAACCAGACCAGGCAGAACGGGGCCAACTGGGCGGTGCGGGGTTGCCGGCGCCAGTGGCCCAGTTGCCAATAGCGGAGCCGCACCATGGCCAACGGCAGAAACAGCGACCACGGCAGCAGCAGGATCACGCACCAGGGCAGATAGAAGTACCAAGGGCCGGAATGGCCGTAGAGCACCGAGGTGTAGCGCTGCAGGTTGCTGAAGCCGAAGAAGCCGCCAAGAAAGTCGGCGCCGTTCACCTTTGCAGCCCACACGTACCAGGGACTGCCCACCGCCAGGAACAGCACAGCCATCTGCAGCATCGGCATTTGCCGCAGCACCGTGAACAGCTGGGCCTGGCAGAGCAGGAACACCACAATCACCGCCCCCGGCAGCACCAGACCCACGGGTCCCTTGGCGAGCACCGCAATGGCACTGAACACAGGCATCACCACGTAGCCCACGCGCCGCAGCACGGGCCTGTCCACCTTGCTGTACGCCAGGAAAAAGCCGAACAGCGAGAGGGTGATGGCGCTGGAGAGGAACATGTCGGTGACGGAGCTGCGCCCCCAGCCCACCCAGGCGGGGTTGAGCGCCAGCAACACCGCCCCCAGCCAGGAGCGCCGCAGGCGAGCCGGCGTGGCTTCGCCTTCAGCAAGCAGCCACAGGAGCACGAACCCCGCCACCACCACCAGGCTGGCCATCAGCGCCACCGGCAGCCGGGCAGCCCAGGCGCTGACGCCGAAGAGGCGGAAGCTGAGGGCCACCATCCAGTACCCCCACACCGGATAGTCAAAGAACGGCTCGCCGTTCCAGTGGGGCGTGATCCAGTCGTTGCGCAGCAGCATCTCCCGGCCCACTTCCACAAAGAGGGCTTCGGTCTTGTCCATCAAGCTGAGCGTGCCCAGGTGATTGAAGAAGGCCAGCCAGCAGAGCAGCAGCAGACCGGCGGCAGTCACCAAGGCCAGGCGGGCCGGGCGCGCCTGCAGCGAGGAGATCACGAGCATGCGATCAGGAGGCGGGCTGGGGAAGGAGGGAGCAGCCACCGACGGCGGGACGCCAGAGCGGCGGGACTGGTGAGGCGCTGAGACAGATCGGATTTCAACACATCCAACTGGAGCCGAGAAGGGTCTGAATCGAGGGGAATGAGAGCCAGGGAAATCGAACCAAAGGCGATCAGGTCAATGGCGATCAGGTCAATGGCCATCGGGTGCAAGCGGAAGACTTCCGCTCAGGGGGTGTTCCAGACAAAACGCGATGAAGCAGCGTAGTTCCACACAAACACCACGGCAATACCGGCGATCTGGGCGAAGAGGGTGTCACTCGCCACCCTCGTGTAAAACACACTGGCCAGGCCGATATTCGCGAGCATCGGCAACGAGGCCACCACCAGAAACTTGACAAGCCCGGCAAACAGAGGGAAACCCTTGAGCCGCAGGTGGCGGAAGGTGAGGGTGTTGTTCACGAGATAATTACTACAGGCCGAGGCGATCACAGCCGGTGGCAACGAGGCCACGAAGGAGAAGCCCAGCAGGATTAAGAGGTTGGACACCAACAGCTGCACGCCGATCCCGGAAACACCAACCAGGGCAAAACTCACAGCACGCCGTGGAACCATCCGCAGCAGCAACGTATGGATGATCGAAACGCCGAAGTCCCACAGAACGGAGATGTCCAGCTTGGAGCTTCCGAAGGTGCGGGGCTGGAAGGTGAGCGGGGTTTCTTCGGCAATCAGATGCCCGCGGCTGATCGACAGAAGCTCGTAGAGAAATTTGAACCCCTGAGAATCCACCTGCCGGATCATCGGCAGGCAGCGGTCGAGGCGCAGGGCGAAAAAGCCACTCATAAAATCGCTGAGGTGGCGATAGCGGGGCAGGGTGAAACGTGCCAGGCGATTGGCCAGCACCGATCCCCCTTCCCGTTTGTCGCTCAACCCCTTGATGGAAGCCTCTGGGTGAAAGCGGCTGCCGATCACCAGATCGACGTTGCGGGCCAGCAACAGCTCCAGCGCCGCCGCCACCGACGCGGGCTCATGCTGGCCATCACAATCCATCACCACGGCAAGATCGCCGGTGCTGTCCAGCAGGCCTTCTTTGATGGCGCTGGAGAGGCCTGAGCGCCCCACACGGCGGATGAGGCGCAGGCAAGGCTCCCCATGCGCCAGTTCCTTGACGAAATCAGCCGTTCCATCGGCGGAATCATCGTCAACGACGATCACCTCCAGCTGAAAGCGATCACGCAGAGCCAACAACTGCTGGAGGATGGGCTGGATGTTCTGCCGCTCGTTGAAAGTGGGCAGAACAATGGTGACCCTCGCTGCCGGGGTAGACCCGGCAGACGCGACGACCGATGCGGGCAAAACGGAGGGAACGCTGACGATTGGAGGTTACTTGATGTACTCCTTCAGCACCCCGTTGCGATTGGGGTGCCGCAGTTTGCGCAGCGCCTTGGCTTCAATCTGGCGAATGCGCTCGCGGGTCACGTCAAAGATCTGACCGATCTCCTCAAGGGTTTTCATCCGGCCATCGTCAAGGCCGTAGCGCAGGCGCAACACATCGCGCTCCCTCGGGCTGAGGGTGGCAAGCACACCTTCGAGATCCTCACGCAGCAGATTCTTGGCCACATCCTGCTCGGGATTCTCGATATCCGCCTCGATGAAATCGCCAAGGCGGGAATCCTCCTCCTTGCCGATCGGAGTTTCCAGGGAGATAGGCAGCTGGGCGGATTTGGCGATGAAACGCAGTTTCTCGATCGTCATCTCCATACTCTCCGCAATCTCCTCTTCGGTAGGTTTACGGCCGAATTCCTGGCTGAGCACCTTGGTGGTTTTCTTGATGCGGGAAATCGTTTCGTAGAGGTGAACAGGCAAGCGGATGGTGCGGCTCTGATCGGCGATGGCGCGGGTGATCGCCTGACGAATCCACCAGGTGGCGTAAGTGGAGAACTTGTAGCCCTTTTCGTGATCGAACTTCTCAGCGGCACGGATCAGGCCGAGGCTGCCTTCCTGGATCAGATCCTGAAAGGAAAGGCCGCGATTCATGTACTTCTTGGCGATCGACACCACCAGGCGCAGGTTCGACTGCACCATCTTTTCCTTGGCGCGCCGGCCGAGCATCAGGCGGCGGCGGAACTTCACCAGCGGCATGTCCACCAGCACCGCCCACTCCTTGGTGTCGGGGTAGTGGCCGTTGTCCTGCTCGAACTGGGCGGCAAGCTCCTCGAGGTGGAGAAGGTCGGCGATCTTGCGGGCCAGCTCGATCTCTTCATCGGGGCGCAGCAGGCGGATGCGGCCGATCTCCTGGAGGTAAACCCGGATCGAATCCTCGGTGTACACACCTTTCGGGCCCACCTTGATGCTGGCCAGAGCCTTGGCGGAAGCCGCCTTGGCCTCCTTCTTGGCCTTGGTGGTGTCGTCGGCCTGGGCGAGCAGCTCGTCGGCGATGCCATCAAGGTCGAGCGACTCGACGTCATCAACGGCGTCCACCGCCTCAGCGTCCTTGACAGGAGCCGCTGCCACCTTGGCGGCTTTGGCCGCCGCCGGCTTGCGGGTGCGGGTGGCCTTGGGCTTGGCTTCGGCCGCCGCCTTGGTGGTGGCTGTCGCTTCACCTTCGGCAGAGGCTGCGGCAGCAGCGGGCTTGGACCTGCTCTTGACAGCCTTCGCGGGTTTGGGCTGGATCAACGTTTCCTCACCGTTGGGCGAGGACACCGCGAGGATGGTGGCAGCAGGAATCTTGGGCTTGGCCGCAGCAGCTGGGCTCATAGGGGGAAGGGCGAAACGGGTTGAAAACGAAGGCTGGGAGAAGCGTTCTGGAGAGGTCGCCCCGTTGGCGTGATGGCATCGACGTCAACCAACATGCCGAGGCCCCGCGGCATTCGCCGAAGTGCCAGGCACGATGGGAAATCGAGCGCCCTAACGAGATGGAACCAGACCGGAAACGACAACGGCGGCGCGAAGGCCAGAGCAGGGCTGTCAGGGGTGGTCGCAGACCCAGCAGCCCTGCGGAGAAAAATCCGTATGGCTGGCTTCAGATCTTCCCTCTGGACGGAACTCTGCCTGGTTCCGACAGCAGCCGTTTGGACTGCTCAACCTGATCACCTTAAGAAACACCCATGGTGTTTGCAAGGCAAACGCAGCAGCTCGTCGTGGCCGATGCACACGCCCCACCCTCCACGGCAGTGATCTACTGGCAGGTCTGGGTGGAAGCCGGCCGGGAAGGCCGCATCTTCACCTATGCCAATCCCCAGCATCTTGAGATCGCCGCCGGCGATCTGGTGCGGGTGCCACTGCGTGGACGGCCCCATGTGGGACTGGTGGTGGAGGCGCTCCAGGCCCTTCCGCCCGATCTGCAGGCGGCGCGGCTGCTGGCGATCACCGCCGTGCATCAGCGCGCCGCCGTGGATCCCCTCTGGCAGGAGTTGTTACAGGAGGTGGCCCATCAATGCCACACCACGGTGTTCAAAACGCTCAAATCAGCGCTGCCGTCGGGCTGGCTTGGCCAGTGGCGCCCATCCCAGCCGGCCGGGCCGCGCCCGCTCCAGTGGGTAAGCGCGACGGCGGACGCGGCAGCGGCCAGTCCTCGTCAGCAGCAGTTGCTGGTGGCCCTGCACCAGTGCGGGGGCGGGGCCTGGCTGCGCGATGTCTGCGGCGGATGGGGCTTCAGCCGTTCGGTGGTGGAGGGGCTGCGCCGTGGGGGCGGGGTGTGCATCACAGCCCGTCTGCCGGGCCCGGAGACGGCTGCTCGTGCCCATGGCCTGCCCGGCGGCGACCGCAGCACGCCACGGTCGCTCACCACAGCCCAGCAGCAGGCCCTGGAGGCGATCCTGGCCTCGCCGCCGGGCAGTGAGCTGCTGCTCTGGGGCGTGACCGGCTCGGGCAAAACCGAGGTGTATCTCCAGGCCGCCGCCGCCGCGCTGGCGGCCGGTGAAAGCGTGCTGCTGCTCACCCCTGAGATCGGCCTGATCCCCCAGCTGCTGGATCGCTGCCATGCCCGTTTCGGCGGCGACGTTCTCGAATACCACAGCGGCGTCAGCGACGCCGGGCGGGTCCAGGTGTGGCGCCGCTGCCTGGCGGCCCGGCAAGGCGAGCCGTTGCTGGTGGTGGGCACCCGCTCCGCCGTGTTCCTGCCGCTGCAGCCGCTCGGTCTGATCGTGCTGGACGAGGAACACGACACCTCGTACAAACAGGACGCTCCCATGCCCTGTTACCACTGCCGCGACGTGGCGCGGATCCGCTGCCGGAACAGCGGCCGCCTGCTGCTGGGCAGCGCCACCCCCTCCCTGGAAACCTGGCTGGCCTGCCAACCGTCCAGACTTGGCTACGGTGACGTCGGCAGGCGCCCTGCCACCACCTTGCTGCGGCTGCCTGAGCGCATCGGCGGCGCCCAGACCCCGTCGGTGAGCGTGGTGGACATGCGGCTGGAGCTGGCCGATGGCCACCGGCGCCTGATCAGCCGGGCCCTGATGGAGCGGCTGGAGCAGGTGCAGGAGCGTGGCGAGCAGGCGGTGGTGCTGGTGCCGCGGCGGGGCTACAGCAGCTTCCTCAGCTGCCGCAGCTGCGGTGAAGTGGTGCAGTGCCCCCACTGCGATGTGGCACTCACCGTGCACCGCCAGCGTGAGGGCCGTGCCTGGCTGCGCTGCCACTGGTGTGACCACCGCCAGGAGATCACCGAGCGCTGCGGCCACTGCGGTTCCACCGCCTTCAAACCCTTCGGCGCCGGCACCCAGCGAGTGATCGAGCAGCTGGAGAAGGAGCTGGAAGGGCTGCGGGTGCTCCGCTTCGACCGCGACACCACCCGCGGCCGTGACGGCCACCGGCGTCTGCTGGCAGCCTTCGCCGCCGGAGACGCTGACGTGCTGGTGGGCACCCAGATGCTGGCGAAGGGCATGGACCTGCCCCGGGTGACGCTGGCGGCGGTGCTGGCGGCTGATGGTCTGCTGCACCGGCCCGATCTGCGCGCCGCGGAACAGTGCCTGCAGCTGCTGCTGCAGCTCGCCGGCCGGGCCGGTCGGGGCGAACGGCCGGGATCCGTGCTGGTGCAGACCTACAGCCCTGACCATCCGGTGATCTGTCACCTGATCGATGGCCACTACGAGCGCTTCCTCGACGAGGAGCTGCGGCTCCGCCGTCAGGCCCGGTTGGTGCCCTTCAGCCGTGCCTGTCTGCTGCGCTTCGCCGGTGACTCCGCCAGCGCCACCGCCACCACCGCCGCCGCACTGGCGGAGCGGGTGCGCCCGGCGGTGGAGGCGGCAGGCTGGGAGCTGATCGGGCCGGCACCAGCACCGGTGGCGCGGGTGGCCGGTCGGCACCGCTGGCAACTGCTGCTGCACGGGCCGGCCGGCACCCCGTTGCCCCTGGCCGAGGAGCAGGCGCTGCGCCAGGGCCTCGACGGCCGGGTGACGCTCAGCATCGATCCCGATCCGATGGAGCTCTGAGCGGCAGAGCCTCTCGGGGCTGGCAAGCGGCTCCCAGTCACTCTGCAACAGAACCTCTGCGCCGGCGCACCTGGAAAGGCGGCGTTGATCAGGCCCCGTCGGCGTCCTGGGGAACGGGCAGCTCGGGCCAGCCGAACCCCGATGACCAGCGCAACCGCTGCAGGGCAAGGGCGGCACAGAGCAGCAGCAGGATCACCATCCCACCCAGACCCAGCCTGCTCCAGCGCCAGGTGAGCAGCTCCAGCCGATTGGCGGCGCCGGTGGCAAGGGGCCAGCGCACACCGGTTCCTTCGCGAGCGGCCGGCCGGGGGGCGGCCTGCCGCACGGCGCCGAGAGAAACCGGACGGAGCACCATCTGGAGATCGAGGCCCGGAACGGCGTCAAGGGGCTGAAGATCGAGCTCCAGCCACAGGTGCTGGCGCACCCCCAGCAGCCAGTTCCGCTCGCTCAGTTCGAGGCGGGGCGGGGGCAGCACCACACCGATCCGTTCAGCGGCCAGGGTCGTGGTGCGTGCCAGCAGGGCCTGAATCTCCACCGCCGGCAGGGAGGGGCTGCGCAGCACCTGGCGGGGGCCGTCTCCCTTGAGGCTCAGGCGGGCACCTGGATCGGCCTCCGCCACGGCCGTGGCGAAGCGTTGCTGCCAGGGGAGCTGGCGGCCGGTGTCGCTGCTCCAGACCTGGGTGAGCTGCAGCCGCCCCGGGCCCGGAAACTGCAGCTCCGTGTCCACCCGCAGGCATCCGCTCAGCAGGGTGAGCACCAGCAGCAGCACCAGGGCGACCACGGCGAAACCAAGGGGCTGGCGCGTGGGGCCCACCGGTGGCGGCGGCGGCTCAGGCGGCCCATCGCGGCGCGGCAGCCAGCGGCTGGCAGACTTCAGCCGGCCTTCCAGGGGTTCGGCCCCACCCAGGCTCGGCAGGGTGAGGGACCAATTGGCCGGACGCTGCAGCGCCGGGGCATCGAGGATCATCTGCAGATCCCTGGCCTGCAGGCGCAGTTCAGGATCGGTGCTGGCGCGCAGGCTGCGGCAGCAGGCCTGAGCAGCGGCGGTGTCACCCTGGCCGATCCAGGCGGTGACCATCAACAGCCGCAGCTGACCGCCGAACGGGGAACTGGGTGGGTGCTGGTCGGCCAGGGGTTGAAGCAATCGCAGACACTGGCCGTAGTCGCCCCGCTCGAGAGCGCGGCGCGCGCTGAGCAAGGACTCATCCTCCATGGCCAGGCAAGCCGGAGCGGCGGACGGGCGAGGCGGCAACGGTATCCGGCTGGCAGCGACCGACCACCATCGTGCCGATGCCGGCATCGGTGAACACCTCCAGCAGCAGGGCATGGGGGACGCGACCATCAACGATGTGAGCGGCCCCCACCCCCTGGGCCAGGGCGCGGATGCAGCATTCGGTCTTGGGGGTCATGCCACCGGCCACCACGCCGCTGGCAATCAGCTCGCGGGCCTGGGCCAGGGTCAGATGGCGCAACAGCGAGCTGGGATCGTCGCGGTCGGTGAGGATGCCGGGGGTGTCGGTGAGCAGGATCAGCTTTTCGGCCTGCAGGGCAGCGGCCAACTCACCCGCCACCGTGTCGGCGTTGATGTTGTGGGCCTGGCCTTCGGCATTGGCGGCCACACTGGAAATCACCGGGATGTAGCCCGCGTCAAGCAGGGGAGCGAGCACGGCGGGGTTCACGGCAGCCACATCCCCCACCAGTCCGTGGGAGCCACCGCCCCAGGCGCGGGCCTCCACCAGCCTCCCGTCACTGCCGGAGAGCCCCACGGCCCTGCCGCCCAGGCGGTTGAGGCCGTTGACGATCTGCTTGTTTACACGGCCCACCAGGACCATCTCCACCACATCCATGGTGTCGGCATCGGTGACGCGCAGGCCGTCACGGAACGTGGGCTTGATCGCCAGCCGGGTCAACCACTCGTTGATTTCCGGGCCGCCGCCGTGCACCACCACCGGCCGCACCCCCACACAGGCGAGCAGGGCCAGATCGCGGAACACCGCCTCCTGCAGCGACTTGTGGGCCATGGCCGCACCGCCGTACTTGACGACCACCCGGCGGCCGGCGAAGCGCTGGATGTAGGGAAGGGCCTCGCTGAGGACGGAGACCCGCAGGCTGTCCTCGGCGCTGATCAAGGGGTCCTGGCTCAATGGACTGCGGGGTGATGGTGGGTGGAGAGACTGAGGAGAGCGGGCCGGGATCGACGGCGCTGGCGGGTACCGGGCTGGACTGGAGTGGACGGGTCCGTGGCCGGGATGGGCTGGTACCGAGCTGTGCCCGGGCGGTGGAACGCCACGGGTTCAGAGCCGTCGGAGGCCCTGGGGAGGTGCGGAGATCAGGGCACAGGCTCGGGGCTGACAGCCGCCGTGGGTAGCAGCGTCAGCTCCAGGAGCGAGGCATCGAGCGGCCGCAACTCGGCCGTGAGGCCCGGGCCGAAGAAACGACCAAGGCGCTCCTGACGTGCCTGCCAACGCTCCAGGCTCACGCCATTGAGACGGAAGCGCAGGATCAGGCCATAAGCACCGCCCTGCTCCAGCTCAGCCACGCTCACCAGCTCGGGCGGGCTGTCCTCGTCCCAGAGTTTGAGGGCTTCGAGGGAGGATTCCAGGTGGGCTTTCTGGCCGTAGCGCCAACGGGTCACGTCCTTGAGCACTTTTCGGAGCGGCTCGCTGGCCGTCTCCTCCCGCAGACGTTGATAGGTGGCCGGGGGGGTGAGCCGTTCGGCAGGCGGCAACTCCGAGGATTTCAGCGCCAGGCCACCCAACAACACAGGGATGCCATAGAAGACACCGGCCAGGCTGATGTTCGGGCTATCGGTGACGTACGCGATCGAACCGATCACGGTGAGCACCGCTCCGAGAATCGTGAGCAGGCTGCCGGGGGAGGTGAGGGCTTGCATGGACCCATCCTCCAGCAAAGCCGTGCAGGATGGAGAGGCAACGCCAGCGATCCGCCTCCATGTCCCTGTCGCCGCCTGCCGACGGCCTCGAACCTGCGGTAGCCGCCAACGTTGATGCCGGCCGGGCGGCAGCCTCAGCCAACCCCACTGGAGCCGCACAGGCACCGAGCAACCGGGTGCTGCTCGATCAGCTCACCGAAGACCGGCTCTGGCTGCTGCGTCAGATCGATGCGGGCCGCTGGGGTGAGCTGCGCCTCGATCTGGCAGCCCTGGAGCGCGAACTGGGCCAGATGCTCGACCAGGCCCGCGAGAAGCTGCAGACCGACTGAAACGTCCGGTGGTGGGAGTGGCGACGTCCGTTTGGCCGCCAACCCCCTCATCCGAGCGCATCCGGCCCATTCGTTCAGCAGGGCACGCCCGCTTGCTTCAGTCACGCGCGCAGGTTGGTTCACGCATGCCCTGTCTCCTGATCAGAACGGGATGTCGTCTTCCTCCTGGGTGTCAGGCACGAGAGGAGCGGAATTCCAGGTGGGTGTGGCCGGGGCGGGAGCGGCAGGTGGCGGGTTCTGCCGCACCGGCTGGCGCACAGGAGCGGCGGCCCGTGAGGCCCCCATCGGCGCAGGAGCTGGCGCCGGCGCCCTGGATGGGTCGGCGCTTCCGCCAGCACCGACCACAGCTCCGCCGAGGGGATGGAGCCGGGAGAGGGTGAACTCGGCCCGCTTCTCCTTGGTGCCATCCGGGCGGTTCACAGTGTTCATGCGCAGGCGCCCTTCCAGCACCAAGCGCTGGCCCACCTGAACGCGGTTCTGCAGGTCCTGCGCCAGATTGCCGAAGCCCACCACCTTCACCTGGCCGGGCGGGTCATCCGGGCGCAGCCCGTCGATCTGCACGGCCATCTCCGCCACCGGCGTCTGGTTGTCCTGGGTGTAGCGCACCTGGGGCGCCTCCAGCACCACCCCCTCCAGCAAGCAGTGATTCATCTCTCCGTCCGCACCGGCGGGCCACATCCTGATGCACGGCCGTGAAATGCACCAGCGGCCGCCTGTGGCTGATCAGCGGCACCGGTGAAGGTCCCTGGCTCGCGGGGGCGCTGCTGGCGAACGGCTGGGAGCTGACCGTCTCCGTGGTGAGCCAAACGGCGGGGCGCGCTTACTCCCCGCACCCCCGGCTGCTGCTGGAGGTGGGCGCGATGCAGGGCAGCGCCGGCATCCAGCGGCACCTGGAGGCGGCGCGCCTCCAGCGGCGCCCCTACCAATGGGTGATCGACGCCAGCCATCCCTTTGCGGTGCAGATCAGCGCTCAGCTGGCGACGACCTGCCAGCCGCTGGGGCAACCGCTGCTGCGGCTGCTGCGGCCGCTGGAGCCGCACCTCGCCCCGCGGCAGACCCTGTTGAGCGATCTGCAGGCCCTGGGGAAGGAAGATCTGCGCGGTCAACGGCTGCTGCTGGCGATCGGTGCTCGCCATCTGGCCACCGCCGCTGCCCATGCCAGCGGGGTGGAGCTCTTCGCACGGGTGCTGCCCACACCCGCGAGCCTGCAGCAGGCGCGGGCAGCGGGGCTGCCGGATGCCCACCTGGCCTGCCTGCGGCCGGCGGGCGGCCCACTGGGGGGGGCGGCCCTCGGCATCGAGCAGGCGCTGCTGCGGCAGTGGCAGATCAGCGCGGTGCTCTGCCGGCAGTCGGGTGGGCACACAGAGCGCGGCTGGCAACAGCTCTGTGCCGCCAGAAATCTGCAGCTGCTGTTGCTGGCGCGCCCCGCCGAACCCCCAGGGGTGGAAGGCTTGCCGCTGACAGAGCTGCTGGAGAAGCTGGGCCAGCCCGCCCGCTGGCTCTAGCCATGCCACCGCCTTCCAACGACCCTGCCACGGCGCTCACACTGGTGCTCACCACCGAGGCGGACGCCGCCCATGCTGAGCGGCTGGCGCAGGCCCTGCTGGAGGAGCGGCTGGCGGTCTGCGTCAGCCTGCTGCCGATCACCTCGCTCTATCACTGGCAAGGAAGGATGGAGCGCAGCACGGAAGTGCAGCTGCTGATCAAAACCAGCGCCACCCAGCTGGAGGCGTTGAGGCGGCGCCTGCACGCATTGCACAGCTACGACACGCCGGAGTGGATCCACTGGCCGGCCCAGACTGAAGGCGCCTATGGCCTGTGGCTGCAGGATGAGCTGGCCGGCTCAGCCCAGATGCAGCCGCACCAGATCCTGCAGGGAGGCCTGGGGTCGGGGTCCCAGCTGGGTGACCACCAGGCCGGCGCAGAGTGAGCCCAGTCGACCGCAGTCCTCAAGGCTCTGGCCCTGGGTGTAGCCGTGCAGGAAGCCGGCCGCGTAGAGGTCGCCGGCGCCGGTGGTGTCCACCAGGGGGCCCAGCTGATATGCCGCAATCGTGTGACTGGTCCCTCCGGCCAGCACCAGCGATCCCTTTTCGCTGCGGGTGAGCGCGGCCACCTTGCAGCAACCACGCACCCGGTCCACCGCCTCCTCAAAGCTGTCGGTGGCATAGAGGGAGCAGATCTCCAGCTCGTTGGCGAAGAGCAGATCCACGTGGCCATCCACCAGTTCGAGGAAGCTGGCGCGGTGGCGCTCCACACAGAAACCGTCGGAGAGGCTGAGGGCCACCTCACCACCATGGGCGCGCACCACCTCGGCAGCGGCGATGAAAGCCCGCTTGGCCGGCTCGGAATCCCAGAGATAGCCCTCCAGGTAGAGCACCTTCGCCTGCCCCACCAGCTCCAGGTCGAGGTCGGCGGGATCGAGCGTCACCGAGGCCCCCAGATAGGTGCACATCGTGCGCTGGGCGTCGGGGGTAACCAGGATCAGACAGCGGGCCGTGGAGGGACCGGACGTGGTGGGGGGCGTCTGGAAGTGAGCTCCCACAGAACGAATGTCGTGGGCGAAGATCCCGCCCAGCTGATCGTTGCGGACACGACCGATGAAACCGGCGCGGCCGCCCAGCTGGGCGATGCCCGCCAAGGTGTTGGCTGCGGATCCGCCTGAGGTTTCAAGGCCAGGGCCAGAGGCGGCGTAGAGGCGATCGGCCTGGGCTTCATCCACCAGCGCCATGGTGCCTTTGGTGAGGCCATGGGCAGCAATGAAGGCATCATCCGCCTGCACCAGCACATCCACGATGGCGTTGCCGATGCCGACGACATCAAATTGTCTGGGCATCACGCGCTCAACAGGGCCCGCTTCGGACCGTGGATCGGATCCTCCACGACGATCGTCTGGTCACGTTGAGCCCCGAGGGACACGATGGCGATCGGCACCTCCATCAGCTCGGCGAGGAAGCGGAGATAAGCCATTGCCGTGTCCGGCAGCTCCTCAAGCTGGCGGCAGTCGGCAGTGGAGCTCTGCCAGCCGGGCAGCGTTTCGAAGATCGGCTGACAGCGGGCGAAATCCTCGGCACTGCTCGGGAAGTGGTCGATGCGCTCGCCGTTGAGCTCATAGGCCACGCACACCTGGATCTCGTCGAGCTCATCGAGCACATCAAGCTTGGTGATCGCCAGGCAATCGAGGCCGTTCACCTGAACGGCATAGCGGCCGATCACGCCATCGAACCAGCCGCAACGGCGCCGCCGGCCGGTGGTGGTGCCGAATTCATGGCCGCGATCGCAGAGGTGATCGTTGAGGCTGCCTTCGAGCTCGGTGGGGAAAGGCCCTTCGCCCACGCGGGTGGTGTAGGCCTTGGCCACACCGATTACACGGTCGATCAGCGTGGGGCCCACCCCTGCGCCGATGCAGGCGCCACCGGACACCGGATTGGACGAGGTGACGTAGGGGTAGGTGCCGTGATCAAGGTCGAGCAGGGTGCCTTGGGCCCCTTCGAACAGGATGTTCTTGCGGGCACGGGCGGCCTCGTGGATCGTGCGGGTGCAGTCGACAACGTGGGGCGCCAGCCGCTGGCCATAGGCGGCGTACTCAAGGATCACCTCCTCGGGATCGAGCGGCGGCAGGTCGTAGATGCGCTCCAGGATCAGGTTCTTTTCGGCCAGGGGGGCCAACAGGCGATCCCGCAACCGGTCCACATCGAGCAGGTCGAGCACCCGGATGCCGTTGCGCTCCGATTTGTCGGCATAGGTGGGGCCGATGCCCCGACCGGTGGTGCCGATGCGGCGATCGCCGCGGCGCTGCTCCATCGCCTGATCCAGCAGGCGGTGGTAAGGCATGGTCACGTGGGCCGTGGAGGCGAGCTTCAGGCCGGAGATGTCGATGCCGAACGTGGCGAGCATGTCGAGCTCACCGAGCATGACCTTCGGGTCGACCACCGTGCCGGAGCCGATCAGGCACGTGGTGTCGGGATAAAGAATGCCGGAAGGAATGAGGTGCAGTTTGAGCACCTTGTCGTCGACGACGATCGTGTGACCGGCGTTCACACCCCCCTGATACCGCACCACCACATCGGCGGAGCGGCTGAGCAGATCGGTGATCTTTCCCTTGCCTTCGTCACCCCATTGAGCACCGATGACGACGACATTGGCCAAGAAGGAAACAGCGGCCCGAAGCCGCTTCTAAGCACAAACAGAGAGCCTCTCAGATCAGCTGCCCCTTCGTAAACCCCCCAGCGGCATCCGTGATCCCGGCGGGGGTGGTCCGGGCTTCAGGCGCCGCGCACGGCGTTGGTTTCAGCCTTCTTGAGCTCCTTCTCGAGGCGGGCGCGCAACGCGTCGGGCAGCGGGCGGTTGGCGTAGTTGGTGTAGTGGCCCGCCAGCGAATTGACGGCGGTCTGCATGGTGGTGAAGGAGGGCAGGCCGTTCACGTTCGCCCGGGGGCGGTAAAGCGCCATGTAGTCAGAGATCAGGGCGCGGGCGTCGGTCTCGGCAGCGCTGCGGGCGGGGTCGTCCTGCTCCAGGGCGATGGTGCTCAGCAGGCTCTGGGCCACGGTCACGGTGTCGTCCACGTAGACGCCGCTGAGGTTGCCGGTGGCACTGCCACAGGCCGTGAGCGTGAGGGAGAGGCAAAGCGCGACCATCAGGGCCGACGCCATCAGCCGGCGGCCGAGACGTTGAACGGCGAGCAACAAGGGCCGGAAGGTGCCTTGGCCTGCTTCGAAACGCCAGGGGTGCGCGGCCATCGGTGCTCCTGATTGAATCGGGAAACTCTATAAGCCGTGCCAGCGAGTTCCCCCCGCACTCAGGCCCCCGGCGCTCAGCAGGAGGGGGCCCCCCTGCCCAGCCGGCCCGCTTCCACCACCGCGATCAGCTGGGCGGGCAGATCAGCGGCGGCCAGCTCCTGCCGCTCGCCGCTGCGGCGCTCCACCAGCTCCACCTGGCCCTGGGCGGCCCCGCGCCCCACCACAACCCGCCAGGGAATGCCGATCAGGTCGGCGTCCTTGAACTTCACACCCGCGCGCTCGGGGCGGTCATCGAGCAACACCTCGAGCCCGCCGGCCTCCAGGGCTGCATCGAGTCGCTCGGCCAGTTCCACCTGCACAGGCTCCTGCATGTTCGCCACCACCACGATCACTTCGTAGGGCGCGATCGGTAGCGGCCAGCAAATGCCGTTGGCGTCGTGGTGCTGCTCCACCGCCGCCTGGGCCAGCCGTGACACACCGATTCCGTAGCAACCCATCCACAGCGGCTCCTCCACTCCGGCCTCATTGGTGAAGCAGGCATCCAGGGCAGTGGAGTACTTGCGGCCCAGCTGGAAGATGTGCCCCACCTCGATGCCACGGCTGGCTTCCAGACGCTGCTCGGGGTCGTGCAGACAACGGTCACCCGGCTGGGCGGCGCGCAGATCCGCAGTGTCGGGCGTGGGCATGGCCTCGCCCCAGCAGGCTCCCACCAGGTGATGGTCGAGGCTGTTGGCACCGCAGACAAAAGCGCCGAGATCGGCGGCCGACGGATCGGCCAGCCGCAGGAAGCGCTGCTGCCAGCTCGCAGCCCCTTGCAGCAGCGCATCAGGCAGGTGGGGGCCCAGGAACCCCAGCGGCCAGGGCTCAAGCCCTTCCGCCAGAACTTGCTCAGGCGTGATCGGCTCGAGGCTCAGCAAGGCGCCTGAATCGGCGCAGCGGGCGGAAACCGCGTTGGAGAGCTTCACAGGATTGAGAGTCTGATCGCCGCGCAGGCTCACCAGCACGGGCAGGGGCCCACCGCTGGCGAAGCGGGCGAGCAGCACCAGCACCTTCACGGTTTGGGAAGGATCAAACCCATGGGCACTGCAGAGCGCCTCGATCGAGCGCTGAGCGGGGGTGGCCAGCAGGGTGGGGGGTGCCGTCGTTGCCAGTGGCACCGCCGGCTCCACCCGGGAGCAGGCGCGCTCCTGGTTGGCGGCGTAACGGCCATCGGGGCTGGCGAGGATCAGATCTTCGCCGGCATCGGCGGTGACCATGAACTCCTGGCTGGCGGAACCACCGATGGCACCGCTGTCGGCCTCCACCGCCACGGCACGCAAGCCGCAACGCTCGAAGATGCGTCGGTAGGCCTGGTCCATCACGCCGTAAGCCGCTTTGAGATCCTGCTCATCGGCGTGGAAGGAATAAGCGTCCTTCATGATGAATTCCCTGCCACGCATCAGCCCGAAACGGGGCCTGATCTCATCGCGGAATTTCGTCTGAATCTGATACAGACATACCGGCAACTGTCGGTAGGAACGCAACAGATCCGCCGCCAGAGCCGTGATCACTTCCTCGTGGGTGGGGCCCAGGCCAAGCGAACGGTCCTGGCGGTCGAGCAGGTGGAACATGATGCCCTCCCCAGCGGTGTAGCCCTGCCAGCGGCCGCTGCGCTCCCAGAGTTCGCTGGGCTGCAGCTGGGGGAGAAGGGTTTCCAGCGCCCCAGTGGCGTTCATCTCTTCTCGCACGATGGCCGACACCTTCTGCAGAACACGCCACAGCAAGGGCAGGTAGGCGTAGATCCCGGAACCGATGCGGCGGATGTAACCAGCACGCAGCAGCAGCCGATGGGAGGGAATCTCCGCCTCCGCAGGATCGTCGCGAAGCGTCACCAGCATCAGGCGGGAGACACGCATCGAGCGAACCGGAGCAGGGGCTGGACGCTATCACCGAGCCCCTCGGCAGGGGCGAGCGGCAAGAACGACGGCGAAAGGCTCGGCGGGAACCCAAACGCCGCGGCGATTTCTGCTACATTCATTTTTGAGTCCCAGTAGTCCAAGGTTTGTCTCATGTCCACACATCCGAAGGGCGCTTTCGGGGGTGGGGTGGCCGGCCCTGGCCCTGGTTCCCCTGCGGTACCCCCACACGCTCAAGACTCCACGCCCCCCGGCGCCCCGTCCTTCAGTGCCGACGCACCCCCGGAAGGCCTGATCACCATCGATGAGGTGCAGCGGGCTCTGAACCGCTCGCGCGCCTCGGTGTATCGCTACACCAACACCGAACCGCGCAATCTCAATCCTCCCTTCAACCCACGGCGTCTCAACCCCGAATACCGCACCGATCAGAAGGAAGCGCTGCTGTTTCACCCCAACGAAGTGGCCAGGTTCGCCCGTGACGTGCTTCGCATCAAGGAAGTCACAGTGGAAGTTCTCAACGCCCCTTCCACCATCACCCAGCAATTGCTGGGATCCATCCTTGACGAACTGCAGGGGATCCGGCGCCTACTTCAGGGCATGGAACGTGCTCCCACCGACCTGAACAGCAAACGGGAGCACATTGAGCAGTCACGGCCGGCAGCCTGATCGCTGCCTCCTGACAGGCGTTCCACACGACGCACGGCAAGCAAAACGAAAAGATGGCATAATCGAGCCAAGATCCATGCCGAAATGGTGGATTAACTCCACCATTTTTGCAGCAGACGTTACAGACCTGCCCCAGCAGCGCTGTTCCTGCTCTGGATCTGCCACCCGAGCCCCACGGCCTTTCGTGCCGCAATCCTGAGCTCGGGGGGTGTCCCTCAATCCCCGTCCATGGACTCCGCCCAGTCTCGATTTCCAGCCGAAGACCTCCCTTCCACGCTCACTGAATCCGACGCCGACCCTGGCGAGGACCCATTCAGTACGGAATCCCTCCTGTTTTCCAGCTCGGCCGTTGCGGGCGGCTTGATCGGCCTGATGGCCGTGTTCATTCCGTTGATCTCGGTGATGGGATCTCGGCCTGCCGTCCTGCCCCGCCTGAGCCGTCTGCCAAGCGCACCAGCGCCCCTGCACCACAACCAGGCCCAGCCGCCTTCCTCGGGCATCGGTCCATTGAGCCTGCCCCGAAAGGTTCTGCGCTGAACAGCCCCTCGCTGAGCTTGCTCACTTCCTGAACGTCCCCTCAGGCAGAGCCAACTCCAGTGGCAAGTTGTGCGATGGCAACGCCGCACGTGCTGCCCCATGACGGCGCTCACAGGCGGTGCACTGGCGGTGCTCAGGGGGTCTGCAGTGTCTGCTCTCAGGCCACGCGCTGGAGCAGAAAGCCTTCGTAGTCGAGGGCCTGAAAGATGCGTGCAGGGTCGCCGAAACCTGCGGCATTCACCAATGCCGTGAGGCGGGCATCGCCGATCGGATGGAGGCCCTGGGTGAGGGGGGCGATCCGGTCGGCATCCAGCTCGAGGCCGCTCACCCTCTGAAAGCCGAGCCAGGCCTCGGTGATCTGCTCCTGGAGGAGCGGCAGGGCCGGCCGCATCAGATCCACCAGCACCAGTTGGCCGCCGGGCCGCAGACAGCGGGCCAAGGCACTCAGGAACGCCAGCTTGGTGCCGTCGTCTGGGAGCGACTGGAGCACGAGCACGGAAAGAGCGCCGGCGAACCCCTGCTCGTTCGTGAGCGCCTCTGCCGTGGTTTGCAGCCAGCGGATCGGGGCAGCCTCGCCGAGGCGCTGCCTTGCGGCGGCGAGCATGGCCGCTGAAGGGTCGATCGCCGTGAGTTGCCAATCGGGGCGTTGAGCAACGGCTTCCACCAGCTCAGCCCCCGTGCCGCATCCGGCCACCAGCACCTCGGCGCCCTCAGGAGCGGCGAGCGGGGAAGCGGCGAGCAAGGCCACAGCCAAGCGCGCCAGGCTGGCGTAGCCCGGGATCAACCGCTGCACCACCAGGTCGTAACCCTCGGGTTCGAGCGGATCGATCAGAGGAGAAACTTCAGCTGACGCCAAGGCCCAGGATCCGTTGTCAGCGATGCTAGGCGGCACCGCGGGCTGGGCAGCCCGTTGGCAATCCCGCGACAGCGACGCCGAGCCTGGGAAATGGGCCAACAAGCGTTGCATTCACGGGCAAGGGCCACCGCCTGCAGGTAGGTTGGTCGGCGCCCAGACTCCCTCCCTGCCGTGCCCACGATCCGGTTCGAAAACGAAGGCCAGAACGTCGGTTGCATCGAGGGGGCGAACCTCCGCAAGGCGGCACTCGACGCTGGCATCAACCCCTACAAAGGGTTGAACAACCTCAACAACTGCGGGGGCCTGGGCCAGTGCGGCACCTGCGTCGTCGAGGTGCTGGAGGGCGAGCGCAACCTCTCCCCCCGCAGCGACGTCGAACAGGTGTACCTCTCCGATCGTCCGGCCAACTACCGCCTGAGCTGCCGCACCAGCGTCACGGGGGATGTCACCATCCGCACCCGTCCGGATGCCGCCGTCGGCAAGGGCTCCAACAGTCTGGTTGGTGCGCTCAAGGCCCTCGTCGGCATGAAGTGAGCGTGGGCCTGAGGGTCTACAGCTACGCCGCCTGCTCCACCTGCAGAAAAGCCCTGCGCTGGCTGCAGGAGCATGGCCTCGACGCCGAGGTGATTGACATCACCCTTCATCCTCCTTCCCTGGAGGAGTTGCGCCTGGCCCTCGCCCAGCTCGAACGCCGCCGCTTGTTCAACACCAGCGGCGTCAGCTACCGCGCCCTGGGCTCCGCCGTGGTGAAAGCCATGGACGACGAAGCCGCCTTGGCCGCACTGGCCTCTGACGGGAAGCTGATCAAGCGGCCCTTCCTGATCAGCGCCAGCGGCACCGTGCTCACGGGCTTTGATCCCCAGCAGTGGCAGACGCTGCTTCGACCGGAGGCACCGGCGGCACCGTGAGCTGATCGAGCTCGCGGATCAGGGCATCGATGCCGCTGCGGTTGATCTGGCCCAGATAGGTGAGCTTGAGCTCCTCAAGCAGCGAGCACAACAGGTGCTGACTGCGCGTCACGGCTGGGCCCGATTCGAGGCTGCCGGCCAGCTCTTCCCAGAAACGGTCGAGGGAGCGCTGCATCAGGTCGATCTGGCGGTCGTCCGGGTACTCCAGCCGCCGGCCGGCATTGCGGGACAGCTCCAGGAGGCTGTCCACCATCCCGGCGGACAGCTGGCGGGCGAGCTCCTGCTCCACCTGCAGCAGCGGCTGAAGCTGGCGCAGCGCCTGAGGCACCACGGTCTGCTGCAGGCTCTGCTGAAGGATGTGGCTCAGCAGGGCTCGCAGTTCCGGCGCCAGCCGCGGCATCACGTCGTTGAGCAGCAGGGGGCCCCAGATGCGCAACAGCTCCACCAGCTCACGCTCCTCGTTGATCGTCACGGTCTGGTGGCTGCGCAGGGCCCGGATGCGCCGGGGCCAGTGGGGGGAACGGATCAGTCCCTGAGCCCCATCCACCAGCTGCAGGGCCAGCACCTCGAACAGCTCCACGGCCAGCAGCGACACCACTCCCCTGCTCACCACCGCGCGCAGCGGCTCGAAGTTGACGAGGCCGCTCACCTGCAGCCGCTCCACCACGGGAACCAGGCGCAGCCAGCGCCAGAAGGGGAGCAGCAGTGGCAGATCGGTCCAGCGGCGCAGCAGCGCTCCCCCCCAGCTCAGCCCGGGGATGCGCCGCCGCAGCCGGGCGGCGCGCAAGAGAATGTCGAGCAGAAAGACGCTCTGGAACGCCAGCAGATCCAGTCGCCAGAAGTGGTCGGTGGGGCGGCCGTTCTCATCGATTGATCGCCAGTAGTTGGTGGACACCAGCGGCAGCACCTGCTGCTGCCAGAAGCGGCGCTCCGTTTCCCAGGTGTGCTGGCGCAGCCATGCATCGCTCAGCAGCCTCTCGGCAGAGCCTTTGGCGGAATCCAGGTCAGCCTGCTGGCGCAGGCGGTTCTTGATCTTCTCCAGCGTGCCCGCCCCCACCGAAGCCAGGAACGGGTTGTCGTCGATCATCTGCTGGGTGAGCTCCACCTGCCGACGACGCAGCTCCGGCGCGCTCTCACCCGCGGAAAGGGCACGATCGAGCTGCTCGAACGCGGCCAGGTAGGCCTGGGTTTCCCGGTGCGGTTCGATGCCCTTCACCGGGTCGTAGAGGGGGGTGATGTCGGGCAGCAACGGCAGCGGCAGGACCACCGGCAGCGAAGGCAGCGGATAGAGGTTCCGCTGCAGCCAGAAGGTGCGCAGCGGAACGTAGGTGAGGTCGAAGCAGACCCACAGCAGATTGAAGCTGGCCCAGATCGCCACGAAACGGTCCCAGCGGCGCGCCAACGCATTGCTGGCAAAAGGCCGGATCGCATGCCAGCGGGGGCGGACCATGAACACCGAGCGGTTTGGTCAGGGTAGGAACGCAAGGGAACATGGCTGGGCGCTTAAGGTTTCAAATCGGCCACTTCGCGCCTCCGGCGCCCTCCCTCCGCTGCCCGAACTCTCTTGACCACTGAGGATCTGCCAAGGCCTCCAGAAGCGCCCACGAACCCCGAGCAGCCTTCCCCTCCGCCGAAGGGCCATCGCGGCGGTGAATCCGAGAGCGCCTGGGCCTTCTGGCGCAGCGTCCTGATCACCCTGCTGGTGGCGCTGGGCATCCGCCAGTTTCTGATGGAGGCCCGCTTCATCCCCTCTGGCTCGATGTTGCCGGGGCTGCAGATCAACGACCGGCTGCTGGTGGAAAAGCTGTCGCTGCGGAACCGCGAGCCACGCCGGGGCGAAATCCTGGTGTTCAACTCCCCCTTCCATTTCGATCCAGCTCTGCGAAAGGATCGCAACAGCGGTCCGCTGCGCTGCCTGCTGGTGAACATTCCACTGGTGGGCTCACTGCCGGGCCTTCAGGAGCCGGCCTGCGATGCCTACATCAAGCGAGTGGTGGCCCTGCCGGGCGAGCGCGTGGCCGTGGATCCCCGCGGGCGGGTGAGCATCAACGGCAAGCTGCTCAATGAGCCGTACGTCAAGAATTACTGCCCCGTCGACAGTCAGGGAGCGGGGCCCTGCCGCACCATCAACACCGTGGTACCGGCCGGTTCGGTGCTGGTGCTGGGCGACAACCGCGCCAACAGCTGGGATGGACGCTTCTGGCCCGGCTCCCCCTTCCTGCCCCAGAAAGAGGTGATCGGCCGGGCCTTCTACCGGTTCTGGCCGCTGGATCGCCTGGGTGAGCTCGGCGAAAACGACAAGGCCAGTGGTGAATCAGCGGTTCCGCCCCTGCTCATACCTGAGGCCCCCGCCACAGCTCCGGCAGCACCCCCACCGCCAGCACCCGGCCAGTGACAGTTTCACCTTCGAAGGGCTGATTAGCCGCACGCGACGCATAGGGATCGGCTGCCTCCAGGGTTGACGCGGCGGCGGGATCGAACAGCAACCAGCGGCGTGAACCGGGCTCCAGCCTGTCTTCGTCCAGCCCCAGCAACCTGGCGGGGCCCCAGCAGAGACGCTGCCAGAGCGCAGCAGGCGCCCAACCCTGCTGCACCACCAGCTCCTGCCACAGGGCAGGCAGCACATGGCGGTGACCAGCCAGCCCGGGGCGGCGCTGATCGAGCGGCAGCAGGCGTTCTTCGGCATCAAGCGGCAGGTGATGCACTGCCACCGCTGTGAGCACCCCGTCGGCAAGGGCCTGGATCAAGGCGTGGCGATCCTCCGGGCTGCCCAGCGAGGGTTCAAGGCGCCAGCCTTCGGCCACCGGATCAAGGCTGCCGCTGTCCGCCACCAGGTGCCACCAGCAGACGCTCGCCTGCAGCGGCAGCCCGGAGCTGCGCAACAGGGCCACCCCCGCAGCGGTGGAGAGATTCGCCAGCCGCAGCGGAGCATCGGGCAGGGCGCGGGCCAGCTGCAGCAGGCTCTGCAACGGCAGCGTTTCGCTGAACACGGGATCCGGCGGCCAACCAGCCCGGAGCGCCTCCACGCTCTCCCGCACGAAACCGCCGAGGGTGAGGTCAGGGTCGCGGGGTGAAAGCAACACGGGCAGAGGCCCCGCCTCCGCCAGCCGCAGCCCGCGCTCCAGCAACGCCAGGGGCGGCAGGGCGCCGTCTTCGGCCAGGCCGATGGCGCCGACCGCCGCCAGATCACCATGGGGCGCCAGCTCCTGGCCGCGTCCTCCGCGGCTGAACGCCCCCCAGAGCGGCAGGAGAAAGGGATCTGGGGCCTGCAACTGCAGCCGCTCCGGACGGTCCCGCCAACTGCCGGCCCGGGGAAGCAAGGCCACGGTGCCATAGCCCGCCGCCGCCGCGGAGGCCACCAGGCTGGCCAGGGTTTCCGCCCGACCAGCGAAGGGCTCCTCCAGGGTGCTGTGGGGATCCACCAAGGCCGGGGCCAGCAGCCAGTCGTGGGCGACCAGCGGCACGAGACCACGATGCTGCGCCTCGCTGGCGGCGGCCTGATCGAAACCGATCAGCACGCCATCATCGAGCAGCACATCGCGGTGGCGCAGGGGCTGATCCGGACCGGCCAGCACCTGCACCTGCGACAGGAAGCGGGCCGCCATCAGAGCGCACCGGCAGCCGTGCGGTCGATCACACCACCGAGGTGGCTGGTGAGGTTGAGGCTGGATACGACCGGCCAGGCGGAAACAGGGCCGCTGGCCTGGCGGGCGGGGTAATCGATGACAGTGACGCCGCCGTTGCCCTGCTTGACCATCCAGATGTCGGCGGGGCTGAGCCCGAGCAAGGCGCAGAGCAGGGTTTTGTTGACGGCATCGTGGGCCACCACGAGCGCGGTCTCGTCGTCGGCAAGGCTGCGGGCGATCCGCTCCCAGGTGTCGAGCGAACGATCCCAGACCTGCTGAAGGTTCTCCCCATCGGGCATCTGCACGGTGTGGGGCGCCCGCTTCCAGTCGGCCAGCAACTGGGGCCAACCGGCCTCAATCTCCGCCTCCAGCCTGCCCTCCCACTGGCCGTGGCCGATCTCCACCAGGCCCTGCAGGCTGGTGAGTGGCACGCCGGGGTGGAGCGCCAGGATCGCTTCGGCGGTCTGGCGTGGCCGCGCCATGGCACTGCTGTAGGCCCGCTGGATCGGCAGCTCGGCCAGGAAACGGCCGGCGGCGGCGGCCTGCTCCTGGCCATGGCCGTTGAGCGGAATGTCGATCTGCCCCTGGAAGCGCCCCTGGCGGTTCCAGTCGGTTTCGCCGTGGCGCACGAGCAGCAGGCGGGGCCCCTCCCCCTTCGGTGGCACCGGCACACCCAGATGGGCGGTGCCATTGAGCGATTCGATCTGCACCTCCACGGTGTGATCGGGGCGTCGGCGCAGATTCAGCACCGAGAGGGAGGCGTTATCCACGCGCAGCCGCTGAAAGTCGCTGGCGGGCAGACCGAGTGCCGCCAGCAGCAGACAGCGCAGGATGGCGTTGTGGGCCACCACGAGCACCGACACGGGCCCATCAGCCGAAGACGTTTCGGCCGCAGGGTCGGTCACCGGCAGATGGCGCTTCAGCAGGCGTTCGAGGAAATCGGCGGCCTGGTCCCTGAGTTCGGGTACCGGCCGGTAGGGCTGGCCGTGGCGGGTCAGTTCGAGGGTGTGGGGGGCCTGGCGCCAGAGCGCGTAGTCGGCAGGAAACCGGTCGCGGATCTCGCGGCTCAGCAGACCGCTCCAGGGGCCCAGATCCACCTCCAGCAGACCGCTGTCCGCCTCGGCGCGCTGTCCGCCGCCATGGGCTTCCAGCAGGGCGGCGGCCGTGGCGCTGGCGCGGCTGAGCGGCGAGGTGTAAGCGGCGGCGATGTCAAGCCCGCGCAGAGCCTCACCGGTGGCGGTGGCCTGACGCACGCCTTCGCTCGTGAGGGTGGAAAGGTCGTCGCGCCCCTGCACCCGATGCTCGGTGTTGAAGCTGCTCAGCCCGTGACGGACCAGAAGAAGCCGGAGGGGCACAGGGATGGAGCCGCAAGCGAGGCCATCGTATGGGAGGGCTTCAGGGCACAATCGATGCAAAGACGGGACGTGTTGTGACAACGGCAGGCCCCAGACAACGCATCCCCCCCTGGAAAACGGCGCTGGCCTTCGTCAGCCTGGCCCTCAGCCTGCTGCTCTGGGTCAATGGCCTGGTGGCAAGCCTCACCCGCCCATCGGTAGGCAACGATCTCGGCCGGCGCCAGCTTGAGTTGGCCGCGCTGGCGGCGCCCCAACTGCCCCCCAGCTGGCGTGCCGCCGTGGTGGGCCAGGAGCCGGAAGCCTCACTGCTGGCTGAACTGCAGCGCCAGGCCCAGCTGCCGCCCCTGCCGGACAGCGCCGAAAACGATCAGGACCCCGAGTTTGCCCGCGTCCAGCAGCGCTCCACCCTGTTGACCCGGGCGTTGCTGCTGATCCGTGCGGGCACTCCCGAGGAAGCCCGCCCCCTGCTGGAGCGGCTCGATGACGGCACCGACCCTGGCCAGAGCGCCCTGATCCAGAGCCTGTTGGCGGGCAGCCCAAGGACCGGCGTCGACCCGGTGGCCGCTGCTCTACCGCTGGAGAACCCGCTCCAGCGGCGCCTCACCTGCCAGGCACTGGGCGGGTCTGCGGACCGCTGCGCCCTGCCTGCAGAAGAGCGCCGGGCCAAGGCCCAGCTGCTGGCGGCGAACGCGCTGCCGGCCCTGGCCCTGCTGGCCGGCCTGGCCCTGCTGGTGCGAGCGGCCTGGGTGCGCGTGAGAACCAAACCGAGCCCGCTGCCGCCGCTGGTGGGACCGGAGCTGGGGGCGGTGGATCTGATCCTGCTGATCTCGGGCGGCTTCGTGCTGCTGGGCGAAGTGCTCACGCCGGTGCTGGTGAGCCCGGTGCTGAAGCAGTTGCTCGACGGGCTGCAGGTGGAACCCTCCCTGGCGAAAGGCCTCACCGTGGTGGCGCTCTACCTCGGCCTCATCGCCGCTCCGCTGGCGATTCTGCTGCTGATGCTGCCCAAGGCCGGCCCCGAGGGGGGGTGGCTGCAGTTCCGCTGGCGGCCGCTGGCGCCCACTTTGGGTAGGTCGTTTCAGTATTTTCTGATGGTGCTGCCGCTGGTGAGCTTCGCCGGCTGGCTGCAGCAGCAGATCTGGCCGGATCCCGGTGGCAGCAATCCGCTGCTGGAGATGGTGCTCAACAACCGCAGCAGCCTCGGCCTGCTGTGTTTCGCCTTCACCGCCGTTGTGCTGGCTCCTCTGTTCGAGGAAGTGATCTTTCGTGGTGTGCTGCTGCCGGTGGTGGCCCGCGACCTTGGACCCAGCTGGGGAGTGGTGATCAGTGCCACCATCTTCGCGGTGGCGCACCTGAGTCTTGGGGAGCTTCCCGCCCTGTTCGTGCTGGGCCTGGCCCTGGGCTGGCTGCGGCTCAACAGCGGCCGGTTGAGTGCAAGTGTGTGGCTGCATTCCCTCTGGAACGGCTTCACCTTCACCAACCTGCTTCTGCTGGGAAGCTGACGTCGCCTTGCTGAGCCTGCGCACGCATGGTTCACTGGCGGATCGAGGCACATTCCCGTGGTCGCTGTCCCTTCAGCCGCACCTGCTGCAGAGCCCTCCCTTCACCGGCGCTCCTTCGCCGTCATCCACGGTTCTCTGTCGTCGCGCAAGGTTGCGCGACAAGCTCCAGTTCTCGCCGTGCTTCACAAGGCTGCTGATGGTCTCCTGATCGCCCTTGGCGGCTCGATGATCGGTCTGGCAGCCCTCACGGTCCACTGGCAGAGCCAATGGACCAGGAGCTACCAGGAATTGGAATCGTCTCAGGTGCTTGAGCACCGCCTGCAGGAATCGGTGGCCCAGTTGGAGCGCCATCACCTGACGGCGGCTCGGCGGCCCGGTCAGTTGATCCCGACGAGCATCCGCCAACTCGTTTATCTGCCCTCGCCATCGGATCACCACAAGGCCGCTGCGCAACTCCCCCTGCTCGGCCAGGTGAACGCCACCATGCTCGACGTCAGCCAGCGCACCGTTCGTCCCGGTTACTGAGGTGGTGCGATCAAGGGGATGGACCGGTTCCGCGCCGTCTGCGCCCATCCGGCGAAACGACCCCCCTGCGCGCGGTGGCCGCAACCGTCGGGTGGTTGCGTTGCAGTCGGTACCGGCCGGACGGCTAGTGGCCGTCTTCCTGCTGCTGGCCGCCGGCCTGGTCGGTCTGTCGATCCGCCTGGCCTGGCTGCAGGTCAAGGAAGGTGACCGGCTGCAGTCGAGGGCGCGCGCCGTTCAGACCCAGCAGGTGGAACCGATCGGCCGCCGCAGGCCGATCGTGGATCGCCAGGGGCGACTGGTGGCTCTCGATGAAGAGCGCTTCACCCTCTGGGCCCATCCCCGCTTTTTCAACTTTCCGGGCGATGACCCGCAATTGGTCCGCACGCCCACCGATGTGGCCCAGAGGCTGGCATCGGTGCTGGCCATGCCGGAAACAGCCCTCGTTCAGAGCATGGGGCCACGCCGCTCAGGGGTGAAACTCGCCACCGAGCTGGATCCGGAAACTGCCCGCCGCGTGCGGGAGCTGGGCATCAGCGGCTTGGATCTTGAGGCCTACCCCCAGCGCATCTATCCCCAGGGGCAGCTGTTCGCCAACGTGGTGGGGTTCCTCAATCTCGAACGGGTGGCCCAGGCGGGCCTTGAGCAGAGCCGCGACAAGGAACTCCGCCGCCACGAGGGCGTGCGCAAGATGCGCCGCGGCGCCGATGGCACCCCTCTACCGGACGGCATCCAGGCCGGTGCCCTCTACAGCGACGACCTGAGGCTTCAGCTCACCCTCGACGCCAGGCTGCAGCAGGTGGCCCAGCAGGCGCTGGTGAAGCAGATGAAGCAATGGAAGGCGAAACGCGGCGCCGCCATGGTCATGGACGTGCGCAATGGCGAACTGCTGGCGCTCGCCTCCGCCCCCAGCTACGACCCCAACCGGTTCTGGAGCTTCTCGCCGTCCCTCTTCCGGGAGTGGTCGGTGCAGGATCTCTACGAACCGGGCTCCACCTTCAAGCCGATCAACCTGGCGATTGCTTTGCAGGAAAAAGCGATCAAGGCCGATGGAAAAGTGAGTGACAGCGGCCAGCTCACAATCGGCGGCTGGCCGATCTTCAACAACGACCGCAAGGGCAACGGCCTGATCGATTTCCCCACCGTGCTGCAGGTGTCGAGCAACGTGGGCATGGTGCTGGCCATGCGGCAGGTGAAGCCGGCGCAGTTCTGGGAATGGCTGCGCAGGATCGGCATCGACACGACACCGGACACCGACCTGCCGGGAGCCGTCGCCGGCCAGCTCAAGAGCCGGGAGATCTTCACCACCCAACCGATCGAGCCGGCCACCGCGGCCTTTGGCCAGGGCTTCTCGCTCACCCCGCTCAAGCTGCTGCAGCTCCACGCCATGCTCGCCAACGGCGGCCGGCTGGTGAGCCCGCACATCACCCGCGGCCTGCGCTCGGGCGAAGGTCTGGCGGACGCCGCACCACCGGCCCAGGGCCTGCCGGTGCTGGATCCGGCCGTCACCAAGCAGGTGCTGGCCTGGATGGAATCGGTGGTGAAGAGCAGCAGTAGTCCTGGCGTCAAGATGGAGGGGTACCGGATCGGCGGCAAGACCGGCACGGCCCAGAAGGCCCTCAACGGCGTGTACATCGCCGGCGCCCGCATCTGTAGCTTCGTGGCCACGCTGCCGATCGAGGACCCCCGCTACGTGGTGCTGGTGGTGGTGGACGAACCCCAGGGGTCCAATGCCTACGGCTCCACCGTGGCGGTGCCGGTGGCCCGGCAGATCATCGAAGCCCTGCTGGTGCTCGAAAAGGTGGCCCCCAGCGAACCGGCGCGCAATCCCGCTGCGGCTGCAGGCGCTCAAGCTGGAGCTGCTGGCAGGACCACCCCGGCTCAGGGGGCCGCAACGGTGCGGGGTTGAGCACGGTCAGGAGTGGGCCGCAAAGCTGCTCGGTAGCTTGAGACTCCACGCTTGTGTGTGCAGCCATGGCCAACCTGCTCGATCAACTCGCCGCCATGACCGTGGTGGTGGCGGACACGGGAGAGTTGGAAGCCATCAAGCAGTTCACCCCTCGGGACGCGACCACCAACCCGTCGCTGATCCTGGCGGCGGCCCAGATTCCCCTGTATCAGGGCCTGATTGACGAATCCCTGCAGGCCTCCCGCCAGGTGATCGGCCCCGATGCACCGGCAGAGGCCGTGGTGCTCGAAGCGCTTGATGAAATCTGTGTCACCTTCGGCAAGGAGATCCTGCGCATCGTGCCTGGGCGGGTGTCCACGGAGGTGGATGCGCGGCTCAGCTTCGACACCGCCGCCTCAGTGGCCAAGGCCCGCAAGCTGATCGGCCTCTATGAGGAGGCCGGCATCGGCCGCGAGCGGGTGCTGATCAAGATCGCCTCCACCTGGGAGGGCATCAAGGCCGCAGAGGAGCTGGAGAAAGAAGGCATCCACTGCAACCTCACCCTGCTGTTCAGTTTCACCCAGGCGGTGGCCTGCGCTGAAGCCGGCGTCACCTTGATCTCGCCCTTCGTGGGCCGCATCCTCGACTGGTACAAGCAGGACACCGGCCGTGATCACTACCCGGGCCCGGAAGATCCCGGTGTGATCTCCGTCACCAGCATCTTCAACTACTACAAAACGCACGGCTACACCACGGAAGTGATGGGAGCCAGCTTCCGCAACATCGAGGAGATCATTGAACTTGCCGGCTGCGACCTGCTCACGATCTCGCCCAAGCTGCTCGACCAGTTGCGGCAACGGGAGGGGGTTCTGATCCGGAAGCTCGACGCGGAGGCGCCGGCGGCCTCCGAAGCCAAGCTGCAGCTTGATCGCGCCGGATTCGAGGCGCGCATGGCCAACGACCGCATGGCCAGCGAGAAGCTGGAGGAAGGCATCAGCGGCTTCTGCAAGGCGATCGAAACGCTCGAAGCCCAGCTGGCCCACCGGCTGGCTGAACTGGAGGGTGAAGCCGCCTTCGCCCATGCCGCCCAGGAGATCTTCCTGCTCAACGACATGGATGGCGACGGCTGCATCACCCGCGAGGAATGGCTCGGCAGCGACGCGGTGTTCGACGCGCTCGACACCGACCATGATGGCCGCCTGGTCCCGGAGGACGTCCGTGGCGGCCTCGGCGCACCGCTGGCGCTCTCTCTCTCAGCAACGGCCGCCGGCTGAGGGCGTCCTCGGCTGAAGCAGCCTTGAGCTGAGGAAGTGCTGGGCTGAAGGAGCCCTTAACCTCCGAGGCTCACACTGGGATCAGTTGCCCCGCGGCCATGACCGTTCACGCCCTCGACACGATGCGTGCCCTCGCCTCCCAGGGAGAAGTGCGCGACTTTGCCGCCGGCGAGCGCATCTTCAGCGCCGGTGAATCCGGCGACTGCATGTTCGGCCTGCTGGAAGGCGTGGTTCAGCTCAGCTGGAACGGCGATGCTGCCCATGAGGAGATCCAGGCGGGCGATGTGTTCGGAGCAGGCGCCCTGGTCACCGGCGATCACCGCCGCTATGGCAATGCCACGGCCTTGAACGACTGCCGCCTCCTGGTGATGAACCGCGAGAAGTTCCTGTTCGCCGTGCAGGAATCGCCCATGTTCGCGATCGAGCTGCTCGGCTCGATCGACGAACGGCTGCGCCACATCAAGGATTCCCTGCGCCGCTGAGCAGCAGCCGGCGGATCACCCGCTGGGCGATGTCGCCGTAGCCCATGTCGCCCGAGAGGATCTGGGCGATGCGCTGCGGCGCCGTGGGGCGCTTGATACCCAGCTGATAGCCCACCCGCGGCACCCGATAGAACACCTGGGCGATGCGGCGCCCCCAGGCCATTGAGCTGCCCCACTCCTTGCGCATGGTGTCGCTGTAGGCGGCCAGGGCTGCGCTGTCGCCCGACAGCCAGCCATCCATTCCTGCCGCAGCGCGGGTGGCACTCAACAGGGCTGGCCGCAATCCTTCCGCCAGAAAGGGGTCGCAAAGGGAGGCGGCATCACCCACCACCGCCAGGCCATCGCCATGCAGGCGGTGGTGGCCATCCCACACCCGCAGCGGCCACTGGCGCCGCACGCCGCTGGCGGCCTCGAAGCCAAGGCTGGGCAACAGCCGGGCCAGGGCAGCCTCACCATCGACAAGATCCCGGCCCAGGAAGGTGCCCACCCCCACGCTCACGCCCCCCTCGTGGGGAAACGCCCAGCAGAAGCCGTGGCGCACCAGGCCGAATTCAAAGCGGGCCGTGTCCGGCTCCAGCGCGGCGCCCTCCAGCTCCACCGACAGGGCCGCGGCGTAACGGGGGCGCGGTGACCCCAGCCCCAGAGGAGCGGCGAGGCGCGAACAGGCGCCATCGGCGATCACCACGGCCCTGGCCTGCAGGGCGCCGCCCCGCTCCAGCTGCACCTGCCAGTGCTCCCCCTGCCGCACGATGGCGCTGACGGCAGTGCCGGCCATCAGGTCGGCACCCGCCGCCACGGCCTGCCGGGCCAGGAAGGCGTCGAGCACGGAGCGGCGCACGATCCAGAACGGCGATGCCCCCGGCAGCTCCGCCAGCACAGGATCCTCCAGGCACCAGGTGAACCGCACCTGTGTGATCACCCGATCCACGGCCGGCGCGAGATCAAAGGGGAACCAGCGCTGCACCGAGGCTGCCATGCCGCCACCACAGGGCTTGGCGCGCGGCATCTCCGCCGCCTCCAGCAGCTTCACGCGCCAGCCCTTAGCCGCCAACTGGAAAGCGCTCGCCGCTCCGGCAGCTCCACTGCCGACGACGATCACATCGGCATCCAGCGGACTCAAACCCGAAGGATGTCGGCTTCCTTCTCCGCCAGGTGCTTCTCAAGCTCGGCAATGAAGCGGTCAGTGAGCTTCTGCACGTTGTCCTGCTGATCGCGGCTCTGATCCTCGGAAAGCTCGCCGTCCTTCTCCTGCTTCTTGAGCTTCTCGATGGCGTCACGGCGCAGATTGCGCAGGGCCACCTTGCCTTCCTCGGCGTAGCGGGAGGCCAGCTTGCAGAAATCCTTGCGGCGCTCTTCGGTGAGCGGCGGGATATTGATGCGGATCACCTTGCCGTCATTGTTGGGGGTGAGGCCCAGATCACTCATGGAGATCGCCTTCTCGATCAAGCCCATCGAACCGGAATCGAAGGGCTGGATCTGGATCGTCTGAGAGTCGGGCGTGGAGATGGTGGCGAGGGAACGCAGGGGGGTATCTGCGCCGTAGTACTCCACGCTGAGCTTGTCGAGCAGGGAGGGGTTGGCCCGGCCGGTGCGAATCGTATTGAAAGTGCGCTGGGTGGCTTCCACCGACTTGCGCATGCTGGCTTCGAGTTCCATGAAGGAGTGGGGTGAGGGGAAGGGCTCAGCGGGCCGGGGTGATACGGGTGCCGATCGGCTCACCCGCCACGGCGCGACCGATGTTGCCGGCACCGAAGAGATCGAACACCACGATCGGGATGGCGTTGTCCTTGCACAGGGCGATGGCGGTGCTGTCCATGACGGCCAGTTCGCCGCTCAGCACATCCTGGAAGGTGAGGCTCTCGTACCGAACGGCATCCGGGTAGCGGGCGGGATCCTTGTCGTAGACCCCATCCACCTTGGTGGCCTTGAACACCACGTCCGCGTTGATCTCGGCCGCCCGCAGAGCGGCGGTGGTGTCGGTGGTGAAGAAGGGGTTGCCGCAGCCGGCGCCGAACACCACCACCCGCCCTTTCTCCAGGTGGCGGATCGCCCGGCGCCGGATATAGGGCTCGGCCACTTCCTGCATGCCGATCGCCGTCTGCACGCGAGTGGGAACACCGGCGCGCTCAAGGGCGTCCTGAAGGGTGATGGCGTTCATCACCGTGGCCAGCATGCCCACGTAATCGGCGGTGGCACGGTCCATGCCTGCCGAGGAACCCTTGAGGCCCCGGAAGATGTTGCCGCCACCCACCACGATCGCCAGTTCGGTGCCGGAAGCCACCACAGCCGCCACATCCGTGGCGATCGACTGGACAATGGCCGGATCTATGCCATAGCCCAGCTCCCCCATCAGCGCTTCCCCGCTGAGTTTGAGCAGGACGCGCTTGAATGCCATCGTTATGAGCGCTCAGCCGCTGCGGACGGCCGAACAGTAGCAAGCATGGCGGTCGCTAGAACTCGATGCCGGCCTGCGCTTTCACACCCTGCTCACGGAAGGGGTGGCGCACCAGGCGCATTTCCGTCACCAGATCCGCCCGTTCGAGCAGCGCCGGCGGCGCCCCACGCCCGGTGAGCGCCACATGGGTGAGCGGTGGCCTTCGGCTCAGCCCATCGAGTACCTGCTCAACAGCGAGATAGCCCAACTTGATGGCTACGTTCACCTCATCAAGAACCACGAGCTTGCGGCCGGCGTCTTCGAGGTAGGTGAGCGATGTCTGCCAGGCCTGCTGCACCAGCGCGCGGTCACGCTCCCGGTCCTGGGTCTCCCAGGTGAATCCCTCTCCCAGGGCGCGCCAGTGCAGCGCCTCACCGAACAGCTCCAGGGCGCGGGCTTCACCCGGCTGCCAGCCCCCCTTGATGAACTGCACCACAGCCACCTGCTCGCCGTGCCCCAGGGTGCGCAGCACCAATCCGAGCGCTGCGGTGGTCTTGCCCTTGCCGTCGCCGGTGAACACCAGCACCAGACCCTTCTCCAGGTTGCGCTCCCCCACCCGCTGGCGCTGCACCTCCTGACGCCGCTGCATGCGGCGGCGGTAGGCCTCCCCATCGGCCTCCGGCGCCAGAGCCCCTCCGGGACCCAGGCGGGCCGCCTCCTGATCCAGCGCGCTGGCATCGGGGACTGGGGCGGTGACAGCCAGGTCGGTGGCAGCAAGGGACGTAGGAGGCGGGGTAGTGGCAGCGGAGCTGGCCGTCGAATCGGTGCTGGAGCGGGTCATTGGGTCAGGCCAGGGGGCAGAGGCCAAGGGGTTGCAGCGGTGTAGCAGCGGCACCCCCCTGCCGTGAGCAGGGCAGGGCCGCATCCTGCCCGACTCAGCCGGCACGGCGGCGGGAGAGGGCGGCGTCCACGGCCTGCTGCTGATCGCGGCGCGTGATCCAGTGGTGATAAGTGCGCGTATGGATCGACACCGAGTGCCCCATCATCCGGGCGGCCACCGTGTCGGGCAGGCCGATGTGGATCGTGCGCACGGCCCAGGCATGGCGGAGGTCGTAGGGGGTGATCGGCAGCTCGTAGCGGCGGAACTGCTCCGCCACCCGCCGGCCCACCTGCTGCAGGGTGGTGGTGCGCAGATCGGTGCAGACCGGTGGCAGGGCCCCCGTCTCCAGAGCGAGGCGTGGCAGCTCGAAGCGCTCCACCCAGTCGGGCTGGAAGGGCCACACCTGGTGCTCACCGGTTTTGCTGGTGGGAAGCACCCGGATCACCCGATCACCGCCGGGCAGCAGGGCGCTCAGATCGGAGAAGAACACCTCGTGGTTGCGCAGACCGTAGGTGGCCATCAGGCCATAGGCGAGCCGCCAGCCGGGATTGGGGATCCGCTCCACCAGCTGCTCCACCAGAGCATCACTCGGCAGCTGGCGGAACTGGGCCCGGTGCAGGCCGTAACCGCCGGCCCTTGCGCTCCAGTCGGCGGGCAGGTCGATCGCCACCACCTCGGCCAGGGCCGCCAGGGCAGTGCCGCACTGCTGGCGGCTGCGGCTGGCGGCGGGGTAGCTCTCCAGCACCTGCAGCAGCAGCTCCCCGTCGAGCCGGGCCCCGGCGGCGCGGGCGGCCAGGCGCCGCACATAGGGCAGATAGGCCGCCGTCCAGGTGGTGCGGGTGCCGGCCGGGTTGCGGCGACGGCGAGGGTCCTCGAAGAACTGGCGCTCGAAACGCTCCAGCGCGGCATCGAGCGCGGTGGCCGCCGCACGGGTGACACCGATGCCGCCGGCAGAGGGGTTGGTGGCGGGCCGCCCCGCCGCCGGCGCGGTGGGCCAGATGAAGCGCTGCTGCTGGAGCTCCTGCTGCACGCGGCGCAGTTCACGGCGGGCCTGACGCAGTCCCTCCGCATCGGCGGGCAGCCCCAGGCTGAGCCGTTGCACACGGAAACGCCCGCTGCCCCGCCGGCAGGGCAGCGGGCCGCGCAGGCCGAGGCGCTGGCCGCGTCGCTCCAGACGCAGGGCGACACCGGCGGCGGCCAGCTGGGCGTTGCCGCACTGGAGTTCAGCGTCGAGCCCCGCCAGGCCCGGTGCGCCGGCCGCTGCAGCGCTCACCGCTTGTTCGCTCACCCCCGTTGCCGTTCCGCAGGCAGGTGCCGACGGTATCGGCACGGCCCTGGCCACGCCAGCCGGCGGTGAGCAGCCTCGGAGGGGCAGCGTTACGCTCGGCTGACTTGACGGAATGATCTGGCATGGCCAGGGTCGGCGTATTGCTGCTGAACCTCGGCGGTCCCGAGCGGATCGAGGATGTCGGGCCTTTTCTCTACAACCTGTTTTCCGACCCGGAGATCATCCGGCTGCCGATTCCGGCCCTGCAGAAGCCGCTGGCCTGGTTGATCAGCACCCTGCGCAGCAGTAAGTCGCAGGAGGCCTACCGCTCGATCGGCGGCGGCTCCCCCTTGCGCCGCATCACCGACCAGCAGGCACGGGAGCTGCAGAGCGAGTTGCGCCAGCGCCAGGTGCAGGCCACCACCTACGTGGCCATGCGCTACTGGCACCCGTTCACCGAATCCGCTGTCGCCGACATCAAGGCCGATGCGGTGGATGAGGTGGTGGTGCTGCCGCTTTACCCCCACTTCTCGATCAGCACCAGCGGTTCAAGCTTCCGCGAGCTGCAGCGGCTGCGCCAGGCCGATCCCGCCTTCAGCCGCCTGCCGATCCGATGCATCCGCAGCTGGTACGACCATCCCGGTTACGTGCAGGCGATGGCCGAGTTGATCGCCCGGGAGGTGCAGGAGTGCAACGACCCCACCACCGCTCGCATCTTCTTCAGCGCCCACGGCGTGCCCAAGAGCTATGTGGAGGAGGCAGGCGACCCCTACCAGCAGCACATCGAGGCCTGCACCGACCTGATCATGGCCGAACTGGCCCGGCAGCTCGGCCACAGCAACCCCTTCACCCTCGCCTATCAGAGCCGGGTGGGGCCGGTGGAGTGGCTGCAGCCCTACACCGATCAAGCGCTGGTGGAGCTGGGAGAACAGGGGGTCAAAGAGCTGGTGGTCGTGCCGATCAGCTTCGTGAGCGAACACATCGAGACGCTCGAGGAAATCGACATCGAATACCGGGAGATCGCCACCGAAGCCGGCATCACCACCTTCCGGCGCGTGCCGGCGCTCGACACCTACCCCACCTTCATCCGTGGACTGGCCGACCTGGTGCAGCTGGCCCTGGCCGGGCCGGAGGTGAACCTCGACCAGGCGGCCAGCCTGCCCACCACAGTCAAGCTCTACCCCCAGGAGAAGTGGGTGTGGGGCTGGAACAACAGCTCGGAGGTGTGGAACGGGCGGCTGGCCATGCTGGGCTTCTCCGCCTTCCTGCTGGAATTGCTGAGCGGCAAGGGCCCTCTGCATGCCATCGGGCTGCTCTAATCGCCGGCTGGCGGCCCTTGGCCTGGCCCTGATGATCGGCCCGGCCACGATTCCGCCGGTTCAGGCGGCCAATGAACGCTGGCGCCTGGGCGTTTTTCCGGTGGTGAACTTCGCTGGGTACACCAGCCACTTCGGCTTTCGGATCGGGCCCGGCGGTGGCCGCGAGCAGCATTCCGGCCTCGACATCGCCGCTCCGCTGGGCTCACCGATCCGCAGCTGGTGGGGAGGCGTGGTGAGTGATGTGATCAACGATGGCCGCTGCGGCATCGGCCTGGTGATCCGCTCCGGCGACTACGACCACATCTATTGCCATCTCGGCGGGCAGGTGAGCAGCGGTCGCTATCAGAGCGGGCGGGTGCTGCTGGCCGCCGGGCAACGGGTCGCGCGCGGCCAGCTGATCGGCCACATCGGCATGACCGGACGCACAACCGGGCCCCATCTTCACTGGGGAATCCGTTACCGGGGCCAATGGCTCGATCCGGCGCGGATCCTGCAGGCGATGGTGCGCAGCCGTCGCAGTGTCGGCGGCGGAGCCCCTGGCCGCTGATTGGAATCGAAACAGTTCACCTCACGGCCGTTGAGCACCTCTTAATGTGAGGCCATCGTGATGTCTGCAGCGACAACCGTGACCCTGACGACCGTCCCCACAGCGGTTGTGTCCGCTTCCCCCCTGCGGCCGATGCCGGCCGTGCCGGGGAGGGTCACCGGCGCTCACGCCCTGATGGATGCCCTGCATCGCCATGGTGTGGAGCACATCTTCGGCTACCCGGGCGGGGCGATCCTGCCCATCTACGACGCCCTTCACCAGGCCGAAAGCCACGGCTGGCTGAAGCACATCCTGGTGCGTCACGAGCAGGGCGGCACCCACGCCGCTGACGCCTACGCCCGTGCCACCGGCCGGGTGGGCGTGTGCTTCGGCACCTCCGGGCCGGGCGCCACCAATCTGGTCACCGGCATCGCCACCGCCCAGATGGATTCAGTGCCGATGGTGGTGATCACCGGGCAGGTGGGCCGGGCTTCGATCGGCACCGATGCTTTCCAGGAAACCGACATCTTCGGCATCACCCTGCCGATCGTGAAGCACTCCTGGGTGGTGCGCGATCCCGCCGATATCGGCCGCATCGTGGCGGAAGCCTTCCTGATCGCGGCCACCGGGCGGCCGGGCCCGGTGCTGATTGATGTGCCCAAGGATGTGGGCCTCGAGGAATTCGATTACATGCCGGTGGAGCCGGGCAGCTCGGTTCCGGCCGGCTACGCCCTGCCGGTGGCCCCCGACCCTGCGCGCATTCAGCAGGCGCTGGAGCTGATCCGCAAGGCACGCCGTCCGCTGCTGTATGTGGGTGGCGGTGCCGTCAGCGCAGGCGCGCACGGCGCCCTGCGCCGGTTGGCCGAGCGCTTCGCCCTGCCGGTTACCACCACATTGATGGGCAAGGGCGCCTTCGATGAGCGCAATCCACTGGCGGTGGGCATGCTCGGCATGCACGGCACCGCCTATGCCAATTTCGCCGTCACCGAGTGCGATCTGCTGATCGCCGCCGGCGCCCGTTTCGACGACCGGGTCACCGGCCGGCTGGACAGCTTTGCCCCCCGGGCCCAGGTCATCCACATCGACATCGATGCAGCCGAAGTGGGCAAGAACCGGGTGCCGGAGGTGCCGATCGTGGCGGATGTGGGCCTGGCACTTGATGCCCTGCTGGCAGCCTCCAGCGACGAGCCGCCCACCAACCGCACCGAGGCCTGGCTGGAGCGCATCCGCAGCTGGAAGCTCCACTATCCGCTCGTGATCCCTGAACCGGTGGGGGAGATCGCCCCGCAGGAAGTGATGCTGGCCCTGCAGCAGCTCGCTCCCGAGGCCTTCGTCACCACCGATGTGGGCCAGCATCAGATGTGGGCAGCCCAGTTCATGAACACCCCTCCGCGCCACTGGATCAGCAGCAGCGGACTCGGCACCATGGGCTACGGACTGCCAGCCGCCATGGGCGTGCAGGTGGCCTTCCCCGGGGATCAGGTGGTGTGCGTCGCCGGCGACGCCAGCATCCTGATGAACATCCAGGAACTGGGCACCCTTTCCCAGTACGGGCTCCCGGTGAAGGTCGTGATCGTCAACAACGGCTGGCAGGGCATGGTGCGCCAGTGGCAGGAAAGTTTCTACGGCGAGCGCTACTCCGCCTCGGAGATGACCGGCGGCATGCCGAACTTCTCCGCCCTGGCTGAAGCCTTCGGGGTGCGTGGCGTCGACATCACCGACCGCAACCGTCTGTATCAGGATCTGCAGGAGGCCCTGGCCCATCCAGGCCCGGCCGTGGTGAACGTGCAGGTGCGGCGCAACGAGAACTGCTACCCGATGGTTCCCCCCGGTGCCAGCAACGCCCAGATGGTGGGCCTGCCCAGCCATCCGGAGCTGGCGATCGACACCACCCGCGACTGCGGCTCCTGCGGTGCCACCACAGAGAGCGCCCATCTGTTCTGCCCCAGCTGCGGGGCAAAGCTCTGACCTCCCCTGCCGTCCTGACAGGAGGCCATAGCGCCCTAGCCCCCCTGAGCATCGCCAGCGCACTCGGGCCCTGTCTCCCCATCCGGTCGCAGAAGAAGCTGAGACAGAGACCTCACCGGCACTCCAGCCTTCTGCACGATCCCCTGCAGTGTCTGCTGTGGATTGTTTTTCCTTGCTTGCTGGCCGCGCTGCTCATGGTCACCCTCAGCCCTGCTGCCGCTGAGGCGGCCGAAGTGCTCCAGGTGCGTGGCGCCACGTTGTTGCAGGTGGGCGACCAGAACCGCAGCTACCCGGTGCGGTTGGGATGCGTGCAGGTGGACCCTGCCGATGGTGCGGCCGCCACCTCCTGGCTGCGGGAAGCACTGCCGCGGCGCACGCGCGTGAATCTGCGCCCGCTGGGCACCGCCGATGGCACCCTGCTGGCGCGGGTCACCGTGCTCTCCAGCGGCATCGACCTGGGCACAGGGCTGCAACAGGCCGGTCTGGCCACCCCGCTCGACGCGACAGCCGCGCCACAGGGCTGCCCGGCGGCAGCCGCCTCGGCGGTTTCATGAGCATCAACCGCACCGCCAAAGGGATCGTGCTGGTGCCCAGCCTGCTGCTGGGCGGCGCCTTTCTCGCCGCAGGCACCTGGATGGAGGGGGCAGCCGCCGCCAACCGCCCCCTGGCCTTCACCCTGGGTGGAGTGCTTGTGGCTGCGGGGCTGTTCACCCAGCTGCTTCCAGAAAGCCAGAAGGAAAGCTCAAGCCTCGACGAACCAGAGCGAACAACACCACCAGCGCGGCCCGGCCGCAGCCTGGGCAAGCTTGGGGGCAGCACGAACAAGGATGGCGGAGGAGCACAACCCTCCTAGTGTTCACCGGCTGAATGGAAACCCGCATGTCCCCGGGGAAGTCCGCGTCCGGCTCCGGTGCTGAACCACCTCCTCGCCGCCACCTCTTCTGGATGGGTGCCGGTGTGGTGGCCGCCCTGCTCGGGCTGCAGGGCCTCGCTGCCAGTGCACCGATCCGCAGCGATGTGCTGATGCTGCTCACGCCTGAAGGGCTGCTGGCAGGGGTGGGTGACGGCCTGCGCCGCGGCTACGCGCTGGCCATGGAAGAGGCACGCGTCTGCGGGGTGAAGCCGCCCACGCTCCAACTCGGCTGGCTGCCGCCGGAGCAGGACCCCCGCGCGGCGCTCATGGTGCGGCCGCTGCCCGGCTTGCTGATCGCGCCGCCGGCGGTGTCCCTCGTGTCGTATGGGTTGCTGGCGCAGGAGCTGGGCCTCACCGTGCTGCTGCCGCTGCAGCGGGGCAGCTCCCTCAACGGCCTGCCCAGCCTTGCCGGCGCCGACCGGCTCTGGCCGGTGCTGCCGGCGCGCAGCCTGGAGGCCGACCGCCTCGCCAAAGGGCTGATCGAGGAGAAACGCTCACGCGTGATGGTGATCCACGACGGCAGCAGTGAGCAGATCGCCCTGGCCAATCGCTTCGTGGCCTCGCTCAGCGGCGACGGCGGCCGGGTGGTGGGCTATCAGGAGGGGAGCCAGGAGATCGCCGATCCCGATGCCCGCACCATCACCCGCCTGGTGGACGACGTGGACTACTACCGCCCCGAGGCCCTGGTGGTGATGACAGCACCGACCAGCCCGCTGGCCAAGGCGGTGCGAGAAGCGCGCTGGCCTGCCGATCTCACCCTGGTGTGGCCGTTTCCGGCCACGGAACCGCTGGCCAACGCCCAGCTGGGCGTGGATCCGCTCAGCCGCGGGCCCGGCTGGAACCGCTTCGCCGCCAACTTTCAGCGCCGTTACAACTATGTGCCCAGCCTGGTGGAAGCCACCGGGTACGACACCGGCCAGCTGGCGGCCGTGACCGCCCGCCGCCCAGGTGACGCCGCGCCGTGGGACATGGCCTGGCTCGACCCCAAGGCACAACCCCGGGCCCTCTGCGCTGCGATCGAAAGCCGGCGGCAGGGCGGGCGCACGGCGCTCAAGGGCGCCGCCAGCCAACTGGATCTGGGCGCGGGCAGCGCTCCAAGTGCCGAACTGCGACTGACTCCCCTGCCTGCAGCTGGGAACGCCCCCCCTTCCTAGTCTCAAAGGATGAGCGGAGATCGTGATGGGTCAGGCACCTGCGATGGCCAGCCCCGATCTCCTGGTGGTGCCGCTCGCGTCCGTCGGCCTTGACGCCATCGCCCAGGTGGGAGGCAAGAACGCCTCCCTGGGAGAGATGATCCGCCAGCTGGGGCCCCGAGGGGTGGCGGTGCCCGGCGGCTTTGCCACCACGGCGGCGGCCTACCGCCTGCTGCTCGCCCACAACGGACTGGAGGCCCGGCTTGCCGACCTGTTCGATGGCCTCGATGCCAGCGATCTGGCGGCCCTGCAGGCGAGTGGCGCCGCCGCGCGGCAACTCGTGCTAAACGCCAGCCTGCCGCCGCCGCTGGAGGAAGCGATCCGTCAGCACTACATGCAGCTGAATGAGGACAGTGTCGGTGATCGTGACAGCAGCGCCAGCGGCGCGCGCAGCACCGGCACGGGCGGCACTGGCGGTACTGACAGCTCGGTGCCGGTTCCAGTTTCGGTGGCCGTGCGCTCAAGTGCCACCGCTGAAGATCTGCCGGAAGCCAGCTTCGCTGGGCAGCAGGAGAGTTTTCTGAATGTGCAGGGCATCGACGCCCTGCTGGCTGCCTGCCGCCGTTGCTACGCCTCGCTGTTCACGGATCGGGCCATCTCCTACCGGCAGATCAACGGCTTCGCCCACGACGCGGTGGCTCTGTCGATCGGCGTGCAGACGATGGTGCGCTCCGATCTGGCGGCCTCAGGGGTGATGTTCACCATTGATACCGAGAGTGGCTTCCGTGAGGCGGTGCTGCTCACCGCCGCCTATGGCCTGGGTGAGAACGTGGTGCAGGGGGCAGTGAACCCCGATGAATACCTGATCTTCAAGCCGACCCTGCTGCAGGGGCACGCGCCGATCCTGAGCAGACGGCTCGGCAGCAAGAAGCTGCGCATGGTGTACGCCGAGACGGACACCTGCAACGTGCCGGTGCCGGCGGAAGAGCGTGAACGCTTTGCTATCGACGACGCTGATGTGCTCACCCTGGCCCGCTGGGCCTGCGTGATCGAGGCGCACTACAGCGCCCTGCACGGTGTTCCCACCGCGATGGACATCGAGTGGGCCAAGGATGGCCTCAACGGGAGGTTGTTCATCCTGCAGGCCCGGCCGGAAACGGTGCAGTCGCGGCGTTCGAGCACCCTGCTGCGACGCTGGCAACTGGATCCCCATCAGGCCGAACTGATCGTGGAGGGGCGGGCGATCGGAGCCTCGGTGAGCAGCGGTGTGGCCCGGGTGCTGGCCAGCGCCGATGCCATCAACCGCTTCGAGCAGGGGGATCTGCTGGTGACAGAGCGCACCGACCCCGACTGGGAGCCGATCCTGCGCAAAGCCAGCGGTGTGATCACCAATCAGGGCGGCCGCACCTGCCATGCGGCGATCATTGCCCGCGAGATGGGGATCACCGCGATCGTGGGCTGTGGCACGGCCACCAGCCGCATCGCCGATGGCGATCTGATCACCGCCAGCTGCTGCGAAGGGGATGCGGGCCGGGTCTATCGCGGCGCGTTGCCCTTTCATGTGGAGGAACAGGAACTCTCCGAGCTGCCTCCTACCCGCACCCGCCTCCTGGTGAATGTGGGCAATCCGGAGCAGGCGTTCCAGCAGGCGGCTCTGCCTGTGGACGGGGTGGGATTGGCCCGGCTGGAGTTCATCATCGCCAACCACATTCAGGTGCATCCAATGGCGCTGTTGAAGCCGGAGCTGGTGGCCGATGCCGGTGAACGCGAGGCGATTGCGCAGCGCACCAAGGGGTATGCCCACCCCGCCGATTACTACGTGGATCTGCTCACTCAGGGCATGGCGCGCATCGCCGCCGCCTTCCATCCACGACCGGTGATCCTGCGGTTTTCGGATTTCAAGAGCAACGAATATGCCCGTCTGCTCGGGGGAAGCGGCTTCGAGCCCCACGAGGAGAACCCGATGCTGGGCTGGCGGGGCGCTTCCCGCTACACCGCCGAAGCATTCCGGGAGGCGTTCGGTCTGGAATGCCAGGCGCTCAAGGCGGTGCGGGAGGCGATGGGGCTCACGAACGTGATCCCGATGGTGCCGTTCTGCCGCACACCGGAGGAAGGCGAGCGGGTGCTTGCCGAGATGGCCCGTCATGGGCTGGTGCGGGGCCGCCACGGCCTGCAGGTGTATGTGATGTGCGAACTGCCCAGCAACGTGATCGGCGCCGAAGCCTTCGCCGAGCACTTCGATGGCTTCTCGATCGGCTCCAACGACCTCACCCAGCTCACCCTTGGGCTGGACCGGGATTCCGCGCTGGTGGCGGATCTGTTCGATGAGCGGCACGCGATCGTCAAGGAGATGATCCGCCTGGCGATCCGCACGGCTCACCGCTGTGGCAGCCGCATCGGCATCTGTGGCCAGGCTCCCAGCGACTACCCCGACTTCGCCCGCTTCCTGGTGGAGGAGGGAATCGATTCGATCAGCCTCAACCCCGATGCGGTGATCACCACACGCCTGCAGGTGGCAGCGATCGAGCAGGAGCTTGGCAAGGGCGCCTGAACGGGCGGGAAGGAGCTCCAGCCGGACAGCCGGGCTCAGAGCAATCAGAGCCTTTCAGAACAGCTGAGCTCAGAACAGCTCGACGGCCTCGCGTTCCAGCAAGCCCGGCTGGCCGTCGGCCAGCCGGGGGGCGGACTTTGGCTCCGGCGGCGGCAGTGTGGCCGCAGCGCCGTTGTGGGCAGGCGTTTCGCGCAGCACCGCCACCCGCCGGGACGACTCGCCGCAACTGCGGGGCGTGGGAAAGATCTTGCCGGGATTGGCCCGCCCCAGCGGGTCGAAGGCGCGACGCACCAGCTGCATGGTGTCGAGGTCGTCGTGGGAGAACATCCAATCGAGATAGCAGCGCTTGTCGGCGCCCACGCCGTGCTCACCGGTGATGCTGCCGCCCGCCTCAATGCAGAGCCGCAGGATCTCGGCGCCGAGGGCCTGCACCTTCTCCTGCACGCCGGGCTCGCCTGCGGTGTAAAGGATCAGCGGGTGCAGGTTGCCGTCGCCGGCGTGGAACACATTGGCCACGGGCAGGCCGTAGTGGCGGCTCAACTGCTCGATCGCCGCCAGCACCGAAGGCAGGGCACTGCGCGGCACCACCCCGTCCTGCACGTAATACGTGGGGGTGATGCGCCCCACCGCCGCGAATGCCGATTTGCGGCCCTTCCACAGCTGGGCCCGGTCGGCTTCCTGCTCCGCCTGGCGGATGGAGCGGGCCCCGGCCTCACGGCACAGGTCGCTGGCCAGAGCCACCGCGGCCGCCACTTCCCGCGCCTGGCCGTCGAGCTCGATCAGCAGCACCGCCGCTGCATCGCGCGGATACTCCTCCACCCCGAAGAGGTCGTCGACGGCGTTGATCGTGAAGTTGTCCATGATCTCCATCCCCGCCGGCAGAACCCCGGCGGCCGTGACCCGGCGCACCGCTTCACCGGCTGCCTCCATCGTGACGAAATCAGCCAGCAGCACCTGCACGTTGGGGGTCTGGGGCAACAGGCGCAGGGTGATCGCCGTGGCGATGCCGAGGGTGCCTTCGCTGCCGATGAACACACCGCGCAGATCCAGACCGGGCAGCTCTGCCAGCGCCCCCCCCAGCCGGGTGAGCGTGCCGTCGGGGAGCACCACTTCAAGCTCCAGCACGTGGTTGCTGGTGACGCCGTACTTGAGGCAATGGACGCCACCGGCGTTCTCGGCCACATTGCCGCCGATGCTGCACACCACCTGGCTGGACGGGTCGGGGGCGTAGTAGAAGCCGTCGCCCGCCACCGCGCGGGTGACCCAGCTGTTGATCACACCGGGCTGCACGGTGATGCGCTGGTTGTCGAGGTCGATCGCCAGCACCGAACGCATGCGGCTGGTGACCACCAGCAGGGCCTCCTGCTCCGCCACGGCGCCGCCTGACAGCCCCGTGCCGCTGCCACGGGCCACGAACGGCACCCCCAGGGCATGGCAGCAGCGCAGGATCGCCGCCACTTGCTCGGTGGTTTCCGGCAACACCGCCAGCGGCGGCTCATGGCGATGCAGGGTGAGACCGTCGCTGTCGTAGGTGAGCAGTTCCTGGCGCCGGGCCACCACGGCACGCGCCGGGAGCAGACGGCGCAGCTGACGTTCGATGGTGGACCAGGGCAGGCTCACGGGGTTTCGGCCTGGATGACGGCCTGGAGGTGGGGACGCTGGGCGGGCAGAGCGGCCGGCAGGCCAGCAGTGATGGGCCTGTGACACCAGGCTCATGGCCCTCGGCCAACAAGACCTTACCGAGCAGAGGCGGCAACCACCGCACTGACACATCTTGAGTCAGGATGGAGATCGGCCGAGCGGCATTGCGCTGTCGCGCCGTTCTCAACCGTCTGCGGATCGCGCCTTGACCTCGGCCCCTGTGTCAGTTCCTGCCCTGAACACCAGCCGTTCCCAGGAACTCTTCGCCGCTGCCCAGAAGCTCATGCCCGGAGGGGTGAGCTCTCCGGTGCGGGCCTTTCGTTCCGTCGGCGGCCAACCGATCGTCTTCGATCGGGTCCAGGGGGCCTACGCCTGGGACGTGGACGGCAACCGCTACATCGATTACATCGGCTCCTGGGGGCCGGCGATCTGCGGCCATGCCCACCCCAAGGTGATCGGTGCGCTGCGCAACGCCCTGGGCAAAGGCACCAGCTTCGGCGCCCCCTGTGCCCTGGAGAACCAGCTGGCCCAGATGGTGGTCGATGCCGTGCCTTCTGTGGAGATGGTGCGGTTCGTGAACTCCGGCACCGAAGCCTGCATGTCGGTGCTGCGGCTGATGCGGGCCTTCACCGGCCGCGAGAAGCTGATCAAGTTCGAGGGCTGCTACCACGGCCACGCCGACATGTTCCTGGTGAAGGCGGGCTCGGGCGTGGCCACGCTCGGCCTGCCCGATTCCCCCGGCGTACCGCGCAGCACCACCGCCAACACGCTCACCGCCCCCTACAACGACCTGGAAGCGGTCAAGCGGCTCTTCGCTGAGAACCCCGGTGAAATCGCCGGGGTGATCCTTGAGCCGGTGGTGGGCAATGCCGGCTTCCTGCCCCCCGAACCGGGCTTCCTGGAGGGTCTGCGCGAGATCACCACCGAAAACGGGGCCCTGCTCACCTTCGATGAAGTGATGACCGGCTTCCGCATCAGCTATGGCGGTGCCCAGGCCCGTTTCGGCATCACCCCCGATCTCACCACGATGGGCAAGGTGATCGGTGGCGGACTGCCGGTGGGCGCCTACGGCGGCCGCGCCGACATCATGGCCATGGTGGCGCCGGCCGGGCCGATGTATCAAGCGGGCACGTTGAGCGGCAACCCGCTGGCGATGACCGCCGGCATCCACACCCTCGAACTGCTGCGCCAGCCAGGCACTTACGAGAAACTTGAGGCCACCACCTCGCGGCTGATCGCCGGCATCCTGGCGGCCGGCAGGGATGCGGGCCTGCCGATCTGCGGCGGCAGCATCAGCGCCATGTTCGGCTTTTTCCTCTGCGACGGGCCGGTGCGCAACTTCGAAGACGCCAAAGCCGCCGACACCGTGCGCTTCGGCAAGCTGCACCGCGCCATGCTTGAGCGCGGCGTCTACCTGGCGCCGAGCGCCTTTGAAGCCGGCTTCACCTCGTTGGCCCACAGCGAGGAGGACATCGACGCCACGCTCGAAGCCTTCCGGGCCGCCTTCGCTGCCATCGCCTGATCGGCATGCATAGGCACCTTTACCCCTCCCGCCGCCTCCTGCTGGCGATGATCGGGCTCGCCTTCGGGGTGTCTGGCTGTGAGGCCACCACCTCCGACAAGCCTCTCGATGTCAACAAGGGGGTGCCGGTGGGGGCGGTGCTGGCTCTCACCAGCAACGCGAACGTCTACGGGCAGGACCAACAGCTGGGCCTCAAGCTCGCCGAACGCTGGTTCAAGGGAAAGGGTGTGCCGATCCAGCTCACGATCGAGGATGGAGGTGGTGATGAGCAGGCAGCCAGTCAGGCCTTCAATCTCCTGATCGATGCCGGTGTGGTGGCCCTGATCGGTCCCACCCTCTCCCAGCAAGCCTTTGCCGCCGCCCCGATCGCCCAGCGCCTCGGGGTGCCTGTCGTCGCGCCTTCCAACACCGCCAAGGGCATTCCGCAGATCGGCAGCTTCATCAGCCGCGTTTCAGCCTCCAGCGCTGTGATCGCTCCGTTGGCGATCGAAGCCGCCTTGAAGAAGGATCCAACGATCCGGCGCACAGCGGTGTTCTTCGCCCAGGACGACGCCTACAGCACCTCTGAAGCCGAGATCTTCCAGAACGCCCTGGTGGCAAAGGGGCTGAAACCGGTCACCGTGCAACGCACCCAGTTGAACGACCAGGATTTTCAGAACCAGATCACTGCGGCGCTGCGGTTGAAGCCTGATCTGATTGTGATCTCGGCCCAGGCCGTCGATGGTGGCAACCTGATCCGCCAGCTGCGAGAGCTCGGCTACAAAGGCCGCATCGTGGTGGGCAACGGCATGAACACCCCGAACATCTATCCGATCTGCCAGATCTATTGCGACGGGATCCTGATCGCACAGGCGTACAGCCCGGAGCTGGACACAGCCACCAACGCGGCCTTCGTGAAGCTCTTCAAGGAGGCCTCTGGTGGCGCCATCCCCCCCCAGCTCACTGCCCAGGCTTTCACCGCGTATCAGGTCGTGGCCGAAGCGCTCACACGGCTGAACCGCCGTTCGCCCATCAACGGCCGGCCGCTGACGGAGGTGCGCCAGGAGCTGATGAAGGAACTGCTGGCCGGTCGCTACGACACACCCTTGGGTGAGCTCGGCTTCACCCCAGAGGGCGAAGTGGTTCAGAAGCGCTTCTACGTTGCAGAGGTGCAGATGATTCCAGGCGGGCAAAGCGGGCGCTTCGCCTTGCTCGATTGAGCGACACCGTGGATCACCTGCTGCAGGTGCTGCTCAATGGCCTGGCCAGTGGGGCCGTCTATGCCCTCTTTGCTCTCGGGTACACGCTGGTCTTCTCGGTGCTCGGGGTGATCAACTTCGCGCAAGGGGCCCTGTTCACGCTCGGGGCCTATTTCACGTATCTGCTGATCGGCGGCAGCGTGGGCTCCAATGGCCTGCTCGCAGGCGTCCAGCTGCCCTTTGCCCTGCCCTTCTGGCTGGCCCTGCTGCTTGCCGGTGTCGGCGCCGCCGGCATGGGCGTGCTGGTGGAAGCCACCGCTTTTGCACCCTTGCGCCAGCGGCGGGCCGAGCCGCTGCTCTACCTCATCTCCAGCCTGGGCGCTGGGGTCGTGATCGTGAATGTGGTGCAGTTGCTGATGGGCGCCGAAAGCTATTCGATCCCCGCCGCCACCCTGGCAGAGCTGCCGGCCACCATCCGGATCGGAGCAGCCCAGGTGCGCTCCGTGCAACTGCTGCTGATGGCTGTGGCTGCCATCGTGCTCGTCACGCTGACGCTCTGGCTGGAAGGCAGTCGCATGGGCAAGGCTCTGCAGGCCGTCTCGGAAGATCCAGACACCGCCAGGCTGCTGGGCATCAATGCCGGGGCCATGATCCAGCTCGCCTTTGCACTGAGCGGCTTTCTCGCCGGCGTGGCCGGTGGGCTGGTGGGGCTGAGCGTGAGCATCTCCGGGCCGTACTTCGGGATCGGCTTCGGCATCAAGGCCCTCGGGGTTCTGGTGCTTGGCGGCCTGGGCACTGTGCCCGGAGCGATGCTGGGGGGCCTGGTGGTCGGCCTGGCCGAGGCACTCGTGCCTGCCGACTTTTCCGGCTACAAAGACGGGGTTGCCTATGCCTTCCTGTTCGCGGTGCTGCTGCTTCGGCCCCAGGGGTTGCTGGGCAAAACCCTGATCAGCAAGGTGTGAGCGACCTCTCCCTGCTGGTGCAGATGGGGCTGGGCGCTCTGCTCGCCCTTTCAGTCTACCTGCCACTGCGTGCGGGTCAACTGTCACTCGCCACCCCGGGCTTCTATGCCATCGGCGGCTATGTGGCCGCACTGCTTTCCACGCGCTGGCCAGCGCTGGCCGGCAACGGAGCGCTCTATCCCTTGCCCTCGCTGCTGCTGGAAATGGTCCTGGCCACAGGGTTGGCCACAGGGCTGGCGCTGCTGATCGGCCGGCCGGTGCTCCAGCTGCGGGGCATCTATCTGGCGATCGCCACGATCGCCCTCGTGGAGATTCTGCGGGTGGTGAACCTCAACGCCGGCTGGAGTGGTGGTGCGGTGGGCATCTTCGCGATCCCACAACCGTTCAACGGCCCGCAGGGCTATCTGATCTGCACGGCGCTTCTCCTGGCGTTCTGCTGCTGGCTGTGCGCCCGGCTGGAGCAGATGCGCCTGGGACGGGCGATGGCCGCCATGCGGGAGGACGAACTGGCCGCCCGCTGCATGGGAGTGCCCACGGCTCAAGTGGCCTTGAGCGCCTTTGTTCTGAGCGCCGCGATCGCGGCGCTCACCGGGGTGGTGGCCGCCCATTTCCTCAACACCTGGAACGCCCGCCAAGGCAGCTTCGATGCCAGCATCACCACCCTCGCTTTCGTGGTGTTCGGGGGTTCACGCACCTGGCTCGGGCCGGTGCTGGGTGGCCTCTTTCTCACCGCACTGCCGGAACTGCTTCGGCCGGTGGGGGATCTGCGCCTGATCGTGTTCGGTCTGGTGATCCTGGTGGGCCCGATCCTGGCGCCGCAGGGCCTGATCACACCGGAACGGTTGGCGGCCCTGGTTCACGCCCTGCCACTGCCAACGGCCAAAAAAAGCACCTCGGCATGATCGGCACACCACTGCTGGAACTGGAGGCGGTCACCAGGAGTTTTGGCGGGCTGATCGCCGTGAACCGCGTGTCGCTGCAGGTGGAAGCCGGGTCGATCACCGGGCTGATCGGACCGAACGGAGCTGGCAAGACCACTCTTTTCAACCTGATCTCCGGGCTGACGCCCCCCGATGCGGGCCGCATCCTCTGGCACGGTGCCGCCATCGACGGCTTGCCGCCGGAACGGGTGAACCGGCTGGGCATCGCCCGCACCTTTCAGAACCTGCGCCTGTTCGGACCGCTCAGCTGCCTCGACAACGTGCTGGTGGGACTGCACAGCGCCGACAGAGCACCTCTGCTCGGCGCCCTGCTGAACCGGTCTGCTTTCCGCCGCCAGCAGGGCCAGCTGCGTCAGCGAGCCCATGAGCTGCTGGAACTGCTGGAGCTCGATCACCTGGCGCACCAGCCGGCCGACAGCCTCGCCTATGGGCTGCGGCGCCGGCTGGAGATGGCCCGTGCACTGGCCACCGGCCCCAGGTTGCTGCTGCTTGATGAGCCGGCTGCCGGCATGAATCCGGCCGAAAAAGCCACACTCGCCGATCTGATTCGGCGGCTGCGCCAGCACTTCGATCTCACCGTGCTTGTGATCGAGCACCACGTCCCCTTGATGATGCGACTGTGCGACCGCCTTGCCGTGCTCAATTTCGGGCAGCGCATCGCTGAAGGGACCCCCGCCGAGGTACGCAACGATCCACTGGTGATCGAGGCCTACCTGGGGAGCAAGACATGAACGGGGTTCCGCCAGGCGGACCCACGCCGCTGCTGGCCCTGCGGGGGCTCACGGTCTGCTACGGGGCGATCCAGGCCCTCGGCGATGTGAACCTCGAACTCCACAGCGGCGAGCTGGTGGCGCTGCTCGGTGCCAACGGCGCCGGCAAAAGCACCACGCTGCGCGCCATCTCGCGGTTGGTGGATGCTGCCGCGGGATCGGTGGAATGGAAGGGGCGCTCTCTCGCCTCGTTGTCCACCGAAGCCACCGTGCGCCTTGGCATCGGCCATTGCCCCGAAGGCCGCCGGGTGCTGGCGCGCCAGAGCGTGGCCACCAATCTGGGACTGGGGGCCTTCCTGCGGCGTGATGCCAAGGCGATCCACGCCGACCTCGACTGGTGCTACAGCCTGTTTCCGCGGCTTGCTGATCGGCGCCGCCAGCCGGCCGGCAGCCTCTCGGGGGGCGAGCAACAGATGCTGGCGATCGCCCGTTCCCTGATGGGACGGCCGGAACTGCTGATGCTGGATGAGCCAAGCCTTGGACTCGCCCCCAGGCTGGTGGAGGAACTGATGGCGGTGCTCCACACGTTGCACAGCCAGGGCCTCACGATCCTTCTGGTCGAGCAGAACGCCCAGGCGGCCTTGGCGATCGCCGACCGTGGCGTGGTGCTCGAAGCTGGCACAGTGCAATTGCGCGGCTCTGCCGCTGCCTTGCTCGCCGACGACGAACTGCGCGCCAGCTATCTGGGCGCTTGAGGGCACGTCAGCACGCGGCCCTGCTCTGTTCTTCGCACCAACATCCTGGGCGCCTATCCACACCGATGCACCCTGAATAGGCTGCGACCGTCCGGCCTGCAACCGCCATGCCACGCGAGCGCTTCTTTCTGGAGTTGGAGCCGCCGGCTGAAGCTCTGCGCGGGCGACCCCATGTGGTGATCGTGGGAGGGGGTTTTGCTGGGCTATCGGCGTGCAAAGCCCTGGCCGGCGCCGATGTTCGCGTGACGCTGATCGACAAGCGCAACTACAACCTGTTCCAACCGCTGCTGTATCAGGTGTCCACCGGGCTGGTGGCTCCGGGGGATGTGACCGTGCCGCTGCGGCTGCTGGTGGGGCGGCAGCGCAACGTGCAGGTGCTGATGGGGGAGGTGAAGGAAATCGATGCCGAGGCGAAGGAGCTGGTGTTCAACGAGCGCCGCTTCAGCTACGACCACCTGATCCTGGCGGCAGGTTCCGGCAGCTCCTACTTCGGCCACGACGAATGGCAGGCGATCGCCCCGCCGATGAAGCAGCTGGACGACGCCCTGGAGATCCGCGAGCGGCTGCTGCTGGCGATGGAGGAGGCGGAGCAGACGCCCGAGGCGGAGAAGCGGCGCCTGCTGCAGTCGGTGGTGGTGGTGGGGGGCGGACCCACTGGCTGTGAGCTGGCGGGGTCGGTGTCGGAGCTGCTGCGCCACGCCCTGGCCAGGGATTTCCGCCAGCTCGATCCCGAAGACACCCGCATCCTGTTGGTGGATCCCGGCGATCGCCTGCTGCGGGGCATGCATCCCGATCTGGGCGCCGGCGCCAGGCGCTTCCTGGAATCCATCGGCGTGGAGGTGCTGCTGGGGGGCCGGGTGAAGGCGATCGAGCCGGGGCGGGTCACGATCAGCACCGCCGCTGGCGAGCAGGTGCGGGAGGCGGCCACGGTGTGCTGGACGGCGGGGGTGAAGGCGTCCCCACTGGGTGCCCGGCTGGCTGAGGCCACCGGCGTGCCCCTCGACCGGGGCGGCCGGGTGCCGGTGGAGACGGATTTCTCCGTGCCCGGCCATCCCGAGATCCGGGTGGTGGGTGACCTCTGCGCCTATGCCCCCAGCCCGGGCGCCAGCCCGCTGCCAGGGCTGGCCAGCGTGGCGGTGCAGATGGGCAGCTGGGTGGCCCGTGATCTGCGGGCCGGGCTGGAAGGGCGCCCGCAGGCGCCGTTCCGCTTCGTGGATTTCGGCTCGATGGCGATCCTGGGGCGCCTGCACGCCGAAGCCGACCTGCGCGGCTGGCGCGTGGACGGCCCGCTGGGCTGGCTGATCTGGGGCGTGGCCCACCTGGGCTTCATGCCCGCCAACGAGAACCGGGTGAGCCTGCTGGTCAAATGGCTGTGGGCGATCGCCGCCCGGCAGCGCGGCTCCCTGCTGATCATGGGAGAACCGCGCTTTGAGGAGGGTGTGCCGGAGGGCTCTGCCGCTACAGACCCGGGCTGCTCTGCATGATGCCGCCATCGGCAAAGATCGTGGTGGCGGTGATGTAGCTGGCGTCGTCGCTGGCGAGGAAAGCCACCACCTTGGCCACCTCTTCCGGCTGGGCCATGCGGCCCAGCGGGATGGCGGCATCCAGCTTCGCCATCAGCTCCGGATCCTTCATCGTGGCGTCGTTGATCGGAGTGGCCACGGCCCCCGGTCCCACATTCACCAGAGTGATGCCGTGGGGAGCCAGCTCGAGGGCGGCGGTGCGGGTGAGCATGCGCACGCCGCCCTTGGCGAGGCAGTAGGGCGTGTTGTTGGGCATGGGCCAGTCTTCGTGAACCGAGGAGATGTTGATGATGCGGCCGCCGCCGCCCTGGGCAATCATCTGCTTGGCGGCGTACTGGGTGGCGAAGAAAACGCCACGCAGGTTCACATCCAGCACCTTGTCGTAGTCGTCGGGGGTGGTGGTGAGAATGGAGGTGCGCGTTTCGATACCGGCGTTGTTCACCATCACATCAATGCGCCCGTATTTCGCCACTGCAGCATCCACCAAGCGCTGAAGATCATCCAGCTTGGACACATCAGCCTGCACACCGAAGCTGCTGCCGCCGAACGCGCCGATCTCCCGCTCGATCTCTTCGGTGGCCTCAGGATGGGAGCGGTAGTCGATCACCACCTTGGCGCCGCGGTGCGCCAGGGCTTCCACAATCGCTTTGCCGATGCCGCTGTTGCCGCCGGTCACGATCGCCACCTTGCCTTCAAGCAGCTTGGCCAGGGTGCGGATGGCGTCTGGATTGGTGGTGCTGGTCACGGAATCCATGGGTGACAGGGGCAGCTTTGAAGGTAAGCATGGGCCCAACGGGAAGGGTTGAACGCCGTGGCGAATGTGATTCCATCCACACCCCCGCAGGAGGCCTCCGGCTCAATGCGTTCACTGCTGCTGGGCGCCGCCCTGCTGGTGCTGGCCTTTCTGGCGAACACCGCCCAGAGCGCCTTCGGCAAAGCGCTCGGCAGTGGCATGGGGCCCGTGCCGTTCACCTGGCTCACCTTCGTGATCGCGCTGGCACTGATCCTGCCCTGGGTGCTGTGGCGCGGTGGCCGTGATCTGCGCACGTCCGTGCCACTGCTGCACCTGCTGCGCAGTTGCACCGGGCTGGCGGGGTTCTTTCTGTTCATTACCGCCGCGCGACTGGTGAATCTGGTCAACGCCAATGTGCTGCTGAACACCACGCCGTTGTTCATCCCGCTGCTGGGTCTGCTGGTGCTCGGCCAGCAGGTGCCCAGAGCTCTGTGGGGCTGCCTCGCCATCGGCTTTGCCGGCATGGTGATCGTGGTGCAGCCCAACGCCTCCCTGCTCACCCGCCCCGGCGATCTGCTGGGCCTGGCTGCCGGCCTGCTCTGCGCCGTGGAGTTCCTGGCCGTGAAGCGGCTCGACCGCACCGAGGCGCCGCTCACCCAGATGATCTATTTCCTGCTCATCGGCAGCGTCGGCTCCACCCTGGCGATCCTTGGTCCGCTGCGGCCGGATGGACAGGCCGGTGCACTGCTCAGCGGGCTGGACACCAGCCAATGGCTCACGGTGCTGGCCTCCGGCGTGTGCCTGGCCTGCTTTCAGTTTCTCTTGATCAAGGCTTACACCTATGCCGAACCCGGCGCGATCGGCGCCTTTCAGTATTCGTCGGTGGTGTTCGCCGGCCTGATCGGCTGGATCTGGTTCGCCGAGACGCCCACCCTGGCGGTGTGGGTCGGCACCGCGCTGATCACCCTCGGCGGCGTGCTGAGCATCGTGCTGCAACGCCCGGGGAGCACCGCACAGCCTGCTGGCCCCATGGGCAGCACCGGCAGCACCGGCACATGACGCCCCCCCTGGTCAGCTCTGGCCCCCACATCGAAGCGGTGGCGATCACCTGTGCCAGTGCCGAGCGCAGCGCCGCCTTCTTCTGCGCGTCGCTTGGCTTCATCCGGCTCGCTGAGGAGCGGGTGGAGGGCGGGCCCCAGGCCGCTCTGTTCGGGCTGCCGCAGGGACGGCTGCAACGGGTGCAGCTGGGGCTGGGCGAGGAGCGGCTGGATCTGATCGAAGTGCTCGATCCTGGCCCGGGGCAGCGCCCGGGGCGGCCGCTGCCACCTGACTCACGCAGCTGCGATCTCTGGTTTCAGCACCTCTGCCTGGTCACGGCGGATCTGGCGGCGAGCCACGCCCGGCTGCAGCCCCTGCTGGCCGCTGGCGCAATCACGTCGGTATCAGCGGCGCCGCAGCGGCTGCCCGAGTGGAACACCGCCGCCGCCGGCATCTGGGCCTTCAAGTTCCGTGATCCTGATGGCCACAACCTGGAGCTGCTGCAGTTTCCCGACGGCAAGGGGGATCCCCGCTGGCATCGCCCGCGGCCGGCCGGTGCCTCTGAGCTGCTCGGCATCGATCACAGCGCCATCGCCATCGCCGACACCGCCCGCAGCCGTGCCTTCTACAGCGAGCTGCTCGGCCTCACGGCACTGCCCAGCGGCGAAAACAGCGGGCTGGAGCAGGACCGGCTCGATGGGCTGAGCGAGGTGCGGGTGCAGATCACGCCCCTGCGCTGCGCGGCAGGCATGGGCATCGAAACCCTTGGCTATCTGCCCCCCAACCAGGGGCGCCCGCGACTGGCGGATCAGGCGCCGCAGGACCTGGCCCACTGGCAGATCCGCCTGGCGGCCAGCGGCCTCGATCGCATCGCCGCCAGCGCGGCGGCATTCGGGGCCGAGCTGCTGCCGCCCGGCCTGGTGGCGCTGGAAGCGGGGGCCGGCGGGAGCAGACGGGCGCTGCGGCTGGCCGATCCCGATGGCCACGAGCTGCTGCTGCTGGAAACCGCTGGCGTCAGCGCTCCCTGAAGCCCGGCAGCCGCTCGGGACGCCTTGGTTACCTTGAGGCACCGACGCACGTGAGCTGCCGTGGCCGTGGACATCGTGGAGATCCTGGTGCCCATCGGCCCCTCTCCCCTCAGTGAAGCGGTGCTGACACTGCTGCGGGTGTTCACCGGCATCGCCTTCATCCGCCACGGCTGGCCGAAGCTGCGCAACCTCACCACCTGGGCAACCGCGCTGAAAACACCACGCTGGCTCTGCTTTCTGTCGGCATTCTCAATGTGGGCGGGCGGTATCGCCCTGATCCCCGGTCTGCTCACGCCGCTGGCCGCCCTGGCGATTCTGGTGTCGATGGGGTACGCCATGGTGCTGGAGGTTCTAGCGGGCACCCCCTTCATCGCCCCCGATCCCTATCAGATTCCGCCGGGAGATTATGCCGGCCCCATGGGCGTGGGGGAACCACCCAGCTGGGAAAAGGCCGCCATGTATGTGGTGATGTGCCTGGTGCTGATCGGAGCCGGAGGTGGCGCCCTTTCCCTCGACGGACTCCTGATTCGCGACGCCCTGATGCTCAACTTCGGCTGACACCATTCGGCGCTGCTGAGAGGATGCAACTGTGCTGAGGGCATTCAACTCGGTTGACAGCGTTCAACCAAGAAGATTCCCCCTGGTGCCTCTCCCCGGCTGGATCATCCCTGCAGCCGGGCGATGAGATGATCGCCCACCCGCAGGGCGTTAGCGATGGCGGTGAGCGAGGGATTCACCGCACCGATGCTGGGGAAGAAGCTGGTGTCCACCACGTAGAGGTTATCGAGCTCGTGGGCTTTGCAATCAAGATCCAGCACCGAGGTGGTGGGATCGGTGCCGAAGCGGCAGGTGCCAGCCTGGTGGCCCACGGCGGCAATCGCCATGCTGGATTTCACGTAGATCTGCCGCTCCACCAGGTGATTCTTCAGATAGAGAGAATCCAGCAAGCCGCGAAGATTATGCTCAAGCTTGGCGCTGGCCGTCTGATTGTTGGGGGTGTAGGAGAGGGTGATCGCCCCCTCCTTGTTCACGGTGATGCGGTTCTCAGGGTCGGGGAGATCCTCGCTGCTCAGCCAGAAATCCAGTGCATGTTCCGCGATCTGGTCCATGCTCCAGCCGGGCATCAGGAAGGTTTCCAGTGGGGCATAGCCCTTCATGATCGTGCCGCTGGTCTTGCCGGTCATCTGGATGTTGCCCATCGGGTAGGGAAACGCCTCAGAGCCCAGATACCAGTCATTGATCGACACCGTTTTCTGAAACACGGTGGTGTTGGGTTCATGGGCCAGGGCCACGAGGGCCTTGCTGTTGTGGAACATGTAGTTGCGCCCCACCTGCCCCGAGCCATTGGCCAGGCCGGCCGGGTGGCGGTCGTTGGCAGACATCAGCAGCAGCCGGGCGCTGTTGGCGGCGCCGCAACTCACCACCACTACATCGGCGGAAAAGCGCATCGGCTCGCCATCGCGCAGAAGTTCCACCGCCGTGACCCGCCCACCACTGGCATCGGTGAGCAGCCGCTGCACATGGGCGCGGGTGAGCAGCGACACATTCGCATCGGCCAAGGCCGGCCGAATGCCCACCACGTCCGCATCGCCCTTGGCATGCACCAGGCACGGAAAGCCATCACAGCGGTTGCACTTGCGGCAACGGCTGAAGGGCAGGTTGGCCTCATCGAGCATCACCCCGCTGGGGGCGTGGAAGGGGCGCAGGCCGGCGGCACGCAGGTCGTCGACCAGCTTCTGCATGCGCGGCTCATGGGCAATCGGCGGGTGGGGATAGGGGGCACTGCGGCGGGGTTCGGTGGGATCTTCCCCCTGCTGGGCATGCACGTGGAACAGTTCTTCGGCGCGCTGGTAATAGGGCTCGAAGACGTCGTAGGGGAGGGGCCAGGCCGGTGAGATGCCGTCGTGGTGAATCAGCTCGCCGAAATCGGCCTCGCGCAGGCGGAAGTGGGCGGCTCCGTACATCTTGGTGGCGCCTCCCACCATGTAGTGGCTACCGGGCTGAAAGGCCTTGCCGTGCTTGTCGTGCCAGGTGTCCGCAGACACATAGCGCCCCTGCTGAAACACCGCTTCGGCGCTCCAGTTCTGCGGTTCCTGGGGGAGCCAGTCGCCGCGTTCCAGCACCAGCACCTTGAGGCCGCTGCCAGCCAGGTGCCGCGCCAGGGTGCCGCCGCCAGCCCCACTGCCGATGATCAACACATCCACGTGGCTGCCATCCGGTGGATTCAGCTGCCGGGCACCAGGCAACGGGGAAAGGGTGATCGACGGGTCGATGATCCGGGCCGTTGGGGTGGCAGGCATGGCGGAAGGGTGGCGGCGGAACAGAGGGCAAAACAGAGACAGGTGCTGCGATCAGGGCACTGGATATTGGGAGAGTTGGTTGATCATCTTGCAGACGATCGCACTCCAGCCGGTCTGGTGGCTGGCGCCCACCCCACGGCCATTGTCGCCATGGAAATACTCATGAAACTGGATCAGATCACGCCAATGGGGGTTGCGCTGAAACAGATCCACATCCCCGAGGAAGGCGCGCCGGCCCTGGCTGTCACGGCGGAAAAGATTCACCAGCCGCTGCTCCAGCTTCAACGACACATCCCAGAGGCTGAGCCATACGCCGGAGCCGGTAGGGAACTCCACCGTGAAGCTGTCGCCATAGAAATGGCCGAATTTCTGCAGAGATTCGATCAACAGATAATTCAGCGGCATCCACACCGGCCCACGCCAGTTGGAGTTGCCACCGAACATGGCCACCGGGCTGTCCGCCGGTGAATAGGAGAGGCAATCTGATTCACTGCCTTCGGTGTAGCAGAAGGGTGCGGTTTCGTACACCTTCGACAGGGAGCGGATGCCGTAGGGAGAAAGGAATTCCGTCTCATCAAACAGCCGCTCACAGATGCGGCGCAGCCGATCTTCCGGCACCAGGGAAAACAGCAGCCGGTCGTTGTGGCGCCGGCCCAGGTGCGTTTCCACCCAGGAGGGGGAGGTGCGCTCGTGGGTGTACCACGCCATGCTGTTCTTCACATCCAGCACCGGCAGACGCTCCAGCGTTTCCTGATCGAAACTGGCCACCGCCAGCAGGGGAATCAGGCCAGCAATCGAGCGGCTGCGCAGGAAATCAGTGCTGCCATCGGGCCGCTTGATCACGTCGTAGTAGAAGCCATCCTGTTCGTCCCAGTTCAGAAATTCGTTGTCCGTGGGGGTGTTGAGCGTGAGGTTGAGCTGCACGAAGTCGTAGACAAAACGCTCGCACAGATCCGCATACTCCGGTTCACGCACACTCAGCTCCACGCTGATGTTGAGCAGATTCAGGCTCAGCGACGCCATCCAGGCGATGCCATCGCTTTCTCCGATGTGGCTGCCATCGGCGAGCGGAAAGCGGCGATCGAACACGGCAATGTTATCCAGCCCGAGGAATCCACCCTCGAACACGTTGTCGCCCGAACGATCGTTGCGGTTGGCCCACCAGCCGTATTCCAGCAACAGCTTGCGCAGTGCCGCCCGCAGAAAGGGCATGTCCGGTTCACCGTTCTGCTTGCGGTCGATCTGATACACACGCATCGCCGCCCAGGCACCGATCGGTGGGTTCGGATCGGAGAGCGCCCATTCGTAGGCAGGGGTCTGGGCGTTGGGCGCCGTGAAGCGGGGGCTGCGCAGCAGCATGCACTGCTCCTTGGCGGTGGCCGGATCGAAGCCGGCGAAGGCCACGGCATGCACCATCAGATCCCACTGGCAGAAATAGGGGTATTCCCATGAATCGGGCATGGAGATCACATCTTCCACATGCAGACGGCGCCAGGCCGCATTGGCGCTCCTGAAGCGCTCCGGCGGCGGCACCGGCTGGCCCGGATCCCCCTCCAGCCAGCGTTTCACGTCCCAGCTGTAGTACTTCTTGCACCACAGCAATCCGGCGGCGCCTGCGAGGTGAATGCGGCGGTCGTCGGCTTCCAGCCCCGGCACGCAGTGCTCGAAGTAGGCCCTCCATTCCTGCTCGCGTGCCTGATGGGTGGCCTCGAACGCCGCGCCGAACGCCGCCGGCTGCTCGCCCGCCCACAGGCGCAGGTCCACCACCCAGGTCTCCCCCGGGGCCAGTGTGCGGCGCAGCAGGCGGGCCGCCTTGGTGCCCCGCTGGGCGGGGTTGATGGCTCCCTCCTCCCCCTCCACCACATACCGGTGAAAGCCGTCCTTCTGATACGGCCGCTGGTTGGGCTGGCGGAACAGGCGCTCGGTGTTGGTCTCGTTGTCGGTGAAGATCCAGGAGCCCGGCTCGGCGCAGGCCAGCCGGTACGACCCGAGGCCGGGCAGCACAGGGGTGCGCAGCTGATCCCCTTCAAGCTCCAGCGGCTGCTCGAGCGCGCCCGCATAGCCCCAGCTCCAGGTGTTGCGCAACCACAGGGTGGGCAGGAGGGTGAGCGGGGCAGGATCGGGGCCTCGGTTGGTGAGGCGCAAGCGGATCAGCAGGTCGTCGGCCGCCGCCTTCGCGTACTCCACCTCCACATCGAAGTAACGGTCGTCGTCGAACAGCCCGGTGTCGACCAGCTCGTACTCCGGGCTGTCGCGCCCGCGCCGCCCGTTCTCGTGGATCAGGTGGTCGTAGGGGAAGCAGCGCTGGGGGTACTTGTAGAGCCCCCGCATGAAGCTGTGGGTGGGGGTGTTGGCCAGGTGAAAGGTGTAGTCCTTGATGTCTTCGCCGTGGTTGCCTTCCGGGTTGCCCAGCCCGAAGGGCCGCTCCTTGAGGATGGGATCGAGGCCGTTCCAGAGCGCCACCGAAAAGCAGAGGCGGGCGTGCTCGTCGCAGAGGCCCAGCAGGCCGTCCTCCCCCCAGCGGTACACGCGCGAGCGGGCGTGGTCGTGCGGGAAGGAGCGCCAGGCATCGCCGTCGGCGGAGTAGTCCTCCCGCACCGTGCCCCACTGACGATCAGGTAGGTAGCTGCCCCAGAGCGCCCAGGGCACCAGCCCCTGATCCCGTTCGGCCATGCGGCGCCGTTCGGCGAACTCGATGGCGTCGCGGTCGGGCATCAGCGCGTGATCAACACCTGGCCATCCTGGCCGGGTTCGGCGGTTCCGCAGGCCGCTCTGTGCGTTAGCCCACCATCAGGCCGCCGTCTTCACTGAGGCATTCCTGCCAGCTGCGCAGATCGAAGAGCAGTTCCTCGAGCGTGAGCACGGCCAGTTCCTGCTCTAGCGCCCGCTGCAGACGCCGCACCAGAGCCTGGGCCACCTGCTCGCCCGCCAGTGCCGGGTCGCTGGCTGTAGCCGCCGCCGGCCCCAGCGCCGGATCAGCCTGCACGGCTTGCAGCACGGTGGCGACAGGAATCGCCGCCGGTACCCGCCGCAGGCGGTAGCCGCCGCTGCGGCCCCGGCGCGCCTCCACCAGATCGGCCCGCCGCAACTGCAGCAGAAGTTGCTCCAGCATCGGGGCCGGAATCGACTGAGCGGCGGCGATCTGCGTCACCGAGCGCCAGGCGCCCGGCTCCCTGGCCAGCTCCAGCAGCGCCTTGAGCGCCTGCAGGCCGCGGCGCTTGATCAACGCCGCGCCGCCAGACGCTCCAGCACGTTCTCGAGGGTGTAGCCGAACAGGGTGGGATCCGGTTCGGTGGCGTCGATGTCGGCCAGGCCCAGCTCCTGCCAGCGGGCATCGAGCCGATCTTCGATCGCCGCCGGCCGGCGGAGCGGTTCGCCCCAGTCGTGGCGCTTTTCCGGCCCGACCTTGGTGGTGGCATCGATCGCCAGACGGCCGCCCAGCCCCAGACGCTCGCTGGCGAAATCCAGCGTGTCGAACGGGGTGTCCTCCAGCACGAACAGATCGCGCTGGGGATCCACCTGGGCACTGATGGCCCAGATCACCTGGCGCGGGTCGCGGATGTTGATCGATTTGTCCACCACCACCACGAACTTGGTGTAGGTGAACTGGGGCAGGACGGTCCAGAAGGCCATCGCCGCCCGCTTCGCCTGGCCCGGATAGGCCTTGTCGATCGAGAGCACAGCCAGCTTGTAGCTGAGCCCTTCCATCGGCAGGAAGAAATCGATGATCTCGGGCACCTGTTGCCGCAGGATCGGCGTGTAGATGCGGTTGAGCGCGATAGCCAGCATCGCCTCCTCCTTTGGCGGGCGGCCGCTGAAGGTGGTGAGGAACACCGGGTTCCGGCGCTGGGTCATGCACTGGAAGCGCACCAGCGGGGACGCCTCGACGCCGCCGTAGAAGCCCATGTGATCACCGAAGGGGCCGTCGGGCAGTTCCTCGCCGGGGGTGATCGTGCCCTCCAGCACCACCTCGCTGTGGCTGGGCACCTCCAGGTTCACTGTTTTGCACTTGGCCAGCCGCACCCCTTCGCCGGCATAGATGCCGGCGAACAGCCATTCGGAGAGCTGCACCGGGATCGGGGTGGCGGCGGCCATCACCAGCAGGGGGTGCACGCCGATCGCCACGGCCACCTCCAGGGGCTTGCCCATGGCCGCCGCCTTGCGCAGGTGGCGGGCACCGCCACGCACGCTCAGCCAGTGCACCGTCATGGTGTTCACCGACTGGCGCTGCAGCCGGTAGACACCCACGTTGGGCACGCCCGTTTCCGGGTCCTTGGTGATCACCAGTCCGAGCGTGATCACCCCGCCGGCATCGCCGGGCCAGGGGCGCAGCAGCGGCAGGCTGTCGAGGTTCACGTCCTCCCCCTTGAACACCTGCTGGTGGCAGGGCGGCAGCAGGTCGAGGTCGGGGCGGGCCTTCACCACATCCCAGAGCACCCCGCCGAAGCGCACCGCCTCGCGCAGCCCCTTCGGCGGCCGGGGCTGCTGCAGCAGGGCCAGCCGCGCGCCGAGATCCTCCAGCTCTTCGGCCGACTCCAGGCCCATGCTCCACACCACCCGCTGCACGGTGCCGAGCAGGTTCACAGCCACCGGCATCGGGCTGCCGATCACGTTCTCGAACAGCAGGCCGGGGCCCCCGCGGGCCAGCACCCGGTCGGCGATGGCGGCCAGTTCCTGGTCGGGGTCGACGGGGGCTGTGATGCGCCGCAGCTGGCCGCGCTGCTCCAGTAGCGACAGAAAGCCCCGCAGATCTCTGGTGGAACTCCGCGGCAGCGTGGCCGTCATTGAGTGGGTCCTGAGCGTCGCTGCCTACTGTGACGCACGCGACCCGTGCCCTGCGCCGTGCAGATCCATACCTTCCACACCTCCGAAGATGTGCCAGACCGCGGCCCTGGAGCGGCGGCGGCGGGCCCGGATGCAGCCGTGGTGATCGACGTGCTGCGCGCCACCACCACGATCGCCTGGGCACTCCAGAACGGCGCCGAGGCGGTGCAGGCGTTCGCCGATCTCGACAGCCTCAAGGCCGCGGCCGCGGCCTGGCCGGCCGCGCAACGGCTCACAGCCGGCGAACGGGGCGGCGCCCGGGTGGAGGGCTTCGATCTCGGCAACTCCCCCCTGGCCGTCACGCCGGCGCTGGTGGCGGGCAAGCGCATCTTCATGAGCACCACCAACGGCACCCGCTCGCTCGACAAGGTGCGCACTGTGCCCCTGCTGCTGACCGCCTGCCTGCCCAACCGCGCGGCAGTGGCGGCGCGGCTGCTGGAGCGGCAATGCGAGCAGGTGTGGATCGTGGGCAGCGGCTGGGAGGGCTCCTACTCGCTGGAAGACACCCTGGCGGCTGGCGCGGTGGCCCAGGCGGCGATGGATGCCGCAGCCGCTGGCGGCCGGTCGGTGGAGGCGGGCAATGACGAGATGGTGGCGGCGCTGGCGCTCTGGCAGCAGTGGCGCCACGATCCCGAAGGCTGCCTGCGTACCGCCAGCCATGGCCGGCGGCTGATCGGCCTGGGCGATCACGACGATGATTTCCGCTGCTGCGCCAGCGTGGATTCGCTTGAGATCGTGCCGATGCAGGCCGAGCCAGGCGTACTCAAAGCCAGCTGAAGCCGGCGCCCAGCCCCGTTCCGGTGCCGGAAGGCAGCTCCCTTACAGTTCCGCCGACCTCTTCCCTGCTCATGGTGACGAGCTTCCTGGCCGCTGCTCTGCAACTCACCAGCACGCCCGATCCGGAGTCCAATTTCGCGGCCGCCGAGGAGCTGATCGATCTGGCGGCCCGGCGCGGCGCCGATCTGGTGGGGCTGCCCGAGAACTTCGCCTTCATGGGCAACGACGAGCGGCGGCTGGAGCTGGCGGGCAGCCTGGCCGAACGCTGCAGCCGCTTTCTGGTGACGATGGCGCGGCGCTACCAGGTGACTCTGCTGGGCGGCGGCTATCCGGTGCCGGCCGGGGAGCGGGCCACCTTCAACCGCGCAGAGCTGGTGGGCACCGAAGGCCAGCTGCTGGCCCGCTACGACAAGATCCACCTGTTCGACGTGGATCTTCCCGATGGCAACACCTATCGGGAGTCGGGAACGGTCAAAGCGGGCGAAACCTTGCCGCCGGTGGTGGATGTGCCGGGCCTGTGCCGCATCGGACTTTCGATCTGTTACGACGTCCGCTTTCCCGAGCTCTACCGCCACCTAGCCGGTGCTGGTGCCGAACTCATCATGATTCCGGCCGCCTTCACCGCCTTCACCGGCAAGGACCATTGGCAGGTGCTGCTGCAGGCGCGGGCGATCGAGAACACGGCCTACGTGATGGCACCGGCCCAGACCGGCCTGCACTACGGCCGCAGGCAGAGCCATGGCCACGCCCTGGTGATCGACCCATGGGGCACCGTGCTGGCGGATGCGGGAATCTCCCCCGGGCTGGCGGTGGCGCCGGTCGACCCTGATCATGGCCAACGGGTTCGCACCCAGATGCCGAGCCTGAACCACCGCCGTCCTTCGCTGTTCTGACCCTGGGGAAGCCCTGCCCGTCACTGCTCACCACGCTGCGGGCGTCGTGCCGCGCGATCGCCCTCGCCACGCTCGCGCCGTCTGCCCTGCTGCTGGCCTCTCTGCCGGCCCACGCCGCCAGCGCCCTGGCCGCCTGGCGCGTCAGCCGGGATGGGGTGCTTGAGCTGCGCACCTCGCCCTCAATCTCCCTGCAGGCCTTCTACGAAAGCGGCAGGGGCGCCCAGGGTCCTCGGGTGTGGATCGACCTCCCCGGCGCCCCGGTGCGGCCTCGCACCCTGCGCGGCAGCGGCGCCCTGCGCGAGGTGCGCATCGGCAAGCCCGATCCCGGCACCACCCGCCTTGTGCTCGAATTCGCCCCAGGCACCCAGCTCGATCCGCGCAACATGCGCCTGGTGGGCACCGCCCGCGACCGCTGGCGCCTCGAGCTGACCGGGCTGGGCTCCAACCGGCTGATCTCCACCCTCGGCGAAGGCAACGTGGAGGTGGCAGGCGGAGGCTGGGTACGGCCGACTCCCTTCGGCGGCAGCCGCCCCCTCCCCTCCACCGGCGGCATGCCCGCAGTGCCGCGCGGCCGCTTCCGGGTGGTGATCGATCCAGGCCACGGCGGACCCGACCCGGGCGCGGTGGGCATCGGCGGGCTGCGGGAAACCGATGTGGTGCTCGACATCTCGTTGCAGGTGGCCCAGCTGCTGCAGAGCAAGGGTGTGCAGGTGGTGCTGACGCGCACCTCCGAAATCGACGTCGACCTGCCGCCGCGGGTGGCGCTGGCGAACAGCAGCGGTGCCCAGGCCTTCCTCAGCATCCACGCCAACGCCCTGAGCATGGCCCGGCCGGATGTGAACGGCATCGAAACCTTCTACTTCCAGGGCGCTCAGTCGCGGGCGCTGGCGGAGGCCGTGCAGGAGGAGATGCTGCGGGTTTCACCCGGTAGCCCCGACCGCGGCGTCAAGACCGGCCGCTTCTTCGTGATCCGCCGGACGGTGATGCCCGCGGCGCTGGCGGAAACCGGCTTCGTGACAGGCGATCTGGATTCCCCCCGGCTGGCGGATGCGGGACACCGCCAGCGGCTGGCCCAGGCCATCACCCGCGGCATCCTGCGTTACCTGGGGGGCGGATGACCAAGCGACGCATCGGCCTGCTCGACAGCGGACTCGGCGGCCTGACCGTGCTGCGCCGCCTGGTGGAGCGGCATCCCGACCAGCCCTACATCTACCTGGGCGACACCGCCAGGGTGCCCTATGGCGAGCGCTCCAGGGGGGAGATCCGCTCGATTGCCGCCGAGGTGGTGAGCTGGCTGCAGCTGCAGTCGGTCGATGTGGTGCTGATGGCCTGCAACACCACCCATGCCCTGGCCCTGGATGTGGTGGAGGCCATTGCCGGCCGCGAGGTGCCGGTGCTGGGTCTGATCGACAGTGCTGCCACCGTGGTGCAGGGGGAACGGGTGGGCGTGCTGGCCACGCCGGCCACCGCAGCCAGCGGCGCCTATGGACGCGCCCTGCGCGCCGTGCGTCCGTTCATCAAGGTGGTGGAAGTGGGCTGCCCCGCCTTCGTGCCCCTGATCGAGCGGGGTGATCTCACCGACCCGCAGCTGCGCGAGGCGGCCCACACCTATCTGAAGCCCCTGCTGGCCGCCGATGTGGACACCGTCGTGCTTGGCTGCACCCACTACCCGCTGCTGGAAGACCTGCTGCGGGAGCTGCTGCCCCAGCACGTGGTGCTGGTGGATCCGGCCGAGGCCGCCGTGGCGCGCCTGTCGGTCTGCATCGGCCGAACGCCGGCGCCGCTGCCGCAGCGCTGCGGCCTGCACCCGTCTCCCGCACTGGCCAGTGGCAGCCGCTTCTGCGTGACCGGCGATCCGGAGGCCTTCGCCCGTGCCGCCATGCCCTGGCTGGGCTGGCGGCCGGTGGTGGAGCAGGTGGCGCTCTCAGCGCCGATCCAGGCCTTCTAGGATCCATCCACTGAGCAGGGGTCATGGCCACGGTCGCGCAATTGCTCCAGCCGGTCGAGAACGACCTCGAAACTCTGCTGAGCGATCTGCGCAGCCTGATCGGCGCCGGCCACCCGATCCTCCAGGCTGCAGCTGAGCACCTCTTTAGTGCCGGTGGCAAACGGATCCGCCCCGGCGTGGTTCTGCTGCTCTCACGGGCTCTCAGCCCTGATGGTGAGCTCTCCAGCCGGCACCGGCGCCTGGCTGAGATCACCGAAATGATTCACACCGCCTCCCTCGTCCACGACGACGTGGTCGATGAGGCCTCCACCCGCCGCGGCGTGGACACGGTCCACAGCCGCTTCAACAATCGCTTGGCGGTGCTGGCGGGCGATTTCCTTTTCGCCCAGGCCAGCTGGCACCTCGCCAACCTCGACGACCTCGATGTGGTGAAGCTGCTCTCGCGCGTGATCATGGACCTGGCCGACGGCGAAGTGCGACAGGGGCTGTTCCGCTACGACACCGGCCAGAGCTTCGAGACCTACCTCGAAAAGAGCTACTGCAAAACTGCCTCGCTGATCGCCAACAGCGCCCGCGCCGCCGGGGTGCTGAGCAACCTGCCGGTCGATCGCCTCGATCAGCTCTACCGCTTCGGCCGCCAGTTGGGCCTGGCCTTCCAGGTGGTCGACGACATCCTCGACTTCACCGGCAGCGATCAGCAACTGGGAAAGCCTGCTGCCAGCGATCTGGCCGCCGGCTACCTCACGGCCCCGGTGCTCTTCGCCCTTGAGGAACGTCCGCCCCTGGCCGGGCTGATCGAGCGAGAGCTCTGCGAACCCGGCGACCTCGATCAGGCGCTGGAGCTGGTGCGGGGCTGCGAAGCGATCCCCCGGTCGCGCACGCTGGCCGAAGGTTTTGCCCGAGAGGCCGGCGAAGCGCTCCAGTGGCTACCGCCTTCCGCCTCCAGCGACGCCCTCAAGGCCCTGCCGGACTTCGTGCTCAGCCGCCTCTATTGAGCGCGCTTTGCCGAGCTGAGTGGGCTTGCTCCGCCGAATCGCACGACCGTTTGACCTGCTCTCATGCAATGGCCAGAGCAGGTTGCTGCACGAGGGATGGATCCATTAACCGAGAAACCAGTTCTCCTTCACACAGGCTGCTTCAAAATCAGGGAGGTGTGAAGATTCAAAGCCACAAGATCTCTCACGTTTTGCTAGCGATTGGCGGGCAGCTTTACCCATGCTGAAAAGGAACCCTCCCATGGACATCAATCAGCACCATTTCGAGCTACAAATCCTCTGACCTCCCCCTCTCAGAGATCCACACCATGAGCGAGGGCAGTCCCTCCAACCAACCCGTGCGCGACGTGGACGCCCAGGATCAGGCCGCGGCTAATGCACTGGGCGCATTGGGAGCCCAGCTCCGTCAAGCACGCGAGGCCAAGGGCATTGCCCTGCCGGAGCTTGCCAAGCGCCTGTTCTTCCGCGAGGAGCAGTTGAACGCGCTTGAAGCCGGCGACCGTGCCGCCCTGCCCGAGCTTGTGTATGTGATTGCCCAAGCGCAGCGCGTGGCCGGGGTGCTCGGGCTGGATGTGGCGCCGTTGTTGCAGCCGCTGCGCAACCTGCAGAAAAGTGGCCTCACCCACCGCTGCCTGGACCCAAGCACCTCAACGACACAGCAGACGGCGCCAGGGTCCGCCAAGACCGCCGCCGCAGGCGTGATGGTCCGTTCCATTGCCGTGATGGCTCTGATCGTGGGCGCTGGATCGGCGCTGGTGTGGGGCTGGCGGCGCTTCGATGCCGGCACCCTCCAGACACGGCTTTCCGCGCAGCCGGCTGCCCCCTCCCCTGCACGGCCCGAGCCCCCGGCCAACGAACCAGCCCCTACCATGGTTGCCCCGGTGGCCGTGCCGCCAGCTCCTGGCGATCTGCTGCTGAGCAGTAGTGCCCCCAGCTGGCTGGAAGTGCGTCAGGTGGGCGGGCCTGCCGGCGAGGAGGTGGTGTTCCGCGGCACCTTCAAGGGGGAGCGCCACTTTCCGCTCGGCGATGGCCTCAAGGTGCTGGCCGGGCGCCCCGACCTGGTGACGGCCCGTCTGGAAGGCAAACCGGCTGAACGCCTCGGTTCGATCGAACAGGTGCAGTGGCGCACCTTCAAGACTTCAGCAGCGGATCCGTCCGCTCCGCCTCCCTGAGCACAAGAAGCGACCCCCCCAAGGGGCACCTCCGCAGGGTTGCTGGGGCGGAGCGGCCTTCATTCCCTTTCCATCGCCACAATCTGATCGCGACCGTTTATCCGGGCCAGTTCGGAGGCTTTGGTTGCCCGCTGGAACATGCCGGCGAAATCGGCATCGGTGTCGCTCATGGTGGTGACTCCACCGCTGAGGTGAATCTGCTGCTCGCTGTGGAAGGACGACACACCAATATGGTGGGCGCCCTCCAGCACGCTTTCCGCCAACCAGGTGGCCTGCTCATCGGTGCTGTTGATCAGCAGAATCGCGAACTCCTCGTCGCCCACCCGTCCGATCAGATCCTGGTCCGCCGCGTGGCTGCGGCAGAGATCGGCCACTTTCACCAGCACCTCATCGCCCGCCTTGTGGCCTGAACGGCTGTTGATCATCCTGAAGTTGTCAATGTCGAGAATCACCAACGACAACGGCACCTGACGCTCCCGCGCATGCCTCAGTTCGAGTTCGCCGAGCTGCAGGAAAAGGCTGCGCCCCAGCAGATGGGTGATCGGGCAATGCAGCGACTGGCGGCGCATCTCGATTTCCCGCATCGCCAATTCAGCAATGCGCTCCAGAAGACGGATCTGCTGATCGCTGGGCTGGCGAGGCTTGCGGTCGATCACGCACAGCGTGCCGAGGTTGTGGCCGTCTTCAGAGGTAAGCGGTGCGCCTGCATAGAAGCGAATCCTGGGCTCCTCCAGCACGAGGGGATTGGTGTTGAAGCGCGGGTCTTCGAGCGCATCGGGCACCACAAGCACGCCGTTGCCGGCGATGGCATGGGCGCAGAAGGCCATCTTGCGCGGTGTCTCCTCGATCTCCAGCCCCTGGCGGGCGATGAACAACTGGCGGTCGGCATCGATCAGGGAGATCAGGCCGATCGGTGTGTCAAGCAACTCGGTGGCCAGCTCCAGCAGGCGATCGAGGTGCGGATCCTTGCGATGGTTGAGCAGGTCGTGGCGCTCCAGCGAGCGCAACCGCTGGAGTTCATCGACGGGGACCGGGTAGTCGGGGAAGGGGGACATTGCAAGGCCACGCGCAGACAGCTCCTGCCTCTGTTGTAGCCAGGCCGGGCTGCGTCACGCCCTGAACAAGTGGGCTTGGCAACCGACTGGCATGCAAAACAGCAGCCAAGTGGCTCCCGTAACCTCGGCTCTTCCCCCGGTCGCCGTCGTGCCTCCCCGAACGCGCCGGCTGCGGCCCCTGCCCAGCACCAGAAGGGCGGCGACCCTGGCCGCTGGTTTCGCCGCCGGTCTCGCCGCTGTTCTGGCGGCCTTGCTGGCGGTTCTGCTGCCCATGCTTCAGTCGGCGCCGGCGGCGACGCGGCCGTCCAGCTACGCCCTGGCCTGGGAGCAACCCTTCAACCGCCCAGATCACTACCCCCTTGATCAGCGTCCCGATCCGGCGCTCTACAAGCCGAACGGCGCCTGGATCGGCCGGCTGATCCTGCCGGAGGCGCGCGCCGCAGATCCCGCCGGTCAGGGTCAAAGCGCCCAGGATCCCGGCGCTGACTGGGTGTGGCTGGAGGTGCAGCACGCGCCTCCCCAGCACGAGAAACTGGTGGGCCAGAGGCTGCGGCTGGGCTGGCAGGAGCGGCCGCTGTTGCAGGCCATGGTGCGCACCGTCAGCACCGACATCCACTTGGATGCGGCGGCCCATGCGGCGATCGCTGCCGGCAACGTGCTGCCGCAGCGGCTCGATGGCCGCCGCGGCGTGGGTCCGCTGCAATCGCTGGCCGGGGCTCGCCCCCACGACGACGTGATCGTGCGGCTGGAGGAGGTGGAGCTCACCACCAGCCCCACCGGCAGCCCCGGCCTGGCGATCGCCCAGCCGCCGGTGCAGATCACCGGGCGTTATGTGGCCCTGGTGCAACTGCTGCAACCAGCCGCCGCCGCCGAGAACCCCGACGGCGATCGCTTCGAGGTGCGGCACTTCGATCGGCGCCAGGGCGGATTCAGCGGCCCGCTGGACGTGGTGCGGATTCCGCGGCAGCCACCCGATCGCGATGGGCGCCGGCTGTTCAACCCGGATGGCCTGGTGGGGGATCCGATCGGCGCCGCCGGCTGGCTGGTGTACGGCGCGCCCGATGCCAGCGGCCTGTTCACGGCCCAGGCACTGCTGCCCCGGGCGCTGCTGCAGCCCCAGGCCGATCAGCTGGTGCAGGGCCGCGGCGCCGGCCTCGACTACCTGCTGCACCGCAACTGGGCCCGCACACCCGAGCGCAAGGGCCGCTTCTCACGGGTTCAGGTGGGGGGAGAAGGCAGCTGGCAGCTGGGCGAGCGGGGCCTGCTGATCCACAGCTTCGGCGGCATCGGCGGCCCCGCTGGCGAAGCGATCGTGGCCGGCACCGTGACCGGCCACTTCGCCTTCGGCGACGCCGAACTGGGGCGCGACCCCTTCAGCGGTGAGCCGCTGTTTGCGCTGCGCTTTCACCAGATCTACGCCAACAACCCCAACGGCATCGTGGCCGGCACCCAGGACTGGAGTGCCTACAGCGGCGATCTGCAGCGGGGCTGGCTGTGGCTGCGACCGATCTCCGATGTGCTGATCCGTCAGGACCTGTTCAGCGACGTGCAGCTCGGCCCCCGCCGCTTCTCCCTGCTCGATGAACTGGGGGTGCAGGCCAACGTGATGATGGCCCGTTACCGCAGCGGCGACGGCACGGGCCTGTCGTCGGTGACGCCGGCCACCTCCTGCGTGCAGGATTCCAGCCAGACCCTCTACATCGCCCTGCAACGGCTGCGCCAGCAGGTGCTGGCCGATCCCGGGCTGATGGCCTGGTGGCGCGCCCATCCCAACGACAGCGACAGCCGGCGCTTCGAGCGGCTGCTGGCCCTGGGCCGGTCACTCGACGACCTGCTCACTCCCTTCGGCATGGTGCGCTCCGACTGGGTGCGCAACGCGGCAGTGGTGGCCGGCGCTGACACGCTCACCAGCGGTGAGCAGCATTTCGTGCGCGGGGAAAGCGTGCGCGATGCCCTGCTCAGCTGGCGTTCGATGCTGCCCCGCCGCGGCCATGACGACATCGCCCGCGTGTTCCTCCAGAACGGCTCGCAGCTGTGGTTCCAACGCACCAACCAGGTGCCGGGCCGCGACCCCGAGCTGCTGCCGCTGGCACCCACGCTGCTGCTCGGCCAGTGGCCCTGGTTGTCGGTGCCGCTGCGGCGGCTCTCCGATGCGGTGAGCACGCCGCTGCTGGGCGGCAATGGGCTGGTGGCGGTGCTGGGAATGCTGCTGTACGCACTGGTGGCCCTGCCGCTGGCGCGGCGCAGCGGCCTGCTGCGGCAGGGCTGGCGCTGGCGACCGCTGGGGCCAATGCTGCGCCAGGCGCCGCTGCTGCTGCTGATGCCAGCGCTGGGGGAGGAAGCGGTGTTCCGCGCCGCCCTGCTGCCGGCAGCCGCAATGGAGGGGGTGGGGCCCTGGTCGTCGCTGGCCTGGGGCGCCCTGAGCGTGGGGCTGTTCGTGGCCTACCACCCACTGGCTGGCGCCACCTGGTACCGGCCGGGGCGGCAGCTGTTCCGTGATCCGGCCTTCCTGCTCTCCTGCAGCTGGCTCGGCGCCGTGTGCGCGGGCGTCTTCCTGCTCAGCGGCTCGCTGTGGCCGCCCGTGCTGATCCATTGGCTGGCCGTGACCCTGTGGCTGTGGCCCCTGGGCGGACGCCTGCGGTTGAGGATGGAGGCCCCCAGGCCGGTGGCCCCATGACCCTCGAACGGTTCAAGCAGGCCCTGGCCACATTGATGGAGCAGGCGCCCACCGACCCCCTGGAGCGGGATGAATTCTTCGAAGTGAACCCGCTGCCCGCCGCCGATGGCCCCTTTGAGGTGGTGGTGGTCGACGAGGAGCAGGGGATCTTCGCCGCGCTCTATCTCGACCGCCTGTTCGAGGAGGAGGAAGCTGAAGGCCAGGACGAGGTTGAAGCGCTGGTGCCCGCCTACCTGCAGGAGGCGTTCGGGCTGGAGCGGCACGACTGGCAGCCCACCGCTCCCTTCGATCTGGGCTGGCGGTCGCGGGAATTTCTCTGGTTTCTGGAATTCCAGCTCCCCGGTCTCACGCCGCCCTGTCACAGCGACGCCGTCAGCTGAGTGAGGGCTGGCGCGGGGCGCAGACGGCTGAGTGCGTGCTGACGGGGGCTCAGAAGGCTTCAGCGCCCCCTGACGATCACCGGTGTGCCACCACCTGGAGCGGTGCCGGGCAGGGCGGGCACCACCGAGGTCTGACCGTCCCATTTGTCGAGGAACAGCTTGTAGAGCACCTGGTCATCGAGGCTGGAGTTGAGGATCTGGTAGCGCTTGGCCTCCTGATCGGCGATCTTCACTTCGGTCTGGGCGCGCAGCAGCCGCTGCTCGGCGATCTGTTTCTGTTCGATGGCGGCGCGGTATTCCTCGGCGATCTGCAGACCGGTGAGGTCGAGGCCCTGCACGATCACGTAGTTGAACTTGCTGAGTTCTTCCGCCACCTTCTCCTGCACCAGGGCGGAGATGTCGTTCCATTCGGTGGCGATCGTCACCAGCTCGTACTGGGAAAACACCGATTTGAGCGCCTTGAGCAACGAGGGCTGGATCACCCGCGGATAGATCTGGGAGTTATCGGTGGCGATCGTTTCGAACACGCGGGCCGCCTCGCTGGGCTTGATCGCGTACTTCACCGTGGCGGTGGCCTCGATCACCTGCAGATCCTTGGTGAGGGTGGAGAACTGCTCCGGCCGCACCTGGGTGCGCACATCAAAGAACGAGGTGGCCTGAATCAAGGGGATCTTGAGGTTGGGGCCTGGGTCGCGCTGGTTGCCGGTCACCTTGCCGAGCGTGGTGACCACGGCGACGTTGCCGGCCGGCACGATGAAGATCGTCTGGGTGAAAAGGATCAGCAGCGCCACGGCGCCGGCGATCAGCAGCTGAAACATGGCGCCCGGGCCATCACCGGCCGGTCGCATCGAGCCTTGCATGGTGGTGGGGCGTGGGGAGTGCGCACCCTAGGGGGAGCCTGTGGCGGGAGTGCGAAGCAGGAAACCGGGATCCCGCCGCCAGCAGGATCCTGCCGCCGGCAGGCTGCCAACACCGGCAGGCGCTGAACAAAGGGAAGCGTTGACCTGAACAACCGCCGATGATGGGCGTCACAGTGCTGCCTCCGGTGCCGCGCCCCGTCCCGCTTGGCCTGCTGAGCCTCGTTCCGTGGTCGCTTGCTGTGGCTTCGGCAGCAGGGGCGCCGGCGACCGCAGCTCCTGTGGAGGCGGCACCTGTGGCCGCCCCGTCCGAAACCATCGCCCGGACCGAGGCGGCCCTGACGGACCTGATGGCATCGCAGGGGTGCCGCACCAACAGACTGCCGACAACAGCCGGGGGTCAGCGGGCCCTGAGCCGCTGGAACGCGGCCGCCATGCTGCAGGCCTGCCTTCAGCAACTGGCGCCGGCGACAGGCGACCTGCAGCAACTGCAGCACGAGCTCGCCGCCGAACTGGCCGTGTTACAGGGGCAGCTCGGCAACGAGCAGGCCCGGTTGCGGGCGCTGGAAGCCGCCGCGTTCTCCACCACCACCACCCTCAGCGGCCAGGCCAGCTTCGTGCTGGGCACCAACGCCTTCAGTGGCTCCGCCGCAGGGCTGGTACAGCAGAACCGGCAGGCCTTCGGTGCCGCCAGCTTCAGCTACGACCTGCAGCTCATCGCCGACACCAGCTTCAACGGCAAGGACCTGCTGCGCACCACGCTGCGGGCGGGCAACCTCGCCTCCAGCAGCTTCGGTGGCGCCGGGCCCAGCAACCTCTCGACCCTCGCCGCCGCGTTTCAGGAGAACTGCGGCTTCAACGTCAGCAATTGCGGCAACGCGCTGGCGATCGATCGCGCGTTCTATCAGTTCCCCCTGGGGGCGGGCTTCACCGCCACCATCGGCGGCCGCGTCGAGCAGGACGACATGCTCGCCCTCTGGCCCAGCGTCTACCCGGCTTCAGCCGTGCTCGACCTGTTCACCCTGGCCGGGACTCCAGCCGCCTACAGCGAGAACCTGGGGGCAGGCGTGGGCCTGTGGTGGGCCCGCCGGGGCTTCAGCATCAGCGCCAACTACGTGGCCGCGAGTGGCAATGCCGGCAATGCGGGGCAGGGGGGGTTCGGCACCGCCAACGCCGGCGCCACCGGCACCGTTCAGGTGGGTTACGGGCACAAGGCCTGGGCCGTGGCGGCGGTGTACACCCGCCTGCAGAACACCAACGGCCTGATCGGTGCCGCCAGCCCCTTCACCACCGCCAGCCTCAGCGTCCCGGGCACCACGGAGGCCTTCGGCCTGAGCGGCTACTGGCAGCCGTCACGGGCGGGCTGGTGGCCCTCGATCAGCGCCGGCTGGGGCCTCAACAGCACCACCTATTCCAGCCGCGGCCTCAGCAGTGGGCTGAGCAACAGTGGCACTGGGGGCAGCAACGGCCTCGTGGCCACCAGCCAGTCGTGGGCGGTGGGCCTCCAGTGGAGCGACGTGCTGGGCAAGGGAAATGTGCTCGGCATGGCCGTGGGGCAACCGATCGTGGCCACGCGGCTGGTCGGCGGCGGCGACGGCCAGGACAGCAATCTGGTGGCCGAATGGTGGTACAGGCTGCAGGTCAGCGACAGGATTGCCGTGACCCCGGCACTGTTTCTGCTCAGCCGGCCGCTCGGCGCTGACACCCCCGCAGGAGAGCAGTTCCGCCAGTTCGGCGCCCTGATCACCACCAGCTTCCAGTTCTGAACCCGACCGGCCAGACCGCACGCCGGCGAATCCACGCGCGACCCACGGCCATGCCCGCCACGCTCACCTTTCACTTCCGCCCCCGCGGCCCCGCGCGCTTCGCGGTGGGGGGCTTCCTCACCCTCTGGCTGGGCGGCTGGGCGGCCGGGGAAGTGTTCGCGCTGTTCACGCTCAGCCGTCTGCTGCGGGAGTGGACCGGGGCCGGCCCGATGGACATGAGCGTGGGGAAGGCCGCAGCGGTGACCGCCTTCCTGCTGCTGTGGGTGAGCCTCTGGACCCTGGGAGGGGTGATGGCGATACGCGAATGGCTGCGTTGTTTCTGGGCCGATGAGCGGCTGGTTGTCACCGACGACGTGCTGACGCTGCACACGCGGCTGGGCCCGTTCGTGCGCCGGCAGCGCATCGGGGTGGGCCAGATCCGCCGCTGCGCGGTGCGCAGCCGCCACCAGCAGCCCAGTGCGCTGGTGGCAGAACTCGAGAACCGGGTCATCGAACTCACGCGGCTGGGCACCGCTGGCGAACGAGAGCAGGCCGCCGCCGCATTGAACGCAGCCTTCGCTCTCGATCCAGCAGCGCCGGCGGATCCGGTGGCCACTGATTTGCCCCAGCCGCTGACGGCCCAGCTGCCGCGTCAATGGCAGGAGCTGGAGGCCGCGTTCTGCGACGCCCCGTTGCTGGTGCCCACGCTCCGCGTCCGGCGGCGTCAGACGGCCATCACGGCCGTGATCACCTTGCTGCTGCTGGCGCTGCTGGGCCTGCTGGGCCGGTCAGCCCTGGCCGACCCATCCCTGTGGCCAGTGGTGGCCTTCCTGGCCCTGCCGGCACTGGGCTGCGGCTGGGGAACGGTCTGGCTGCTGCTGGGCCGGCGAGAGCTGCGCCTGGAGCGCCACCAGCTGGTGGTGCAGCGCCGCTTCGGCCGCTCCGTGCGTGAGGTGGCCCAGCTGGACGCCCTGGAGTTGGTGGAGAGCACCGACAGCGACGGGGACCGCTGGTACAAGCTGCAGGGGCTGCGCTCCGAGAGCAAACCCCTCACGCTTGAAAGTGCGATCAGGGATCCCGCCGATCCACGCGCCCTTGGCCAGTGGCTGCAGCAGCGCACCCAGATTCCCTACCGCGATGCGATTCCGTCCGAGAGCGAACGGGAGGAGCAGCGGGCGGCCGCCCTGCTGGAGCTCAAGCAGCGACTGGGCGAAACGGGCCGGGCCGGCTCCTGGATGCTCAAGCTGGTGGAGCGGATCGAGACAGAAAAGAAAAGGCCACCGGCCCCGCCGGCCTGAGCGTGGAGCCGTCCCGGGGCCGCGCCACGGGCATCGCCAACATCACCTGCACCACCGCTCAACCTTTGCACCACCGCTCAACCGTCCCCGCACCTCCGGGTTTCCACAGGCTCAGAGCCGCAGCTCCGCCAACGACTGCAGACAGATCACCTCGGGCGGGTACTGGGCGCAGACCCCATCGTCGGGCAACAGCACATGCACCTGGCAGCCTGCCGCCTGGGCCGAGCAAGCACCGGCGATCGAATCCTCAAAGGCCCAGCAGTCACTGGGGTCGACACCGAGGCGGCGGGCGGCCAGCAGAAAGACATCGGGGGCCGGCTTGCCAGCCAGGAGCTCCGGGTCATCGCCATGCACCCGCCGCTCGATCAGCTGCAGCCAGGCATGGGGCTGACTCTTGAGGGTCACCGCCTCACGGGAGCTGCTGGTGGCCAGGGCCATGGGTATGCCCAGGGCATGGCAACGCTCCACCAGCGCCTGGGCACCCGGCATGGCTGCGGCCTGCGGCAACAGGGCCTCAGCGATCGGCTGGCGCACCTCCAGCAGCTCAGCGGTACTCAGGGAAGGCCCACCGCTCTGATGGATCCACTGGCGCACCTGATCGGCGCAATCGAGGCGCCGGCGACCACGCAGGGCCAGCACTTCCTCCGGCCGGAGACTGCGGCCGAAGTGGGCGGCGGCGGCCTGCCAGGCCTGGGCATGCAGCGGTTCGGTGTCCAGCAGGAGACCGTCGAGATCGAACAGGCAGGCCGCGGGACGGGTCATGGCGCCATCTTCCCAGCTACCAAGACCAGTCGCCCAGGCTGGCGGGGCATCAGGGCCTGCGCAGGCGGACATTGCCCGATTCACGACGTGCCACGCACAAAACCGTTCAATTTGCACACTTCGCCACCGCTCCTTTTTGCTGTTCGGTGTTGCCCAGAGCTTCCCTAACTGGTGAGGACGCAAGGTGAAGCCACGTCGAGGCTCAACGCGAGAATTTGTTGAAGTCAACGTGGAGCTTCAGTCAAGCCAGCGCAACGACCAGCGCAACGAATAGAGAGTTCGGCGAACAGCAGCCGCGTGTTGCTGAAATCCAGCCCGTGCGACGCCAGAGCGGCAACGCCACCAGCGGCCGCTTGAATGGGGGGCCCTGGTACCGATGGCGATGAGCGAGGTCACGATCGAATCCGTGCTGCAGGAAGGCCGGGTGTTCGAGCCCCCCGCCGCCCTCGCTGCCAGCGCCCGGGTCGGCAGCCTCGCGGCCTACCGGCAACTGGCAGAGGCAGCGGACACCGACCCGGACGCCTTCTGGGCCGAGCAGGCGCGGGGAGCCCTGCACTGGTTCCAGCCCTTCGAGAGCGTTCTCGACTGGAGCGACCCGCCCTTCGCCCGCTGGTTTGAAGGGGGCACCACGAACGTGGCCTACAACTGCCTCGATCGCCATCTGGATGGCCCCCGCGCCCACAAGACGGCACTGATCTGGGAGGGGGAACCCGGCGATGAGCGGCGGTTCACCTACGCCGAACTGCACGCCGAGGTGTGCAAGGCCGCCAATGCCCTGCTGGGCCTCGGCATCGGCAAGGGCGATCTGGTGGCGCTCTACATGCCGATGGTGCCGGAAGCGGCCATCGCCATGCTGGCCTGCGCCCGCATCGGCGCTCCCCATTCGGTGGTGTTCGGCGGCTTCTCGGCCGAAGCGCTGCGTGACCGCCTGATCGATGGCCAGGCCAAGGCGGTGATCACCGCCGATGGCGGCTTCCGCAAGGACAAGCCGGTGGCGCTCAAGCCGGCGGTCGACCAGGCCCTCGCCGAAGGCTGCCCCAGCGTGGAGCACGTGCTGGTGGTGAAGCGCACGGGCACCCCCACCGCCATGACCGAGGGGCGCGACCACTGGTGGCACGACCGGGTGGAGCCGGCCAGCGCCGAGCACATCGCCGAGCCGATGGCCAGCGAAGACCGCCTGTTCGTGCTCTACACCTCAGGCTCCACCGGCAAGCCGAAAGGCATCGTGCACACCACCGCCGGTTACAACCTCTGGGCCCAGATCACCTTCCAGTGGATGTTCGACATCCGCGAGGACGACATCCACTGGTGCACCGCCGACGTGGGCTGGATCACGGGCCACAGCTACATCGTGTACGGGCCGCTCTCGGCCGGTGCCACCACGGTGATGTACGAAGGCGCACCACGGCCCAGCAAGCCCGGCGCCTTCTGGGAAGTGATCCAGAAGCACCGCGTCACGATCTTCTACACGGCGCCCACTGCGATCCGGGCCTTCATGAAGAACGGCCGTGAGGTGCCCGACCAGTACGACATGAGCTCCCTGCGCATCCTCGGCACCGTGGGCGAACCGATCAACCCGGAAGCCTGGATGTGGTACCGGGAGGTGATCGGCCATGGCCGCTGCCCGGTGGTGGACACCTGGTGGCAGACAGAGACCGGCGGGGTGATGATCAGCCCCCTGCCGGGTGCCACACCCACCAAACCAGGTTCCGCCACCCTGCCCATGCCCGGCATCGTGGCCGATGTGGTGGACATGGACGGCAACAGTGCTGATGTGGATGAGGGGGGCTACCTGGCCGTGCGGCGCCCCTGGCCAGGGATGCTGCGCACCATCCACGGCGATCCGGAACGCTTCCGCAAAACCTATTGGGAAGCGATCCGGCCGGCGGACGGCAGCTGGGTCTACTTCGCCGGGGACGGCGCTCGCCGCGATGCCGATGGTTATTTCTGGGTGATGGGCCGCGTCGATGACGTGATCAACGTGTCTGGGCACCGGCTGGGCACGATGGAGATCGAATCCGCCCTGGTGAGCCATCCGGCCGTGGCCGAAGCCGCCGTGGTGGGCCGGCCCGACGACCTCAAGGGGGAGGGAATCGTGGCCTTCGTGACCCTGGATGCGGGCACCAGCGGCGACGAGGCCCTGATCGCCGCGCTGAAGCGCCACGTGGGCGCCGAGATCGGCCCGATCGCCCGCCCCGACGAGATCCGCTTCACCGATGCCCTGCCCAAGACCCGCAGCGGCAAGATCATGCGCCGCATCCTGCGCGCTCTGGCGGCCGGCGAAGAAGTGAGCGGCGACACCAGCACCCTGGAAGACCGCTCCGTGCTGGATGCCCTGCGGGTCTGAGGGCCACACCGGAACCCCGACATGCGGATCCCCAGCAACCGGGAGGAATCCCTGGCCATCCTCGCCGCCATGGCGGATGTGGGCGGCTGCGGCGGAGAACTGCCGCCGGCCGCGGCGACCGCGGTGGCGGCGGCCGGCCACTGGATCTTCCGGCTCGGGGCTGAAGGACTGCCAGGCCCGCTTCCACCCACCAGCCCGGCGCTGCTGGCCGCGGCCCTGCAGCCGGCGGCCCTGCGCCTGGAGGCGATCCGCTTCCTCACGGTGATGGCCTTCCTCGGCGACCGGCTGGACCCGGACCGCATCGAGCGCGTGCTCGCCTACGCGGCGGCTCTCGGCATCCACACCGCCTCGATGGAGGAGATCGCCGCTGCCGCCCAGGGGCATCTGCAGGAGGCGCTGGCTCTGATGGCCCGCAACAACCTCAGCTCCCTGACCGGCTCCCCCTGGAGCCCGGAAGCCGACATCGCCGCCTGGCTGCAGCCGTACCAGGGGGAAGGGGCGGATCCGGCCCTGGCGGCGCGGTACCGGGCACTGGGCACACTCCCGCACGACCGGCTCGGGCGTGCCTTCCACGACCACTTCCAGCGCAACGGCTACGCCATGCCGGGGGAGCCGGGGGCTCTCAACGAACGCTTCACCACCCCCCACGACACCTGCCACGTGCTCACCGGCTACGACACCACGCCCCACGGCGAAATCCTGGTGTCCACCTTCACCGCCGCGATGCATCCGCGGCATCCGATCTCCGGTCATGTGCTGCCGGCGATCTTCTCCTGGCATCTCGACACCCAGCTCAACGACGTGGCCCGATCGGCGCACGGGGCGCTGGATCCTGAGGCGTTCTGGCACGCCTGGGCGCAGGGGGAAGCCATGCCCCTCGATCTCTTTGCTCCGAGCTGGGACTTCTGGGCCTGGGTGGAGCAGCCTCTCGCTCAGCTACGGGAGTCCTGGCTGGTCGGGCCCAGCCACCAGTCGGTGAGCTGATCGGCCAGCCGATCGATCTGCCGCTGCCGGGCCGGGTCATCGGCCCAGGCTCCCAGCAGGTTCTGACGCAGGCCGGCACTGGCGGGTGTGAGGTGATCGCCAGGCCGCTCCAGCAGGGTGGAGGCGTCATCAGGCCGCTGCTGCAGCACGCCGATCAACCGCCGGCTCTGGTCGAGTGCATCGGTGCCGAAGCGGATCAGCAGGTTGCGCGGCTGGCGGTAATGCAGGCCCACCAGCCGCAGGGTTTCCTCCGGTGAAGGGCTGAATTCGGTGCGCAGGCCCAGGCGGGGGGCAAGGTCGGCAAGCAGGGGAATGGAGCGATCGGCGGAGAAGTTGTTGAAGCTCATCGCCGCCAGACCACGGCAACCGCGGCCGCCATCGGGCGCCAGCAGGTGCAGCTTGCAGCCCAGGCTGTGGCCGAGCCGCAGCACCGGCAACGGGGCCGTAGCGGAGGGAGCGACACCAGGATTGGGACGAGCAGTGGCCATGCTGCGGGCCGCCCGGAAGCAGCGCCAGGCCTCGGTGGCCTGCGCCTGGTGATCGAAGCCGGGCACGTAGCTCCAGGCGCGCACCAGCAGCCCCCGCAGCGCCAGCGCCTCCAGCAGGCGGCGGTAGCTGAGCTGGGGGCTGGCCGCCAGCACCGTGCCGCCGATGAACTCCACCACGCCGATGGGCGGAACCTGCGCGCCACCGGGGAAGGCTTCAGCGGTGGGCGGGGCGAGGCTCCAGAGCGGACCCTGCTGCTGCCAGCGGCTCATGGGTCGGCCCGGTGAGGCTGCACGGGCGCGTCCACTCAGGCCACCGTCAGCCGCCGCAGCGCCGTGAGGGCCTCACGGGCATGGGCGGCCCCATCGAGCAGGTTGTTGAACATGTGCCGCACCACGCCATCACCATCGATCACGTAAGTGACACGGCCAGGCAGCAGGTTGAGCAGGGCGCCGGGCACACCGAAGGCCTGGCGCAGGGCATTGCCCTGATCCACCAGCAGGGGATAGGTGAGCCGGTGGCGGGCGGCAAAGCGGCTGTGGCTGCCGGCGTCATCACCGCTGACGCCCCAGACCACGGCGCCAAGGGCGACCAGTTCGGCCTCGCTGTCGCGGAAGGCGCAGGCTTCGGCGGTGCAACCCGGGGTGTCGTCCTTGGGATAGAAGAACAGCACCAGCGGCCGGCCGCCGAGCTGGTCGCTGCGGCGCTCCACCCCGTCCTGGTCGGTCAGGGCGATCAAAGGGATCGGATCACCCACCTGAAGGGCACGGGCCACGCACGCCATTGCAACTGGCCCGACCCTAGGAACGCGGCCCACTGGCGCGGGACGGCTGCGGGCTGGGAACATGGCAGCAACCTGGGCATGACCAGGGTCATCCGCCGCAGGCCATCGATCGATGGCACCCGCCCCGCAGCGTCCCTCCCGATGGCAGAACCGCCGATGGAATCAGCGCCGATGGGGTCGAGCCACGACCCGGCCGCTGGCCCACAGGCCCCCGGCTGCTGGGAACAGGTGAGCCTGCTGGATCTCGTTGCAGCCGCCCCGGCAGCAGGGGCCGCACCCAGGGCTCCCGCCAGGCCTGCAGCTGCAGAACCGCCTGCAGCGGAGCCCACGAGCACAGCCAAGCCACGCCTCAGCCTGCCGCCCCTGGCCGCCACCACGGATCCCCTGGCGGCAGCGGAGCGGCCGGCCGGTGCTGCGGCAGGCTGCCCCACCCAGCTGCTGATCCTCGACACCGAAACCACCGGGCTGGACCCGCAGCAGGACCACTGCATCGAGGTCGGAGCCATCCTTTTCCATGTCCCCACCCGCGCCGTTCTCAGCCAGCTCTCCTTCCTGCTTCCCTGCGAAAGCAATCCGGCTGCGCCGATCAACGGGATCCCCGCTGCCGTCACCCGGCTGAGCCAACCGTGGGACAACGCGCTCGCCTACTTCCGCGCGTTGGTGGAGGCCGCCGATGTGATCGTGGCCCACAACGCCAGCTTCGACCGCCAGTGGTTCGGGCGGGGCGTGTTGCCCGCACTGGCGAAACCCTGGCTGTGCAGCATGGAGGATCTGCGCTGGCCGTCGGAGCGGCAGCTGCGGGCGACGCCGTCGGTGCGGGATCTGGCGCTGGCCTACGGGGTGCCGGTGTGGGCCGCACACCGGGCCCTCACCGACTGCATCTACCTGGCCCAGGTGTTTTCCCGCTGCGACGACCTGGAAGAGCTGCTGCTGGCAGGCCTGGAGCCACGGCGTCTGTACCGGGCCCAGCTGCCCTACGAGCAGCGCCACCGCGCCCGGCAGGCCGGCTTCCGCTGGAACGACCCCATCCCCAAAGCCTGGACCCGGCGCCTGAGCGAGCGGGAAGCAGCGGGCCTGGGCTTTCCCGTGGCACCCGTGGAACCCCTCGCTGGCAGCAGCAGCGGCAGCCCGATCGCCCACCCGATCAACAGCACCGCCGCCTGAGCGGTCAGTCAATCGGCGAGCAGTGTGCGTGGCAAAGCGGAAGTCTCCTGTTGCGTTCGCCCAATCAGGCCAACGCCCACACAAGCTGGTGAAAGAGCACTGTGATCGGATGTCCATTCCCCGGTTGCTTGAGGGCGCCGGCCCGCCGGTGCCGAAACGGTGGCAACTGCGCCGCTGGCAACGGGCCCGCACCTGGGCCCGGCTGGTGCGCGAGGCCGAAGCGCTCTGGCATGTGGATGTGCGCGACCTGCGGCGCCTCGGCGCCCTGGAGCTCGACCAGCTGCTGCATGAAGTTCCTCCTTCGCTGCGCCCGCGTGTGAACCGCTGGCTGGGGGGCTACCGGGCCCGCACCCGCCTGAACTGAGCCGGGCCAGGAGCAGGGTGTCAGCACAGGATCGGCAGGGCCCTGGCAGAACTGCGGCGGATGATGACCAAGCCCTAACCGTCGCTTAATCCTCCCCCCGTGCCGCTCTGCGCAGAGTGAGGCGCTCGGTTCCCTTCTCCATGCCCTGGCGATCCACCCTCCCTTGCCGCCCCGCGCAGCACTCCGGGACCAGCGGCGGGAGAGGCGCACGCAGCGGCATGGCGCTCTGCCTGCTTGCCGCCCTGGTGGGAGGCTCCGTGACCCTCCCTTCCGCTGAAGCCTCCGCTCCCTCACCTCCCAAGGGCGGAACGATCCGGATCAGCGGCTCCAGCACGGTCTTCCCGATCACCGGCGGCGTGATCCGCGCCTTCCGTGGCACGAGCGCCGGCGCCAATGTGCGCTTTGAGCTGCTGGAAACGGGCACCAGTGCAGGCTTCCGCGATTTCTGCTCCGGCAAGGTGCAGATCAGCAACGCGTCCCGGCCGATCAACAGCGAAGAGCTGAAGACGTGCACCGCCCGGGGGGTCAACTTCATCGAACTGCCAATCGCCTTCGACGCGCTCACCGTGGCGGTGAACCCGCGCAACACCTGGGCGAAGGCCATCAGCACCACGGAGTTGTCGCGGTTGTGGCGCCGCAGCGCCGAAGGCAAGATCATGCGCTGGAACCAGGTGAATGCCGCCTGGCCAGCCACACCGATCCGCCTCTGTGGACCCGGCAAGGATTCGGGCACCTTCGACTACTTCAACAAGGCGATCAACGGCAACGCCAGCGATTCTCGCCGTGATTACACAAGCAGCGAAGATGATGCCGTGGTGGTGAACTGCATCGCCAAGGATCCCCAAGCCCTCGGCTACCTCGGCTTCGGCTGGTATGCCTCCAACACCAACAAGCTCCGGGCCCTGGCCGTGAATGGCCGCAAGGGACTGGTGAGCCCTTCGGTGGTGAATGTACAGAACGAGCGCTACAGCCCGCTGTCACGGCCGTTGTTCATTTACATCAACGACAGCATGTTGCGCGGGCAGGATGATGTGCGGCGCTTCGTGAAGTTCTACCTGCAGAAAGGCCCGCAATACGTGAAGCAGGCCCGCTTCGTGCCATTGCCGGATGCCACCTACCGGCTGGTGGAAACCAAGCTCTACCGCAATGTGCTCGGCACCTCCTTCGGTGGAGACCTGCCGGTGGGGCTCACGATCGGCCAGGCCCTGGCGCGCAGCTTCAGCCAGCTGCGCCAACCGGTGGCCCGCTGAGGTCGGGGGCGCTGGCGCCGGAACGCCGGCGGCCAGCGTGCTGCCCCAGGCCCCGGGGCATGGCCCAGCAGGCAGTTGCCAGCCGCCATCACCGCTGAAATGCCAACCCTTGCGCTGCTCCGATGATCGGTTTGCTCTGGGAACGCCGCGCACAGGTCGGCTGGTGTCTGCTGATTCAGGCCACCGTGCTCGCCACGGGGGTGGGGCTGGAGCAATGGCTGCAACCACCGGCCCCTTTCCCTGGCGGCACCACGACCGCTAGAACGCAGGGATGACCCGACTCGATCCAGGCCGGTTGCGTTCCAGACGCCTGGGCGAACGGCCGGGTCAGCTTCCCAGCCAGTTATTCATCCATGGCGGCAGGGCGCCGACGCGCCTGTCGGTGCTGTGTTTCCACCCCTCGGGCCTGGAAGAACGGGACGGGCTGCAACTCGACGAGCTGAACGTGCTGCTGGAGCGCGGCCTGCCCCTGTGGGTGCGGGTGCAGGGCATGGGCAACCAGGCCCTGATCCGCTCGGTGCTCGACCGGCTCGGCGTGCCGGAGCACTTTCAAACGCCATTGCTGGATCTGCCCCAACGACCACGGGTCGACTCCTCCGGCGACATGGTGCTGGCCGTGCTGCACCGCCTCAGCTTTGCCGACACGCCCGACCGCCTGATCGGCGAGCAGATCGGGCTGCTGTTGCTGCCCACACTGCTGATCAGCATCGAGGAGGTGCCCAAGCCCAGCTCCTTTCCAGAACTCACGCACTGGCTGTCGTGCCTGGATCCCGCTCCAGCCAAGGAAGATCTCGACGACATCCTCCACTTCCTGATCGACGAGTTACTGGATTCCTTGTTTCCGCTGTTGGAGCAACTCTCGGAGTTGCTGGAGCAATTGGAGGAAGCGGCATTGATGCGGCCCAAACCCACACTGCTCAACCGCGCTTACACCGCCCGGAACACCCTGCGTGACATCCGGGGTCAGGTGTGGCCCCTGCGCCACCAGATCATGGTGCTGCTGCGTCAGAACCAGCGCCTGCTCGGACCCGATGCCCTGCATGGCTTCCAGGACATGGAACAACGGGTGGGGCTGATCTTTGAAGCGTGTGAATTAGTGCGGCGCCAATGCGACTCCGTGACGGAGGCCTACATGGCCAGCATCAGCAACCGCATGAACCAGGTGATGAAAACTCTCACCATCGTTTCCACCATCTTTGCTCCGCTCACCTTCATCGCTGGGATCTACGGCATGAACTTTGTCAACATGCCGGAACTCCAGTGGCGTTTTGGCTACGCTGCAGTTGTGATGTTCATGCTGCTGGTGGCTGCCTTGCAGAGCTACTGGCTGTGGCGCCGCGGCTGGTTCCAGGACTGGACAACCGGCCGGCGTTGACAAGCAAGCTCCCGCCCCGTGATGAACAGCGTGAGGACCACCGTGATGAAGAGCGTGATGGGTGACGTGATGGATGCCGAGATCAACACCATGAAGAACAACAGGACGGACAGACCCACGACCGACGACGAGTCCGGCAGCTCGCCGGATGAACGTGACAACACCGCCGACGCAGACGGTGCTGCTGTCGAAGTGCAGCCGCTAAGCAGCAGTGGCGCCCATGCCGCCCTGCTGATCCAGCGCCAGACCCGCCGGCTGGGCAAGCTGCAACCGGACGTGCTCGCCGACCACGATCCCGAACCCCTGCATCAGCTGCGGGTGAGCCTCCGGCGCCTGCGCACGGTGCTGCAGCAGTTCGCCCCGGCGCTGGTGCTGCCCGACACGATCAGCGATCGGCGCATTGCCAAGGTGGCGCGCCATACCGGCCTCACCCGCGACCTCGACGTGCTGCAGCAGCGGCTGCACGGCAGCTTGATGCCCCTTTTGCCAGCGGCGGAGCAGAAAGCCCTGCGGCCGGTGCTGAAGCGGTTGAAGCGGGAGCGCCGGCAGGCCTTCGAGGGGCTGGAGGAGGCGCTGCGCAGTGGCCCCTACCTGAAGCTGCTGGCACGCCTGCACCATTGGCAGGCCCAGCCGCGCTTCACCCCGCTGGGGGAGCAGCCGCTGCGCAGCTGGCTGCTCGAATGGCAGGCAGCGGCCTCCGCCAGCTTGTTTCTGCATGACGGCTGGTTCGCCACCGATCCCCACGATCCGGCCCTGCACGAGCTGCGCAAGCGCCTCAAGGCCCTGCGCTACACCCTCGAGCCTCTCGAAGAGCTGGTGGGGCCGTCTCTGAGCCGCTGGATCGCCCTGCTGCGTCAGGCCCAGGATCACCTGGGCGAACTGCACGACCTGCAGGTGCTCAGCGAGGGGCTGTTCGATCCGCAGCGGCCAGGCCAGCCGGAAATCAGCCTGCCCGGGCTGGAGGCGGAGATCTCGCGGGCACAGGCGCAACAATGGCGCGGTTGGCGGGAGCTGGCCGGCACGCTGCACGGCGCCGCCGCCCGCCAGGAGCTCCAGGCCATCCTGCTCGATGCCAGTCGCCTGCCTGCGACCTGAGGAGAGAGGTGGATGTTCGCTTAGCAAGCAAACCGGCGGCTGCGCCTGAAGCCGGTGGCAGCGGCCGCAGCTGGCGGTCGTGAGAGAGAAGCTGGCCGAATGGCCAAAAAAAAGCCGGCCTGATGGCCGGCGGTAGAAGAACGTTCGTGTTGCTGTTGGTGGGCCCTGAGGCTGGTTCAACGACAGAACGGAGGTGGACCGATCGGAGCGGCGGGATTTGAACCCACGACCCCCACTACCCCAAAGTGGTGCGCTACCAAGCTGCGCTACGCCCCGGCGAGATGGAAACTATCACAGCTCCGGTGGCAGCCAGCGCTCCCAGTGCTTGGTGCGTTTGAGCCGCCGCAGCACCCGGGCGTTGAGCTGTTCACGGCGGGCACCGGCATAGCCCCACAGCCGCAGCCGGCGCGCCGTGTGGCGCAGTTCCGCCAGGGAGAGGGAGGCAAGCCGCAGCTCCGGCACCCGCCGCCAGGCGCTGGCCCGCACGGGTATCGGGTCGCCAGCCGAGGCCCCAGGCAGGCCCAGCAGCGCTCCCCCGGCCATCCACTCCGGCACCAGAACGAACAGGACTGCCAGCAGTCCGTAGAGCTCCACGAGGCCGCGGGGGAGGGGGTGAAGCTTGCGCTTGCCCTGGGGCTCGCCTGGGGGATCGACCACGCTCAGATCACGCTGCCGTTGGCCCGGGGCACGCGCGGCTCCAGCCCGGGGGCGGGGGTGCTTCGCGATGGCGGCGCCTCCTTCCACAGCAGCGGCGCCTCCGGCGCCGGGTTGAGCTTGCCGTACCAGAACACCAGGGCAAACACCAGGCCCAGGGTGCAGAGCAGTGACACGATCACTGTGCGGTCGGAGAGGGAACCCATCGGTGTCAGGCCTGATCGGTGCGGAAGCAGGAGAAGCGCTGCGGCAGCCGCTCCACGGTGAGCTCATCGCCTCTGAGGATCAACCGCAGGTTGTCGTCGCCGTAGCGCACCCCCGGCAGCGGCGAGGTTTCCCGGAACAAGGTGGCGCGGGAACCGCCGCTGATCAGTGAGGCCTGAGCGTCATTGCGCTCCACCACGAGGCGTCCCTGGTCGCGGCAGAGAAAACTCTCGCGGATCTCGTAGTGCTCCCACCAAGGGGAGCTCATCGCCAGAACCGGCGGCATCAACGGAACCACAACGGTGGCGCTGAGGCCGGCCGCCAGGAGGCTGGCAGCGGATCTGGCAGCGGGTCCGGTCGTCATCGGGAAGAACCAGTGTGGAAGCGAAGGGTCGAGGAGGGCCGCCGAACCGCTCGGGCCAGCCCAGAGGCTGGGTCAGAGGCGGATCGGCTCGTTGGAGCTGCGCAGCACGCAGTGCTGCACCGACCAGTCGTACTGCGCCCAGACCTCGGGCGCCAGCAGGAAGTTGCCGCCGGCAAAGGCGGTGAGCCGCACACCGCTGGGGCGGGCGGAGCAGTAAGGGCGGCTGCCGGGGCGGGCCAGGTACTGCTGGTGGTGGGTTTCGGCGAAATAGAAGGGCTTGTGGATCAGGATCTCGGTGGTGATCGCCGGGAAGCCGGCGGCGCTGAGTTGCTCCTGGTAGTGGCGGCGGCTGGCCTCGGCCAGCGTCAGCTGCTCGGGCGTGGTGCAGAGAATCGCCGAGCGGTACTGACTGCCGGTGTCATTGCCCTGGGCCAGGCCCTGGGTGGGGTCGTGGCATTCCCAGAAGAGCTTGAGCAGATCGGCGAAATCGACCCGCCGGGTGTCCCACACCACCCGCACCACCTCGGTGTGGGCGGTGCGGCCGGAGCACACCTCCTCGTAGGTGGGGTTGGGGGTGTGGCCGGCGGCGTAGCCCACGGCCGTGGTGACCACGCCGGGCAGGCGCCAGAAGCCCTTTTCCGCGCCCCAGAAACAGCCGCAGCCGAAGCTGGCTTCCTGTTCATGGGCCTGCAGCGGTGCCTGCAGCGGTGTGCCCAGCACCACGTGGCGTTCAGCGGTGGGGATCGGCGTGGTCCGACCGGGTAGGGCCTCCGTGGCGGAAACGATCCGCTGCTTTGGGCTGCTGGTGCCGGTCGTGAAGAGTCCGAACAACGGGTCGTTGGAAGCTGAACGGAGCCTAGGCAGGGGTTTCCGTGTCCGCCGCCGGCAGCAGGGCGATGTGGTTCAGCAGCGTGGTGGTGAACGCAAACAGCAGGAAGGGCAGCGACAGCACCAGGATCACGCCCACACCCACCAGGGCGAAGATCGGCTTGCTGGAGCCCATCAAGGCGAGGCCTGCCGCCAGGCTCACGAAAATCACCAGCATCCACACCAGCACCTGCCCGTAGATATCGCCGAAGGTGAGGGTGCAGCGCAGGTTGTAGCCCTTGAGGGGATCCATGACGACGAGGGAACGGTTGGCGGCCGGGAGATCCCGGCCCCCAGCTAAGCCGCCCCGGGGCAGGTTGTCTGCTCCGTTCAACAACTCGTTTTGGTTCAGCCAGCTGCAGCTGAGCGGCTCGGTTCAGGCCAACTGGAGCTGAACCTCCGCCTGCTGCCGCTCCCAGAGGCGGCGGTAGGTGCCGGGCAGGGCCAGCAGATCCTCGTGCTGGCCCTGCTGCACCAGCCGCCCGTCCTCCAGCACCAGCACGCGGTCGCAGGCGGCGGCGGCCGAGAGCTGGTGACTGATCATCACGATCGTGCGGCCGTGCTGGGCGCGGATCGACTGCAGGATCGCCGCCGCCGTGTTGTTGTCCACGCTGGCGAGGGCGTCATCAAGCACGAGCAGGGGGCAATCCACCAGCAGCGCCCGGCCCAGCGCCGCGCGTTGGCGCTGGCCACCGCTCAAGGTGATGCCACGCTCCCCCACCAGCGTGCCGTAGCCATCGGGGAAGCCACGGATGTCGCCTTCCAGCCGCGCCTCGCGGGCCGCTTCCTCCACCTGCTCGAAGCTGGCGTCGGGGTCGCCGTAGCGGAGGTTGTCGGCCAGGGTGGCGGTGAACAGATAGCCCTCCTGGGGCACCAGGGCCACCTGGGCGCGCAGGTCGGCCAGCGACAGAGCCGTGACATCGACGCCATCGATGAACAGCTGCCCGGACGGCACCTCCGCCATGCGGCCTAAGGCCCGGGCCAGGGTGGTTTTGCCGCAGCCCACCGGACCCACCACCGCCACCAGTTCGCCGGGGGCGATGCGGAAGCTCACGTCGCTCAAGGCCTCGCGGTGGGCGTCGTCGTAGCGGACCGTGAGACCACGCGCCTCGACAGCCCCATGGCGCTCACGGGCGGGAGGCACCGGATCGGCCGGGGATTCCACCCGTGGCCGGCGGCCGAGCAGTTCCTCCACCCGCTCCAGGCTCACCTGGCCGGTCTGGAAGGTGTTGAGGGTGAAGCCGAGCAGGGCGGTGGGGAACACCAGCCGCTCCACGAACAGGATCAGGGCCACCAGGTTGCCGATGCTGAGGCGGCCGCTTTCCAGCTGGCCGCTGCCGATCGCCAGCAGCAGCAGCAGGCTGATCGAGGAGATGCCTTCCAACAGCGGGAACAGGGTGCTGCGGGTGCGGGAGAGGGCCAGGGCCGAGTCGCGGTAGCGGCCGTTGCGTTCGCCGAAGGCCGTCTGCTCGTGCACCTCCTGGCCGTAGATCTTGATGGCGCTGATGCCGGAAAGGTCTTCCTGGATCAGGTCGCTGAGGCTGGCCAGGCACTCCTGCTGGCGCCGCTGCTGCCGCATCATGCGGCCGCCGAACAGACGCACCACCATCAGCATCAAGGGGTACAGACCCACCGCCGCCAGGGTGAGCAGCGGGTCGATCATCAGCATCGCCGGCAGGGTGAGCGCGTAGGCGAGGGCCGTGTTGGTGAGGCTGAGCACGGCGAAACCGAGCAGGCGTCGCACGTTCTCCACATCGCTGGTGGAGCGGCTGATCACCTCGCCGCTGCCGGTGGTCTGCACCCAGCCGGGCTCCTGGCGCAGCATGTGGTCGAACACCCGCTGGCGCAGGCTGGCCTCCACCTGGCGCCCCACGCCGAACACCAGCAGGCGTGAAACGAGGCGCGCCACCCCCATCAACGAGGCCAGCAGCACGATCCAGCCGGCCTGCCTCAGCACGTAGGACACAGCGAAACCGTCCTGCAGGTCGTCGATGATCCCGCGCACCATCAGCGGGATGGCCACGCTCAGCAGGTTCACCACCACCAGGGCCAGCACACCGCCGAGCAGCACCCGCCGGTGGGGGCGCAGGTAGCGCCAGATCAGACCCAGGCGGATGGCGGCCATGGCGGGGGGTGGAATGGCTCCAACCTACGGATCGCGCCGGCCAGGCGAGAGTGGCAGGCCTTCGAGCCGGGCCGCGCGGAGATCAGCACCCCGCCCCGCCCGCACCGCCGCACACAGCGCCTCATCCTGCCCCGAACACACCCCTACCCATGCCGTCACCCGAGAGCCAGTCGCATCCTTTGTATGGCACCGATCGCCAGGTGGTGGACGGCCTGCTGGCCAGCGACCAACCCGGCGACGGCCAGCTGGTGGATCTGGCCCGCCTGCTGAACCGCTACGACGGCTTTCCCGGCGCCGAGGATCTGCGCGCCGATCTCACCAAGACCCTGGCCCACTGGGGCCTCAACCGCGAGGAGCTGCACCGCCGCACGCGGGCGTTGTGGGAAGGCGGCTACCGGCCCGGCCCGGTTGCGGCCGCCGAGGGCCAGGCGGTGGGCAGCGGCTTCGACACCGCCGCGCAGGACACGCCCTGAACGACGGGAATCGGTCTCAGTGTGCTCCGATGATCAGCGGATTCGCGTTTCTCAGGTGATAGTGGGAGCGTCCCCATCACCTGGCCCGGCGTGTCCTGCACCCGGGCTTTTTTCTGGCCGGGCGCCCTTTCCCCGCAACAAGGCCACCACGTCTCAGGCTCGATGCGTTCCACCCTTTCCTGGCCCCAGCTGCTCGAAACCCTGCTGCAGGGCCAGCCGCTGGCCGATGCCGATGCCACCGCCCTGATGGAGGGCTGGATCGCCGCGGCGATCGAACCGGAACTCACCGGTGCGCTGCTGGCGGCCCTGCGCAGCAAGGGGGTCAGCGGCGGGGAACTGGCGGCCATGGCCGCGGTGCTGCGCGAGGCGGCACCCCTGCCCTGCCCCCGCCCCGATCTTCCCCTGGTGGATACCTGCGGCACCGGCGGGGATGGGGCCGACAGCTTCAACATCTCCACGGCGGTCGCCTTCGTGGCGGCGGCCTGCGGTGCCACCGTGGCCAAGCACGGCAACCGCAGCGCCAGCGGCAAGGTGGGCTCCGCCGATGTGCTGGAGGCGCTGGGGCTCAACCTCAAGGCGTCGGCCGCCACCGTGGTGGGGGCACTGCCGCAGAGCGGTGTCACCTTTCTGTTCGCGCCCGGCTGGCATCCGGCCCTGGTGGGGCTGGCACCGATCCGCCGCCGTCTGGGCGTGCGCACGGTGTTCAACCTGCTCGGCCCGCTGGTGAATCCGCTGCGGCCGGAAGCCCAGGTGCTGGGCGTGGCCCGCGCCGACCTGCTCGATCCGATGGCCGATGCCCTCTGCCGCCTCGGCCTGGAGCGGGCGGTGGTGGTGCACGGCCATGGCGGTCTCGATGAGGCCTCGCTGTCCGGTCCGAGCGAGCTGCGCCTGGTGGAGCAGGGGCAGATCCGCTCGCTCCGCCTCGATCCCACCGCCCTGGGGCTGGCCGAAGCGCCGATCGAGGCGCTGGCCGGCGGCGATGTGGCAACCAACCAGCGCATCCTGGCGGCGGTGTTGCAGGGGGAGGGCAGCAGCGCCCAGCGCGACGTGGTGGCGCTGAACACGGCGCTGGTGCTCTGGGCCGCTGCCAGGGCCGAGAGCGTGGAGGACGGCCTGGCGCAGGCGCTGGCGGCGCTGGCGGGCCCGGCCCCGTGGCAGCGGCTCGAGGACCTGCGTGCAGTCCTGGCGCAGGAGGATGATCAGACCAGCGCTACCCCTGCCCCTTGACCGCCCCCTCCGCCGCCCTGCTCGTGCTCGCCGATGGCACCGTGCTGCGGGGCACGGCCTTCGGTGCGGTGGGCACCACCATCGGTGAGGTGGTGTTCAACACCGGCATGACCGGCTATCAGGAGGTGATCACCGACCCCAGCTACGCGGGCCAGCTGGTCACCTTCACCTACCCGGAGCTCGGCAACACCGGCGTGAACGCCGACGACCGTGAGGCCGATACCCCGCAGGTGCGCGGCGTGATCGCCCGCCAGCTGGCGCCGGTGGCCAGCAGCTGGCGCTCTGAAGGCCTGCTGGCCGACTGGCTGGCGGAACACGGTGTGGTGGGCATCGCCGGCGTGGACACCCGCGCGCTGGTGCGCCACCTGCGGGAGCGGGGTGCCATGAACGGCGCGATCAGCAGCGATGGCACCGCCGCCGCCGCCCTGCTGGAGCAGGTGCGCCGGAGCCCCTCGATGGAAGGCCTGAACCTGGCGGAAACCGTCAGCACCCCCACCAGCTACGTGTGGCAGCAGCTCTGCGGCGCCGGCTTCGATCAGCGCCAGCAGGTGGCGCCGGCTGAGCCCTACCGGGTGGTAGCGATCGACTTCGGCATCAAGCGGGCGATCCTGGAGCGGCTCAGCGCCCACGGCTGCACGGTCACGGTGCTTCCGGCGGGCGCCAACCTTGACGAGGTGCTGGCCCAGGAGCCGGAGGGGGTGTTCCTCTCCAACGGGCCCGGAGATCCGGCCGCCGTGCAGAGCGGCATCCGGCTGGCGGCGGGGCTGATCGAGCAACCCAGCCTGCCGGTGTTCGGCATCTGTCTGGGCCACCAGATCCTCGGCCTGGCCCTCGGGGGCAGCACCTACAAGCTCGGCTACGGCCACCGCGGCCTCAACCATCCCTGCGGCGGCCATGGGGTGGTGGAAATCACCAGCCAGAACCACGGCTTCGCCCTGGCGGCCGCCTCGCTGGATGCGGCACAGGTGGAGATCACCCATACCAACCTCAACGACAACACGGTGGCGGCCCTGCGCCATCGCCACCGGCCCGTGTTCGGCGTGCAGTACCACCCGGAAGCCAGTCCTGGCCCCCACGACGCCGACCACCACTTCGGCCGCTTCGTGGCCCTGATGGCTGAACGCCGCGCCTGATCGACCGGCGGGTGTTCCGGTTTTGTGTGCGAGCGGTCTGGGCCTTGCCATCGCTCATTACACTTCGGTCGCTCGTTTCGCATCGAGGGCTGGGGCGATTCCAGAACTGCATCGACTGACCGTTTCCTTACGGGGCGGCTGTGAGCGTCGCGAAAACTGCCTGCTGTGCAGTTTCACTGGCCAGCTCGACGCCTATTCCGACAAGCAGTTCAAGGAGTTCATCACCGAACAGATGGGCAGCAACAAGCTGCCGCTGCTGCTGGATCTCACCCACATCGATTTCATCGATTCCTCCGGCCTCGGCGTGCTGGTGCAGCTGGCGAAGCAGTGCACCGAAGCCAACATCCAGTTCGTGGTGGTGGGCAACGCCCGCGTCATCCAGACCGTGAAACTGGTGCGCCTGGAAAGCTTCCTGCACCTGCAGCCCGATCTGGAAACGGCACTGGGTGCCCTTGCCACCGCCTGATTCCGAGGCCGTCCGCTGGCTGATGCGCCTGCAACCGGCGGAAGCCGAGGCGCTGGGGCCCCTCCAGCTCGCCTGGCTGGGCGATGCGGTGTGGGAACTGCATCAACGTCTGCGCCACTGCCGCAGCCCCGGCCGCAGCGATGTGCTGCACCGGGCCGTGGTGGAGGAAGTGCGTGCCGATGCCCAGGCGCGGGCGCTGGAGCGGCTCGAGCCGCTGCTGGAGCCGGAAGAGCGGGAATGGGTGCGGCGTGGCCGCAACAAAGCCGGCCGTGGTCCTCGCCGGGGAGATCCGGGACGCTACGGACAGGCCACAGGGTTTGAGACAATGGTGGGCTGGCTCTTTTTACGGAATCCCGGACGGCTCGCCCAGCTGCTGGATCATCTGGAACAGACCGACCCCTGACCCCTTGCCTCCGTACCCATGAACCAACGTTTCGAGCGCCGCCGGCCCAATGGCGCAGGCGGGGGCAGCGATCGGCCCGGCACCGGGCCGCGCGGCGCACGGCCGGCCCGTCCGGGCGAAGGGCGGCCTGAGCGCCGCGGTCCGGCGCCGGAGCGTGGCGGTCGCGAAGCCCCCGACCGGGGCGGTGAGGAATGGCGCAAGCAGCGCCGCGAGCGCGTCCAGCGCCCCGCCGGCGAAGGCCGCCCGGCCCGGGTGATCAGCTCACGTCCCGCCGGTCGCCGGCCGGAAGCTGGAGCGGCACCGGCCGAGGGCGGCGGCGCCCGCTTCGGTGGCGGTGGTGCACGGTTCGGCGGCGGCAGTGGTGCCGGCGGCGGTGCGCGCTTCGGTGGCGCTGGTGGCGGCGCCCGCTTTGGTGGTGGTGCCCGCTTCGGCCCCCGTCGTGGCACGGAAGATCGCGCCGGGGGTGAGCGGCGCTTTGGCGAGCGGCCCGGTGGGGAGCGGCCTGCAGGTGATCGGCCCTCCGTGGACCGCCCAGCCGGCGATCGCCCCTCCAGCGACCGCCCTGGCGGCGATCGGCCCTCGGGCGCCCGCCCGTTCAGTGAGCGCCGCTTCGGCGATCGCAGGCCGGAAGGTCGTCCCTCCTTTGGTGGCCGTCCCTCTTTCGGCGGCCGTCCTTCCTTCGGCGGCCGCCCCACGGGCCGGCCGCCCTTCCGCAAGCCCCCCTTCTCCGCCCCCCGGCCTGATGGCCCCGGCGCTTCCGGCGGGTTGTTCGTCGACCGTGGTGCCAGCGAGCCGCCAGCAACGGGCGAATCGGAACGCTTCGGCGCCGAACCGGCCGATGATCTGATCTGGGGACGCCATCCCGCCCAGGCCGCCCTGGAGAGCGACCGGCCGATTCACCGCATCTGGTGCACCCCTGAGCTGCGCTTCGCTCCCCGCTTCCTGCAGCTGCTGCGCGAAGCCAAGGCCGGTGGGGTGCTGGTGGAGGAGGTCACCTGGGCCCGCCTCGGCCAGCTCACCGGTGGAGCGGTGCACCAGGGGATCGTGCTGCAGGTCGCTGCCGCCGAGACCCTCGATCTCGGCACCTTGATCGACGGTTGCCGCGGCATCGGCGAACCGCCCCTGCTGATGGCGGTGGACGGACTCACCGATCCCCACAACCTCGGCGCGATCGTGCGCAGCGCCGAAGCCCTTGGCGCCCATGGCCTGGTGCTGCCTCAGCGCCGCAATGCGGGCCTCACCGGCTCGGTGGCCAAGGTGGCCGCCGGCGCCCTGGAGCACCTGCCCGTGGCCCGGGTGGTGAACCTGAACCGCTCGCTGGAACAGCTCAAGGAGGAGGGCTACCGGGTGGTGGGCCTGGCTGAAGAAGGCACGGTAAGCCTCACGGAAGCCGATCTCGACGGCCCGCTGGTGGTGGTCACCGGCTCGGAGAGCCAGGGGCTTTCGATGCTCACCCGCAAGCACTGCGACCAGCTCATCCGCATTCCGCTGCGGGGCGCCACGCCCAGCCTGAACGCCTCGGTGGCCACGGCCCTGCTGCTCTATGAGGTAGCCCGCCGCGGCTGGATGCAGGCGATCACCGGCAATGCCCCGGCTCCACGCATCGTGCGTCCGCAGCTGCCGAGCAAGGCGGCAGCCAGCACCAGCGCAGCCGCGCCAGCGGCAGCCAACGTAGGTGCAGAGGCCGCAGCGGCGGTTGACCATTCGGCAGCCGTTGCTGACGACCCGGACGCTGTGTTTTCGGCCGATGAGGAGCGGCTGGCCCTTGAAGAGGAGCAGCCTGTTGCTGGGCTGCTGGCCGTTGCGGAGGAGCTCCTCGTCGCTGCTGAGGAGCTGCTCGCCGTTGAGGGGGGGGGCCTTGTGGTTGAAGAGCTGTTGGTTGATGCGGACGTTCTCGTCGTTGAAGAGCAGCGCGCCGTTGCCGAGCAGCTCGCGGATGGGGACTTCACAGCCGATGCAGAGGCGCTCGCCGATCGGGAACGTTCCGCGAGCGGGGAGAGGCTCCTGGATGAGGAGCTGGAGGAGGAGGCAGCGGCTGCTGAGGAGTTCCACACCGGCGTCGAACCGGAACCGGTGGGGCAAGCAGAAGCAACGGAGTCCGCCGCTCCCCCGTCGCCTGAGAGCACCAGCGAGGCGGCCGCTGGCACGGCACCCCCGGCAGCTCCCTCAGCGCCTCTGGAACTCACCCTGGAGCTCTCGCCGGCCAGCCCCACGGGCTTTCAGGGGGACATCCAGCTCTGAGTCCGACGGTGCACACCATTCGGGAAAAACGGCTATGGACGGCCCCATGCGAGGGCACAATGGGTCGGTACGAAAAGCCTGAATGGACGCCCTGATCCGGCCTTTGCGCAGCCTGGCGAACGGTCTGGGGATGGCATGGTGGGCGCGGGTGGAAACCCACGATCCCAACGTCATCTATTGGTTCGGCCCGTTCATGCGGCGCCAGGAGCTGGAAGTGGAGCTGGAGCACTTTCTCGCCGATCTTCAGGCAGAGGCGCCCGGCGGGCTGAGCCATGAAATCCTCCGCACCCACCGGGGCGAACCCCTCACCGACGTCCAGGAGCCCGGCTGATAGCGTCCCACCAGCAACGATGGGCTTGGGATGGGGATCGCCGAATGGCGTGAGCGGCTGCAGAGCGGAGATGTGTCTGCCCGTGAGCTCACCGATCACCACCTGGCCCGCATCGACGCGGTGGATCCCACCGTGCATGCCTACCTGGAGGTGACGGCGGATCGGGCCCGCGCCGATGCCGATCGCATCGACGCCGCCCGTGCCGCCGGTGAGACGCTGCCGCCGCTGGCCGGCATCCCCCTGGCGATCAAGGACAACCTCTGCACCAAGGGCATCGCCACCACCTGCTCCAGCCGCATGCTGGAGCACTTCGTGCCGCCCTACGAATCCACCGTCACCGAGCGGCTGTGGCAGGCCGGCGCGGTGTTGCTGGGCAAAACGAACCTCGACGAGTTCGCCATGGGCAGCTCGACCGAAACCTCCGCCTTCGGCCCGAGCCGCAACCCCTGGGACCCCGAACGGGTGCCGGGCGGCAGCTCCGGCGGCAGCGCTGCGGCTGTGGCCGCCGGTGAAGCGATGGCGGCCCTCGGCTCCGACACCGGCGGCTCGATCCGCCAGCCCGCCGCCTTCTGCGGCGTGGTGGGGCTCAAGCCCACCTACGGCCGGGTGAGCCGCTGGGGGCTGGTGGCCTTCGCCAGCTCGCTCGACCAGGTGGGTCCGTTCAGCACCAGCGTGGCCGATGCCGCCGAGCTGCTGCAGGTGATCGCCGGCGCCGACCCCCGCGATGGCACCTGCCTGCAGGCCCCCGTGCCGGATTACCGGGCCGCGCTGCGGCAACCCATCGCCGGTCTGCGCGTGGGTCTCGTACGCGAATGCTTTGAACAGGAGGGGCTGGATCCCCAGGTGAAGGCGTCGGTGCTGGCGGCCGCCGCCCAGCTGGAGGCCCTCGGCTGCGAGCTGGTGGAGGTGAGCTGCCCCCGCTTCAACGACGGCATCGCCACCTATTACGTGATCGCCCCGTCGGAGGCGTCGGCGAACCTGGCCCGCTACGACGGTGTGAAGTACGGCTTCCGTTCCGAGCAGGCCGGCAGCCTGGCGGAGATGACCGCCCGCAGCCGCGCCGAGGGCTTCGGCGACGAGGTGCAGCGCCGCATCCTGATCGGCACCTACGCCCTCTCCGCCGGCTACGTGGATGCCTTTTACAAGAAGGCCCAGCAGGTGCGCACCCTGATCCGCCGCGACTTCGACGCCGCCTTCGGCCAGGTGGACGTGCTGCTCACCCCCACCTCACCCACCACCGCCTTCCGCTTCGGCGCCCACGCCGACGACCCGTTGGCGATGTACCTGGCCGACCTGCTCACGATTCCGGCCAACATGGCGGGCCTGCCGGCGATCTCCTTGCCCTGCGGCTTCAACGCCGACGGCCTGCCGATCGGTCTGCAGCTGATCACCGGCGTGCTGGAGGAGCCGCGCCTGCTGCAGGTGGCTCACCACTACGAACAGGCGGCGCGGGTGATGGACAGCCGTCCTGAGGCGGCCCTGGTGGCCTGAGCCGGCGATGCCTGAAAAGGGAACTGAACGCCAGATCTAGTGGTGTGCCCGTAGGGTAAGCACACCCCGTAGTGGTTCAGCCACCGCACGCCCTTGGCTTTCGTTCCGCTCCACAACCACAGCGACTACAGCCTGCTGGACGGGGCCAGCCAGTTGCCGCAGATGGTGGAGCGCGCGGTGGAGCTGGGCATGCCGGCCCTCGCCCTCACCGACCACGGCGTGATGTATGGCGCGATCGAACTGCTGAAGCTGTGCCGCAAGGCCGGCATCAAGCCGATCATCGGCAATGAGATGTATGTGATCAACGGCTCGATCGAGGATCCGCAGCCGAAGAAAGAACGCCGCTACCACCTGGTGGTGCTCGCCAAGAACGACACCGGCTACCGCAACCTGGTGAAGCTCACCAGCATCAGCCACCTGCGCGGCATGCGTGGCCGGGGCATCTTTGCGCGCGCCTGCATCGACAAACAATTGCTGCAGCAGTACAGCGAAGGCCTGATTGTGGCCACCGCCTGCCTCGGCGGTGAGATCCCCCAGGCGATTCTGCGCGGCCGCCCGGATGTGGCGCGGGATGTGGCCCGTTGGTATCAGGAGCTGTTCGGGGAGGATTTCTACCTGGAAATCCAGGATCACGGCTCCCCGGAAGACCGGATCGTGAATGTGGAGATCGTGCGCATCGCCGCCGAACTCGGCATCGAGCTGATCGCCACCAACGACGCCCACTACCTCACCAGCGGTGACGTGGAAGCGCACGACGCCCTGCTCTGCGTGCTCACCGGCAAGCTGGTCACCGACGAAAAGCGCCTGCGGTACACCGGCACCGAATACATCAAGAGCGAGGCGGAAATGGGCCGCCTGTTCGCCGATCATCTCGATGCCGCCGTGGTGGCCCGCGCCATCGCCAACACCGCCGTGGTGGCCGAGAAGGTGGAGGCCTACGACATCCTCGGCCGCCAACAGATGCCGTGCTTCCCGATCCCCGATGGCCACACGGCAGTGAGCTATCTGCGCGAGGTGAGTGAGCAGGGGCTGCGTCAGCGGCTGGGGCTCTCGGCCGCCGAGCCGTTCACGGCGCTCTATGGCGAGCGGCTGGCTTTCGAGCTGCAGGTGATGGAGCAGATGGGCTTCCCCACCTACTTCCTGGTGGTGTGGGATTACATCCGCTACGCCCGTGAGCAGGGCATCCCGGTGGGTCCGGGCCGGGGCTCGGCGGCCGGCTCGCTGGTGGCCTATGCGCTTGGCATCACGGCGCTCGATCCGGTGGAACACGGCTTGCTGTTCGAGCGCTTCCTCAACCCCGAGCGCAAGTCGATGCCGGACATCGACACCGACTTCTGCATCGAGCGGCGCGGCGAGGTGATCGAGTACGTCACCCGGCGCTATGGCGACGACAAGGTGGCACAGATCATCACCTTCAACCGCATGACCTCCAAGGCGGTGCTGAAGGATGTGGCGCGCGTGCTCGACATCCCCTACGGCGACGCCGACCGGCTGGCCAAGTTGATTCCGGTGGTGAGGGGCAAACCGGCCAAGCTCGCCGAGATGATCGGGCCGGAGTCACCGGCGCCGGAGTTCCGCGAAAAGTATGAAAACGACGCCAATGTGCGCCGCTGGGTGGACATGGCCCGCCGCATCGAAGGCACCAACAAAACCTTCGGTGTGCATGCCGCCGGTGTGGTGATCGCCGCCGAACCGCTTGATTCGCTGGTGCCGCTGCAGCGCAACAACGACGGCCAGGTGATCACCCAGTACTTCATGGAAGACGTGGAGGCGATGGGGCTGCTGAAGATGGACTTCCTCGGCCTCAAGAACCTCACCATGATCGAAAAGACGGTGGATCTGGTGGAGCGGGGCAGCGGTGAACGCATCGACCCCGATGCCCTGCCGGCCAATGACCCCGGCACCTATGAGCTGCTGGCCCGCGGTGATCTGGAAGGCATCTTTCAGCTGGAATCGAGCGGCATGCGTCAGATCGTGCGCGATCTCAAACCCTCTTCCCTGGAAGACATCTCCTCGATCCTGGCGCTCTACCGCCCCGGCCCGCTGGATGCCGGCCTGATCCCCAAATTCATCAACCGCAAGCACGGCCGCGAAGCGATCGACTTCGCCTGCCCGGCCCTGGAGCCGATCCTGAAGGAAACCTACGGGATCATGGTGTATCAGGAGCAGATCATGCGCATCGCGCAGGATCTGGCCGGCTATTCGCTGGGGGAAGCGGATCTGCTGCGGCGCGCCATGGGCAAGAAGAAGGTGTCGGAGATGCAGAAGCACAGCAGCCAGTTCGTGGAGGGGGCCACGGCCCGCGGCGTGAACAGTGCGGTGGCGGAAAAGCTGTTCGAGCAGATGGTGCTGTTCGCTGAATACTGCTTCAACAAGAGCCATTCCACCGCCTACGGGGCGGTGACGTATCAAACCGCCTATCTCAAAGCGCATTACCCGGTGGCCTACATGGCCGCCCTGCTCACCGTCAACGCCAGCAGCACCGACAAGGTGCAGCGTTACATCGCCAACTGCCAATCGATGGGCATCGAGGTGATGCCGCCCGATGTGAATGCCTCGGGCATCGACTTCACCCCCACCGGCGATCGCATCCTGTTCGGGCTCTCGGCGGTGCGCAATCTCGGCGATGGCGCCATCCGTCAGCTGCTGGAGGCCCGCCAGGCGGATGGGCCCTTTGCCTCGCTCGCGGATCTCTGCGATCGCATCCCCACCAACCTGATGAACAGGCGGGCACTCGAATCGCTGATCCACTGCGGCGCCCTCGATGCGCTGGAGCCCAACGCCAACCGCGCTCAGCTGATGGCTGATCTCGATCTGGTGCTGGATTGGGCAGGCTCACGCGCCCGCGACCGCGCCAGCGGCCAGGGCAACCTGTTCGATCTGTTCGCCGCCCCACCCGCCGATGGCGGCGGCAAAGCAGGCGGCGGCGCTGGGGGCGCTGATCACAGCATGGCGCCGAAAGCTGCCCCTGTGGCCGACTATCCGCCGAAGGAAAAGTTGCGGCTGGAGAAGGAACTGGTGGGCTTCTATCTCTCCGATCACCCGCTGCGGCAGCTCGCGCAGCCGATCCGGCTGCTCTCACCGATCGGCCTGGCCACGCTCGAGGAGCAGGCCGACAAGGCGCGCGTGAGTGTGGTGGCGATGGTGCCGGAGATCCGCAATGTCACCACCCGCAAAGGTGATCGCATGGCGGTGCTGCAGATCGAAGACCTCACCGGCACCGCCGAAGCGGTGGTGTTTCCCAAAACCTTCGCCCGGCTCTGCGATCACCTGATGGTGGATGCACGGCTGCTGATCTGGGCGTCGGTGGATCGCCGCGACGACCGGGTGCAGCTGATCGTGGACGATTGCCGCGCCATCGATGATCTGCAGCTGCTGCTGGTGGAACTGGAGGCCGAGCAGGCCGCCGACATCGCCGTGCAGCATCAGCTGCGCGAGTGCCTGGTGCGGCACCGACCGGAGCAAGATGAAGCGGGGGTGCGGGTGCCGGTGGTGGCACTGGTGAAGCTGCACGACCAGACCCGCTACGTGCGCTTCGGCCACCAGTTCTGCGTACGCGATGGCGTGGCCGCCGTGGACACCCTCCACGCCGCCGCCTTCACCGCCCGGCTGCACTCACCCCTGCAGCTGGCCTGAGGCCTGGCTGATGCCGATGGGCCCCTCTGGATTGCTCAGATGGAGCAGTGGCGCGGGCGCCATCAGAGCCCGTATCTGCGCAGCGTTTCCTGCCGGCAGGTGCGTTCAGCCGCCTTGAGATTGCTGTTGAAATCAAACTGCCTGAGAAAACATTGGCAGGTGGATTGCGTCAAGCCTTCCGGCACGTTCTGACCCGAACGCCGCACTTCATCGCTCACGGCAAGCTGGCAGAAGTGCATGGCCAGATTGCGAGCATTGAGGCTCTGCGCCCTAACTGCCGCCGGCAGCGCCGGCACCACGACAGGCAAAGCCAATGCCAAGGCCAGCTGAAGCCTGAAGGGTGCAAGCAGACGGGTCATGGGGCCAGAAGCAATGGGATCCGCCTTGCAACAAGGGATCGGGGTGCGATCAGACTCTCGTCCGTTGAAGCAGCCGCAGCACAAGAATGACAACAGCCACAACGAGAAACAGATGAATCAACCCACCCAGGGTGAACGAACTGACAAGACCCAGCAGCCACAACACAAGCAGCACGACGGCCACGGTTTCCAGCATGGGAGGTTCTCCTGAACAACTCAATTGTCGTTAACGTCGATAAAAGCTGGCAAAAACGAGCGAAAGGGAGGCATGTTCCTTGAATCCGTGCGCCTGGTCAGGCGACATGGAAGGACGCCTTGATCGGGCGGGCGGAAGAATAGACCCGGTGCTTCAACGCGCCACGCGAGAACCACTGTTCCATGCAAAAGCCTCAGTGGAAGTGTTTCGCAGTGGCAGTGTTTCGCAGTGGCAGTGCTTCAAGGGAAACCCCGCACAACCATCAGGCGGAGCGGAGCACACCCTGCTTCAATCCTGCCGGGAGGCCACAGGGTGAATGCTGCCCATCAACCTGGGAGCATCAGGACGGTGAGCGCTTGGTCCTGGTCAGTTGATCTTGTCGGCGGCCTTGGAGGTGGCATCGCTCACCTTGTTAGCGGTCGACTTCACGCTCTGTTTGAGGTCGGAGCCGGCCTGCATCGCTGCAGCCTGCACCTGTTTGGCCTGCCCTTTGAGCTTTTCGCCGGTGTCACCGGTGAGTTCGCCGTGGGCAGCTTCAAGCCGGCCTTCCGCTTGCTTGGCGGAGGCGGAGAGATCTTTGGACATGATTCTGGCGGCAAAGGGGGTGGTGGTCACGAAGCTGGTCGAGGCCATTGCAGGGGGCTGAAACACGCAAGAGGCGATCATCACGACCACGGCGAGAATCAGGGAAATCGGGAACCTCCGATCCATTCGTTTCATTGGCTAGGTCTGCATGGGCACCCCCAACAGCTAGCCAGCGCTCCCCCAAGCGGCCACGAACGCACCATGAACGGGCCAGCATGGATTCATTCCAGGGCAGATCTGCAGCACTTTCAGGAGCACTGCTGAAGTGGCGGTGAGTCAGCCGGGCGCGTTGCTGCCCTGGCGCATCGCCCGGATGGAGGCACGCACGCGGCTGATGTTCACACCGATCTGCTCGAAGCCCAGCAGGCTGCCGGCCGCTTCTTCCCAGCTGGCCGAGAGCACGCCATAGCTGAGCCCCAGCACACCCAGCAGGAACAGGCCACCGGAAACCGCGAGGGTGAGCACCGGGGGGACGTCGTAGATGTTGCGGCTCACCAGCAGGTAGCTGACCACGAACGCGGACATGCCCAGCACGGAGGGAACCCCCGTGGCCAGGGCGATGCGGCGTGCCATGCGGTTGGCCACAGCAGGCGGAATCACTTTCGCCCCACTGGCCTTGGCGGCAGCGTCGCCGCCAGATTTGCCCGCTCCCGCCGTGGCAGAGGGGGCAAGACCGGAGGCCTTCGGGCGGGGCTTGCGCTTGGCCGCCATGGATCCGCTCAGCCCCGGATGCCGAGCTTGGCGATCAGCTGGGCGTAGCGGTCTTCGCTCTGGGCGCGGAGATAGCCGAGCAGGCGCTTGCGGCGCCCGATCATCTTCAGCAGACCCTGGCGGGAGGAGAAATCGTGCTTGTTCTGTTGCAGGTGACCGGTGAGCTGGGAGACACGCTCGCTCAGCATCGCCACCTGCACCTCGACGGAACCGGTATCGGTGCCGTGGGTTTGGTGGCTGTTGATCAGTTCCTGTTTCTTGGTGGTGTCGAGCGGCATGCCGGCGTCGGGCCCTGACGGTGCAAACAGACAACTTACCGCCCCGTGGGCGCCCCCTGGGCCGGAGGGAGTCAGGCGGCCTGCTGGGCCAGCCAGCGCAGGCTTTCGCGCAGCCAGGCGTCGGGGCCTTCGGCCGGCTCCAGGCCGCCGCGTCCCACGGCGTGCAGGGCCCGGTTGATCTCCAGCGGCGCGTAGCCGAGCGCCTCCAGCGTGATCTGCACCTCGTCGCGGGTGGCGGCCAGGGGGGTGGTGCCGCCGTCAACGCCGGCGTCATCGAGGCCGAAGGCCCCGCCAGCCAGCGCGGCCGCCCCGCCGTCGGTCTCGGCCAGCTTGCCGCGCAGCTCCACCGCCAGGCGCTCGGCGGTGCGCTTGCCCACGCCCGGCGCCTGGCAGAGCTTGCGCAGATCGGCCTGAACGATCGCGCGCACCAGTTCCTCGGGCGGATGGGCGCCCAGCAGGGCCAGCGCCAGCTGGGGGCCCACGCCGCTGACCGCCACCAGCAAGCGGAACAGGTCCCGCTCCTGCCGCCCGCCGAAACCGAACAGGGTCCAGCCGTCTTCGCGGATCGACTGATGGATATGCAGGGTGAGCACGGCGCCTTCACCCGGCAGCCGTTCCCAGTGGCGGCGGGTGAGCTGCACCTCGTAGCCCACCCCCTGGCAGCAGAGCAGCAGGCCGCAGCGGTGTCCCTGCTGCCACCGTTCCGCCACAGCGCCCTGCAGCCAGCCGATCATGGGCACATCTTGAGGCGCCCCCATGCTGCCCGGTTCCCTTCTCACCGCCAGTGGGCGGTCTGCGCTGCCAACGCTGGGCGCCTGCCTGATCGCCCTGGCGCTCGGGCTGCTGCTGGCGCTCAGCGGCTGCCAGGGGGTGGGCCAGCCGTCGCAGCAGGTGCTGCTCGATGCCCTGGAGCTGCAGATCGCCCTCACCCAGCGCTCGATCGCGTCGGCGCTCGCGCTCGATCCCCCCGGAGCGCCCCAGGTGAGCCGGGTGCGCGTCAGCCATCAGGAGAAGGTCCCCATCGGCGATCGCCAGGGGCTTCACCTCAGCGGCCAGTTCGACTGGCGGCTCGCCAACGATCCCTACCGAGTGGACAGCCCCTTCGAGCTGTACCTGCTGCGCGGTGAGAAGGGGCAGAGCTGGCGCCTGGCGCGGCCCAGCGCAGAGGGCGACCGTCCCGGCTGGGTGACCGATCCGTTGCCGCTGAAGGGGTAAGCGCGCTGAGCATGGCGAGGTGCTGACTGGCCGGGCGGTGAGGGCGGTGATCGGGTGCGCGTGGCAACGCTCCCGCTACCTGGCGGACCTGTGAGACGTGCACCTCGCCATCGCCTGGGAACCGCTGATTATGGAGTTCGAAGGCTCGGGAGTTTCCAGGCAGGGCAGTTTGTGGTCTCCTGCATCCTCAGCACGATGTGATGGAGATTGCCGGGCCGCATAGGGAGCCTCCACCCCAAGTGGCAATGAGCATCTCTGGACAATCGCCCAGGCAATCGCGTGGAAAGACGAGGTCATATCTAGAAGTTTGCAGACCAACAAGGCCACTTGAAGACCATTGGGTCACAATTCCAGGTTGTCAGAGGGAGGAGTGAAGTCTCACAAGTTGCATCGCATTGAACAGGGTTATACGGACCCGGCTAAGTCGACAAGGGCCTGCAGGGGAATCAGAAAGACCAGTCCAAGACTGGAGTCTGGTCAAGTTGCGTCAGGGGCTTCCCCGCTTATGCTGCAAAAGAGGCCTGAAGGGCGTTTTATGCGGATCCGCCCATTCGGCGTTGTGCGGACGCTATCTTGATGGCCTAAGGCTGAGATGCTTAACCAAGTGGGACGGAAAGAACGGCGGCCAAAGCCCTGCCGCCTATGCCATGCCGAGAAGAATCTCGTTGAAGCTCATATCATTCCAAGACATTTTTACCATTCAATTCGAAATAGTGGCATTGGATTTGGTGCCGGCGAACTCGTGCCTAGAATCTATGCTGCTGGAAGCAACCGGAAGCCAAAACAGTGCCAGAGCGGGATATTTGATTCAAATATGTTATGCGCCGACTGTGATCAGAAGGTGATTGGACCTTGGGATAAGTATGCTCAAGAACTTTTCCTTCGCAGCTTTCCTAAGCAGCTCGCAACCTCTATGCGGATCCCAGCATTCTACTGTGTCGACAGTTTCGACTATTCACGACTGAAGCTATTCTTCTTGTCGGTTCTATGGCGCTCCGCAGTAACTGAGCAAGAGTTCTTTGATCAGGTTGACATCCAGGGTAGCGAGGAGAAGATTCGGAGGATGCTACTAGAAGGCAATCCTGGAGCATCCGAAGAATTTCCAGTGATGGCCGTAAGATACGAGGGGCCGTTTAGTGAAGTTATGATATCGCCGTTGCGCGCCGATATAGATGAGGCAAGAATCTACCATTTTCGAGTCCCCAGATATGGCTGGTTTCATCAAACAAATGATGCACCGATAGGCAGAGAGATTGAGTTCTTTCGAGTAAGACCGAACAAGCCGTTATTGATAAAGAGCACGCGCTATGATTCGACGCCGGGCTTGAAGAACCTTCTGAGACTTCAGCGTGACGGAAAGATACCTGAGTAGAGCTCACAGCTACCGCACAACAAGCCCCTTGAGTGGCCAGGCCCCCATGATCCATCGGCTGTGCACCGCTCACTCCTCGCCTGCCACTCAGGAGCAGCGTTAGCTTCTTCTATGAGAACTCAAACACACATCGTTGATTCCAGGGCCGTCAAGGCCGTCATGGCGCATTTGCCGCATCACTGGGTGGTGCGAGAACTCACCGAACGCGACTATGGCATCGATCTGATAGTGGAAATCTTTGCGCCGGGCTTGAAAGATGCGAAGGGCAAAGATGCTTTTGCCGCGACTGGATCTGTGTTTCATATTCAGATCAAGGGTACCGAAGAGGCCCTTAAGCCGGTCCGAGCGGGAACAATCAACTACTGCATCGACAAGAACTCGCTCTCATATGTGGAAAAATTCAGTATCCCGTTCTTCCTGTTCCGTGTGAGCGTCGCAGAACCGCAGAAGATTTATTTCCTTTGGATTCAGCGTTACATCAAGGATGTCATGGACCGAGAGACGCCGATGTGGCGTGAGGACAAGCAAAAATCGATAATAGTTCGCATTCCTCCAGAAAATAAGCTATCAGACGGAATAGATAAACTTGAAGGAATTGCATTTCGCCCGAAGTACTTGGAGGAGCTTGCGGAGTTCTCCGAGATTTACGGGGATATTGGAAACACAATTGGAGCTATTCGCGCTGGCATGCACGACGTCAACGAGGATGTGATATCAAATCTCAAGAATCGTGCAAATCGTGCCCGAAGGCTCGATGTGCTCCTTACGCGCAATGAATGCTGCATCAATAGGCAGAGCGTTGATGCATTGATCCAGTACATCATTGGCCTTGATACGCCGGAAGGACGCGGTACTCAACCTCCAGAGGAGCATAATTTCGAGATGCTCGCACAAAGCATGACCGGGATGAATATGGTTGAGAATTCTGTTTTGGAAAATGATGCTCTTTCGGCCTACTAATGAGCGCGAACTAACATCAAGATACAGAAGACGGGAGCAGAGGTGCCTTTCTCTGCCAAGGTTGCCACCCGCTTCTGATCTTGGGCGTTAGGCCGAATCTAGATCAGTTATAATCAGTGCAAGCTTTGCGAAAGATTGTTCCAGCAGAAAATCTCCCTGTTTTCCCTGTATCTGGCCAGTGGACGCTATTAGAGGCGCAATCAATGATTGCAGTATCCGGAGTGTTATTATTAGTATAGTAGATAGTTCTCCTAAACCTGTTGCTACGGTTTATATAGACCGCCTCGATGCATCCCATCCATGCTGTTGTTCCTGCATCATTGCCATAAGTTGAGCAGTCGCGGGCGATCGCTTTGCCCGTAACGAGAAAAATCAATGGCAAGACCCCAGCGAAAAGCATTAGCGGTAACGGCTTCCTCATGCTTAACCTTGATGATGCAACGTGGGAACTTGTGGGAACTTAAAAGAGGGCTATTAAAACCATAAATATGGCCCAACCACCATTGCAATGAACCTGTGGCAAAACGTAACATTGAGGAATGCCTCGTCGCATGCTAGCCCGAGAATAGTGTGTAGCATTCTTAGAAGGTATTCTCTGCTTTCATGTCATCTCAGAGCCACCTACAGGACCCAAAAAGCTTCTTTGATTACTGGAAACTGCGTTTAGCCTTTATCATGGGCTTGTCTCCCATGGACCATGAGCATGAGATTAATATTCTATGTTGGTCTGCGCTAGAGGCTCTTTCCCTGAGCTGGGCGAATACAAGCGGCTACAGTCAGTGCGGTCAGTTCTGCAAACAGAAACGGCGCGTCTTTGATACGTTTCTTGCAGCTCATGGTGGCTCAGTCTTTTCTCTCGTTAGCCTTCCGGACTTGTGGGCTAGGTGCGAAAGCATTCTCAAAGAACCCCATGCGAGTGAAAAGCAGAAAGGTTATCAGCCATCATTGGAACAATGCAGCTTTCTACGGTCCTATTATTGGAAATCTCCATCAGTACCTGAGGAGCGCCAAACTCGACAGATTTCAATGGATCGGACTTTGAGCCAGATCTGCGATGATCTCATAAGCCACTTCGCAAGTCGACCAACTGAAGCGCTTTGCACTTGGATCAGCCGTTCTAGATATGGATCAGTAGCATACAAGATACTGCGATGTCCATATATACATGAAGGCCGCCGTGGTCTTCACACGCATGGCTTTGCTCTGCATCTAAGCGAGACACAGCCATCATACCTAAGTCATGTTTACTCGCTGAACCTGCGGCTGGGATTCGGGCCAGCATTTATTGTGAATCTAGTAAGTGTCTGCATAAGCTCATTTGAGGCAGAGATAGGCTCTCAAGCAGATTGTAGTTCTTGAATTCTCTATGATTAAAGCTGTCCTTAAATCGGTCTAACATCCAGATGCAGAAGACGGGAGCAAGGAATAATGTCTGTGCCGAGGTTGACTTCCGCTTTTGATCTGGAGCGCTAGGCTCCTCAAGCCGCAAAATTAGTCTTTACGAATTACAACTAGACGCTTGACAGGAAACGTACAAATTATAACACTCAAGATAGTTTAGACAGGTTATCAAATGCCGAGCCGAAATTCTTTAGGCTTTATTTCGATCTTTGCGGTGACCTCGTTTGCTGGTACCCCATGCCTCAAGGCGCAATATCTCTATCCAGACGGAAGCATTCGCAATTCGTATGGTGTCATCCAGTCAGGACCAAATCCCTCACGCATGCTAGCGCCAAACAATCTCCCTACGAATCAGCGCTATCTCTATCCTGATGGTTCAATCCGAAGTGGTACTGGGGTTATCATCAATGGACCCAATCCATCACGGACACTTCCGACATGGGACGGAAGTTACTAGTTTTCTGTCAACAAGAGTTTCCTGGCTATGCAGTACTTAAATCTTGGCACCAGAGATGTCCCTAGTCCGCTGGAACCATTTTTTGATCACTTAAAGAGAACTTTTCCCACCTGTGTCGTGCGCTTTATTTGCAAAGACTTTGATAGGCAGAACTGGGTAGGTATTCTCAATCCCACAAATAATAGATAGATCAACATTATGCTGGATCAAAGCGACATTCGGGATGGAAGATGCTTGCTGGATCAGCAGGAAATTGACGAGATCGCAAACCAACTGCTGTTGCAGAGCAAGTTTGGACGGAAGTAGCCATCGCAGGCAATGCCTATAAGTGCTTTTGCTGATTGCACCATTTCGATAACTCAATTAAGGCTTAAGAAGCGCTGGAAACATGCTGACAGAACGGCTCGGGCGCAGAAATCGCAGGGGTCGCAAGGGAGTGCTTGGGTCGCTGAGCGGTTGCACAGAACTTCCCTTGTCCTTGCGGCATATGCATCTTGGACTCTGATGGACAGACATCTGGGCGCATTTTAGAGATTGATAAACTTTAAAAGCGAGAGCCAAACATCAAGATCCATCTGTCACGCATCCTGAAGAGAGATGAGGATTGCAAAAAAGACTTGTGCGCAGGTGATCTTGAGCGTTAGGCGCCACAGGGGCGAGGGACCCCCTAGAGATGGGAGTGCAGCACACGACGTGCATCGCCTTGGCCCAGGAGACCCACGAGGCGTACCACGGCGTCCTCGCCTGTAAGCAGCTCTCCCGCGCTGTATTGATTCATGATCATGACGCAGATACCCCACTCGTTCCAGCCCCCCGCAGCGCTCGTCGCACCCGTGAAGGCTCCTGTCGTTTCTTGAGGGCTGCGCGCGCGGCTCGGTGCGCACCGCCACAGGAGCCGCAACCGGTCCATAATTGTGAACCTCGGCTCAAAGGAGAACAGCAGTGTCGAACCATTTCACTGGACTGAACCTCGGTCCTCCTCTCGGGGACCAACGCCTCGACCTCTGTGACCTCTATGCGTTCCAGTCGCCCAAGGACCCGTCGAGGACCGTGATCATCCTCAATGCCAATCCGACGGCCGACGCGCTCCATCCCGATGCCATCTACCGCGTTAACATCGACAACGATGGCGATTGTCTGACAGACATCGCCATCAGCTACGTGTTCTCGCCGCCGAACGAAGGAAAGCAAACCGTAACCGTGTTCGTTGCAAAAGGCGAGGAATCCCGCTCCGTTGAAGCTGTTGGAACAAAGATCATCGTCGATGCCGAGGTCTCCTTCGGTGCCGAACCCAACATCATCAAGTCCGGCGCCTACACGTTCTTCGCCGGTGCTCGCAGCGACGCTTTCTTTTTCGACTTCGACGGCATCAAGAATCTCTTCGATACCTCAGGCGGCAGAAACTTCACCGCCCCCCACCTGGGCGGCAAGTCTCCGTGGACCGGCGTGGATTCAAACACGGAAGCCAACGTCTTCTCGATGGTGATCGAGCTACCCACGAGCGAGCTCGACGCCGAGCCGGAGATCCGCATCTGGGGGCGATGCAGCGTGCGTGAGGACGGCAAACTGCTTCATGTTGATCGCGCCGGCCACCCGAGTGTCAGCAGCTTCTTCAACACCGATGACACCAAGTTGGAATACAATGCCAGCGAGCCAGTTAACGATCGCAAGCGATGGACGGATCAGTTCGTCCACCTGATGGGGCATACGGGCAATTACACCCGAGAAGAAGCCATCGCCGCGATCGACGCCGACCGCATTTTGCCCGACATGCTGTGTTTCAATCCATCTAAGCCTGCGACGTATCCCAACGGCCGCGTCTTTACCGACGACGTCATCAATCATCGCCTCGCCTTCCTTTCTAAGGGTGATATTCCCCCAACCGGCCTCAGCCCGCACACTGACATTCTCAAGGAGTTCCCGTACATCGGCACGCCCCATCAGAAGACAAGCTAACGCCAGGCCAACACGGCTGTATCCATAAGGCCTCAGCGGGCATGTGTTGTGCCCGAGAGCATCCAACACCGGGAGCGGGCCCCAATGGCGATCGGCAACGATGGCCGCTTCAACGTCTCGGCCTGCTACACCCACAACGACCGGGAGTTCCTGGGGGGCTTCAGCGACTGGGCGAAGAACCTCGCCGAAAGCCGCTCGGCCAGGGATGACGAGCGCAAGGCCTTCGTGCGCGAGGTGGTGCAACCGCTGCAGGAGAAGCTCGAAACGGTGTCTGTAGTGCCGGGCTCGGATGCCGAGGCCCATGTGGCGAAACATTTCCCCCACAAGACGGTGAAGCGGGTGCGCAGCAGCCTCACACCGATCTCGGTCGAGGGGTTCCGCAACGGGTTGTCGATGACCTTTCAGCCCGGGCAGGCCCGCAACCTCACCGCCACGTACCACTTCGCGTTCAGCGGCGCGGAGCCCTCCCGCGCAACCTGCTGCTGGCCCTGCTCACCGGCCGCATCCGCCTGCGGGGAAACCCACGGCTGCTGCTGCGGTTTGCGCGTGGCTTTGCGCTCTGAAGCCGGCGTCCCCCGTTCATCTGGCCTGATCCCGCCGGATCAGCAGATCTGTGGACTGTGAATCCGACAACCCCATCCAGCAAGCGTTGGGCAGCGTGACCGCTGAATCCAAGGGGTCTGCTTCAGACGTTTGTTCAACCACCCACACAAAAAGGAACTGCCATTACGCCCACGGGACCGTCTTCAGCAGCCCGTGACGTTTACGTTCGGCTCAATCCCCCCAAACGGAGGTCAATGGCATGGAGCAGCATTCCCAGCACCACGAGTCGATCGGCAGGCGTCAAGCTGGGGATCCATTTGCCAGATAGGCGCCTCGATTCTTCCAACACGGCACGTCGTTTTACCCATGGGCTGAGCATCTAGCCATCATGGAACAAGGGGCGCGTGGATAATGGTAACAACCCTCAACCACAGATCTTTGACATGTGGCAACGAGCAGCCTTGGCCATTTCCACCCTTTCACTGGCAATCGCAGGCTGCACGCGCACCAGCCGTGAGCTGCCGAAGAATCTCAGTGACGTAGTCGTGACGATAGAGCTTGAACAGAACAGCAGTACTCGAGTCTCCCGCGATACCATTCGTGCCGTGCTTGCCACCAGTGAAGGCACGGTGATTGAACGGGAAGATCTCCAGATCAAAGTCAATGGAACCAGGATGCAGTTCAAGGTCTGGCAAGGAAACTATTACGATCGCCACCCCTATTACTACATCGCCAATGATGCACACGAAGGCATCAGTATATTGCCACAGAAAGATTACAACTTTGTGCTGGTGATGCCCGATGGATCCAGTCATCAACTGACGACACTGAAAACCCCCATAGCAGTGTCCCTGGACCAATTCGGCTTTGTCAGAATCCCTTCATCCCCTCCAGCTGCGGCCTTCACCTGGAACGATCTTGCCGGCCCCATGCGTCTCTCCATTGCCCGTTCGGAGCAGATTCCTGATGCCGCCGGAGGTTGGGTGTCGATGGTCGGGAATCCCGGCAATGACGACGCGCTTCACCGCACGATTGGTCCAGGTTGGTTCCGTCCCCGGAGTGGCAAGTGGCTCCTGCCGCAACGCTTTCTGATCTCCAGCCCTAAGCGACAACTGGTGAGTCTGGAGGCATGGATCCAAACCGAATCAATGGCCCCAGTGGCCCAACCCTTTTCAAGGAAGAGCTCGGCAACAGCCAGCCGCAAGCTGGAACTGACCTTGGAGTGGCCCTAGCACTGAGGGAAGGGACAGCCCAACATCAATGACCTGACCCCCTTGATCGGTCAAGGGCTGATGAGAGTGGGTGGCTGTGGTCATGCGGCAGCTCCCTGTTGTGAGCGCGTACACCCTCCTGCCACCAGATCGGCTTCTCCGGAGGGGTGGTGCATCAAAAACTGCTGGGTATTGGGATCCCAGCCCACCCCAACACTCCAAAGGCCGCCGCCTCCCAAGACAACCATTCGTCAGCGCCGGACAAAGGCAACTTCCCCATCATTGCTTCCAGTATTACACTGTGATTAACACAGCCAGAGGAGCTGACCATGCTTGATCTTGGACTTACCCACGTCGCCTTACCCGCTTCCGATATTGGACGCAGTGTTGAATTCTATGCTACCTATGCTGACATGCAAGTTGTGCATCGGCGCAATGACAGGGAAACAGGATCTGAAGTTGTCTGGTTGTCTGACCATACGCGACCGTTTGTGATTGTTTTGATTCAAGCCACCATTGTGCAGCCAGTTCTCTCTCCCCTAGCCCATCTTGGTATTGGCTGTAAGAGCCGGGAAGCCGTGGACATGTTGTGCGACAAGGCTCGACAGGCTGGGCTATTGCTTGAAGAGCCCAAGGATTCGGGCTATCCGATTGGCTATTGGGCATTCTTGCGAGATCCTGACGGTCATACGCTGGAACTGTCCTACGGCCAAGAGATTGGTCTAACCGTCACGCAGGAAAGCTAGATCGCGATTCATCGTTCTTCCCAGGCGTTTTCCACGCCACGAGGCAGCAGAATCACTGGCAGCGCCCTTTGCAAGCCCCCCCGCTGGTTGGTCGGGGCACTGGCACAACAACCCCGCCGCCAGATGGTGCTGTCCCTACTCAGAAGCCCCGATCCACCAAGCCGTGAGTGCTCAGTCCACTTCATGCCTGCTGCTGCAACCGCCTCCGGCTCAAGCACAGCCAGTAGCGCCGGGGAGCTTGGCCTGCATGGGCTCAACGTCACAACCTGCCAACGACTCCATTGAGGTCCGCCGCGACCTGAACCGCGAGCTGGTGCTTCCCCTGGTGAGTACTGAGCCACTGGTCGTGGTGGGTGATGCCATCGGCGGGGTTGGTCTCTTCAACGGTGACCTGGTTCTGGTTGATCAGGCCAAGCTCCCCAGCACAGGCCGTTGCATTGTCCTGGCCCCGGGCCAGCCTGAGTCGATGGACAATGCAACGCAGAAGCACGCCTGAGCTAAGAGCAGCAGAGCGGTCGGGCTACGTACGCCTTGGGATCGGCGTTCCGGGGTCCATGTCACCTTCAGCCCCTCAAGACCGGTCGCGGCACCTCAGATCTGCCGCACAGCGACCACGCCTGAGTCGTGCGCATCATCATGAAGACAGGCTACGGGCTGGCGTTTGATCACTTCCCCCAGCCGCACTGGCTCAAGACATGGAGCAACACCATCCCATGGGCCACGGCATCGACCCTGAAGCCAAAAGGATGGCTGAAGTCACTCGTCCAGGATTACACCGAAGCAATGGGATGGTTGCTGCCCCAAACCAAGGCAACATCACCTCTACCCCATCGACGTACAACCAGACTTGAAGGTTGAGTTTCAGGCATTAACTGAACGAAGACACCATAGCTGCATACGCTTACACCCCCAGACAACCAGGGCCGATGACTTCCACAGAACTCACAAGCTCACTGCATCCTTCATGTGATTCTCATGAACTGACATACACAGACTGGAGCGTGAGCGAGCATCACTTCGATCCAGCAAAGATACGCTCCAGAGAAACAGTATTTACGATCGGCAACGGGTACATGGGTACGCGGGGAAGCTTTGAAGAAGGGTATTTCAATGCAATGCCAGCCACACTGGTGCATGGTGTCTATGACGACATTCCTGGAGCCTATACCGAGCTCGCAAATTGTCCAGATTGGCTGGAACTGGCGATCGTGATCAACGGCGATCGATTCCGACTGGATCATGGCACCATCCTCCACTACGAACGAACACTGGATCTACGCAACGGGATCCTTAGCCGTGCACTGCGCTGGCGGAGCCCAACGGGGAACACCGTGGATCTTCGCTTTGAGCGCTTTGCGAGCTTGGCAGATCATCCCGTATTCGGGCTGAGCTGCCAGATCACTCCTGTTGATTTCACTGGAGCGATTGAAATTCAGACCAGCCTTCACGACTTTGCCAACAACCAAGGCTTTGATCATTGGCAGCAGCTTGACCGGGGAACGAATGATCAAGCCATCTGGCTGCATGTTCGCACCCGCAGTTCTCATGTTGAACTCGGCATGGCAGCCAGAATGACACCGATCAACAACGATCTACCAATACGAACAACGAGCCCTGTTGATTGCCCCACCATCGCGATCACCTTTCTCGCGGCCAAGGGAAGAACCGTAGGCGTAGAGAAAGTTGTCACCTTGATCACATCACAAGATGTGGACCATCCCGCCCAGGCGGCTGTGGCCAAACTGGCCAACCTGCCGGCCTATCCCGTTCTGCTGAGGGCGCATCAGAACGCATGGAACGAGTTTTGGCAGCAAAGCGATATAGAGATTGAAGGAGATACCAACGCACAAGTGGCCGTGCGCTACAACATCTTCCAATTGTTTATTGGCGCTTGTTCGCACATCGCAGGTGAATGCGCTGACAGCAGCCGCGTCAGCGTTCCGGCCAGAACGTTATCGGGATTTGGGTATCGAGGACACGTGTTCTGGGATACGGATATTTTCATCTTGCCACTGTTCACCTTGACGCAGCCTGAGATTGCCAAGAGCTTACTGACCTACCGCTATCACACCCTGAGTGGTGCACGGCGAAAAGCTTCCCATAGTGGCTATCACGGTGCGATGTTTGCCTGGGAGAGTGCAGCCACGGGTGACGAGATGACGCCCCGATGGTCCATTCAGACCGACCCATACTCGAAAGCGATACGCATTTGGTGCCGTGATCGCGAAATTCATATCAGTGCCGATATTGCCTATGCGGCCTGGCACTACTGGCAGACAACAGGCGATGACATCTGGCTACGAGACTACGGAGCCGAAGTCATTCTGGACACTGCCATCTTCTGGATGAGCCGGCTGGAGTGGAAGCCGGAGCGGGAACGGTTTGAACTGGATGGAGTGATAGGCGCTGATGAATACCACGAACAGGTGAACAACAACGCCTATACCAATTGGATGGCGAAGTGGAATCTGGAGACAGCCGTCTCCGTTTACGGATGGCTGCAGCAGCAGTTTCCGGGCCACGCCGCTGTGCTCGCTCAAAAGCTACAACTCAATGCAGACAGGCTGCGCCAGCTCCAAGCCGCCATCGCACAGCTGTACACCCCATACGATACAAAAACCGGGCTGATTGAACAGTTTGATCAGTTCTTCGAATTACGAGACATTCACCTGAATGACTACGAGCCCCGACATCGCTCCATGCAGGACGTTCTGGGAATGGACATGACCAATCAGTCTCAGGTACTGAAGCAACCTGACGTCCTGATGCTCCTCTATCTCATGCGAGACACCAACACATGCCTTTCCTACCCTGATGTTCTCGAAAAGAACTGGAACTACTACACTCCCCGCACGGACACCACGTACGGATCGTCGCTCTGCCCTGCCATTCTCTCGATCCTGGCCGCAAAGCTGGGCAAGGAAGAAGAAGCCTATCACTACTTCATGCAGGCAGCAACCGTTGATCTCGAAGATAGCCGCGGCAACACAGCAGATGGGATTCATGCGGCATCAGCAGGTGGCGTATGGCAAGCCGTGGTGTTCGGCTTCGCCGGTATTCACATGAAAGGAAACAGCCCAATGGCGATTCCCCATCTGCCGCCAACCTGGAAGCGGCTCAGATTCAAGCTGCAATGGCGCGGTACCTGGCACAGTTTTGATCTGTCACAGCCAGCACCACCTCCAGCGCAAGGTCCACCTCAAACTCAAGGTCCAGGTCCAGGTCCAGGTCCAGACATCAAGGGCTTCATCTTCGATGTGGATGGGGTGTTGACGAACACCTCCGAATCTCATTACCGCGCTTGGCAGAGATTAGCGGATGAGGAAAAGCTACCCTTCGATCGCAAGGCCAATGAGGCCCTTCGTGGTGTGTCCAGACGCGGATCGCTTCTGCAGATCATCGGCGAGCGACAATACTCCGAATCTGCACTTCAGGACATGATGGAGCGCAAAAATCGCTACTACCTTGAAGACATCCAAACCATCACCCCCCAGGACATGCTTCCAGGGGCCATTGAGTTTTTGCAGGAGCTCAGACAAGCAAAGATGAAAATCGCGATTGGCTCCGCCAGCAAGAATGCACGCACTGTCATCGACAGGCTTGGGATCGGAGCGTTCATTGATGCAATCGCAGACGGCGACAGCGTTCAACGTCCAAAGCCAGCACCCGACATCTTTCAATGTGCTGCCGCTCAATTAAACCTTGCTCCTGCCAACTGTGTGGTGATTGAAGATGCCGCCGTTGGCATTGAAGCAGCCATCGCTGCAGGGATGTGGTCGGTTGGCATCGGACCTCAGGAGCGTGTTGGTGCCGCCAACATCGTGCTCCCAGATCTGGATGGTGTTCGCCTGAGCGATCTCGGCATGCAATGGTGAGCGATCCACGCTCCTCATCACGAACGTGTTGTTGGTGAGGTGGGGGATGGCCAACTGTACAAAGGAAGCCAAGAATGTGTTCATCATCTCACCATCATCCCTGCGGACAACCGCAACCTGATACTGCCATTCCAGGCGGCTATGGCGGCACCCACTATCCCCAGATCATGGTGATCTTGAGCATCTTTCGCTTCAGGCCCCTGCCTTCTACTGATCAAGGCAATGCGCCAGACTTCCGCGCATCTCGCACAGATGTGCTGCACTTCTGCCACCGATTCGGTACACCCTTCAGCCGGCGCCGGTGAACGGCCTGGCTAGACAGGGGTCTGCCACGGGCCTACCAGCAAGGGGAACAGGATCGTCCGGGTCATTGAACGAAACAACCCCGGCTTGAACGCAAGGGAGAAGCGAGAACGGCTTTGTTTTCGGTGAATCAACTGCCATCCAGGTGTGACATCGATCAGACAAACAAGCTGGCCGCCCTGTTGACCATCGCCTGCCCCAATCTCCAGGCTGCTCAGGGATGGGCTTGGGTCGAGCTGATTCCAACCGCAGCCAGATCATGACCCGGCAGCATTGGCTCTTGTTGATCACGGCCCTTGCGGTGGCCGGTGCAGGGGCAGGCTGGCTCTGGCGCGCCAACCAGCCGAAGGGTTTGGCGCCGGGGTTCGCCAGCAGCAACGGACGCATTGAGGCCGTAGAAATCGATGTGGCGGCCAAGTCAGCGGGCCGGCTCAAGCAAGTGCTGGGAAAGGAGGGGGACTTCGTTGTTCGCGGGCAGGTGCTGGCCCGCATGGACACCGATGTGCTTCACGCCCAACTCCGTGAAGCCCAGGCGGATCTGCGCAAGGCCAGCAACGCTGTGGAGACGGCGCAGAGCAGTGTGGCCCAGCGGCGCAGTGAGCGAACGGCTGCGGAAGCCATCGTGCTGCAGCACAGCGCAGAGCGTGAAGACGCCCGCCGCCATCGCCGCCGCACGGAGCAGTTGTTCGTCAGTGGCGCCGTTTCAGCGGAGAGCCTCGACGATGCCCGCGCCGGTTTCTATGGCGCTGATGCGATCGTCGCCTCCGCCCAGGCCACCGTGGCGGCCAGCCGCGCCGCCATCACCACCGCAAGCTCGCTGGTGATCGAGGCGAAGGCCTCGGTGGCGGCCGCCCAGGCCCGGATCGAGGGGATCAAGGCGAACATCGCTGACAGCCAGCTCCAGGCCCCCAGGGATGGGCGGGTGCAGTACCGCGTGGCCCAGCCCGGCGAAGTGTTGAGCGCCGGCGGGAAGGTGCTGAACATGGTCGACCTTTCCGACGTTTCGATGACGTTCTTTCTGCCCACGGCCCAGGCCGGCAAGGTGCGCATGGGGGCTGATGTGCACCTGGTGCTGGACGCCGCTCCTCAGCTGGTGATTCCGGCGCGGGTCACCTTCGTGGCCGATGTGGCCCAGTTCACCCCCAAAACGGTGGAGACGGCCGTGGAGCGCCAGAAACTGATGTTCCGGATCAAGGCCCGCATTGATCCCGCCCTGCTGAAACGCCACATCCGCAGCGTCAAGACCGGACTGCCGGGCATGGCCTACGTCCGACTCGACCCCAAGGCCGCCTGGCCGGCGGCGTTGACGGTGAGGGTTCCGGATTGACGCCAGCGGTCGTTCAGCTCCGGGATGTGCAGCTGCAGTTCGGCGCGACCCGTGCCCTCGCCGGCGTCAGCCTCGATGTGGGCGGCGGTGGCCTCACCGGTCTGGTCGGTCCGGACGGGGTGGGGAAATCCAGCCTGCTGGCCCTGGTCGCCGGGATCCGCCGCAGGCAGAAGGGCCGCGTGCAGGTGCTGGGGGGTGACATGGCCGATCCACGCCATCGCCGCGAGGTCTGCCCCCGCATCGCCTACATGCCCCAGGGCCTGGGCAACAACCTGTCGCCCACGCTCACGGTGATCGAGAACATCGACTTCTTCGCGCGTCTGTTCGGCCAGGGCCGCGCCGAGCGCCGTAGCCGCCGCGCCGAGCTGCTGGAGCGCACCGGACTCGCGGCCTTCGGCACTCGCCCGGCCGGCCAGCTCTCGGGGGGCATGAAGCAGAAGCTCGGCCTGTGCTGCGCCCTGATCCACGACCCCGGTCTGCTGATCCTCGATGAACCCACCACCGGGGTCGATCCCCTCTCGCGCCGCCAGTTCTGGGACCTGATCAGCAGCATCCGGCGCGAGCACCCAGCCATGACCGTGCTGGTGGCGACCGCCTCGATGGACGAGGCCGCCAGCTTCGACTGGCTGGTGGCCATGGATGGCGGTCGCGTGCTCAGCACCGGCAGCCCGGCGGAGCTGCGGCGGCGCACCGGCACCAGCACTGCGGAGGACGCCTTCATCGCCCTGCTGCCCGAGGCGAGGCGACGGGAGCACCATCCGGTGACGATTCCAGCGCGCCCGCCGGGCGACGGCCAGGTGGCGATCGAGGCCATGGATCTGAGCAAACGGTTCGGCACGTTTCTGGCGGTCGATCGGGTCAACGTGCGCATCGAGCGCGGCGAGATCTTCGGCTTCCTCGGCTCCAACGGTTGCGGCAAGACCACCACGATGAAAATGCTGGCCGGGCTGCTGCCGGCCAGCTCCGGCCAGGTCCTCCTTTTCCACCAGCCCCTGGACGCCGATGACCTCAGCACCCGGCGGCGGGTGGGCTACATGTCGCAGGCGTTCTCGCTCTACAGCGAGCTGACGGTGCGGCAGAACCTGGTGCTGCACGCCCGCTTGTTTCAGATGCCGGAGGCGGAGATCCCCGGGCGTGTCGCGGAGCTGGTGCAGCAGTTCGGCTTGGCGGGTCTGGAAGAGGCCCTCCCCGCTGCCCTGCCGCTGGGGGTGCGCCAGCGGCTGTCACTGGCGGTGGCACTGGTGCATCGGCCCGACCTGCTCATCCTCGATGAGCCCACGTCGGGCGTCGATCCGATCGCGCGGGACACGTTCTGGCAGAACTTGATCGACCTGTCGCGCCAGGAACAGGTCACGATTTTCCTCTCGACCCATTTCATCAACGAAGCGCAGCGCTGCGACCGCCTCTCCCTGATGCATGCCGGCCGGGTGCTGGTCAGCGACACCCCCGCCGGCCTGGTGACGCGGCGCGGCGCGGCCACGCTCGAGCAGGCGTTCATCGGCTACCTGGAGGAGGCGAGCGGCGACAGCGACCCCACCACCACAACCGCAGCGCTCCAGGCTCCCCCGGCAGCAGCGCCACCCAGGCAGGGAGCGCCCAGGCAGCAGCAGGGATTCAGCCTGCAACGGCTGGGGAGCTACACCCGGCGCGAGGCCCTGGAACTGAGCCGCGACCCGATCCGCATCAGCACGGCCGTGCTCGGCAGCCTGTTCCTGATGGTGGTGATGGCCTTCGGCATGAGCATGGATGTGGAGAATCTGCCCTATGCCGTGCTCGACCGCGACGGCACCACAACAAGCCGCGACTACGCCCTCAATCTGGCCGGGTCGCGCTATTTCATCGAACATCCGCCACTGGACGGCTATGACGCCCTCGATCGGCGCATGCGCTCGGGGGAGCTGAGCGTGGCGATCGAACTGCCACCGGGCTTCGGGCGTGATCTCGAGCGCGGCAACCCCGTGCAGATCGGCGCCTGGATCGACGGATCGATGCCGATGCGGGCCGAGACGGTGCGCGCCTATGTGCAGGGCCTGCATGGCCAATGGCAGGAGGACAGGGCACGGCGCGTGTTGGGTCAAACCAGCCCGCTCCCCCCGCCAGCATCGAGACACGCTTCCGCTACAACCCCGACATCAGCAGCCTGGTGGCCATGGTGCCGGCCACGATTCCGATCCTGCTGCTGCTGATCCCGGCGATCCTGGCGGCGCTCTCGGTGGTGCGCGAAAAGGAACTGGGCACGATCGTCAACTTCTACGCCACCCCCGTCACCCGCCTGGAGTTCCTACTGGGCAAGCAAGTGCCTTACGTGGCCCTGGCGATGGTGAACTATGTGCTGCTCACCCTGCTGGCGGTCACCCTGTTCGCCGTGCCTCTCACCGGCAGCGTGCTGGCCCAGGCCAGCGGCGCCCTGCTCTACGTGATCTGTGCCACCTCCCTGGGGTTGATGATCTCCACCCTGGTGCGCACCCAGATCGCCGCCCTGTTCGGCACCGCGGTGCTGACGATCCTGCCGGCCACCTCCTTCTGCGGCTTGCTCGATCCGGTGTCGTCCCTGCAGGGCGCCGGAGCGGTGATCGGAGCGATCTATCCCACGGCCCACTACCTGACCATCTCCACCGGCACCTTCTCCAAGGGCCTGGGCTTCGCAGATCTATCCGGCGCCTTCGCCGCGCTGCTGCTGGCCGTGCCCGTCCTGCTCGGATTGTCCGTTCTCTTCCTGAAGAAACAGGAGGGCTGAACCATGCGCGCCGCCAATGTTCTGCATCTGGGTCTCAAGGAGCTGTGGAGCCTGGCCCGTGACCCGATCATGCTGCTGCTGATCGTCTTCGTCTTCACAGTGTCGGTCTACACCGGTGCCACGCTGCTTCCCGAAACGCTGCACACGGCCCCGATCGCGATCGTGGATGAAGACCATTCGCTGCTCTCCGAGCGGATCATCGTTGCGTTCGAGCCGCCCTACTTCCAGCTGCCGGAGTTGATCCAGCAGGCCCGGATGGACCAGCGCATGGATGCGGGGCTCGACACCTTCGCCCTGGTGATTCCCAGCGGCTTCCAGCGCGATGTGCTGGCCGGCCGTTCACCGGCTGTTCAGCTCAACGTGGACGCCACCCGCGTCAGCCAGGCGCTCACGGGCAGCGGCTATGTCCAGTCGATCATCAGCACCGAGGTGCAGACCTTTGTGCAGAACAGCCAGGCAACTGCGGAGCCCGCGCTGCAGCTGGTGACGCGCATGCGCTTCAACCCCGAGCTCACCAAGACCTGGTTCGGTGCCGTGAACAAGGTGATCGACAACATCACTCTGCTTTCAATCGTGTTAACCGGCGCCGCGTTGATCCGGGAGCGGGAGCGGGGCACGATCGAGCACCTGCTGGTGATGCCGGTGACGCCCTTCGAGATCATGGCCAGCAAGGTGTGGTCGATGGGTCTGGTGGTGCTTCTGTCCGGCCTGCTGTCCCTGATGTTCGTGGTGCAGGATCTGCTCAAGGTGCCCCTGGCCGGTTCGCTGCCGCTGTTCACCGCCGGGGCGACGCTCTACCTGTTCGCCTCCACCTCGCTGGGCATCTTCCTGGGCACCTTCGCCCGTTCGATGGCTCAGTTCGGCCTGTTGCTGATGATGGTGCTGCTGCCGCTGCAGATGCTCTCGGGTGGGGTCACCCCGCGCGAAAGCATGCCCGAGCTGGTGCGCACCGTGATGCTGGCGGCGCCGAACACCCACTTCGTGATGCTCGCCCAGGGCATCCTCTTCCGTGGGGCCACGCTCTCGGTGGTGTGGCCCCAGTTCCTGGCCCTGCTGCTGATCGGTTCGGTGTTTTTCGGCGTGGCCCACGCCCGCTTCCGCAGCGCGATCACGGCGATGGCCTGATCGTGATGGCCTGAGCAAGGCCGCTGGCGTGACCCCTCAGCGACCCAGGCTCAGGAGGGTGGAGCCGAGCACGAGGCCGGCGGCGGTGAGGATGTCGGGGTCGAGGGTTTCGCCGAACCACAGCAGCCCCCAGAGGGCCGCGAGCGGCACCTGCACGTAGCTGAGTGCGGTGGCGCGGGCGGCCGGCATCGTCATCAGGCCGCGGGTCAGGGCCAGCTGGCCCAGCTGCGTGAACACCCCCACCCCCAGCAGCCAGCCCCACTCCGCGACGGTGGGCATCACCGGATGCAGCAGCACCAGCGGCAGGCTGAGCGGCAGCGCCAGCAGCGGGAAATAGAACACCACCACCAGGGGGTGTTAGAACTACGGCAAAGCCAAACCGCTGAAATGCAGTCACCGCAGCAGATCTCAGTCATAGCAAGCCTTTTGACTGAAGACGCATTCGCCTGTTTAGGTGCAAGTCGGCCTATGTAGGCCCAAACAGGCGACAGATTCGGTCCACCTTTCGGTCCACCCATGTCCCTCGATGCCGCCCTCTCCGAGCTGAACGCCAGGCTCAAGGCCGGTCACCACCGATGCTGCGTGGAGCGCCGCAAGGCCAGCCTGGTGCTGCGGGCCACCCTGGTGGACCGATCGGATCCCAGCACCCGGAAGCGCCAGCGCCTGGCCCTCGGACTGCCCGCCGACTACGCCTCCCTCCCGGCAGCGGAGGCCGCAGCGGTCCGCCTGGGGATGACCCTGCGCCAAGGAACCTTCGACTGGGCTGACTGGACCCAAGAGACACAGTCCGAGATCACCGCAGCCGAGTTCCGCGCCGCCGCCCAGCGCTTGCACGCCAGCAAGTACCGGGGATCCCCCGAGCGCGGCGTCAACGCCTGGGAGAAGAAATGGGCACCGGCCCTGCGGAAGCTCCCGGCCTCGGGGGTGATCACCTCGGCGGTGCTGCTCCGGGTGGTCTGCCTGATGCCCGCTGGCAGCGCTGCACGCCACGACCAGGGCTCTCTGCTTGCCCAGGTGGCCCGATCCCTCGGGATGGACTCAGCGCCGCTGCAGGCCGCCTGCCGGGGCTACGGGGCCGCCCAGCTCACGGAGCGGGACATCCCCAGCGATGGTGCGATCGAGGGGGCCTGGGAGGCGATACGGCTGCCGCACTGGCGCTGGACCTTCGGGATGTGCGCGACCTTCGGACTCAGACCCCACGAGTGCGTTGAATTGCAGTGGTTACCGGATGATTGGGTCCAGGTGGCGGATAACACAAAGACCGGCGGGCGTCGTGTACGGGCCTGCCCTGGTGACTGGGTCGAACGATTCAAACTGAAAGATCTGCCGCGCCCGACTCAGTCAACAAGCTCCATCGCGCAGGTTTTATGCGCTGCGCTGAAACGAGCCCGTGTGCCGTTTAGAGCATATGCACTGCGTCACGCCTATGCGTTACGACTCATGGATAGAGGTGTGCCCCCTGAACTGGGAGCAAGACTCATGGGACACAGCCTACAAATGCACGAACAGTGCTACAAGCGGTGGCTTGAGGCGGATCGCATCAGCAAGGCTATGGAGCGTTTCACCAACCTGTAGAGGTTGGGGCTGACCCTCTCTCGGCACTCGAAGCCCGCGCGCGCGCACGTGTACGTAGTGACACCTCGGGCTGTCCGTTGTCCATTGCCCTATGAGACTCATTGATATGACAGGAAGGAGCAATGGACACGCTGTCCGATGCTGCGGGGGCTTGTCCATTGCTCTCCGTGCTCGGGGGTTCCACATAGAGCAATGGACAAGCCTCATCAGTGTCCAAAGGGTTGTCCATTGCTATTCCCTGTCGTACCAAGGGATCTGATGGGGCAATGGACAAATGACCACCGGAGGTAACATCCCGCACAAGTGCGCGTACGAGAGAGGGAATGCAGTAGCTGATCAGAGGCTGCTTCACCCCCTCCAACTGGACTTTCCCCCCGAGAGCGAGAACACCGTCTTCCATCCACCGGTTCAGCCAGCGCTACACCGACCGCAGGACCGGGATTTCCTGGGCACGCCCCTGGCCCGCCAGCTCCTCCTCAAGCCGCTCGTGAACGGGGTCTGAAGCCGTAATTGCCCCCCGAGCCCGCTGACAGCCCTTTGCAGCCGTCTCTGACGATCCTCAGGGCCATGGTGTTGGGCGTGGGCCTCCCCTCCCCGTCTTCACCGCACCTGCGCTCGGTGGGAGTGAAGTCCCGCACCGAGTACGCAAAGTCGGCGTCACGCTCCACGATCAGGCGATCGCCTTCACGACATAGTCGGGATTTTTTGATCTGAGTCAATCGACAAATAGTACTAACACTTCGCACTCTCTAAGCTCAGGACTAGCTTGGTGTAGACTTCTAAAGCTGAACAGATCTTGTTAGAGATTCCATGCCGGCCAGTCTTGGCCCCAACAAGTCTCATAAAATGAAAACGCCACACCCCGAGTAGATAATCTGCACGCAGCGCATCGCTGAGTAGCTTATCAATCAGGACTAGACAGTTGCTGATATCTGCAGTAACCTAAATCTGTCACAACGATCTAACGCCAACGCTCAGAAGCACTGAACCAGTAACGGAGGCCACATCAGCGATTGAGCGGTTTGCGCAGGGCGTGGGGCTGTGGCTTGTGGAGGGATGGATGTGGTGAGACGTGAGCAAGGGTACGCGGTTTAGGCCAAGCGATGGGAGGGAAACTGGTGGGGTGGATGGACCGGTATGCCAATATGTGGTATGTAGTGGTGAAGCGGGAGTGGACGTAAGGATTACTTTCCAGGCTTCCAAGTTTAAACAGTGTTAGGGGCAAATGGTGGGGTAAGAACAAGGATGCATTGGAACAAGGGCGTCGGTCTAAAGGGGGGCAAGGAAGTTGAAAGGGTTTGCTGGAGAGGTGACAAAGGGCCCAATCAGTTGGCTCTGACAAGAGGTGAATTGTCAGTGCAGGCCAAGTGCGCTGGGGCAATGTGATGTGAATCTCAACACGACTGACACGCACCCTTTACTAGCATCTCAGCGCCCCCCGCCACCGGCACGGCAGATCAAACAGCAGGTTTTGCTGATTCAGGGGTGCAGGGGTCGTTGGCCTTGATCTTGCAGGCGCGACCGGCAGAACATCCATGGCCCATTGGCGAGTAAACGGACGGCCGTCCTGTTCTTCTGTAATCTACCGGACTGTCTTCCACGGGTCCGCCAAAAACGTGGGGCCTCTAGCTGGGTGAGCCTGACATCATTGGTCTGCCGTGGGTTTGAGCTAATTTCACTTCAGGCCCAACCGCTCTTAGGCTTCACTGGGTAGGCACACAGCGCCATTCACTGGATCCGCCCAATCAGAGTTAGACCCCTCAGCGCCCTCTATGTCATGAAAGTCGTTTACGTCCTGACCAACCCGGCAATGCCCGGTCTCGTGAAGATCGGGTACACCACGCAGGAAGACGCCAACGTGCGTATCGGCCAGCTCTACACGACGGGGGTTCCAGTTCCGTTCGAGCTCCAATTCGCATGCAAAGTCGAGAACGCCGAGGACGTCGAACAAGCCCTTCACACCGCCTTCGACCCCAACCGAATCAATCCCAAGAGAGAGTTTTTCCGCATCGATCCGGAACAAGCGATCGCGATTCTCCGACTCCTTCATACCGAGGACGCCACCCACGAGGTCAGCCAGCAACCCACCGGCGTCGATCAGCAGTCTCTCGTCGCCACCGAGCTACTTCGCAAGCGACGCCCAAGCATAAACTTCATCGAGATGGGTATTCCGGTCGGCTCCATCCTTCAGTCCACCCACAACGAAACTACTGTGACCGTCATCGCTCCCCGAAAGGTCCAATCGGGCGACGACGAGCTATTCCTTACGACCGCAACCAGCAAGGCACTCGGAATTGAATACCAAGTAGCACCATGCCCGCACTGGACATTCAACGGCCGATCGCTCAGCGAGATCTATGAGGAGACTTATGGCAAGGCGGACTAGTTCCATCAACCGGCGCCTAACATCAAGATCCAGCGGACGGGAGCCATATTCACTTTGCACAAACATACAACTAATGCTCGCCGCTGATCTTGAGCGTTAGGCATACCAGATCACTTAATCCCTATGGTGTACTTCGGAAAGCCTTGGCTTTGGATACACATCTTTACCTAACCTCCAGCCCGCCAAGTCTCTATGCGCCTTTGCCACTTAGCATCGGTTCACGAGCACCTGGCTGCCCGGCAGCGCCCTGAACCATGCCCAAGGTCTCCAGGCGACCAGATCCAGCACGGCCCAATGCCCTGGATGTCTTCACCGATCGTACGGGCTTGATTGATTCGTTTGAGCGCCTCCTAGCAGCGAAACAACCCCAGGAGAACAATGTTCTCGTGTTCTATGGGGAAGGTGGCATCGGCAAAACCACCCTTTCCCAGAAACTCCAACAACTCCTCAGCCAACAGCACAGCGAACACGCCGGTGCCCGGCTCGACTTTGCCTCTCCTGGCACAACCGAACCCGATACGGCCCTGTTTCGGCTCAGGCAGTGTTTTCCCGAGATTCCGTTCCCCACCTTCACCCTTGCGCTGATTCACTACGCCGGTCGCTTCCACCCCGAGGCTCCCGTCATCACCCAACCTGCCCCGCTGCTCGATCGCGCCGGGTCCTACGCCGATGTGCTCGACAAGGTGCTTGAAAAGGCTCTCGATGTGGCCAAGGATACGCCGCTGATCGGCCTCACCCTCAATGTCATCAAGAGCGTCACCGATACCTCGCAGATCCTCAGGAGTTGGTATCTCCATCGCGCTGAACCCCTGCTGCGCAATCTATCCGGCAAGACCCAACAGGAGCTGATTGAGCTGCTGCCCCAGCTCTGGGCCCAGGACTTCCGTGATGGTCTGGTGGCTTCCATCAGCAGCGATGGGCTTTATCACGATTCCATGGCCTGGCGGGTGCCTGCTCCGGTGATCTTTCTCGATACCTACGAGGCCCTGTGGCACGGCGGCCTCGGGCGCCAGGGGGAGCACCGGCAGTTGCGCGAGGAATGGCTGGTGAGCCTGGTGGGGGAACTGCCCCAGGTGCTGTGGGTGATCACCGGTCGCAACCGGCTGAACTGGCAGCCCTACGACCCCGCCTGGGAGGCGTGCTGCGAGCAACACCTGGTGGGCAGCCTCTCCGATGGGGATGCCACCTCCTTTCTGGCAAAGCGCGGCATCAGCGATCCAGCCCTGGTGGCCACGATCCTTGAGCATGCGGCTGGGGTGCCCTTCTACCTGGAGCTGGAAACCCAGCTCCACGACAAACTTCCGCCCGAACAGCGCCTCCCTGAAGCCTTTGGAGGGACCCATCAGCTGGTGATCGAGCGGCTGCTCAGCCACCTGGAGATCTCAGAAGCCGAAACCATGCACCTGATGGCCAGCTTCGGGACCTGGGACGCGGCGCTGTTCCGTGACGCCATCCAGCACTTCGGGACCGGCTATCCCCCCAGTGCCTGCGAGCGCTTCGCGCAGGGCTGGTCGATCGAACAACCAGCGCCGGGCCAGTGGCAGCTGCACAACGAGATGGTGCTGCATCTACAGCAGCACGATCGACGCACCCGCCCAGACACCTTCCGTGACTGGCACCGCTGGGGATTCGAGCGTTTCGATGGGCCTCTGGCAGTGCGGAAGGTTAAAGACATCACTTCAGTCGATGGCGAGCGGCTCTTTCGCGCGTTGGCCCATGCTCGCCACATCCAGGAGCCCGAGGAGTTGTGCGGCTGGTTCAACGAGCGGATCGAACATCTGTCAGACGGGACGATCTGGCGTGTGCTGCTTCCTGTGTTGGAAGACCACCAGCGATGGGCGGAGGAATTGTTCGGCCCTGATCACCCTGAGGTAGCCAGCACCTTGAATAACCATGCGAGGTTGCTGCGCACTCTTGCGCGCTATGAGGAAGCCGAGCAGTTTTTCCGCCGTTCTATAGCGATTTTTGAGGCTGCTTACGGCCCTGATCACCCTTCGGTAGCCAATACATTGAACAACTTGGCAGGATTGCTACGCACGCTTTCGCATACTGAGGAAGCCGAACTGCTTCTCCGCCGAGCATTGGCGATCCATGAGGCGGCCTACGGTCCTGATCACCCCGAAGTGGCTATTACCTTGAATAACCTGGCCAGCTTGCTACGCACGCTTTCACACAACGAGCAAGCTGAGCCGCTTCTACGCCGAGCATTGTCGATCAATGAAGAGGCCGACGATCAACTGGAGGTGGCGACCACCTTGAACAACCTGGCATCTTTGCTGACCACACTTTCTTGTATCGAGGAAGCCGAGTCGCTTTTCCGCCGTGCCTTGGCAATTGAGGAGGCTGCCTATGGCGCTGATCACCCATCGGTGGCCATTACCTTAAATAACCTGGCGAAATTGCTAGAAATCCTTACACGCACCGAGGAGGCCGAGCGGCTCTACAGCAGTGCTCTGGCAATCTTTGAGACGACCTACGGCCGTGATCACCCATTGGTGGCCTCCACCTTGAACAACTTGGCTGGATTGCTGGAAACTCTTGCGCGCACCGAGGAAGCCGAGCCGCTCTGCCGCCGTGCTCTAGCGATCTTTGAGGCGGTCTACGCCCCTGATCACCTATCGGTAACCTCCACCTTGAACTACCTGGCGAACTTGCTGCGCATCCTTGGGCGCCATGAGGAAGCCGAGCCGCTCTTCTGCCGTGCTCTGGCGTTAGATGAAGCGGCCTACGGCCATGATGACCCTGTCGTGGCTATCAGCTTGAACAATCTGGCGAAATCTAAGGAAGAGCAAGGCATTTTCCAAGAAGCCATCCCTCTTTATGAACGGTCGCTTGAGACGTTACTAGGCGTTCTCGGAGTCGATCATCCAACTACGATCAAGGTACAAGGGAACCTGAAGCGGTGTCAAGATAAGCTGAACCTGGATGCCTGAATTCATCGCACTCCATCTCAAAGCAGAAGATTCCCATCATTCCGCTGTGTTGCGGCTTCCAGGCGAAGTCATCGTTGGGTATTTGAGATGAAGACGTGGTTCTTGATCTTGCTTGTAGGAGGCTGCTGATAAACCAGGCCAGCCGCAGGAGAATGGCTGAATGGCACTGATCGGATGCGAGGCTAGCAGGAACTGACCGGTCCTCTGTTCTCCTACGTCTCCACCGAGGACCGAATTCCCTATGGCCATCCCTGCGGCACACATGGAAGCTGGCTGATCAGGCATTTGATCGGCTGATCCCGACTCTTCAAGCTTTATCCCGAGGGCGGCACGCCAGGGCAGGAGCTAACCTTAAGCAACAGAATCTTGCCCGTCTGTTGTTCAGTGAGCGCTTGGAGCCAAGGCATGTCTGCCTCGATTGACCCTCCAACCCACCCATCAAGCAGGGAGACCAGTGGGCTGAGGCAGGAGCGGTGAGCAGACGCAGCAGGCACGAGATGGCCGCAGGTGATGCCGCCACTGCTGGAAGGCCCGCTAAAACTGACGAAATCCAGCTCGAACAGAAGCTGCAATGGCCTCAGCAACCCTGAAACCCAGGCAAAGGAAGGCCGTTTTGATGACGGCGGAGGGGATGCAGCTGCGTCAAATTGCGCAGCAGCTGGGCGTTGGCTACACGACCCTTCTGTCATGGGGGCGGAACCCTGCGTATGTACGAGCGGTTGATGAGGCCTTGCAGCACATTGAATCCGAGGCAACGAAGGAGTTGCAGCAGGGCTACGGAGATGCGGTTCAGAAAGCCAGAGAGCTGTTGCAGTCACAATCCGAATCCATTGCTTTAGGGGCTGCAAAGCTGATTATTAACACCATGAACCATGTGGTCGAGCGTCGTGAGTCTGCTACTCGGTGGGCAGAGCTATCGGAGCAGATTGAGGGCTTAGAGAAGCGTCTGGCACGCAGCGAGGTCATGGCCTCGGCGCATGACGTGGACCTTGCCGAAAGGGCGATAGACGCGCACAGCATTGCTCATCGGGGATAGATGCTCATTGCGCAGTGCTTCTTGTGACCACATTCTCAATCCTTTTGTCCTGTGAGGAGTGATCATGAGAATGGCCAGGACAATATCCATTTGACTATTTCGTAGATTACGGACATGACGCCATCTTGCGATCATGCCAATGACCAGCTTAGTTTCCCTTTGGCTTTAGTGATTGACGGGATGGCTGGATCCAGTCTTCTGTGTCCGGGAGTTCGCATGGCTGATTCATCGAGAAGGGAAGAAGGGTCGCGGTAGTCAGTGTCATCCTCTATTCAACTCTCCAACCAATAAGAGCCCCCGCCCGGGTCCATCTAGCATCCCTCCATCATTCACATACATTTACTAGTAGCTAGAAGTCTATCTACCCTCTCTAGACCTCATTCAGTGTCTCAACTACCGCCCAGTCGGTAGTCATCTAGTCCTCCTGAATTGCTTGACGATCTGCTCGCTTTGCCCTTATGTTGCTTTCAACCGATGAGACAGGACTGCGCCGCAGTCGCTCACTCTCACCGGTCAGGCTTGCAGCCTTGAAGCTGAGAGCCAAACAGTCTAATCCTTTCACTGCAACAGTTCAACTGACGCATCAAGCCTATGCATGATTGCTAGCGGCATTTTGTGCTGCGGCTACAACATAGAAACGCTCCCCCGAGGTCGTACGAAATCCAACCTTTACTGGTTGTGGTGCCGTCAACCGGTAGGTGCAAACGAGACGCCTGACGGTATTCAATCCGTTCAGCGCAGGGCATGCGGCCCCGTAGAGACACTCGTTCGGCCAAACGACGGAGGGGTTTAGCGGGAGGACGAGGGCAGCAGATGCCCAAGGACGGATCGAGCCGGTGCGCACCGTTGTGCGGGTCAACAGGCTTCCCGTGACTAAGTCTCTCCAGCGTTGCGCCAAAACACAACAGGCGCCCATACATGCGCAGGACAGTATCAATAGACGCCAAGTCTTCCTCCTGCGGGGCCTTGCGGCCCTGACGCGCTACGCCCTTCCCATGCCCATTGGGGCCAGGTGTATCCGTCGCAGCGAGATCGAGCGCGATCTCTATCCCTCTTCCCATCTCTACCAGATGGATCACCAGGGATGCGGTGCAAAACCGGCTTCCAGTCTCCGGATGGGACTGAAAAGAAGGGCAAGAACACCCGACGAACACCATCCAAATGCCCAATCCACCTGCATGCCTTCCAGACCTCTTGGAGGTCACCGCGTAGCAGGCAAGGCGCAGCGAGCGTCCCCCTGTGTCTCTGCCAGGGGGCGTCTTGCTGTTTGGCGGTTCAAGTCCGCCTGGAT